>CAVRBR010000005.1:0-248064 GCA_963719335.1 Terriglobia bacterium | reverse complement strand
CCCGCCTTCGAGGATCAGCAGGTCGAAAACGTAGTAGAAGATCCTGTGAGCCGACTGCAGCGCATTGAAGGAGGGCCTGCCAGAAGCATCAAAAGCCACGAGTTCGCCGTCAATGACCGTCTCACTCGGCAGGGCATTCAGTCCCATGACATCCATGATAGGTCTAAGTCAAAGGGAGACGGAGAACTCTCCACGTGGGGAGTGCCTACCGTCCTCTCAGGCAGGACTAACATAGCGATTTACCGTGTGATCGCCTACTCACGTGAGCACCCGATAACTTTGCACCGAAAAGTGGCGCGGTAGGTACGGCGCTATAACGCAACGGCGGCAGCCGGGTGATAGCCCAGCACCCCCTAAAATCAGAGCCAAAACGAAAAATGCTTGACGTCAGTCAAGGCCTCTTTTTCAGGCGTGCTGATTCGCTTGCGCCAGTTGTTCCCGTCGGAGCCGCCCAACGCGGTCGTTAAATCGGAACCGAGCGGAGAGGGCAAGGGCGCGTTGTGTGCGGCGTAGCGAACCCTTGCCACGAGCACGGTTCTGGATGAAACAAAACGCGTGGGCGGACTGCGGAACAACTGGCGTGTTCCAGTTCCTGTTGGTGAGCTCAAGGTTGCGTTCCAGTGTACGTAACATCGTTGCGGCCTCACGGCCCCGGTTCCTGCTGTAGCAGAACCAGACATCCATTTCCAGTCTCGGGTTTGTACCCTCACCGATGATTGAGTTGTGGTTCACCGGCCGACCCTGAAACAATTAAGGAAGGTCTTGGGTGCCACTCCGTTTGCCTGTCCGTCGATCGGCATAGGCCCGCCGGTGATGTCAGGTTGTGAGAAATTTTCGGGTTACCGAGCGAGCACGCGCTGAGTTCTACTTGGCCCATAGATGGGGGCCGCGGCAGAAACAGGCGACCTCCTCGATCCACGGCGAGGGGGAGAGAAGGAGGGGAGGGGGAGGATAGGGGAAGGGGGAGAGGGGGAAGGGGGGAGGAGGGGGGGGGAGGGGAAGGTGAGGAAAAGGAATAGTATATAGGAAACCAACTTCCGTGCGATGGCCAGCGTGGGCTCGGTTGTGGTTGCCTTTTTGCTTTTGTTGGTCATACAGCAATGCGAATTCCGGATGCCAGCGCGGTGCCACCTCGGCCGCTTCAATCAGAGTGGTCTGCAAGCGTTTGTTCCGGCTGCTTCGAGATCGGTGTTCTCTGCAATTTGCCGGCTGAACTCTGCTCGGCACCGCACAAGCCGCAATAGCTGATGGCAGCCTTTTGAGGCGAACCGCCCCACGTCACCAATTTCCAAAGCCCATGTCAAAGCCAACATGAGACCAACCCCCGGAGTACTCATCAGGCGAGCGACGCGCCCGGCTAGGGCGGAGTCCGCTTTCAGCATGCCAACCAGGTCGCGATTCATGCTGTGTAACACCTCGATCACGTTTCGGCCCAGCCGAAGCAGCCCGGGAAGCCCCTCCGGCATAACGGCAGCTTTGGTATCGAGGAAGTCTTCGAAGCATTCTTGCTGATGTGCAGTTTCTTCTTGTTGTAGGGAATACCCGTCTCCATGAGCATGGCGGCCATCTTGTTCTTGGTCTCAGCGCTCTGTCTCACCAGTACGTTTCGATCGTAAGACTGACGGCGGTCGCGGATCTCTCGGCTGGCCATGTGGCATTCGGGGAAGTAGTTGCACCGCAGAAGATCGGCGAGTTTCCGGGCATCGATGTCGTCATCCTTCCGCTTTCTCGGGAAGATCGCCTTTAACATCGCTGGATGCGCCACCCTGACGGACATACCCTTCGCTGTCAGATGGTCATACACCCATGCGGTAAACAGCGTCGATTCGAGGCCCACCACACACGGTGCGGGTACTTAGGCATACAGTTCATCCAATTCTTCTCGCAGGGCAGTCACGGAACCTTCCTGCAAATCGTTCCATCGAACCGCGCGCACAATAGCTGATCGTGCGTTTGTGAACATCAAGTCCCAGGTAGTTCATAGGTCTGATCACGTCTCCTATTTCGATGTTCGTTCTTGTCGCCCGCGCAGCGGGACGAACGGACGAACATCACAGACCTATACATTCAAACAATTGAAATTCCGGCGGCGAACCCGCCCCATGGTCTGTTTCGTGAATGTGGCCAGCGTCGACCGGATTATCTATTCGATCTTTTACAGATTCAACTTAGAGTGGCGAAACCGCACCCTCCGGGTTTTTACACAAGCCGCTTGACATCACCTGGACAAGACTTATAGTTGACTAAGCTGGCTACGTTACGGTACGCTGGATTTCGGCTTGACAGGCTCTAGAATGCCAGCCGCGCCTAGCGCGGCGCTCGGGTTTGGCCCTGGTTGGGTGCTGGCGGCATTAAGATCAGGCATAAAACAAGGCGGAGGGAAGAGCGTTGAGGAGTTTCTCCGGATTGCTGGTGGAGGGAGTTTTGCACGAGAAGCCGGAGAAACTGGAAAGGCCGAGGGCGCGTCCCCAGACCTCGAAGCGCAGGTTGCGTAAGAGCCGTTGTGTCGAGTGGCGCTCGGAGTGTTGGCTGAGCGCGCCATTTGGGAGGTGGCAAGAAGTCGGACTGATGCAGACGCGAGGCGGCCAACAACAGCAGAGCGTAGGCGGCGACTTGGAAAGCGGGAACAGACTGGCAGGAGTTGACGTGATGCACTTGCGCCTGACCAACCCCGAGTAAAGTCTTTTGATCGCGGAAGTTCACTTCGATGTCCCAGCGCCGGAAATACTGCTGCACGATCTGCTCAGCGGGCAGCGTGGGATCGGTGCAGATGAGAAACGCCGGATCGCGATAACGGATGCGTGATCCCTTGCGCGGGCGATAAGCCAGAGGCGCGATGATCACTACTCGCAGAACGCGCCCAGCGCCAGCGGGACGCCAGAGCACTGGATCCACAACTTTGATGCGACAGATGTGATCAGCGCCAGCCGCGTGCACCTGAATCTGTTGCCAGGGATGGGCTGGATCCTGACGGATTTGTTCCGGAGTGGGAGCGGGCGCGCCATAGCAGCGGCGGCGGCCTTTAGTCGGTTGTTGTTCGGGTAAGTAAAAGAGTTTGGCATCTTTGCGCACGCGGCCGATGAGCGTGAGGTCGTCAGGCAAACCTTTTAAGAAGCGTTGCGTGGTGAAGCGCGCGTCCGACAGCAGAAGGACACGGCGTCCGGCAAAGGTGCTCTTCATCTGCTCCCATTGCTGCAGAGCGCGTGTGCCAAGGTTGAGCGAATCGGCTAACTGCTGGTGCTCTTTCTTCTGCTGTTCGGAAGCGTCGCGGGCTAACTTGGGCGGCGTGGGTGCGTGCAGGAAGTCAACCGGAATGGCACGCATGGCAAGCGAGTTGGGCACGGGCACGAGTGCGGAAAACTGCAGGATACGCTGGGCGCGAATGAGATTGGTTTGAAAGGGAGGACCTTGCGGATCCCGTCGCCAGGCGACGCCCGGCGTTTTGGGGCCGCGTTTGGGCAGCAGCGAATCATCGACGGATAAGCACACCATCGCTGAGTCTGGCAACTGCTCCAGGCAGGCCGAGCGAATGCCAGAGAACAGCGCCTTGTGATCGAAGCGCAGACGCGAGAACAAACGATAGCTGGCGGTCCAGTCTTGAAACTGTGCGCCGCACGTGGCGAGTAAGCCGGTCACGGTGTGTCGTCCCAAACACAGCAACGAACTCAGGGCGAGGCGTTGGGCTCGCTGGTCGAGACGCGTTTGGCCGTCGTCTGCGGCGCATTGCCGCCAGAGCGTTTGGAACTCGTCGAGCAGGGAAGAGTTTTTTTTAAAACCGGTGGCGGAGGTGAAGGCCGGCGCAAAGCCAGCAGGCTTTTATCTTCGACGATCCACTCCACCTCTTCCCCGCGTGTGAACTCCATGGCCTGGGCGATGGCGGAAGGGAAGTTGATATACCATTGCTCGCTGGCTTTGCGCTTGATGAGCTGCACTTTGGTGGGAAATCCCATGGCGGAAGGGCCTCCTTAATATCTAGTTATATAACTAGATACCATACTACATGAAGATTCTGAACAAAACAATCCTCAATTGTTTTGACAGGCCAGTTTATCTAGTCAAGGGCCAAACCCGAGGCCGCGCCTAGACGGGCGCGAAGCCCGGTCAATCGCTGTCGTATAGCGTTCGTCTCCGAACCATCGTCAGTAGCATCGGGCAACTCCGGAAGGTCATTCAGGATGTGGGCTTCTTTGCTCGCTTCTTTTCCCGCGCTCGCTTCTGTCGCGCCTCTTCCTTCAGGAGGCCGGTTTTGAGACGGTGAGCGTTTTGCGAAATGCACGGTCAAAGTTGTCGAATTGATTCGGGCCGCCGCATCGTTCATTCAGTTCAGCGATCGTTTCAGCCTGGGACTTCACCCCACACCTGGATTCTTGAGAAGTCGCTGTTTCATCTACTGGCACCTGCTAACAGTATCAACGACAATGAGAGAAGAGAAAAGCGCTAAAGACCCAAGGAGCAGGATACTACACAGAATGCGCAATAATCGGACCAATCCTGCTTTAATTTGTGCTGAGATTGAGCGCAGCGGATCTTGCGGCCCTAAAGTCTACAAGCGCATCGCGTGCGGCCATGAAGCCTATGTGTTATCGACCGTAGACGAATCGCAGGAAAGCTGTTGGGCTTGCGGGTTGCCGAGAGGAACGGAGCATTCCGAGGGGCCGGAAGAATCGGAGCCGCAGTATTAACCCAGCCTCTAAGCGGTTTCGCATCCCTACGAAAACCGCTTTGCTGGGTGATGATGCGAGAGACGTTTGTGTGAGAAACCGAAATCTCCCGCGCTTTGAAGTGGTAGTGCAAACAATCCCTTACTGTGCTCAGTAGGATTTCCCTCGGACTAAGTACGGGAGTTATGATCGTATGGCTGTGATGAAGGATATGCCATGTCAGCGCTGCCACGATGCACGGTGGGTGTGTGAAGATCACCCGGATCGGCCTTGGGGAAGCGCTGGAGGATGCGCCTGCCGCGGAGCTGGCGCTCCATGTCCAGCCTGTAATCCGTCCGACTTCGCCCAAGCCCCAGAGATGCCGGAAGGCTACCGGAGCCTCAAACGGCGGCCAGCAACGAATGCGAACCGGATGGCCCGATGCCGATTCCCACAGAAGAAAAGATCCAGCAACTGACGGCAGCGCTGAACGGCGAAGAGTGGCTGATTGCGCAGTGTCAGCAGGTTCTGGCATTATATCTTCAAGGACTGACTACGGAAAACACAATAAACGCGCTTTTGCGATTACTGGATGGCCCGGAGCAGAGGCGGATACAGGATGCAGCACGAGCCGCGCTGGGCATCGAAGCTACGTAGCGATTCACGACGCGGCTTTTCTTTGTCCGCTTCTTCTTCTCTTTTGCCCGTTTCTCCCGTGCTTCAATCTTGAGCAAATCCTCTTTGGAAACGCTGAGCATTAAGCGCAGAACGTTGCTCATCCGTTCCGCCTCGGTATTGCCCACCTCCAGACTTCACAGAATGGCTATATCTAGAACTTCGACCGTGCAGCCGAGGCTGGCCGACCCGTTCGGCTTCCATGCAGGCTTCGGCCACATAAGCTGTTTCCCGGATGACCATGTCGGAAGGGCCGCCTGCGTTCCACGCAAATGCCGAATTCGTCGCTAGCAAGATCACTGCTTGTCTATAGCTAGCGTCGCCGGTACGCTCCCAAGCCTACTTCCGGCCGAGTGTCATCATGTCGTTTTGCCATTTGGCAACGCCTGGGGGGTTACTTGCTCCCGCTGTACTTGCTGTCTGGGCGCAGACCAAGCCGGAATAAGCCCAGGCCGAGTAATCCGCCGCCAGCGGCAAGCAAAAGGGCTTCGGCCAGAAGTTGTGAGATGACGCGGGCGCGATCGGCGCCGACGGCCATGCGTGTGGCGATTTCACGAGAACGTGTGGCGGAGCGAGCGAGCAGAATGCCTGCGATATTGATGGCGCCGATTATGAGGACCAGGAGGACAGCACCCCACATGAGGCGAAGCTTCGAGCGCAGGTCGTAGGTGAGGCCGACCTGCAAGGGAATGGCTGTTTCTTTCATCTTGACGCTGCTGGGCAGATGCATCTCGGCAATGGTGGCGGCCATAATGGACGCCAATTGACCGTTGGCCTGGGCGAATGTCACGCCGGGTTTGAGACGTGCGATCACACCGTAGTTGTCTCCGCTTCCTTCTCCGGAACGAGAGGGCCGCAGAGGGGTCCAGAGGTCGGCGGGCTGGTCTGTCCGGAAGCCCGGCGGCATGATTCCGACAACGATGTGGGGTGCACCTATGAGGTCGACGGTGCTGCCCACGATGGCGGGATTGGCGCGGAACACGCGGTGCCAAAGGCCATAGCTAAGGATGGTCAAGGGCGGACCGCCCGGAACGTCCTCCTGACGTCTAAATTCACGGCCTATAAACGGCTGGATGCCGAGGACGCGAAAGAAATTCGCGCTGACTCGCTGCTGCTGCACGTACTCCACTCGGCCTGCGGCGAAGAGGTTCACGCCCGCTGTTCCAGCGTAAACGGCGCTGTCGAGGAAGGAGGCGTGATCGCGAACGATTTCCCATTGCGTGCCGGTTTGGCTGGTGTTGACGCCGGACGCGCCGTTTTTCTCGTACACGGACGTGAGCATGACCAGCCGCGCGGGATCCGGATAGGGCAGCGCCCGGAAAAAGAGCGTGTCGACAATCGTGAAGATGGCGGTGTTCGCACCGATGCAGAGACCGAGCGTCGCGAGCACGGTGATGGTGAAAGCGGGACTCTTGCGGAGCTGGCGGGCGGCGTAGCGGAGATCGTTCCAGCGAGTCATGTGTAGTTCCTATGATGCATTTCGCCGACCAGTTCCTTTTTCGTGCCTATGGTTCGCTTTTAGCGCACTGCGGGCGGGGAAAGCACCCCTCGAGTGTCCGTTCCCGGGACTGCGGCGTTGCTGTGGAGAATTGTTGGCCGTTACGCGCCCTTTTGCCGGGCGAGCGATTTTCGTTCGTTTTTTGGCCGCGCTTCCTGCTCGGCCCATGGCGAGTCAATGAAGTAATGCGTAAAAGGCCGATTTGAAGGAAATGAGTGTTGTGACCGGGCGGCTGGTGATGAGCGATTATGGAAAGAGCGTGGCAGGCTACCGAATTTCCGAACACGGAGGCGTTGGGTGAAACGAACAAACACACTCGCTATTGTGCTGATTTCGTTCGGCGCGGTGTCCCTTCTATTTGGCGTACCGTGGGGTTCTTTGGCGGGCGCCATTCTTATCCTTGCAGGTGTTATAGCGTTCCGATCACAGCCCCAAGAAGCTCAAGACGCAAGCGCCGCTCGAAAATCCGATCGCGCTAAAGTGTTCCGCCCAAGTCGTCGAAGATTGATCCGGGCTCGTAAGCAAAGAATCTGCAGCACGTAACTAACCTGCCCACGCGCAGCGGAGGCATTGTCGAAGCATGGAGAATGCCGAGCGGCGGGTCGAGCAACAATTCATCCCGATTCAGGGTAGAAATTAGATATATGGCGGCCGAAATACAGAACGATATCTATACGCCGGCGCAAGTGTCTGCTATCACGGGCCTCGCGCTTCTGGCGGTACACAGGCAATTGAGTACAACATGTGCTCTCTTGACAACATTCCATAATTCTAATATTATCGAAGTATGGATGCCGAACGTCTGAGGTGTTCCCCTGAATCACCCTGTCCTGCGCCTGTTAATCCCCGGCGGGGCTTGGTGCAGCACCGTTCCTTTGTCGATTCGGTTTTGACCGATGCCGTTCTGAGCGAGCTCAAGAAGCAGTCGACGGCGGGATGTCTGCTGTGCTCACTGGAGGAATGGGACGAGGAGGACTGGGATTGATGCCTAAAGCCGCGCCGGGTCGCGCTCGCTCACAACGGAATGAACCCGATGTGGTGCGCTATGCCGATATGTTTTCCGCGATGGGCACCGAACCGCGCCTTCGCATCATGCGCGCTCTGTTGGCGGCACATCCCGAAGGGATGATCGCGGGCGATATCGGGAGCGAACTGGATATTCCCGCCTCCACGCTCTCCCATCATCTGGAAAAATTGAAAAACGAAGGGTTGGTGAACGTACGCCGGGAAAGCACGTTCCTGCGCTACTCCGCGAATGTCGAAGGTCTTCAGGAACTGCTTGGGTTCCTGTATGCCGAATGCTGCACGCGCAACAAAGCCATAGAGCCGCGCGCGATTATCCGGGTGTGTCAATAAAGGAAGGGACTGCATGGAACTGAAAGAGATCGTCAAAGAGAAATACGGCGAGGCTGCGCGCCGCGTCACAACGGGGGCAGGCTTGCCGGCCGATTGCTGTTCGAAGACATCGTGCTGCGATGGCTCGGCGGCGGCATCGTGCGACCCCATCACGTCGAATCTATACGATGAAGCGGACGCGAGCCAAATTCCCGAAAAGGCTCTCAAAGCTTCACTCGGCTGCGGGAATCCGACCGCGCTTGCGAATCTCAATCCTGGCGAGACGGTGCTCGATCTCGGCTCGGGCGGCGGGATCGATGTGCTGCTTTCAGCGCGCCGCGTTGGACCGACGGGCAAAGCCTACGGGCTCGATATGACGGACGACATGCTGGCCCTGGCGCGCGAGAACCAGCGTAAAGCCGGCGTCGAGAACGTCGAATTTCTTAAAGGCGAGATTGAAAATATTCCGCTGCCGGACAACAGCGTGGACGTTGTCATTTCCAATTGCGTGATTAACCTCTCGGGCGATAAGGACCGCGTGCTGGGCGAAGCATTTCGCGTGCTCAAGCCGGGCGGTCGTTTTGCCGTTTCGGATGTGGTGGTGCGCGGCGACGTGCCGGTGGAAATCCGCCGCAACATGGAGCTGTGGGTTGGGTGCATCGCGGGTGCCATGAAGGATTCCGAGTACATCGACAAGCTCGGCAAGGCGGGCTTCGCGGCGATTGAGATGGAACCCACGCGCATTTACGAAATCGAGGACGCGCGCGCCTTTCTATCCGGCCAAGGCCTCGATGTGAACGCGATGGCGTCCCAGGTGGACGGGAAATTTATGAGTGCGTTTATCCGCGCCACGAAACCCGCAAATGTCTAAACAAAGAGTTCTGATTCTGTGCTCCGGCAATTCGGCGCGCAGCCAGATGGCTGAAGGCCTGCTAAGACACGATGCGGGGGATCGCTTTGAAGTGGAAAGCGCGGGTACCGCACCCACCAGCGTGCGCCCGGAGGCAATCTCGGCGATGCGCGAACTGGGCATCGACATCGGCAGGCAGCGATCGAAACATGTGGATGAGCTTGCGAGTCGGCAATTCGAGTACGTGATCACGGTTTGCGACAACGCGAAAGAATGCTGCCCGGTGTTCCCGGGAACGTCCAAGCAACTGCGTCGCGGGTTCGAGGATCCTGCCGCGCTGGATGGTTCCGAACAGGAACGGCTGGCGCTCTTCCGCCGTGTTCGGGATGAACTGCGAGCTTATCTCGACGGCTTCGCGCGCGAAACGGCGCATCGCCAAGAGGCAAACACTCGACAGCACATCGATGGCACCTAGGGCGCGCGGCATTTGCCGTGTACACAAATAAAAAGCCCGGCGCCGAAGCACCGGGCTTGCTTTGGGACGACGGGATGATTGAGTGACCTAGATGGTCGTGGTTCCTCTAGAGACGGGCTTATCGGTTTTAGCGTAGTCGGCCGAACCCTCGCCCGACGATGCGACGTCTTCCGCTCCGGTTTGTTTGAGCAGGTCTTTCGCCTTGCTCACCCATTCGCTGTTATCGCAGTGGACGGAGACGAGAATCCCGCCCTCTTTGATGCGGCCTTCATAGCGCTTGGCCTCGTATTCAGGGATGCCCATACCGACGAGAGCACCGATGATGCCGCCGACGACTCCACCGGACCCGATGCCTGCCAAGGTGGCCATGATGGGACCTGCGGCGATGAAAGGCCCGAGGCCCGGAATCGCTAAGGCGCCGATGCCCGCGAGTAGGCCGAGAGTTCCGCCGATCGCGCCGCCGGCCACTACTCCGGTGGTGGTGCCTTCCGGTGCTTTGGTGTCTTTCTTGTGGGCGAAATCTTTAGTTCCCACGTTATCCTGCAACAGCACCGAAATATCTTCGTTGCGGAAGCCCGATGCGAGCAACCGGTCTACTCCGGTCTCCGCGAGATCGCGCGTCTTATAAATGCCGTACGCGGCTGTGTTCTTACCTGCCATTCAAATTCTCCTTTTCCGTTGTCGAGGGGTTTATTTATGATCTTCCTTAACAGTCAGTTCATTCGTGACATTGCCGTCACCGGCATATTTCCGCGCGTGTTCTTCGATCGCGCGCTTTTCGTCGTCGGAATGAACGGGGCCACGCAGCGTCACTTTGCCATTCTTAGCGATGATCTTGACGTTATGGCCGTAAGTCGATAAGGATTTGTCAGCGACTACATCCTGTCTGATATGCTTCGTTACTTCGCGATCAGACATGTTATTTTTGGCTTGATCCGCCGTGGGCTGTGAAGTGTCGCGATCGCGCTTGTTCACCGCCGTATTGTCGGGAGGGCGGTTTTGCGCCGCTTGCACTGCGCCGGGAACTAGTAACGCCCCAGCCAGCACTAACCCGAAGAAGGCGGATTTGAAGCTAAGGTTCATGCTCTCTCCTCCTCCCGGGGTGAAGCACGGGAAGGGCCACCGGGGGGTAGGCTTGATCAGGATCCCGAGAGTTCAGGTTAAAAGCGTGAGCAAGTAGAACTTGCAGCACTATCGGGAACGCGCCGCCGGGCATCCCCCCAAGCTGGGGCGAGGGTAATTTTTTCCTTCTGCCAGTTGATCCGGCGGATGATTCCTGCCGCCTGCCGGAGATTCTTGATACCTTGTTCGAGGAGGGATGAAAGATGCTGAGTGGAAAGTTCGCAGTTGGATGCGCGGTCATGGGAGTTGTTTTCGGCGCGGCGTTGCAGGCGCAGAACATGCAGGGGCAAGGCAAGGGAAAGGAGAATATGCCGAGCCCTCCCGGGCACGCGGACGTGGATCTCAAAGGACAGCAAATCACCATCACGTACGGGCGGCCTTCCGTTCGGGGCAGAAAGATCGTGGGAGATCTGGTACCCTACGCGAAGGTTTGGCGCACGGGCGCGAATGAAGCCACCACGCTCACGACGCCGGTGGATCTAGAGATCGGAGGAACGAACGTGCCGGCCGGGAAGTACACGCTGTGGACGCTTCCTTCGGAGGGTACCTGGAAGCTGATCATCAACAAGCAGACCGGGCAATGGGGCACCGACTATCACGCAGATCAGGATCTAGCCAGGGTGGACATGCAGAAATCGCAGACAGAGCAGCCTGTCGAGCAGTTCACCATCACCTGGAAAAAGACTGGCGAGGACCATGCGGATCTGGTGCTTGAGTGGGAAAACACCCGAGTATGGGTTCCAGTGCAAGCGAAGTAAATGGCTCGCCCGGTGGACGGGCAAACCTGTGTGTGACGGTTTCAGAACGTACATGTAAGTTGATGAAAGCAAATGGCGGCTGCTGCTGCAGTGCTAAGTGATATAGTGCGGAGATAGGCGGAGGGACACCCATGGGGGAAAGCGCGGCACCAGCCCGGATTATTTCGCAGGCCATGCTACCCGAACAGCAGGCCATGATACCCGAACAGCAGAAATTGTCGCCCGTCGAACAGCAGGCGACGCCACTACCCGAACCAATACACAGCGAGCCGCAATGGGCCAGCTTTCCTGGGCGAGTGCTGGAGGGCGGCTACGAGGTCCAGGAACTTCTAGAGGCGGAACAGGGGCGCGCGAAATATAAGATCCGTGTGCTCGGGGGCGGGGGCGTGGATGCGTTTGTGGATGTGCTTCGCGAAGGCGACGGTGCGCAGCGCCAATTAGCGGTTTGGGAGATGCTGCGGACGGCCGAACATCCCAATCTGAGCACGCCGCTCGCTGCCGGGCAAACGCAATTGGACGCCGCCGAGCTGATCTACGTCGTTTTGCGAAAACCGGACGAGATGCTGGACGGCATCTTGCGCGACCGGGCCCTCACGACGGAAGAGGCGGGCGAGGTTCTGATGAGCGCGGCGCGCGCGCTCGAGCATCTGCATAGCCGAGCTCTTGTGCATGGATGTGTTTCGCCGGAGCAGATACTCGCGGTGGGCGATTCGATACAACTGTCGAGCGAATGCGTTCGCGGCGAGGGGAACGGGCCTGCTTTCGAAGTTGCGAAGGCCAAGTATGTCGCTCCGGAGAGCACGGCTGAAAATGTTACGACAGCCGCGGACGTGTGGTGCCTGGGCGCGACTCTGTTTGAAGCACTGACACAGAAGGAGTGTGGCGGCGAGTGGCGCGAACGGGTAGGCAGCTTGCCGGCGCCGTTCGGCCGTATCATCGAGCGCTGCCTGGACGCGAATCCCGAGAGCCGGTGCGAAGTGGCGGAAGTGCTGGCGCTGTTCAAGGGAAAGCAACTCCCGGCGCAGCAACCGCAGCGCTTGGGGGTGCCGCTGCCGGAACTGGCGCGCATTCCCGATGTGACGCCACGGCCGGAAGTCAAACCGGTTGTGGAAGCGGCGCGAGTTGCGGAAGCGGAACCGGCTGCACGCGCGAGGCGAGTTGTTCCCGAGACCGCGCGTGTGCACAGGGACGTGCCCGCTTTCGCTTCGACGACACCATCCCACGCACGCTCGACAACTAAGACGTTGCCGAAAAACTGGATCTATGCGGCGTCAGCGCTCATTGTAGTTTTGTTGGTGGCATGGGCAGCGTGGCCGAAGCATTCGCCCGCGCCCGGAGAGACGGCGCGCAATCGCACGCCCGGAACCGCAGTGCCGGGAGGGAACCCAGCAGCGAACCCAGGCGCCAAATCGGGTGCCAATCCACCGAGGAGCCGAGGCGCGTGGGAGACCCGCACGCTCGCCCCCGACGGTAGCGCGGCGAAAACGCAACCGAAGGCGCTGCCGGCGCGCGTGGAGACAGTGCCGAGACGCGATGTGCCGCCGGTCAAGGCAGAAGCAGCAACGGCAAATGGCGCAGTGTGGCGTGTGGTGCTGTATACATACAATCGCGCGGAAGATGCCCAGAAAAAGGCTCATTCCCTTAACGCCAAACACCACGACTTAGGGGCCGAAGTATTCTCTCCCGATGGCCACGGCGCTCCCTATTTAGTAACTGCAGGGGGACACATGAGCCGTGCCGACGCGCTGCATCTGCGACAACGAGTCGTCAGGATGGGAATGCCGCGGGATAGTTACATACAAAATTACCGTCAATAAACAAACGAGTACTGCTGCGTACTAGTGAGATTACGTGAGTAGTTAAAAATACCTTGCGAGTGGATCTAACCGACGCACCTACTGCGTAGGTCATTTAGGAGGGTACCGTGAGAACTAGTCTTTTGGGCGTCGCAGCAGCGATGTCGATGTGCTTGACTGCTAATGTGAACGCGCGTCAGGCGCGGGAAGCGCAGAACGTCACGCTGAGTGAGAAGCTGCAAATACCCGGCGCGGTCTTGAAGTCCGGCGAATATACCTTCTCGGTGGAAGACCGGATGCAAGACAGAGCAATCGTGCGCATCAGCAGCACCAGCGGCGGCAAACACTTCCTGCTACTCACCGTCCCGAATGCGCAATTACGTGGGAGCGGCGGTGAGGGCCTGGTCTTCTTCAGCTCCTCGGATACGAAAAACCGGGCGCTGCGTGGCTGGTCGTGCCCTGGGTGCTCCAGCACTCTTGAGTTCGTGTACCCGAAGGCGGAGGCGGCGAAGCTTACGGAGACGACGAGCGAGCCGGTCATAGCAGTGGATCCTGAATCTGACAAGCTGCCTGCGAATCTTTCACCGGATGATATGAAAGTTGTGACGCTGTGGTTGCTGTCTCCGAAGCCGATCACGGCCACGGACCGGACCAAGGGCGTGGAAGCGGCAAAGTACGTTCCGGCTGCGAACGCGGTGTCCACGGAAACTGCGCGGGAAAGCACACCGGCCGCGCCGAGTACACCGGCTCGCGAAGTAGCCCCGACGCCTGCGCGCGCTATGCGGACCTCGGAAGCATCCGCGCCGGCGGCGCCTGTCGAGATGGCAAGTGCATCGACAGCCCCGAACGGTCAGCCCGGCCAGCGACGGAGTCGGTTGCCGAAGACGGCCACAAATAATTTCGAGTTAATATTTTGCGGGCTGGCGTTGATGCTGGCTGCAGGCTCGTTGCGAGTTTCGCGGCGTCGCCGGACGGTTCGGTAAATCGGAAAGATAGAGCGTAACAATGCGGCAACACAATCAGAACCTGTCGATGGCGGCGCGCTTTCCTGAAGTGGCTCTCGTGCGCCGCTGCTGCAGTCCTGGGGAAGGCATTAAACCCGGGGTTCCAGCGAGGTCGCGTTGGAGAAAAGTTACTATTATGGCGCTTGCCGGAACGGTTCTCGGCGTAACGGCTGCCGCGATGATTGGCGCGAACCGAGACTCGTCTCCGGCAGTGAGGGACGTCCAACCTGTGAAAGCTTACGTTATGCCTCCATTGGCCGAGGGGGTCGCGTCCATCTCCGCAACAAGGCGCTCGCACATAGATGGAGCCGCCGACGAAATAAACAAACTGGAGATTCGCAACCGGAGACTCGAAGCTTTAGTGACGGTTCTTCGCCAGCGCGCGGAGCGGCAGACCGAAGTTGTAACTGAAAAGCGTACCCCCGTTACGGTGAGCTACGCGAGGCAATGACGGTTCGAGCCGAGTGGGTACTCTTACTCGCCGGCACGTGTTTGCTCTCGAAAGCGGGGTGGAACCTCGTCAGTTACGACGCATTCCAGGAGCATCCGGAATGGTTTGCGAGCTCAGTAGCTCATGCGAACCAGACATCCAGAAGTGCTTTCCGGCCGGCGGCGACCAGGAGTATCTTGGGCCGCCTCGAGATCCCGAGGCTCGGGATGTCGGTGCTGGTCGTCGAGGGAGACGATGACAAAAGCCTGAGTTTGGCTGCCGGGCATGTGCCCGGGACGGCTGCTTTCGGCACGGCGGGCAATGCGGTTATAGCCGGTCATCGGGATATGGCTTTCCGGCCCTTACGTAAGATCAAGGCCGGAGACCGAATCGAAATGCGAGCCGGCAAGACTTACGAGTATGTCGTCGAAAGCGTACAAATCGTGAGCCCGGACGATACGAGTGTTCTTCGAGACGGCCGGACACCGACGCTCACGCTCATAACTTGTTATCCATTCCGATACATGGGGAATGCGCCACGGCGGTATATTGTGCGCGCCAAGTTACAAGGGACGGGAAAAGAAAAGGGAGAGAGCAGTAAGTTGCTCTCTCCCTGAGTAGCTGAAGGAAACGCGCTCTAGGCGTGCGCGGTCGAGGTGACAATGTTCCCGTTGACGCCCATCGGGAAGAAACCGCCCGATGTTACGCCAGCCTGGTTACCGTACACCAGATACAGAACTTGGCCCGGAGTTCGGACGGCGGTTAGACCCGTTGTGCTGTCGGCAGAGATGTAGCTGCTGCCGGACGGAGGAGGGATGATATCGACGCCGTCAATCGCCATGGTGGGCACTGCCAAGCGAGCTACCTGGAGGCGAATGTTTCCGACGTGTTCCGCTTCGGTTGCAAGAATGCGGGCAGCGGTTCCAATATAGGGACTGTTGGTGAACGAAGTCAGTTGCGCGGCTCCGCCGTAAGCGGTGACACCCACATCTTCGAAGACTCTCGCCAGCGTCAGGAATTGGAGCTCATTGCCGAAGCCGATCCCCAGCGCATTCAGATTGATAGGAGGCTGCGCGATGGGTACCGCCACGCTCGATATTGCACTTCGAAGCAGCGTGACATGGTCGCGTTCATCCTGCGCGATCTCGAGTGCAACTTGTCCCGTGAAAACGAGGCTGTTTCCGAAGCTGACTAGGTGGCCACCCGTCGCTGCGCCTGCATTTCCCTGGCCTGTAATGGCGATATTATAGGGCGCCATATCAATCGTCTTGCCGGAAGTGGCCACGGTGTAGAACTCCGCCTCCAGATACTCCAGATTAAGAGCGAATTGCAGTATATCCAGGGGTGTGGGCGAACTGGGATCAGCGCTCAGCTTCAGTCCTCCCGTAGCCATGGCAGCGCCCGCTGCCGCACTGGCGATACCAATCTTCTTCAGCAGGCTCCGGCGATTTGGAGACTGCGCGAGTACGTCCGATATTAGATCCTTGTTTGCCATTGTTCCTCCCAGAACAAGTTATATAAACGTTAGCTGTCAGTGACCGGGCGGTATTTACTTACACTTCGAGCTACCACCACCCGGAACCAGAGGGCAGGAAGTGTTGCGTGCAAAAGATACTTACGAGAGGGACGGTCCACGCTTGCGCGAGAACAAGATGCGCCGGCAAGAACGGGAAAACCAGCCAGAGAGTCGCCGGCTCGGGGGTAGCTGCATTTCCGACGGCGGAACTGGAAATATCGAGAGCGTAGGAACCGGTGCGGTTATTCCCTTGCACATCTGTGAAATTCGTTCCGCCGGGACCGTTGAAGCTGAGGTACGGACTTGTCAAGTTCAAGTTAGTGGCCGTGATGGACTCTTGATTTTGCCAGTCGGTGAGCGTGACGTAGTAAGTTCCCGCAGCCAGGTTCGAATCGGTCAGGTAACCGTCGCCTGTCCAGCCGTTCGAAGGATCCGGATTAGCTATCGGAGAAAAACTTGCGCTCTGGTTGGCGATGGTAAACCCGGTGTTATCGTACAGCGTGATATTGGGCTGGAAACCGCCTGATGCCGTCATCGTGCCGTTTAGGTTCATGCCGCCACCGTACGAAGTGGTGTAAATAGTCACGTTTGATGTCGAGGCCAGCGACAACGTCTCGAAAACAACGGAGCCTTGGCCCGACTCGGCGGTCAACATTCCTGTATATGTCTGCCCCATCGAAGCTGCTTGGAGAGGTGCCATACCGATCGCACCGAATACCAATGCCGCTACGGGCAGGCTTAGTTTGCCTTTTAAGTTCATCTAATCTCCTCCTAGTAATAACGAGATATCTCGAGATATCTCGAGTCTTGCTTCCAATCGCCTATACGAAGCCTGGATTGAGAACGGATTAGGGACTAGCGAATGTCCTGGTACTTGGAACCGCTAAAAATTTCGTGTCGTAGTTTGTGCTGGAGCACGTCTATCTGACGGTGGAGAGTGAGTGATCGTGGTGCCGACGTCGAGTTGGCAACCGAGCTGAGGAGGCGTGATCCGAACGCCCTCGCAATAGCGTATGACCGATACGGTCAGACGGTGTATTCACTTTTCCTACGCATCACGCGCGATGAAACTGCCGCAGAGGATCTGGTGCAGGAGTTGTTCATGCGGGTGTGGAGTCGCGCGCGAGACTTCGACGCGGACAAAGGTTCGCTAGGAGTTTGGATACTGTCGATTGCCAGGAACATGGCGATCGATCACATACGTTCGGCGCAAGCCCGGTTTTCGACGCGACTGCGTCCGCTCGAGCATGCGGATCACGCACCACGAATGCCCAGAAGCGGGCCGGAATCGGCCATTGATCAGGCCAGAGTTGTGAAGGCGGCGTTCGCGCACCTAAGCTTCAATCAAAAGCGAGTTTTGGAGCTTGCGTATTTCGAGGGAATGTCGCAATCGGAGATTGCGAGCAGTCTGAACGAACCGTTGGGAACAGTGAAGAGCTGGATGCGCTCGGCGTTAGTGCGATTGCGCAGCACCATTCAAGGGAGTGCGGTCAAATGACACACGCCGAAATGAATGAGCTGTACGAACTGTACGCGCTCGGCGTGCTGGAGCCGGAGCTCGCGGCTGAGATCGATGCGCACCTTGCCCAGCCGTGTTCATACTGCGAGGGACACGTTCAAGCCGCGGCGGAATTCACCGCTGCGCTGGCGGGAATCGCCGAGGAGAAGAAGCCGCCGGCCAGGCTGCGGGAGCGCGTACTTGGGAGCGTTGCGCCCGTACGGCGCGGGAGAAATTGGGCGCCTTTGGTGGCCGGATTAGCCGCCGCCTGCATCGCCTTGCTTATTTTTTCGCTCTGGTCGCGAAGTCAGACGAGCAGGATGCGCGAGCAAGTGGCGGCACTCAGGAACCAATCGAGCGAGCTGAGAAATGAGTTGGCAGTGCTTGCCATCGAGCGTGACCAGTTGGCGGCGACCAGAGTGGAGCGCAACCAGCTGCGGGCGGCGCTCGACATCGTGAGCAGACCGGATACGCGCGCCGTTCAGTTTGGCAAAGCGGAAAACGTTCCGCACGGGCGAGTGTTTGCCAACAATAGGCGCGGGCTGGTGTTCGTGGGTTCGCAGTTGCCGCGACTTGCCGCCAACCGGAGCTTCGAATTATGGATTATGCCGAAGAAGGGTGCTCCGCGCCCGGCTGGAGTTTTCCGCTCGAACGCGGCCGGTGATTCCGTGCATATTTCTTCCGCGGCTGTCGACCTCGCGCAGACCAAGGCTGTGGCCGTGAGCGTGGAACCTCGAGCGGGCTCCAGCGCGCCTACGACCACGCCGATCGTTGTTGTACCGATCGGCTAGTGTCGAGCGATGTTAATGCGGAGAGGGTGAGCTCAGTTGGTAGCGTTGCGCGCTAAGGCTTGCGCTCTGCACCGGCAGGTACCGGATTGTCTTGCGACGGCGCTCTTCCGCTCTCGGGAAGCGGCACCAGCATCTGCTCTTTGCGATAGATGAGCGTGGCGGTGTTGTAGCTGGCAAGCTCGAAACCGTGGCCGTGCGTGATTGCATCGGTGGGACAGGCCTCGACGCAATAGCCGCAGAAAATGCAGCGATTGTAGTCGATGTTGTAGACCTTGGCGTAACGCTCGGCGCCGCTAAATCGGGCTTCGGCAGTGTTTTCGGCGGCTTCGATGTAGATGCAGTCCGCGGGGCAGGCGGCGGCGCACAGAAAACACGCGACGCACTTTTCCAGACCGTTTTCATCACGCTGAAGCACGTGAGCACCGCGAAAGCGCTCCTCCAGCTGAGCGGGAGCGTCCGGGTACTCTTCAGTGATGGAAGGCTGCAGCATCTCCCTGAAGGTGATGCCCATGCCTTTGGCGATTGCTGCCGCTGAACCGATCACTTCGCCTATCTTCGCCATTCCTTACTCCAGATTAACGCAGCATCGTTGCGGAAGTCAGTCGTTGGAAGCTCGGTAAAATATCGTTGTGCGCGTAGTTCTGCTGTTTCTTCTCACCGCCGTGCTGCTCTTGGGTGAGACTTTCAAGCTGTATCTAAAGGATGGAGACTATCACGTCGTTCGGGAGTACCAGGTAGCGGGCGACCGCATCCGCTACTACAGCACTGAACGAGGCGATTGGGAAGAAATTCCGAAAGAGCTGGTCGATTTACAGAAGACCGAACGCGAGCGCAAAGCGAGAGACGAACAGGTCGGCGACGAAGCGCGGGAGGAACACGAAGAAGCGCAAGCCGTGCGCGAGCAGCGTCGCGAGATTGCATCCATTCCGGCAGATGTCGGCGCGTACTATAAACAGGGCGAGCAGGTGAAGGCTCTGAAGATGGCCGATTATCAGGTCATTACGGATAAGAAGCGCAAAGCTATTCAAGTGCTCTCCCCTATACCGATAATTCCCGGAAAGGCTTCGGTGGTGATTCAAGGCGACCACTCCAAGTTTTCAGTGAACGAAGATCGGCCGGCTTTCTACATGCGGCTTGCAAAGGAAGAGAGATTCGGTATCATCAAGCTCGCGTCGAAGAAGAATCTGCGTGTCGTCGAAAATATTTCAATTATCCCCGTCGCGAAGCAAGCGATGGAGGACCGCAAACAGATGGATACGTTCCAGCAGGAGCTGGACAGTGGGTTGTATAAGGTGTGGCCCGAAAAGCCGCTGACTCCCGGCGAGTATGCGGTAGTCGAGTTCAGCGATACCGGCGATCAAGAGGACATCCAGCTACTAATTTGGGACTTCGCGGTGGCGGGAATTAAGTAAGTCGAGTTAGTCGACTAACCAGCTCGTTACTCATAGCGGAGCGCTTCGGCCGGGGCGATCCGAGCAGCGTTGCGGGAAGGATGCAAGGTGGCCAGGAGACTGGTGAAGAGAGCCAAGGCGGCGACCCAGATGCCATCGGTCCAGTGGCTTTGAAACGGAACATAGCTGATTGCATAAATCTGCTCGTCGAGCCTGAGCCAGCGATAGTGATTCAACAGGGCGGTTACGGAATAACCGGCAGTAAGGCCGATGAGGCAGCCCAGAGCGCCGATGGTGAGGCCCTGGAGCACGAAGATGCGCTGGATCTGCCGGCGGCGGGCGCCCATCGATATCAGGATGGCGACATCGCGATGTTTCTCCATGACGAGCATCACGAGCACGACCAGGATGTTGAGCGCCGCCACAAGCTCGATCAGGCCGACAGTGACCACGCTGACCAGCCGTTCCAGCTTCAGCGCGTTCAGCAGGGATCGGTTTTGATCCATCCACGTGCTGGCGATGAGGGTGGGCCCGGTGATCTCTTCCGCTTCTCGCGCGACCGTGGGTGCTTCGAAGATGTTGTCGAGGCGAAGCTCGATGGTGTTGACCACATCATTGAGGTCGAGCACGCGCTGTGCGGCGCCCAGCGAGGTGAAGGCCCAAGTGGAATCGAGATCGTATAGGCCCGATTCGAAGATGCCGCCTACACGGAAATGAAAGAGGCTGGGGACAACACCGAAAGGCGTGAGTTGGCCTTGATAGCTGATGACGGTGACCGGACTGTGGAGGACGACGCCGGCCTGTTCGGCCAATCTCGCGCCCAGAACGATGTCGTAGTCAGTACCCGGCGCGTCGAACGCTGGCAAGCGAGCCGGACTTGAGGTGACGAAGCAGCTCGGGAACCGGCGCGCCTTTGCCGAGGGGCACTCCTTTGAGTACCGCGCCTGAGCCGACCAGCGGGCCTTTCAAAGCGACTTGCCCGTACAAACCTGGCGTGGCGCTGATGACGTGGCCAATGCGGCGGAGTTTCGGAATCAATTCTTCCCAGTTGTCGATGCCGTAGGCCGGATTCCGCTCGAGGATGCTGACGTGGGCAGTGGCGCTGAGAAGGCTGGATTGCAAGGTGCTTTGAAATCCATTGTTGATGGCCAGCGCGACGATCAGGGCGGTGACGCCGGCGGCCACTCCGACGATGGAGATGATCGTAATCACCGAAATAACGGTCTGCTTTCGCTTGGCGCGCAGATAGCGGAGCGCGACCATCCATTCAAAACGGGACATGTTCTCTCTTCATTCTGTTACGCGACGCCGGATGGTTCAGTGTAGAATCAATCCCGCGATGCTACGACGAACTTTTTTGGTAGGTGCGGCGGGTGCGATGGCGTTACCGGCGCAGGACGTGATGGCGCGAGCGCGGCGGATCTCATCTGAGGCGATCGGTATCGATAGCCATATCGATACTATCCAAGGCGTGCTGATGGGCGGGAACGACCTTTCCAAGCGGCTGGGCAGCGGCCATGTGGACTTCCCGCGCTTACACGAAGGCGGCATGAAGGCGCCCTTCTTTGCGCTGTTTTGTCCCGTCTACTACAAGGGAGCGGAGGCGGTGCGGCGTACGCTCGATCTTCGCGACGCGATGCAGAAAGTGCTTGATGCGAATCCCGACAAGGTTGAGCTCGCAACCAACAGCACGGAGATCGTGCGCGTGGTGCGATCGGGCAAAATCTCGGCGTTTCTGACGATTGAAGGCGGCCACCAAATCGACGACGATCTGGCGGTGCTTCGTATGTACTATCGCATGGGCATCCGCTCGATGACGCTGACTCATTTCCGTAACAATAATTGGGCGGATTCTTCCACGGACAAGCCGCTGCACAATGGGCTGACGGATTTCGGCCGAGAGGTGGTCGGCGAGATGAACCGGTTGGGCATGTTGGTGGACGTCTCGCATGTTTCCGACAAGACCTTTTTCGACGCAATCGCGGTGAGCTCGAAGCCCGTCATCCTTTCGCACTCTTCCTGTCGGGCGATCTCGGATGTGCCGCGCAACGCGACCGACGAGATGCTGCGGGCCCTGGCGGCGAATGGAGGAGTGATCGGTATCAACTTCGGCGAGGGTTTTGTGAATCAGAAGGATGCCGAAGCGCTTCGTCGGGTGGTGGCTTCTCCGAGCCAGGCTCCGGATCTTACCGGCAAGGCGCTGGACGACTACGCGGAACGGGAATTCCACGCGCAGTTCGGTCATCGGCTCCAAGTCGCCTCTACGGTGGCAGACGTGGCCGCGCAGATGGATCACGCCGTCAAGACCGCGGGTATCGATCATGTGGGAATCGGCAGCGACTTCGATGGCATCGCGGGTCCGCCGAAGGGATTGGACGACGTTTCGAAGATGCCGAACTTGGTGGCAGAATTGCTGAAACTCGACTACTCCGATGGAGATTTGAAGAAGATCCTGGGCGGAAATTATCTGCGAGTGATCCGAGCCGTTACCGGCGCGTGAAGCGGTTTACCCAGCTAGTTCGCGCAGCCGGTCCGCAAAGCCAATATCCTCCTCAGGACGCAAGAGCGGAAACAGAATTACGTCGCGGATGGATTTGGAATCGGTGAGGATCATCGCTAAGCGATCGATGCCGATGCCTTCGCCGCCCGTGGGCGGCATGCCGTAGCAGAGCGCGCGAATGTAATCTTCGTCCATGACGTGCGCTTCTTCATCGCCGCCCGCTTTGCGGGCGAGCTGCAGCTCGAAGCGACGGCGCTGTTCCTGCGGATCGTTGAGCTCGGTGAACGCGTTTGCGATCTCCATGCCGCCCGCGTAGATTTCGAAGCGCTCGACGAATTCCGGCTCGTCGGGCTTGTTCTTGGAAAGCGGCGAGACTTCGGCCGGGAAGTCGTAAATGATTGTGGGCTCGAACATATGCTCTTCGACGTGACGCTCGAACAGATCGACCAGAGCCGTGCCAGGCGTTGATTCCTTGCGAGTGGAGCTTCAGCCAATCCGGATCTTTCAAATTCTCGAGGGTAGGCTTTTCGGCATCCGGCCAAAACTCGATGATGGCCTCGCGCATCGAGATACTCACGGATATTGGCGAAATCGAGGGCACGGCCCTGATAGGTGATCGTGGGCGAACCGGTCGCATCGATTGCCACCTGGCGCAGCAGCTCGCGGGAAAGCTGGATCATGCCGCGGTAATCGCTGTAGGCCTGATAGAACTCGAGCATCGTAAATTCGGGATTCTGATGCGCCGAGATGCCTTCGTTGCGAAAATTGCGATTGATTTCGTAGACGCGCTCGATGCCGCCGACGACGCAGCCGTTTGAGATAGAGCTCGGGAGCGATACGCAGATACAGGTCGATGTCGAGCGTGTTGTGATGGGTGACGAACGGGCGCGCGACGGCGCCGCCGTAGAGCGGCTGCATCATCGGTGTTTCCACTTCGAGGAATCCGCGCTCATCGAGCTGGCGGCGGAATGAGCGGATAATTTTCGAACGCGTGACGAAGACTTCGCGCACTTCCGGATTGGCGATGAGATCCAGATAGCGCTGCCGATAGCGTGTCTCGACATCTTCGAGCCCGTGCCATTTTTCCGGGAGCGCCAGCATGATCTTCGAAAGAAAGAAAAGCTCTTCGACGTGAATGCTCAGCTCGCCTGTTTTGGTGCGGAACAGATACCCGCTCGCGCCGATGATGTCGCCGATATCGAGCAGTTCGTAAAGCTTGTAGCTGGATTCCGGGACCGCATCCTTCTTGATGTACATCTGCAGTTTCTCGCCGTTTTGCAGAAGGTGGAGAAAGCCGGCCTTGCCCATGCGGCGAATGGTCTGGATGCGCCCCGCTATGCGAACGTGAACGGGTTGCGCAATTCTTCGGCGGTTTTCTGGCCGTATTCGGCGACAGATTGTCGGGAATGGTGTGGGTGTAGGCAAAGGCGTGGCCGTACGGTTCAAAACCGAGTTGCCGGATTTGGGCCAAACGCTCGTGGCGCTGCCGCAACAACTCATCTTCTAATGGCAAAAGGGAAGCTCCTCGAATTTACATTGTAGAGGGAGCGTTCAGGTTGACTGGGAAACGGGAGAACAGTTAGCGGCGGACGATTACTTCGCGAAGGTGATCGCGGGTGAGGAAGAACTTGAGCGAGGCGGCGTTCTGGAAGAGTTTCTCGAGGAGCGGTTGTTGAAGTATTGGCTGCGCTGGTTCCAGCCCTGGCACGCGGGACTTGCAGCAGTGTTTTTTGATCCTGAATGCGGTAGTTGTGAACCGGGATGCGAGTCGCTTTCTCGTCCGAGTTGAAGAACACCAGCATCGCGCCGCCCGGGCGCATGACGCGAAGCAACTGAGCGACGGTTTGCTCCAGCAGTGGCGACGCCAGGAATTGCAGCGCATCCCAGACCAGAGCGCCGTCGAAAAATTGATCCGGAAATTTGAGAGTTTGATCGAGAAAGCGCTGCGCGTTGCTGGCCGCCTGCTGGCTTTCCAGAAAGTCGTCGCCGAAACATTCGACTCATGGTCCCGATGATGTCGTCGGAAGAGATGCGATGGCCCAAGCCGGTGATGAATGTGATATTGGCTTGGCTGGCGCCGGACATGTCGAGGATCGAAAGATTTTCGGAGGATTGCAGGAGCGAGCAGAATTGGTCGAAGCCGCTGCTGTGGCGGCTAAGCGGCGGGAGGCGCGTCTCTGCGCGGGCGCTTTTTCGGGCACTCCCTTTGCAGCGGCAAATTTCATCGCGGATTGGAGAGAAAAGCTCAAGGAGCAACGAGTTAGTACCCGCGGGAGAGCACCGAATGCGAGGCGGTCTTTCAGGCCTCCCCTGGAGTTACTTCACTGAACTTCCCGCGCCGACGGGCGTTGGACTCGAGTTGCGCGCTGACGCAGGCTGTGAAATCGGCTGCGAGTGCGAGGGCGAGGGCGCAGATGAGTGTGAGCCGCTTTGTGCTTGCTGCGAAGCACCTTTGGCGTGGTCGGCGCCGCTGCCTTGGAGATATCGATACTGCCCTTGAAATACGCGCCATCTTCGATGACGATGCGGCTGGTCTTGATGTCACCCACCAGCTTGGCTTCTTTCTTGATGTCGATCTTGTCGGTGGCATCCACATTGCCCTGGATCGAGCCGTGGATGATGATTTCGCGAGCTTTCAGACCGGCCTGAACGCGGGCATTCGGACCAATCGTCAGCCGGTGTTCGTGGCATTCGACCGTGCCCTCTACTTCTCCGTCGATGGTTAAATCTTCGCGGGCAAAGATCTGCCCCTTGACGGTTACGTTCTTACCCAAAGCGGCAGAACCGCCGCGGGCTGGAAGTCGTTTCGGGCTCGAAAGGTCTGGTTGGCGATGACATGGTGTTCGTTTCTCTCCTCTGTGATTCCACTGCAGGCGGCACGGCTGATGCTGGTACACCAGCGGGTCTTTCCGGCCTGTTGCGGCACTTCGTCTTGTTGTCTTTTACTCCACATGCAAAGGGTGTCTCCTGGGAAATGCTCCCTTCAATCGTACTACTCCGTCACAAGTACTTATCGTATGGATTAAGCACATTTTCGCGAATACTTCTAGAAATTATGGCATTGTCGACTAGGTGGGGGTATTTGGGATAATTGAGGAGCCGTGTCCAAGCACCGGGAACTCGAAGCCCGCCTCGAGAGGGCCGAACAACAGCTTCGTCTCTTCCAGCGGGTGAGCAGTCTGACGACGCGTGACATGGAACTGGACGAGGCGCTCAATGAAATTGTGAATCTCGTCCGGGATTTTCTCAATTCTGATTCATGCCTGATTTATCTGGTAGAGCACAGCGAGCTGATTTTGTCGCGCTTCGAGCGACCCCGACCAGCGGACTATCGGCCGGGTTCGCTTGCGACTGCAGGAGGGGCTGACCGGCTGGGTGGCCCGGGAACGGCGGCTGGTGGCCATCTCACGCGAGGCCTACAACGATCCGCGCTTCAAGTTTTTCAAGGACTTGCCGCAGGACATGTTCGAGGCTTTCCTGTCGGTGCCGATTATTGCCCAGAACAAAGTGGTGGGGGTCATTAACGTCCAGGATCGGGAGCCCCGCAGCCACTCGGGCGCGGATATGGAGATGCTCAGCACGCTGGGTGAACAGGTCGGGTGTCTTTTGGTGCTTTCGCACCAAAAGAGCGCCGCTATTTCGGGTGTGGGCCTCTAATTCAGGCCTTGGTTTCCGTTTCCGGAACGGGCGCTTCGCCGGCTAGCGTTTCCGGTTCAATCGCTTCGGGTGGCAGATCTGCGTCCTGCGGCAGATCCGCTTCCTCCGGTACATCCGCTTCGATGTTCCTGGCGGCCTCGCTCGGGCGGAGGCTGAGGAAATTGTAGCGGCACCCGACGCAGCGGTAGCGGTGTGCGCCGAAGGTCATCAACAGCTTTTTCCATGTCGAGAGATGATGGGCGCGCGCCGGCCAGTTGGTCAGCTCACGGCCCAGGCATTTGGGACACTTCGCATACGCCAGCTTCGAGAACAGCCAAATATTAACCCAGAAGCGATGATTGCAATCGAGACAGCGGAACGGATATATGCCTGCCCAGGTCTTGAGCAATTCGAGCTTCGATTGCCGCCGCGAGAGCCGCAGGTTCGCGCTGCCGCAACAGGCGCAATTATAGGCGGGGGTTCTCATGCGGCGAAGATCTCGTTACGCGAGGAATGGGCCGCGTTGTAATCGGCGCGGTATCGCGAGAACGCATCTTGCAGCCGGTTTAACGCGGCATGATCCTGGTGCAACGGCTCATGATCTATTTCGAGGACGGCGAGCAAATCGCGCGTCGTCGAAGTGATGAACACCTGGTCGCTTTCTTCGAGATCGGAGGGCATCAGCTCGCGCTCGGCAATGGCCAGCCCTGCCAGTTGGATCTCTTCGAGCAGAATCGCGCGGGTCACACCGGGCAGACAGCCGGAAGTCGCCACGGGCGGCGTCCAGACACGATCGTCCTGTACGGCAAATATGTTGGCGGAGGTGCATTCGCTCACCTGCCCGTCCTGATTCAGCAGAATCACTTCATCGAAACCGCGCGTGTGCGCCTCTTCATACCAGGTCAGGTTCTGCGCCCAGGAGGTGAACTTCGTGCCCGCAAAAGGCGAGGCGCTGTCCCTGCCGTGCGGCACGTAACTGAGCTTGACGCCGCGGCCCCAATCGGTGAGATCCGCAGTGAAAGCGATCAGATCGGCGTCACGCGCGATATCGGGCGCTTCGAAAATGCCGCCGCGATTGCGTACCATCGCGACTCGCAGCGTGGCGTCGAAAGCGTGGTTGGCCTCGATCAGCAGGTGCAGCGCTTTCTGCAAATCGGACCGGGACATGTCGAAGGGAACACGCATGCGCTCCGCGTCGCGCTGCATGCGGGTGTAATGGCGGTCGTAGGCAAAAAGAACGCCTTGCGAGACACGTAGCGTGCTGAAAATGCCCCAGCCATTCATGAAGCCTACCTGGCCCGGCGACAAGAGAGCCTCGCCCGTGTGCCGGATTTCGCCGTTATGGAGCAGGTATCGATGCATTTGTTCTCGATTGCGCACAACGCACACAGGCCTGTACACTCTTCGTATCTTATCGGAATGCGCCGCGAGGACGAGGCACAGTTATATCCTCCCGACGTCACTCCGAAGCACTGCGGGCAAACGCTCGAACAGTGCGCGAACCGCCTTGCCGCGATGGCTGACGGCGAATTTCTCTTCCGGTGTAAGCTCGGCAAAAGAGCGATGGAGCGGCCTATAAAAGAACAGCGGGTCGTAGCCGAAGCCGCCAAGGCCGCGTGGCGCCGGGAGAATATCGCCTTCGACTACTCCATGGGCGGTGGTGACGAGACGTCCGCCGCGCGCGAGCGCCAGCACACAGATGAACCGCGCTTCGCGATGGCTTTCGTTGCCGAGATCGCGCAGCAGCAAGTTGTTGTTGTCTTCATCGGTGGCCGCCGGACCCGCGTAGCGGGCCGAGTAAATGCCGGGCGCGCCGTGTAGTGCATCGACTTCGAGGCCGGAGTCGTCCGCCAGAACGCATTCCGGTGTAAAGCCCGAGTAATAAACTGCTTTGGCCGAGGCGTTTTCCTCGAAGGTTGTACCGTTCTCTTCGGGAGGCGGGATCTCGCGGTTTAAGCCAGGGAGAGGGTCGATGGTTATGTCGGCGAGCCCTGCTGCGTGAGCGGCCAAAGCAAACTCGCGCAATTTCCCGGGGTTGGTTGAACAGGCATAAATAGTCAATATATCCGCCACCCCTGCGGCCTAGAGAACCCTTGTATGATGCGTCCCCGAAAGTCAAGAAGCAATGTGTTCCGCTCGCACCGGCTTCATGCATGATGCACAGGGCTTCGCTCGTGGTGTACGCAATGGCGTGCCACAGTGACGACAGGGATGACCGTACAGCGATAGCCTGTGGTGCCAAATAGTGTTAGGATTCGTCTCGTAGACTCCGGTGATCCTGTCGTACTCCGCCAGCATGGGGTTGAAACGCTCGCGAATGCTGCCGGTCGTTTCCGTCCCAATCTTCGATATGACTTCCTGGAATTCGCCCTCATCGAGCATTGGGACCACCGCTCTGCAGCGCCAACACCATAGCGGTTGCATTTAGACATTTTCGCTTGTCGAATCCATTTAGTTCAGCGCCATGGCCAATGGCTCGCTCGCTGACGTACCCCACTCGCCAGATTGCCGATCAAGACTGTTGCAAAATCTGACGGGCCTTTGACTGCCAGTACGCGAGTAAGTCCCCAACGTTCACGTAGGCCTCAAGTTCATCCCGCTCGTCTTCAGTTAACTGACCCTCATTGGCTTTGGCATTCAGTTCATCCGCCCGTCCGGCGTCCGCCTCTGGGAAGTCGAGCGCGAGAATACTCTCCGCAAGCGGTCTTGTCATCCCTCGGCCGGGTACGTCAAAGACGTTCCGGACCACTTCCGCACGAGTGCTGAAGGGAACCCACCTTGCACGCATTCTCCTTTAACTTTACGCTCACGCGAGACGATACGGATGACGCGAGTCCAACTAGCCGCTCAGGCGTGCGCTCGACTGGCAAGCGCCTGTTCCTGCAAAGCGCGCAGTTCGACGATGCCGCCGCGCGCGAGCGCCACCAGCTCTCCTAAGTGCGAATCGTCAAAAGGCGTGCGCTCCGCAGTGGCCTGAATTTCTACGAATTTATTCGAGCCGGTTACGACTACGTTCATGTCTACCTCGGCGCGCGAATCCTCTTCATAGGCGAGGTCGAGCATGGGAGTGCCTGCCACGATGCCGACGCTGGTGGCGGCGATTGAATCGAGAAGCGGCGACCTCGCTAGCACCTTGAACTTTACCAGCGTGCCGAGCGCAATCGCGAGCGCCACATAAGCACCCGTAATGGCTGCCGTGCGCGTGCCGCCATCGGCCTGCAGCACATCGCAATCGACAATCACGCTACGCTCACCGAGCGCCACCAAATCGACGATCGAACGTAGCGAGCGCCCGATCAAGCGCTGGATCTCATGCGTGCGGCCGGAAGGTCGACCCTTGGCGATCTCGCGCTGCGTGCGCGTAACCGTGGCGCGAGGCAGCATGGAATATTCGGCCGTCACCCACCCTTTTCCCGTGCCGCGCAGGAATCCCGGCACCGTGTCTTCAATCGTTGCGGCGCACAATACGCGCGTATTGCCGGCTTCAATCAGCACCGATCCCTCGGCCGTTACCAGGTAGCCCGGGGTAATCCGGGTGGGGCGCAGCTGGTTCGCTTCTCTTCCGTCGGTTCTCATGACACTTGCGCGCTTAATCGTATTCCATCACCCTGCGACGTGAAACCCGGCGAAGAAAAAGAAACCGATCACCACCAGAATTATGACCAGCAGAATCAGACAAGGAATCACGCCTTGGCGCGGAAGGGTCGATGTCTTGGGAGAAGACGATTTCTTTTTGATCTTCGGAGAGGCCATTCGAGGTTTCGGCGCTTCAGCTAAAAGGGACCGCCACACTCTCGCCCGCGGTCAACCGGGACGAGTCGGCGACGGCGAATGTCGCAATCTTACTTCTTGAATAAGCTATCAAACGCCGCGCGCGCATCGCTCGCATTACGGGGAGCGGAGGCCGCGCCGTTCTCTGACGCCTTCGGAAGCGCACCCGACGGCAATGCATCGCGCGCGACTGTCACACGCGGGTAAAAAAGCTCGCACGTGTTGGCTTGATCCTTCAAGGGAATGCGCGCCGGAATGGGCTTCACACATTGGAAGCGCGTCGACGAATCGAAATTGACGCACTGTTTGCAGCAGTGCAGGGGCGCGCTGCATTTCGGGCAGGTGCTTTTGAAATCCAAATCGGGAGGAAGCGTCGCCGCACAGCTAAAACATCTGGACGCAGCGATGTTTTGAACCAGTCGGGGGAGTTTGGGCCCCGTAATGTCGAGCGGAGGCCTGGGCCCCGACGGTCGCAGCCGTTCCGAGCGGTGGGACTCCGATGCCCGATCCGAATCCTGATAGCCGTGTTGTCTGTATTTTCGATCTCCGTCCATCGTCGTTGATCGACTCCTTAGGAAGATCCAGTTGCAGCGAAGCGCACGATATTTGTGTTGACTTTCGCCGACTGAACTTACATTAAATGCAGTTCCAGTGCCTAAAAGAAAAGATTCGGTGACGCTGGAATTTTCGAGTGTTGAGGGCGGGGTCGTGTTATCGAAAGGAAGTAGTAACGGATCCCGCTTGCACCTGTTTAGTATGTACCACGGATTTTGTTTTAGCGCCAGTAGCCCCTGTCAGATTTGTACAGTACTGGTCACCGAAAACTAGTCCGAAACCCATTTCAATAATGCATTGCAAGGACGCGTAAGCGGATTATCGAAATGATTAGGGCTAATCCGCACGGAGTACCCCACGCGGCCCGTCCGTTGCACGGTAAATTCGCTCGCGAAGGTGACCGCACTACCACGCTCCTCGACCGGGGCGAGGGCCAAGGTGTAAGTGTTTTGCAATTCGCCATTCACACCAATTTGACCGATCACCGCCTCGACGCGCACCTCGGAGGCTTGTAGGCCTGCCAAATCTACGGTAGCGCGCAGCGGAACCGCCGATCCGCTCATGACCTGATCACCCGGGCCTTCGCCGAAGTCGACGAATTTAATTTGCTGCCAGGCTTGACTCATGCGCGAATCCCACACCGTGCGGCGGCGAGCGGCTTCGAAGTTGTCTTGCGAGATGCTGGTCCAGAAATCATGCGCGGGCTGATACAGTCCCGACATGTATTCGGCGACCATGCGTCCGCTGCTGAAGTGCGGCGTGATATTAGCCATGCAGGTTTTCACGCGGCGAATCCAGGCTGCCGGAATCTCCTGTTCGGAATCCTGATAAAACAAGGGCACGATATCGTTTTCAAGCGTCGAATAGATCGCGCTGGCATGGATATCGTCCTGATCTTCCGTGTAGTCGACGCGATCGCCGATGGCCCATCCCGCGGATAAATCGAAGGCCTCGTCAAACCAACCGTCCAGCACGCTCAAATTCAGCACGCCGTTCATGGAGGCTTTCATACCGCTGGTTCCGCAAGCTTCTTCGCCGCGACGCGGATTGTTGAGCCACAGATCGACGCCTTGCAGCATCTCCCGGGCGACTTGAATGCCGTAATCTTCGATGAAGATCAGACGCTTCGAAATCTCGGAATCGCGCGATAGATTGACGATCTCGCGAATCAGCGTTTTGCCGGGAAGATCTTTCGGATGCGCTTTGCCCGCCAGCACGATTTGCACCGGCATGTGTGGATGGTTGAGAAGCTTCTTCAACCGGTTCACGTCGCGGAACAGCAGCGTGGCGCGCTTGTAAGTGGCGAAGCGGCGCGCGAAGCCGATGGTAAATACGTCGGGATCAAGAACCTCGTGAAGGCGGCGCACTTCGGTGGCGGAAGCTTTGCGCTGCAGCGCCGAATTGACGGCCCGCTCGCGAACAAAGGCGACCAGCCGGCGCTTGCGTTTGCGATGCATTTCCCACAACTCCTGGCTGGGGATCTCCTGCACCTGCTCCCACATCTTGGTGTCTTCCATCCGCTCCCGCCAATCGGGCTGCAGATACTGATCGTAAAGACTCGCGAGATCGCCATTGATCCAGGTCGAGGAGTGTACGCCGTTGGTGACGGCCGCGATCGGCACTTCGTCGACCGGCAGCCGAGGCCACAGGTCCTGGAACATTTTCTGCGACACGCAGCGATGCAGAACGCTCACGGCATTGCGGAACGCCGACGCCTTCAGCGCGAGCACTGCCATAGAGAACCGGTCGGCCGGGTCCTGCAAATTCTTGCGGCCCAGTGCCAGCAGCTTATCGAACGGCAGCGGGCCGTGCTCACAGTAAGCCCGGAAATAGTCGTACACCATGCTCGAATCGAACAGGTCGATCCCGGCTGGAACACAGGTGTGGGTGGTGAAGACGTTGCTGAGGCGCGTCGCTTCAAACGCCTGTTCGAAGGTGAGCCCGTCCTCCTGCATTAGAACGCGGATGCGCTCCAGCGCGAGAAAGGCGGAATGCCCTTCGTTCATGTGATAAACCGTGGGCTTGATTCCCAACTTTTTCAAAGCCCGCATTCCGCCGATGCCGAGCACGATCTCCTGCCGGATGCGCTTATGAATGTCGCCGCCGTAGAGCTGGTCCGTAATTTCGCGATGCTCGGGCGAAGCATTGAGCGGAATGTTGGTATCGAGCAGGAAGAGCTTTACCCGTCCCACGTCGATACGCCAGACCTTCATGAACAGCTCGCCGGTCGGGAGTGTCAGGGTCACAATGACGTCTTCGCCCCACTCGCCGACGCAAGGGCGCACAGGCAGCGTGTAGAAATCGTTGAGAGGCGTGCGTTCCTGCTGCCAGCCGTCGGGGTTGAGATATTGCTGCAAATATCCGCGTTGATAGAGCAGGCCGACGCCGGTGAGAGAGAAGTCGCTGTCGCTGGCGGCTTTCAGGTGATCGCCGGAGAGGATTCCGAGACCGCCCGAGTAGATCTGCATGCAGTCGAGCAGACCGTATTCCATCGAAAAGTACGCAATCTGGGGGGTATCGCTGCCCGGAGGGAGCGTATGCAGATAGCTGTCGTGACGCTCGCAGGCTCGCCGATAGCCGGTAATGAAGCGCGGGTCAGCGGCCGCTTTGTCGAGCTTCTCCTGCGACACCCGTCCGAGCAACTGGATAGGGTTGTGATTCGATTCCTTCCAAAGCGCCGGATCCAGCCGTCGAAATAGCGCGCGGATGATGTGGTCCCAGCTCCAAAGCAGGTTGTAGGCGAGCTCCGGCAGCCGATTGAGGGAAGCCGGCAGGGCGGGACGAACCAAGAACTCTCTTAAAGGTTGAATCTGATAAGACATGCCAAACTGCGGAGCGACGGTCCTAAAGATGATATCGGAAGTTCGTAAAAATCACAGGAGGAGGAACGAAAAAGAATTGGAGTGTGGGTTTTTACTGAGAGCAAGACCTATCCTTAGTATCTCATGCCCATAATCAATGGATGAGGGATCTCGCGCCTGTCCTATCTTTCCTTCCAAGAAGTTAGTTATCGCGTGGACGGACGCACCATCCTCGACGATGTCAGCTTTGAGGTGGAGCGCGGAGAAACCCTGGTTTTACTGGGCCGCAGCGGCTCGGGTAAAACCACCGCGCTGCGCCTCATCAACCGGCTGCTCGAGCCGTCGGCGGGTTCGATCTGGATCGATGGCGGAGACATCGCCCGGGCGGATGCGATCGCGCTGCGCCGCCGCATCGGGTATGTGATTCAGGATTTCGGCCTGTTGCCGCACTGGACGGTCGAAGAGAACGTCGGCCTGATCCCGCGGCTGTTGGGATGGCCGCCCGCCAAGCGTGAACAGAAAACGCGCGAACTGCTCGATCAGGTGGGGCTGGGGTTTGAAGATGTGCGGGCGCGAAAACCGCATCAGCTCTCGGGGGGGCAGCGCCAGAGAGTGGCGGTCGCGCGGGCTCTTGCGGCCGATCCGGGACTGCTGCTGTTCGACGAACCGTTTGGGGCGCTCGATCCGGTAACCCGCCACGAAATGCAACAGCAGTTCATCGACTTGCGGCAGCGCTACCAGATCGCCTCGGTTTTTGTGACGCACGACATAGCGGAGGCGCTTGTGCTGGGAACCCGCATCGCGGTGCTCGACCGCGGCAAGTTGGAAACGGTGACCACGCCGGACAAGTTCCACGAAGCGGCAACGCCGATGGCCCGGGCGTTCTTCGAGACCTTGCCGAAACTTCAACCTCCGGCGAGAGCCGGGTGCAGTGACATGGTGCGGTGACGGTGGATCCGATTGTCCTCAAAAGCCTGCTACGCGACGTGGTCGAGCTCACCGGCGAGCACATCGTACTGGTGGGGGTTTCCTCCGCCATCGCCATCCTGATCGGCATAGGAACGGGGATCGCAAGCACGCGGCATGCCGGCCTTCGACGCGTGTCCGTCACCGTTGCCAGCGTATTGCAGACCATACCCAGTTTGGCGTTGTTCGGTTTTCTGCTGCCCGTACCTCTAATAGGAGGAATCGGCAGGCATACCGCCATCCTGTGCTTGATCCTGTATTCCCTGTTGCCGATTCTGCGCAACACTATCGTGGGAATCACGACCGTGGATGCGCCGGTTCGGGAAGCCGCGGTGGCGATGGGCATGACCAACGGCGAGTTGCTTCGTATGGTGGAGTTGCCGCTTGCGGCGCCCACGATTATCGCCGGTATCCGCATCGCCGTCGTGACCAATATCGGAACAGCTGTAATTGCGGCGGTGATTGGGGGCGGAGGACTGGGTGTATTGATTTTTCGCGGCGTGGCGTCAGTAGATACGTTGCAGATTCTCGCCGGTGCCATTCCGGCCGCCGCGCTCGCGCTGATCGTCGATGGCGGCATGGGACTCATCGAGCGCAGAATAAGAACGAGATGAAACGCGCTGTCGCCGTCCTGGTCCTGGTGGTCGCCTTGTGCGGATGTTCCCGCAACGGGGCGGTGGTCGTCGGCTCGAAGAACTTCACCGAGCAGCTGGTCTTGGGCGAAATGGCCGCGCAACAGCTTGAACGCAAGCTGCACATCCGCGTGGAGCGCAAGCTGAACCTCGGCGGCACGCTTTTGACGCATGAAGCCATCCTCAAGGGCGATATCGATATCTATCCCGAGTACACGGGCACGGGCAGCAGCGTCGTCCTGAAGCAAAAGATACCGGACGACGCGGCGCGCGCGTATATGACCGTGAAAGATGAATACTTGCGGCGCTTTCATCTGATCTGGCTGCCGCCCTTAGGCTTTAACGACACTTTCGCCATGATTGTGCGCAGCGCCGACGCCCAGCGGCTTAGCGCACCGGATCTGTCGGCTGCCGACACACGGAGCTGGCGCTTGGGAGTCGGCTACGAGTTCCTGACGACGCCCGGACGGCCTCGCGAAGCTAAATAAGACTTATGACCTGCGCTGGGACGGAACACCCCGAAGTATGGACCTGGGGCTGCTTTATCAGGCGCTGCGCCAAAGAAAAGTCGATATGGCGGCGGGCAATTCGACCGACGCACCGCTGACGCAGCACGAATTTCTGATGCTGCAGGATGATAAGAAAGCGTTTCCGCCCTATAGCGCCTGTTATGTGATCCGCAAGGCGCTGGTCGATCAGCAGCCGCAAATCGAGTGGGCGCTCACGATGCTGTCGAACCACATAGGCGAGGAGACCATGCGCGATCTGAACCGCCGCGTCGAGGTAGAGCATCAGCCTGTGGAGAAAGTGGTGAAAGATTTTCTTGGCACCCAGCCGTGACGTTCCGGCCGCCCATCGAATTACAAAATGATCAATAAGCTTGTCATTGAAAACTTGAAACACCGCTGGCTGCGGACCGTCCTGTGCGCCCTGGTCGTAGGCGTTCAAGTGATGTCGATTCTCACTCTGATCGGCCTGAGTCGCGGCATGCTGGAAGATTCGGCACATCGCGCCAGCGGCACGGGCGCCGACATCTGGTTGAAACCCGGCGGCACTTTTCGCTCTCAGCCGGCCAGGTCAACGAAAAGTTTGTCGGCTTCGTCGCCAGGCAGCCGCACGTCACCCACGCAGTCGGGGTTTTGATGATACCCATACAGTTGATCACCATGATCAACGGCGTCGACATCCCGCAATTTGAAAAAATGAGCGGCGGCTTCCGGCTCGTTAAAGGGGACCTGCCTCAGGCTCCGGACGACCTGCTTGTCGACATCTATTACGCGCAGCAAAACAAACTGCACGTCGGGCAATCCGTAAAACTGCTCAACCACGATTGGCATCTCAGTGGAATTATGCAGGGCGGAGTGCTGGGCCGCTTGGTCGTGCAGTTGAAGCCGCTGCAGGAATTGACGGGCAACGCCGAACCCGCGCGCGTCTCTGAAATTCTGGTGAAGCTGGATAATCCCGCGCTCACCAATCAAGAGGTCACCCATTTCAACCAGCTACTGCGCGGCGATCTGACGGCGATTTCATGCGCGCGATTTCGTTTCGCAATTCAGCGTGAATAACATCCCGCAGCTTCGCGCCTTCATCGGAGTCATTACCGTCCTCGCGGTGGTGGTCGGCTTTCTGGTCGTGTTTCTGTCGATGTATACGGCGGTGGTGGAGCGAACGCGGGAGATCGGCATTTTGAAAGCGCTCGGTGCCAAACCGTTTACGATTCTTGACATTCTCATCCGGGAAGCGGTGCTGCTAGCGGTCGTCGGTTGCGTGATCGGCATTGTGTTGTCGTTCGCCGCCAAAACCATGGTGATGACCCTCATGCCGGCGTCCTTGCAAGTCGTGAACGCACCCGACTGGTGGCCGATTGCCGCCGCGATCGCTTTGGGCGGAGCACTGCTGGGTGCCATCTATCCGGGATTGAAGGCGGCGCGGCAAGATGCCATCGAGGCGCTCGCTTATGAGTAGCCCACTCCCTATCGGCGAGCAATCGGTGATCTCGAGCGCGGCGGGCGATCCCATCATCCTCGTGCGTGGCCTGCGCAAGACCTATCATCTCGGCGAAGTGGATGTTCCGGCGCTGCGCGGCGTCGATCTCGACGTCCCGCGCGGCGAGTTTCTAGCCGTCATCGGCCCGTCGGGTTCCGGTAAGTCGACGCTGTTCCACATTTTGGGCGGTCTCGCGCCGCCTACCGCCGGCGAAATCTTCATCGACGGAATGAATTTGCTGAAGCTGACTGAAAATGAGCGGACGGAGATGCGTCGCACCAAAGTCGGATTCGTGTTCCAGAAATATAATCTGCTGCCGACGCTTGACCGCGAAAGACAATATCGCGCTCGCGCAGTCGCTCGCCGGCATCGCCTCGCCGCCCGCCGATTTCGACGACACTCTCGAGCTCTTGGGCATCAGACAGCGGCTCGAGCATAAGCCTCGCGCGCTTTCGGGCGGTGAGCAGCAGCGCGTTGCCATCGCACGCGCGCTGGTGAATCAGCCAGCGATTCTGCTCGCCGATGAGCCGACTGGAAATCTGGATACCACCAACTCGACTGCCGTGCTCGAGATCCTACGCGGCTTGAACAAGCGCCGCCGCCAAACAATTCTGATGATCACCCACAACCCGGAAGCGGCCGCCTTCGCCGATCGCATTGTGGCCATGCGCGACGGAAAAATCGAAGCGGCCTGAAGCATCGCGTGTCGCCGGACCTAAGCCGACTCTTCGACTAGCTCTCGTCAACGCGGGCTGATTACTTCCGGGTCGCGTTCATGTACGAGGTAGGGAAATTGCGGCGAAGGTGAAGTTCCCAGGACCATCGGGTTTCGCGGCTTGCAGCATGCCGACCCGGCGGAGCCGCGGAAGCGGGTAACTGAGCCAGTTCCAACGATTTCACATCGCGCGCTCTCTGCCAGCGATCTTGCAAATCTCTTTCGAAGCAGCGCTTGAGCACGCGATCGAATGCGGGCGGCTCACATCACCAGCCGACGGCGCCGCGCTGTGTGCAAATCGCTCTACCTTACTGGCGCTGCCGCCCCCCCGCTACGGCCTCGCCTCGAACACCAGGTTGAAGGGTGTCTCGGTCGCGCGCCGAAAGCGTGTGAATCCGCCTGTTTTCACCACTTCTTGAATTCGCGGCTCGCCGGCCTGAGCGCCTAGACCGAGACCCACCTCCTGCTCCAAAGAGGCCGGCACGCAGATCACCGTCGAGGCCGAGTAGTAAATTCGTCCGACCGAGTTGAGGTTCGCCGCCACGTCATCGCCCGCGAACGGCTCGACGATCATCCATGTTCCGTCCTCGGCGAGCGCTTGGCGCACATGCTTCGCCGCACCCGTCGGGTCGCCCATATCGTGCAGGCAATCGAAAAACGTCACCAGATCGTATCCCCTGCCGGGGAAGCTCTTCGCCGGTGCGACTTCGAACGTGACCCGATCGGCAACACCTGCCTTCTCCGCTTGCCGGCGAGCGTGCTCGATCGAGGCCGCGTGGTAATCGAATCCCTTGAACTCAGAGGCGGGATACGCTTTCGCCATCAGGATGGTCGATGCGCCGTGGCCGCAGCCTACGTCGGCAACGCGCCCGCCGCGTCGCAGCTTCTCCTCTACTCCCTCCAACGCAGGAATCCAATTCGTCGTCAGGTTCGCCAGATAATTCGGCCGGAAAAAACGTTCGCAGCCTTCGAACAGACCCTTCTCGTGTTCGTGCCAGCCGAAACCTTTACCCGTGCGAAAAATCTCCGCCAGCTTTTCCTCGTCTTTCATGCACGACGCCACCATGTGGAAGAAACCGGGCAAGTGAACCGGTGTGTCGTCCATTCCTAGAATGAAGGCCTGCTCCGGTGTCATCGAATACGTCTTCGAATCAGCCTGGTACTCCACGTACTTGCTCGCCGCATTCGCATTCAACCACTCGCGAACGTAACGCTCAGATGTGCCCGTGCGTTCGGCCAACTCCGCCGAAGTGACTGGCCTGCCGTCCGCCATGGCCCGATACAGGCCTAACTTGTCGCCGATTACGATGAGTGTCGCGTGTAATGCCGCGCCCATGTCTTGAACAGCTTGACCGAGAAGTGCATTCAGCTTCTCACCGTCGATTGGTCTCGTCTGTAATGTAGCTGCCATATTTCCTCCCCGTGTCGGCGTATATTCCACCGCTCTGGTGTGCCTCCTTTTCTATAGGAAAATTCGTGCTCTTGTCAAATCGTCGACGTACCCCCCGCATCGCCGGTAACGAGGAACTTCGCGCTAGCGAACAGACCGGGCGTTAGGCGATTAAATCATCGGCATGCGGAACGTGAAGCGAGTCTCTTCTGGCGTGGACGTTGCGCTCAGCGTGCCGCCGTGCGCTCTCGCAATCTCGCTTGCGATATAAAGCCCCAGCCCCAGCCCCTCTCGGTCGTGTAACATCGAGCTGCGATAAAAGGGCTGGAACAGACGCTCCAAAGCTGCGGGCGGGATCGGCTCGCCGGCATTCGCTACGGAAAGGTCGAAGCTGCCCGCATCGCTGATGGCCTTCACCCGGACGGGCTGATCCGCGGAGCCGTAAGTAAGTGCGTTGCCCAGAAGATTCGAGAAAAGTTGAGCAATGCGGTCTCCGGTCGCAATTGATAGGCTCGACGAATCTAAACTCGGTTTCGACCACCCGATCCGGATGGGTCGCTTGCAGCTCGGCGATAACCGCGCGCAGTACCGGTTCTAAAGGCGCGTCAGCATCGCGGCTCAAACCCAGACCGCCGCCCAGGCGTCCTCGCGCCAAGTCCAGCAGGTTGTCGATCAGCGTATGCATTCGCGAGGCGCTGTCTCGCATTAAGTGAACCATCGAGACCGCACGTTCATTGAGAGGGGTCTTCAGCACTAGCTCTGCGAAGCAGCTAACAGCGCTCACCGGAGCGCGCAGATCATGTCCAAGCACCGCAATAAACTGCTCGCGCAATTCCGACACCGCGCGCTCCTCAATAAGAGCGGATTCTGTGGTGGCGAGTCTTCGGTTTGCGTCGAGGTGTTTAGCGATCAGTTCGGCAAACAGCCGAAACATTCCTATTGTTTCCGGCGTATTGAGGCGAGCGGGGCGCGGATCGATAGCGCACAAGGTGCCGAAGAACGAACCGTCCGCGAGCATGATAGGTACCGAGATATAACTTTGAAAGCCATACATCGCCGGGATCGGGTGGTCGCACCATGCGTTGTCTTCCGCAACGTTGTTGATCACGACCGGCTGCAGGCTCTGCCGGATTTCATGACAGATCGTCGTCTCCACCTTCAGCTCACCACCCGGCTTGAGGCCGAATCCGATTTCATCCAGAGCGTCGCAGGCGATCCAGCGGTGCTCCGTCACGCGGGCGACAGCCGCAAAGCCCATTCCGGTTGTGCGGCACACCACTTCAAGGATGGTGGGCACCGCGTCTATGCGGCTCACGCTTTCAACATCGGCCTGAAAGTTTTGCGTCATTCCGGCAGCTGCGACTTGACCAATAATTCAGCCTACGACAGGCGCCGGAATTTCTCCGGATGTTCAACGCTCAATCGGCGCTAACCCGGACGTACCGGAGCGCATCGAATTTCTGCTGCTCACCCTCTGCCCCGAAACCGGTTGAGTTCGCGGCGCTCGCGTTTGGATGGTTTTCCTTCTCTCGAGGTTTCGAAAGGCAGCATCGTTTTACGCTCTTCTGCCAGTTTCAGCCGCAACTCCCGGCTCGCCTCCGTCTCGCGGTAGAGCGTCTGCGCAACGGCCGCTGGGCCGCGTGCCTCGCTCAGAAGCAGCACTTCCACCTGAAACTCGCCGCTATCGTTCTTCACTTGCAGCAGGTCGCCAACACGGATCTCGCGCGAAGGTTTTGCCGCTTGTCCCTTGCATTCGATCCTCCCGAGTTCGCATGCCCGTGCGGCGATCCCGCGCGTCTTAAAGAATCGAGCCGCCCAGAGCCACTTGTCCGTTCTCACGCGCTCATCACTCCTGCGCAAGCCACGGCGGAGTTAATGGCATGGGCGTCTGCACCCTCATCGGTACGCGGCGGCCTGGATGGCGTATAGCTCTGAATATGGACCACGCTTCGCCATCAGCTCATCGTGACTTCCAACCTCCACGAGTCGAGCCCCATCCAGAACGACAATCAGATCGGCCATCCGCACCGTCGAGAAACGGTGCGACACCAGTATGGTAATGCGGCCGACTGCGCTCTTCTCGCCACGCGCCGCCGCCGCATACCGTTCGAACAGCGCATGTTCAGTTTCCGCGTCCAGCGCGGCAGTCGGTTCGTCGAGCACCAGCAGCAGCGGCTCATCGCGCATGAATCCTCGCGCCAGCGCCAGCTTCTGCCACTGCCCAAATGACAAATCCACTCCACTCGGCCAAGTTGGGCCCAGTTGCGTATCGAGGCCTGATTTGAGGCGGCCGATCACATCGCCGGCCCCCGCTCGGTCGACAGCCGCGACCACCGCGGGCTCGTCTTCCAGCCGCGAGACATCTCCCAGTCCAACCGTTTGCTTCGCTTTGAATTCAAACCGGAAAAAATCTTGGAACGCGCCCGCCAGACGCGCCCGCCATTCCACGGTTTGCAGGCGAGCCAGAGGCGTGTCGTCCACGAGGATCGAACCGGACGTCGGCTCGTACAGTTTCGCGAGCAGCTTCACGAGCGTCGTCTTGCCGGCACCATTCTCCCCAACAATCGCCACCACCGCTCCCGCGGGCAGCGTTAGGGACACGTCCTCCAGCACAACGCGCGACGTGCCGGGATACGCGAACGACACGTGGTCGAGTCGAATGCCTTGATGCAGCACCGCGGGTACGGGCACATCGCCCGATGCGACGACTGAAGCGGCGTAGTCCTCGAGCCAGGCCAGCCGCCGTGAGCCGTCGGCCCAGAATCCGCGCAGAAATCCAATCTCGCCTACCGTTGCGCCGATGTATGCCGACAACCGTGCGCCGGCGGCCAGCACCAGCAGCACCTGCGCCGCCGGCGCGCGAATTCCCGATGATACGAACACCACCGCGCCGACATACGCGCATCCGAATATGGCCCACGCCAGCGCATGCCACCACGCTGAACTCCAGCGGGCGGACGCGACCGGTGAGTACCAACTCTGCCACGCCGCCCGGCGCTCTCGTATAAGGCGCTCTCCGATGCCTGTGATCCGCACTTCTTTACCCGGTTGTGCGGTGGTGGCGAGCGTAGAACAGATGGCGCGACAGCCGGTTGGCTTGCGCCCCGCGCTCCTGCGCAGCTCTCTCAACTGCGGGCCGCCACGAAGACGTCAGTACGGTCGGTATGGCGAACACCACAAGCAGCAGAAGAGCCGGATGAATCGGACGCCAGCAGCGCCATCGTCACGCCCAGCCGCAAAATCCACCCCAGCGTGGAAAATAACGACACGTACATGTGATCGAGCACGAAGACCTGATTCCGCAGCATGGAGAGCCGGTCAAGATATTCCGGGCGTTCCTGATGCGCGACAGTCGCAATCGACGCCTGCAGTTGCGCCACGTGCGACTCCAGCGCGATGGTCACTTTATCGCGAAATCGTCGCTGCAATCGCGTGCTGACTGTCCGAAGAAACCAGGTCGCCGCGGCCGATAGGCCCAGCCCGATCGCCGCGCCCTCCACTAGTCCGCGCCTGTGCTGCACAACGCCTTCGCCAAGCAGCACCAGCCACAACGCAAGCAGCGCATCCGGCAGCGCCGCCAGCTGGGATAGCACAAACGAGCCCAGCATTAGGCGCGGCTCGTGCCGATAACCCAGCTTGCACAATCGCCACATGGACGAAAGCGCTGGCGGCAGCGGCCTCGATCGCGCGCATCCCGATCCTTAGAGGACGTCATAGGTCACGCCCTCCTCTTCCGGAGCGTTGAAGCGCTGCGCCTGCAGATCGAACATTGTCCGATAGCGGCCGCCCAGCGCCATCAGCTCGTCATGCGTGCCAAGCTCGATGACTCGCCCGTTCTCGAGCACGCAGATACGATCGGCGTGCCGAACAGTGGAGAAACGGTGCGAGATCAGAATCGTCGTGCAATGCCGTGTAGCCGCGAGCATCCGCTCGAAAATCTCCGCTTCCCCTCGCACATCGAGTTGCGCGGTCGGCTCGTCCAGCAGCACAACGCCCGCGCCGAGCTTCACCGATGCCAGCGCCCGGGCCAGCGCAATGCGTTGCCATTGGCCGCCCGACAGATCGGTCCCGCCGCTGTACCCGCGGGCCAGAACGGTGTCCAGCTCGGCCAGATTCGTTGCTCCGGCCGCCTCGAGCGCTGCGCTACACCGCCTCGTCCGGAGCGCCCGCCGGAGCCACGTTGTCCCGCATCGGCAGCTCGAAGCGCATGAAGTCCTGAAACACGGCCGCGACGCGCGAGCGCCACGACACGAAATCGAGCTCGCGAAGATCCACGCCGTCGATCTCGATCGCTGCCCGACTGCGGATCGTACAAGCGGCACAAAAGTTTTGCGATGGTCGTCTTCCCGGCGCCGTTCTGCCCCACGATCGCGAGCGACGAGCCGGCGGGAATCGTGAGATCGAAATGCTCCAAGCACGGGCGCGCCCGCCGAAGTCGATCCGGCCGCGGGATACGCAAACGTAACGTCGCGCAGACGGATTTCCCGTGCCGGCTTTCCGTCCGCCGAGCGGTCGCCAGCGGGCAGCTCGCCCGCGCGACGCATCGCCTTCCCAAGTCGAAGCACCGCCGCGACCGGAGCGGAAGCTCCGTCGAGCGCCCAGCTGAATCCACCAAATGCGATCATCGACACGCCGACCGCGCTTTGCACGTAAGTAACCGCTTCGCCAAGGCTGATGCGACTCGCGGCGGCGGCGCTTGCGAGCGACCAGAACACTAAAACGTTCGCGGCGACAACCAGGAGTATGCTCCAGATCATCGGACGCTCCCTCAGACGAGTCGCTGCGTACTGCAGTTCATGCAGCCGAGTGCGCCTCGCTCTGAAACGGTCGATCGTCCAGCCTGCCAAGCCGAAGAGCCGCAGTTCCTTACTCGCCGGCGGATCCACCGCCAGCCGATATGCGTAGTCGGCATCCCGCTGCGCGCTGCGTACCTCCTCCGTGTTGCGGTCGCGCCAGACCGCGCTCTCTCGCAGCAGCCAATGCGTCGCCAGCCATGCCCCCGCAAGTACGATCGGCGCCCACCATCTGTATCCAAGCAGGATCAGCGCACGCCATCCCGCCGATCATTTCCACCATGCCATTCGCGATGAAATCCATGGAGATCGAGAGCGGTGGGCCGGTCATCCCCAGGTCGAAGTCGCGCGCGACCGTGAGGTCGCTCGTGAGCGTCGGATCTTCGAGGTGCCCGATACCCGGCGGCCGTACGCACGCCTCAGTCAGCCGGTCGTAGAGCCATGCGGCGGTGCGATCCCCTAGGTTCGCGCTGACCACCTGATGAATCGGGCTGAGCACCTGCAGCAAAATAAAAATCGCGCCTGCCAGCGCCAGCGGACCCGAAAGCGCATCGCCGCCCCGCACCGCGCCGATCAGCAACCCCATCGCGATCGCAAAGCGCCGCCGGCAGCATCCCTCGCAGCACCAGCACCGTCCACCAGGCGGCCGCGAGCCCCGCATTTGCCTTGGAAGCACGCTGAAAAACTTCCATTCTTTGCGCCGGTCAGCCGTTGGAGCACCCATGCATTCTGCCACAGCGAGCGCGCTGCCGGAATAGCATGACGAAAAGACCTAAGCCTCCCCTCGCAATCAAGCTGCTAGCCGGTCGGGAATTGCCGGAGCATTAAGGGTTCCACTCCCTGAGTTTTCCCGTTGAATTCCGCGTCCCCATCGCCAACAACGAGGATTTAGCCGAACCGCCGTGGTCGGGTTAAGAATGTCCGAATGGATCTTCTGAAGTTTGGTTTCCTTCAGAGATTCTTCAGAATGGGAGCCCATACTGAATCCGAGGGAAACGAATGAATCGCGCATTTCTGTTGATTGGAATGATGGCGGCCTCAGGATTGCTCGTCGCCGACACGAAGATCGCCATGAGTGATTTGCCCGTTGCCGTGCAATCGGCCGCAAAGGCGCAGGTCAACGCTGCGGAGATCGTGGGCGCCAGTAAAGAAGTGGAGGGCGGGCGCACCGTCTTTGAAGTGGAAACCAAAATGGACGGCAAGACCCGCGACCTCAGCTTCGACAAGGCTGGCACGTTGCTGGAAGTGGAGCAGGAGGTCGATCTGGACAGCATTCCTGCGGCTGCCAAAGAATCCCTTCAGAGGCGTGCCTCGGGTGGCGCCATCCGCAAGGTCGAGTCGGTTAAGCGAGGCAGCACCGTCACATACGAGGCGACTATTACGACGAAGAACGGAAAGCATGCCGAAATAGCGGTGAACGCCAACGGCACTCCCCGCCGCGATTGATGCGCAAGCTGCTTCTTCAAACGTGTGCGCTGCTCCTTCTCTCGGCCGACGCATTCGCTCAGACCGGAACCCTGCGCGGTCAAGTGAAAGATGACTCGGGAGCAGTTGTTCCGTCGGCACGTGTCGAAATCAATGCCTCCGGCGGCTTCTCGAAGTCCACTGTCTCCGATAGCACTGGGTCTTATTCCTTCTCCGGTTTGTCCCCCGGCAGCTATTCTGTCCAGGCATCCGCGCGGAGCCTTGCACAACCGCAACCCGCCGGCGTTATGATCAAGCCCGGAACGCAAACACTCGATCTGCGCCTGGGAATTGCCAAGCTCGTCGAGCATGTCACGGTGGACGATACTCCCGGCGCCTCCATCGGCACTGCTTCTGCCGAGAACGCAAACGCCCTGGTGCTGCAAGGCCAGGATCTCGATGCTCTGTCTGAGATCCCGACGATCTTCAAGCTGATCTTCAGGCTCTTGCAGGTCCGTCGGCGGGTCCCGGCGGTGGCTCTATCTTCATCGATGGCTTCAGCGGCGGGGAACTCCCGCCCAAGAGTTCCATCCGAGAAATCCGCATAGACCAGAATCCGTTTTCCCCTGAGTATGACAAACTCGGCTATGGTCGCATCGAGATTTTCACAAAACCCGGCAGCGATCGCTATCGCGCCACGGTCAATTACAACCTCGGAACCAGATGGTGGAATTCGCGCAACCCATACTCTGCTGAAAAAGCGCCGTTTCTCCTGAATGAATTTGAAGGAGACGCTGGCGGTCCACTCGGCAAACGCGCCTCTTTCCTGGTGGACGCGCAGCGGAACACGGTTGACAACGGCTCCATCTCCAACGGCGTTGTCGTTGACGCTTCCTCGCTCGTGGCAACCCCGTTCAACAGCACGATCGTTACTCCCCAAGCTCTTACACGTGTTGCCCCTCGAGTCGATTACCAACTGAACGACAACCACACGCTCACCTTCCGCTACGGCATAACTCACGCCGCCATTCAGGATGCGGGTATCGGCGCTCTCGACCTGACCAGCCGGGGCTATCACGAGCAATACACCAATCAAACCGTCCAGGCGAGCGACACGATGGTCCTTGGCAACAGCGTCAATGAAACGCGTTTTCAGTTCTTCCGTGCGGCGATCCAGCAGGTTGCAAACCTGGACACGCCCACCCTTCAGGTGCTGGGGTCTTTCAACGGAGGCGGCTCCCAACTCGGCCACTCCTCCGACGCACAAAACTACTACGAACTTCAGAACTACACTACGACCGTTCGCGGCGCTCACACCCTGCGATACGGCGTCCGCGTTCGAGCAGCCACCGACGACAGCGTCTCGCCGCAAAATTTCAATGGCACGTTCACGTTCGGCGGCGATCTCGCACCTGTTTTTAACTCGCAAAATCAGCCGGCGTTAGACGCGAATGGGCAAGCGGTCCTCGCGCCCATCAGCTCCATCGAGCGCTACCGCCGAACTCTTCTCTTTCAGAATCTCGGTTACCCGGCTGCCCAAATACGCGCTCTCGGGGGTGGTGCCACGCAGTTCTTCCTGAGTGCCGGAATCCCAAGTCTTGCCGTGCATCAATTTGATGGCGCGGTTTTCGCCGGCGACGAATGGCGCGCCAAACCCGACCTCACTGTCAATCTCGGTTTCCGCTATGAAGTGCAAACGAACATCCACGATTGGCGCGATATCGCGCCGCGTCTCGGCATCGCCTGGGCGCTCGCCGCGATCGCGGTTCCGGGAAGTCAAACACCGTTATTCGCGCCGGTTTCGGCATGTTTTATCAGCGTTTCGATCTCGCCAACACTCTCGCTGCCCGTCGCTTCAACGGCGCCATTCAGCAGCAGTACGTGGTACAGAACCCCGACTTTTTCCCTATCGTTCCCAGCGTCGCTGCCCTCTCCGGATTTCAGTCGCCGCAGATCATCGAAGAAATAAGTTCTCAACTCCGCGCTCCTTACATCATGCAATCCGCCCTGACGCTGGAACAGCAGCTCCCCGCCAAAACAACTGTTGCCCTTACTTACACCAACTCGCATAGCGCGCACCGGTTCCGATCCGATGACATCAATGCACCCTTGCCGGGCACTTACAACCGCGACGTATCAAACAGCGGTGTTTATCCGTTTGGCCATCCCGGAGCTATCTTTCTCATGGAGTCTTCGGGGCTCTACAACCAGAATCAGATCATCACCACCGCGACTACGCGGCTAGGTTCCGTTTCCCTCTTCGGCTTTTACGTTTTCAATAAAGCGATGAGCAACACCGACGCTTCAGCACATTCCCTGCGAACCCGTACAGCTCGGCCGGAGAATACGGGCCTGCCGCTACGGATGTACGACACCGATTCACGGCCGGCGGTTCGCTCAACTTCCGTTGGCATATACGGCTCAGTCCCTTTGTTGTTGCGCAGACCGGCATGCCCTTCGACATCACCTCGGGCGACGATCTCTTCGGAACGACTCTCTTCAACGCTCGTCCGGCCTTAGCGACCGATCCAAGCAAGCCCGGACTTGTCGCGACGTCGTATGGTCTTCTTGACCCGAATCCGTCCCCGGGCGAAACCGTCCTTACACGTAATTCCGGGCTCGGCCCCGCTCAGATCTCGCTTAATCTTCGCGTCGGAAAAACTATCGGCTTCGGATCGGAGCGCTCTGGCGGCGATGGGCGAAAAGCACCCTTCGAGCGGCGGCGGTGGCGGCAATCTTAATCCAACAATGGCAGCCTCAGGCAGAGGCATTGGAGGATTGCTGGGGCAGTCCAGTACTTCCCGCCGTTATAACCTCACCGTTTCCATGTCCCTCCGCAATCTGCTGAACCATACAAATCCTGGACCCATCATCGGCGACATCACTTCACCCCTCTTCGGCCGTTCCACGCAGATTGCGGGGACTCCGAATGGCGAAGGCTTCTATGAAACGGCGAACAACCGCCGCTTGGAACTGCAGATCCGTTTCGCGTTCTAATCGCTTCTGAATCCATGCTTTGGTCAGCGCATGGTTCAGTACTCGGTTCAGCATTCGGTTAAGAATCGTAACCGGATACGGGAAACGCTGGTCGAATATCTGGAGGGTTATGAAGAAGTTGCGAAAAGCTGCTTTGGCCGGCAGCTTTCTGGCGCTTGTCGCACTGACTGGATGCGCGGGCGGAGACTACTACGCCGGAATCGGTGTCGGTCCTCCAGCCCCGCTGGTAGAGGAGCCCTACGGAATAGCTCCCGGTCCGGACTATGTGTGGACGCCGGGCTTCTATGACTGGGACAGCGGAAATTGGGCATGGCGCCATAGCGAATGGAGACGACGGCCGCATGTGGAGGACCGATGGGTGTCGCCAAGATGGGAACATCACGGACACGGCTATCGCTACCATGCAGGCGGCTGGCAGCACGGCAATCACTTCCATCATTAAGACGGCGGCTTCTGCGTTGCCAAACAAGGCGGAAGATGCGCGCAGTGGGGTACTGGTTTGCGTCGCGCGCGTAATCGGGTAACTTTTATGTCTCTTTCTTGATCCCGTCGCAGCCCGAGATCGTACCCGTTGCGGATGGTGTCGTCAGATGTTTTCGCCGATTCCTTCTTCATAGTATTTACGCTCCACGCCCATCCAGAATTACGCCATCGCTTCATGCCGAGGACATCCTTATCAACAGCGATCTCGAAGCCAATGTGCCGATGATTGAAGCGAGTGTCGAGAAACTCGGATTCAAGTTCAAGGACACAAAGATTCTTCTAATCAGTCACGCCCACTGGGATCACGACGCCGGGAGCGCGATGATCAAGGAGATGACCGGCGCGACATACATGGTGATGGATGCTGACGTGCCTGTCGTCGAATCCGGCGGCAAAACTGATTTTCAGTACGGCACGAATCCCACTTCTCTATATCGGCCCACCAACGTGAACCGCGTATTGCACGATGGCGACGAAGTGAGTTTGGGCGGTACGGTGCTCGTCGCGCACCTCACTCCTGGGCACACGAAAGCTGCACCACCTGGACGATGAAGGTGACACAGCGCGGTAAACTCGTCGACAACACGGCTTATCCGCAGATCGCCGAAGATTACGAGTGCATGTGGCGCGTTCTGAAGTCACTGCTATGCGATATTTTCCTCGGCGTCCATGGCGGCTATTTCGGCCTCAAGGAAAAATACGCCCTGATGAAAGAGGGCGGCGCGAACCCGTTCGTCGATCCCGAGGGTTACAAGAAGTACATCGCCCAAGAGGAACAAGATTTCCGCGCCGAATTATCAAGGCAAAAACTCGCCGCTAAATGAAAAGGCGAAGCGAAACGAGAAAGTCAGGCTCGTATTCGATCGCGGGCGGATGACGCGCGTGTCGCCGGACCTACACGCCGCTCCGCAGAATAAAATTCAAGAGCTGTGTTTACTCCGGAACAACGTTTGCACTTACGTACCGCTCTTCTCGACTATGCTGCCGGCGACGGCCGTATTAGCGGCGCTGCGATTACCGGCTCAGCGGCAGCGGAACGGGAGGATCCGTGGTCGGACATCGATCTCGCTTTTGGCGTGGTGGATGCCGTCGAACTACCGAATGTGCTCTCTGACTGGACAGCGCACATGTACGATCGACACCAAGCGTTGCATCACGTCGACGTCAAATCCGGCGCTTGGGTTTATCGTGTGTTTCTGCTTTCCAATACTCTACAGGTCGATCTCGCCTTCGTGCCGGCCGGCGAATTCCGAGCCCTCGCGCCGACATTTCGGCTCATGTTCGGAAAGGCGAACCAGCCCCGTCATCTTCCTGCACCGCTGCCTGGCGAAATCATCGGTCTCGGCTGGCTCTATGCACTCCACGCCCGAAGCAGCATAGCAAGAGGAAAAGGATGGCAAGCGGAATACATGATAAGCGGTATTCGGGACCACACGCTTGCCTTGGCTTGTATCCGGCACGTCTTTCTGCCGTCCACGGGCGTGGAATAGACCAGCTGCCAAGCGAGCTCACCATGCGACTGGAAGCTTCTCTGGTGCGAAGTATCGATGTCCCTGAACTCTCACGCGCTCTGTCAGTGGCGATCGATGGACTCCTGAGAGAGATCCGAAGCACTGATGAGCAACTTGCGGGACGAGTACAAGCAACTCTGATGTGTCTGAGCAACACACATGCTGAGTGCGAGTAGTCGGACAACTGTATTAGCGGGATCTCATTCGTACGTGAGGGCGACAGCAGGGTCGACGCGTGTCGCACGACGCGAAGGGAGCCACACCGCAAACAGAAGAACTCCAATTAGAAAAAGAGGAAGACTACAGAACGTGAGCGGGTCCCACTGTTTCACTCCGAATAGAAAACGCGCGAGAACTCGGGAAATCGTCAAAGCCGCAACTATTCCTAAAGAAGTTCCAAGCAACGCCCATCGCATGCCCTGGAAGATGAGCATATTCCGAATACTGCTCCGTTCAGCGCCCAGCGCCAGGCGAATTCCGATTTTCTGAGTCCGTTGCTGCGTCGAGTAAGCCATCAAGCCGTATATTCCAATCGCCGCGAGCAAGAGCGCCGCCGCTCCGAAAATCGTCAAAAGCGTCATCTGGAAGCTCGCCGCGGCGGTAGAGTCGATGACGACATCGTCCATCGAACGCACTTTCGTAATACCCACGCCCCCGGTGGACTGCTGCAAAACGTTTTCGACCGCAGGTCTCAACGAATGCGGCTCCGCTCGGGTCCGTACAATCCACGCGAGCGAGGAGGCCCGTTCCATGAGAGCGGTGATGCCATCGGTCACCTGTGCTACTGGAACGTACACGGCCGGTTGAGGAATCTTTGATCCAAAGTCGAGCACATCGCCCACAACGCCAACGATCTTTCTCGGCGGTTCCGCAAATTCGGGGCCGTAGCCTTGCCCCAGAATGAGGCGGCTTCCAATCGGATCGCCGTGAGGCCAGTATTGGCGGGCCATCGCTCGATTGATGATCGCTACGCGTTCGGCTTGCGTGTCGTCGCGATCCGTAAAAACGCGCCCGCGCACCGAAGGAATTTTGAAAATGGCGAGGTAACCAGGAGAAACGGCTAGCCAGCCCTGCCGTCGTAACGGCCGCTGACGGTTGTGCGACCGGCGATCTTGAACGGAATGCCGAAGGTGCCATCAAGAGGAAGGTTGTAGCTTGCGCTGGCGCGCTGAACGTCGGGCAGCCCCTCAAGCTGCCGGTCATGCAGATTCGAGTGGGCCGCGAGAGCAAAGGGGACGATAGCGTGCTGCCTCAGTCCCTCCGTCCGATTCCCAAACTGCTGGAGTCCGCCGCGGTCAAGACACGCCTGCTCACGCTGGACGAACTCAACAACGCGCTGGACGACCCTATGATCCACTTACTGAACGGCTCTCGCTGGCACGATCCGGTAACTGAGAAACCCGTTCTCGGAACAACTGAGATCTGGTCATTCGTAAACCTGACTTAGGACGTTCATCCGATTCACCTGCATCTGGTGCATTTCCAGCTATTGGATCGGCGATCGATTGAAGTGGAGGCCTTTCTCTACCACCGACGTCTTCACTATTTGAGCGATCCGTTCCCGCCCGAACCCAACGAAGCCGGTTGGAAAGATACAGTGCGGACCCGCATTATTTGTGCCGTTTGAAGGCTACACCGGCCGCTACGTCTGGCACTGCCACATCTTGGAGCACGAAGATAACGAGATGATGCGACCGTACGAAATCGTCGCGGCGGGAAACGAAGTGAATGCAGGGGCGACCGCGGAGCGCCGCTAGAACACTGTGCTAATTTGTGAGCTGGAATGCGACTTTTTCGTGCGCGGATCACCGTTGTTCTGGTCGCGATGCTTGGTGCGTATGCACACGGGCAAAACACGGAAAGCAAGAACGTTCCGATCAACGAACGAAAGGGCATGCCGCCGAGGACAACTCCGGCTGATTATCAGGCCCACGCTCAGGCGGGCACGGTGACGATTGCGGCAGAGTTCTTGGGACACGCCGTTCCCCGAGCGGAAGGGCCGCTCTCGACAGACGATTATGTGGTGATCGAAACGGGATTTTTCGGGCCGCCCGGGGCGCGGCTCACGCTATCCACCGACGACTTCTCTCTCCGCATTAACGGAAAGAAGACGCCCTTGGCCAGCCAGCCTTACGGGTTGGTGGCCGGAACCCTCAAAGATCCGGACTGGGCGCCCCCTACTCCGCCCGAGTCGAAGTCGAAAACCAGCTTCGGCACCGGCGGTCAGAGCAATTCCAACTCGCCGCCTCCGGTGGTTCACGTCCCCATCGAATTGCAGCGCGCCATGGCCCAGCACGTTCAACAGGTTTCGCTTCCCGAAGGAGATCGCGCCCTTCCCGAGGCAGGACTGATTTTTTTCCTATACCGGAGCAAGGCCCGGAACATTCATTCGATCGAGCTGATTTACTCCGGCCCCGCCGGGAAGGCCACCCTGACGCTCCAGCCATAGGCGAGCGATTCGCAAATGCTGCGGCATTTTCTCACGGCATCACAGTAATCGGCCGCATGGCGATGAAAAACCATGATTGAAAAAATGCCCAGTAAGACCGCTCAACGAGTTGCCCTGCGCAAGGCGGCGCACCAACTCCTCGACCACCCTTGCGTGTTCGAGGATCCACTTGCACTCACGATCGTCGGGCAAGAGACGGCTTCGCTCCTGAGATCCGACCCGGAGCGGTTCGAGACTTCAGGCTCGCGCCACCTTCGGGCGTTCGTGGCGGCGCGCAGCCGCTTTGCGGAAGATGAGCTGGCCGCAGCGATCCAACGTGGCGTGCGGCAATATGTTGTTCTCGGGGCGGGCTTGGACACATTTGCCTACCGAAAGCCTTATCCGGCTTCGGATCTACATGTGTTCGAGGTGGATCATCCTGCCACCCAAGCCTGGAAACGAAAGCAGCTTGCGGCTTCGGGAATCTCAGTTCCGTCGCCCGTGACCTTTGTTCCGACAGACTTTGAGAAACAGACACTCTCCGATGCGTTGCAGCGGTCCGGTTTCAACGCTGACCAAGCTACCTTCTTCTCCTGGCTGGGCGTCACTCCGTATTTAACCTTGGAAGCCGCGATGGCTACGCTTCGCTTCATCGCCTCCGGGCCGGCAGAGAGCGGCGTGGTCTTCGATTATGCGGTGGAACGATCTTTGCTGAGCCCGATGGAGCAAATGGCGCTGGACGCCCTTTCGAGCCGGGTGGCGAGAGCCGGAGAACCTTTTCAATTGTTGTTTCGCCCAGAGGATCTGATCGGCATGCTCAGAACACTGGGATTCCGGCATATCGAGGATTTGGGATCGAACGAAATCGAATCTCGCTATTTCAACAATCGAACAGACGGGCTACGAATTGCGGCGGGGCTCGGGCGTTTGGTGAGTGCCCGGGTCTGATTGTCGGTTCGTCGCCAGTCTACCGCAGCACGCTGAAGAACCCGGCCTCGCTCCCGTACTTGAATACTAAGTTGTCTCCATCGCTTCCTATCAAAATTGGCGTGAACTTAAAGCCGCCCATAAGTGGAACGCTGACAGGCAGCCAGCTCGCAGAGGCGCGATCGAGAACATAGTTCGTTCGGTTGCCCGGCGAGCGGTCGTGAATAGATACCGAAGCGACGCCATTGTTTGTCACGGCTAGCCCAACCGCGAAGTCCCATTTTGAGCCCTTCGGCACGCCCGGATACTCCTTCATCGTCATTGTCGCGAGGGAAATTTCGGTATAGGCGGCTTTCTCTTGTCGCGGACCGTACCAGCCTAACCGGTCCCGTGTTGCGACGAGGAGACCCTCGGTCAGACGGAAGCGCTCATAACGGTTGAACTGAGATTGCGGAAAGGCCGAACCAATCAAATTTCCCGTGCTGTCGAAATGCCACAACACAGGCGCTTCTTTATTCACGGCCGGCCCGAGAAAACGATCGTACCGTCGCTTTCCCGATCGTATTTGGACACATACAACCGTGTCGGTTCGGGATTCCGGAACTGCACCGTGTCAGTCCATGTTCCGTCGCGATCGAGCGTATAAAACACAGGCGGTTTTCCCCCCACCGTATCCATGACTAAATACGCGCCGTGGCGCCACTTCATCATGCGACCCAGCTGGTCGTCGATTGGATCGATCTGGCGAGTGTCGCCTTGCCGGACCAGGTGAATGCTGGGTGCATCCGCCTTCGCGACGATCCAGGTGAAAACCGATACGCAAGAAAGCAAGAGCACGAAGCGCTTGACACTCATTCGGTTTCTCCTACTCTCGGTCGATTCGGAGTCGCTGACGCCGCGGCAAGATAGCGGGTTGCCGTTGTGACAGCAATTACCTGAACGTTAGCAAAAAATCGAGCTCCTTGGGCCGCACCGTCGACGAACCTGATTACTTCTCAAACCGAAACCCTTTCAGAACGGCATCCAATTCGTTGGCAACATGCTTCTCATCTCGATGTTGCTTATTTCAAGCAACGCCGCACTGAAGTTGGTTCCGTTATAAGCGTCGGCTAGGGGCATCGGCCCTTTGTGAAACCGAAGCGGCCGAATATCTTTCTTGAATCAAAGCGGCAGTACGACCGCCTTCTTTTTCGGAATCGCCGCCAGCGTATCGCGGCTGATGCCAAGATGCGCAACCACCAGCTCCGGCGGAAGATGGGTGACCCATTCGGAAAGTGACAGATCCTCGAACCGGGGGGCTCTGAACATTTCGAGAAATACCAGGTCCGTGTTTCCCGTGTTCTCGATATAGTGGCCGAAGGTTTTGGGCACATATCCCACATCGCCGGCATTGAAATCTTGCGTGCGGGCTTTGCCGCCGTTGAAGAAGACGGTCATGCGACCTTGCCCTTCGACGTAATACTGCCATTCATCGGCATTCTGGTGCCAGTGCAGTTCGCGAAGGCCGCCCGGGTGCACCACCACATGCGCCGCCGCAATGGTCGTCGACACGGGAAAGTTTCGAGTATCGATCACTCGGACCTCGCCGCCCGCTGTTTTGAACGTCGGCTCCATCGAACTCATTCGGAAATCGAAAGCGATCGGTGAGAGGCCCTGGCCCGCTGCCATGTTGCGACGGTCCTCCTCCAGCGCCGGAGGCACGGTCGCCTGAAAAATGTATTTGCCGTCCCGTGGAACCTGGTAGACGCTATCGAGCGCGCGCTCCGGCACGCCCCAATTCTTGGCCAGCACTTCGCGCGGAGTGTGCCGCGTCCAATCGGAGATCAACGTTGTGTTGCCTTCCGAAAATTTGCCGTCGTCGAAAACGAGCAGGAATTCACTACCGTCCGGCCCCAGCCCTTGGATGGAGTGCGGAACTCCGGTGGGGAAATACCACAGATCCTTCGGACCGATGTCTGACACAAAGCCTTTTCCGTTGTTGTCGACCGCCGTAATCCGGGCCGTGCCGTTCAGCATCAGCGCCCACTCGCCCGCATCGTGCCAATGCAACTCGCGGATGCCGCCCGCGGTCAGGCGCATGTTGACGCCAGCGATGTCTTTCGAGATGGGAAAGTCTTGTACGGTGACTTGCCGTGACCACCCCCCCTCCTGGATTCTTCGATGCGAGGCAGAGAAAGAGTTCCAGAACGTTTGAACTTCGCCATGATCCGTCGCCGGAGGCATAAACGCATTGGGACTTACATTTTTCAGCGAGGAGTTTTCCGGTCCCGGATCGGTCGCGCTCTTGTCGCGCTCCGCAGCCTGATTTTTGGTGATGTCCTGACCTCGCGCCGTCAAGCACGCGAGGCCCGCTGTAAAGAGAGCCGACCCGCGGCTCAGAAAGCTTCTACGTTGGCAGCTTTGTTGCGAAATTATCATCGAGGGCCTCGCTATTCTTGTAGCAAACCAGCGTTGCACGCGACATCGTGGCCCCGCTTCGAGATATGCAAAATCTCGCAGCGCGTTACGAAACCGGCTCTGGCGTAAATGCGCTCCTCCGCCGCGTGCGCAGCCATCAGGAAGGGCGTCGAGAGCCCATCTTCAAAGGCCTGTTCGGCCAGCATTGAGGTCAACGTTCCTCCAATGCCGCGACGCCTGAATCGCTCCGCTACCCCAATCGCCGCGATTTCGGTCACACCGTTCACGGGTGGAGCGAATAGCCCCGCGCCGGCCGGTTCACGACTGTGCCAATCAAGTGCAAGCGCTACCTTCCCGCCAAGCGCAACCGTTTTCTCAAGGCGGTTCACATCGGCGTCGGTGGTCTCTCCGCCGCCGTATGCTTCGTTTTGGATGGCCGCAGCCTGCTGCAGCAAGTCTCGCGAGCCGGCAATAACGAAATCGATTTGTTCGGGATGCGGACCAGTTCTTCGCTTGTCCGGCTCACACGTCATCAGCGGTAATAGGCCCTCGATGGCAAAGCCGTATCGAAGCAGCGCCGCTTCTACTTTCGGTGCGGCAGCCGTCACGTATTCGAGGCGCGGCGTTCGGCCGCCTTTTGAGAACCACGAGATCAGCTGAACGATGTCCGCCTCAGTTGGCGACGCCTCGTCTAGAGGAATAGCGTTGTTCCTGTACAGGTTGTCACTGGCCGGATCCCGCGACGCGAGAAACGGACCCACCAGCTCACTCTCACGACCCTTACTCGCTACTTCTCTGAGGTAGGAATTGATGAGACGGGCCAGAGGATGGTCTACCATTCGCTCATCGGCCACGGATGAATCATCTCATTCAGCGGCGCCGAGTTTCGCGCCGCGCGGCCGAGCGTTCGCGGCGTGAACAAGCGACGATCAGCGCATTCCCAACCCGTTCCACGCCATGCGATGGAACAGCTCGTCCATTTCCTCGGGATCCGCCTTCATCCCTTTGTCGATCCACCAGTCGAGCAGCGAAAACAACCCCCCCCGCCAGCGCGTGCGCATGGGCCGCTCGCCGCATCGCATCCGTCTCTAGGCCCGCCATTTGTAGTCGGGCGTCAATCGACCGCCCAAAAAATCCCCGTCCCAGCGTCTCTACATCGTGCGCCTTGCCTGAGGCCACTAATGCAGCATGGAACTCGCGCACGTCAGGCACGTGCGTGAAGAGCTCCCGCACGGGCGCCAGCCGCTTGGGGCTCGCGCCATCCCGCGTCAGCGCCGTCGAAAAACTCTCCAGAAAGTCCTCCACATCGCTCAGAAACAAGTCATCCTTGTCGCGATAGTGAGCGTAGAACGTTGCGCGCCCCACGCCCGCGCGGTCCAGCACCTCCTACACGGTGATATCGTCGAAACTCTTCTCCTGCATCAGCGCCACTAGCGCATCGCCCAGCGTGTCGCGCGTGCGCAGAATACGCCGGTCTGTCTTTTTATGAGACCCGGCGCCCGCCTTCGCAGCCATCTCTTTGCTCCCCTCCGCGTTCACAGCCCCACGCTCCCGAACATATCTGCCCCTTTGTTCCGTATCGGAGCATCGCCTCGAAATACACTGCCACATACGGCCCAATTCTGTTTAGAGTGTCAACATGACCGATGATCGTAAATCTGGAATCGCCCTTGTTGCGGGTTCATTGGGCGGCATCCTCACCGTGGCCATCCACCCTAGGGGAGCGGCCTCGCTCACGGCCGACCAAGTAGCGCATTTAGCGGTCGCTTCCGCCGCCGCGCACTCTCTCGCCATGGTCAGCTTCGCGATACTCTTCCTAGGCGCTTGCGGCCTGGTACGCCGTATTGCCGCCGCCGACCGGATCGCCTTCGCCGCTATCGTCACCTACGGCTTCGCCTGCGTGGCCATACTCATCGCTGCCGCCGTCAGCGGATTTATCGTCCCCGACATTATGCGGCAAATGGTCCGCGATGTTCCTGCCGCCGCGCCGCAATGGAAGATCGTCATCTCCGCTATCTTTCAGATCAATCAGGCCTTTGCGCGCATCTACTCCGTCGCCGCTTCCCTCGCTATCATTCTTTGGTCCGTTTCCGCGCTGCGCAACGGAGGCTTCGGTCGTGGCGTTGCCATTTATGGCTGCGTCATTGCTCCGCTCCTCATACTCGGCATTGTCAGCGGCCATTTGCGACTCAATGTCCATGGCATGGGGATTATCGCATTAGGCCAAGCTGTCTGGTTCGTCATCGTGGGAGCGCAACTTTGCTCTCGACAGGCGAGCGCGCCCGCTTCCGCTGCCTTGCTCTAACGCTGGCTGCTCATTGAGGCTTCAAGTGAAACCGATTCACTCCTCGCGCAGCAGCGTCGAAGGATCAAGCGACAGCGCGCGTTGCGCGGGAATCCACGTAGCCAACAAGCCCAGCAACGCCATAGCCACAACCACGCCGGCCAATACCAGCGGATCGCGGGGCGTGGCCTGATACACGATGGACGCCAGCACCCGGCTCGCCAGAATTCCTAACACCACTCCTGCTGCCGAACCAAAAGCCAGCAATCGGAGTGCTCGCCCCAACGCTGCCTGTAATACCTCTTTAGCCTGCGCGCCGAGGGCCATCCGAATTCCCAACTCCTTCAGCCTCTTGCTCACCGAATACGCAGCCATCCCAAAAATGCCGGTTATCGACAGCATGGCGCCCATCACGCCCAGCACACCCAGCGAGAGCGTCGCCATACGCGAAGCGAATAAAGCGCTCTCCAGTTCTTGGCTCCACGCGCGGATGGTAAAGGGCAGCCCTGCATCGAGCTTCCGGACTGTCCTACTAAGAGTGCCGGCGAGTTGCTGCAAACCAACGTTCGAGCGCACTACGATCGACGCCTGACTCGCAGGCGATTGCAGGACGGGGAAGAACATCGCTGGCTGCGGATCTTCGGCGAGGCTCGCATATTTCCCGTCTTCTACAATGCCCACCACTTCTATCCGCGACCCATCCGCCGCCTTGTAATACCCGTTCACCGCGCTGGTTGCGGAGCCAAAGAGTTTACTTGCAAACTCCCGATTCACCACCGCTACACGTGGCGAGTTTTTGTTATCGTGCCACGACAATTTCCTCCCCGCCAACAATCTTGTTCGGGCCGCATCGAAGTATCCGGGAGATACGCTGTACAGCGCGGCTTGGGCAGCGGCATTCGCCGGCCTCAGATCGGTCGTTTTGTCGGTAAAGACATTCGAGCTGTTCGCGCCGTAATACAACGGCAGCCGATCGATCAATCCTACAGATGTTACGCTCGGAATCGTCTCCAAAGCATGGATCATTCGCTTCTGCATTGCGGGCAAGCTGTCGCCGCTGTAACCGGCCATGTTCAGGTCAGTCTCCACCAGCATCGCGTTCCGCGGCTCAAAACCGAAACTGATTTGTAGCGAGCGCATCAATCCACGCACCGCGACCAGCGAAGAAGTCACCAACACCGCGCAGATCGCAATTTGCACCACGAGCAACACGTCTCGGACACTCATCCGTCCTCCACCGATCGTTCTCGCTCCCGACTTGACGATCTGGTATGGATCGGTCCTTAGCACCTGGCGCACCGGAACAATGCCGAAGAGAATTCCGCTCGCGAGCGCCAACGCCAAGGCGACTGCATAGACATTGGCATCCGGGTTTACAGGCACGTGGATGGGCGCTGTTGGAAGCGGCTCCCACACGCTTAACCCGTGCAATAAAGCAACGCTGCCCCATAATCCGACCGCGCCTCCGAGCAGGGAAATCAGTAGAGCTTCCGTGAACAGGGTCCGCAGAATGCGGTTACGGCTCGATCCAAGCGCCAGTCGCAGGGCAACCTCTCGGGAACGGTCGGCGGCGCGCGCGGCAAACAGACTGCCGAGGTTGGCACACGCGGCCAGCAGAATTAATCCCGCGAGCAACATCAATCCCGTAAGGAACGCTCTTAGCGGACCGCCCAACCAGTCGCCGCTAAGACCTGGACGCGCCAACGTAAAGGTCATTTGGCCATCGGTTTTCGGATAACTCTTTTCCAGGTACGAGCCGATCGAATTGAGATCGGCAGCCGCCTGTGCCTGTGTGACGCCCGCCTTCAGATGCCCCAAGACCATCAAAATCCCGCGGTTCCCACGCGCATTCAGTACATTCACGCCCTCCACCTGCTCCTGATCAACGATGGGCACCCAGAAATCGGGAAAGACAAACAACAAAGTTCCACGGAACTCCGGCGGTGCGACGCCGAGGATCGTAAAAGGATGTTTGTTCAACCGAACCACACGGCCCACTACGCTGCGATCGTCCTGAAAATGGGCGTGCCAATAAGCGTAGGTGAGCACTATATACGGGGCGCTGTCCGTCCCATGCTCATCGGAGCCGTGAAAGAAACGGCCCAGATACGGCTGAATGCTTAATGCGTCGAAGTAGTTCCCGGTCACTTCACAGATCCAGGCGGCGGCTGGATTGTTGCCCGTATCCAGCCCTACCGAAGCCAGGTTGTAAGCTGCCAGATCGGTAAAGCTGCGGTTGTGATCCCGCAGATCGACATAGTCGGGATAGGACTGATTCACGGCCTTATCGCGCCCGCGCTCGATTGCATAGAGGCTCTGCGCCTGGGGCACATTCACCGGGCGCAGGATCAGCGCGTTCAGTACGCCAAAGACCACGGCGTTTGCGCCGATTGCCAGCGCCAGCGTCAGAACGGCGACCACCGTGAATCCGGGAGACTTGCGTAATACGCGAAGACTGAATCGCACGTCCTGTAGCAGAGTCTCTATCAGATTGCCGCCCAGCGCCTCGCGGCATTCCTCTTGGAAGCGCACATGGCCGCCGAACTCAATGCGCGCGCGGCGTTCTGCCTTTGCACGATCCAGGCCCGAACGCACAAGGTCGTCCGCGCGGTGCTCCACGTGTGAGCGAAGTTCCTCCTCCATGTCATCCTCGACCTGAGAATGACGAAGAAATTTATCGGCGAGCGAACGGAAGTACGCCGGAAAGTTCATATCTCCTCCGCTTGAGCGGCAAGGGCCGAAGCAATGGCTGTCGCAAGGCGATTCCACCCCTCCGTTTCCTCTCGCAGACGCTTGCGCCCCGCAGCAGTGAGTTCGTAAAACTTGGCGCGACGATTGTTCTCCGACGTTCCCCAGCTTGCTTTTAGTAAACCCTGGCGCACCAAACGAAACAATGCAGGATAAAGAGCGCCCTGCTCGATGAGCAGCGCTCGCGCCGAGATCTGGCCGATGCGCAAAAGAACCCCATAGCCGTGAAGAGGACCCAGAGAGACCGCTTTCAAAATCAGAAGATCGAGAGTTCCTGGAAGAAGCTGGGCTTGGCCTGGCATTAACACTCCTAAGCTACTTAGGGAGTGTAGCGCCCCTTTCCTAAGCTGTCAAGGAGAGAGATCGGACTTGCCAATCAGGAGGCCCTGGTTGCTTATTCCGGCGAGTGCCGGACGCGTCGTACTATAGTCTCTGCCGGACAGACCGAAGCCGGCAGCCTCGCACAACCAGGGAAAGCGACTCATGAACGCAAAAGCAGCGGCTCGAGAACGTTTTGAATCCGCCCGCGACAGCCTGATCGATCTCAGCCACCGTATCCATGCGCATCCCGAGCTGGGCTTTGAGGAAGAGCAAGCCTCCTCCTGGCTGTGTGAGTCGCTGGCCGACGCCGGCTTCACGGTGGAAAAGGGTATTTGCGATGTTTCGACGGCCTTCCGCGCCCGCGCCGGATCCGGTCCTCTGCACATCGCCATCTGCGCCGAATACGATTGCCTGCCCGGTATCGGTCACGCTTGCGGTCACAATATCATTGCCGCTTCGGCCGTGGGCGCTGCGCTTGCGGCAGCCAAAGTGGCCGACGAGTCGGGCCTTACCGTCAGCGTCATCGGCACTCCGGCCGAAGAAGTAGGCAACGCCAGTGGCAAGATCCTGCTACTCGAGCGGGGTGCGTTTGAGGGCATTCATGCCGCCATGATGGTGCATCCGGCGCCCTTCGACATGCTCCGCGCAAAGATCATCGCCGCCTCCATGTTTGAGGTTCATTGCACCGGGAAGGAGTCCCACGCTTCCGCTTTTCCGGAACTGGGCGTGAACGCCGCGGATGCCCTAACCATCGCGCAAACAGCAGTGGGCCTGTTGCGCCAGCATATCCGTTCCACGGATCGAATCCACGGCATCGTAACCAATGGCGGTGCTGCTCCCAACGTTGTTCCCGCCCGGACCTCAGCCAAGTACATCATTCGCTCCGAGACTCTCGATCAGCTTGACGAGTTGCGGCCCAAAGTTTACCGCTGTTTCGAAGCTGGGGGCCTGGCGACAGGCGCGAAGATTGAGATCACCGGCGGCGACAAGCCTTACGCCGAGATGCGGCACGACGAAGCCATGGCAGCCCTGTATCGGAAGAACTCGGAAGCGCTGGGGCGGCCGTTCCCTAACCTCGGCGAGTGGGAAACTCGGCCTACCGGTTCCACCGACATGGGCAACGTCTCTCTAGCGATGCCGTCAATCCACCCTATGATCGGCATCAATTCGTTGCCCGCCGTCAACCACCAGCCGGAATTCGCTGCGCACTGCGTCACTCCCGATGCGGACAAGGCGTTAGCCGATGGTGCCTTGGCGATGGCCTGGACCTGCATCGATCTAGCCATGAACCATGACGTACGGGCAAGTTTAATGGCTCGCCAGTAATCATCCGGAAATTCGCTACGATTTGGAAGTGCGATGTCGAAGCCTCGTCGTAAATCAGCCTGTCTAGCTCTCGACGATCCCTTCGCAGCGCCTCGTCAACGCAAAGTAGTCCCGCATGAATTCGTGCTCGACGCGATTGCTCCGCTGTTGCCTCACACGCGCTCCATGTTCGGCTGCCTTGCCGTCTATGTTGAGGACAAGATCGTCTTCCTGCTGCGTGACAAGCGTGACGGGACGGCAGACAACGGCGTGTGGCTCGCCACCACTCCGGAGCATCACGAGAGTTTGCGCCGCGAGTTCCCGAATATGCGCTCGATTCAACTATTAGGGAAAGAGACTACGGGCTGGCAGGTTCTCCCGGCCGATTCGCTGGATTTTGAAGAGGCCGCGCTGCGCGCGTGCGAACTCATCTTGGCCGGCGATTCTCGAATCGGCAAGGTGCCGAAGCGGCGGGTCTCCCGCGTCAAGAAGAGCGCGCGGGCGTCCATCGGCACTTAGGTCGGCTGCAGTCGATTCGCCTGATTCCTATTCGGCCGTCAGGATTTCAAGGATATCCAGACGAGCAATGGGACGTGTCGCAGACCAGATACTGACTGCGGCGACCATACATACGACGGCGGTTGTCAAGCTGAAGCCCCAAAGATCGATGGTCTGCGTGTCGGTGACCAGACTCGTCAGAAACCGCCCGGCGCTCTGAACCCCGGGCAGGCGTCGGACGCGGGCCAGCACCTCTTCAAAATAAGCAAGTGGCCGATCGTTGCCCTGACGGGTCGTGCCTTGGATTGATACGCCCGCCGTAACCAACCCCTTCATGTCGAACCCACGATAGGTCTGCATCAGGCGTGCGAAACCCCGGCCCACGGAGACGGATGCGGTAAGAAGAACAACGGTGACCATGACTTGCGCTGCCACCAGACCTTCCCGAACCATGCGCGAATGCCGCGTGCCGCTTGCCCAATTCACGCCGGGTCTCAGCCTCCCGACGGCTTCCCACCCGTTGTTGCCGGGCCGGAACTCTCCCGGCTGCCAAAATTGCGCATGACCGGGATAATCGAACCTGGGCGGCATGACGCCGATAACGGTGAGAGCGGTTCCATTAACCCGAATGGTGGACCCCAGAACTCGCGGCTTGCCTGCGAAGAGCTCCTGCCGTAATCCGTACCCGATCATGGCGACTGCGGTACGCCCTGGCGTTTCATTTTCTGCGCTGAATCCTCTTCCCAACATCGGGGTCGCGCCAAGGACTGAGAAGAAGTTATACGAGAATTGCGCATTATGAGCTCTCAAAACGCTCTGGTCATTCCCAAGATTCACGTCGCCCTGCTCGAACAAAGCGGCGTCGACAAGATAACTGCTCTCGCCGCGCCATGCGTCAAACTGCTTCGCGCTGTCGTGCGGGATGAGGTACGTGTGGATCCCCGCCAACCGGCTTGGATCCTGGAACGGCAGCGACCGCACCACCAGCGCGTCGACAACGCTGAAGACTCCGGTGTTTGCGCCGATGCCGATCGCAAGCGCGGCGATGGCAAACGCCGTGAGTCCCGGATGCTTGGCCCAAAGTCGAACTGCGTGCCTCGCATCCCGGAAGGCCTCACGGATAATCTGCGCCGGTGCTGATAAGCCCAAATCGGCCGGCAGACGGTGGAGCTCTAACGAAAGAGAATGGTCGAGCACGTTTAATCGCCCCGAAGGTCGCAGCTGCTAACCCGGGTTATGTTTGCCCGAGAATATATGTCGGATGCACTGCACCCGACCCAGACTACAATAGCTGTTCGACCGCTTCGAGCACCTGGTCTCGCTGGAACGGCTTCGCTACCACCGCGTCGGCACCCAGCCGGCTCGCGATCTTCAGGTAGCCGCTGCCGCCAAATGCCCCTGATATCGCGAGGATCTTCACTTCGGGATAGCTTTGCCGCAGCGCCTGAATCGTCTCCACGCCGTCTTTCTCCGGCATGACGAGATCCGTAATCACTAGCTTGATCGGGTGTCTGCCGACTTGCTCCAATGCCTCGCGACCATCTACCGCCTCGAGCACTACATACCCGGATTCTTCAAAGGTTCCACGCAGCAGCTTGCGCACCTTCTCATCGTCGTCGACGATAAGCACCGCCGGACGCTTCGTGCGTTCGAGCACCGTGGCAACCTGCTTGAGCAGCGCGCCGCTCGAATACGGTTTCTGCAAAAACGGCGTATCCTGCTGCAGAGTACTGCGCGCCAGCAAAGCGTGATCGGTATAGCCGGAGGTGTAAACGATCGCTATCCCAGGCCACTTCTTCCGAAGCTGCTCGGCCAGCTCCGGGCCGCTCATCTCGGGCATCACCACGTCCGTCAACACTAAGGCCGGAGCATGTGAACAGCTCTGCGCAATGCTTAGCGCCTCTTTCCCGTTGCTTGCTTCGACCACCGTGTAACCAGCCTCCGATAACAGCTCGGTAGCTAGCGTGCGCACCCGACCCTCGTCCTCGACCAACAGAATCGTTGCGCCTTTCTTGCTGGCCACGGCCTCCGGTTCTTCCGGTTTCGCGGTGCCCATACCCGGAGCGCCCAAACGAGGCAGGTAGATCCGGAATGTCGTGCCTAGGCCCGGTTCGGAATAAACCGTTACCGTGCCGCCGCTTTGTTGCACCACGCCCAAGACCATCGAGAGGCCCAGGCCCGTGCCCTTGCCGACGTCCTTTGTAGTGAAGAACGGCTCAAATACTCTGGCCTTGACCTTTTCGTCCATTCCGGAACCGGTATCGCTCACCGCCAGCAGCACATACTCGCCCGGCGGCACGTTCTCGAGCGACGCCGCGCATTGATCCATCTCGCAATTCCGTGTTTCAATCACCAACTGGCCGCCCTGTGGCATGGCGTCCCGGGCGTTCACGGCGAGATTGACCACCACCTGCTCCAACTGGGTCACATCGGCTTGAACTTGGCCAAGGTCGGCGGCCAGGTGCAGTGCGATCTCAATGTCCTCGCCCAAAAGTCTTCGAAGCATCTGGCTGATACCGCAGATTACGCTGTTGAGCTCCAGCGTCTGCGGCTGCAGAATCTGTTTGCGGCTGAATGCCAGAAGCTGGCTCGTCAGATTGGCCGCGCGCTGGCCCGCCGCTTGTATCTCCGACACTTTGTTGTGAAGCGGATTGTCCGCGGTCAGCTTGCGAAGAATGGAATCGCTGTACCCCAGAATCACCGTGAGCAGATTGTTGAAATCGTGCGCGATGCCTCCCGCCAGCCGCCCCACTGCTTCCATCTTCTGCGATTGCTGCAACTGCGATTCAAGCCGTTTCTGCTCCGTGATATCCGTAATCAAGGCCAGCCGCGCCCGACGCCCGGCGAACTCAATCGTGCGTCCCCGAGTCTCGATCATCACGAACTGTCCATCTTTGCGGCGAACCCGGAATGCGCCTCTGTATGCGTCCGCGGCTTCGATGCGTTTGACAAAATCCGTCAGGGCCGGAACATCCTCCGGCGCCCGCGTGTCCCGCAGCGTCATTTTCAGAAACTCGGCGCGAGTGTAGCCGTACAATTCTTCGGTCGCCGCATTCACGGCCAGGAATTCAAGCGTCTCCGCATCGAAGACCACCATGCTGAGAGGGCTGCCTTCGAACAGCATCCGGTATCGCTGTTCACTGTCCTCGACTGCGAGTTCGCTCGCCTGCAATTCGGCCGTTCGCTCCAGAACTTTTCCTTCGACAATCTCGTTAGTGGCCTCCAGCTCAGCACGCTGCCGCGCAATGTTCTTCATCTCCTGGACGCTCTGCAGGCACGAGCGGATCAGGAAAACATTCTCGAAAATCACCCACGCGGCGTGCTCGACCCAGCGCCAGGGGCTCGCGCTCAGGACGCCAAATACCGATTGCGGCCAGTAAATTCCCCGCAGCATATGATCCGCTGCCACCACCAACGTCGCCGGAATGAATACACGCCAGTCGCGATAGAACGCCAGAAACGCCAGCGAGCCGAAGACATGAAAGTGCGTCTCGATGCGCCCGCCCGTCAGGTGAATGAGGAGCGCCGACATCAGCATCTGGGAAACCGCGATGACGTGCCGCGTCAGCGCCTGCCCAGGACGCAGGTGTACCAGGGCCACCGGCAACAGCGTAATCGCCCCGCCCAGAAGGATGGCGGCCCACAGATGCAAATGCAGTTCACTGTACTGTCCGGCCCATGTTCGCGGCGTTATCCAGCACGCCGCTGCAATCGAAGCCAGCCACTGGCACAGCATCAGGCGCGCGAATAGATGGTCGGTACGACGATAAATGGATTGCTGATGATCGTGGAATAAGGCCGCCGCGCGGCGCGCCACGCTCTCCATCAAGCGTGGATTCTTTATTGCTTCTTCCACGAGGTCTGACTCAGCTCCTTTGCATTCGGATCGTGAAGTGAACAGCCAAACACCGGAATACGTGTGCGCACGTTCACATGCTCTCTGACGGCGAGAATCACCGCGTCCACGCCCGCGTTATCGCCCTCGTGACCGCGCGTGCTTGTAATGCCACCGCTAAATACCAGCCGTCCCGCCGGGTCGTACAGCATGGTTTGACCCGAAACGCGGCCGCCGAATCGTTCCGTCTCCGCGCCGTCTGCGTCGAACAGAAGCGAAACATTCGGAATTTCCGCGGCCCTCTTCCAGAGAACTGATTCGCGCACTTCCCCCGCACTTGCTTCCGGCTTGCGAAACACCATGACGGCAGCCAGCTTTCCTTGCAACCGCGCCATCAGAATCTCCAGTTCGGTCACGCTCGCGCGAGTGCACGGGCAGTTCGGATGCGTCAGCATCACCAGCGTGAATTTGTTCTGAGGCCGCACGATCCGGCTTGCCGCCGGCCACTGTGAAGGAGGACTTCCCGGTTCCCCGGGCTTGCTCTCGTAGTTGAGCAGTTTTCGACCGCCGACGCAGATCGACCCGGCCCACAGGACGATTACTCCTACGCAGATCGCATGGCTGAGCGCTGGTCGTTTCATTGCTTTGCCGAAGGCCACGCCGTACGCCGTACATGCCGGGTAGAATTTTGCCTAAAGAGCGGTTCTCTAGCCCTATCGGCTAAACGGAGGCAAAGCTTTAGCGGTCAGAACCTCGAATTCACCGCGCTCGACCTGCGCAGTCTTTAGCGGGCGATCTCAGCGGCTATCGCAGCCACGCCCGCGAGCGTCGCCATCATAGGGGACGGAAGATCGTGCCGTTTGAGCAGGAACTCGGAATCGTTGTAGCTGACCCAGACCCTTGCCTCGTTGTCCTCCCAAACGAGGACCTTCAGCGGTAGATCAATCGCAACACTCGGAGCAGCGAGCATCAGCGGAGTTCCAGCTTTAGGATTGCCAAAGATGACCAGCTTCGTGTTCGGCATGTGCAAGCCGGCCTTTTCCGCCTCGCCGCTGTGATCCACCACGGCGAAAATCTTGATCGCTTTTGCTTCTAGCGCTTGCTCGAGCCGAGCGACCGTCTCATTCACCGAATGCCCGCTTCGCACGCTCACGACTCCATTTACAGCTTGATCGTCACGCATTCGGTTCTCCTAAATTACATGTACCAACAACTCCGCGCCCGGGGAAGGGAAGCCCGCTGCGCTGCGGCATCGCGGTCTGACGGCCGATTCAGGGTTTCTCCATTCGCGTCAGCGCTTCTTTGAAAAGATTCTGAACATCGCTTAGACGTGTTCGAGGATCATTATTGTAGTCCATCAGGCGGTGATGGTAGTGGCGCGTCGCGGTGCGTTCCTCGACGATTTGGCGCACGACTTCGAGAGCGGGGCGTCGATGATGAAATCCTCCGGTGACATCGATCGTGGCTTTCTCCATTGCGCAGTAGATGCTCCAGGTGGTTGCGTTTGCCTGGCATCTCCGGTTGTCGGCGCGATTCCACGCCGCTTCCGTCGCAAGAATCCCCGCCGCCTCTCGCACGATCTTTCGGTCTAATCCGTTAGCGCTCACTTCGTGCGAGGCGTCGAGATCGAAGCTCAGGGTCGAGGACGCTGCGAATTGCGTGACTGAGAACCAGCCGTATTCCGTCCGCAGAACACCCCAGCCGCCCGCATAAATCTCAAGCTCGAGCGAAGCGTGGTCCCCTTCGTCGGTCATGTCACCCGCCCAAACCGACGCAGGGTGAAGGTCGTCGCGCCAGACTCGGTAGTGATCGCCGCGGCAGGTAGAAGCGTCATTGCCGGGGTCTGCCCGAATAGCGCGCCGCAAGACCCCGCGAAGTGATCGTCTACACGATGAAACACGCAGTGCGAAAGACGGGGTGAGCTTCCAGCCTGCGCGAGCAATGCGGGCGCGATCCAAAACGCGAGCAACACTGCATGTCCAAAGATGCGGCCTATCGGCATGTACGTATGACGCCAAAACTCCCTGCCTCACGACCCTTGCTCGCTACTTCTCTGAGATAGGAATTGATGATACGGGCCAGAGGAACCTCCGCCATTCGCTCATCGTCCACGGATGAATCGTCTCATTTCAGCGGAACGCGTCTTACTCGCTATCGGACGACACGTATGGCACGCGCCCACGCTCTACACTGGCCACATCTTCTAGTTAAGTTGCGAGTGCTATGGACCAGAGGCCGAAAACCGTTCCAATCGTGGCAGCGTTCCTCTTCGTGGCCGCTGCTATTTCTACCGTTGTCGGGATCTCATTACTAGTTCCCGATACGCCACTCGATCGCCTGTGGGAGCTCAACCGGGCCGCCGCGGCAGCGTTTCATGCCTTGGGGTGGATTTCGGGCGCGCTGCTGTTGCTGCTCGGAGGAGCAACGTGTGCCGCCGCTGCGGGCCTACTTCGACGGAAACAGTGGGCCTGGTGGTTCGCTGTAGTGTTGTTCGCAACCGATGGCGGGGGAGACGTGGTTAGCTTTTTTGCCACCGGAGATCTTTTCCGCAGCGCCTCCGGAGCCGTCATCTCCCTGGCGTTTCTCTATGCGCTCGCCCGGCCGCGCATCAGACGGTACTTCAAAGGAGCGTGGTAAGAAGTCAGCCGGGCATCACCGCGGCGTAACCTTGCTTTCGAGCTTGTACATGCAGCGCTTTGTCGAACGTGACGAGCACGGCCTGACTATCCGCTGCATATGCCAGAAGGTAGCAGTCTCCGATCCATTTCGATCCCTGCTTGGCTGCGAACGGCTCTGTCGTTTGTCGAAATGTACTATCGATGCCTCGCGGCTCCGGGTAAAACTCCACACGCGGGTCTCGAAGCCATCGATCATACACTGCCCATGCCTTTCGGAGCGTCAGCGTTTGTTCGCCCATAATGGACTGATTAGTTAAAAGGCGCAGCAGACCGATATGCGTATACCGGGAAAAGATAAGCGTTGCTTCGGTCGGCAGTAAATCGATCCACTTCCAGGCCTCCGCGCTGTGCGAGTGGCCAGCGACAGAGAGCGCCATCCAGACATTCAGGTCAGGAAAAAACGAGGTCATGCGGATTCTCGTCCTCCGGGAACGCAGGACCAAGCTCACCTGAACCGCGAATAAGAGGTCCTGTTACATATTCACCCTTCCTGGACTCAGCGTAGGCTTCTTCGATTGCCCGAATAATAAGCGAGCGGATGGATAGGCCCGATCTTTCCGCCCGATGTCGCAGTGTATGGTGCAGAGGCTCCGGAATATCGACAGTGGTTCGAACAGCCATGACACAATTATGGCACCATCGACAGATATACAGCACGTTACGCGGACGTTCAGCAAAATCGATTTCATGACTGTCTCTGAAACGTATATTTGTCCTGTCCTGCATCAAGGACCAGATCTCCCGTTTCAGGCGACGTTTGAAACCGCAAACCGCCGCTCCACGGCGGACTGGTCAGAGCAATCAGACGCGCCCCGTTCTGTTGGACCTCTGCACCAAGCGCGCTGCCCCAGCTTTCAAACTCAACCGAAAAGCCTTCGCCGTTCCTCAGAATCCGAGCAGGGCCAAGCTCCCGGCTTCGGTATTCGCCGACGAATTCGTCCATCCAGGCTACGGAGCTGGAATCCGTCTTGATCCGATCGCGCCTGCCCGCGGCTTGTTCAGCATGTGACCTGCAGGTTGCCGCCACCATCTGCTCGGATTTCTGTTCCGCTCCGAACAGAATTTCAAAGAGCCGCTGCCGCAGAGCGTCGAGGAAGGCGTTCGCCACGCGCAAGTTCGTGAGCACCGCCACGCCGAGATCGTGCGCGGGGAGAAAGAACAGATCCGATGTGAATCCCAGCGTATTTCCGCCATGGCTGATCACCTCTAATCCCTGCTCTTCACTGTGAAGAAACCCAAGGCCGTACTCCAGCTTGTCGTTGATCCGGATACCGCCTCGCCAGCGGCTTCGCAGCGTTTCCTCCGAAACCAGCCGCTCGCCTTCCGGAGTTTTTCCGCCGCTTAGCTCAACCAGTAGGTACCTCGCCATGTCCTCCGCCGTCGACCACGCCGCGCCCGCAGGTGCTACCGCTTCCACGCAGCGCTCCATGGCCGGATCGATCAGCGCGCAACGCTCCTCGAAATCGAGGGCGTGCGGTTCTGCGGCGTCTCCTCTGAGACCTTCCTCTTGCGTCAAACAAGAGCTGGTCATCCCCAGCGGTTCAAAGACCAAATGTCTCATCGCCTCGTCGTATGCGGGCATCAATCCGCGCTGCGGCCGGAACCTCGACGCCGCCGCATATCCGCCTGCCGCGACCAGCAGATTCGAGTATTGAAACGTCTCGCCGAAGCCAGTCGTGGGGCGCATCGTCTTCATTTCCGCCAATCTCTTTTCCGGACTAATTCCCTTGAAGCGGAAGAGAAAATCCACATCGCGGCGCGGCATGCCCGTGCAGGCGCAGACCGTGTGCCGCATCTGCAGCTTCTGCGTTACCTCCGCATCGGCAAGCTCGAACTCCGGCAGTAAGTCCCGCACAGGCGTAGTCCAAGTGAAAGCTCCCCGATCGATAAGTCTCGCCATCATGAACGTGGTGAGCGGCTTTGTAGAGGAGCCGATCATGAAGCGTGTGGAGGCCCCAACACGTTCCGGACGCCCAACCCTGCGCACTCCGAAACCCTCCGCATAAACCAGCTGGCCGAGTTGCACGATTGCGATCGAAACGCCGGGAATTAGCAGTCTCTCCATGGCATCCCACACGAACTGGTTGAGTTGCCGGCTCTGCGGGTCGCCCCACTTCGGCGCGACACGCGCTGCCAGGCTGACGGGGTTGAGACCGGCGGGCTTCCAGCCTTCCAGAATTTCGCTGATCTGCGCCATCCTGCGGCTGAGCGCAGCCTTCGACCCATCCATCAAGCAAATGTAGGCGACGCCGTTCAGCGTGCGAACGATCGCGTATGCACTTCTGCTCTCCGCTGCGGGGATGTTGTAGACGATCTGAAACACTTTGTCCCAGCCATGGCTCGAAGGAGCTTCCGCCTGCTGCAGGATTGGATAGCTGAACCCGGAATCGACCTGATGCCAGGTGCGATCCGCGATCTCTTCGATGCTTCCCAGCGCTGCGTCGACCAGCAGCACCACGCGAAGGTCTTCTTCCGGACCGGCCAGCGCCAGCGGAGTCGAACCTGCGATGTGCACCCATCCCTTCGGCAGCGCTATCGGCTGCGCGGAATTTGGCAGCAGGACCAATGTGTCAGAGTTTTTGGATGCTTCTTCCAATTAAAATTTGCCCCTTCAATCATTGAGCTCCGCCCGATGCGCAACGTTTCCTGGTGCTTGAAACCTCCGAACATGTCGCGCCGCTGACAGTGATCGTCAACGGGCCGGCGCTATTGAATCGAGATCGGCGATCACTTTCGGAGGCAGTTGTAGCGCCGCAGCCTTGAGATTCTCACGAAGATGTTGAACGGAAGATGTCCCGGGAATCAGCAGGATGTTCGGCGAGCGCTGAAGTAGCCACGCCACCGCGACCTGCATGGGCGTTGCCTGCAGCGACGCCGCCGCCGCGTCGAGCGCCGACGACTGTAACGGACTGAATCCTCCCAACGGGAAGAACGGCACATAAGCTATGCCTTGCTCTGCGAGGTCCTCGATGAAGCCATCGTCGTTCCGGTGTGCCACGTTGTAAAAGTTCTGCACGCAGACGATCTCCGAAATCTTCCGACCTTCAATAAACTGCTCAGGACTGACGTTACTCAGGCCGAGATGACGAATCAGTCCGTGGCTCTTGAGCTCGGCGAGCACCGTCAGCGGTTCTTCGATCGATCCTTCCGCCGGCCCCATCACTCCTCCAATCCGCAGATTGACGACATCCAGCTTGTCGAGCCCGAGATTTCGGAGGTTGTCATGAACCGCATCGATCAGTTCTTGGCGCGAACGAGCATGGTTCCAGGACTTGTCTTCCCCTCGGCGAGCGCCCACCTTCGTAACGATCACCAAGCCATCCGGATACGGATGAAGCGCCTGCTTGATAATCTGATTGGTCACGTGGGGACCATAAAAGTCGCTGGTATCGATATGGTTCACCCCAAGCGCCACCGCCTCGCGTAGAACGGCAACCGCGCCGTTAACGTCACGCGGCGGTCCCCACACCTGTGGACCGGCAAGTTGCATCGCGCCATAACCCATGCGATGCACGGTCATGGATGCCTTAGGGAGTGTGAAGCTGCCCCCGAGATCCGTCTGTTTCGTCATTCTGTTTCTCGCTCCACTCTGTTCCTGACTTTCAAGAATCGTGCCTACGTTTGCTTTGATGAAGGAACCTCGGATCAGGACTTCGCATTTGTGTCACCGTTCGCATGCCTCCCAGGAGTTCCGTAAATCCCTCGTAGCCGGCACCGCTTTCATTTGTACGATCGCATCGTAGTAAGCGACTCTCAGTAAAACTACGACAGCGGTGGTATGGTCACCGTTGGAAGAGAGCGTCGAAGTGCACGTGGAGCGTAAGCGCATCACGCTCCCTACTTCGGTAATAACTTTCAGCAGAAGGGCAACGCCTGTCCCGCCACACGCGCCGGTGTATTCGTTCGTTTAGTTCCAACGAGTTCCGGAGGAAGGCGATGTTTCGTAACTCGCGTGTGTTTTCTCCTATGGTTATGAGAAGTACTAGCTCAGCCTTCCCCCGAATTGCACGGCGTCTCGATTTCGAGGATAATAGATTACGGAATCGAGGATTCATGGGAGCGCTAGCATCTGGACCTATCATCGCGGGCTACTCATTTGACAGCTCACCGGATTTGACGAATTCGAAAGTCCGCAGCCAGTTAAGTGGGAGTGCGATCAAAGGGTTTGTCAGGATTGCCGGAAAATGGGGGCTCACGGAATCTCAGGCGCGTGGACTGCTTGGCGGTATCGCATCATCTACGTTCCACGCCTGGAAAAGCGCACCAAAGCAGCAAAAGTTGACACAGGATACCTTGTTGAGAATTTCGCTTGTCATCGGGATCTACAAGGCACTCCATATCTATTTCGGTGAAGCGTGGGCTGATCGCTGGGTCACGTTAGGCAATCGTGGATCGATGTTCGCGGGGACCACACCGATCGAGTACATGATTCGTCAGGGACAACCGGGCATGGTTCAGGTGCGTCGGATCTTAGATTCCTGGCGCGGCGGCCGTTGACAGATCCTCGCGTTCATTCCGTCCATCGGAAAAATTTTCACCGTCTAATCCCCTCGCGCTACAGCGAAAGTGGAACAGTGCTGTCCGCGATTGCCGGGAACGCCCAAGAGCTCGAAGACCTGGTGTTGCTCGATGGTGCAACGAATGATCGGCTGCAGAGCGAACTCCGCGGATTCATCGGAATCAGCACGTTTGAGCTGGTGTATGGCATTGCGAACGCGCACATTGTGAATGCCGCCTACACGCACCCAAACGAATCAGGTTCCCGGTTCAACGACCACGCGCGCGGGGCCTGGTATGCTGCGGATTCCCAAAAAGCCTCGCTTGCCGAAGCGGTCTACCACAAGAGCAGACGGCTGAGCGACATTATCGTCCCCGATGAGCCGAGTCAGCGACCTCCACACGATGTGTCAACTTACGACGACTGGCTGGCGGACTTCCAAGCGGCTTTTCACGTCCTGGATCCACCGGAGGACTTTTCGGAATTCCTGCAACCTGAGCCTGTGCCGCAGTGTTATGCAGTCTCGCAAGCACTAGCGCGGCGCCTGCTGGAGGAGGGCTCAAATGGGCTGGTCTACCCGAGCGTTAGATGTCGGGGTTCTAAGTGTATCGTCTGTTTCCGACCTGCACTTGTCTACAATCCACATCAATCGGAGCGCCTTGAGATCACGCTGACGGCAAACAAGACAGGTTACGACCACGCTGTTCGCTTGCTTTTTTCACCCGATTCTCGACGCGGGCTCTATTGACAAACGTCCGACAGCAAATCGCCGGACCTAAGTCGGCTTCCAAGGAATGACAACCCGGAGCAGCTGCGCGCAATCGGCTGGTGCCGCCGTCTCCTCTGTTCTGTGGTCTTCGAAGGCAGGCATGACGAGCAGGGCGAGTACTACCATCTAGTCACAGCGTGGAAAGTGACGGAAGAAGAACAGCAAAGTTATGCCGAAAACGCGTAAAACAAGAGTTTCCGCCGATCAAATCGCTGAAAAGGCATGCCGTGGAGAAGATGTCTCCGCTCACTTCACAAACAAATTTACAGTGATCAAGCCGGTTCACAAGGTGAATTTGGATCTGAATGAAGGTATGTTGCGGAAACTTGACGAGCGGGCAGCCCGGCTCAACGTGAGTCGACAAGCGGTCATCAAGACATTGCTCGATCGAGCGCTGGAGCGTAAGAGGCCCAGTAAACCACAAAGAGAGAAAAGGGCAGGTTAGACGGTCCGGCTTTCTGGAGAGCCACATGGCATTGTGATAAAGTCATTAACCTTTTCACTCTTTGTTGTGTCTGCGTTGAACAGCCTAAGCGCGCAGAAGCCTGTGTGGCAGCCGTCCCCGGGACATACCCAAGTTCCGATATGGCCAGGGGCAGCTCCCGAACCCCAGCCTGTCGCGGGGCGGGAGTACACAGAGATGTCTGGAAAGGATTTTCTGGTTGCGGGAAGACCGGCCGTGGGGGTCAGCGACGTGACACGGCCTACCATGATCGTCTATTCCCCAACCAGACAGAATACGGGCGCAGCGGTCCTCGTCTTCCCGGGTGGGGGCTATCAGACCTTGGCTATCGATCTTGAAGGTACCGAGGTGTGCGATTGGCTCACAATCAAAGGGATCACGTGTGTGTTGTTGAAATATCGCGTAACAGAGGTGGGTCCGTATCCGAAATCGGGGCCGTATCCGGAATCACCTATGGCGCTCGAAGACGCGCAGAGGACGTTGGGCCTGATCCGCTTGCACTCTTCGGAGTGGCACATCGATCCGCATAAGATTGGAGTGCTCGGGTTTTCAGCAGGCGGGCATCTGTCGGCCGCCATGAGCACGCACTTTAACAAACGGCTGTATCGGGTTGTCGACGCGGCTGACAAAGAGAGTTGCCGTCCCGATTTTGCGGTGGCGATCTACCCTGGGCATCTGTCACTTTCCGCGGCCGAATGGGACGCTACGCGAGGTACCAAGAAATTTGTCGTTCCCCATCCGCCGACATCGGACAAGGATCTTGGGTTGAATCCCGATCTTCATGTCACCAGCCAGACTCCGCCTACCTTCTTGTTGCAGGCGGAGGACGACCATGTGGACAATGTGAACGACTCGCTGGCTTACTACATTGCGCTAAAGAACGCCGGAGTTCCTGTGGAGATGCATCTTTACGCGCAGGGTGGGCATGCTTTCGGGCTGCGGCGCACGAAGTTTCCGATAACGGGATGGCCTCAGCTCGTGGAGACGTGGCTGGGGACGATTGGGATGATCTCGAAGTAGCTCGTTCTATTTGACCTAAATAAGGATTCGTGCGGCTTCAGTTTCGTCTAAGGCGGCGGGATGAAATCGAACCATCGCGCTGTTCACGATTGCAGCCGAGAACGGAGACGGCGCCGAAAGATCTCCTCGCGCCACCTCTCCTCGACGGCAGTATCCACCTGTTGATCTAGGCTACTGATCAGCAAGTCCATAAGAGCACCCCGAGTTTCGAGGGTCACGGCCGCCAACAAATCTCCATCTCTCCCGCCCTCAGCCACTTACTGCCCATCTTCTCCTCTCGCGCAACACCCCCGTGCTACGAAGTTGATTAAATCGATCGCGCCCGGCGCCGATCCGATCGCGACTTTCCGTCAAGAAGCCCGTTCGCTTCTACTCGCTCGAAAAACGCTGTCTCCGCCGCCGCGCTGACGCAACGTTTTCTATCACGCACTCTGAAAGGAATCTCATGTCCACCGACGCTCAAATCGCAGCCAACAAAATCAACGCGCAGCACTCTACTGGTCCGCGCAGCGAAGACGGGAAGGCCGCCTCTTCCCAAAACCACCTCCGATTCGGTTTCACGGCCCGGTTCGCCGTCATGCACTGGGAAAAGCAGGCCGACTTCGACGCGCTCTCCAAGAAGCTGAACGATCAGCACCAGCCCGGCACCGAATTCGAAGCCGATCTGGTGCAAAAAATGGCCCAACATTACTGGCTCGCCCAGCGCGCGCTCCTGCTCCAGGAAATGTGCTTCGATCTCGACTACCCTCGGTGCCACGAACGCCAGGAAAAACAGCTCGCTCTGTATCTGCGCTACCAGACCACGCACGAGCGGGCCTTCGAGCGCTACTCTAACGAATTGCGAAAGCTAAGAAACGAAACGCGGAAAGTCGAAATTGGGTTCGAATCGCAGAAGCGCCACGAAGCCGACGCAACCCGCAAGCAAGCCGCCGAAAATCGCAAGACGGAGCTCCATCAATGGGCCGTTTGGCTCGCGGAAGCCAAGTTCACACACCAGCAAGTGCTCACGGACGGCGCGCGATTGCCGCAATTGGTAGCCGCCATCGCCGAAGAAGACCGATTGAAGGCCGAAGCCGCGGCGTAAACCCCCGCTGATCACTTTGAATGTCGACCGCACGTCCGAGTCTGCGCCCGAAGTGTGTCGAATCACCCGCCCGAAAGCAACGAATGAGAACCACGAGGCTGAGGAGTTTGGTTCGGCGCTGCGCCCGCGGCATCCATCCAAAAATGCATGCCCTTGAAGTCGAACGTGACAACCGCGCGGCTCAACAGGCCGCTTCCAATCGTTGCATCGAACTGCACGGCCGGCGCATGATCGTCCGAAGTCATGAAGTAGACCGGGGCGTCCGCCATCAGCGGAACGTCTCGAAATGCTTCCGAAGCGCCATCGAATTCGGCGAGCTTCAGCCCGCCTTGCGTGAACGGGAAAAACTCTTTGTGTTTCGCCTTGGCTTCCTTCTTCAACCCGAGTTTCTCCACCGACGCCGGATAGATCAGCATGGTCCCGGTGAAGAGCGTGTCGATCTGCACGTCGACCGGTTGCCCGTTGATTGCGAATCCGGCGGTCGTGAGAGTCACCGGTCCGTAATTGCCGAAATGCTTGATGACAACATCGCTGCAAACGCGCGGGCATGCGGGCGCGTCGGCTTCCGGAGTGGAAATTCGCAGCATGTGATGTGCGAAATCCATCTCAACCAAGCGGTTCTGAAACGCGCTATACGCGAGCGCTCCATCGCCCGGCAAGCGCTCCACTTTTTCTCCAGGCGCGACCGCTTGGGGCGTCATGTCGAGCACCATAAATGGAAAATCGCCCAGCGGCAGATCGCCCAGTTTCGCGCCGGGAACGACGGTCTGTTGCACTTCCGCAATACTCGAATCTCCGCCGCCCCTCAGCGGTTGAAGCTCGACGCCCAGCGCTTGAGCCGCTTTGATGTCGAGATACGAATTAACTTCGCCGGTATCGATGAGCAGGCGCACAGTCTTGCCGCTCGCCGTAGACAGATCCACGCAGGGCAACCCCGAGCAATCGAGCAGCGGAATCTCGACCATCCGAGGCGGATTACCTATTGGGTTGACTACTTGACCGCTTGCGTACCGGCCTGTGGAGGGTTTTCGTCGGGCGTCGTGATCTGCGGATGGACAAGCCGCGGAGGCGCCGGAGCGGGGAACTGAGGCGGAGCGGAAGACTGAGGAACCGATTGAGGCGTCTGGCCAAAAGCCACGAACGCGAGAGCCGCCGTCACGGCCAAACAACGAGCAACGAGAGAAGTCACACTTCCATTTTGCGTTGCTTCGGCGGTCCGGCGAAAGCGCTAAGGCGTATCCGTCAACATGGTTTGCAAGCGCGGGCTGAGTTGCCGTCCGCGGCCGAACCATAGCTGCAGTTTGGCGAGGTACAAGTAAACCACGGGCGTGGTGTAAAGCGTCAGTAACTGGCTGACCATCAGGCCCCCGACGATGGTGATGCCGAGCGGTCGCCGCATTTCCGAACCCGTTCCCGTGCCGAGCGCCAGCGGCAAGCCGCCCAGCAGTGCCGCCATCGTAGTCATAAGAATCGGACGGAAGCGCAGCAGGCAGGACTCATAGATCGCGTGCTTCGATGAGATGTTTTGCTTGCGTTCTAATTCGAGCGCAAAGTCGATCATCAGGATCGCGTTCTTCTTGACAATGCCGATCAGCAGAATGATGCCGATCAACGCAATGACGGTCAGATCCGTTCCGCATAGGATCAGGGCAAGCAATGCGCCGACGCCCGCCGACGGCAGCGTAGACAAAATCGTGATCGGATGGACGTAGCTCTCATACAGCATCCCGAGCACGATGTAAACCGCAAGCAGCGCCGCCAGAATCAGGATCGGCTCCGACCTGAGCGACTGCTGGAAGGCTTGCGCGGTCCCGGCAAAAGCGCCATTTACATTCGCCGGCATTCCAATGTCCTGCTCGGCGCGTTCCACCGCGGCTACCGCTTCGCCCAGCGCCGCGCCTGGAGCCAGCGCGAAAGATAACGTAATCGACGGGAACTGCCCCTGGTGGTTCACTGTCAAAGGTGTTAACAATGTCCGGAAGTGTGTGAATGTCGATAGCGGAATGGGTGTTCCGGTGTTCGATCGTACGTAGATGGAGTCGAGAGACGTAGGATTCTGTTGGAACTCGGGGAGAACTTCCAAAACAACGTGATACTGATTCATCCCCGTGTACATGGTCGAGACCTGCCGCTGGCCGAAGGCGCTGTACAGTGCGGTATCGACCGCCGACGGATTAACGCCAAGACGCGACGCGGTGCTGCGGTCGATGATCAGCTCTGTTTCCAACCCGTGTACCTGCTGATCGCTATTGGCATCCAGCACCAGCGGGATAGTCTTCATTTGAGCGAGAAGTTTCGGCGCCCATTCGGTCAGGTCCTGCAGATTGTCCGATTGCAGCGTGTATTGGTATTGAGAGTTGCTGCCGCGGCCGCCTACGCGGAAATCCTGGGCCGCTTGCAGATACAGGGTCGCGCCCGGTATGCGCGCCAGCTTGCCGCGCAGCCGGTTGATGACCTGATCGGCCGACGCTTTCCGCTCGTCTAACGGTTTCAATTGAACGCGCACCGAGGCATTGTTGAGCGTGCCTCCGCCCGTAAAACCCTGCACGTCTTGCACGGCGTGATCGGTCTGCACGATTTGCACCAGCTGGTGCATTTTCTGGCGCATCGCCGCAAACGAAATATCCTGGTCGGCTATGATCGCGCCGCCTATGATCCCCGTATCCTGCTGCGGGAAGAAGCCTTTGGGCACGATGATATACAGGTAAATGTTGATGGCGACCGTGACGATCGTGATGATGAGCGTCAGTTGCGGATGCCTCAACACCATGGCCAGCGTCTTCGCATAACCCCGGTGAATTGTTTCGAAGCCGCGCTCACTCAGCCGGTACAGCGAGTTGTGTCGGGTGCCGCGCTGCGAACGCAGGAATTTCGCGCACATCATCGGCGTCGTGGTCAGCGATACCAGAAGTGATATGACGATTGCGACCGTCAAGGTAACGGCGAATTCACGGAAGAGCCGTCCGACGATGCCGCCCATCAGCAGGATGGGAATGAACACGGCCACAAGCGATGTGCTCATCGAGAGCACCGTGAAGCCGATCTCTTTTGCGCCCTGAAGCGCCGCGTTCATGGGCGTCAGCCCTTCCTCCAGGTAACGCGAGATGTTCTCGATCACCACGATCGCATCGTCCACCACGAACCCGGTCGAAATCGTCAGCGCCATCAACGACAGGTTGTCGAGTGTGTAGCCCATCAGGTACATCACACCGAACGTGCCCAGCAGAGACACGGGAACGACGATGCCCGGTATGACCGTTGCCCAGATATTTCGCAGGAAAACGAATACCACCAGGACGACCAGCACCAGCGAAATCAATAACGTGATCTCAACGTCGTGAACCGACGCGCGGATCGTCGTCGTGCGATCCTGCGCCACCGTCAGGTGAACTGAAGGCGGAATCGAGGCCTGCAGTTGGGGCAGCACTGCCAACACGCGATCGACCGTGTCGATAATATTCGCGCCCGGCTGGCGAGACACTGCCATGATCACGGTCGGTTTCCCGTTATCCAGCCCGTCGTTCCTGGTATCTTCGACGGAATCGATCACATTGCCCAAATCTGCCAAACGGACCGCCGCGCCATTGCGATAGGTCACGATCAGCGGCGCATATTGGGACGCATGAAATAGCTGGTCGGTCGCGTTCACCTGCCACCGGATGTTGCTATTGCTGAGCGCTCCTTTGGCTTGGTGAGCGTTCGCATTCTGAAGAGTCGTGGCTACATCGGTGAGCGCCAGGCCCATGGTGTTCAGCAGGGTCGGATTGACTTGCACTCGCACCGCCGGCCTCGAACTTCCCCACACGTGTACTTGCCCGACTCCTTCAATCTGAGAGATCTTTTGCGCCAGGATGGAGTCGGCGATGTCGTACATGTGCGCCCGGTCGTAGACCTCCGAGCTCAGCGCCAGCATCAGAATTGGCGCATCGGCCGGATTCGACTTCCAGTAGCCGGGATTGCTCGGCATATCGGCGGGCAGTTGTCCACGCGCCGCGTTGATGGCAGCTTGCACGTCCCGGCCCGCCGCGTCGATATTGCGGTCGAGATCGAATTGCAAAGTGATCGAGGTGCTGCTGAGCTGGCTCGAGGAAGTCATCTCCGTCACGCCGGCAATGCGGCCGAATTGCCGCTCGAGCGGTGTCGCTACCGCCGACGCCATCGTTTCCGGACTGGCGCCGGGAAGGTTCGCGTGAACCTGAATGGTCGGAAAATCTACCTCCGGAAGTGCGGCGACGGGCAGCAGGCGAAACGCGAGCACGCCCGATAAGCCGATAGCCGCCGTAAGCAGCGAGGTCGCCACGGGTCTTTTGATAAAGGGCGCCGAAATATTCACAGTTGCTCCGCGTGGACGGGTTCTCGCAGCGGTTCGCGCCTTGTCCTTCTGGTGCGGGCGTGCGTCAAACGCGTCGCCAGTCGATCGAAGAAAAGATAAACCACCGGTGTTGTGTACAGCGTCAGCACCTGGCTTACGATCAGGCCGCCCACGATGGTGATTCCCAGCGGACGCCGCAATTCGGAACCGACTCCGCTGCCGAGCGCCAGCGGCAGACCGCCGAACAGCGCCGCCATCGTCGTCATCATGATGGGGCGGAAGCGCAGCAAACAAGCCTGATAGATGGCCTCGCCCGGCGGCTTGCCTTCATTCCGTTCGGCGTCGAGAGCGAAGTCGATCATCATGATGGCGTTCTTCTTCACGATGCCTATCAAAAGGATGATCCCGATCAGCGCGACCACGTTGAAATCCTCGTGGCAGATGAACAGAGCCAGAATCGCGCCGACACCGGCAGAGGGTAGCGTGGACAGGATCGTGATCGGATGAATATAGCTTTCGTACAGAACGCCCAGCACGATGTACACCACCACCAGCGCGGCCAGAATCAGGTAAGCCTCGTTGGCCAGCGAATTTTGAAACGCCGCAGCCGTGCCTTGGAAACTGGAATGGATGCTCAAAGGCAGACCGATGTCCTGTTCGACTTGCTTGATGGCCTTTACTGCATTCCCCAGCGACTCGCCCGCCGGCAAGTTGAATGAGATCGTCACCACCGGGAACTGTCCCTGATGATTGACCGTCAACGGCGTGGTGCTCTGCTCGAAGTGAGTGAACGAGCTGAGCGGAACTTCCGCGCCGTTCGACGAATGGATGTAAATGTCGTCGAGCGCGTTCGGGTTACGGCGGAACTCGGACGCGACCTCGAGTACCACGTGGTACTGGTTCAGTTGCGTGAACATGGTCGACACCAGGCGCTGCCCGAAAGCATCGTAGAGCGTATCGTCGATCTGTTGCATTCCGATGCCGAGCCGTGAGGCCGTGTCGCGATCGATCACCAGCGTCGTTTGAAGGCCGCCGTTCTGCTGGTCCGTCGCGACATCCCGCAAAGAGGGAAGCGCTTTGAGCTTGTCCACCAGCCGCGCGGTCCACACATTCAGTTCGTTCGCATCCGCGTCTTCGAGCGTGTATTGAAACTGCGTGCGGCTGACCCGATCCTCGACCGTGAGGTCTTGAACCGGCTGCATGAATAGCGTGATTCCGTCCACGCGCGCAAGGCTGGGTTGCATTCTTCGAATCACGTCGCTTGCACTGATGCCGCGCTGGTCGAGCGGTTTCAAGTTGATCTGGATGCGGCCGCTGTTCATCGTGGTGTTGATGCCGTCGATTCCGATGAACGAGGACAAACTCTCTACGGCAGGATCCTTAAGGATGACTTTCGCCAGCGCTTGCTGCCGCTGCGACATGGCGGCGAATGAAACGTCCTGCGGAGCTTCGGAGACGCCCAAAATAACACCCGTATCCTGAACCGGGAAGAAGCCCTTGGGAACGACCACATAGAGAAATATGGTGCCGACCAGAGTGGCTACCGTAATCAATAGCGTCAACGGCTGGTGCCGCAGCACCCATTGCAAGGTGCTGCCGTATTTCGAGATGACCCACGCGAAGGCATATTCGGATTTGCGGTAGAACCAGCCCTGCTCCGCTTCCTTTTTATGACGCAGAATCTTCGCCGACATCATGGGCGTAAGGGTCAGCGAAACCACCGCCGAAACCAGGATGGTTACCGCCAGCGTTATGGCAAACTCGCGGAAGAGACGCCCCACGATATCGCCCATGAAGAGCAGCGGAATGAGCACCGCGATGAGAGAAACGGTCAACGACACGATCGTGAAGCCGATCTGTTCGGACCCGCGCAGCGCCGCGCGCAGCGGCGTATCGCCCTGTTCGAGATAACGCGAAATGTTCTCGATCATGACGATGGCGTCATCGACCACAAATCCAGTGGAGATGGTCAACGCCATGAGCGTCAGGTTATTCAGGCTGTACCCGAGCAGGTACATCACTCCGAACGTGCCGACGATCGATAACGGCACCGCGACGCTCGGAATCACCGTGGCGGCGAGATTGCGCAGGAACAGGAAGATCACCATCACGACCAGCGCAACCGTCAACATCAGCTCGAACTGAACGTCTTTGACAGAGGCGCGGATCGTCGTGGTGCGATCCGTCAGAACCGCAACATTGACCGCGTTCGGGATGGATACACGCAATTGCGGAAGCAGCGCCTTGATGCGATCGACAACGGCGATGATGTTCGCGCCCGGCTGGCGTTGAATGTTTACGATCACTGCCGGAACCGTATTCATCCAGGCGGCTTGTCTCGTGTTTTCCGCCCCATCAATGACGGTGGCGACGTCTTCGAGTCGCACCGGCGCGCCATTCTTATAGGCGACGATGATCGGCTTGTAACCGGAGCTGGTCAGAATCTGATCGTTCGCGCCGATCGTGTACGCCTGGCGAAGGCCGTCGAAATTCCCTTTGGCCTGATTCAGGTTGGTTAAGTTCAATGCCGTGCGGACATCTTCCAGGCTGAGGCCGTAAGCGGCGAGCGCGGTTGGATTAATGCGAATGCGGACCGCCGGTTTCTCTCCTCCGCCGATGCTGACGAGACCTACTCCCGGGAGCTGCGAAATCTTTTGGGAGAGCGTCGTGTCGGCGAGATCCTCCACTTTCGTCAACGGCACGGTGGCCGACGTGAGCGCCAACGTGAGAATCGGCGCATCGGCAGGATTGACTTTGTTATAGATGGGCGGGTTGGGAAGATCGGGGGGCAGATACGTGCCTGCGGCGTTGATCGAGGCTTGCACCTGCTGCTCCGCGATATCGATGTTGAGATCGAGATCGAACTGCAGCGTGATGATAGAGCTTCCGAAAGAGCTCGTAGAGGTCATCTGCTTCAGGCCCGGGACTTGCCCGAACGTGCGCTCGAGCGGCGCAGTCACCGACGACGCCATCACGTCGGGGCTCGCGCCCGGATAGAAGGTCAGGCACTGAATGGTCGGGTAATCCACTTCCGGCAGAGCGGAAACGGGAAGTTGCTTGTAGGCGATGGCGCCTGCGATCAGGATGCCCGCCATCAGCAATGACGTTGCAACCGGCCGCAGAATGAACGGCCGAGACGGGCTCATTCCGGCGGCCCTTGCCCGGCGCCCCGGCCACCCTGTGCATCCCCGTTCGGCTGGCGCAAGGTGACTTTCATGCCTTCGGTCAATTTTTCGGCGCCATCCACTACCACCTTCTCACCCGACTTAATGCCATCGTCGATCGACACATCGTTGCCCTCGGTGAAGCCCACCTTTACCGGACGCATCGCGACCGTGTTGTCGTCCTGAACCACGAAGACGAAAGTGCCGGTGGGGCCGCGCTGTATCGCGACCGTCGGAATAATCGTCACGTTGTGTTTGGTCTCGAGCGATAGCCTCACGTTTACGAACTGATTGGGGAACAGCGCGTAATCGGTGTTGGGGAACACCGCTTTAAGACGAGATGTGCCCGTGGTCTGGTCGATCTGGTTATCTACCGTTAACAGCGTCCCTGTCTCAAGCTCTTTCCTGTTATCGCGATCATAGGCGTAAGCGGGCAGTTTGGCGCCTTCACGCAGCTTTTGCAGAACGGGCGGCAGTTGGTCTTCCGGAATGCTGAAGAGAACGGCGATAGGCTGCAATTGCGTGATCACCGCAATTCCGGTCGTATCGGCGGCATGCACCATGTTGCCCGAATCCACCAGTCGCAGGCCAATACGCCCGCTAATCGGCGCAGTGATCTTGGTGTAAACCACGTTCAGCTTGGCGCTGGCGATCGCCGCCTGGGCGGACGCGATGGCGGCCTGATCGGCTTCAATCGAGCCTCGAAGTTGGTTCGCAGTCGCCAGCTGTGTGTCGAGTTGCTGCTTGGCGATGATCTGATCCTTGAATAGCTGCTGGTCGCGAACGTAGTTGGCCTGAGCGTCGCCCAGCGCCGCCTGATCTTTAACCAGGTTGCCTTGGGCTTGCGCAAGATTCCCGTTGGCCTGATCGAGCGCCACCTGGTAAGGACGAGGGTCGATCTCGGCTAGAACATCGCCCGCGTGAACAAACTGTCCTTCCTTGAAATTGACGCTGACTAGCTGGCCATCAATGCGGGTTTTCACGGTAACGGTATTGTTCGCCGTCACCGTACCGAGACCCTGGAGGTAAAGCGGCATATCGCCTGTGTGGGCGCTCGCCGCGACCACGGGAATGCTGCGCGGCCGCATCGCGCCTTTTCTTGCCGCGACGGCCGCCTTCTTGCCGTTCTCGTAGCGGTACAGCCGGTAACAGCCGTACCCAATGACCGCAAAAACCAGAAGCCAAACCCACCAATGATTGCTCGACGGCGTCTCGTCGTCTAAATCGTACTGTGAAAGCCCGGTTGGACGTGCTTCGCCTGGGCGGGCGTCGGGCTCGTGCGGTTCCGTTGGATACGGTTCCAGCGCGCCGGGTGGCTTCATCCCCATTCTCTCCTCGTCATTCTAAGCAATTCAACCGCAAAAAGGGCTACAGAGCGCCTGACTAGTCTAACTGGTCGTTGGATGCAAACGAAGCCCGGTATGCATCTTACTGACCGCAAAGACGGTCACACAGATATCGACGTTACCCGGTCGGATGCGTTTGGTTCACAAACGGAGGAGCGAATGGTTCGAATCTTTGAGACAAAAGAGGAACTCGCAGCCACGGCGGCAGCGCACGCGGGCAGCTCGCTGCGCGGCCTGCTGGAAAGGCAAGGAACCGTGAGGGTCCTCGCGGCAACAGGCGCTTCCCAGTTCGACTTTCTGGACCGGCTGGTGGCAGATCGCAGCCTGAGTGGGCGGCTGGATTGGAGGCGTGTCGAGCTTTTCCATTTGGACGAATACGTGGGGATCGGGCTCGATCACCCTGCTAGTTTTGCGCGCTACATCGAAGAGCGGATTGTGGATCGCACCGGAATCGAGCGCTTTCACCTGCTCGACGGCACGCGCGATCCCCAAGCCATGGCGACAGAAATGAGCCGCCGGATTGCCGCCGCGCCCATCGATTTGGCTTTTGCGGGAATCGGTGAAAACGGGCATCTGGCGTTCAACGATCCTCCGGCCGATTTCGAAGCCGAAGATCCGTATCTGGTCGTCGAACTGGACGAGGCGTGCCGCCGCCAGCAGGTGGGCGAAGGATGGTTTCAGTCCCTTGACGACGTTCCCCGGCGTGCGATCACCATTTCGATTCCACAGTTTCTGCAAAGCCGTGAAATTCTGTGCATCGTGCCGGATGCCCGTAAAGCCGGGGCCGTCAAGGCGTGCCTGGAGGGACCGGTCTCGCCGAACGCGCCCGCCTCGGTTTTGCGGGTGCATCCCAACACGACCATCTTTTTGGACGCGGATTCCGCATCTCTGCTGGCGCGCGATCCGCCCTAACCCGTTAAGCTGAGAAGAAAGCCGGGTTTTCCGGAATGAAAGAGCTACAGCAGATCCTCGAGCTTTGGGCGCGCGCGGAAAGCGCGGGCGAATCAGCCGTTCTTGCAACCGTCGTGAAGACCCGCGGCTCGTCGTATCGACTTCCCGGAGCTCGTCTCTTGCTGACCGCTGCTGGCCGGCATGCGGGGTCCATCAGCGGTGGTTGTTTGGAAGACGACTTACTTAAGAAAGCTTGGTGGCTTACGGAAGCTGGGCCGACGATTCGGCGCTACGACACCACTCCGGAGGGCGAGATCGCCACCGGCTTCGGCTTGGGCTGCAACGGCATCATTCACGTGTTGCTTGAAAGAATTACGCCGGGAAAGGCGCGAATTTTAGATCTTATCCGCGAGGTGCGTTCGGAGCGCCGCGCTGCGATGATCGCCCACCTGATTGAGCCATCCACCGCGGCCGGACAGAGGCTGATTATCGATCCACGCGGGAACGTTACTCACAACCTCTCCAACGCGGGGCTCGCGGACTCACTCGCCGGCGAGGCTGCCCGTGCGCTATCGGAACTCAGCTCGCCGATAGTGCGATTGAGCGACGGGACGGAAGCGTTCCTCGAAACGCTGTCTCCCGCGCTGCGTCTTGTGATATTCGGAGCGGGAGAAGACGCGGTCCCGCTGACGGAATTGGCGAAATACCTGGGATGGAACGTGACGGTGCTGGACGGTCGGGCGCATTATGCGCGATCCGAGAAATTTCCGCAGGCCGACGAAGTGATTGTGCGCGTCGCCGGGGAATCGGGCTTAGGGGCGGGCGTTGACCCGTGGACCGGCGCAGTGGTAATGAGCCACAGCTACGCTCAGGATCTCGAGGCATTGCGCGAATTGATGACGCAGCCGCTCCGGTACTTGGGCGTGCTGGGACCGCGCAAGCGGACTCTACAGCTTCTCGCGGATGCCGGAGTCGAACCTCAGCGATTTGTTCCCGCTCTGCATAGCCCCATGGGCTTGGATATCGGCGCGGACGGTCCGCAGCAGGTTGCGATTGCGGTGATTGCCGAAATTCAGGCGACTCTCAATGGCCGCGACGGAGGATCGCTGCGCAAGCGTGCCGGGTCCATTCACGCCTCTGATGACGCTGCTGTCGATTCCGAGAGTTTCTGGGTGCAATCGATTGCCTGCGCCTAGAAGCACGCTTAAGATGACCGGCCTCGCTCTTGCGAGCGTGTTGCTAGTGTCCGCGCAAACGAGCACGGACAAGGGAAAGCAGATTATCGATCAGTGCGTGGCCGCACTGGGCGGCGACCGGTTTCTGCACATGCAGAATCGGATCGCGAGCGGCCGCGTGTACTCGTTTTTCCACGATGAGCTCAGCGGCCTGGACTTGGTCAAGATCTATACGGAATATCCTCAAGAAAAACCGGCGAAGGGCCTCGCTGTCCGCGAGCGGGAAGTATTGGGGAAGAAGCAGGACTATTCGTATCTTTTCCTGGAAGATCAAGCGTGGGATATCACTTTTCGCGGCGCGCGCCCAGTCGATGACGAGACTTGGGATAAGTACGCGAGGACAGCCGAAAATGATATCCTCTACATCCTTAAGGTCCGCCGCAACGAGCCGGGAATGACTTTCGACTATGTTGGATCGGAAGTGTACTTGAGCACGCACGTGGAGGTGGTCGACATTACCGACGCGCAGGATCGCACGGTGCGCGTGTATTTCGATCACAACACGATGCTGCCGGTTCGCGAAACCTACACCTGGTTCGACGCGGAGACGAAACAGCGCAACGACGCCGAGACCCACTTCGACAAGTACCGCGATGCCGGCGGTGTGATGTGGCCCTACACGATCGAGCGGGAGCGAAACGGGTACAAGACTTATCAGATGTTCGCGACGAGCGTGCAAGTAGATCAACCGCTGCCGCCGAAAATCTTCGAGCTGCCGTCCGGCGCCCGAGTGCTGAAGAAGGTGAGTTAGCCGAATACGTCGGACGAGTTAGGATAATCTACCGAAAGGACCCGGATCGCAGGTAATCGTCAATGGCGCTTCTCACTCAACGAACTTCAACTATTTTCATCGCGAGGGGCGAGGAGACGCGTGTGTACCGCTCGGTCGAAGAAATACCTCCGGTCCTAAGGCGGAAGTTGCACCAGACCACGCGGGGGCTGAACTCCGGAACTATTCTCATCGCGGATAGGCGTGGGCGCGAAGAGCTCCTCCGCGCGCTGCAGGGACAGCGTGCCGGGCGCGAACGCCGTTTGGCAGAGACGCTTCGCGGGCGGAAAGCCGCGCAGCCCGCCGCGCCAGAGAAGCAACAGGGCTTAGGGTCACTGCGGACGTGGCTGGAGTTGTTGCTGCCGGTCGCGATCGGGGCTTCGCTCTGGCTCTTCATCGATTCGCGTTTTTGATTTTCCTCAACCTTGTTCGCGGTCGTGCCGATTAGTTCGGTGTGACTACGTCTTTTTCCGATCATTCACATCCCGCGGTGATTCAGGTGCCCTCCCCGGCAGGAGACGGTAGCAAGCGCAGCATCCCGTGTACCTTCAACGGATTGAACGGTAAGCGCCTCAGTGTGGAGGCGACCGAAGCAGTTCCGGTCTCAACGGCACTCAGCGTGGAATACGACGATGAGCTATTCCTAGGCGAAGTAATCGCTTGCGCCGAAGCTGAGTTTCGAGAAGCAAGCGCTTCGCGTGGCTGGAAGCTCGACATCAAGGTGGAGCAGATTCTCACCGGTCTTCAGAGCTTGATGGCGCTGCGGGCGCGTCTGCTCAGCGAGGGCGTCCCGCAACCGCTCGGGCTTATGCCCATCGGCGCTCGGAACTAGGCATTCCCGCAAAACCTTCGCGCACATAGCGCAGAGATTCTGTCGCCGTGACGATTCGCTATTCTGCAAAGAGTGCAGCGCAAGGTCATCATCTTTGGAGGCGGCGGACAACTCGGAGTGGAATTGTGCCGCGAGTTTGAGCGCCGGCACTGGACCGTTCAACGCTTCGACCGTCAATCGCTCGATGTCACCAATGCACACCTGGTCGAACACGCGGTCGCTAATTCAGATCCTCAGGCAGTCATCAATGCCGCCGCTTATAATCAGGTCGACATCGCGGAACGGGAACCGGTAGCCGCGTACCAGGCGAATGCGCTTGCGGTTCGTAATCTGGCGATGGCGTGCCGTCAAACGGACGCGCAATTAATCCACTACTCAACCGACTACGTCTTCGATGGAACGAAAGGCACTCCCTATGTCGAGACCGACGCGCCCCATCCGTTGGGTGCCTATGCGGTTTCGAAACTGGCGGGCGAGTTGTATGCCCAGGCTTACCTGAGCAATCCGCTGATCATTCGAACGTCCGGCGTTTTCGGACCGGGCGGCATGTTCACGCCGCGCGGCAACTTCGTCGAACTGATGCTGCGGCTGGCGAAAGGCAACAGCCCGATTCGGGTCGTGGAGGATCACGTCGCCTCTCCTGCCTATGCCCCGGCAATCGCCTCGCGAACAGCCGATCTGCTCGAAAAAAAGATCCACGGGTTGTTCCATATGGGAGGCGGGCAGGCGATCTCCTGGTACGATTACGCCAAGCTGATCTTCGAATTGGCGGGTTTGTCGCCCGCGCTTCAAGCTACGGATGAGCGCGAGTACCGGACCGCCGCGCGGCGCCCGAAATTTTCGGCCTTATCGAACGCAAAGCTCGAAGCAGCCGGAATCGTTCCGATGCCGCCGCTTCGCGAAGCCGTAGCGGACTATCTACACGCGCGCGAGCATATTACTGCACATCGCCCGGCGTAGCGTAATACCCGTTGCGGGCCTGTACGCGATCGTTTGAATTATCCACTTTGATATCGATATGCCGGAACGATCCGTCGCGATTCGGATTAGTGGATTCGTAGCCGATCGAATACTGGTTGCGCAATTCGTTCTGAATCTCGTTGAAAACCTCGTTCAGGGGATGCTTGGAGCTGACCGTGAACACATGGCCGCCGGTCTCGTCCGACATCTTGCGCAGTTCCGATTCGCCGCCGCCTCCGAAGCCCATGCCGTACGCTGCGTAAAAGCCGCGGTCGACGTAGTAAATGCTGTAGATGATGGCGTCCGAACGTTGCGCCGCCTCGATCGCGGTTCGGCGATCATAGGTGCTGCCTTGATCGTCGCCGTCGGTGATCAGGATCAGAGCTTTACGTCCCACTTCCTGCTTCAACTTTTCGTTCGAAGCGAGATAAATAGCGTCGAACAGCAGCGTACCTTTCGGTGTGCCCATGGTCGGAACGGGACCGGTGTTTACGGGAACGCGGCCCATCATCGGGGTTTGGCCATCGCCTCGCAGATCCTGCAAGGCCGAGGTGAGTAAGCGGGGCGAGTTGGTGTAGTCCTGCAGCAGATCGGTGCTCTTGCCGAAAGAGATCAGGAAGGCTTCGTCTTTCTGGCGGATCACGCTCGAGAAAAAGGCCGCAGCGGCTTGCCGTTCAATGTCGACCAGACGTTCCTGACTCGCGCTGATGTCGATGAGTAATCCCAGAGTGAGAGGCAGGTCTGTTTCGCGCGAAAAGCGTTGAATGGTCTGCTGCTTGCCGTCTTCATAAACGGTGAAGTCGTTCTTTTCGAGATTCGGGATGAGCTGGCCACCCTTCTTCGCGCGGACCGTGAAGAGAATGTTCACCAGGTCGACGTTGACTTTGATGGTAGAGGCCTGGTTTTGCGCTTGGTTTGACGTCTGATCCTGCGGCGAAGGCGGAACGCTCTGGGGCGGGGCAGCCGTAAGCCAGCTCAGCGCTCCGGTCAACGTCAGGAACACCGTGGCTGTCCAGGCAAGAGGTCGAAAAAAGCTGCTCATCTGGTTATGATTATCGTCTAGAGCCAGCGAGATGAAATCAGCAATGCTGCATCTTCAAAACGCCGATCCTGTGATGGCTGCGATCATCCGGCGAGTAGGTCCTTGCCAGTTCGTCCGCCGCGAACCAACGTTCGAGACGCTGGCCCGCTCTATCACGTTCCAACAGCTTAGCGGCAAGGCAGCAGCGACCATCTTCGGGCGCCTCCGCAAAGCCGCCGGCCGAAGGCTCACCGCCTCCGCCTTTCTCAGGCTCACCCCCGAACAGTTGCGGTTGTGCGGGCTGTCTCGGCAGAAGATTGCGTCATTGACCGATCTGGCCGAGCGGGTGGCCCGCCGCGAAATCAACTTTCGCAAGCTTCCGCAGTTGGGCGACGAAGAGATCATCGCAACGCTCTCCGAAGTCCGCGGCATAGGCGTGTGGACCGTCCAGATGTTTCTGATCTTTGCGCTCGAGCGCCCTAACGTAATGCCGCTTGCGGACTTGGGCATCCGCCATGCGGTGCGGAAAGCATATGGTTTGTCTGAGCTGCCCAAACCGGCCGAACTCTCCAAGCTGGCCGAGAAGTGGCATCCCTACTGTTCGGTCGCGAGCTGGTATCTTTGGCGTAGTCTCGAAGGGTCGGCGGAAATTTGAACGTCAAGGAAAACGTTTCATAGTTTCTTCCTCATTTGGTACCTGCGGTACTTGATACGTTGGCAGCCATTCGCTACTGTTGCGTTTGCGCAAGTCGAAGAACTCCAAATGAGGCCGTTTCTTGCATTCGGACTATTGTGCGTGTTGGCTGGGGCGAGTCCTCCGCCGATGGGTGCGACCAGCATCGTCGTTCCCGGTGCGGACGCAACCAAGGAAGGAAATAGCAACAACTCCTTTCCATTCAATATCGATCCCTTCGGGTTAAGCAGCCAGCGATATCAGCAGGTCTATGCGGCTTCGGCATTCGGGGCTACGCCTTTGCTGATTACTCAGATTGCTTTTCGACCAGACGGTATCGGTGGAGCCGCATTCTCCTCTACTCTGCCGGACATCCAAATTGATCTTTCTACAACCAGCGCCGGGCCCGACGGCCTCAGCTCGACTTTCGCGTCCAACGTCGGCCCGAATGACACCACCGTTTACGCGCGAGGCCCGCTTGCGCTATCCAGTTCCGATACGGGACCCGCAGGCGGACCCAAGAATTTCGACATCATCATAAACCTGACAACCCCGTTTCTATACGATCCGACATTGGGCAATCTTTTGCTCGACGTGCGCAACTATGGCGGCGGCACCACAACGGCATTCGATGCCGAGAATATATCCGGAGACGCCACGTCTCGCGCCACTACATCCGGCGGCGTAAATTCGTCGACTGCGAACCTCGTGGACAGCTTTGGATTGGTAACAGAATTTCATACGGGCAGCCCCGTTCCCGAGCCGATCAGTGTTGCGTTAATGGGCTCTGGACTCCTGGGCTTCGGCATCCTACGGTTTCGTCGCCGGAATTAATCTTGCGCTCAGCTTCTGTTGCTGTTCGGAGTCGCCTCGTTATGTTTTCTTGACCTTGTCTCCTCGCGGTAAGACATAATACTTGAATCATTTATTTCCTAAGGGCGTCATAGTCACAACGCTCCAGAAAGGGTTCACACTTTATGTCTCGCTCGATCCATGCCTTTCGAGGTTTAGTAATCCCATTAGCGCTCGCTTATCTTGCGATCCCGGCATTCTCGCAGACTGAAGCGATCAATGGAAGCATTCGCGGCCGTGTGACGGACCAGGCCGGTGCGCCGGTGACGCAGGCCAAGGTGAGCATCGACAATACGCAAACCGGCTTCAACCGGGAGGTGGACACCAACGATGACGGGTACTACGTCTTTCCGAACCTGCCGCTCGGCTCGTATACGGTGAGCATTCAGAAAGCCGGGTTCGACACGGAGCACCATCCCGGCGTGATTCTCGACGCCGGCACGCAAGCGACCATTGACGCTCAGCTCAGGGTCGGCGCCGTGAGCACGTCCATTGAGGTCACGGGCGGCGCGCCGGTCGTGGACGCGGCTCGCGTGGACATCGGCAGAACCATCGGATATGAAGAAGTGCAAAATCTGCCGCTGACATCGCGGAACCCCTATAACTTCGTCCTGTTTCAACCGGGCGTCAGCGGGCACCCCAATCCCGAGCTGGGCATTCCGCGACTACTCAACACCAATGGATTGGTCGACCGCGTGAATTACCAGCTCGACGGCAGCGTCGATACCGAGACCGATCGCTATGGCCTGCGCCTGTTTGCCATCGCGGATAGCTACGTGAGCGAAGTGCAGACCGTCTCGAACAGTTTCGCCCCGGAATTTGGCAAGATTGCCGGGGATATCTACAACGTGATCTCGGGTTCCGGCACCAATCAGTTTCACGGAGAAGTACAATTTATCGGGCGGCCGCTCGATGCTGTTGCGCGCCCGATTCTGGCCACTCCAACCACTCCGATTCCGGCGGCGAACGATTTTTCCGCAAACTCAGGCGGGGCGCTCATCAAGGACAAGCTGTTTTTCTTCGCGTCCTATGAGCACATCAAGCGCGCTACTCCCACGCCGACCACCATCAGTCCGGCGAATGCGGCTTTAATCGGCATTCCCAGCGGCTTGCTCGCTACGGCGCCGACTGTCCAGCACGCGCAATGGGTGGATGTCAGGTTCGATTGGATGATCACCCAGAAGCACCAGTTCTTCGTACGTTATAACTATTTCCGCAATAAGTACCCGTTCAACACGAACAACGGCGGTCTGTACGCTCTCAATGCAGCCTCCGATTTCCGGGACCGCGCGCATGTCGTGGGCGCTCAATTGTTATCTACGTTTTCTCCGACAGTTTTAAACGAGCTGCGCTTCGGCTGGCCCTATCGCAACGAGCAGCACATTGCGGATCCGCTTACCGGCACAGGATCGGAGATCACGATCAACGGCATCGCCAATTTCGGCGGGAGCACAGCGGTCGGCGATCGTTTCCAGGAAAAGATTCCCAATCTAAACGACAACTTCACGGTCATCAAAGGCGCGCATACGTTCAAAGCCGGCTTCGGCTTCCAGCAGAATCTCGACACGCAAGCCGCCGACATCTACACGCAATACGTTTTCCCCACTATTCCCGCCTATCTCTCGGCCTTATCGGGAGCGACCCCCTTTTCGTACACCAGTTTCAACGCCAGCGTCGGCGAGCCCGGCGCGTGGTATCACTCCTTTTTCTGGAATCTGTTCGCGCAGGATAGCTGGCAGATCACGCCGCACCTGTTGGCCGTGTATGGAGTCCGCTACGATCAGTTCCGCGGACCGACCGGCGACCCCACCGCCGCATTCGGTTATTCGCAGCATTTTCGTACGCCGGAGGGCGACTTTGCCCCGCGCCTGGGCCTTGCCTGGCAGATCAACCCGAAAACCGTTGTGCGGGCGAGCTCCGGGATCTTCTACGAAGCAACTCCCACCAACCTCTGGTACAACGCGCTTTACAGTGACGGGGCCACCAGTTCCTATACGGCATCGATCGCAGCCAATCAGCCGGGCGCTCCGCCATTTCCATCGGTTGTAGCGAACGGAACGCTGCCGCGATCCTCGCAAACCATCTACTCGATCACGCCTAATTTCAAGAACGGCTACGCCATCAACTCCAGCTTCCAAATCACGCGGCAATTGTTTCAGAACGACTCGTTGACGGCCGGATACGTGAACACCGGCGGACGCAATCTGGAATACCTGCGTAACGTGAATCTGATCAACCCGGTGGCCTATCTCGCCGACGGACGCCCGGTCTTCGGAGCACAGAGCGCGCTCTCGCGTCTCTATCCGTCTTTCAACAATATTGCTCTTCAGGACATCGGCGCGAATAGCTCTTACAACGCGCTGATCGTTAACTATCAGCGTCGATGGGTGCAAGGACTAGAAGTCAACGCATCCTATACGTGGTCTCATTCGATCAGCGATGCCCCGGAAGCGAACAGCTACGACCAGGGATCGGTTTTCATTGAAGATCCGACCAATCGAAACCGCGACCGCGGCAACAGCGCGATCAACCGGCCCGATGCTTTCTCGCTCAGCTCGGTTTGGGGCCCTACGTTCAACGGCATCGGCAACAGCATTCTGCGGCATGTGGCGAACGACAACCAACTCACGTTCCTCCTGGTTGCGCAGTCGGGTGACGAGCAGAACATTACCGCCAGCCGGGTGCTCAACGGTGACGCGCTCGAGGGCAGCGGATTGAGCAATGCGACGCGGCCGCTGTACGTCGGCCGCAACACCGCACGCGCTCCGAACGTGTATCAGCTCGACATCCGATATACCCGCACATTCTTTAAAATTTGGGAGCGCTTCCAGCCAAGATTTTTCGCGGAAGCGAACAACGTTCTCAATCACCCGAACATCACGAGCATCAATACGAACGCGGTGGTGAATACCAACGGAGCGATTATGACTGCTCCGACCTTCGCTCCCGTTTCGACTCTTCTGGAAGGCCGCATCATCCAGTTGGGAGTTCGCGCTGACTGGTAAGCCAAGCGGATCTTCTTCCCGGTTCCCATCGCCCGTTTACGCGGAAACAGTTCTCGCCGTCAACTTCGCCGATGCCCAGCGGCTGTTTCTCGATGCTTTGCTGGAGATTCATTACGCGCATACGTTGATGCTCGCGAAGCAGGGCATCATCCCGCCACAAGCGGCACTGGCGTGTCTGCGCACGCTCGATTCACTCGACCGCGAGAAGCTTCGCGGCATTCCGTACGACAGCCGCTCCGAAGATCTTTTCTTTTATATCCAAGCGGAAATCGAGCGGCTTTGCGGCGAAGAAAATGGCGGGCGCATGCACACGGCGCGCAGCCGCAACGATATCGACCTGACGATGTACCGCATGTGTCTTCGTCGTGAAGTACTGGCGTTGATCGAAGAGCTGCATCGAGTTTGCTCCACGCTCATCGCGCGGGCACGCGAACACGTTGCCACCATAATGCCGGCTTACACCCACACGCAGCCGGCTCAACCCACCACGCTCGCTCATTATCTGCTTGCCGCAATTGAATGTTTCAGCCGCGACCAGCAACGCCTCCGCGCGGCGTTCGCGACCATCAATCGCAGTCCTTTAGGCGCTTGCGCGATTACGACCACAGGCTTCCCCATCGATCGCAACTACACGGCCCAATTGCTGGGCTTCGAAGGCTTGCAACTCAATTCCTACGGCGCGATCGCCGCTACCGATTACGTTACGGAAGCGGCAGGCGCCATCGCGACAGCCATGATCAACCTCGGCAGGTTGGTGCAGGACCTGCTGCTTTGGAGCAATCCGGCCTTCAACTACATCCGCCTCTCGGACGCCTGGGTGCAAATCAGCAGCATCATGCCGCAGAAACGTAATCCTGTAGCGCTCGAGCATACCCGCATCCTGGCGAGCAAGGCGCTGGCACAAGCGCAGGGCGTATTTACGGCCTTACACAACACGCCGTTTGGAGACATAGTGGATAGCGAAGACGATCTGCAGCCGTTGGTCTTTTCGACGACCGCGGATGCGCGCCGCGCGCTACGACTATTTGCGGGTCTGATGTTAGATTGCGAAATCAATGTCGAACGGCTCGCTGACGCCGCGCATCGTGATTTTCTGACGGTAACGGAACTGGCCGACACCTTAACGCGAAATGAAAACCTCAGTTTTCATGCCGCGCACCGCCTGGTTTCCGAAGCAGTGCGCAAACTGGCGGGTCATTACTCGCCCGAGAGGATGGCGGACGCCGTAGCAGAACTTGCCCAAGAGCAACTCGGCCATCCTCTGAAAACCGGGAAGGCAGATCTTTTGCAGGCGCTCGATCCCCAGTGGTTCGTGAAGATCCGCCGCGTACCCGGAGGGCCGGCGACGGAACCGGTGGAGGACGCACTAGGCGAAATGGAAGCGGAGCAAGCCGGTGGTCAGGCCTGGATAGTCAGTAAGCGTAATCTTCTGAGCCAATATCTCGAGCGCATCCGCGAGGCGCGCAGTTCCTCAAGCCTGACCTAAGCACCGGACGCCGGAGGCAGAGGTCGATCGGGCTTGAGCGCAATTACGCCCAGGGGCGGAATGGTAAGGCGCGCGGAAGCGGATCGGCCGTGAGACGGTGTAGCTTCCGTGTTTACGTAACCGCCATTCCCCATATTGCTGCCTCCGAAGATTTCTGCGTCGGAGTTGAAGATCTCCCGGTGCAGACCTGCTTCCGGTAAGCCGATGCGATAGCTCGCATGGGGAGTCGGAGTGAAGTTGCAGACGAAGACCACATAATCCTCGCGCCGCTTGGCGCGGCGCACGAACGAAATGATCGAATTTTCCGCATCGTGAAAATCGATCCACTCGAACCCGGACCCCTGGAAGTCGACCTCATACAGCGCGGGTTCGTTTCGATACAGCTCGTTCAGAGCGGCGCAGTAGCGCTGGAATTGCCGGTGTATTTCGTGGTCGAGCAGCCACCATTCGAGTTGATTCTCTGAGTTCCACTCGGCCGTTTGCCCGATCTCGGAACCCATGAACAGCAGCTTTTTGCCGGGATGCGCGTACATGTAGCCCAGGAACGCTCGTGCATTTGCGAAACGCTGCCATTCGTCGCCGGGCATTTTGTTGAGCAGCGCGCGCTTTCCATACACAACCTCGTCGTGCGAAATCGGGAGCACGAAATTCTCGGTGAACGCGTACATCATGCTGAAGGTGATGTCGTTCTGGTGATACTTGCGATGCACCGGGTCGCGTTCGAAATACTGGAGCATGTCGTGCATCCAACCCATGTTCCACTTCATCGTGAAGCCCAGGCCATTCAAGTAGACCGGCCTCGAAACACCGGGAAAAGCGGTCGACTCTTCGGCCACCGTGATGGCGCCGGGCACCTGGTGTACCAGCTCGTTCGTTTTGCGTAGGAAATCGATCGCCGCCAGGTTCTCATTGCCGCCGTATATATTCGGCACCCATTCGCCCGCTTTACGCGAGTAGTCGAGGTACAGCATGGAGGCGACGGCATCCACCCGTAAGCCGTCGATGTGGTACTTCTTCAACCAGAACAGCGCGTTCGAAATCAGGAACGACCGCACCTCGTCGCGGCCATAATTGAAGATCAACGTGCCCCAATCGCGGTGCTCGCCGAGCCGCGGGTCTTCGTGTTCGTACAGAGCCGTTCCGTCGAAGTATGCCAGTCCGTGCGCGTCCTTCGGAAAATGGCCGGGCACCCAATCCATGATTACGCCGATGCCGCCCTGGTGGCAGCAATCGATGAAGTGCATGAAATCTTCCGGGCTGCCATTGCGCGATGTCGGTGCAAAATATCCGGTGACCTGATATCCCCAGGAAGGCGCGTACGGATGTTCCGCAACCGGCATCAACTCGATGTGCGTATAGCCCATGCGCTTTACGTAATCGACCAGCTTGCTTGCGAGCTGCCGGTACGTCAGCGTCTCGTTGTTCTCACCTTTTTGCCAGGACTGCAGATGCACTTCATAGGTCGAAATCGGTCTTTCGAGTATCTTGACGGTTCCGCGCTGCTCCATCCACTCTTGGTCGTGCCATTTGTAGCTGTCCATGTCGACCACGACCGAGGCCGATTTCGGCGGCGGCTCCATCGAGAACCCGTACGGATCCGACTTCATCTGGCTGTATCCGCGAAAACGTGACTTGATGGCGTATTTGTACGGCATTCCGGCTTCTACGCCTGGAATGAAAATTTCCCAAACTCCGCCGGTTCGCGCGCGCATCGCATTGCGGCGCGTGTCCCAGTCGTTGAAGTTACCGACCACGCTCACCACGATTGCATTCGGAGCCCAGACCGCAAAACGCGTGCCTTGCACTCCATCAATCGTGACGGGATGAGCGCCGAAGGCATTGTATTCCGCGTAATTTGTGCCTTCCGAATGCAAATGCAAATCGAATTCGCTGAGCAGCGGCTGAAACCTATATGGGTCGTCGGTTTCCGATGGGCGCCCCTGGTAATCGACGATCCTGAATTTGTAATTGGAGGGTTGAGCGCCGACGCGGGCCGCAAACACACCGGCCATGTGAACGCGCTCCATCGGAATAGTTTTCCCATCGAGAGCCACTTCCACCTGCTGCGCTTGAGGAAGAAATGCGCGGATTTCCCACTCGCTTTTGCCACCGCTACCCGCCGCATGCGGTCCCAGGGCGCTGAACGCATCGCCGTGGTAACCACCCGCTATGGCTTCGATTTCCTGGTCCGTCATCGCACGTTTATTATGGCAAGGGGGTTGAAAGTTGGCTGGCTACGGCACACAAACCGAACCTCGAACCAGTCTGCAACAGTTCATCCATGGACTAGATAAGGCTGAACTGCACCTTCACCTCGAAGGATCGGTGGAACCGGAAACAATTCAGGAACTCGATCCTTCGCTCACGTGGGATGCCATTCGCGCGAATCTCCATTACAGCGACTTTGCGGGTTTTTTGAAGGCGTACGTCTGGGTGACGCGCAAGCTGAACACTCCTGAAGCGTATGCGCTCGCCACTCGCCGCTTGCTTGAAAAACTGACAGCGCAAAACGTGAGTTACGCCGAGATCACGCTTTCCGCCGGAGTCATTTTATGGAAGCAAGAAAGCTTCGAACGAATCTTCGAGTCGATTAATGCCGAGGTCTCGAGGTGCGAGACCGTCAAGGTTCGGTGGATTCTGGACGCCATTCGCCAGTTCGGTGCGGAGCGGGCCGCTGAAGTCTTCGATATCGCGCGAGAATGCCAGGGCGCGGGCGTAGTCGCGATTGGAATCGGAGGAGACGAGGAGCGCGGGCCGGCGCTCTGGTTTAAAGATTTGTACCGCGACGCGAAACAGGCCGGGCTGAGATTGACTTGCCACGCTGGAGAAGTCACAGGTGCCGAAAGCATTTGGCAGGCGATCGAAATCGGCGCGGAGCGAATCGGTCACGGCATTCGAGCCATCGACGATGCAGCTTTGTTGAAGGCCTTGCACGACCGCGACATTCCTCTCGAAATTTGCCCGTCGAGCAACGTGGCGACAGGCGCTGTCGCCGATTTCGTTCGACATCCGCTGCGGCGGCTGTGGGATGCGGGAGTGCCTATTGTGTTGGGGACGGACGATCCGGCGCTCTTCCGGACAGATCTCGTCCGGGAATACGAAATAGCGGCAGAGGTCTTCGGCTTTTCCAGAGATGAACTGAAGCAACTGGCGGCGAACAGCCTGCGGTATCGCTTCGCACTTTAACCGCGGCCTTGAGCAACGCGATCTTCCAGCAGAAGGCGCAACAATGCTTCCAATTCCCGGATGCGATCGTTTAGCTGCTCCAAGTCTGCCGGCTCCGATTCTCCGCACGCGGCGATGCGCCCGTGCTCAAGCGTTCCGAGCGCCTCAGCCGGTCCTCTGACCACACGCGCTGGGATCCCGACCACCGTGGAAGCTTCCGGTACGGAATGGACAACCACCGACCCGGCTCCAACCTTCACGTCGTCGCCGAGCTTGATGCTTCCCAGGATGGCCGCGCCGGTTCCGATCACCACTCGATTCCCAATCGTGGGATGGCGTTTGCCGCGCTGGTTGCCGGTGCCGCCCAGCGTGACGCCCTGATACAGCAAAACGTCGTCGCCCACCTCGGCAGTTTCGCCGATCACCACGCCGGTGCCGTGATCGATGAAAAGCCGCTGGCCGATTTTCGCGCCCGGATGAATCTCAATGCCGGTCAGGATTCGCGCGCCCTGCGATATGAACCTTGCCAGAACGTACCATTTGCGCTGGTAGAACCAGTGCGCAACGCGATGGAGCATGACGGCATGCAGACCCGAATAGCAAAGCAGGATTTCGAGACTGCTCTTTGCTGCCGGATCTTCCCGTTTGATCGCCTGGATGTGCTCGCGAAGGGCCATCTAGCTTATTCTCCCCTAAACAGAGATGCCGTTGCTTACCGCCAGGATGCTACATGTTAGATGGCGTGAGTACCGACCGGCTGTATTACGCGGATTGCTACCTAGGCGGTTTCGAAGCTCGCTTGGTTGAGGCAGCGGAGGGCGGCCGCCGCGTGTACCTGGATCGAACGGGCTTCTACCCCACTTCCGGAGGGCAGCCGAACGATTTGGGCACGCTTGGCGAAGCGGCCGTTTTGGACGTCATCGATGAAGGCGACAGGATTGCTCACCTTCTGGCGGCGCCGTTGGCTGAGGATGTGGTGCGAGGCGAGGTGGATTGGCAGCGCCGCTACGATCACATGCAGCAGCATACCGGGCAGCATCTGCTTTCGGCGGTTCTCGTGGAGTTGTTCGCGTATCAAACACTCAGTTTTCACATGGGCGGCGAGGTGTCGACGATCGAACTAGCGGCAAAAGAGCTGACGGATTCCCAAATAGAAGCAGCGGAACAGCGCACCAACCAACTCGTTCGCGAAGCGCGACCGGTGACCATTCGTTTTGAAGAGGCAGACGCCGTAGCGGGCCTGCGAAAAGTTAGCGCTCGCACGGGGACTTTGCGCATTATCGATATCGAGGGTCTCGATCGCAGCGCTTGCGGCGGAACGCACGTGCGTTCTACGGCGGAGCTTGGCCCGATCCAAATCCGAAAATTGGAAAAGATCCGCGGCAATGTTCGAATCGAGTTTGTGTGCGGCATTCGCGCTCTTCGGCGCGCGAGACAGGACTTCCGGGTTCTGACGGAGCTGTCAAAGCAGGCGGCCCTAGCGATTGATCGTTTACCGGAGCATGTCGCGGCGTTACGGCAGCGTTTGCAGGAAGCAGAAAAAGAGCACCAAAGAACCGCAATCGAACTGGCGCGCCGCGAAGGAGAAGCGCTGCACGAGGCGACACGTCCTTCCGTAGACGGCATGCGCCGTATCCTGCTGCACGTGCCCGCTATCGACGAAGCAACCCGCGCGAAAGCTCAGGCATTCACAGGTCGCGGCGCGGCGCTTGCTTTGACGATTGCGACGGAAGTGCCCGGCGTTCTGATTGCGGCGTCTTCGGACTCCGGAATTGATGCCGGTGCGATTCTGAAGGACGTACTCTCGCGTGCGGGTGGCCGCGGCGGAGGTTCCGCCACAGTGGCGCAGGGAAGCTTACCCGACAAAGCCGTCGAAAACTCACTTGCGGCGGCGCTTGACTTCGCAGTTTCGGAACTAACGGACGATTCCAATTCCCAGCAGAATCAGGCTGCAGGTGAAAAACACAGCAGTCAGGGCGAGCAAGAGCCTCCCGCCAGCGGGCGGTGGGGCGAACTCCTTCCAACCAACCGAACCCCATAACATGACGAGAAGCACCGACGCGGCAGGCACGATAAAGGCCAACGCGCGATTGAGACCAGTTTGTTCGGGAGCGGAGATGGCCAGAGCAGCAGCGAGCATGCCGCCTGCCCACAGTGCGCCGCCCGCGAAGCCCAAAAAGTGTTGCGGCGCGTTGCCCTTGAAATATGCGCCAAAACTCAGGGGTTCGCCTTCGATGGCTATGTTCAGGAAGTAGAAGTCGAATACGATCGTCGACACGAATACGCCGATGGAAAAAAGCAGCATGCCAGCATACGGTCCCAGGCTGAACTCGCCGTTCATGCCTCTTGCCGCCACCGGATAGAACAAGCCCAGCGCCACGCCGCTGAGCACGCACAGCAGCAGTCTCTTGTTCGTCCTCCGAGTCTTTTGTTTGGAGGGAGCGGATTTTACGATCTTGCCGCTATGTACAGCCGGTTTGGCAACCGTAGCTTGGCTGGCCACATGCGTCGCACGTGCATCCGCTGAGGGGGGCGGCGTGACCGCATGTTTTGGAGTCGGGTGCGCCTTCGCGATCAGGCGGTCTTTTAACCGGCAGACGCTTTGATCAAGCAAAACTGCCACTATCATGAGCACAATGCCTGCAATGAGAAACAGCACATTGTTCGCGTGAAAGTTGAAGAAAGAAGAGACCACCAATGCAACGCCGATGCTAAGCGGAAAGGCTCCTGCGATGCCTAGCGATGAAGCCGCGGCCAGCAGCAGCATGTTGCCCAAATTGAAAATGAATCCGGCCGCGATGACAAACACCTGTGCCGCGTGTCCCGCTACCAGCATCCGATCGGTGAACGCCAGATCCGTGCCCAAGCTCCCAAATGTGAATGCCGCAATCACGGACAGAAGCACTGCACCGACCGCAAAGTCGATCGAAAACAGTTCGAACCGCCAACGCGAACCGGAGCGCTTAAACGCGGCCGGCCACGATCCTAAACAGAGAAATGAAACGATAAGCAGTAACAGCGCCGAGATATAAGTGGTCGGTGTGATCACCGGAAACCAGCCTTTCCGCCGCAGTTAGTCTACTGCTGATTTTGCATGGATACAAGACTGGCGGGAAGGGATGTCTGCTCGGAACCGAAATAATGTTGTTGAGCCAGATTATGATAGACGTTTCCGGCAATGCCGGACGCGATGGGACCGCTAATTCCGCGGCCGCCCGTGAGCAACACGATTACTGCCAGCTTCTTGCTGGCGACATCGTTGAATGAGCCGAACCACCCCAGGTGAACGCCGGGCTGTGCGGTATCCGTGCAAGTGCCCGTTTTCCCAAAGATGGGTTCATTGGCGTCGAAGTTCGCGCGCCGGGCCGTGCCGTATTCGACAGCGCCCATCATCCCAGCCTTGAGTTGGGGAATGTAGTCCGCGATGTCCAGGGTTCGTTTGATGCGCGGAACGAATTTCTCCACTTGATCTTCACTCTTCGGGTATTGCAGGTAATACATCGTCCCGCCGTTTGCGATCGTCGCAACGATAGTTGTGAGTTCCAGCGGCGTCAACCGAATTCCATCTCCAAAACTGGTCATCATGCCTACACCGCTCTCAGGAGGCTCCGTCGTCAGATAACCGGGTTCTTCGCCCGGAATATCCAAGCCCGCTTTCTCGCCGAGTCCGAACAGTTTTGCGTACTTTTCAACCCGATCGAACCCTAGCTCTTGACCCATTTTGGCGAAGTACAGATTGTTCGAAAACGCGAGCGCCTGGGTCATGCCCATCGAATAGCGCCGCGTCAGGTGGACCGCTGTATTGGAATTGACAACCCCTTCGCTCAGGGAGGCGAGCGACACAACCATCTTTACGGTCGAGCAGGGCTGGAAGGCGCCTTTCAATGCCAATTTCTGATTGACGATCGTGAGAATGCGGCCCGTGCTGGCGTCCGCAATCACAACAGTTCCGTTGTAGGGACCGAGGCCGTCGACGGCGGCCTTGCGCGCCACCAAATCCTCTCCGTCAACGGAATCTCCTACCGTCGAATCGGCGTAGGTTGGTTCCGTCCAGGGATTAACGTACACGCGACGCCGGCTGCGGCGGGTGTGAATGAGCGCTGCCTGTGTGGTTGTGCGCGCGAGAGGACGTCCGTTCTCGGTCGCGGTGCTTGAGCCAGCCGACGCAACTGCTCGCCTATGCTTCTTTCGCTTGTGCTTCTTTACCGTCGTGGTTTGAACCGGGGTGCTGGTCTGTGCGCTCGCGACCGTTCCCATGGCCAGTACAGAGACAGCCATGGTCATCCTGAAAAAGTACCGGAGGTTCATCAAGCAAACCCTTCAATTAGATTTGACGTGCCCATCAAACACTCAGTAAGCGACAAAAACGTCGGTCGCCCGGCTGTGACCAGCGGAAAAGTCCCACCAGTTAAGTACCGCAATACAGATTACTTATATGGTAAGTAGTCTGCTTAATAACGTCAACTGAAAGATCCCCTTGGAGTTAAGGATTCTTCACGCCTTACTCTTTAGTCCTATCCTTCGTTACTCGTCACTGTCTATCCATTCATAAAATCGGCAGCCGAACGACAAACCTATAAGCGAAATGCCCGCGCCAACGAAGCCGCCCACCCTAGCCTGGGGTGGATAGCGCCGCCTCCGCGGCACGTCTCAAATCCATTTTCAGGCGATCCATCATCGGCTGCTCCAGCTTCGCCCCACAGCGCGTCACGTAGAAAACATCCAGCGCCTTGTGCGCCTGGGTATCGACCATCACAATCTCGATGTTGCAGCCGCACTCACTGATGGCGGAGGCCAGATCGTAAAGCAATCCGGTGCGATCTTGCCCCGCAAACTCGATCAGAGTGGCGGCATCCGACGCTTCATTATCGAAGCGCAGCGCCGGCGTGAGTGTCGAAGCTCGACTGGGGCAGGGAATACGGCGGCGTCGCTTCAAGAGCCCCACGACTTCGACGGACCCTCTGACGACGCACTCTACTGTTTGCGCGAGCCGGTCGACCTCTTCGGGATTGAGTTCGAGCGTGCGCATCGGATCTGTAAAACGAAGGAGATCGATGACGAACCCGGCCGCATTCGAGGCTGCCTCGGCTTTCACGATGTTCATCCCGAACGCGGCGAGAGTTCCGCAAAGGGACGCAAACAGCCCCGCCTCATCCCGCGTCAACACCGTCATGACGTAAGCGTCGGCCTGGCGTGATATTTCAACGATCACGCCTTCGCGCCTGCTTTGGCCTTCGAGCGCGCAGTGACGCTCCATCTGTTCTCGAGTGTGTGTCCGCAAGTACCTCGTTGGAAGGCCCTTGAGGAATCGTGTGAGTCTATCGGAGGCGTCGCCGTGTTGAGAAAACACCGGGGCTTCATGAATGCGATCTGTGGCAAGTTCGCGCGTGAGCTGCTCGACTCCAGTTGAATAAACGCGCCACAACTGTTCGACGCGCCAGGGCGTCAGCGCGGTCGGATTCACCGCTGCAATGTCCGCATACGTCACCAAAACAAGTTTGCCCAGGGCTTCTTGTGTCCCGACCTGCTTGGCCAGCAGGCGCGCCGTGGCAGGATCTTCGAGGTCGCGGCCGTTCATTATTAACGACAGATCGAGATGATGCTCAACCAAGAAGAGGACCGCTTCCGCGATGTTGGCCGGAGCCTTCATCCGCTCCAAAAATTGACGAGCCGCGATGAGCGAGCCACTCACATGATCTCCCGGACTTGTTCCCTTGCCTATGTCGTGCAGAAGCAGCGCGAGACGTACAACCGCCTGATCCTCGGTCTCAACCGTCAACTGGTGGAAGCAGGCGGGGGTGCCGGGGTTTCTCGTGAGCAAATGGTCGACCGCTTCGATGGCGACGAGCGTGTGTTCGTCGACCGTGTAGCGGTGATAGAAATCGCGAACCACCAGGCTGTCGATGCTGTGCCACTCTGGAATCGCAGCCGCAAGAAGTCCTGTTTCCTGCAGCTCGGCGAGAGCGAGCGCGGAGTGTGGCTGGGACAGTAACTCGCGCCAGGCGGGCCACGCGGGCGGACGGTCACGGAACAATCGGGCGAGATGTTCCAGGTCGCTGGTCAAACGCTTCTGCGTGTCCCAAGAAAGCCGAATTCCGTGTCTGGCCACGAATGCAAAGAGCGCCAGGATCGACTCCGCCGAAGCGAGCGTTTCGCCCGGGTTGCGCAGGAGCACGCGTTCGCGCGAAATGGTGAACTCGCGAGTAGAAAGCCGGCTCCGCCACTCACCGAATTGCTGCAGCAGAGATGGATTCTGCGCCTCCGCATACTCGAGCGCACGCAGACTCAACTGAAACGCACTCCGCGCGTGCTGAAAATAGAGCCGCATCCATGCTTCCGGCGCGAATGGCTCGGTCGGCAGAAATTCCGCCGCCCGGTCCTGCAATTCGAAGCTCAACAGATTGCTATCGCGGCCAGCCTCAATGTGCAGAAAACAGCGCAAGCCGTACAGAAACTGCTCGGTCGGCTGGAGCTCGTTTAGTGACTTCGCAACGGCGCTGTCCCGGGGCAGAAGAGCCGCGAGCCAGCGCAACAGATGGATGTCGCGAATGCCGCCCGGCGCTTCCTTGATGTTCGGTTCCAGATGATACACGGTGTTGTTGAACTTCGAATGACGATGGCGCGCGAGCTCACTCAGCCGCCGGATGAGGACGCTCGCCTCTTTTCTATAGAGATCGGGCAGGCGCTCGGACAATGCGATGAACAGCTCGTGGTCGCCCCACAAAGATCGAAGGTCCAGCAGACTGATGTGCAGCTCGATGTTTTCGTCATGCAGACGGCAGCACTCGGCGACGGTTCTGACGGAATGGCTGGCGCGAAGATCCCTGTCCCAAAGAACGCTCACGAACCCGGAGACCGGCTCTTTTAGAGCGCCGAGATCGGATTCATTTTGGACGAGCAGCAGGATATCGACATCGGAGTGGGGAAACAACTCGCATCGGCCGTACCCTCCCACCGCCGCAACCGTGACGCGTGGAATTCCCACGCCGTGCAGATACTCCGCTGCGGCCGCGTTGATAACTGAATCGGCCAGTTCCGTTCTGGCGGCAAGAAGCGGCTGCGGTTGTCGATCGAGGCGAAATGCTTCGAACGCGCGCTCGAGTGTTAAGCCGGTTCGAGCAGACGATCGTTCCGTCACATTCAGAGTGCGGCCTCGCCGGTATCGTCGTTGCGGATGCGAATGGCTTCGAGCACGTCGTACACGAAGATCTTGCCGTCGCCGATTTTGCCAGTGCGTGCGGCCGAGGAGAGCGCGTGCGTGATTTCGTCCAGCCGCGAATCGGGTACTACCGTTTCCACCTTGATCTTGGGCAACAGATCGACCTCGTACTCCATACCGCGGTAGACCTCTTTGTGTCCTTTTTGCCGCCCATGCCCGCGAACTTCGCTGATGGTGAGGCCGTCCACGCCAATGCTTTTGAGCGCCTCTTTGACGTCGTCGAGCTTGTGAGGCTGGATGATGGCTTCAATCTTTTTCATTGCTGCAATCCTGTGCTAGGCATCGAGGTTGTAACCTTCCTCGCCGTGCATGCTGAGATCGAGTCCTTCGAGTTCCTGCTCGGTCGAGACGCGGACGCCGAGCAGCAGATCCACAACCTTCAAGATAATCAGAGTTCCGACGATTGCGAGTCCCCACGCGATACCCACACCGATCGCCTGGTTCAGCAATTGCGCCGGGTTGCCATCCACCCAGCCGAGCGGCAGCAGTTTTCCGCTCGCATCCTTTAAGCCGTCGTTAATGACATTGGTGGCGAACACTCCGGTCAAGATCGCGCCCAGAGTTCCGCCCGCGCCATGAATGCCGAACGCATCGAGAGTATCGTCGTAGCCGAACCGATTCTTGACCGCCGTAACCATGAGGAAGCAGAAGATCCCGGCGAGGAAGCCGATCAGCAGGGCCGGGAAGGGCTGCACAAATCCTGAGGCTGGAGTGATGGCGACCAATCCCGCGACCGCGCCTGAGATGCCTCCTAACATGGTCGGTTTTCCGTGCTTCACCCATTCCGCAAACATCCACCCGAGAGCTGCAGCGGCGGCTCCGAAGTGCGTAGCGACGAAGGCGCTGGTGGCGAGCCCGGATGCGTTCAGCGCGCTACCCGCATTGAAGCCGAACCAGCCCACCCAAAGCATGCACGCACCGATGAGGCTCAGCACGAGGTTGTGCGGCTTCATCGGTTCTTTCGGGAATCCGACGCGCTTGCCCAGGTAGAGCGCGCAGACCAGCGCGCTGACGCCCGAGGTGATGTGGACAACGGTGCCTCCGGCGAAATCGAAACACGGAATTTTCCCTCCCAAGAATGCATTCAAAAAGCCGCCTTTCCCCCACACCATGTGCGCCATCGGAAAGTAGACGACGGTCGACCAGAGACAGGTAAATACAAGCATGGCGCTGAACTTCATGCGCTCCGCGAAGGCACCGGAAATGAGGGCCGGCGTGATGATGGCGAACATCAGTTGATAAATCATGTACGTCTCGTGCGGAATGGTCGCGCCGTAATCGGCATTCGGCAGCGAGCCAACTCCGTTCAGGAAGGCGTAGCGGAATCCTCCAACAAACGCGTTTCCGTCGGCGAACGCCAGACTGTATCCGTAAATAGCCCATAGCACCGTAACGACAGCCATCAAAACGAAACTGTGCATCATGGTGGCGAGCACGTTCTTGCGGCGCACCAACCCGCCATAAAACAGAGCGAGACCAGGCCCGGTCATCATCAGGACGAGAGCCGCACTCGTGAGCATCCAGGCGTTGTCGCCTGAATTCAACGTTGGATTAGCCGGCATGTTTTGAGCGATGTGCTTCTCATCATCTTTTACATCTTCGCCCTAAAAGAAAATGGCCCCGCCGGAGCAGAGCCATTTTGTGAGGATCGCCGTATTGGGAATGCGCGGCGAGTTTTAGAAATGTATGCGCAGGCCAAACTCGATTTGGCGTGGAAAATTTGGAGGAACCCCAATGCCGTTGCCAGTCGCTCCAAGCGATTGACCCGTGACCACCCCCCAGTCGCCAGGGTCTGTGATATCGAGAAATGGATCCTGCGGTTGCATGTGGTTCAATAAATTCGCGAATTGAGCCGAAAATGTGATTCCGACCCGCTCCGCAACGCGGAAGTCTTTGGAGACGGTGAGATCGAGGTTCCAGCTCGGGAATCCGCGCAGTACGCCGGCACCGCCGCAACTGGTATCGTAGCCAAGGATGCAAGGCCGGAACTGCGCGTAAACTGCGGCAGGGTTCGCGAACTGATTGACTCCGGAGCCCCCCGCCGCGGGATCGCCGTTGGTGCCTACGCCGTTTGAGCCTGCAACATTGTAATGTGCCGAGGTACCGGCGTTGACCAACGATATAGGCATCGCGTTCTCCAGAGTGCTGCCGGAACTGCAGTTGATTTCACCGAAAGCCTGGCAATCGCCGTCTATGTTTACCTGGTTGGGATAGCCGCTGGCCGCTACGAAGAGCGGAGCAATGTTCCATCCGCCAAGCAGGCGGCCGAAGATTCCTTTCTGATCGCGGAACCAGGGCGTTTGATAAAGCAGACTCAAATTGTAATTGAATCTGACGTCGAAGGACTGAGGTCCGTACATGGAATGCAGGTCGAAAGGATTGACCGCGGTGTATCCGCTGGTGGCTTGCACCTGATCTCCGGTGCCCAGGGCTTTGCTCCACGTGAAGTTGGAACGCGCGGTGACACCGTGCCAATCTCTCATGGTCAGCGACACGAAAGCGGCATTGTAGTTGCCGTATCCAAGGCTGTTGTACATAGTGAGAGATCCGGAAACCTGCTGCGGCGCGGAACCGAGGATAGTGCGTCCTAACTTCCAGGAGGGCGACGTGGAAAGAGCGTTCCAGAAGTCGAAGACAGCAACGTTGCTGATGTTGCTCGCTTGTTAGCCGCAACGGCAGCCGTGCAGCTGGCATACCCAGTACAGTAAGCGGAGTTTGGACCGCCCATAGCCGCTTCGAACCACGGCTGTGCCGTCGGCGTAGTAGAGCCGATACAAGACGATCCGGAGCCGCAGGTTTGCAAATAGAGGTTGGCCCAGGCACTCGCGAAGGTTTGGCCGTTTTGCGTGTACATGGTGGGAATCGCGTTGAGGTTGATGCCCTGCCATTCATTTCGAATGATGCGTCCGATATAGCCCGTCTCGATCAATACTTTTTGGGAGAAAGCGCGCTGAATACTGAACATGAATTGATCGGAGCGATCGGGTCTAAAGTTTGGATCGAGGGCCGATCCATCGCCTGCGGGCGCATTACCGCCGACGCCCGGGAAATAGGGCTGCGGCAGGGTCGGCGAAACGGCGGGAAGCGGAGCGGTAAGCCCGTCAGTTCCGATGCGGAACGCGGTAGCGGGAGTTGCCCCGGCTGCGCCCGCACATACGCCGCTGCTGGTAGCGCCGATACAGGAGACCGCCTGCGCCAAGCCAGTCCCGAGCAGCGGAATCAAAACCAGGTCGACTCCGTTCAGACGGCCGTAGATGCGGCTATATCCGCCTCGAATTACCGTCTGGCCGTTGCCCAAAAGAGTGCCCAGAATGCCGCTCGTGAAGCTCGGATTCCAAGCTGCCGATACGCGCGGGCTGATGCCGCCGTAAAACGGATTGTACGGATATTTGCTGTTCTTGTTAACGTTTCGGATAGTTTCAAACCCGATGCTTGGATCGTAGGATTGACCGTCGAGTTAGCTGCCTGGTCTTGCGCCAGATAGTTTTCGACGCCGACGAGATTGCCTGACGTATCGACCACCTGAACCTGTTTTCCATTCACCTCGTAGGGCGGCATCTCAATCGTGTAGCTCAGGCCATAAGTCAGCGTGAAATCCTTCCGCATGTGCCAGGTATCGCTGATAGTACGTGTCATAAGTCGGAATGATGCTCTGATCGAACAGAGGCGTTCCCAGCGGCTGGAGGGCTAGGTTGGAACCGGCGCGCGAGTACATCACTTGAGATTGAGTGACGATGCCCAAGCAGCATGGAGTAGTACCGAGCACAATGCTGACCGAGCTCGAAGCAAGGCTGCCCGGAGTGTTGCCGGTCATCACCAGGCCCGATCCGGCGTTGCTGGTAGTGCCGAGCTGATAGACGGGCGAGGTGTCGATACCGACGCCGTTATCGTTGCGCTGATGCAAATCGTAGTTGCGCTGGTAAGAGCCGCCGAACTGGATCAGATGATTGCCATGCAGGCTGCTGATGTCGTCGCGGATCATTTTGTCTTTGCCATCCCAGAAGCGCTGGCGCGTGTCCTGCGTATCGACGTTGTACGGCACCAGAGAATTCAGCTTGCTTTCACCACCCATTTCGAGCGCACCGCCGAGGCCGGGAAGCTGCGGCGGAGAAGCATCGTCGCCCCATTGCCAGAAATTCCGCAGATAGCTCACATGAATATCCATGGTGGTGTTCGGAGTGAGGCTGCCCGTCAGACCGATAACCAGATACCAGGGTTGTTGCGGCCGGGTGGAAACTGCGCATGCTTGGCCCAGACTGCCGCACAGTATCCCGCCGATATCGATTTGGGCGCTCGAAGTTTGCACGAATTTGTAGTAACGGTAAGTGGCTCATGAAATGCCACTTGTCGCCAAAATCGTGATCGATGCGCGCCACTCCGAAATCGGAACTTTGGGGCAATGAGATGGCGGAGAGATAACCTTGAGTATTGAAACGGTCGCCCTGCGTCGGATCATTCGGCAAGGGCATGTACTTATTCCAAATCGAGCTGACGAACGAGATTCATTCCGATCCCGCGCGGATCGCAATAATTCGCGCCGGCGCAACCCGGATAACGTGACGCCTCCTACAGTCACCGGATAGGGATTGATGTTGTAACCCACTTCGTTGCCGTTCACGTCGGAAGAGTGATGATTCCGGCGCGCAGCGAGGGCGTGGGCACAAGCTTTTCAATGGTCGTACCTTGCGGGAAACGACGGCCTTCGTAATTGACAAAGAAGTAAGTCTTTCCACCGAGGAAATTAGGCAGCAATGGACCGCCTAACGAGTGCCGAAGCGGTTCTGATGACTTGAGGGCAGCGGTGTGTAGGGAAGGCCCTTGGCTGGATCCGGAGTGTGGTTGTTCAACCAGAAATTGGCTCCGACAGTTGCTGCCCAGGTAATACTCGTACAGCGAGCCGTGAAAGCTGTTGGTGCCGCGCTTAGTGACCATCTGGACCTGGGAGCCGCCGGCCTGGTTGAAATCCGCGGTTTGATTGCTGGTTGCGACTTTGAATTCCTCAATGCTCTCGGCCGGCGTCGGGATAACGCCCGAAGGGACGCCGCCGGTCGTGGCTGGACCGATGTAGCCGCTGGAGGGCGTATAGCTTGTTCATGCTGCCATCCATGTCGTTGGTGTTGTTGCCGCCATCGAGCTGGAACATGCTGGCGTCGAGGGTAGCCCGCCGACTTCGCCTGTCGGCGATACGCCGGGCTGCAGTACCATGAATGCGTTGGCGTCGCGGCCAAGATTGGGCAGGTACATGATGGCGTCGCCCGTGACGGTGCTGCCGACCGTGGCGTTGGTGGTCTGCAATTCAGCGCCGGCTTGTGCCTGGACTTCGATAGTGGTCGCTGTCGCGCCGACCTGCAAGGTGACGTTCAAAGTGAGTACTAAGCCGACCTCGACATTTGTCTCTCGACTCGAGACATTGCGAAGCCTTGTTTCCGGACCTCGAGATTGTAGCTGCCGGGCGGATGTTGTTGAACGTGTAACGGCCGTCGCTATTGGTGTTGACGACGCGCGGCGTGTTCGTTGTCACATCCATCAGGCGGACGTCGGCACCGGAATGGCAGCGCCCTGCTGGTCTGTTACCTGGCCCGACACGCCGCCGCCGCTCACGTTTTGAGCCGAGGCCGGCATCGGTACAACGACTAAAGCTGCCAACACAGAATCAAAAGACTGAGCGGGAAAGAAAAGAGGCCCACACAACGCGAACTGCGGATTCGACGCATGAAAAACCCTCCTTCGGTTAAAGTTTAACAGCAGCGTGGTGTTTCGGCCATCGTATTGCCAACGCCGACAGCTTGTCAATAACAAAAAGAGGAAGCGTATTTAACGACACGATCTTCGCCGGCAACGTCTACTTTCCAGGGCGGATGGAATTCGGCGCCCTCATCCGGGAATGGCCAGTTCTTATCGAGCAGCAGCTCTTTCTCGCGTTGCGGCTTTGGGCACGCGATCGACTTTCAGGTTTTCGAGAAAATGCACGCCTGTTTTGCCCGCCACCGCGATGTCCAGATCTCCGTCGCCATCCAGGTCCTGAACAAGAAACTGCGTACCGGCGGCGGCCGTTCCATTGACTGAAATGGCGTAGCGAGTGAACTTCGCGGTTTTGCGATCGATCTTGTAGTAGTAGAGGACCAACGGATCATAGGAGCCGGGATCGTTTCCGCTATGGCCGCGATAACGCTTGCCGGCCAGCAACTCCGGTTGGCCGTCGCCGTCGATGTCGACCAGTTTCAGGACGTGGACCTGCGAGAACGATTCGTCGATGGTGTGCTTGATCCATCTGCCGGTGTGAGTTATCGCCCTGCTGCTCCAGCCAATACAGCCCATAGCTGTGGCCGCGCCCGTAAATGATGTCCGTTTTTCCATCGCCGTTTACGTCGTAGCCGATGATCGGGAAACCCGGTTCGCCCAAGTTCCAGTCGGCGTGCCACTGCCATTTGTCGTTATCCGCATCGATGTTTTGAAACCAACCGAACGGTGTCAGAATATCCATTTTGCCATCGCCATCGATATCGGCCATGCCAGTTCCGTGTCCATCCTGATCGTGCCCGCCGACGTGATGGACGCGGGGCTGGGGACCCGCGAAATCGATCCAGATGATGCCCGACCGGCCATAATGAGCCAGCGCCAGATCCGGCTTGCCATCGCCGTTCAGGTCCGCCATCCAACCGCCTTCGGTGTCGATGGTATGAGCTATGAGATGACGCTGCCACATCACGCCCGGCTTTTTGGGGTTCTCGTACCACCACAGGCCGTCGGTTTGCCAGCCAACTGTGACCACATCCGGCGCTCCGTCGTGATTCACGTCCACGGCCCATTCGCCGCAGTCGGAGACGAATTCATCTAGTATTCAACGGTGCGGTATTGATGACGCTTCCATTCGCCGCCTGCGGGACCAGGATTCTCGTACCAATAGGCCCCGCTGAGGATATCCGGCCTGCCATCGCCGTTCATGTCCATGCCGGCGATGCCCTCAGCGTGATCAGTCCCCAGCCGATGTGCGAAAAAAGTCGCCTGCGGAACGCCATAGGGTCCATTACCGCGTCGCGTGTTTAGCTGAGCAAACAGGAGCACGGCAGCACAACCCAGCAGCAGACCGGCTGCACCGAAGAAACGTGTTCGCGTCACAGAATCGACATCATTACTGGCGCAGCGCGCGTCTGTCTGCGGGACGGATGTTGAACACGATCTGAGTGGAGTTCCCCGCGCCGTCGCAGGACGACAGCCTTCGTCTACTGATTCATTGGTAAGGCCCTGATTCTTGAGGCAGCGCTCAATGTTAGCGGCGTAGAAACTCAGCGCATTTTCGGTGTTCGGCAGTTCGCGAGTAAAGATAGGATCCGCCGTGTGCAGGCATCGCCATATCCGGTCTTCGTCCTCGGAGGGCGCGATCTTCGCGGGAAGCAAAGGCAGCTCATCCTGCAAGCTGAGCGAAAGCATTACACCTGGCCTGCCCGGAAATTTATCGTACGCATAGTTGATCATCTTGACCAGGCCCGTCGATGTGATTCTGTGGCAGGCCGCATTCAGGATTGTGTAATTCACCTGCTGTCCCACTTGCAGCGTCGACAGCCGAATGATGGATTCCTTGGGGAGACGCGTGCCCTTAATGTTGAAGCCTTCAATGGTCACCAGCTTGTTAGGGTCGGCCGCCGGGGGCGATTGCGGCAGGGCGGCGGGTAAGAAACATAACACGGGCAGGAATAAAGCGACGGATCGGAATGAGATCATAAGTGTCCTCTTAATTAGATACTGCGCGGCAGGTCTCGAGTTTCATGATAAGGAGGGTCATATCATCGTGTTGCGGAGCTTCGGCGGTGAATCGATCGGCGGCTTGAAAGATGGCGTGCAAAATGTCGTCGGCGGAGCCGTGGCGGGCAGCATCGGCGGCCGCGAACATCCGTTCTTCGCCCCATTCCTCGTCGTCCGCGGTCATGGCTTCGCTGATTCCATCCGTGTAGGTGAGTAAGACGTCGCCGGCTTGCATCCTAATGCATTGCTCCTGGTACTGCGCGTCGGGAAGTAATCCGACAACCAATCCGCCTGTTTCCAAGCGCAGCGGATTCATGTCTCCGTTGGCTTGGGCGCGCATTAAGAAGGGCGGATTGTGCCCAGCGTTGACAAACCACAGGTCGCAGGTAGCCGGGTTATAGGTCGCAAAGAAAAACGTCGCATAGCGGTTATTGGCGGAGGCCTCATAGACGAGGCGGTTCACCTTGGCCATCATTTTCGCGAGGTCGCTGGGGCTCTCGAGGGTCATACCTCGGAGCGAGGCGCGAAGGCTGGCCATGAGCAAGGCGGCGGAGATGCCTTTGCCCGAAATGTCTCCGATGGCGACGCCGATACGCCCGTCGTCCATTTCGATCAAGTCGTAATAATCGCCGCCCACTTCGAAAGCGGGGCGGCACATTCCGGCGAGGCTGAGTCCTGGAATCTGAGGGAGGCGCTGAGGGAAAAAACGCTGCTGCACTTCACGGGCGATCTCCATCTCGCGGTTGATGCGTTCGCGCTGTGCGGCTTCCTCCGCGAGCGAGTGCGCGAGTTCAGTAACTTCGAGAGCGAGACCAGTTTGGGTTGCGACCGACTGCAAAACGCGCAGGTCGGTGGGCGTGTACGGCTCTTCGGACAGCTTGGGCCCGAGCGCCATCACGCCCATGATACGGTCGCGCCCGGGGAGCGCGAGCAACAGTTCGGCATTGACTGTGTTTAGAGTGTGCCGCTCTTCCGCGCCAGCTTCGACAAACCACCGCTCGGGGCGATCGCGATAGAGAGTCGCTGGGCGATTGGTCTGAATAAGATGCTGCACGGAGGCGGAGGACGCGGGAAGCAGCAACGGCCCGACGATATCGGCGCCCAAGGCCTGCTGGAGATGAAAGACGTTACTGCCGCGCAACCAAACGGCGACGTGCTTTACGTGCAGGACTTCGGAAATGCGGTGCGAGACCATTTCGATCAAGGGCTCGCGATCGGTAAAGCGCCGGGTGTCGTCGGAGAGCTCACTGAGGACGAGTTCGGCATTATAGGCTTCGCGGAAGAAGCGCCGGTCGAGCCAGCGATGCAACTGGCCGGTGAGGCTGAACTGGCGCCCTTTTGCAGACATTCGAGCGGCGACCGCCACAATCGCGATAGCGACGAAAACGTACATGACTCTAGGTTTGTGCCGCTCGACTATCGGAACAATAACCGCAAGAACGCCCCACGCGACCAGCGCAATCTGCAAGACGATGAGCGTGGCTTTCGCCAACAGATACTTGGTCCCCATGCGCAGCAAAATACGAAGATGCATGGCGCGCTGCACGACGACGACATAAGCAAGCGTCAGCGGAAAGAGGATGGAGACCGGAATTTCTACCGTTAGCAACAGCCACTCGGGAGGGGAATAGTGAAGGGCCGGAAGCAAACCGGTGATGATCAGCATTCCGATTAAGGAGATGCCACTTCCGAGGGCCAACACTCGCAAGCGCCGCCGCGCGTCCGGAGTTGAGGCAGAGCGCAGCTTATCGAATATCGCCACCAGGAAGATCACCATACAGATCACGCCTGACGTACCTGTGATCCGGTTGGTCCAGCGCTCTAAGGGAAGGAGGCCTGGCATCCGTCTTGCGTGGAAAAATCCAGCGTCATCGATCCAGAGACTCACGGCGAAGCCGGCAACTGTCGCGATGGTGAGGAGCCACTTCATCCCAGGCCAGCGCACATCGACGCGCCAACGCTCGGGGAAGTAGATGCCGAACCACAGCAGCGCGAGCAAGAGCAGCTGTTGCACGCATAGGTACCAGATCCCGAGCAGGAGAGATCCGACGCCCGCCCAAAATCTCCAATCGAGGTTGCCAAAAAAGACCTCGGGAGCGGTAAGCAGCACCAGGACGAACCAGGCATTGGGATCACGGGGCCGGGCGGCGACAACCCAGTAGCCGACGATCAGGGTCAGCAGCGGGACCAACAGCACGGGCGTTAAAAACGCGACGTACGCGCCTAAGCTGAAACCTGGGCCTTCCCATCTGCGGAGACGAATACGCACATCTTTCGTTCGGCCGTTGCGCGCTCGGGCACTTACGCGCATCATGTCGCCGGGTGTCGAGTGTCTCACCAAGTTTTCAAGCTGGGCCTCGCCTGTAAACACGGTGCCGTTCAGCGCCTGAAGAACGTCGCCGTCCGTAAGGCCAGCGTCCTTTGCTTCTTTGCGTGCGCCCGCTATGGTCTCGCCGTCGTCGGCGGTTGCAAACGGCGCCTTGACGTATTCCGCGCCGTGGAAGAATTCCTGAAGCATTGCAGTCGCGCCGGCGATGTAATAGGTCATGCTCGCGGCAGCGTAGAGGAACAGCAAGAGGTACAGCGCGCGCGAGGAGTTCGATCTCACGTCGCCATTCTCTCGCACCGATGGGTGGGGAGGGCGGGGTTTATTTTCGGAGCGCGAGAGCGAAGAAGGTGAGGGCGCTGAAGATGACGAGGAAATTCAGGGCGAGGGTAACGGCAAGCACGAAGTACAGCCTGCGCTCTCGCGGGCTGGAATATGGTTTCGGCTGAATTGCGTAGGGGAGCGGGAGGTTCTCGCTCGGCGCGCGCCTTCGGACAAGTTCGGGTATGGGCCCACTCCTCACCTTTCTCATCGGCTTTGAAATGGCACGTATGAGGCAACAAACACTCAACCGTATTAAGTCGTTTACACTTCCGGCTGGGCTTCAAGTCCTCTTGGGGATGGAACATAAATTTTGCAAGTGGCTTAGTTGAGCGATGCTATGTCGAATACTACTCGAAGAGCGTCCTATTCTGCCCGGCTAGCCAGCGCGAGCGGATCTCTTGTTTCCAACTTCCGGGGAGCGGAGCTCGGAGGGCACGCTCGAACAGATCCCGATCCGTCGTTTCGCCCTTGAAGAGCCGCACGACGTCCCCCACGCTGACCTGTTCCGGATCGGCAGAGATTTGCTCGATCGTGTCGCCGCACCCGAGCTCTCCCTCCTGAACGACGGACAAATAAAGGCCCGAACGTCCACTCTTCCAAAATCTGTTGACCATGTCGCCGCGATTGAAACGGAGCGCCAGCTTGAAGCAGGGCATCCTCGGCTGTGCGATCTGCAAAACGGTCGAGCCGATGCGAAACCGATCCCCTATATGGACGGCTTCTTCGCGGACGCCTGCGGTGGTCAGGTTCTCGCCGAATACGCCGAAGGGCAGATTCATGCTGGGCAGATGCATGTTGGGCAGTTGCTCCGCCCAATAAGCATAATGTTCCGATGGATACAAATAGACGGCCTTGTAAGGACCGCCATGGACCCGGAGATCGGACTGCCGGTCGCCCTCCAAGTTGTAGCCGCGCAGTGCGACTCGGCCCTCGATCGGGACCTTATAGATGCTGGTCAGCACGGTGCGATTGCCGGCCTCGACTTGGCGGGGTTCGCCGACGTTCACGGATAAGACGCGCATGTAAGAAATCAGGTCAAGGGCGAAAATTGGTTCTCCGCGCCACGGGGTAGGACAAATACTCGTGATATTCTTGAATTGTCCTAAAGCTGCGGCTCTGTTTTCGTTGAAATGACCTTCCTCGTTCCTGGCTGCTTTTAGAACAATTCAAGCAACAGGAGTTTTCATGACTAACATATACGTTGGAAACCTGAGTTTCCAGACAACGCAAGAAGATCTGACGCAGATCTTTTCTCAGTACGGCGCGGTAGAGCGTGTCAACGTGGTCACCGATCGCATGACCGGGCAGCCCCGAGGGTTTGCCTTTGTCGAAATGTCGAACCGCAACGAAGCGGAGACGGCCATGTCGGGCTTAAACGGGAGCGATCTGCATGGCAGAACGCTAAGCGTGAACGAAGCGCGTCCGAAGACGGACGGGCCTCGCGGCGGCGGCAATGGATACAGCCGGAGCGGTGGCGGCGGTGGTGGACGGGGCAGCGGCGGTGGCGGCGGGTTCAAAAAGTCCCGCTGGTAATCCGTTCGAACCGCCAGCCGCCAAGGGCGAAGCTCAGCGCCGGTCGCGCACGCCGCTTTAAGGGCGCAGTGTTTGTTTGAGAGGAGGCTCCATGGCCAGCCGTGGATCGTTTCAAAAACATAAAAAAGAACAGGCTCGCAAAGAGAAGCGACAGCAAAAGATCGATCGCCGTCAAGGGCGAACGGTGGGGCCACCATCGATGGGAACACAAGCTGACGCGGAGCCTTCCCTTCAAACTGACGACACGCAGAACGGCGACGCAATCCAGAATGGCGATGCAATCCAGAATGGCGATGCGACACGCGGCAATGCGACACACAGCGATGCGACACACAGCGATGCGACACACAATGAGCACGCGGATCAGCCCGCGGCTAATCCGACGGTAGCTGACGATCGTCGCGATTCTCTTCCTTAGGAGTCGTCAACAGCACCTCAGAAATCCTGGTCGCCGGACTTTTCACTTCGACCGATCCTCAGCAAGTTTTTTGAGGATAATTTTGGCGTCTTCCCAGGACATGTCGCAGAGGGCCAGGTCGGCGAGATCTTTGGGTCCGATGTGACCGGTGGCGAGGAAGCGTTCGCGCTCCTGCTCAATGACGATGAGCCATTCGTCGAAGGTGAGTTCCTGATCGCGGCCGGTGCTGATGCCGGGAACCTCTTTGCGCACCCAGCGGTAAATGGCCGGAATGCCGCCGTGAAAGGACATCGAGCGCGTCACTACGACCGGCGGCGGATCCATAGTCTTGCTCTTCTCAAGCAGAACTTCGTTACTGGGAGATGCTTTGGTGGTGGTTTTACCGTCTTCGTAGATGACGTCGACATACTGGGTGAGCTGCGGAAGGACGGTCACACGTTTGGTCAAGTAGGCGTCGAGGTCGAAGTTGGCGAACGGGCCGGAAGGTTCCGGGTCGACCTGCTTAGCGGACTTAGCGGACGTTTTTGCGTTGGTGCGTGCTTCGCGCGCTAATTCCAGGTCGAGGAGTTCGCGGCGGTGGGCTTCAAGCGCGCGATTTTTGCGGATTTGCTCGACGGCGTTGCGCTCGCGGTGAAAGGCGCGCTCGGCGGTGGTGCGGTAGCGGGTGAAGCGCTCGACTTTGAGGTGATCTTCCTCGGACCAGTCGATGGAGGCGGCGTATTTGGCGGAGAGGGACTGCTCACATTCGTTGTACTGGCGGGTTTTGCGCCACAGGAACCATTGGGCGCGGGCGGTTTGTTCGAGCATGGACGCGAAGGTCTGGTTGTCGGGCTGGTAATCGTCCAGCCAGCTTTGGCGGAGCGCGTTCCAGTCTTCTTCCTTTTCGTCGGGGAGGATGAGTTTTTCGGAACAGCAGCCGTGGGTCAGGCGGTTCATGCTGGAGTTCGACTTTCCGTGCGGGGTATTTGGGCCGGTGGGCATGCTTTTGCACACGAGCGTGGCGCAGCGAGTGCGGCGATGAAGGCGGGAAGCGGGTGGAAGTCGATGAAGGGAAATGAAGAAAAGAAAAACGGCGAAGCTGTTACCGGGCGTGGCGGTGGGGCGCGGGCCGGTTTTGACGAATGGGCGGGTTAGCTGAATTTTGAGCAAAAGGCGAAGAGACAGCGCATTTTGCGGAACGAATTATTTTAGGGTAGAGCGAAGAGCTTTAGAGAGCCTTCGCGGCAGGCCGATACGGCGTTTTAATGAGCGGAAGGCAGGATGGTTCGCTATTGTCAGCCTGCGTGCGAGCCGCCAGCTTTTTTGGACTTGCCGCTCTTCGCGGCCGCGGCGGCAGTTTTGGCTGGAGCGGAAACGGTTTCGGCGAGATCTCCCGGCAGAAGCATCTGAGCAACTTGGGTAAACTTCCATCCCGAATGCGGATCGCGATCGAGCACCCACACCAGGTCGAAGCGCGAGTCGTGCCACTTCTGAGGAGACGTGGTCTGATTGTTCACGATGTGGTTCGCGATATCTGGAATTTTGTCGTGCTCCCAGGCAATGAGAACGACGCCGTCGGCAGCTACGGCCGCTTGTGCGGCCGCTTGTTCCTGACCCTTTACGAACTTCGAATTCAGAGGTTTTTTCAAGTATTCGGCAAGGACGGAGATCGTGTGCTGCGAACGGAGGCTCTTGCAGTGGTCCATGGGGGCGCACGCAAATAGGGCGTCGGGAGCCGCTAAAGCGGGATGGGAGAAGTGCCCATTCGGTGGAGCAAAGAAGCGGACCAGGGCTCCGGCGCGCTGCCAGCCCCTGACGGAGAGTTCATTGGGATCATGCGCGCCGGCGTCGGTGACTCCGCGGATGGAATCGTTATCGGCGGGCTTCTCGCCATGCCGAACGAACATAATTTTTGTCGCCATCAGTATTAGTCCTCAAAGTTCAAAACGGCGAAGCTGAACAGTAATTCGGAACGGTTGAGAGGCCAGCCGGATTGTCGATGACCGTCAGGTTCGCGGGCTGGGCGTGCCAGCGACATCGCCCCGCAACAAGTTCTTCCCGCTTGGTCTTGAATTGGTCGACCCACTGCTGAGTGATCGAAGCTTCTGTCTCGCCCGACTTAAAGCTTCCATCACTGTTGTGGTGGGAGGGCATTTCCGCGACACGAGCGGCTTTGAAGAGATCCTGTATTTGCTGATCTGAAAGCTGACAGAGCAATCCTGCCGCAAAACGCCGGCCTTCTTCGCTGATGATTGGATCCTCCAAGCCATCTTTGGCGGCCAAGCTCTTGGTCAGCCGAGCCTGGCATTCCGGACAATCGGGTCCGGCCGTTCCGCTTCCGACCTTCTTCCACAGTTTGTTGCCGGACCAAGTGCCGAGATTCATTTTCGCGGTGTCATTGCTTGTGAACAAGCCGCCGCCGCCGAAAGTGGCGCCGACATCCTGAATCAGAATTGTAGACGAGTCGCAAACAGTAGTAAACGGCTTAACGGTCTCATCCACCTTCACTCCGTCGCAGCTCAGGCGTTGTTGAGGGGCTTTGTTGTCGCTGTGAACGATGAAGGCGGCGATGAGCTTGAGGCCGTCTTTCTCGTAAGTGGGGCGACCACTGACGTCCTGGAATTCCTTCCAGCTCCAGCCCTCGTCTTCTTTTCCGACCTCGTACATTTTTCGACCTGAAAACTTTCTGACGATGATAGCCGGGTCGAACGATCGCGTTCCAGTCGCGCCTTTGCCCGATTCGGGATCGGCTGGACAGCTATGGCATTCGACGGTGACCGGGAACCAGGAGTCCGCATAAAAACCGAGCGCCCAGAGCAGGCGGCTGGAAGCGATTTCCGCGTACACTTCATTGTCGTTATTACCGAACTTCACCTTCACAGGCTCTTCTTCCATCTGACCGCTCAACACCTGCACCTGACCGTCGGCGCTTTGGACGCTCGTGATTTTGCAGTCGAACTTTTGCGTTTTTCCGCCCATCTCCGAGCCGGGTTTGACGAAGTCGCATATTACTTTGTCGTTGAAATGGAGCTGAAACTGTTTTTTGTCCTGCTTCGGCCCTTTCAGGATGTCGGCCTCGGCGACCGGCTTCGCCGTGTAAAGCGATGCTGCCTGGAGCGCGGTGAGGCGATCTTTCGGAGAGTAGAATTCTTTTTCTGTTTTCTTAGCGGGTGGCTGCGGCGGCGGCTGGGGAGTTTGGGCCAAGCTCTCACCGGCAAAAGCGACGCAGAGAACCGGCGCCAAGAGTGAGATGCGGGCGGCGGTCATACAGTCGCCGATAACTTTTCCGATAACGTTGGGAACTTTTTGGTTCCTGGACAGGGTGTGGAGTTTCGCGATGGCGAACGGCAGACCGGTGTATGAGTAAGACATTTGTCCCTTTCTTGTTCCTGCGGTTGTATCACATTTCGGAGCGTCTTTAGGGGCAAGCGCTTGTGAGCGCCGGGCGTGGACCATTTGCCTGTTCAGAATTCACTCGTCGACTGATACGCACCTTGTGCAATCGGTGTGCAAGGCGAGGGCCACGGGGGCGGATTAGGGTTTGAGTTCCCAGAACTGACCGATGAGATGGTGACCGAAGCTGTGGTGCTTCTCTTCCTTAACGAGGGAAAAGCCGGCGCGCTCGTAGATTCTCCGCGCATCGCGTAATACGTGGTTGGTCCATAGCGTGAGCTTCCGGTAGCGGGCGCGCCGGGCAAATGCAACGCATTCGTCGACGAGTTTCGCGCCTACACCCATTCCGCGAGCGGATGGCTCGACCAAGAGCAAGCGGAGTTTGGCGATTGTTTTCGACTGCGCGACCAGAAATACGCAGCCAAGCCGTTCCCCATTGCGTTCGGCGATCCAGCATCGCTCGCGTTCCTCGTCGAAGTGCAGCAAGAACTTGCCGGCGATCTCGGCGACCAGACCTTCGAAGCTGGAATCCCATTGATACTCCTGGGCGTACAATTCGCCGTGGCGCGCGATCACCCAGCCGATGTCGCCGGGGACGTGCGTGCGAAGGTTGACGTGCTGCTCCGCAATTTTCGGCGGGTTGAGCAATTCGCGAATAGCAGTCATGCTGCAGACCAGTTTTCGCTGTTGCGAGGGGTTCATAGTTGCGAGCATTCCGCCGATTTCGGCTTGCGATCGTACATTCAGCTTCTGGAACTGGTTACGGCCTTTGGCGGTGAGGGACAGGTACTTAACGCGGCGGTCGTTCTTGGAAGTCGAGCGCCTGACCAGCCCTTGCTTTTCAAAGTTCTTCAACAAGCGGCTGAGATAACCGGGATCGAGGGCGAGCTCCTGGAAGAGATTTGTCCACCGTGTTCGCGGTTGCTGGGCGAGTTCGTATAAGACACGAGCCTGAGTGAGCGAAAAAGGGGTTTTCAGGAGCCCTTCGCGGAGCAGGCCGATTTGCCTGGTATAGAAGCGGTTGAAGCTGCGTACGAGTTCGGTGTGGTGCGAGGACGACGGCATTTCTTCATCCTGCACGAAACTAGTTGACAGAGTCAACAAGTGAGAAGAGGGGCCGCCTACTTTATTTGCGCGGCCGGAATGATCAGGCTTCCGAAGGCGTAGCTGTTGGGATCGCCGACGAGAATCCGCAAGGCCCGGCTTGGGGCCCACATATTCGCGGAATAAAACACCCGACTTCAAATAGGCGAGGTAGTTTTCTCTTGTGAGTCGGAGATCTAGTTTGTCCCGCTCGCGGTCGAGGATTAGACCCGCGATGTCCTGTTGAAAGAGGTAGGTCTCTACCGCGCCGCTCCTCAGATCGCCGCTTTGGGCGAGTTGCACATTGCGAATGTCGACCGAGGCGGGCCTTGAAGGGGACGCGGTCCGCGTGCACCATTTCGGTGGATAATGGTGCCATGACGGTGTCCAACAAAACAGTGCGCCAGAGCGTTACTCTGCCGGCTAAACTGGCTGCACAAGTGCGCAGCATGGCCAAAACTCGCAGATTAAGCGCCAATCGCCTCCTGGTGGAGCTAATCGAGGACGGAATCGAAGCGGATAAACGAAAACAACAGGAGTTCTTCGAGTTGGCGGAGCGCTTCCGCAACGAGAATGATCCGGAGGTTGCAAAGCGTCTCGGCGATCAATTGGGCCGACTGGTTTTTGGCTGATGCCGGGAATCGCGCGATGGGACAAGCTGCCCGAAGGTGTTCGGCAACACCTGATCTCCCGGATGCGCGACCGGGCGATCAGCACAACCGATCTGAATCAGCTTCGTCTCTGGATCGAAGCTCGGCCCGAGGTGCCGGAGGGCGACTGGTACAAGGACTTCGGTTCGTTTAAGATCTGCGGACGGGGATCATATCCGAAAACCTTCCTGCTCCGCGGTCAAGCGGCAAAGGGCGAGGCGGCTTGAGGCCACATCGATAGTCGCGATTTCGCGGCTATCTCATAGCGGGGGTTTTGCGGGGGTAGCGGGCTCCGGAGCGGACGGCTTGGTTAGCGTAGGCAAATCCTTCCCGTGCTCCGGGTCATAGTCATGCTCGGTCATCCACTTCTTGTACATCGCCGTCGGCTCCGTGTTTAGGACGCCGTTGTGATTGAAATAGGCAAAGTCTTTCATCTGCACTTCGAACTTGCAGCTGGAGTAGTTTCCCGCCTTCCCGAACTCCGGTATAAGAACGATGAGCTCCAGATTGGGCTTCTTCCACTTTGCCGGAAAAGTTTCGAAGCCAGAAGAGGTCGGGAGTTTCTTCGAACAGTCAAACTCAAAATCCACACCGCGGGGTTCACCATTCTCGAACAGATTGGCGCGCCCTTGCCCCTTGGTTTCCTCTTCCATCCGAGAGTGGTAAAAGGTTGTTTCCGTTCGCCGAAGGACGTGGATGCGCAATGGATAATCGCCGGGATTCTTGTTGCCGGCAGTTATAGCGTTAGCGAGGACGAAGATCAAGAAAGAAGAACGAAAGAGGCGCATAAGTTGGGCTCCGGGTGGTGATTTACCACATGATATACTGCGCCGTTTAGTTTTGAAGGCCGCGAGGCTGTTCGCGTGACTGAGGAGTTATGGATAGATGAAACGAAATCGGCGGGAGATTTTGAAGGGCGGTAGTTTGGCGTTGGTGGGCGGCGGGTTTTTGTCGCGCGTCGACAGGGTTGCGGCCATGCAGTCGACACCGTCGAATCTTTCTTGGACGCAGAACTTAAAAGCGCAAAGCTCGGGGACGAGTGAAAAGCTGCTGCTTGGGCCGAAGCCGGGCGAAGAGGGGCCGCCGCAACCTGCCACGCTGGATCGGCTTCCGCTGGAATGGAATAAGCGCGTTGTCGCGCGGCTCAAAGATACGCTCGCGCAGCGCGGCATCGATGCATTTCTTCTGCGCGATCCGCTGAACGTGATTTATCTAACCGGATATTGGCACACCACGACAGAGCGGCCACAAGCCACTTTCATGAACAGGAACGACGCCGATCCGTGGTACTTCTATCCCGCGCTCGATCGAGACCTGATCAAGAGCTGGTGGTATGGCGATGGCTTGATGTATTTCGATTTCAAGCATTCCGAAGGCGGATTTCCGAACGAAGGAACGGTGACACAGGGGAAAACGGTGGATCTGTTCAAGTTCATGTTGGGGGGAATCAAGAAGCACGGCGTTCAAGGGAAAAAGATTGGTCTCGATGGCGAGTTCTATCCGAAGGAATTGGCGAAGGCCAAGGAGGTGCTGCCGGGAATTGAATGGGTAGACATATCCGAGACGGTTTTGAAGATGCGAGAGATGAAAACGCCGGAAGAGCTGGCGTTGTGCCGTCGAGCGTACACGTATTTCGATCGGGCGCATGCGTTCGCGCGCGATTACATTCTGACGCATGGAACGGACGTCACCGATTATGAGGTTGGAGCGGCGACTACGCTGTGGATCAACGATCAACTCTTATCGGAGCTGAATCTGGCGAACGGAGCTGCGCATCATGGCGTGGCGAGCGAAGTTTCGCTGCAGGCGCGGGTTGGGCCGCTGACCGGGTATCCGCATCCGAACCAGCCGATTTACCAGCGGATCGGCCGTAACATGGCGTTCCAGATTGAAGGAGACGCTTACATTGGCGGATGCGGCGGAGAGAATTACCGGGCGGGTATTATTGCGGATGCAACGGGTAATTTCGATTCGCATATGCAGAAGCTTTGGGAAGTGAGTGAGCACACGTGCGATATGCAGGTGGAGCTACAGGTGGAAGGCGCGACCTGTTCGAGCGTGGCGTACAAGATTCACAAATACCAAGTGGAGCAGGGAGTTCAGAACTACATTTATCATCGGCCGGCGCATGGCGAAGGGTCGGAGGGACATCAGGCGCCTTATATTTCGCTGGGCGATAACACGGTGCTGCACCGCGGGATGTGCTTCTCGGAGGAACCGGGGTTGTACGATCCGGAAAAGGGCTGCGGGTTCAACTGGAGCGACAACGTGGTGACGGGATTGAAATCCGGATATCGCATGAGCCGGGTTCCGTATTCAAAAGAGTGGTGCTGGATCAAGCTGTAGCGGGCGTTACAGGGTATCGTCGGGCACGACGATGGCGGGCTTGACCGGCGGGGCGGTGTCAGAGGCGAGCTTAACGATTTGCTCGGGCTTCTCGGCCGGAGCGGAACCGTAGCGTTGCGCAAAGGTTCTGGTGAATTCGGCACCGAGGAAAAATATCTGGCCTGAATAGTAGACCCAGGCGATCAGGACGACGATGGAGGCGGCAGCTCCATAAGTAGAGGTGTAACTGGCGCGTCCGAGATAGAAGCCGAGGGCGAATTTGCCTATGGAGAACAGGAGCGAAGTGACCGCACCTCCGAGAATCACGTCTCGCCATTCGATGTGCACGTCCGGCATGATTTTGTAGATGGCGCCGAAGAGTCCCGCGATGACGATGAAGGAGACGACTGAATTCAGCACATGCAGCAGCGCGGCTTCGAGGCCGGAAACAGAGGTGGGGAGCGCTCCTAATGCAGTTATCCAGGTAGTGACCGCGAGAGAGACGACCAGGAGGAAGCCGATTCCGAGGACGATGGCGAAGGAAAACAGGCGCTCCTTGACAAAGCCTGTGACCATCTCCATACCGCTCAAATCGCGGTCGGGCGCGTCCCAGATCAGGTTCAAGGCGGAGCGCAGCTCAATCACTACTCCGGAGGCGCTAAATAAGAGCGTGATTACGCCCAGAACAGTGGCGATGATGCCGTGGGCGGTGTTTCCCGATCCCTGCAGAAATGCTGCCACCGCTTTGCCGGCGGCGGGGCCAACGAGCTCTTGAACCTGTTGCACAGTTTGGCGCTGTGCGGCGGAATGGCCGAAAGCCAAGCCCACGATCGAGACCAGCACAAGCAGCAGGGGAGCGAGGGAAAGAAGAGAATAGAACGCCAAAGCCGCTCCGAGTCGCGTGGCGTTGTGTTTGTTCCAGCGGCCGAAGCTATCGACGAGGAGCGCCTTTATGTCACACCATCGGAAGCTGGTCAATGGTTTTCGATACCGGCGCGCGCCGCCCGCACGTGTATTGACCTCCGTGCCATTTGCTTCCAGGACAACTTTGCTCTTGCCATCAGGGCTCATCGGTGCAGGCCCACCGCAGGCCGAAGTCTCCATTCTAGTTTGCTACGGGAGATCGGGGTGGGTCCACCGAAACGAGTGCGGATGGATCGCGACGACGACTATTTCTCGTGACGTAGGTAGTTGGTGCGGATGGGGAGACTTGAACTCCCACGCCCTTGCGAGCGCTGGAACCTAAATCCAGTGCGTCTGCCAATTCCGCCACATCCGCGTGAGGGCCGGAAATTCTTTCCTCAGCGTAGCATCGCCGAGGCTTGTGGTTTGGTCGCGGGTTTCGATTGTAAAAAGCTGAGAAATTCGTGCGGGTCGCGGGTTAATTGCGGGAAAGTCGCGATCACGTGTTGATCCGCGTCCATCAGCGCGTAAAAGGGAATGGAAGCTGTGTTGAAGCGAGAATCCTCGAGCTTTTGATTCTTCTCGGATTCGTTGTCGGTGCCGTCGGTGTAGAGATCGACGACGATCAAGTCGTTCAGCGCCGAATGGATTTCGGGGCGGGGGAACATGTTGGCCTTCATCCAGTGGCAATTGGTGCACGCGTAACCGGTGAAGTTCACGAGGACTAACTTGTTTTGCGCGCGAGCGGCGGCTAACGCGTCACCCAGCTGGTTCTTGAAATAATTCGCGGGCGCGGCTTCGGCTTGCACTGCCGATGCACCAAATACGCCGCCTGTCGATTCCGGAATGAAGGCGTCGAGATCCCCCAAACGGCCGCCGAAGAGGCCGGGAACAAGACTGATCGAGAAGATCAGAAACAACGCAGCTACGAGGGCGCGCGCGACGCCGAGACGCTCGTCCCTTTTAATGCCTTCCATGGGGAGCAGGCCAAGAAGGTACAGACCGGGTAAGGCGAACAGAACGATCCAGGCGGCGAGAAATCGCTCGCGCGTGAGCCAGTGAGTTTGCAGAACCAGGTCAACGTTACTCAGGTACTTGAGCATGACCGCGAGAACGATAAAGCCGAGCACAACCTTCACGCGTAGCATCCAGCCTCCGCTGCGCGGCAATTTTTTCAGATAGGCGGGGAAAAGCGCAAGCAGAAAAAAAGGCGCGGCGAGGCCAGTTGCGAAAGCGAGCATGCCCAGTACGGGCTGCGCGCCTTTGGATTGCACCGAGGCAATCAACAGCGGTCCAACGATGGGCCCAATGCAGGCAAACGAGGTAAGAGAAAACGTCAGGCCCATCAGCAGCGTGCCTGCATAGCCGCCGGTTTGCGATGCCCGGTCAAGCTTCGTCAATAAACCGGAAGGGAGGCGGAGTTCAAAGGCGCCGAGCAGACTCAGTCCGAAAATAAAAAATACGACAGCGATGAAGGCATTGACCCAAGGGTTCGAACCGAGCTGCACGACGCCGAATGGGCCCGCAATGGCAGTAACCAGGAAACCGAGCCCGGTGAATAAGACAATGATGCCCAGACAGAAGACTAGCGCTTGTGTCCAGCCGCCGGATCTTTTTTCGCTCGGAGCGGCGGTGCTCTGGTTCAGGAAGAACGAGACTGTGATGGGAATCATGGGAAAGACGCAGGGCGTGAACAACGCGGCCAGCCCAAATCCGAAGGCGGTGAGGAGAAACGGAAATAAGGGTTCATCGCTTGGCCCAAAGTTGCGCGCGGGTGCGGGCGACGGCAACGCTGGCGGAGGTTGAGCCGAAATGAGCGCGTAGCCGGGCGGTACAGAATGTCCGGCTTGCACTCCCCCGCTTACGAAGGTGACTTCGGTAGTTGCGGTCTTCTTCACCGGTGGAAGGCACTTGACGTCAGAGCAAACCTGATAACGCGCAGTAGCTGCGACCGTGGAGTTGCCCTGGGCTGACTTGCTGATATCCGCTTCGATGAGAAACGCAATGCTACCTGTGTAGGTTTCCGTATCGATTTGAAAGTTCGGGTCTAACTTGCGGGCGGGTTGAGGGCGGTAGATGTTGTAGCTGGCGATGGATGGGTTTTCAGCGAGACCAATGCGGGTGATGGTGGGGCCGCCCGAGGGCGTGGTCGGCGAGTAGAGGTGCCAGCCAGGCTGAATGGCGGCATTCAGCTCGAAATACGCCTTACCGCCCGGTGCGATTCTGGATACACCATTCAGCGGCGTGAGCGTCCACTGAACCGGATCCTCTTTCGCAAGAAGACACGTGACACTCAGCGCCGCAAGCAGCAGAGGGCGACACATACTAACCTGCTTGTGCCGATGCCCAGCCGTCGAGCTCGGTTGCAATACGCTCGTTGATTTTGCCTTCCGCAAACTCTTTAGCGACCCGGATGGCATTGCGGATCGCTTTTCCACTCGAACGCCCGTGGCAAATGACACAGATACCGTTCAGACCCAGCAGCGGCGCGCCACCATATTCTGAGTAGTCGATACGCTTTTTGAGTTCGGCGAGCGCACCCTGCGCAAGATAAGCGCCCACTTTGCGCGTGAGCGTTGCCTTAAGGGATTGCTTGAGCATCTGGCGGATGACTTCGACCAACCCTTCGCTCACCTTCAACGCAACGTTGCCGACGAAGCCATCGCAGACAATGACGTCGACCGCGCCGGTGTAGAGGTCACGCCCTTCCACATTTCCGATAAAATTCAGGTGCTTGAGGCTTTTGAGAAGCGGCGTGGCTTCATGGGTGAGGCCGTTGCCTTTGTGCTCCTCTTCGCCTATAGAAAGCAGGCCGACGCGGGGACGAGTGGCGCGAAAAATGACGCGAGAGTAGGCGTTCCCCATAACAGCAAACTGCGCCAGCATCTTGGGCGTGCAGTCGACGTTTGCGCCGACATCGAGCATCACGGCAGACTTGCCGTTCAGGGTGGGAAAGGCAGTGGCGAGCGCCGGGCGATCCACCCCAGGCAGCATACCTTGCGTCATCTTGGCGGTGGCCATGACCGCGCCGGTGTTGCCGGCGGAAACGACGCCCTGCGCAACGCCTTCCTTCACAAGCCGCGAGGCCACCCGGATGGAGCTGTCTTTTTTCGATCGGAGGGCTTTGCCGGCGCTGTCCTCCATTGTGACCTGTTCACTCGCTTGCCTGATTTCAATCGGCAGAGATCGCCAGCCGGAATGACGGTCCAGTTCTTTGCCGACCACCTCTTCGCGTCCGACGAGAATCAACTTGACGTCAAAAGCCTTGACAGCCTGAAGAGCGCCCTCCACCTCCGGCCGGGGAAAGTGATCGCTTCCCATCGCGTCGAGGGCTATCGTGACCATTTCGAGGAGTCTATCTGAGGCGATGCGGCTAGGTTTCGACTACTTCGATTACTTCGCGGCCCTTGTACTTGCCGCAGTGCGGGCAGGCGCGATGGGAGCGGATCTTTTCGTGGCAATTCGGGCATTCGGCGACTTGCGGAACGGTTAACGCGTCGTGTGCACGCCTTGTGGAAGTGCGCCGTTTCGAGTGGCGGCGTTTAGGATTCGGCATCGTTTATCTAGTCTCTCAGTTCTCTTATAAAAACGTGTTCCGACTGACGGGACGGGTCAGTTGTGCGGGCCGATCTCGGCTCTAAAATTCTTCAATTGGTTCCAGCGGTCATCGGCCGTTTCAGCCTGGCATCCGCAATCGTGCTGGTTGCGGTTTTGGCCGCAAACGGGGCAGATACCCTTACAGGCCTCACTGCACACGAGCTGCATTGGGACGCCGAGCAGGACGACTTCGCGAAGGATATCATTGAGCGCCAGCCCGTTGCCTTCGTAGTAGCCAACCTCGATTCCCGCTTGGTCTATTTCGTCTTCGCCACCGCGCGATTCCTCCGCCGGCATATAGACCAGATCGAAGCGGTTCTCGATCGGAAACGCTGCCGTTTCGAGGCACCGGTCGCACGTCGCCTGAATGTCTACGCTCAAGCTGCCCTGCACGCGGACTTCGCCGAGAGAGTGATTCAGCAATTCCGCCGAGCCCTCGGCATGAAGAATGGAAGACTGAGTCAATTTACTGTCGTAATCAATCTCGCCTGCCGGGATCTCGACCTTAAAACGGACAGAATGTTGTTCCAGTTGTTGGAGGCTTATAAACACAAATGCTCCTCACGCAGCCGAACAGCACGGCAAGCACTCCGGGGACAGCGGACAAAATGTCATTATAGCAAGGGTTTTGTATGAGTTGAACGACACCCGGACGGGGCTTACGCGGGTACGTCGCAGTTATTTGGATGTTGCTCGCGGTGCTGCAGGCTGGCGCGTGAAATGCTCTACGCTACTTCGCGCCGCGTCCCGACGCTCGGGTCCACTTTCATGGCGGGAGCAGCGGCTTCACAGTTGTCGCAGTTGTTGCAAGGCGCGGTGAAGTCGTCGCCGAAGTAGCGCAGCAGGTGTTCGCGGCGGCAGGCGCTCGTGTTGGCGTATTCCTGCATCTGTCCCAAACGATCCTGCTTCATGTCGCGGCGGCGATCCTGCTCTTCCGCCGCAGCTTGCGCCGCTCGTGCGAGGTCGGTATCGTCGGCGAGTTTCACTTCGCCCGTCGGCAGAACTTTCAGGGCGCCGACATCTTCAAGGCGATGAATGGCGCTGGTGAGCTTGCGTTCCGACAGATTGGCTTCCGCGGCGATCTCCTCCGGCTCGACCGGCCCCTCCTGATCGGCAATTACTTCGGCAACCTGCTCGACCTGTTCGGGTTCGAGCTTCGCTTCGCTGCAGTGGAACTTGGCGATGCCGAGATCCTCATCCCGGAAGAATAGAACGCCTTCAGCTTTTTCACCATCGCGGCCTGCGCGGCCGATCTCCTGGTAATAGGCGTCCATCGACTCGCTGATGTCGTAGTGATACACGAAGCGGATGTCGGCCTTGTCAACACCCATGCCAAACGCGTTCGTCGCAACAATTACTTCGGCGTTTCCGGACATGAACTCGTCCTGAATCGCGTGGCGCTCGGCGGCCTTCAGCCCTCCGTGATAGAAGAGCGCGCGTATGCCTTCCTCTTCGAGCAGCTTCATGATCTGTTCGGCGGTTTTTCTGGTTGAGACGTACACGATGCCGGGTTTATCGGCCCATCTCACTCGATGGACCAGGGCCTCGAGCTTCTTGTCTTCTTTGTCGAAATGATCGACACGCAGGTAAATGTTCGGGCGGTCGAAGCCATAAACGAAGATTTTCGGACGGCGCATACCGGCACGCTCTACGATCTCGTCCCGCACCTCGCACGATGCGGTGGCTGTCGTGGCGAGCACTACGGGATGGCCGAGCCGCTCGATCGCGGGGCCGAGCTGAAGATAATCAGGCCGAAAATCGTGGCCCCATTCGCTGATGCAGTGCGCCTCATCTATGACGAACAGCGCAATATTCGCGCTCTCGAGCGTTTCCATGGTCTCCTGCTTGCGCAACTGCTCAGGGGCCAAGAAGATAAATTTGCCGGTGCCCTCTTCGATCTTTTCAAGCGCCTTTCGAGCTTCGGCGATGCGCTGCGTGGAGTTCACGACAACCGCTTCCGCGTCGTGATCCTGCGAATTGATGGAATCGACTTGGTCCTTTTGAAGGGCGATTAGCGGTGAAACGACGAGCACCGAGCCTTCGATCATCAGGCCGGCGATTTGATAGATGGCGGATTTGCCCGATCCGGTCGGCATCACGACGAGCGTGTCCTTTTTCGAAAGCACACTTCGGATCGCTTCTTCCTGGCCTACACGCAAAGCATTGAATCCGAAATTCTTCCGGGCGACCTCAGCGATGTCGTCCTTCTTTTGGGCGGCCCGTTTTAGGCTGGAAGGTTTCTTCGCAGACTTCTGTGCGGCTCGCGGCATTGTTAGTTATAGGATTGAGCCGATGGAATCAGTGTTTCAGGCGACTTGGGAATAGAGTCTACAGTCTGAACATGGAAGATATCAGCCGATTACCGCACAAGCTGAACAAAACCACGCAAGAATGCCAGGCCATAATCGAAACGCCACAAGGCCGCAGAAACAAATTTAAATATGAGCCCGATTCCGGGCTATTCTCGTTATCCAATCTTCTGCCGCACGGCTTCAGCTTCCCGTTCGATTTCGGGTTTATTCCTTCAACTGCAAGCGAGGATGGAGATCCGCTCGACATCATCGTCCTGATGGATGAGCCCGCGCATGTGGGATGTCTGCTGAAGGTGCGGATTATCGGCGTAATTCGAGTGGAGCAGACCGAAAAGGGGAAGAAATCGCAGAACGATCGCTTGGTGGCGGTGGCGATTCGCTCGTTTGAGTATAAAGATGTCAAATCAATTTCGGAGTTGAACGAATCACTGGTGCAGCAAGTGAAGGAATTTCTGGCGCTCTACAACAAGAACTCCGGTAAACAGGATGAAGTGCAAGGAGTGGACGGCCCCGGGCGGGCAATTGAGTTGCTGGAGAAAGCGATCAAGAATTTTCAGCAGAAGCAGGAAGCGTGATTACAACTCGACCTTGCGCAAGCGGAGAGCGTTCGTGATCACCGAGACGGAGCTGAACGTCATGGCGGCGCTCGCGATCATCGGACTGAGCAGAATTCCGAAGAACGGGTAGAGGACGCCGGCGGCGATCGGCACGCCGAGGATGTTGTAGACGAAAGCGAAGAAGAGGTTCTGGCGGATATTGCGCATGGTGGCGCGGCTGAGCCGGAGCGCGCGGGCAATGCCGCGCAGGTCGCCGTGGACCAGGGTGATGCCCGCGGATTCCATGGCGACATCCGTTCCGGTTCCCATGGCAATGCCGACGTTTGCGGCGGCGAGTGCGGGAGCATCGTTGATTCCATCGCCCGCCATGGCCACCATGTGACCTTCGGACTGGAGTTTTCTCACGACTTCAGCTTTCTGGTCCGGCAGGACTTCTGCTTCGACGTCGTCAATGCCGGCGCGCCTGGCGATGGCGAGCGCGGTCACGCGATTGTCGCCGGTGAGCATCCCGACGCGCACGTGTTCAGCATGGAGCAGACGAATGGCTTCCGCCGTAGACGATTTGATGGGATCCGCCACGGCGAGCACGCCCGCCGCTTTGCCGTCAATGGCAATGTAGATGAGCGATTGTCCTTCGGCGCGGAGCGGTTCAGCGCGGCTAGCCAGTTCGTCGAGGGCGATATGAGCCTCCTTTAAGAGAGCTAAATTGCCGGCGAGAACGCGGTGACCCGCGACGGAACCTCGAATCCCTTTGCCCGGAACAGACTCGAAATCGCGTACTTGTTGAAACGGGAGATTCCGCTCCTTCGCACCGCTGACGATTGCACTGGCGAGAGGATGCTCGCTCGCCTGTTCCAGACTCGGACGCGAGTTGAAGCAGCTCGTTTTCGGAGTATCCGTTTGACGCAACTATGCCGGTGAGCCGCGGCTTGCCTTCGGTCAGGGTGCCGGTCTTGTCCACGATGAGCGTGTCGATTTTATGAAGAGCTTCGAGTGCTTCCGCGTTGCGGACCAAGACGCCCGCTGTCGCGCCGCGGCCGGTTCCGACCATGATGGACATGGGTGTTGCCAGCCCAAGCGCACACGGGCAAGCAATGATCAGCACCGCAACCGCATTCACGAGCGCATGGCCGAGGCGTGGCGCCGGACCCCAGATGGACCACACCGCGAAAGTGATCGCCGCCGATAATACGACAGCCGGAACGAAGTAGGATGCGACGCGATCGGCCAAGCGTTGAATGGGAGCGCGCGTGCGTTGGGCTTCGCCGACCAGTCGAACGATCTGGCTGAGCAACGTGTCCTTGCCGACTCGATCGGCCCGCATGATGAAACTACCTGTGCCGTTCACGGTGCCGCCTGTAACCGGAGCCGCGGTCGATTTTTCGACGGGCATGGATTCGCCCGTCACCATGGATTCGTCGATGGAGCTGTGGCCGTCAGTGACGATTCCGTCTACAGGAACTTTTTCGCCGGGCCGAACGCGGAGATGGTCGCCGGGTTTGATTTGCTCAAGGGGAACGTCGCGCTCCTGCCCATCTGCAATGAGGCGCGCGGTCTTGGGAGCGAGGTTCAAAAGAGCCTTCAGTGCGCTGCTGGTTTGCGAGCGCGCGCGCAATTCGAGAACCTGCCCGAGCAACACGAGCGTGGTGATCACGGCGGCCGGTTCGAAGTACAAGCGGCAGCATTCCGCCTTGGCCGCGGAACGCGCCGGGAATGGCGGAGGGGAAGAGTAGCGCAGCCACGCTGAACAGATAGGCGACTCCGGTTCCGAGCGAGATGAGCGTGAACATGTTCCAGTTGCGGCTGATCACGGAAGCCCAACCACGTTCGAAGAACGGCAGGCCGCCCCAAACGACCACGGGCGTTGCGAGCGCGAACTGAATCCAGCCAGAGAGCAGGGAAGCGGTCCAATTTCGGCCGGCTGGGTGCGGAAACATTTCGATGACCATGAGGATCAGCAAGGGAACAGTCAGAGCGATGCTGATTGAGAAGCGCCGCTTCATATCCTCGAGCTCGGGATTGACCTCTTCACCGGTGATCTCAAGCGGCTCAAGAGCCATACCGCACTTGGGGCATGCTCCGGGGCCGAACTGGCGCACTTCGGGATGCATCGGGCAGGTGTACTCCGCGGGTCGAGTTGCTGTCGCGGCTGGCGGCGATGCGGCCGGCGGCTTGGTCAAATTCGCGGAAAGCTGGGTAAGGGGTTGCAGCTTCGGCGCTAGATATTGCGCTGGGCTGGTATCGAACTTTTTCTTGCAGCCGGGCGCACAGAAATAGTATGTTTTGCCTTCATATTCGCTTTTGGCGGCGGCTTTTTGGGGATCCACTTGCATCCCGCAAACAGGATCGGTTTGCGTGGAGGTCACGCATATCAGATGAGAATTGCGGATTTGAAGTGGCAGAGGAAGATGGAAACAAGGGCGCTGTGGAAGCATCCAGCCGATGAGAGGAGTTTCAAGAATGGCCCTGTTCGCTGAGGAAAAGGAAAGGTCAGACCAAGATCCGCTACGCGGTGGTCGGGCTGGGCTGGATCGCGCAAGAGGTGATTTTGCCGGGATTCAAAGGAGCGAAGAACTCCGAACTGGCGGCACTTGTGACCGACGATCCGAAGAAGGCGGAGGAGCTCGGCAGGAAATACAATGTGGCGCGGACGGTGGAGTATGACGGCTATGACGATTTACTGCGCAGCGGTAGTATCGACGCCGTCTACATAACCTTGCCGAACAGCATGCACAAGGAGTACACGGTCCGAGCGGCGCAGGCGGGCATTCATGTGCTTTGCGAAAAGCCGATGGCCGATACGGTGGCGGAATGCGAAGAGATGATTCGCGCCGCCGAGCAGAACAATGTGAAGCTGATGATCGCTTACCGGCTCCACTTCGAACCCGCGAACTTGAATGCAGTGGAAAGAGTGCAAGGCGGTGAGCTCGGCGAGCTGAGGATATTTAATTCTGTGTTCAGCCAGCAGGTTCCCGAAGGCAATATCCGGCTGAAGAAAGACATGGGCGGCGGTCCGTTGATGGACATGGGCGTGTATCCGATCAACGCGTGCCGATATCTGTTCCGCGACGAGCCGACGGAGGTCACTGGCGTGGGCGCGAACAGCGGCGACCCGCGATTCAGGGAAGTACACGAGATGGCGACGGGTATTCTCCGCTTTCCTGGCGACCGGCTCGCGATTTTCACATGTAGTTTCGGCGCGGCGCCCGCCGATGCTTACCAGGTTGTAGGTACAAAAGGCGAGCTTTGGCTGAAACCCGCCTTCGACTATCACGTAAGACCGAAGATGACACTCAAGATCGAGGGCAAAGAGAAACAGGCAAGGTTCGACAGTGTCGATCAGTTTGGCGGTGAAGTGGAGTATTTTTCGCGTTGCATCCGCGAAAACATTGAACCGGAGCCCTCCGGATACGAAGGCATGGCCGATATGCGGATCGTTCAGGCTCTGTTGCAATCGATGCGATCCGGGCAGCCGGTGAAGCTAGCGCCGTATGAGAAACGAAGCCGGCCGGATGAGCAGCAGAAGACGAAGAAATCTCCCATAAAACCCGAGAAGGATTTGGTCGACGCCGAATCCGCGTCGGGCCAGTAGTGCGCTTATGAAAAAAGGGAGCGGCGATGCCACTCCCTTCATCAAAGCTGAGCGCTGTTGCTGCTTAGCTTAGGCTGCTGTCGCCCGGCGCGGCGCTCTGCTTCTGTTCGCGATGTTCTTTCGCGCGTTCACGCATATGCTGCTGCATCTGATCGTAGGTCTGCCTCTGGCTGTCGGTCAGCAAGGCGCGAATCCTGGACTCGCTGTCCTCCCGGACCGTGCGCATTTTGGCATGGCGATCCTGAGGCGACAGTGAGCTGTCGGATCGTATGCTCTGCATCTGTTGCTGGCGCGCCGTGAGGATCGGCAGAAGTTGATTCTGTTGATCGCCGGTAAGGTTGAGCCGTTTGCTGAGCTTTTGGACCTGAGTGTTGGGATCGGCTTCGTGCCGTCCGGCATATTGGCTACCCTGAGCCGGCTGGTCCTGCGCGATTGGTGCAGCCAACGCCACACCTAGTCCAAAAAGTGTGGACAGGGCGAGTGAATAGATCTGTTTTGTCATTTACTTTCTCCTTTTCGAGATGCGATCATCTCTGTCCATAAAGACGGTTACAGTTCTGAGAAGGTTAATTGAGCGGCTGTTAAATTTCTTTCAGCCAGCAGGCAAACCGGTAAACTGACAAACTATGGTTATGCCTGCTGCGGCTTAACTGATCCGAATGTCGCGTTTCTGCTCTTGTGCTGGGGCTGTTAGGCGTGTACTGGGAGCTGCACGCGCCGGGAATGATCGTGCCCGGCATTCTCGGCCTGTTGCTTGTCTGCGCAGGTGCATACGGCTTGTACCAGGACTCGCCCACCTGGTACGGTTTGACGATTCTGGCTTTGGCCGTGGTTCTTCTGCTGATCGAGCTGAAATACTACACGCACATGGTGTCGGGCATCGCGGGGGCGATTCTGTTTGCCTTCGGTGCGATCGCTTTGTTGCAAGGGCCACGAAGGGTTACGCCGGCTCTGGCGATTGCCGTGTCGGTTGCCTTCGGTGTCATCACAATCTTCCTCGGGCTCTTGGGAATGCGTGCGCGAAAGCAGAAGCACCTGACCGGGCCAGAGAGCCTGGTGGGGAAAACGGGCGTTTCGAGAACACAGATCGATCCGGAAGGTACAGTATTTGTGCAGGGCGAATACTGGCACGCACGGAGCGACCACAACATTCCTGCCGGGCAGCGTGTTTCAGTGGAACGGGTCCAGGATCTGGTCCTGTTTGTGAAGGAGGCGTAGAGATGGAGGGATTCGGAGGGCTTTTCTCAGGCGCGGTATTCATCCTGATTATCATCCTAATTTTCTATCTGATCTCGTCGGTGAAGATTCTGGCGGAGTACGAGCGCGGCGTGATTTTCCGCCTTGGACGCGTACTGCGCGAACCAAAAGGCCCGGGCATCATCCTGGTGTTTGCGCCGCTTGATCGCATTGTCAGGACATCTCTGCGAATAGAGGCGATGGAAGTTCCGCCTCAGGATTTAGTTACGCGCGACAACGTCACTGTCAAAGTGAACGCGGTGATCTATTTTCGCGTTGTCGATCCGGTCCGTGCTGTGATCGAGGTAGCAAACTTTCTCTACGCAACGAGCCAGCTCTCTCAGACGACTTTGCGCAGCGTGTTGGGCGAGGTGGAGCTGGATGAATTGCTGAGCCAACGCGAAAAGATCAATATTCGCTTGCAAGCGGTGCTCGACGAACACACCGGCCCGTGGGGCGTAAAGGTCACCATGGTGGAAGTGAAGCAGGTAGATCTGCCCGACCAGATGATTCGTGCTATCGCCCGGCAGGCAGAGGCGGAACGCGAGAGGCGCGCGAAGGTCATTCATGCCGAGGGCGAATACATGGCCGCGGAGAAGTTGAGCATGGCCGCGGAAAAGATTCAAACGCAGCCGGTCGCGATTCAGCTGCGCTATTTGCAGACCCTGGTTGAGATCGGGACAGAAAAAAACACGACGGTCATCTTCCCGGTGCCTGTAGACATGTTCACTTCCCTGACGAAGATAGCCGAGAACATGGCGCGGCAGCAGCCGCGAGCTCCCGATCACTCCTGACCAATGGCGAGAATGGGTTTCTTAAATCGAAAATCCGCCACACGGGAGCGCTCTCGGACAGCGCTGGGACATTTGGAACGTGGTGTGATGGACATTCTCTGGACTCACGGTGAAGGCAACGTTCGCGATGTCGCGCAGCGCCTGGATCGCCCGTTGGCTTACACGACCGTGATGACAACGCTTGATCGTCTCTTCAAAAAGGGTCTCCTCAGCCGGCGCAAATCGGAGCGTGCGTTCGTCTATTCGCCGCTCTTATCGCGAGACGAATGGCAGCAGGTGCGCGCCGGCGACTGGGTGGCCCGGTTCCTGACCGGCCCAAAGCATTCCGGCGAACTGCTGATCTCATGCCTGGTCGATGCCGTCGGAAAGCACGACGAAGCGCTCCTCGACGAACTGGAACACAAGATCAGACGTAAACGCGACGAGCTGTCACAACGGAGGAAAGCGTGACCCTCTCTTACCTTATCCGGCTGCTGTGCCTCTGCCTGGCATGTTTCTTTCTGATTGACGTGCTGCTGGTTTTTATCGCGTCCGCAATTGCGCCTGCCGCAATCCGGTTCGCCGAGCGCATGAAGCCTGATTCGGCTGCCCGGTTTGTTTTCGGACTGCGTTCGATGCCATTCTGGTTTGCGGTTTTGTTTGTAGCCGGGCTGTGCGTACCGAGTTATCTGCGCCTGGAACCGCGGGGCGTCGAGGAGTCGGTCGGCTTCGGGTGCGTGGCCGCCGCGGCTCTTGCCATTGCGATCTTCGCCTGTTCGCTTGCTCGGGCACTCCGCGCGATTGGCGTATCTCACAGGTACGTACGAGAGTGCCGGCGCCTGGGATGCGAGATGCGGCTTGGCAAAGACAGTGCAAAGGCGGTCGTTCTGGAAACTGCAACCCCTTGCTTGTCGCTTGCCGGACTCTTCCGTTCGCGGCTAATCATTTCGTCCGGAGTGCTGCACACGCTCTCTACGCAGCAACTGAGAGCGGCGTTACGTCATGAACGTGCGCATCACTCCTCACGAGACAATCTCAAGCGTCTGCTGCTGATCCTGACGCCGGGGATGCTTCCGTTCCTTTCGGGGTTGCAACTGCTGGAGCGCGCTTGGGCAAGATTTTCGGAATGGGCGGCGGATGATCACGCGACTTCAGGCGATGCCGAGCAGGCGCTTTCGCTCGCGGAGGCATTGGTTCGCTTGTCGCGCCTGAATCCAATGCCGGTTTCGTCGCCGCTTATGGCGTCGCTGCTGCCCGACAGTTCTGATATCGCACGGCGGATTGAACGTCTATTGAACAAAGAATCGACAAGAGAAGCCTCGCCGCGCGGATTCTGGATTGCTGCGGCATCGGGAAGCACGATCGTGTTCGCGGCCGTACTCGCATTGCTAGTGCGCGACGCGACCCTCTTCTCAGTTCATGCCGCACTGGAACATTTGATTCGCTAAGAACACCAACTCTTCCTAACTACGATCTGTGGTAGTAGCTGTGCCGCGGGCGTACTCTGGTTTGTTTCGAGCATGCCTACAGTTCGCCTTTTCCGAGCGGCGCTCCCTCTTCTTTGTCTGTATGCGGCAGCGCAGACGCCCGACACCGCGACCATTCACGGCCATGTCACCGATCCAACCCACGCCGGCGTTCCCGACGTGCAAGTCAAAGCCGAGGACACGCTGACCGGTTTCGAGCGCACCGCGCTGACCGCTAGCAGCGGAAACTTTTCACTGGCCGGACTTCCGATCGCAGGCCGCTACACGATTACGGCGACCAAGATAGGCTTCGCGGAAGCGCACTTGAGCAATCTCACGCTCGCCGGGGGGACTACAGCCGAGGTCAATCTGCAGCTGAGCGTCGCCGGTGGTCAGACGCGAATCACAGTTTCAGGCGTGGTGGGCGAAGTTCGAACCGATGAGCCCCAGTTGGGCGATCTACTGAGCGCGAAGCAAATGGAAGAAACGCCACTGCTCAATCGCAAAATCACGTATCTGCCTTTGCTGAACGCGGCTAATCGGCCCGCCATCAATCAGGGTGACGTGTTCATGAATGAGAATCTGTTTACCACGAATGGCGCGGGCAGGCGGCAAACGTGGTTCGAGGTCGATGGCAGCACGGGAAACGATAGCTGGGGTCGCCAGACGATCTTTAGCAACGTCCCGCTCGCCGCGGTCGCGGAGATGGACTTGCTTACGAATTCGTTTTCGGCTGAATACGGCGGCGGAACCGGAATCGTGGTGAACATCGTCACCAAAAGCGGCGGGAATGATTTTCATGGCGAGGCGCTTTACCTTGGGCGACCGTCTGCGACGGAAGCCAAACTTTCGGGCTTCAGCTCCACGAATGCAACGAGCGGCAACGACCTGACCAACGATACGCTTCAGCAAGGCGCCTTGTCCTTATCTGGTCCGGTCGGCGGAGGCGGGCACACACAATTCTTCGTCGCGGGCGAGTATAGCCGGGAAAACCGCGCTTCCCCAGTGATCTCGCCTGTCGCTCCGGGGAACTTCATCGGAGAGTATCGTGATTGGCTCGGCTATTTCCGCCTCGATCATCAATTCAGCGATCGGAACAACGTTTTTCTGCGCAGCGACGTGGACGCGTTCTATGACACTAACCCCAACGGAACGGTTGGCGGAAACAATCTTCCCGAGCGTCGATCGCATTTTTCGGCGGCGCACTTACTCCGAGGAGCTGGGCGAAACGGCGGTTTTAAGTCCTACATTGATTAACAACGTTCGTTTGCAGTTCCAATTGGCGTCTCCCATAACCGAGTTCGATCCGGTCATCTCTGGCACCCAGTTCTCCGTTCCGATTTCTTCGGGTGGAACATTCACTTCGGGGACTTCTCAATCGGCGTTGCTCATGAACCGGCAATATGAGGCGAACGATACCCTCTCGGCCGTTTGGGGATCGCATCAGATCAAATTCGGCGCGGACGTTATCTTCGCGCGCAATGGGGGAAACAGCAAGGAGTTCGGCGGCCCTATTTATGATGGCCAATTTGCGTATAAAACGTGTACCCAGGCCCTCGCAGTGTGCGAAAGTTCCGCCTATCTCGATAACATCAACAATGTTCAAAGTTATACGCAGAGCTACGGAAACGCAAACTACACGGTCAACGATACGCTGTGGGCCTTATTTGTCCAGGATAATTACCACGCGCGGCGCGATCTCACGATCAATCTCGGACTTCGTTACGAGCAGCAGACGTTCACCGATTCGCGCCACGACTTCGCGCCCCGCGTAGGATTCGCATACAACTGGCGCGGTGAGGCAAAAACTGTCATTCGCGGCGGCTTCGGTATCTATTACTCGCAAGTAGTCGACAATTCGGAAGCGAATTATGCGCTCACCGGACCGACGGGCGTTTTCAACTACATTGCCGGGCCGGGGCAGATCGGGTTTCCAGCCAGCGTCTCCGCCGCTCCACTCCCGGCTTTCCCCGCCGGCGCAGTCGCCCCGCTACGAAGCCTGTATGTGCGGCCGGGTGAAACTGCATATCTGAATCAATTCTTCCCGGTGTCTACGCTGATCGGCTACCCTAACCAGCTGCTGAATCCCGTATTCCGAACAATGGACCTTCGGGGTCGAGCAGCGGCTTGCTCCCGGGTGGATTCTGAGCGTGGATTACGTAGGCTCGCACACCTTGAAAATCAATCGTCCACTGGACGTAGACCCGCCATCTCCTTTCATCCGTACCGCACCCGGTCAGAGCCGCTCGGCTCAAGCGGCAAACTGCACGCGTCCCTATTGGATTTCCTGGTACGCGCAAAACAATTTGACTTGCAACCCCGCTCGGGCGACCAATCCTCAGCCGCCGTATGCCGTGATTCAAACGGACGTCAATGATGGTTACTCGTACTATGACGCTCTGGATGTAAACCTGAACCACACGTTTGCCCGGCGCTTGTCGATGCTTGCGAGCTACACGTGGTCGCACGCTATTGACAACGTCGATCCGGACATTCCCAGCCAGAATCCAAACGATCCGAACTTCACCGGCCGAGTGGAGAACGGCGATCGCTATTTTCGACCAGCGGCAACGATTCGTGCTGAGCGGAGTTTACCTGCTGCCCCTCAAGATCAACTTCGGCGGTGTGGCGACCTTCGGGTCCGGTTTGCCTTATAACGTCGTGACGGGGACAACGAATAGTGGAGACAACGGCGCGACGACGGATCGGCCCGTCATTAACGGTGTCGTGATTGGACGCAACACGGGCGCGAGGCCGGCCGATCTACGACGTATCGCCATTTCTCGAGCGCCGATTTGCGTTCGGAAGGGAGCGCGTGAATCTGATCGTTCGGGCCGAGGCGTTCAACGTCTTCAACCACGCTAACTTCGTGGGTTATAGCGGCACGTATGGGAACGGCAGTACACCCGGCGCGGGTTTCGGGCAACCTTTGGCTGGTATTACGAACCAGCTTCCCGCGCGCTCGCTGCAGTTCTCGGGTGCAGTGACGTTTTAGCGCACGGGCAGTTGTGCCTTCACTTGCTTCCATTGCCGTTCGAGTTCATGGGTTGCTGCGACCGCTTGCGTGGTCGGGGCGTTGTCAGATCCTTGAATCACTTCGAAGACGCGCGTCAGTTCGCGATTGAGTCTTTGAAGGGAATTGTTTAGTCCAGGCGAGGTGGGGGATGTTCCGGCATTCGACAGAGCCTCGTAAGCTTCACTCATCATGTCGGCGAGCCGCAAGGACAGAGAGAGCTGCTGTTCGAGTCCGCTTTTGGACGTCTTCACCCGCGGATCCATGATCACCTTCAGCGGTTGAGAATAGGTTTTTCCTGCAGTGACGAGCTTGAGCCTATACTCGCCCGGTAACACGAGCGCACCCCGCGGCACTCTCGACGTATCGTGATAGATCGCCGCAATCGGATATTGGTAATCGAGCGCCTTAGGCGGAGCGTAACGAAGGTCCCAAACGAACCGGTGCATTCCCGATTCAGCAGATAAGTCTGCCGCGGGCGTATCCAATAGGTGGGGACGTTCAGCTCGCGCTGCAATTCCGCCTCAGTCGGTCCCGGCTTATCTTCGCTCGAATATCGCCGCACGAGCTGGTTCTTCGAATCGTAGATTTCCAAAGTGACGGGACCGCTGCTGGCGCCAGTTGAGTAGTCGATGATTGCGCCATCGGGCGGATTTTTCCCAGCGGGCACTTCGGGCGGAAGCGGCGTATCCGTATTTCGATTCCAGCGCCAGCGGATCGCCTCTTCAGGTGCAAATAAGCGATCGCCAGGCGGCGCGTCGGTTGTGCTCGCCTGCCGCAGCGGCGTGATGTCGTCGAGAATCCAGAACGATCTCCCATGCGTCCCGGCAACCAAATCGTTCTGGTGAATGACGAGATCACGTACCGAAGTAACGGGCAGGTTCATCTGCAGCGATTGCCAATGGTCGCCATCGTCCAGCGATACAAAGACGCCGATCTCGGTTGCGGCAAACAGGAGTCCTTTACGCATTGGATCTTCACGCACTGCGTTCACCACGGCGCCGTCGGGCAGGCCATTCACGATCGGGTTCCATGTCTTCCCGCCGTCATGCGTTCGATAGATGTGCGGCCCCAGATCGTCGAGGCGGAAGCGATTGATCGCCGCATATGCCGTATTCACGTCGAAGTGCGACGCCTCCAGCAGCGATACTTTGCTCCACGGCGTCAGTGCGGGAGGAGTAACATCCTGCCAGTGGGTTCCGCCGTCGTGCGTGATCTGAATGAGGCCGTCATCCGTGCCTACCCAGATCAGATTCACGTCCTTGGGCGAAGGGGCGATGGTATAGATTACGCCGCGATGCTGCCCTTTCTCCGGATCTTGCGATTCGAAGGGCTGAATCACGCTCGGCATGGCCCACTGCTTGCGTGATCAGATCCGGACTGATGATTTCCCAACTATCGCCGCCGTTTGTCGTCTTGAAAAGAACATTCGAGCCGAGGTACAGAATGTGAGGATCACGAGGCGAAAACAGCAGCGGCATGGTTCGCACGAAGCGGTACTTCCCGCGAAGGATCTCCGGGCTTATGTCTTGCACGTCCTTCGTCACCCAGTTAAAGCGAGTCGCTTTGCCGCCGTAAACCATGTCGGGATTCAGAGGATCGGGTGCAACGTAGCCGTACTCTTCAACACCCACGGGATGAAAATTCCGAAAGCTGATGGACCCGTCATCGCTTCTGCTTTCCACCGCCGCCGATCCGCTCTCCTGCTGCGCGCCGTAGACCCAATATGGGAAGCGATTGTCGGTGATCACGTGATAGAACTGCGCGGTGGGCTGGTTGTACCAGGAACTCCAGGTCTTGCCTCCGTTCACGCTTACGGTGGCGCCCTGATCAAGTCCCAGAAAAATATGTCCGGATTTTGGGGATTGATCCAGATGGTGTGGTAGTCGTCGCCTCCCGGCGCGCCCTTGATTCCGATGAAAGTCTTGCCGCCATCGGTTGATCGGTAAGTCGTCGTATTCGCAACGTAGATCGTGTTTTCGTCCTTCGGATCGACCTGCACGCAGGCGAAATCGGACCCGCGGCCCCAGATCCGGTGTTCGTTGTTGATCTTTTCCCAGCTCTCTCCCGCATCATCGGAACGGTACAGGCCTCCGTAAGCGGCGGAGGCGTCGATCAAGGCATACATTCGCTTGGTATTGTTCGGCGCAATTGCGAATCCGATTCGGCCGAGTCCTTGCGCGAAAGTCGGAATCCCTTGCGTGAGCTGTTTCCACGTATTCCCGCCGTCGCGCGATTTGAACAATCCGCTGCCGGGACCGTTGAACGAGTCTCCAATCTCCCAGGGCGCCTGTCGCGCCGCCCACAATGTCGGCGTATACGATATGCGGATCCGTCGGATCGAGGGCGACCTCGGAGGCACCCGTATTCTCATCCTTATATAAGACCGGCTGGAAAGAATAGCCTCCGTCGGTCGACCGATATACGCCGCGTTCTTTGTTCGGCCCGTACGGATGCCCCAGAACCGCGACAAACAAACGATTGGGATCCTGAGGATCGACAGCGATAGAGGCGATCTGCTGGCCCTCGCGCAGCCCGAGATGCTGCCACGTTTTTCCCGCATCGGACGACTTGTACATTCCGTTCCCGACGGAGAGATCCGGCCGCTGCAATCCTTCGCCGCTCCCGACATAGAGAAGGTTGGGATCGGATGGAGCGACGGCTAGCGCGCCGATGGAGCCCGTATCTTGGCCGTCGAAAATAGGCGCCCAGGTATTGCCGTAATCCGTGCTCTTCCAAACGCCGCCATCCGTCGGAGCCATGTAATAAACGTTCGACTGCTGCGCCACGCCGCTGATGGCCACTGTTCGGCCGCCGCGAAACGGCCCGATCAGCCTCCAATGCATTTCAGCGAAGTAGTTCGAATTGGTGGCGGGTTTCGCAGCGAAGAGAAAACAGCAGCTCAGAGCGAGACCGAAAAGTACGGTGCGGCGCATAATGCCGCTATTCTATCCGTGCTTGCACCGTGACGGCTGTTGACGCCGGTAGCAGCTTGCATTGACAATTGACGCATGAATCGATTTCTGCAACTGGGGTTTCTGCCCCGCAACTACGATTTCGCCCTGCTGGTGCTGCGTGTTTGGCTCGGCCTCGATCTTTTTTTCAAGCATGGGATAGAGAAGATCGCACATTTCTCGCAGATGGCGGCTCACTTTCCAGATCCCGTGCATATCGGACCGCGCCTCAGCCTGCTTTTTGCTCTCCTGTCAGATGCAATTTGCTCACTGCTCGTGGTGCTCGGGCTTGCCACGCGGCTTGCTGCGCTGATCATCGTCATCAACTTGGCGGTGGCGTTCGCGCTCGTCCACCACTTTGTTATGTCGGGTCCGCACAGTGGCGAGTTGCCCCTGGTTTTCCTGGGCGGCTTTCTGGCGCTGCTCATCGCGGGCGCCGGCCGGTACAGCGTAGATCGAAACGTTTGAATGTGGCTTTCTAATCCACTTCCTTCACGCTATCCATTAGCCCAAAGAAGCCTTCCGCGAGCGTCGGATGGATGTAGATGGCGCCCTTCAGCAGCGTGTATGGCTGGTTCGCCAGCATCAGCGTACTGAGAATCTGTACAAGCTCGCCTCCTTCGACTGACAAGATTGCGGCACCCAGCACGCGATCGGTCGCCGCATCCACGACGATTTTCATGAACCCCCGCGTCTCGGCGCGCTCCTTCGCGCGCGCGACGTTCGCCATCGGCACCTTGCCAATTTTCAATTTGCAGCCTTGAGCCCGGGCCGCTTTTTCCGTCAAACCTACGCGACCTAGCGTCGGGTCCGTGTACACCGCATAGGGCACGATGCGCGAGCTTGTCCGCAGGTCCTTGCCTTCGTACAGATTTCCGTAAACAATTTGGTAATCGTTGTACGAAATGTGAGTGAACGCCGGCCCGCCGTTGACGTCGCCCAGAGCCCAGACATCCTTTGCCGTGGTTTCGAGCCTGTCGTTCACAACGACGAAGCCTTTCTTGTTTGTCTCAATGCCCGCTTTACTGAGATCCAGATCTTTGGTGTTAGGCGTGCGTCCGGTGGCGACCAGCAGGTGCGATCCAGAAAGGAATTCCGAACGTCCGGCTTTTTCAACCATCAGCGAAATGCTGCCATTCTTCTGCTCGGCTTTAGTGGCGCGCGCCTCGAGATGAAGTTCGATTCCTTCGGCCTCGAGCGCATTTTGCAACTCGCGCGCAACATCGTCGTCTTCGCCAGGTAGAATCCGCGCTGCGCTCTGAACGATCGTGACTTCACTGCCAAAGCGGCGGAACATTTGTCCGAACTCGAGGCCAACGTAGCCGCCGCCTAGAACCAAGAGGTGTTTTGGCACCTCAGTCAGTTGCAGCATGCCTACATTAGTCAGATACGGCACCGAGTCCAAGCCTGTTATCGACGGAATCGTCGGGCTGGCGCCGGTGTCGATAAAGATCCGCTCTGCTTCTATCGTGTCCGCGCCCACTTGCACGCGTTTGGGACCGATAAACCGCGCTCTGCCTCGCAGCAGGCGTGGCTTGCCCGGTTGGTCTACCTTGCTCTCCCATCCCGAACGGAAACTCTCTACAATTTCGTTCTTTCGTTTCAGAACTTCGCTCATATCCACTCGCACGTCGCCGGTGTGCACGCCCCAGCGATGGCCGTTCCGCGCATAGTGCGCAATTTGCGCACTCGCAATCATGGTTTTTGTCGGCGTGCAACCGGTGTTGATGCACGTTCCGCCCAGATGATCGAATTCGATGAGCGCCACCTTTTTCCCACGCCCGGCGAGTTGCTGGGCGAGCGGATTGCCTCCTTGTCCCGATCCGATTACGATCGCGTCATACTTCAAGGGTTGCTCTGCCACCGGATGGGTTCCTTTATCTGTTGGTACCGCGCGCTCTTGCCCAAGTACCTCGTCCTTCTACCTGTTTTGTAACTTCGCGGCGACAGTCCCGATCCTTTAGGTGCGCGCATCTAGCAAAGCATGACACAGACCACCACCATTCTCGACGGTAAAATTGGCCGAGCTTGGGTATGAATAAGGCGTTTCTCCCACCCGTGTTTTCCGTGCGCTTCGCTTTGTGAGGCCGTAAATGTGGATAGTTCACCTGGCGCTGCGGCGCCCGTATACGTTCGTTGTGTTCTCCGTGCTGGTGCTTATTCTCGGGGCGCTGGCAGCGGTTGTCACTCCGAAGGACATCTTCCCGTACATCGACATTCCTGTCGTTAGCGTGGTGTGGACGTATACCGGGCTGCCCGCGGACGATATGGAGAAGCGGATCGTCACGATCTGTGAGCGCGCCATGACCACCACCGTAAACGACATCGAGCACATCGAATCGGAGTCGTATACCGGCGTAGCCGTGGTTCGCGTTTACTTTCAGCCGAAGGTGAAAGTAGAGATGGCGGTCGCTCAGATCACAGCCATCGTGCAGACCATCTTGAGAGTGCTTCCCCCAGGGACTTTCCCGCCCAACGTGCTGAAGTACGATGCCTCGAGCGTACCTATTCTTCAGCTCGGGCTTAGCGGCGAGGGATTGACGGAGCAAGATCTCTACGATCTTGGGCTGAACTTTATTCGCACTCGCCTCGCGACCGTGCAAGGCGCCTCTCTCCCGCTACCGTGGGGCGGCAAATCCAGGCAAATCATGGTCGATCTGGATCCGAATGCGCTCTACGCGAAGCACCTCTCCGGCGTTGACGTGTCGAATGCGCTCAACGCACAAAATCTTATTTTGCCGGCGGGCACGGCTCGAATCGGCAGTCTCGAATATCTCGTGCGCGTCAACAGCGTCCGCTCACTGTCTCCGCTCTAAACGATCTCCCCATCAGAGCCGCTAACGGCGCCATCGTCTACATGAAAGACATTGGCCAAATACGCAATGGATTCGCGGTGCAGACCAACATCGTCCGTGAAGATGGCCGCCGCTCAGCGCTGCTTACCGTGCTGAAGAACGGCAAGGCTTCCACGCTCGACATCGTTAACGCAGTTAAACGGCGCTTCCCCGTGTAAAGGCGGATCTTCCCAGCGCGCTCAGAATTACTCCGCTGTTCGATCAATCGATTTTCGTGCGCAACTCGATCAACGAAGTGTTGCGAGAGGCTTCGATTGCGGCGATCTTAACTGCGTTGATGATCCTGCTTTTCCTCGGGAGCTGGCGGAGTACCTTGATCGTCTGCATTTCCATTCCGCTTTCGATCCTGACTTCTATCTGCATTCCTTCCGCGCTTGGGGAAACGATCAACGTAATGACGCTCGGCGGATTGGCGCTGGCGGTCGGAATTCTGGTTGACGACGCAACCGTCGAAATCGAGAACACAGCACTGCTCGTGTTTGCTCAAGCCGTTTCGTTTGGCCAGCAGTCGACTCCCGTTCAGGATCCGCTTGCGCAGCAACCGCCCGGCACTCCGCTGCCGAGCGGGACCTCCGCCGCCGCCGGACGACCCACCCCCTCGCCGCTGCTGCAGTCGGTTGCGAATGACAAGGCTACGCCAAAAGAGGAGCACGCTAAGATTCCCGGCCGCAAGTCATTCCTCGATTTCATTTCGATCTACCGAGGCTCCGAGCGCACCCGCGCTGTATCTGGGTCCGGCAGATCGCGCACGAGCGTTGGTTCAGAACGGCGCAATCTATCTTTCGCTCTACGATGCACTGGCGCTCGCGATTGAAAATAATCTGGATGTTGAAGTAGCTAGATACGATCTGTCGATTGCGGGAACGGAGGCACTGCGTGCGTCGGGCGGTGGTAACCTGCGCGGCATCAACTATTCCGTTGCGGAGAGTCCAACCGGCGTCGGTGGACCTGGGAGTCCCTTGCTGAACAGCGCCGCTTCCACCGTCACTCCGAACACGCCGACAGTGAACGATCTGACTTCGCTGAATGTACTTACAGAGACGCAAACGAATTTGTCGGTGCAAGACACCGTCCGGCTATGCGGCTGGTCCGACGGTTCCGACTTTTCAACCGACCTTCATCGGTCAGAACACCTGGTTTCAGCGATCAAACTCCGGGCTGCTGACCTGTCAAACACTGGGCAGCGGCGCGAGCAACACGCTTCCGCCGAGCAACCAGGGACGGTAGATTTCACGACGGCAAATTATGCCCTGGTCGAAGGGTTCAGCTATGGCACGCAGGTGGAAGTCGATTTGAATAACGCGGCATCAAGTGCTTTATGGGACTCAAAGCCAACTCGATCCCTTCTCCTCGCCCAATACTTCCGTCACGGTGAGCCAACCGTTGCTGCGCGGACGAGGAAGGGACATCAGCCTGCGGTATATCCGGATCGCGGCGATCAACCAAAAGATTTCGCGGCTGCTTTTCTATCAGCAGCTCATCAGTACGGTGTATGGCGTCGCGCGGCTGTATTACGATCTGGTGAGCTTGAACGAGAACGCGCAAGTGCAGCGCGAGTCGCTTGCAGCCGCCCGCAAGCTCTACGAAGACGACGCGGCGCAAGTCGAGCAGGGAACGCTGGCGCCGCTCGGATTGACGCAGGCGCAATCGCTGGTAGTCTCGAGCCAACTCGGTCTCATCCAGGCGGAAGGCTGGTGCGGCAGCAGGAAGTGATACTGAAATCGCAGCTGGCGCGCCGCGGCAGCGCCGATCCGTTTCTTGACGAATCTCGCCGATTGTTCCAACCGATCCGATCTCCATTCCCGCCGGCGGACGAACTGCGGCCCCTCGATGCGCTTGTTGCAGAAGCGCTTTCGACGCGTCCGGATCTGGCCCAAGCCTCGCTGCAGGTGCAGAGCGGCGAGATTGCGTTGAAGGCTTCCATGAACGCGGCGAAGCCGCAAGTGGATCTCGTCGGCAATTTTCAGACACGCGTAAGCTCGGAACTGCCGTTTACAACACTAGGCACTCCGGGAACGGGATTGATCACTGCGCCGACCGACCTGGGCGTTGCGGGATTGCGTACGTCGCGGATCTACCAGGCCGGCGTTCAGTTTAATCTGCCGCTGAAAAACCATGTAGCGCAGGCGGATGCCGCTCGTGACCTTTTGCAGGTACGGCAAGCTGAAGCCCGAACGCAACTACTCGCAAATCAGGTGCGGGAAGACGTCGAGAACTCCGTCATCGCTCTTCGAACCGCACGGTCCGCACTGGATGCCGCGATTGAAAGCCGGCAATATCAGGAGCAACTTGTCAGTGCTGAGAGGGATAAGCTATCCGTCGGAGCCTCGACGAATTTCCTCGTCATCCAGCAGGAGAACTACTTAGCGCAGGCTCGTTCGACGGAAGTCGCCGCGAGAAGCGTGTGGATCAAAGCCCGCGTTGCGCTGGACCGGTCGATCGGCGATCTGCTCGAGAAGAACGGGATCACGTACGACGAATCCGTGGTCGGCCAGTTGCCAGCCGCTGCTCCGCGGCGGCCCTGACAAGAAGATGCTTACTTAAACTCGAGAATCTCTTTTTCTTTGGCTTTCGCGGCCTGATCGATTTTCGCGATCTGAGCGTCGGTCAGCTTCTGTATAGAGGCGAGCGCCTGACGCTCGTCGTCCTCGCTGATCAGCTTATCCTTGAGCATCTTCTTCAGATCTTCGTTCGCATCCCGGCGGACGTTGCGAAGTCCCACGCGCCGCTCTTCCGCGATGTGGCTCAGCTTTTTCGCCAGATCGCGCCGGCGCTCTTCGGTCAGCGGCGGAATCGGCACGCGCACGATCTTGCCGTCGTTCGATGGGTTCAGCCCCAGATCGGCATTGCGAATCGCCTTCTCGATCTCGCGAATCGTGCGAGGTATCCCAGGGCTGCACGGTGATCATGGCCGGCTCCGGCACATGAAGCTGAGCCACCTGGTTCAGCGGAACCGGCGATCCGTAGTAATCGACACGCACGCTATCGAGCAGACTGATAGAGGCGCGCCCCGTCCGAATGTGCGCCATCTCCTGCTGAAGCTCCGACAGCACTTTGTCCATGCGGGTGCGAGCATTCGCTTCCACTTCCTTCACGTTCTTGAAAGTGCTGCTACCGCTAGGGAGCTGTTTGAGTTTCCTGTTTCATATCAAATCGGTGCGACCTTATCGGATGATAGTTCCGATCGGATCACCCATCGCCATTCGCATTATATTGCCCGGAACCTTGAGATCGAAGACCATGATCGGCATGTGATTGTCGCGGCACATGGCGACGGCGGAGGCATCCATCACGCCGAGAGCTTTCGACAACACCTCCGTGTAGCCCACTTCGTTGTACTTCACGGCATCGCGGATGTTTCTTGGGATCTTTGTCGTAAACGCCGTCGACGCTGGTGGCCTTGGCGATGATCTGGGCGTGGATTTCGAGGCCGCGCAGCGTGGCCGCCGTATCGGTGGAGAAGTAAGGATTCGATGTTCCGGCGGCGAAGATGACGGCGCGTCCTTTTTCGAGATGACGAATGGCCCGGCGGCGAATATAGGGCTCGGCCACCTGATGCATTTGAATCGCGGTCATGACGCGGGTGGGAACACCCAAGCTTTCGAGCGCATCCTGAAAGGCGAGCGCATTGATGACGGTTGCGAGCATCCCCATGTGATCGCCAGTAACGCGATCCATGTCGTGGGCGGCCGCAGCGACGCCTCGAAAAATATTGCCTCCGCCGAGAACGAGCCCTATCTGCACGCGCTGAGCGCGCCACGTCGGCGACCTCGCCCGCCAGCATCATCACGCGATCGGGATCCAATCCGAAGGAAAGAGGGCCGGCGAGAGCTTCACCGCTGATTTTTAATAAGATTCGCTCGTACTGTGGCATGCCGCCGAGACCTCTGGCCCGCGCGACCAACTATCTATGCTGTCACTGGCAGCGGGCTCTCCTTGACAGCCAGGCGCATCGCATCGGCGTCGCCCACTTTGAAACGGACGAACCGCGCTACGCTCAGGTTTCCCCCAAGCTTCGCACTGGCGGTGCGGATCAGTTCGCCGACGGAGATGGTATTTTCGCGAATAAAGGGCTGCTCCAGCAAGCATACTTCCTCATAGAACTTGCTCATCCGGCCTTCCGCAATCTTGTCGACCATCTTCTCCGGCTTGCCCTCGCCGAGCGCGCGATCGCGCTGAATCTCGCGCTCTTTTTCAAAACATTCGGCTGGCACGTCTTCTTTACTGACGAACTGCGGACTGGCTGCCGCGACCTGCATCGCGATATCGCGAACCAATGTCTTGAATTCGTCTTGACGCGTGACCTCATCGGAGTTGGTATGCACCTCGAGCAGAACGCCGATCTGGCCGCCTGTGTGGATATAGGTGCCCGACGACCCCGTTGCTGTTCACTTCGTACAAAGCGAAACGCGAGATGCCGATGTTTTCGCCGAGCTTCGCAATTTTAGTCTTCACCAGCTCGCAACGGTTGTGTTCTGGTCTTTAGTGAATTTCTGCTCATAGAGCGCTTCGTGCGCTTTGAAATTGGCACGCTCCGCTTCGGTGACTTCTTCCATGCGGACCACTTTGGGCTTGGTCTCCGCGATATGCGCCGCGACATCCGCAGCGAGACTCTGAAAATCTTCCGTGCGGGCGACGAAATCCGATTCGCAGTTCACTTCGACCAGAACTCCAAGTTTTGCATCCGGAGCTGATAAACGATGCGATCAAGCCTTGCTTCGTGAGCGCGTTCTCCTTCTTGCTCGCGGCCGCGATGCCCCGCTTGCGAAGAATGATCTCGGCTTCGGCGATGTCGCCGTTCGCCTCCGACAACGCCTTCTTGCACTCCATCATGCCCGCGCCCGTACGCTCGCGGAGTTGTTTGACCTAATGTGCACTAATTTCTGCCATGTGAATTCTCTTGTTCTATTTCTTTCTTTACACAGATTGGGCGACCAAGCCTGTCCCGGCCGGTCGCCCGATAGACGTCGACACTTCGAGCTACTTTTCGCTGACCGTGGTGGTCGCTACGGGCTCCTCAACCGGCGCCTCGCTGCCCGGACCCTTGCGCGGAGGCGCTTCCGGCTCATTGCTGGTCGCGAGACTCTCCGACATCAGCTGCTCGGCATATTTCGGATCCAGGTATTGGGTGTACTCTTCCGGAGTCTGCTCGCCCGCCGTCTCATCCTCGCTGACAATCTTTTCGGCCGTGAACTCCTGTTCGGTGGCGAGCGACCTGCCTTCGACGACCGCGTCGGCAATCTTGGTCGTGAACAGCCGGATCGCGCGCAACGCGTCGTCGTTGCCGGGAATAACGTAATCCACTTCGTCGGGATCGCAATTTGTATCGACGACAGCAACGACCGGGATGCCCAGCTTGCGAGCTTCCTTCACCGCAATGGATTCCTTGTTGGAATCGACGACGAACAGCAGATCCGGCAGGCCGTTCATATCTTTGATGCCGGCCAGATTCTGCTGCAGGTGCTTGCGCTCGCGCTCCAGCCGTCCGACTTCTTTTTTAGCGCGGCCTTCGTACGCGTTATCGGTCGACATGGAGTCGAGTTCTTTCAGCCGCTTGATGGAGCGCTGCACGGTGGCGATATTGGTCAGCAGCCCTCCCAGCCAACGCTGGTTGACGTAGAACTGGCTGCAGCGCGTCGCTTCCTCGGCGATCGCTTCTTGCGCCTGGCGCTTGGTGCCCACGAACAGCACGGTCTTGCCTTGCGCAGCCATTTCGCCCACGTAGCGCATCGCGTCTTTGAACAGCTTCAGTGTCTTCTGCAGATCGATAATGTAAATGCCATTACGTTCGCCGAAGATGTACTCTTTCATCTTTGGATTCCAGCGCTTGGTCTGGTGCCCGAAGTGAACGCCAGCTTCGAGCAATTCTTTCATTGAAATCGATGGCAACCTGCCTCCTTAGTTAATTCATTTCAACGGGCCGGATCGCAGAGTTTCACGCGCCCAAAGCGGAATTTGCGTGATCTGGATCGTGCCCGGGTTACTTGCAGCGGAGCGCCGAAAGCCGGTGCAAGATGGATGCGAGCGCGCACTGGCGTGTTGCTGCCGTTTGTGCGGGTTCAATGTTGGAACGGGAAGGCGGTACTACCGTTTGGAGAACTGGAAGCGCTTGCGCGCACCCTTTTGACCGTACTTCTTCCGCTCATGTGCGCGAGCATCGCGCGTTAGCAATCCGAGCCCTTTTAATTTGCCTCGTAGCTCGGAATCGAATTCGATAAGAGCGCGGGCGATGCCGAGACGAGCCGCCCCAGCCTGTCCGCTCACCCCGCCGCCGTTGGCGAGGATCATTACGTCGAACCGGTCGGCCGTTTCGGTCGCGAGCAGCGGCTGCCGCACATAGGCGCGGGCCGACTCGTTCACAAAATAATTCTCGAAAGTCCGGTGATTGATGGTGATCTGCCCTTTTCCAGGCCGCAGGAAAACACGCGCGGTGGCGGTTTTCCGCCGCCCGGTGGCTAACTGTTGAACTAACTTCGCTGGCAAACTAAATAACCTTCTCGTTCTCTTCTGACCGTTATACAGTGTCATCGCAGCAGGCTTTTGCGCCTGATGCGGATGGTGCTCCCCGGCATAGACCTTCAGCTTGCGGTACATCTGCTTGCCGAGCTTCGTTTTCGGCAACATGCCGGAAACGGCGAGCTCCAGCATCCGCTCCGGACGCGTTTCGCCGCATACGCCGCGCGCCCATTTCGATGAGACCGCCCGGGTAGCCGGTGTGGCGGCGATACATCTTTTGACCTTCTTTACCGCCGGTCAGCTTGACTTTAGCGGCATTCACGATAATGACGTGGTCGCCCGTGTCCATGGACGGGGTGAAGATGGTTTTGTGCTTGCCCATCAGGAGCATAGCGGCGCGGCTCGCCACCCTGCCCAGGACGGCATCACTCGCGTCAATCACGTGCCACGCACGAGTGATTTCGTGCTTGGACGGAACTTCGGTACGCATGGACAGACTTCTTCTCTCCGCTCGAAAACTCGAACACTTCAGTCTAGCGAATCTATGACTTAGGTGTCAAACCGGGAGGGGTAGGGGTAGTGGCTCAATCTTACGCGCGTGGGAAAGATTTTTTGTGATCCGCTTTAGAATCGTTGAGATTTTGCGGTGGGTAATCGGACTGCCCTAGCGTTGGTACAACTTCGTCCGCACTGCTAAGACGCTTCGGGTCACGCCTGCCACGCAATGTGGCACTGTGTATCGGGTTTTGACGATACACAATCCAGGTGGCGTAGTAGTATTAAAAACGACAAAATTGCGGTAGAACCTTGCCTTTGCTGGCCTTGAAGTGGCCTAAACACTTCAAGATTAGCGGTGGCCTTCTGGATGTGTATCAACAAAGGAGGGCTGAAGCAATGGCGGTGGTCTGCGCTGAAATCGATCATTTCACTGAACCCGAAGCACCAGATATGGCAAATGCGGCTGAACTTACCACAAGGGTCGAAGTACTCGAAGAGCGGGTCGGCAATTATGTGAAGTTCGTCTGGGCCGTTGTAGGGGTCTTTTTTGTTTGTTTATGCGGCATCGGAGGCGTGCTGCTGCACTTGAGTTCCGACGTCAGCTATATAAAAGGGCACTTGGAAATCAACACAGCTACAGCTGCGATACAGAATGCGGTCTCCGCCCACGATTCGACCGCCCTCAGCTATCTCAAAGACGCGCGCGTGGCGATAAAAAAAGCGAAGGAGCAATCTCTTCCCATCAATCCGGACCTAGTCCTCCGCGTGGCAGAAAAGGCTATCAATGTGGCATCAAAAGAACCCAGCGAGCCAGCCAAGACAGAGGCATGGCAGACCGTACAGGACGCAGTGAACTATGCATCGTCCAGAATTGCTTCCCCAAGGTTAGAGGCGACGACCTTTTCTGACTGCTTAGCTACCGGAACAGCGGTCGCCATTCCCGACAAGGACAGAAAGCACGCCACGTTCATCCCCAGGACTGTTTTCAGGAATTGCGTGCTGCAGTTAGATCGGCCTGACCCGAATAATCCTCTTATTTCTGTCCTTCTGGCACCGGCTACCTTCGAGAACTGCATCGTTAGATACGACGGTGGATACCCCGTTTTAGTGGGCACCCTGATTTTTAGGAATTGCCTATTTATCCTCGATCTTAAGGGGCCTCCAGTGCCAGCAGGACGCATCTTCACACAGACCCTTCTTGCTTCCGATCTCACTCGTGCGGACACGCCAAAATCCTAAGGCTTAGCGCCGCCCTACCCGATCGTGTGCCAACGCTGGTCCATACTGTGCGTTCTTCCGTAGTTTGGTTCTTCTGGCTTCTCATCTAGCAGCTTCACGATATCGCTCACCTCCCAGACTTGATCTGTTGCGCCAGCGGCCATTGCGGGAGTCACGCGCAAGTCTGGGAAGTTGTGGTGCATGAAGTATGGCGAGATCGTTGCGACGCGTTTCCAGCTTTTGTGAGAATGCGTTTGGGTGCTTCAATTTGACCATGGTCTTTAAGAGCGGGGTTTTCGCAGTTCCTTGCGAATAAGAACCGCCAGGCTAAAACCGGTGAGTCCGATGCCTAATAAAGTGAAGCGCAGCCAGTGACCGCTTTGTAAACCGTTCCATAGCCCTAACGGCAGAATAAGTGCGCACAAGGCCAGTATTGTTGAATAAACCCAGACCCGTGTTTTTGAGTAAACCAGAGCCGTCTTGCGTTTGGAGTTTTTGCCGGCACCGAGTAAATCATGTCATGGGAGAGGGCAATTTTCAAATTGAGCCGCTACCCGACGTTTTGCGAAACGAACCCAATTTTAGGGGAACAGACAGCGCATTTTCGCCAAACGAAGTGTCGGTCCTCTACCGTAGCCCCAAACTGATTCTTAACGCTGCATCGACTCTGTCCATCACGACCGGCGAGAGTCGGCCGCACGTACGAACGATTCGCTGCTTATCGACGGCACGGATCTGGTCACACATAATGACCGCATCCTTTGTAAATCCGCCTTCATTCGCTTTAACCGACACCCAAACCGGAAAGTGTTTTGCGAGGGGCCTTTCGTCGGCACTTGCCGGAACGATGATCGTTCGTTGTGAGTGGCGGTTGCCTGTATTGTTTTGTACAACCACACACCGCCGCGTCTTCTTAATTTCCGTTCCAACTGTCGGGTCGAGATTGACCTCGATCACATCGCCGCGCGTAATGGGATTTAGTGGCATTACGCCAATTCAGCGTCCACGTATTCAAATTCGCTGTGAATCTGGTCGCCCACGGCAGCGTTCGCGATGTAGCCTTCCTCAAGTTCGCGTTCCAATTTCGCTTGCTTGATGTTTTCGAGGTGGCGCTCCAGGGCCTCACGAACGAAGACACTCCTGGTTATGTGACGCTCCGTCACGACCTCTTCGGCCTGCTCATACAGATCGCGCGGAATATCCACCGTGATCTTCTTGGCTCGCGTTTGAGGTGCAGAGGTACGGCGCTTCATATTAGGAATTAGATTCCAAGTTCTATTATCATTTTCCTTACCAGCTCCGACACGAACTGGTCCGCCGGAAGCGCCGATATCAGAACAGCGAGTAAGGCAGCAACGCGGATCTGGATTCGCGCCCCGCTTCGCATTGGGGCTACGAGATGCTGATGTACTGCAGGCCGCAGCGGGTCAGTTTCTCTCGATCCAATGCATGTCGCCCATCGAGAACAAACGGATAACGCATCTTCTTGGCCACGAGTTCCCAATCGAGATCGCGGTATTCGCTCCATTCCGTGATCAGCACCAGCGCATCGCAGCCCTCGGCGATTTCGGATGCCGTGCGGCACAGTTGCACGCCCATGTCCCGGTGTTCCCGGCAGAAGTTTTCCATGGCAATCGGGTCATGCGCCTTCACGCGCACGCCGCGATCGATTAATTTTTGTGCGATCTCGATGGCGGGGGCTTCGCGCAAGTCATCGGTATTCGGCTTGAACGCGAGACCGAGTAATCCGATGGTTCTGCCTTTCAAGATTTTTAGTTGCTGAAGCAGTTTTTCGACGACGCGGTCCTGCTGCCGGAGGTTGATGGTACGGGCGGCCTCGACGATGGGCAGGTGCAAACCGTACTCGCCGGCAGTGGCAATCAGAGCGGAAGTGTCTTTGCCGAAGCAAGAGCCGCCCCAGCCGATTCCGGCGTTCAAAAAACGCGGGCCGATGCGCGAATCGAGGCCGATGCCGCGCGCGACTTCGGAGATATTTGCGCCGACGCGCTCACCGAGCAAGCCGATTTCATTGATGAAACTGATTTTCAGCGCGAGGAACGCATTCGCGGCATATTTGATCAGCTCCGCGGAAGCCAGATCGGTCGAAAGCAGCGGGACGGCGACCACGGATTCGGGGCGCGGCAGGTATGTCGGAGCGGTGAAGGTCTGGTCCAAAATGGGCCGGTAAAGCGAATACAGCATTTCGAGCGCACGCGGTTCGTCCGCTCCAATCACGATGCGATCGGGATAAAGGCTGTCGTGCAGGGCGGATCCCTCGCGCAAGAACTCGGGATTTGAGGCGACCGCGAACCCGGCCCCGGAGCCGTCCTCGCGCTGTTCGCAAGCTTCGCGGAGCAACGTGCCCACCCAGTTACTGCTGCCGATGGGCACCGTGGATTTGTTCACCACGACCGTGAAGTTGCCGTTCACATGCTGGCCTATCGATCGGGCGGCTTGCGAGAGAAACTCCAGGTTGGGAGCGCCGGAAAGCGTCGGCGGAGTGCCGACCGCAATGAATACCACGTCAGCATCTGGAATCACCTCGGAATAGTCGGTTGTGAAATACAGGTTGTGACGGGCCTCGTCGAGCAGGTCTTCGAGGAAAGGCTCGAAGATCGGGATCTTGCCGCGCGCGAGAGCCGCAATTTTGGCTTCTTCGCTATCCACGCAGGACACCGAGTGTCCGATAAAGGCCAGGCAAACGCCGGTGGTGAGGCCGACGTAACCAGTTCCAACAATCGCTACACGCATATTCAGTTGAGAACGTATTCGATCGTTAATGTCGTATCATACCCCACGATCACACGATGCCCGGCGGTTCGGATGGAGGCGGGAATTCGCATGGGACAATGCCAAGCGTGATCGAAATCGTTCATCCCGATGCTTCGGCCGCGAAAGCCAAGGTGGTCATTTTCGATTTCGACGGCACGCTTTCTTTGGTGCGCTCCGGCTGGATGGAGATCATGGTGCCGATGTGCGTCGAACAATTGGCGGCGCTCAAAACCGGTGAGCCGGAGGAGAAGCTCACCGAAGTGGTCGAGGAGTTTGTGTGGCGCTTGACCGGGAAGGAGACGCTGTACCAGATGATGGCGCTGGCGGACGCCATCCGGGAACGCGGCGGCCAGCCACTGGAGCCGCTGGCTTACAAAAGGATGTACCTGGAGCGGCTGATGGACCGTATCCGCAATCGGCTTGAAGTCCTTCGCGCGCGAACCGTGCCGCCCGAGACGTATCTGGTGCCGGGCGCGAGAGAGTTGCTCGAATCCTTAGTAGAACGCGGCCTGCGTCTTTACCTGGCCAGCGGCACCGACCACGCAAACGTGAGCGAAGAGGCGGAGTTGGTGGACGTGGCACGCTATTTCGAGGGCCGGATTTTCGGCGCGCAAGACGATCTCGCAAGCTTTTCCAAGGCGCTGCTGGTTCAGCAAATTCTGTCGCGGGCCGGGTTTTGTGCCGAAGAACTGCTGGTCTTCGGTGACGGCTATGTGGAAATTGAAGAGGTAAAGAAGGTGGGCGGCACTGCTGTTGGGGTGGCGACCGCCGAGCCGGCGTGCCTCATCACCGATGAATGGAAACGCCAACGACTTATTAAAGTGGGAGCCGATTTTATTGTGCCGAACTACCTGGACAAAGGTGAGTTACTGGCTTCCGTATTTGCCTCTCCCGCGTTGATTCAGAACACGTTATTGAAATAGACTCCCGGGTAATCCCTAGTATCTGCGTAGCAATTGCGCACCCCGACGTAGAATTAAGACATCTTCACACTGGAGAAGATAATCGTTTTGCAGGAAACTTCAATGAATATCGCTGAACCGAGTCGGCCTAAAGTTCTGATGGCCGACGATCATCACCTGATTCTGGACGCGCTTCAGGCAATGATGAAAAATGAATTCAACATATTAGCGGTGGACAACAGCCACGCGCTGATGAACGCGCTCGATGGTTTTCAGCCCGATGTGGCCGTGCTGGACGTCAGCATGCCGGGCGGTGACGGGTTCGTTACAGCGCGCAAGGTTCTGGCGCGACAACCTGGATTGCCTATCGTATTTCTTTCCATGTACGCCGATTCCAGTTATGTAGATCAAGCGGCCCAGGTGGGCGCGCGCGCCTATTTATCGAAGAGCATGCCCGCGCGCGAGTTGATTTCCACCATTCGAGCGGTTCTCGATGGCGGAAGTTTGCTTGGTTCCGCAGTACCTGGGCAGACGACAGCGGCGCCAGCGGTAGCGGCGAAGCCGGAGCTAACGGCGCGTCAACGCGAGGTTCTACGCCTCATCGCGCTGGGATCGAGCGCCAAAGATATCGCCAATCAATTGAACATTTCGGTTCGAACCGCCGAATTTCATCGGGCTGCCATTATGCAGAGGCTCGGTTTGCGCTCGACGGCGCAAATGACGAGATATGCGATGGCGAACGACTTGGGATAGGATCTACTTCAGTTCACGTACGGGCGGTGTCGCTCTCGCGCGAGAGTCCGCAGCAGCTCAGCTTCCGCGCCGGACGGCAAGAGAACTGCTCGCCGCAAATTCACGTCATAGTCCGCTGCTAAAGCCACAAAGGCCGCCAGCGCCTCTTGACGTGTCATGAACTTGCATTCTTCCCATTCTCCGTCGAGTTCGATTTTCAGAACCCAATTCATCACTGTTATCCTCATTCTCGGTGCAAAAGCGGAAGTTCAGTAGTAGAAAATCTTCGGATACGGGAGTGTTGGAAATCATTGCGACGTAACGAGTCCCGCGCCGGTCAACTCAAACGGTAGGAGAAGTAAAGCAAATGAATCAGTTCGTGAAAACATCCGTGTTCGGCATGGCGTTGTCGGCGTTGGTTACGCTTCCCTCCTTAGCCTTAAATGCGCAGGACACGAGCAGCCAGCAGATGGATAACGGCGCCAGGAAAATGATGAAGTCCGCCGATGCGACCTTTGCAATGAAAGCCGCGCAAGGGGGGGTGGCCGAAGTTCAGATGGGGCAATTAGCGGCGCAGAAGGCGAACAGTCCCGACGTAAAAGCGTTCGGACAGCAAATGGCGGACGATCACTCCAAGGCGAATGACAAGTTGAAGTCTGTTGCTGAAGCCGAAAACATGACGCTGCCGACTTCGCTTAACGGCAAAGATCAGGCCGAGTATACGAAGCTGCAGGGACTTTCCGGAACGGACTTCGATCGTGAATACGTCAGAGACATGGTCAGAGACCATGAGATGGACGTGAAGGAGTTTCAGAAGGAAGCTAAGACCGGGCAGGATCCGCAGATCAAGAATTTTGCACAGGAGACGCTTCCCGTTCTTCAGGAGCACCTCAGCAAGATCAAGAGCATTCAATCGAATATGTCGGGCCTCGGCTCAGCGCCGGCGCAGCGGGAATTTAGGCAACCGCGGTAAGTAAAGGGCTGTACGCGCGGGGAGTGCGCACCTTCTATGAAATACAAAGTTGTCTTTCGTGAACGATCGGATAGCGCCGGAGAAAAAGCTGACGATCCGCCAAGCTTCCTCGACACTCAGTTGGACGATGAGACGGTGCTCGATGCGGTGTTCGTGGGCCGTAACCGGCCGGACGCGCTGCACAATTCCGACTCGATAGAGGAAGACGACGCGTTCCTGAGCATAGCGACGGAGGTTTGGGAATACGATGTCGCCGAGGGAAAAGATGAGGACTTCAAGAACGCCTGTTTGAACTCCGGCATGGTGGTTGAATTCGAACCGCTGGAATCGGCGGACGAGTTGGGGGTATCCTGAGTACCTGGCAGTACTTCACCGGATCGGGTTTTCTGATAACGTGAAGGCTAAACCTGAAGGAGGTAATGCGGTCCAATGCTGCGTTTGGTGTTAATTATCGTCCTGTTTCTGCTGCTCATCGGGAGCTTGCCCTCATGGGGATATGCGTCAGGGTGGGGGACCGGTTACTACCTGCCGGGCGGCTTCGGCTTGATATTGGTGATCATCGTGGTTCTGTTCCTGGTTGATCGCCGAGGCCCCTGAAACGGGGAACTGCAGTCTAAGGCAACATGCAAGCGGGTCAGGTGGATGCACTTGTCCCGCTTGTTGTTTTAGAGCGTGCGAGGTTGCCTGTGAATCCAATCCGATGAAAGGGAATTCGTTGATATGGCCGCTTCACTGAAGGGCAAGCGCGTCGCGATCCTCGCGACCGAAGGTTTCGAATACGTCGAATTAGTGCAGCCGAAGAAAGCGCTTGAGGAAGCAGGCGCAAAGACGGAGGTTGTCTCCCCGAAAGACGGAAAGATCAAAGGCTGGAACAAAACCGATTGGGGTGACTCCGTCCCGGTGGATGTGAGTCTTAAGTCCGCTGACCCGAACAACTACGACGCGCTGTTACTTCCTGGCGGCGTGATGAACCCGGATCACTTGCGCCAGGATCCCGCCGCGGTTCAATTTGTGAAATCGTTTTTCGACGCCCACAAACCGGTTGCGGCGATTTGCCACGGTCCCTGGATGTTGGTCGAAGCGGATGTAGTGCGCGGAAGAAACCTGACCTCCTGGCCCTCGCTCCAAACCGACATTCGGAATGCGGGTGGGAAATGGACAGACCAGGAAGTGATCACCGATCAGGGTCTGGTGACAAGCCGCAAACCTGACGACATCCCAGCGTTCAACAAGAAGATGATTGAAGAATTCGCAGAGGGCAAGCACAAAGCGCAACGCGCGTAAACTCTGCGGGTGGACGAAAGCTTCCCTGGACGCATGAAGACGCTGGCCGTCGACATCGGTGGCACGAAATTCACGCTGGGCGCTTTTGAGCAGAACGAACTACTGCTGCGGGAAAGCCGCTCGACCGATCGAAGCGGCGGCCCCGAGTGGATGTTTTCGCAGATCGGGGAGATCGTGCGATGCTGGCGCGAGATCCAGCACTTTAAGCCTGACCGGTGTGGAATTGGTTTTGGGGGTCCGGTGGACTTTCCTTCGCAAAGCATCACTCTTTCCACTCATGTGGAAGGATGGGCGGGTTATCCGCTGGTCGAGAATCTGCATAAGCTTACGGGTGGACCCACGGTGGTGGATAACGATGCTAACGTCGGGGCCCTCGGCGAATATGTGTACGGGGCGGGGCGAGACCTGCAGTCGCTTTTCTACCTGACCCTTTCCACCGGGATAGGGGCTGGAATCGTCATTGACGGCGCAATCTATCGGGGCGCAGACTCGTTTGCCGGTGAGATCGGTCACGTTAACATCGTTCCGGATGGCCCCGAGTGTCTATGCGGTTCGCGGGGCTGCTTTGAACGTATGTGCTCAGGCTTATGGCTCGAGCGCGATTACGGATGCCCAGCGAAAGAACTTCTTCTTGAACCCGAATTCGTCAAGGGCTACGTGGTGTTTCTGGCGAGAGGACTTAAAGCGGCGATCATGGTGCTGAATCCCGCCCGCATCGTTATCGGCGGGGGCATCAGTAAGGCCGGGGAACGGCTCTTCGAACCGCTGCGGGAAGAACTTAATCGGCAAATCACGGCCTGGTCCCGCGCTCGCCGGGATGTAGTCGCCGCTCAGCTTGGGGACGACAGCGTCTTATATGGGGCACTCGCTCTGGCCAGCGACACTTACAAAAATTAATCTTCATCCTGGTGTTTATACATAATGCGCACGAGCGAAATGGGGGCGAAATGCGTCTTATTTAAAGAGGCAGGAGGGAAGACCATAAATGAAGTTATTTGATCGATCAGCTACCGTTCTTTTGCTCACCTTAGGATTGGGAATGGGAACTGCGGTATCGTTACCGGCCGCCGGCGCTCCGTGGCATCAAGACTATCCAGCACCGTACACCGATCTTCGAGGCCTAGTCGACAGAACACAAAGCGATCTCCGCGCTGCCGGCGATCTGGAACATGGAAACGACAAGCAGCACGATCGCTATCACAATGCACAAGGGCACCTGTCAACATTCGATCGTCATCTGGTGAAGGGCCGCTTCGACAAGAGCGAACTCAACAAGTCGATCGATAGCATCAAGGACATCCTGGATCACAATGTGCTGCAAGCGAGCAGCCGCGATGCGCTGATGCATGACGTGGAGGACCTGAGAGTAGCGCGAGATCGCGCCTGGTAAGTTAGACCCGCGATCGAATACGCGGCGCAAATTCAAACGTCGGGCGACGCTAGGCGTTTTGGCTTTGCGCCGTTCCCGCCAAACCGAGTTCGGAAGCGCTCTGTTTCATTGCGTCGATGCAGAATGCGATGTGTTCCTCGAGCGGCACTCCCAGTTCCTGCGCGCCGTTCACAATGTCTTCACGATTGACGTTTCGCGCGAAGGCCTTATCTTTCAATTTGCGCTTAACCGACGAGACGTCCACTTCATAGATACTGCGCCCCGGCTTTACGTAAGAACAAGCGGTCAGAAAGCCAGCCAGCTCATCGCAGGCAAACAGCGTTCGTTCGAGCAGCGAGACGCGGGGGACGCCACTATAGGTGGCGTGTGAAAGAATGGCTCGGCGCGTCACCTCATCCACACCGCGCTCGGCCAGAATGGGCTCGCCTTTCATGGGATGGTCCGGAGCCGCTGGATGGATTTCCCAGTCAAAGTCGTGAAGCAGCGCGGTTGCGGCCCACTGCTCCCGATCCTCGCCGAATTTCTTCGCATACGCCGCCAGGCATGCCTCCACCGCGAGCATGTGACGCCGCAAACTCTCGTTCTGAACGAACTCGCAGACGATGTTCCAGGCTTCGTCTCTGGTCATGAATGGGTCGAACCTACGACTCTTCGATTTTGACGGAGTTCAGTTTGTCGCCCTGCTTAACGGCATTGACGATGTCCTGCCCGGAGCGGACCTGTCCGAAGACGGTGTGCTTTCCATCCAACCAGTCGGTCGCGACATGGGTGATAAAAAACTGGCTGCCATTCGTATTCGGTCCGGCATTGGCCATCGAGAGCGATCCGGCTTGATGCTTGTGCGGATTGCCCTTAGTCTCGTCCTCAAACTTATAGCCGGGGCCGCCGCGTCCGGAGCCCTCCGGGTCGCCTCCTTGGACCATGAAATTGGCGATGACGCGGTGAAATGCGGTTCCGTCGTAGAATCCGTCCCGGGCCAAGAAGACGAAGTTATTGACTGTTTTCGGAGCCTCCTTGGCGAAAAGGTCCACAACAATTGTGCCCTTGGATGTTTCAAGAGTCGCGGCGTATTTCTTCGATGGATCGATCGTCATCGGCGGTGGTGCGGAATATCGTTTGCTCATTACTCCCCAGTCTAGCGGGGCTTGTCGCTCATCCCATGGAACCCGAACCCATCGGCTACACTAGGGAGTTTGAGTTTGCGTCCGGGGGGTTCGGTTAGCTGTCATTCGCGCGCCTATGCTGAAACCAGCATCGGCCATGGAACGTCAGGGGATTGGTCCGCGGCATGGAAAGGATTCGCTTTTAGATGACTCATCACAGGCTTGGACGCCTGCGCATGTCACCATCAACAACTGGCCTGATCTCGAGCGTTTGCCTTTTGCTGTCGCTTCACGCACGTATCGCGGCGGGTGCGGTAGCGGGGACGAGCGGCGACGATTCGCGTGACCAGAATCCGCCGCAGCAAACCGCTCCGCCGGTGCAACAGACTGGACTCGGGCAGCAGCCGCAGACGCCTACGCCTTTGCAAATGCCGCCCACGCAAAGGCCGCCAACCCAAACACCGCCAACGCAAAGGCCCACTAATCCGTTCGAGAATGTCCCGGTCGCTCCCGAAAAGCCGGCACAACCCACAGCGCCTTCGACCACCCAAGAGGCCCAGCCCACGGCTTTGGGGCCCAACATTATTGAAGAGGTCCAGTTTCGCGGCCAGCACAAGGTGCCGCAGGACACCCTGCGCGCTTTGATTTACACGAAGAAGGGCGATGTCTACGACGAAGAAGCGATTCACCGCGATTTCATCTCGCTGTGGAATACGGGGCGATTCGACGATCTGCGCATCGAGAGAGAAAAGGGCCCGGCCGGCGGGATTATTTTGCGCTTTGTCGTCACCGAGCGGCGCACTGTTCATACCATCGATTACACCGGCAACAAGTCGATCAGCAAATCGGAAATTCTGGATCGGTTCAAGGACCGCAAAGTCAGTCTCACTCCGGAATCGCAGTACGATCCCGGCAAGGTGCAGCGCGCCAAGAACGTTTTGCAAGAATATGAAGCCGAGCGCGGCCACCAGTATGCGACGGTCACGCCGCAGATTCGCCAGGTGCCACCCGGCGGCGTCGATATCACGTTTGCGATAGACGAAGGTCCGAAGGTAAAAGTCGGCAACATTTTCATCGACGGCAACCATGCCTTCAGCCAGCAGGTAGTGATCCGCGCGATGAAAAATCTGAAGCCTATCGGGATCCCGCACTCGTTGCTTTTCGAAAACCTGTTTGCGCGCACGTACGACTCGACGAAACTCGACGAAGACGGCGAACGCATTCGCCAGTTCTACCAGTCGCGCGGCTACTTCGCGGCGCGGGTCATTAATCATAGCGAGAAGGTCTACGACGTCTATGGACGGGGCATAAAAATCCCGCTGATTAATCCTAAGAAGCCGGGGAAGCGCGTCGACATCACGATGTTTGTGAGCGAGGGCGATAAGTACTATCTTCGAAATTTCAACTTCGTAGGCATGAAGTTGTTCCGGACGCCTGACCTGATCGCGCGCCAGGTGTTCCGGATGGGACCGGGCGATATATTCTCGACCGAGAAATTGCAGAAGGGCCTGGACGATTTGCGCAAACTGTACGGCAACTTCGGGTACATCGATTTCGTACCATCGCCGGATCCTGAAATCGTGCCCGGCAAAGATCAGGTCGATTTGACCGTCGACGTAGACGAGGGCCATCAATTCTTCGTGCGGCGAATCGATTTTCAGGGCAACACAACCACGCGCGATAAGGTGGTTCGCCGCGAGATTCTCGTCGACGAAGGAGATCTCTATAGCCAGCAGCTGCTCGACACCAGCGTCTTACGTCTCAATCAGCTTGGCTACTTCGACCCGCTCAAGCCTGAAGACGCCTGGGACGTCAAACGCGACACCAAGACCAACACGGTCGATCTACTCCTGAAACTGAGAGAGCGGGGTAAGAACTCGATTCAGTTGAACGGCGGCGTTTCGGGCATTTCAGGCAGCTTCATCGGATTTTCCTATTCGACCAATAACTTCTTGGGCTTGGGCGAGACGCTCAGCCTGGGCGCGCAGATCGGCACGCTGCTCGACAACATTACTTTCGGCTTCACCGAGCCCTACCTGTTCGACAAACCGATTCAAGCCGGCTTCACGGTGTTTTACCAGCGCTATAGCTATAACCAGGGGCAGCAGCAATCCATTTTGACGGGCCAAAATTTGCTGGGGTATTACAGCGCAATCGGATCCGTCGGCTGCCCGACCAGCCAGCCGGAATGCAATCTGCTCAATTACGTGACGGACGGCAGAGGCTTCACTACCTTCCTGAGTTATGCGCTAAGGCGCAGCTTTGCGCGCGTCGGCCTCAGCTACGGATACAGCATTCAAACCTTGAAGCCGCTCACCACCTCCGCCATCAACTACTTCGACTATCTCGATTTCGAAGGCGTGGGCGGACCGTCGAACCTGGTGAACGGGCAAACTTCTCTAAACGGCATCCGTTCCAGCACCATCACGCCGACGTTCGCCTACAACACGGTGAATCACCCGATCATTCCGACGCACGGGTTGCGCGTCAGTCTCACTTTCGGTTTCACGGGAAGCGCGCTGGGCGGCAATGTCAATACGCTTCAGCCGGCCGTCGACATCGCCTACTTTCGCCGCAGCCCGTTTATTTGGAAGCGGAATATCGTAGGGGTCCATTTCAATGGACGTTTCATCAGCGGTTTCGGCGGCAAGGTAGCGCCTCCGTATAGCCGCTACTACATGGGCGGAGAAGACGACATCCGCGGTTTTGACATCCTGACCATCAGCCCGATCGCATACATTCCCACCGATGCCACCGTCAACGTCTTGAACAATGACAGCTCGCAACGGGTTCAGAAGATCGTTAATCCGGATGGTTCGATCGGAACGACGCCGGTGACGCAAACGATTCCGGTATATCAATTGATTCTGCCCGGAGGCGACACGGCGGGTGTTTTCAACTTTGAGTACCGCATTCCCATCATCGGGCCCGTTACTCTCGCTCCCTTTCTCGACGCGGGAGAGGACCGGCTTCTGCTGCCGAATCAACTCGGCCTCAATCCACAACGCCTAATGCAATTGAATTCAGAATTTCCGCAGGCGGATTTCGGTACGCGTGCCGTGCTCGCGCCGGGCACTCAGAAGCCGCGAGTCTCTCTGGGGCTGGAACTGCAGGTACTTATGCCGGTAGTCAACGCGCCGTTCCGCCTGTACTGGGCGTATAATTTGAGTTACGTCAACACCAATTTGCAGCCGCCCATTGTAGCGGACCGGACGTTCTTTCCGAACGAGGCTACCTATGTAAGTGCGCTGGCGCAGTTCGGACAGCCGATCCCGTATGCTGAGAGACACTCACTGTTCCGCTTCTCGATCGGTCGGACGTTCTAGTCCGATCCATGAGCGAGGAAGTCTTGCGAAGCGGGTGGCGATAATTAAAAGGGATTACGGAAGGATATAAGGAAGTACATGGTAATGAGAAGTAGCTTGATTGCAGCGGTCGGGTTGTTGTGCACCGCCGTGGGATTGCCGGCGCAGCAGCCGGCTCCCAAGGTAGGCATCATCAGTATGCAGGGTGCTCTCGCGGGCACGAGAGACGGTCAAAAGGCGCTCCAGCAGCTGGACGGTAAGTTTGCCCCGAAAAAGAAGGAGTTCGATACTCGCCAAAATGAGATCGCGCAGCTCCAAGATCAGTACAACAAGGGCGGCAATCTGATGAGCGATGACAAGCGGAATCAGCTCGCGCGCGATATAGACGAGAAGAAACGGCGCCTGCAACGCGATATGCAGGATGCGGAGGAAGCGCTGCAGGGTGAACAGCAGCGGCTGGTGCAGGGTCTGGCGCAGCGCGTGATGGCAGTGGTCGAGAAGTATGCAAAAGACAACGGTTATTCCGTGATCCTGGACGACAGCAGTCCGAGCACGCCAATCCTGTGGGCTTCGACCGGAATCGACATCACGCAGGACATCATCGCTCTGTACGACAAGACTTCGACGAACGGCGGACCGGCGATTAGCCCGGCTTCCCCCGGAACGCCACGGACGCCTGGAATGCCGAGGCCGACGCCAGGAGGCTCAGGTCCCGCAGCGGCGGCCAAGCCGCCCGCTACGCCCAGATAACGTTCTGTTATGCGGACCGGCGTTACTGCCTTTGTAACCGTCGCCTTCACAATCGTCGCGGCCTCAGCGATTGCTGCGCATGGATGCGCGAGCGATGCTGCGGGAGAGCAACCACCTGAGCGGCGCTCTCTCACAATTGATCAGTTGATGGAAATCAAACATCCATCCAACGCGATCTGGTCGCCGGACGGCCATTACGTCGCCTTTGTCTGGGATGAGGGTGGCGTCGGAAATCTGTACTTGGTCGACACATCAGTCGGCCCGACGAGCTGTAGGAAATTGACGTCTTTGGGCGAAGGCCAAGTCTCCAACCCATTCTGGAGTAAGGACGCAAAAACCATCTACTTCCCTCACCGGGGCGGACTTTGGCAGGTGGACGTTTCAGGCGGACCGGCGCGTGCTGCGGATACAGGAAACGGAAGAGCGGCGAATTTTGCGCTGTCACCGGATGGAACCGAACTGGCGTCCGTGCGCACAAGCGGCGTGACTGGGGCGGATCTGGTGGTGCGCTCGATTTCGTCCGGCGCCGAGAGGGCAGTCGCCCACAACGACGCGAGCATCGGAGGGCCGGTGTGGTCGCCGGATGGCGAGCATATCGCCTTCACTGGGGGTTCGAAGACCATTCGTCACGAGCAGACCCCGTCTTATTCCGGAGCCAAGATTATTTTTACGATAACGGAGCGTACGCCCGGCAAGCTGTTTGTGGTTTCCTCCGCGGGCGGTAACCCGACGGAAATCCAGGCGCCTGCCGGAGGAGGAGGCGTGCGGTGGCTCGATGCGCAGCACGTCCTGTTCGATCGCGAGTCCAGCGACTTCAAGAAGCGAACCAGCTACGTGGCTGATATTTCGAGCGGCGCTGCTGTCCCCGCCCACCAGGACGTGGAGGACAAATTCTGGAGCATTCCGTACGATGCAGGAGCCGCAGCGCAGGCCTCTCCCGACGGCCAGTGGATCTTTCTTATCAGCGATGGTGATGGCTGGGACCACATTTACGTCATGTCGGCGAAGGGCGGCAAGGCGGTCCAGATCACCAAGGGGCATTTTGAAGCGTGGCGGCCCGAGTGGTCGCACGATAGTAAGAAGATCGCTTTCGACGCCAACTCCGCTGACCATCCCGGCGACCGGCAACTCTTCGTCGCGAACATCGATGGCGATCCGGCACACGCCTCGGTCCAGGCCGTCACGTCGGGGCGGGGCACGAACATCGCCGCGAATTGGTCACCCGACGACAACTCACTCCTCTATCAGCACACTGATCCGCACAACTCCGCCGACCTGTTCGTCATTGGCGCTCAACGCCGTGCGGAACCTTTGCGCCTGACGGAATCCATGCCCGCCGAAATGGACCGGTCCGCATTTGTGGAGCCGGAGTACGTTCATTACCCTGGCGCGGACGGACAGCAGATTCCCGGGTGGCTGTTCGTTCCAAAGAATCTGGATCGGACGACTAAGCATCCGGCAATTATCTGGATTCATGGCGACGGAATCAATCAGAATTACGATGGATGGCATGTGCAGCGCAATTACGCGGTGTATTACAGTTTCCACCAGTATTTGCTGCAGCAAGGCTACGTTATTTTCGCGCCGGATTACCGCGGCAGCATTGGTTACGGGCGCGCCTGGCGCGAAGCGGTTTACATGGATGTCGGTGGCAGGGACGCTAAGGACGCGTGGATGAGCGCGAACTATCTCAAGACTCTTGGCTACGTCGATCCAGATCGTATCGGCGTATGGGGGCTGAGCTACGGTGGGTTCTTCACCTTGATTGCCGTGACGGATCAGCCGACGCTGTTCCGCGCCGCCGTGGATGTAGCGGGCGTGGTCGATTACAGGATGTACTATGAGGATCCTTATCATGGCGCTTGGACGGCGAGCCGCATTGGGACGCCGGAACAAAACCCGGAGGTTTACGACAAGGCATCCCCAATCTCACACATCGATCGTCTGCAACGGCCGCTGCTGATCCTGCACGGTACAGCCGACGTAAACGTTCCATTCCTCGAATCGGTTCGGCTGATCGATGAGGGCCTGAAGCACAACAAGGGCGATCTCATGCAGTTCATGATGTACCCGGGCGAATTTCACTACTTCGACCGCGTGCATGTACTGAGAGACGCGTGGCGGAGGGTCGATGAGTTCTTCAGCGTCAACCTGCGCGGCACCCCGGCCCCGGAGCAGCCGGACCGTTCCCGTTAGAACGATAGACGCAAGCCGAAGCGCGCCACAAACGGATTGAGTACAGCGCTGGGCCTCAGATACACCGGGCCATAACTGGCCACCAGGCCTGTAACTGTGTTGCTGTTACCCAAATTGAATAAGTCGGCCACAGGCTCGAACTTCCATCGATCCCGCACCGTAAATGGCCGCGAGATGCGCAAATCCGCCAGGTTCACGGCGGACAGACGTACGCTTCCCTCAGGCAGCAGAGCGACCGTTTCCGAACCTTGGTTCAGTCCGGTGAAAACTTCCGTGGGTCGATATGGATACCCGGTATAGTGCTGGAAGTTAAGACTCGTCGAGATTCCCCACGGCAGGTTATACATGCCCTGGATTTTCCAGACAAACGTGGAATCCAGAAATAGATAATTGTCAAACCGGTTGATGTTACGATTCGGATCGTTGAAATCGTCTCCAGTGGCGTCGGGCGTTCCCGCTCCATAAGTGCCTTTTAACCGTTGAACCGTCAAGCCCGCTGGTCAGTGCAGCAACAACCAAAATCCGAAGGCTGAGCGACATAACTCTCCCCACGTGCAGAGTTGCCTAACATTCCCAGTTACTTGGCAGCACGGGTCCACGGCGGTGCGAACGTGAGACCTTTATATACGATGCGCAATTACAATGTCAATCGAAAAAATGAGTATCAGTCAGCGCTGAGGAGACATCAGTGCTCGCGGCGCTTACCGTTGCTGTTCGCCTTAGCGTTTTCGCTCCTGTGGATGGTCGATTCCGCGCGCGTTAACGCCGCGGAAAACACTGCAGCTGCGCGGAGCTGGCGCGAGCAGCACGAACCTCAAATTCTTCGGGAATTCGTCGATTTGCTTTCGCTGCCGAATCTCGCTTCGGACTCGGACAATATTCGCCGCAACACCGCAGCGATACAGAAGCTGCTGGAGCAGCGTGGCGTTAAGACGCGGCTACTCGAAACACCGGGCGCTCCGCCGGTTGTCTATGGCGAAATTATTACTCCCGGCGCAACACGAACAGTCGTGTTCTATGCGCACTATGACGGCCAGCCGCTGAATCCGAAAGAGTGGGCGACTCCTCCGTGGCAGCCGGTCCTGCGGCAGGGGCTTCTCGACAATAACGCCCAAGTTGTTCCGTTACCTCTCGGCGCGGGCAAGATCGATCCGGAATGGCGGCTGTACGCGCGCTCCGCATCGGACGACAAAGCGCCCATCATCGCACTCGTTACGGCGCTCGACGCTTTGCACGGCAGCGCCATCGCTCTTCACCAGAACGTGAAGTTCGTGTTCGAAGGCGAAGAGGAAGCCGGGTCGCCGCATCTCGGCAAAATTCTGGAAGCGAACAAGGATCTGCTGCGGGCCGATGTCTGGTTGATTTGCGACGGTCCGGTCCATCAAACCAGGCGTCAACTGATTGTTTTCGGCGCGCGCGGCGTGTTCGATCTGGAGATCACGGTGTACGGCCCGCGCCACGAGCTTCACAGCGGGCACTACGGGAATTGGGTTCCCAATCCCGCCATGATGTTGGCGCGGCTACTTGCCTCGATGAAGGACGACGAAGGCCGGGTACTGATCGACCATTACTATGACGGTATTGAGCCGCTCACCGCGACGGAGGAGCGTGCGCTGGCTGCCGCACCCGATATCGATGCCGCGCTACGCGACGAATTCTGGATCGGCCACACCGACGGAGATGGGCGTCGCCTTGAAGAGATGCTCAATTACCCGTCCCTGAACGTACGAGGCATGGCGAGTGCGCGTGTGGGCGCGCAAGCGAGCAACGTGATTCCGTCAACCGCGATCGCCACCATCGATGTGCGCCTGGTGAAAGGAATAGATACGGAAACCGAAGCGACGCGCATTCTGGAGCATATTCGCAAGCAAGGGTACTACGTGGTAGACCACGATCCCGATAAGAGTGTTCGCACGGACCACGCGAGAGTGGCCAAGGTGGTGGTGCATCCGGGTTACGACGCTTCCCGCACCTCTATGGATCTACCCATTTCGCAGCTTGTGATCCGCACCGCGGAGGAAGCTCGCGGTCCGCTGGTGCTGCTGCCGACGAGTGGCGGCAGCGTTCCACTGATCACAATCAACAACATTCTCGGTTCGCCCACGATCATCGTTCCGATCGCCAATCACGACAACAACCAGCACGCAGCCAATGAGAACATCCGAATTCAAAATCTGTGGGACGGCATCGATCTGATGTCGGCTCTGCTGGCGATGAACTAAAGGGATCGCAGAGCGCCGCCCATCTCAGGCCAGAATTATCGGCTGGTTTCGTACCACCGGCAGCACCGCACGCACTGAAATTGAAATGTCGCCGAGTCGCGACGCAATACCCACCTCGTTCGATGTCCAAGCAACCAGCAGAATAGGCCCATTTCGTTTGTTTCCGTCCCTCACTTTATCGACTGGATTGTGCCGACGAAGCGTTTAGGCCGTCCTGAAGAAACAATGTAGGCTGTACCGGTACCCGCGGTTCGGTGAGGCGGTCAGGCGGCTTCGTCTGGCCTGCCAGTGATCCATTCGCCCCGAGCAGACTTCTTCGAACGTCGCCAATTGATTACCCTGCCGAAAGGGTCTACCCTTGAAGGCTAGCCATGCTTACAAGCCGGATGGTGACAATCGCCGCCATGTTGGCCTGCGCGTGCGTCATCAATTCGGCTCCAGCTCAGTCGGCTGCTACATCGACTGCGACGCCGGGACTGGGCCAGTGGGGCGCTGTCAGTCTTCCGTTTTCTCCCTACGCAATCGACGATTCCGGTGTGATTGTCGGCCAGCAAAACGGCAAAGCCGTTCGTTACGCGAACGGAGTTGCGACCCTGCTCCCTTTATTGCCAGGGACCGGATTTACTTACGGTGCAATCGACATCGCAAGCAGCGGTGCGATTTTAGGCAAGACCGACATCTCTTGGGTTCCGGCACTTTATTGGACGCCCGCAAGTGTGGTGGTGGCGATCCCGCAGCCGATCGCAGGCTATTTCATTCCGGCAGCAATGAACACGAGCAATATAGTTGTCGGGACTGCGGAAGACATTATGTATGCCTACAAGTGGACGCAAGCGGGCGGATTCGTTCAGCTCCACCCTCCGCCAGCATTCGATATGTACGCATTCGCAACTGATGTAAACGATGCAGGTTACATTGCCGGATACGCATACAATCGCAACACGCTTACGGGCACGGCCGTTTTGTGGACGCCGACTCAACACGCGACAGTTCTTCAGGGCGGCTCGGGAATACGGAGTCGCCCGCATATCAATAAGTATGGCGACGTGGCCGCGCTTGACCGGAGTTTACGCGCGTTGGTCTGGAGCTTGAACGGAACCGTGCGGGTAGTCGGACCGATTCCAGACGCGCAGTCGATCGATGGTCTGAGTGATATGGGCCGACTGATTGGCACCTCACAAAGCAACGGTGTGAAAAAAGGCTGGACCTATTACGACGGCGGGACCATGCCGCTCAATCCACCGCTGGCGCAACCTGGGGACTACGTGCAACCGACAGGCGTCAATACCTGCGGAGACATCGTGGGCTTGCATTACCGGCAGAACGGCACGGTGGTGGGCGGAGTGTTGTTTACGAGAGCAACAATAATAACCATATTCCGCTGCGACAAGCAAATAGTCGTGAAGCAGTAAGGCGCCCTGCCTTTCAGGTGTGGGAAGCCATTTTTTCGATCAATTCATTCGATAGGTGAGTGCGGGTCCGGCTGTCCTTCTGTAATGCATTCAGGCCGCTTTCTTTGCGGCGGCGTCTGCCTCGGCCTGTCTAAGATAAAAATCGGCGAATAGATCGGGCTCGATTTCGAGAGCGCGGACCTCGATTTGAGTAGCTGAAAATTCGAACCCAAATGCGGCGAGGATGAACTTCTCCTTGCGGCCTTCGTGAACGGCCCGGATGTAGTCGCGGGCGAAGTTGTCGAGCAGTTTGGTGCGGCGCTTGCGCTCGTTCTGAAGCTCGCGGAGCGAGGCGGTGTCCTTTTCGCGCTGACGGCGGAGGCGGCCTTCCTGAATGCTGAGGTTGCTGAGATCGCGCCGATAAGCGAGGAGGATTTTTGATTCGATCATGTGCTTACGGACGGACTCATCCTCGTTGGCGAAGAGTTCGGCGAATTCGAGACGGCCGATGGCGTAAATGCCCATTTCGAGCGAAGGGATGCGCAGCAGGCGCCATTCGGTGTCGGCGAGAGATTGGACCAGGTTCCTTCGCCATCCTCGGCGGGCTCATAGCGTTTGAAGAACTCTGCGATGTGGGTTTCGTAGAGAGCGGCATCGTCGGAGGGAAGCAGAATGGTGCGGCCGGTGAGGCCGGTTTTGACGGCGTTCATGGACGATTTGGCTTTGCCAGTTTCGGAGGTGGGACCGGTAGAGAGTTGCGCGTTCTTTTGATTCGCGGTGATTTGAGCGGAAGTGGGCATGAGAAGAGTCTCCTCGAAAAAAGAGTTGGCTCACTGAACCACATGCTCCGGGTGCCGCGAGCGGCCACGTCCAGGGAGCAAGTGGTGTTTTGAGCCTGCCTGACGCTAGCACGGGGAAAGCGGAAAACGGATCGGGGTGAGGGGGGAAATGGGGGTAAATCGCGGCTGGTCAGAGGGATGGGAATATTTTCTAGTGTTGTGACTGAGGTGTTCGGGGGTAGGAGGAAATTGCAATGAGGGAGGTTACTGGGCTGCGTTGCATGCCGGAATCAATGCGCACTTTCTGGCGGGGTCGAAATTTAACTTGATTCAGGCAACGAATCACTTAATTCGCCCAAAGAATAGACTAAATGAATGTTTCATATCTCCGGCAGGCTAGCGTAGCACAGCGTGCTAAATCCGTTCGTGCGCTTTTATTTATTATGCGAACGATTGATATTCCGCTTACGTGCAACGCTTCTTAAACGTTCGAAGGAGCGCTGTTCATTTGGCGTGCAGTCGCCTCACAATCCCGCTAAGATAGCGATTTCCTTCGTTTGGACCAGGCGTTGGTCGTTTGAGTCAACGGGTCCTCACGAAACTGTTTCCCTCCACAATTCCTGCGGAACCTTATACTGGAACGTCCATGGGTCGCCGGTTGGTTCGCCGTGCCGCGCTGATTGCAGCACTTCTGCTGATTACGGTGTGCGTCGGTACGCTCGGATTCCATCGCATCGAGAACTATTCCATTTTCGATGCCTTCTACATGACGCTGATCACGATCACCACGGTCGGGTATCAGGAGATCCATCCGCTCAGTCACGCCGGACGGGTCTTTAATTCTTTCCTGATTCTGTTTGGCGTCAGCGCGATGTTCTTCGCGGTCGGAGCCGTGACGCAGACCATCATTGAACTGGAACTGCAGGACCGCTATGGGAAACGAAGGAAGAAACGCATGATCGCAAAACTAGAAAATCATTTCATCGTGTGTGGATTCGGACGCGTGGGCCGCAATGCTTCTTCCGAGCTGCAACACGCGAAGGTCCCGTTCGTCGTGGTTGATCGAAGTGAAGAGCCCGCCGAGCGTGCCATGAGGGCGGGAATGCTGGCCGTGGTAGCGGACGCCACCCGGGACGAGTCTTTGCGCGAGGTCGGGGTGACGCAGGCTCGCGGGTTGATCGCCGCTTTGCCTTCGGATGCGGAAAACCTGTTCATCATTTTGTCAGCCAAGACTCTAAACCCGAAGTTGAATGTTGCGACCCGCGCCTCGGAGGAAGAAGCAGAGCAGAAGCTGCGCCGAGCTGGAGCCGATACGGTCTTCGCGCCCTACACTATGGCGGGCCACCGGCTGGCGCATGCGTTGCTGCGGCCGCATGTTGTGGAGTTTTTGATTTCGCAACCGGCGCCCTCGCTCCCCGGATCCGGATGGAGCAGGTTCGCGTTACGCCGGGAACAGAGTTTGTGTCCAAACCTTTGCGTGAGATATTCCAGCGCTCTAAGTTCAGCATTATTGTGCTGGCTATCAGGCGAACGGATGCCCAGATGGTTTTCAATCCGCCCCCGGAAACGAAAATCGGCGCGGGAGATTTTCTCATCGTTTTGGGCGAGCAGCCCGATCTGGAGCAGTTGGAGAAGGCGCTTACCTGATTCACGCTCGAACCGAGAACGCATAGCGCCTGGAATGCGTGACAGGTTACCGTTCGCATTTGAGAAGGGCACGGCGCGGAATCGAACAGTTTTCGCGAAAGCGTTAAAACAAATCAGGTGAACTTCGTGCGGAGCATTCCGTGTAAGTTGCTGGCTTGTCACGCGTTCGTGCGAGGGCTGTTCATTCAAACAATGCAAAGGAACGCAACGTGCACTTAGGGCGAGTGGACTTCAACATAAAGGAGAAACGTCCATGGTTAAGAAATTGATCGTTACATGTGTGTCTGCTGCGGTGATGACACTCAGCGCGGCCGGCTCATACCATTTCACGATTTCGAAAGACGTCAGCGCAGCCGGTAAACAACTTAAAGCCGGCGACTACAAAGTTGAAATGAAAGGTGACGTGGCTGTCCTGAAAGGCGGCGGGCAGACAGTCGAGATTCCCGCACATGTCGAGACAACACCGAATAAATTCAACACTACGTCCGTGATGTATGCGAACGAGTCGGAGATAAAGCAAGTTACCTTCGGGGGCACGCACACGAAAATTGTATTTGCTACACCGGATTCGACAACCGCGGCCCAATAGGCGAACGGGCTCGGTTCCGGTCTTACGCTAAGGACTCGAACTGCGCCCAAACGACGGTGTGGTCGGACGCATCTTTCGCTTGGCGGGGAAGCAGATCCACGTCGCACTCGCGGCAGATGGCCGCGAGAGGCGCGGTCGCCAGAATGTGGTCTATGCGCCAGCCCCAGTTGTTCTCGAACGCATTTCTGAAGTAATCCCAGTAGGTGTATTGGACGCGGTCGGGATGGAGTTGTCTAAACACATCCACAAAGCCCCACGCCGTGGTCGCTTTGTAAGCGTTGCGTGCATCGATGTGGAAGTCTACGTCATTCACGCGATGGTCGGCATGATAGACATCGATAGCTTCGGGAGCGACGTTCAAATCGCCGAGCCAGATCGCGGGCCGGTTCGGATCCAGATGCTTTTCGAAGTAGTCGCGAATGCGCTTGAACCACTGCAGCTTGAACGCGTACTTCTCTGAGTTGACGCGGTATCCTTGCGGAACGTAAGTATTGATGATTGGGATACCCTCCACAACAGTTTGAAGGATGCGGCAATCCTCATTGTCTGCGCCTTCGTGCAGCCCGTAGATCAATCTTTCGGGTTTCTGCCGGGTTATGGTCGCGATGCCGTTGTAGCCTTTCATTCCACGGAATGAGACGTGATAACCAATGTTTTGCAGAGCGTCGACGGGGAAGTCCTGGTCTTGCACTTTGGTTTCCTGAAGGCACAGGACGTCGGGCCGATGGCGAGTGAGCCACTCGACTACTAACGGCAAGCGGCGGCGGACAGAGTTTACGTTGAACGTTGCAATTTTCATTTATGCCCTACTTAGCGGGATGTTGTGGCTGGGGCGAGGCAAAGAGCAAATACTTCACCCATTTTCCCGTGGTCGAGCTGCAGAGCACGTTTTATGAGCCTCCGACGCCGGCGCTGGCGAGCAAATGGCGCGCGCTAGCGCCTGACACTTTTCAGTTCTGCCTCAAAGCGTGGCAGCTGATCACTCATACGCCGACCAGCCCCACTTACCGCAAATTGAAATCGCGTCTGAGTCCGGCGGAGCACGAGCTGGTCGGTTCATTCCGTCAAACGGAACAGGTGTGGCTGGCATGGGAGCGAACGGCGGAGATTGCGCGCGTACTGCGAGCGCGGGTGGTCCTGTTTCAGTGTCCGTCGTCCTTCCTCCCGAACACGGAAAACCTCCAGAACCTGCGGACCTTTTTTTCGCAGATTAAACGGGAGGGATTCTTTCTTGCTTGGGAGCCGCGGGGCGACTGGCCGCGCGCAATAGTACAGGAGCTTTGCAGCGAGTTGGATTTGTTGCATTGCGTAGACCCTTTCAAAGCGGAGTCGGTGCATGGGCGGCCGAGTTATTGGCGTCTGCATGGAAAGGGAGGCTACTCTTATCGGTACTCGGATGAGGAGTTGCGGCAGCTCCGTGGAATGCTTCTTGAATCTGCGCAAGAGGGAAGCGATTGTTACGTGCTCTTCAACAATATATGGATGAAGGATGACGCGTTACGATTGCAGGAGTTGCTATGGCCGATAACGGGCGTTTGATTGTGGTTTCAAATCGTCTGCCGGTGGTGCTGGTCCGGGAAGGCGAGAACTGGAAGACGAAGCGCAGTGCGGGCGGCCTCGCGACGGCGATGGATCCGATTCTGAAGCGAGCGGGAGGGGTGTGGATCGGCTGGTCCGGGGCAAAGAGGACCCGTCGCCGGAAGAGCTCGAGCTGCTTCGGCGAGAGCAATCATGCATTGCGGTCAGCTTGCCCGCGGACCTTTTAGAAAAGTTCTATGAGGGCTATGCGAATCAGGCGCTCTGGCCGTTGTTTCACAGTTTCACGTCGCGGTTGCAATTCGATGCCGAAAATTGGGAAGCGTATATCGAAGCCAATCGCAGGTTCTGCTCCGCGGTTGTCGAGGAGTTCCGGCCGGGCGATCGGATTTGGGTACACGATTACCATCTCATGCTGCTGCCGAGCATGATTCGGGAGAGCGTTCCGGATGCGCCGATCGGATTCTTTCTGCACATACCGTTTCCAGGCTCCGACATTTTTGCGATTCTGCCGCGTGGGGAAGAATTGCTTACGGGCCTGCTGGGCGCGGATCTCATCGCGTTCCATACGCACCAGCATCTGCAACATTTTCGGCTGTCTCTGCGGCGGCTGTTAGGAATGGAGAGCGCGGTCGATAGCCTGGACGTGCGGGGGCGGCAGGTGCGGCTGCAAGCGCTTCCGATCGGCATCGCTCCGGACGATTTTCTTGGATATAGAGATAAGCCCGAGACACAGGAGCAACTGGAGAAACTAAAGGCGCAATACAACGGGCGGAAAGTGATCGTAGCGGTTGACCGGCTCGATTATACGAAGGGCATTCCGGAGCGTTTGCGCACGTTCCGCGGGATGTTGAGCGCCAATCCCGAATTTATTGGAACAGTCGTGCTGCTGCAGATCGCGGTGCCTTCGCGGGAAAACATCGAGAGTTACCAGCAACTGCGCAGCGAAGTACACGAACTGATTTCCGAAATCAACGGGGAGTTCGGCACGCCGGACTGGGTGCCGGTTGTCTATATTCATCGCGGGATATCGCGGGCGGAGTTGGTGGCGGTGTATCAGTTCGCCGATGTCGCGTGGGTGTCGCCCTTGCGAGACGGGATGAATCTGGTTGCGAAGGAGTATGTGGCGTGCCAGCCGGAGGGAAAGGGAGTGCTGGTCTTAAGCTCGTTCGCCGGTGCCGCGGCGGAAATGGGTGAAGCGCTGCTGGTCAATCCATTGGACGAAGAGCGAACCGCATTGACTGTGGCGCGCGCGCTCGCCATGAGTGATGAGGAGAAGCGGGAGCGTATGGGCGCGCTGCACGAGCGGGTACTTCGAAACAACGTGTTCGTGTGGGGTGACCGGTTCCTGGGGATTCTCGACGAAGCGGTGAAAGGGCGTCAGGAGCGGGCGCCGGAAACTCCGCCGCCGCTACCGGTCGCGGAGCTAGTCACTGCGTATCGAAAGGCGGAGAAGCGTCTGCTGTTGCTCGATTACGACGGTACGCTGGTGCCGCTGACTGCACGACCGGATCAAGCGGTTCCCGGTGACAATCTGCGGAAGCTGCTGGCGGAGCTGACGAGCGATCCGGCCAATTGTGTGATCGTCCTCTCGGGGCGGCGTGCCCGCGATCTGGAGCGCTGGCTCGGGCAAGTGCCTCGGCTTGGGCTCGCGCCCGAACACGGTGCGCGCTGGCGACTGCCTGACGATCCAACCTGGCAGGGGCGGTCTGCAGACGCGGAATGGAAGGAAACCATCCGGCCCATTCTTGAACATTTCGTGGATCGGACGCCCGGCAGCTTCATCGAGGAGAAGGAATTCGCGCTGGTGTGGCATTACCGGACGGTGGAGGCGGAGTTCGGCGATTGGCTCGCGACAGAACTGGTGGCGATGCTCGAGGGCATGCTTGCCGAGACGGAATTGCGACCGTATCGCGGCAAGAAGATTGTCGAGGTGAAACCGATGTGGGCGAATAAGGGCGCGCTTGCGAACGAGTTGCTGCCGGAATACGCGGACGCGGCGTTTATTCTCGCGATCGGCGACGATCGAACCGATGAAGATTTGTTCGCACGTCTTCCCGCGAATGCGTGGAGTGTTCACGTGGGCGGGGGCGCGAGCAAGGCGCGCTACAGCATAGCCGATACCGCGCGCGTCCGGGACGTGTTTCAACAGCTGACGAAGAATGATCGCGGGACGGCGGAGTGAAGCCCGCGTTGAATCACCGGAAGCTGAGTGTTCAGCAGACTCGCGATTGGTTGACGCGAGTGCCGTTTAACGCACTGCTCGGGATGCGACTCAGGCGGGTGCATGCAGACGGCATTACGATTGAGTGCACGGTGCGCGACGATTTGCGGAACGGTGCGGGAGTGGCACACGGCGGCATCACGGCGGCGCTGGCAGACGCGAGCGTAGGGATTGCGCTGCTGCGTCACTTCGGCGCCCAGCGCCGCGCGACGACGGTGGAGCTGAAGATCAATTACTTTCGGGCTGTCACGCAGGGTCGCATGCTGGCTCGCTCGCACCTGCTTCGTATCGGGGCGACGCTGTGTGTCGGGACTGTGGACCTGACGGATGATCTGGGGCAGGCAATCGGAACTGCCATCGTGACGTACATGTTTCTCGACGGGCGGGAGAACGCGCGAAAAAAGTGAGCCGCCGGCGCGCGAAACGCGTCACCGGCGGATTGATAATTTTCGCGGGTTGCTTATGCTTTGCGTTTGCGCAGCTTAGCGAAGACCCCCGCGAGGAGCAGGCCAGAGCCCATGAGCGCGAAGCTGGCTGGTTCGGGAGTGGCGGTCGGCGGGTCAAAATTCACGGTGTCGCTGAACGCACCGTTAGGGCCGGTTCCTGCAATCTGAAAATTGTCAACGTTCCCGATAAAGTTGGCCCACGCTGTGGCACCTTGTCCAGCTGCGAGGTAGAGGCCGACAATGGTGGCGTTCGGATACTGGCTTTCGTAATCGCTCAGCGTCACCAGCGGCGGACCGCTCGGACCTGTACTGTCCGTGCCCCGATTCGACCAAAATCCTCCCTCTAACGCATTCCAGTTTTCCCACTGACCGGTCGCCGCACAATTAGTGCCTCCGCCAGGACACTGGTTGGGAATTAACGAATTGCTTACCGTGCTGTGATAAGCGCCATTCTGGTACACAGGTTCGAAGAACAGATCGTCGTTGTCAGTAGTGCCTGTCCCACTTTGGTTGACGCTCAGAATCAAGTAAATCGCCTGAGAGCCATTGTTCTGCTGCTGGTAACTGGAATAACTGAGCGTGCTTAAGGAGCTGAGTTGTACTCCGTTGTAGTTGGCCGTGTCGACGTCTGTCGCATTATTCCCGTTCGGACCGATGTTCTGCTGATTGCTTCCGGTGCCAATCGGCGGAGTGGCGGGTCCAGAGACAAAGGTCGAACTGGAGCCCGGATCGGCGTAGGTATTCCAGCCGTTTTGCCCGTCATAGGTAACGTTCATTGTGCTCCCCATTGCGGCAGAAGCAAACGCCAGGGCGATTGGCGGCAAAAGAAAAGAAATCTTTTTTCCGGTACTGCGTCTGAAAGGCGACAGCATAGTTGTAGGAACTCCTCCGAGTGAGATGTTTCTTACTTTAGGCCGATTTGGAGGAAATGCAAGCGCTGCCTAGTACTGCGGGGTACGTCCTAGTACTCACGGCCTAACTGTGCTGTTTGGAATGCATTAGGCGCTGCTATTCCGCAGGCCGGATGTCCTTAATACTAATGCACCAGGAGCCGTAGCCGCGTTTGCGGCCGAAGGGGTCGTCCTCGATCTGAAACAATACATCGAGCTTGGCGCCGGGTTCGAAGAGCGCGGTGCGATCTCCGAAATTCCAAGCCTTGCAAAATAGCATTCGTCCGTTGTGCCGGAGCGGGACGTTGAAGTGCTTTCCGTCTTTGAGCGGTTTGGGGGGTCCGGCCACTTCGGCAGCTGCAGCATAGAAGATCGGGGAGGGATTGCCGAAGCCGAATGGGCCCAGCGTCATGATCTGCTGCACGCAGGAGTCGGTGAGATCGGCTAAGGATGCGGGCGCGTCGGCGATGTAATGCGGGCACAAGTCGTTCGGACCGAGCTTCGTTGCGGCGAAGTCGCTAAAGCGGCGGCGAAAGTGCTCGAGTTGGGCAGCGTGCAAGGTCAGCCCAGCTGCCTGGCGGTGTCCCCCGAATTTCTGGAAGAGGTCGGGCATACTCTCGAGCGCCTCAAGCAAATGAAAGGCTGGAATGCTGCGGCCCGATCCGGACAGAGATGGCTCAGCGCCGTCGGCGATCGTATCGCTCAAAACAAACACGGGACGGCAGAAGCGTTCGACTAAGCGGCTGGCTACAATCCCGAGGACGCCGAGGTGCCAACCAGCTCCCGAGAAGACCATGGCCGAATGATCGTGTGGCGGAGCCTCTTCGCACTGCTTCAAAATTGCTTCGACGATTTCCGTTTCGACTTGCTGGCGTTCGCGGTTCAGCGTGTCTAATTGGTCGGCGAGCTCGCGCGCCCGGGCGGCATCTTGGGTGAGAAACAGCTCAATGACATCGCGCGCGGTCGCCATTCGTCCAGCGGCGTTGATGCGGGGGGCGAGGCGAAAGGCGACCTGATGCGCGGAAGGGCATTCGCCCGCATCGAATCCAGCCACGGTCAAAAGCGCGCGCAGGCCGGGATTTCGCACGTTCCGCAAACCGGACAGGCCGCGCCGCACAATGACGCGATTCTCCCCGGTGAGCGGAACGATATCGGCGACGGTCGCGATGGCGACAGGCTTCAGGAACGAATCGAGCAGCAGCGCCTGGCGCGCGGGCGGCATGCTGCTTCGCGTGAGCAAGGCCTGGACGAGCTTCAACGTGACACCCGCGCCGCACAGATTCTTGTCCGGATAATGGCAGTCGCGCCGGTTTGGATTGAGCACCGCGAGGGCGGGCGGCAGTTCGGTTTCGGGTAGATGATGATCGGTCACGACCACGTCGATGCTCAGGGCGTTGGCGCGTGCGACGACGTCATGCGCCCGAATGCCGGTGTCGACGCTGACGATCAGCCGTATGCCGGCGGCAGCGGCGCGGTCGATCACTTCGCTGCGCATCCCATAGCCTTCGCTGAGCCGGTGCGGAATGTGAAAGTCGGCTTGGCCTCCGAGAATTTCGATGGCTTTCTTGAGAACCACGATGGAGGCGGTGCCATCCACGTCGTAGTCGCCATAGAGAAGGATGGGATGGCGGGCCTCGATAGCGGCTGCAATTCGCAGCGCGGCGCGATCCATGTCGCGCATCAGGAACGGATCATGGAGCGCATCGAGCTTGGGCGAGAGGAACTCGGCCGCACTCGCCGGGTCGGTGAAGCCGCGGCTGGCCAGAACGGCGGCAACGATGGCGTGCAAGCCATGAGCTTTTTGCAGCGCAACCACTGCGTCCTGGGAAAGGCTAGGGAGCACCCAGCGAGCAGCCGGACGCGTCACGGTTCGGATTGAAGCAGCGCAGGCCGGCGAAGCAGCCAAATTAGTCATCAATTATTCGAAAAATATCCGCCCAGCGTGCCGTTGTTTTCCTGTTCTTCTTCGGCGGCGGCGTCGAGCTCGGCGAGAATGTCATTCAGCGCCTCATACCACTCGGTGTGCAATTCGAAGATGTAGGTGTGGCCGTCGACGGAAAAGGAAAGCTCGACGGCGCAGGTGAAACCCTCGTAGGCCTGCAACTGGCGAAGCCGAGTTTCGTAACTGCGCTTTTCCTCGCGCGTGAAGTCGCTGTCTTCCAGGCGATCGAGCGCTTCGTCGATTTGATCTAAAGAGAAGGCCTGATGATTGAAGACGATCAGTTTCGATCCGGCCTTGGCCGCACTGCCGAGGAACTGTTTGAAATCGGGATGTCCTTCGGTATCCCAAGATACCTGGTTCAAGGCGTCCGCCAAGTGATGGTAGCCATAGAAGACAGCGAGTCCCGAATCGTCCAGATAAGCCTGTATTTCTGCACGCAGGGTTTCGAGGTCGAGAGCCATTCGCTTCAACCGTATCAAATTCGGAATTATTTGGGCGTGGAAGAACGAGCGGTCAACCACTTAGGCCGCACTCCTTATTGAAAGGATCGCGCGCGCTAGTAACCTTGGACCGGCGGGCCACATCGTTTAGGGCAAGCTCTCGCTTCCGAATGCGGCCTAGTCTCGCACTGTGTCTATATGTGTTCCTGCTGGGGGGAGGAGCGTTCGCACAGAGCGGATTCGTGAAGGCGGGCGATCAGCCCATTCCCGGCGCGACGCTTACGGTTACCCAGGGCGATCAAAACTTTTCGACCATCAGCGACGCGGACGGGCATTATGCGTTTCCTCCGCTTGCGGCGGGAACCTGGACGGTCAGCGTGGAGATGTTTGGTTTCGAAACGCTGAAGAAGGACGTGGATTACGCGACGGCGCCGGGGGCGGTGAATTTCGATTTGCAGTTGAAGCCGTCGCCGGTTCTTCAGAGATTGCAGGAGTTTGCGGCGAGGCGCAATGCGGCTGGAGGCAATGGAAACGGCACTGGCGGGGCAGGGAGTCGCGGCGGCTTCGGCAGGCCTGGCAGCCCGGGGGGAACGGCGGGAGCAAACGGGCGGCCCGGCGGGACCACAACGACAGCGGCGGGCAATCGCGGGGCCGGCAACGCGGGGGATAACGGGCAACAGCTCGATCAAGAATTGCAAAACGAGCTGAATTCGCAGCAGCAAAACGGAGCGGCGCCCAATGGGGGAGCAGCCGGGGGACCAGCGTCGGGAAACGAGAGCGGCAACGAAGCTTTCTTGATCTCCGGGAGCTTGAGTCCCGGGATGACGCAGGGCAGCCAAGCGGATTCGGGGCCGGACATGCGATTCGCGGGGCAGGGGCCGAATGGTTTGGGAGGCATAGCCGGGGCGGAAGGGAATCCGAATGCGCCCGGGTTTGGCGGTAGTTCTGGAGGAGGAGGCGGCGGGTTTGGTGGCGGCGGATTTGGCGGCAGAGGCGGCGGCGGGGGATTCGGGGGTGGACGCGGAGGCTTCGGCGGACTGAACGGGCGGCGGCGCGGGCAGACTGCGGGCGCGACCTTCGGGAATCGGCGGCGGCGAAATCAGCAAATTCACGGGCAGGCTTCCTTCACACTGACAAACTCCGCATTGAATGCGAAGCCATTCTCGATCAATGGTCTCGACATCCCGCAGGCATCCTATGCGCAGAGCCGGTTCAGCTTCATCGTGGGCGGTCCGCTGGTGCTCGGAAAGATCGTGAAAGATCCGAAGACGCAATTCTTCATCACCTATTTCGGCACGCGCGCGCGAACTCCGCAGTTGTTTACCGAGACGGTTCCGACGGGCGCAGAGCGAATCGGGAATTTCTCGCAAGCGACGCAATCGCTCGGCAGATCGGCGACAAACGCCGGGGTGATTATTTCGGATCCGACCACGCACGTTCCGTTCGCAAACAGCGTGATTCCGCCGAGCATGGTAAATCCGATCGCGCAGCGCCTGCTGAATTTTTATCCGCTTCCCAACGAAGCGGGGAATAGCAATAACTATCAATTTGAGACGGCGCAGGCCAACAACGCGGACAACCTGGGAGTGCGGATTCAGCGCAGCATCACGAGTGTCGACCGGCTCTCTCTGAATTTCCAGTATCAGGATCGAAACGGTACGCGAGCGCAGCCGTTCGGGTATTCGGATACGAGCAACGGCTACGGCTTGAACGCGACGCTGCAATGGACGCGAAATCTTTCGTCCACCGCAATCAGCAACGCGCAGGTACGATTCAACCGCAATTACAACCGGGTTGTGCCGTACTTCTCACTATTGCCGGATATCGAGACACAGTTGCAAATTCCAGGGGTATCCTCGAATCCGCTCGACTTCGGGCCGCCGACTCTGAACTTCACGAACTTCGCGACGCTGAACGATTCCACGCCGACGTTGAGCCGCAACCAATCGCAGGGCGTGAGTGAAAGCGTCAGCATCTTGAAGGGCCTGCACAGCATCTCGATCGGCGGCGGGTATACGCGAGCGGATTTGAGCTCGCGCACCGATCCGAACGCGCGGGGGACGTTCAACTTTACGGGCGTCGCGACCAGCGCGTTGAACGCGAATGGACAGCCGCTTCCTGGAACCGGGTACGATCTGGCCGATTTTCTATTAGGGTACCCGCAATCGAGTTCGATCGAGTACAGCCAACTCAGCGATTATTTCCGGCAGAATCAATTCAACGGTTATGCGCAAGACGAGTGGAAAGCGCGTCCGAATCTTACGTTGATTCTGGGTGTCCGGTATGAATACTTTTCGCCGTTTTCGGAGAAATACGGCCACATGGCGAACCTGGACATCGCGCCAGGGTTTACGAACGTAGCGGTAGTAACGCAGAATCAGCCGGGCCTGTATACGGGCATTTACCCAAGCGGTTTGATCAATTCCGACTACAACAATTTTTCTCCGCGGATGGGGCTGGCGTGGAAGTTGACGCGATTCAAGAAATCAACGGTGGTTCGCGCCGGATACGGAATCTATTACAACGGGCAAGCTTACGTTCAATTCGCGAATTTGTTAGCCGAGCAGCCGCCGTTTGCGACATCGAGCAGCGTGAACACCAGCACGTCGGACGTTTTGACGCTGCAGAAAGGATTTCAGACGGTCGCGAGCCAGATCAGTAACACGTTCGCGGTGGACCGCAATTACCGCACGCCATACGCGGGTACGTGGAACGCGTCGGTTCAGCGGGATCTCGGGCGAGGCTTCTTCACGGAAATTTTATATATGGGAACCAAGGGCACCGGGCTCGACGTGCGAACGGCGCCGAACCAGCCGCCTCCCGGGAGCCCGCAAGTTCTTACGCAACAAAACCAGCTGGGCAATGCGGTTGGATTCATTTATGACCAGTCGGTGGGCAACTCGATTTTCAACGCGCTGCACGTTCGCGTGGTGCGGCGATTTAATCACGGAATTTCGCTGAACGCGCTGTATCAGTTTGCCAAATCGATTGACGATTCGTCGACGCTCGGTGGAGGGGTGGCGACGGTCGCGCAGAACTGGCTGGATATAGCGGCGGAGCGCGGGCTTTCAAGTTTCGATGTTCGTCATGAGCTCAGCGCCAGTTTTGTGTGGACGTCGCCAGTGGGAGCGCCGGGATCGCGGATTGCGTCCGACCGCTTGGTCGGAAGGCTATTGAAAGATTGGCAACTGAGCGGAGCGGTAACGGCGCAGACGGGGAACCCATTGACGGCGCGGGTCCTAGGGAACAGCACGCAGCTTGCGCAGACGAACGGCGCGGGCAGCGAGCGGGCGGATGCGACGGGAGAACCGATCGAATCGAGCACCGGGTTCTTCAATTTGAATGCGTTTGCAGTTCCGGCGCCCGGAACCTATGGAGATGCAGGCAGGAACACGATTCCCGGGCCGGGTCTGTTTAACGTGAATATGGCGTTTGCGCGCTCGTTTACGTTCGGCGAGCGGAGACGCATCGAGTTTCGGGTTGAATCCAACAATGTGCTGAACCATGTGAATTATACGAGCTTCTATACGATCGTCAATTCGGTGAATTATGGACTGCCGAGCGCGGCCGCTTCGACGCGCACGTTGGATGCCGTGGTGAGGTTCCGGTTTTGAGAACCGTTGCGCTTCTGTCCGCTGTTGTGCTGGCGGTTACGCCCCTGTTGCCGCAGCAGCGCGCGACGTTTTCGGCGACGACGAACGTGGTGATCGTAAATGTGACGGTGCTCGATCGGAACGGCAACCCGATCGAGAGCCTGAATAAGGACGATTTTCAGCTTTACGAAGACGGCAAAGTGCAGAAGCTGCAGGCAGTGGATCTACAGCGATTGAATACGCGGGTGCTGCCGCCGGTCGGCGCGCCCGAAGCGCAGCCAACCCCGTCGAAGGGCTACAATCCCGACGCTGAGAAAGCGGCGCTCGCGAGCAGCATGCTCACGAAATATCAGGACCGTCGTTTGATGATCCTGTTGTTCGACTTTTCGTCGATGCAGCCGGCCGAGCAGATCCGCGCCAAGCAAGCCGCGATTCATTTCCTGAGCGCACAGATGACGGCGAGCGATACGGTGGCGATTATGACGTTCGGCGCTTCACTGCAGACGGTGCAGGATTTTACGTCGGATCGCGACTTGTTGGTTGCAACGATCAACAAATTTCGGATCGGCGAATCGAGCGAGAATGCCACGTTCGCGGATGCAGGCGCGGATGCTCAGGATCAGAGCGGCCAATTCGTTGCGGACGAGACGGAGTTCAACATCTTTAACGCCGATTTGAAGCTGGCAGCCCTGGAGGACGCGGCACGAACGCTGGGACAATATCCCGAAAAGAAGGCGCTGATTTACATTTCGAGCGGGATACAGAAGAACGGCGTAGATAACCAATCGCAGCTGCGCGCGACGGTGAATACAGCGGTGCGGGCGAACGTCGCTTTTTACCCGATCGATGCGCGCGGACTGTCGGCTTTGGTTCCGGGGGGAGATGCAACGCAAGCCGGCGCGGCGGGCAACAACCTATATAGTGGGGCGGGGCAGCGGGCGCTAAAAGAAAACTTCAATAACCAGCAGGAGACGCTGGCAACGCTGGCGTTGGACACCGGCGGGAAGGCGCTGCTCGATTCGAACGATCTCACGGAGGGTATCCGGCAGGTCCAGAAGGACTTTACCAGTTACTACGTTCTTTCGTACGTGAGTACCAATCCGGCGATGGACGGGCGATATCGGCGGATTCAGGTGAAACTCGCGCCGAAAGATGCCGGGCTGCGGGCGAAGCTCGATTTCCGGCAAGGCTACTACGGGCCAACGACTTTCGCCAGAATGCGCGATGTCGATAAGGAGGCGCAGCTTTCGCAGGCGCTGCTATCGGACAACCCGGTTACGGATCTGCCGATTGCGGTCGAGATCGACTATTTTCGCCTGGAGAAAGACAAGTATTTCGCGCCGATTTCGGCCAAAATTCCCGGTTCGGCTCTGGCGTTCCACAGCAAAGGGGCGAAACAAGCGACGGAACTGGACTTTATCGCGGAGGTTTTCGACGCACGAAACCGGCCGGCGGCAACGGTCCGCGACACCATTCCTTTGAAGGTTGATGAAAGTACGGCGGGGCAGCTGGTGCGCAAGAGCATTCAATATGACACGGGCGTGACGCTCACTCCGGGCAATTATAAGCTGCGTTTTGTGGCGCGGGAGAACGGGGAGGGCAAGGTGGGGACGTTCGAGACGCCTTTCACGATTCCGGACCTGAGTGCCGGCAAGGCTCTACGGGTGAGTTCGGTGGTTCTCAGCAGCCAGCGGGAGCCGGTTGGGCAGCAAGTAGCGGGCGTGAAGAACGATAAGAAACTGATGGCCAACAACCCCTTGATCGATAACGGGCAAAAGCTTATGCCCAACGTGACTAGGGTCTTCCGGCCCGGGCAGAACATGCTCGTGTATCTGGAGGTGTATGACCCAACGATTCCCCAGAGCTTACCGGAAAACTTCCGGCGAGCTGACGTGGAAGCCACTTTGGCGTTGTACCAAAACAACAAAAAGGTCTTTGAAAGCCAGCCGGTGCGGGCAAATCGGCTGTACGAGAAACGCGAGAGCACGCTGCCGGTTTGGCTGCAAGTGCCGGTGGCGAGCGTCGGGCCTGGGAAATACGATTGCCAAGTGAACCTGATCGACGAGTTCGGGCGCAAATTCGCGTTTCCCCGGGCCACATTGGCTGTGCTCGGCAGTACGCGCTAGTGGCTGGCGTCCAGCTGGCATCCCGACATATAATCTGCTAATATATGCCTATGCGATTTGCTTATGGATTGCTCGCCAAGAACGTGTCCGGCTATTCCAAGCAGCTCACGGTGGCGCTCGGTCTGCTGGCTTTACCGCTCACGATGCGCTTGGAAAAGGTGGCTCATGCCAAGCCGGCGTCCCCAGCCCGACGGCCAGAGCCGGTCAGCCCCGATCCACGTACTATTCGGCTCAAAAAGTTCTTTTCGCGCCTGCATTGCCCAGTTACGTACCTGGCGGAAGATTTCGTGCATGCCGCGGATGACAACCAGCTCGATTGGCGGCTGCTGCCGAGCATCGCGGTGATTGAATCGGGCGGCGGAAAAGCCTATCGCAACAACAACATTTTCGGCTGGAATAACGGCCAGGACCCGTTTCCGACAGTTCGCGCCGGCCTGAACGAAGTCGCGTTCCGGCTGGGTCACAGCCCAATTTACAGAAACCGCGACTTGGCGGGCAAGCTGCACCTTTATAACCCGGATGAAGCGTATGCGGATTCAGTGATGACGGTGATGAATCGGATCGCCCCGGCGGCGAGCCTGAAGCCGGTGCGACGGCCGGTGTGGCGGCAGAATCAATTCGTCTACGCGGTGGATTAAGGGGGTAAGCGGTCCTCTTCGGTCGCCAGCTTGAGCAGTTACGTGGATCGTCGGCAAAACGTCACTTTCCTGCGGGCTCCGGGTCGCGCGCGCTCCATTCCGGATTTCAGAGCTGGCCCGGCGTTCCGCCCCAATCTCTGGGGTCAACGTCGGCAATTGATTGCGAGAAGCACCAATGATGACCCGCAAAGTCTTCGGCATTGTATTGACGCTCGCCATAGGGATAGTCGGTTGGTTCTCGAAGGATATGCACACCGCTGCGGAGAGCGCGTTCATAGTGAGCCTTCACGTCATCAACCCGGACCATCACCGCCGTTTTCAGCGAGACGCCGCGCTCGGCTTTGATCAGAATCAGTGCGCCATCGCCGACGTTTAATTGGGCTCGGTGGTCTGCAATGCGAATGCGAAGGGTGAACCCGAATGCCTGGGATAAGCGGTTAATCGCTTCTTCAATGTCCGGATAGGCAAGTTCGGGAAGCACGATGCTTCGAGGCATCGATCGATTCGACAGCATTCCACCGAGTATACGACCGGTGGCCCACTCGAGATTACTCGGATGAACGGCCCAGCCTCCGATCGTGTCCTGGTCGGCCAACCGGAAGTCCCAGGGATGCGGCTCTCAAGGCGCTCTACCGTCCGAAGCTGGCGGATCTGCGGCCCTGTGGTCCAGGCGGTGGGGGCGGGGGCGGTTCTTCGACGACGACCTTCTTTGGACGGGCATCGAGACGCGTGGCGATCATCTTCTGATAAAGCTTGGCGAACTTGGGCGTGCCGGGCTGGACACCTTGTTGCACGACATCTTTTTCGGTCACTTCCTGAGCGGCCGGAAGATATTTCTGCAAATAATTTTTGACACGATCGAGGACGAGCCGCTGGCCGGAGCGCATCAGCAGGAACAGCATAATCTCGCCGGGCACTTTGGACAGCAGCACATACAGTGCAGAGGGCTTTTGGAGCTTGGCGGTGGCGAGTTCCTTTTCGACTTTGGCGGCCTTGCCTTCCAGTTTCATGGCTGCCTCCAGATCCGCCTTAGGAATTCCGACGGTCTGTACCAATTGGGCGCGTTCTTTGGCGTTGAGTTTCTCCAGCAGCGAGAACAGGAAGAGCGCATAGCCGTTCACAGCGATGTCGATGCCGAATGGCAGCAATTGCCGCGCCTTTTGCAATTTTTGGAAGCCCTGCAGATTGAGTTTTGGGCCGGACAGTACGGGGGACATCAGGTACAGCAGGTTCTCGTCTTCGAGAGCTTTAAGGATGTCGCCGGCGAGCGGATCGTGAGCGATCTGGCGAAGCTCGTGCTCGAGCGCGGATGGCGGAATTTTGGTCTCGAGCTTTGCTTCCCGCACGTTGCGATATTGGCTCATGGTGCGCTCATCCACGGTAAAGCCGAACCTGGTGCGGAAGCGGATCAGGCGGATGATGCGGGAGGGATCGTCGTACAGCGCGTAGTTGTAAGCGGCGCGGAGTTCCTTGTGGCTGAGATCACCGAGGCCGTTGGTGGGATCGAGCAGGAGGCCGCGCGAGGCTTTACCGAGTGAAAGCGCGATGGCGTCGATGGTGAAATCGCGCCCGCGCAGGTCTTCATGAATGGTGGCCGGTTGCACTTGCGGCTTGGCGCCGGGCTTGCCATATTTTTCCTGGCGCGCCATGGAGATGCTGGCGGTGGTGTTGCCGGCAAAACGCAGCTCGACCGATTTGCGATTTTCATCGACAGTCAGAACTTCCGCTTCGATCTTCTGCGCGAGAGCCCTGGCGAACTTGACGGCGGGACCTTCGATGGTGAAGTCGAGATCGCGGATGGCAAAACCAGCCATCATGTCGCGCATCGCGCCGCCGGTGAGGAACAGATTCAGGTTGGCTTGTTCGGCAGCTTCACGAACGAGCGCCAAGATTTTGCTCTGCTCGGCACTGAGGTGGCTGTCGAGCATGAACATGTAGTCGCTCATGGATTGCCTCGCTTTCGCGCGGCCCGGGGATGATGCTGGTCGACGGTTTGCCGCAACCGGGAGCGCATGACGTGCGTGTAGATCTGGGTGGTGCCGATATCGGCGTGGCCGAGCATGGTTTGGACGCTCCGCAGATCCGCGCCGCCTTCGAGCAGGTGAGTTGCGAAGGTGTGCCGCAGGACGTGCGGACTCAGTTTTTTGAAGACGCCGGCGGACTTGCCGTGCACGCGAAGCAGCTTCCAAAAGGCCTGGCGCGTCATGCGCGTGCCACGAGCGGTTACGAAAAGATAAGGACTCACGCGGCCTTTCAGCAGCAGCGGTCGCTGCTCCGTGCGATAGCGCTCGACCGACTGCAAGGCTTCTCTGCCGACCGGAACCAAGCGCTGCTTGTTGCCCTTGCCGATGACCCGAGCAATTCCGGCTAATTCGTCGAGATCGGAGACGCGAAGCTGGATGAGTTCGCTGACACGCATTCCGGTGGCATAGAGAAGATCGAGCATGGCGCGGTCGCGGATGCCGATGGGGGATTCCGCCGGGGGGGAATGCAGAATCCGGTCCACGGACGAGTAGTCCAGGTACTTGGGAAGGGAGGAGCCGATCTTTGGAGCGACTAGAAGCTCAGCCGGGTTGGCGGCCGACTGGCCTTCGTCGACTAGAAAGCCGAAGAAACCGCGAAGAGTGGTGACCTGCCTGGCGATTGAACGGTTTGACAATCCGCGGGCGCGCAGGCCATCGAGGTACGAACGGAGTGTTTCGAGGGTAACCCTCTCCAGGGGCGTTGTTGTGAGAAACTGGTGGAGCTGAGAAAGATCGCGGCGATAGGCGTCCAAAGTGTTCTGGGCTAAGCCCTTTTCCGCCCGGCACAGGTGAAGATACGACCGGATTGGTTGCTCGAAGCTGGTCATCCGCGCCATTCTGATAATGATACAATATCGCGGAAATTGTTTTAAGGTCAGCGATTTTTTTACTCTCCCTTGCCGTCCAGTACCGCCAAACGAATCGTCCTCTACCGCTTTGACCGGCAGCCGGTCGAAGGCGTCGTCAATCCGGGCAGCTACCTGGTGGACGATCACGTTGAATTGATTACTCTTTCCGGAAGCCTACAGAAGACTCGATACACCGAGTTCAAGGCGCTTTGCTTCATCTCCGAGAGCGGCGCGGCGGATCTGTTTGCGGAACATCCGTTGTTTGAGAGAAGGCCGAAGGCGGCCGGCTTATGGACCCGGTTCACGTTTCGGGATGGAGATCGCCTGGACGGCATCCTGTCTCACAATTTGCTGGAGTGGCCGCCGGCGGGCTATTTCATCACTCCTCCGAAAGCCGGAGTCACCCGGCAGCGCGTGTTTGTTCCGCGCGCGGCGCTCGTCGGAACGGAGTTACGAGGCGTGGTAGGACGGCCGGGCACGGCTCGGGAGAAGATCGACGCCGAGCATCCCAACCGCCAACTCACTATGTTCGAGCCGTAACGCCCGCCCTGGCGGCGCGCGCGTGGATGGTCTCCTTAGTGCTCAAGCGATGCGACCACAATCTCTGCCATTCGCGTTGAGCAATCTGCGAATTGAGCCACAAGAAAACGACTTCATCCAAGGTGAACCGGCGCGGGCAGTCAGACGAAAGCCAAGCGGCTTCGATTCGTCGCTGCACGGACAGCAGGTCTTGACTGGGAACGGGACCGCCGAGGGTGAGGTGCGGGCGGAAGTCAAAATTTTCGCTGTGGTCGAGGTCGCCTGCATTCAGAAGGGTGTGAAGATCATGCAGCGCGCTGTTCCCTTCGGACACGTCGAGATAGAGCATGTTCGTGCCGGGGAAGGAACGGACTTTAGACAGCTCGACCTCGAACGCGGGAAACTGGAGCAAAATATTCTGTGCCTGTTGCGAGGCGGCTTCCGCGGCGAGCTTTAACGGACGCGGCGGAAGGATTGTGATGTGAGGCTGCGGGTTACCTTCACCGGGCAGAGTTTGCCGAAGCCCGTGAAGAAAGGATCCGAGCGGATCCGGGATGTAACTCACCAACGCGAAAGAACCCCACTGAGGCGTTTCCGTGATGTCGATCATCGTGTCGATTGGATTCGGGCAACCACCACCTTATAAGGAATGAAAAACAGACTCCGCGGACGCGGGCAGCTCGGTATTGGGCGACCCGGTTTCAGGCTTCGGTTCGGCTACATACCATTTCGCCGGTTCGAAGCCGATGTACTTGACGATCTGCAACTGAGTCGATGCAGTGTCGCCGGAAAGGATTTCGAGTAAATCACCGGGGCGAAGCGGGCGGCGTTCGGCGGCGAGCAATTTCCAAGCGGCGTAAGGCGTGGCGCACTCGACCTCTCCGGCCGGCAAGTAGTCTTTGGGTTTCACGATAGAGAGTCCACCGGTATGCGCGGCCCAACGAAAGTTCTCGCCGGGGGCCTCTTTCATACGATGAATGCGGAACCGCAGCATAAGGATTCAGTCTAGCGCGTAAGGATCGAAAGGCCTAGAGGCAGTTGACGAACGGGTTTGTCACAATGTTGACGGGACTTTTGAGGTACGGAGGGAAATGAGAAAGTACTGGCTGTTCCTGGTCTTGCCGGTGCTGCTGGTGCTGTGGTGGGGATTGGATCGTCGCGATTCGGCGCCGGAGATCCATTTCGCGACAGCGCAAAATACACGCATTGAGAGCACCGTGTCGACCAACGGCAAGGTAGAGCCAAGCGAGTGGGCGGCGGCGCGGGCTGAGACGGCCGGCGTGGTGCGCAGTATCGCCGTTCAACGCGGGCAAGATGTTCGGGCGGGGCAGACGCTGGTGACGCTGGATACGACCGCGGCGCAATCGGACTTGGCGGGAGCGCAGGCGAGGGAGCAGGAAGCGCGCGCGGAGAGCGCGACGGTGGGGCAAGGCGGCAAGGCGTCGCAGCTGGCCACGATCAACGGTTCGATTCGAACTCAGCAAGCAACGGTAGAAATGGCGCAACGCGACTACGATTCGCTGCGCCGGCTGGCGGCAGCGCAGGCCGCTACGAAGCTGCAACTGCAGGAGGCAAAGGACGCGCTCGATCGAGCAAAGCTGCAGCTGAGGGCGCTTGAAGATCAGAGGCGGACGTTGGTGACAACGAGCGATCGGACGGTTGCGCAAGCCAAACTCCACGACGCGCAGGCGGCCGTCGCGTTGGCGGCACATACGGTAGGGCTGGGCGATATCAGGGCGCCGATTTCGGGTACGGTTTATCAGTTTGACCTGAAGGTAGGAGCGTACATGCAGCCCGGGGAACTGGTGGCGCTGATCGGCGATTTGGATCAAGTAAAGGTGACGGTTTACGTGGACGAACCCGATTTGGGGCGAGTGGGAGCGGGTGAGACAGTGAGCATCACCTGGGATGCGCGGCCGGGACAGAAATGGTGGGGGCGCGTAAACAAGCTGCCGACTGAAGTGGTCGCGCTTGGAACGCGCACGGTGGGTGAGGTGACGACGATTGTCGACAATCCGGGGCACGACCTTCTACCAGGCGTGACAGTGAACGCGACGATCATCTCAAGCGTCGTGAATGACGCGCTCAGCATTCCGAAAGCGGCGCTGCGGGTCATCCGCGGCAGCAGCGGAGTGTACAAGTTGAAGGGCGATTCCGTGGCTTGGGTGCCGGTACGGACGGGCATCAGCGATGTCAACAACGTGCAGATAGTTTCAGGGCTTCGGCAGGGGGATCGGGTAGCCGATCGTGTTGTGGAACCGAGCGACGCCGAGATCAAGAACGGAATGCGAGTAAGGGCGGTGACCGATTGAGCGCAGGGTTCGGTTGGAAATTCGGCGATGATAGAAGCGAGTGCCAGGAGCTTTGAGCCCGCGTTTATCAGTGGTGGTGCCGGCCTATAACGAAGAAGGCACGCTCGCAGGGGTGGTGAGCAAGCTGCTGGGGTGCCCGGACTGAGCGAAATTGTTATCGTCGACGACGGCTCGACCGATGGAACATATGAAGTTGCCACCCGGCTCGCGCAGCAGTACGGACAGGTACGCGCTCTGAGGCAAGAAAAGAATCGCGGAAAGACCGCCGCGCTGAGCGCTGGGATTGGGCAAACTCGCGGCGATATCGTGCTCGTTCAGGATGCAGATAACGAATACGATGCGGGAGAGATTCCGGATCTGATTCAGCCAATTGTCGATGGAGTGGCGGATGCGGTGTACGGATCGCGATTCCTGGTGCGCAAGGCGGCTCGCGTTCTGTATTTTTCTCATTACCTTGCGAATAAGACTTTGACATTTCTCTCGAACGTATTCACGAACATCAATCTGACGGACGTTGAAACAGGATACAAGGCATTTCGCGGGGATATCATCCGGAACATGATTCTTACGTCTAGCGGATTCGGGTTCGAGATAGAGGTAACCGCTAAGTTAGCCAAGCTCAGTTGCGCTATGTATGAGGTGCCGATCAGTTACTACGGGCGAACTTACGCCGAGGGAAAGAAAATCCGGACAAAGGACGCATTCGCGGCCTTGTGGTTCATCTTGAAATACAATCTGTTCTGTGATCTGAAGAGCTCGTTCCACTCGATTCCTGCGGCCGGAGACCGCAAGCGGCGAGATATCGAGACTACGCAACAGGTTTGAGACGGACCGTTTTCGTTATGCGGTTCTGACCGTCAGGCAGGATGAAACTCAAGCACCTGGTTCTGGCCTTCGCGTTAACCAATGCGATTCTTTATTCCTGCGTGCTGCCACTGTGGGAGGGTTTCGACGAACCATTCCATTACGGATATGTCGAGAGTATCTCGGTGTGGCACGAGTTTCCAGTTTTGCATCAGACGACGGTGTCGGCTGAGATCTGGAGATCACTGAGGCTGACGCCACTCAGCTGGCTGCTTAGCGAGGCGATTCCCGGAAGCATTTCATTCGATCGATGGTTTGATCTTAGTCGCGCGGAGAAGCTACGGCGCGAACAAGAGTTGGCGAGCTTATCTCCCAAATTGAGGCGCGAGCCATCGGACTTGATGAATTACGAAGCCCAGCAGGCGCCGCTGGCCTACCTGATGCTTGCTCCTTTGGACGCGATGCGGGGGCGAATGCCGATACGAGCGGAAATTCTCCTCTTGCGCTTATTCGGCTCGATCGGCGCGACGGTGTTGCTCTACATCTCTCTTATGGCGCTTTGCGGCGGGTTGGGGGTGCCGGATGGCTTTCGGGTCGCGCTACTCGCTTGCGTGTTCGAATCGGAAATGCTGTGGGCGTCCGTGGCGCACGTAGGGAACGACTGGTTGGCGGTACCGTTGACGCTCTGTTTTTTGACTTTGCTGGCGCTTGCAGCAGCGGAGCAAACTCGCGCGAAATACGTGCTGCTTCTCGCGGCCGTTTTTTCCGCCGGATTGCTGACCAAGGCTTACTTTCTGGCTTTTGCTCCGGTATTTGTCGGAATGATTGTGTATAAACGTGCGCGCTTATCGCTTCCTTGGAAAACGACTGCCCTAGCATTCGCGATACCTGTATTGGTCGACGGCCCGTGGTACGTGCGCAATCTCTCGATCTACAGAAGCATCAGCGGCACACAGCAGAGCGTGGAGGGAATCGGTTTCACTCAGGTACTGGCGGCATTTCCGCATCTTCCGTGGCTCGCGAGCGTACCGAATTTTGTGAAATGGTCGCTATGGACCGGGAACTGGTCCTTCGTTTCTTTCTCGCGAACCACACTCGATGTGGAAATTTTGTTCTTGTGCGTTTCGTTCGCGATGTACTTAGCGTTTTATCGGCGCATCAGGAAGGCGGAGTCTTGGATGCTCGCGGCGTGCGGTTGTTTTGTAGCAGGCCTGATCTATCAAACCTGCGCTACCTGGATCCACACAAAAGGAGCATCGACCTATCCCGAACCCTGGTATGCCCAAGGCGTCATCGCAGGGGTTTGGGTATTGTGCTTCCTGGGGCTGGCAGCGGGCGGCGTCATGGGACGAATCGTTGCTGGATTGCTCTGTCTGGTTTCGGCGTGGATTGCGGAGATGACCTACGTCGCAAAATTGCTTCCGCTTTATGCAGGTGGAGCGTATACGCGATCAACGTGGCATAGCGTGTGGAATTGGTGGTCGCGCAATCCGACGGAAGAATTGCGCGGCATCGTGCTGGGGCCTGTGTGGCTGGCGTATGGCTTGCTTGCGGTGTTTAGCGTGCTGCTTGTGGTTGTGACCGGAGCGAGCGTGTACAAAGTTTCGAAAGCTGGCCAAACGGTTATGGAATATTCACAAGCGGTTCGGCAGTAGCGGCGAGAACGGCTGCGGCATCGGCGTCGGTGAATTCCTGAGTTTTCGAAGAGTGATTCATCGAGCAGAATTTCGGTCCGCACATGGAGCAGAACGCAACGTCCTTGAACCCTTCTTCAGGCAGCGTTTCATCGTGCATGGATTCGGCAGTTTCCGGGTCTAGCGACAGCGCGAACTGCTTGCGCCAATCGAAGGCGAAGCGGGCGCGCGAGAGTTCGTCGTCACGGTCGCGAGCACCTTTGCGATGACGGGCAACGTCCGCGGCGTGAGCGGCAATCTTGTACGCAATGATGCCTTGCTTCACGTCTTCGCGGTTGGGCAGACCGAGATGCTCTTTGGGCGTGACGTAACAGAGCATGGACGCGCCGTGCCAACCGATCATGGCGGCTCCGATGGCGGAGGTGATGTGGTCATAGCCCGGCGCAATGTCGGTGACCAACGGACCGAGCGTATAGAAAGGCGCCTCGTAGCACATTTCGCGCTCCTTCTCTACCTGTAAAGCAATTTGATCTAAGGGTATGTGGCCTGGACCTTCGACCATTACTTGAACGTCTTCTTTCCACGCTTTTTTGGTCAGCTCGCCCAGTGTTTTCAGTTCAGCAAACTGGGCGGCATCGCTCGCGTCGGCGAGACAGCCGGGGCGCAGACCATCGCCTAACGAGAAACTGACGTCGTGCTTTTGGAAGATTTTGCAGATCTCGTCAAAGTGTTCGTACAAAAAGTTTTGCTTGTGATTCTTGACCATCCATTCGGCGAGAATTGCACCGCCGCGGCTGACGATTCCCGTGATGCGCTTCGTAGTGAGGGGAACGTATTGGACCAGCACGCCGGCGTGGATGGTCATGTAATCGACGCCTTGTTCGGCTTGTTCTTCGATAACGTCGAGCATGACGTTCAGGTTGAGGTCCTCGACGCGCCGCACGCGGTTCAGCGCTTCATAGATGGGGACAGTACCTATAGGAACGGGCGAGGCATCGATGATGGCTTGGCGGATGCGCGGGATGTCGCCGCCGGTGGAAAGGTCCATCACGGTGTCAGCACCGAACTTCACGGCGTAAGCGAGCTTCTCGAGCTCCTGATCGACGTTCGAGGTGGTGGACGAGTTGCCGATATTCGCGTTGATCTTGCATTGAGAGGCAACGCCGATGCACATGGGTTCGAGGCGGCGGTGATGGATGTTGGCCGGAATAATCATGCGGCCGCGCGCCACTTCGTCGCGGATCAGTTCGGGCGAGAGGTTTTCGCGTTGCGCGACATGCTGCATTTCGCCGGTGAGAAGGCCCTTGCGGGCGTAATGGATCTGGGTGCGAATCGGGTCATTTTCGCGAGACGCTATCCACTCGCTGCGGTTCATGTCTTGATTATAGGTGTGGAACACCCGGGGGTTTTCCACACGGGTCTTCCACGGGCGATTCGATAGTATTTTAGTGATCCGCAACAACTATATGAAAACGAAGCACCTGATTCTTTTCGCGACCGCGGTATCCGCCTTCGCGGCGCCCGACGCCAAATATCTTCTCCAGCGCCCGGCCATGAACGCGAGCCAGATCGTGTTTGAGTTCGCGGACGACCTGTGGACCGTGAACCGGAACGGAGGGACGGCCACTCGGCTGACGACGGGTGTCGGGGTGGAAACGGACCCGGTGTTTTCGCCCGATGGAAGCAGGATCGCGTTCACGGGTGAATACGACGGCAACACCGATGTCTTTGTGGTGCCAGCAGGGGGAGGCGTGCCGAAGCGGCTCACCTATTATCCCGGTGCGGATTACGCGGTGGCTTGGACGACCGATGGAAAGGACGTGATCTTTCGCTCAAGCCGTGAGAGCAATTCTCCCCGTTACACGCAACTCTTCCGTGTTTCTTCCGAAGGTGGTCTGCCCCAGGCGCTGCCGCTGCCGATGGCGTACTCGGGCGAGTATTCGCCGGACGGCAGGCGCTTCGCGTATTCACCGACCGGTGGCGGATTTTCCTTCAACTACACGAATTTCGTTTCGTGGCGAAGATACCGGGGCGGGCTTGCGAGCTCGATTTGGATCGCCGATTTTCCGAGTCTGAATACAGTGAAGATTCCGCGGCAAGGTTCGAGCGACTTCGATCCGGTTTGGGTGGGCGATAAAATCTATTTTCTTTCGGACCGGAGCGGGCCGGTGACGCTCTTTCGCTACGACCCGGCCTCGAACAACGTGAGCGAGGTGGTGAAGAACAACGGATACGACATCCGGTCGGCAAGCGCGGGACCGGGCGGCATTGTGTATGACCAGTTCGGCGACTTATTCGTGTATGACACCAAGAGCGGGAAGAGCAAGAAAATTTCGATAGAAATTGCGGCTGATTTTTCCGAGGTGCGCCCGCATTTAGCGGACGTGAGCCGTGAGATTCGCGATTCGCGCATTTCTCCGAGCGGCATGCGCGCCTTGTTTGAAGCGCATGGCGAGATATTGACAGTACCCGCTGCAAAGGGCGACTTCCGCGACATCACGAATACGCCGGGCGTGATGGAGCGGCAGCCCGCCTGGGCGCCGGATGGTGAGCATATTGCGTACTTCTCCGATGAATCGGGCGAGTATGCGCTGCACGTGGCGCGGCAGAACGGCGCGGGCGAAGTGAAGAAATTCCCGCTGTTCGATAGCGCCACTTATTATTTCGACCCGCATTGGTCGCCGGACAGCAAACTCGTCGCTTTTATCGACAACAAGCTGGACATTTTATTTGTGAATACGGAGACAGGGAAGCTGACGAAGGTGGACGCCGATTACAACTGGGAGTCTTCGTCGGAGACGGCGTGGTCTCCGGATTCGAAGTGGCTGGCGTATACGCGGTCGCTTCCGAATCGCCTGCATGCGATGTTTCTTTACTCGGTGGCATCGGGCAAGAGCACGCAAGTGACGGACGGGATGAGCGACGCACGTTATCCGGCGTTCGATAAAGACGGGCAGTATCTCTATTTCACGGCCAGCACGAATTACGGGCCGACCACTTCGCATCTGGATATGAGCAGCGATGAGCACGAGGTGACGCGACACGTTTACGCCATGGTGCTGAGCAACGAGGGAGTATCGCCGGTTGCGCCGGAGAGCGATGAAGAAAAGCCGGAGGATGCGGCGGCGAATGCGGAGAAACATGCGAAGGGCGACACGGGGAAAGCGAAGGCCAGCGCGAAGCCGACACGGGTCGACCTCGCCGATATTGAATTGCGCATCGTTCCGCTGCCCGTTCCGGCGCGGAATTATCAGGATCTGCGCGCGGGGAAGACGGGAGTCATCTATGTAGTGGAGGGCGGGGCGCCCGAAGAACAGATGCGCGGCCGGACGCTGCAGAAATTCGATCTGAAGACGCGCAAAGAAGAAAAACTGGCGGACAACATCGCGTCGTTCGATCTGTCTGAGGATGGGGAGAAAATGCTGATCGAGGTCGCTCCGCCTCCGCGGCCGCCGGGAGCGGGAGCACCGCCGGAACGTCCCGTGCCGCAGATGGCGATTGTGCCGGCGAATGCGCCCGTAAAGGCGGGAGAAGGAATGCTGCGGTTGACTGGTATGCAGGTTCACGTCGATCCAAAGGCCGAATGGAAGCAGATGTATCACGAGGTCTGGCGGATCGAGCGCAGCTATTTCTACGATCCGCATTTTCACGGTGTGAATACAGTGGCGGAGGAGAAGCAGTTCGAACCGTACTTGGATCAACTGGAAGCGCGTTCGGATTTGAACTACATCTTCCAGGAGATGTTGGGCAGCTTTACCGTGGGTCACCTGCGCGGCGGCGGGGGAACGATGCCGACGCCCACTAGAGTGCAGGGCGGACTGCTCGGCGCCGATTACGAGATCGGCAGTGGACGCTACCGGATCAAGGAGATTTTTCCGGGCGGCGCGTGGGATCCGCAACTTCGAGCGCCACTGGCGCAACCGGGCGTGAAGATTGCAAAAGGAGATTACATTCTGGCCATCAATGGCCAGGAACTCACGGCCAACGACGACATCTATCGGCTGCTCGAAGGCACGGCGGGAAGGAGCGTGGTGCTGAAGGTCGCCTCCGATGCATCGGGCGCAAATTCGAGAGATGTGAGCGTGGTGCCGACCGGGAACGAGACGGGACTGAGGACGCTCGCGTGGATTGAAGCGAATCGCAAGAAAGTGGACGAGATGAGCGGAGGCAAACTCGCATACGTGTATTTGCCGGATACTGCGATGGGAGGGCTCACCAACTTCACTCGTTACTTCTTCGCGCAAACAGATAAAGAGGGCGCTGTGATGGATGAACGGTTCAACAGCGGAGGGCAAGCGGCGGACTATATTATCCAGGTACTGGGACGGCAACTGCTGGGCTATTGGGCTCCGCGATATGGGGCGATCTACCGGACGCCGCAAGCGTCCATTCAGGGACCCAAGGTAATGATGATCAACGAATTTTCCGGATCTGGAGGCGATGCGATGCCATGGTTTTTCCGTCACGCCAAAGTGGGGCCGCTGGTTGGCAAACGCACCTGGGGAGGCCTGGTGGGCATTTCCCAATATCCGGCGCTGATGGACGGAGGCACGGTGACTTCGCCGAGCTTCGGGTTCTTCAGTCCTTCGGGCCAGTGGGAGATAGAGAATCACGGCGTGCCGCCGGATGTGGAAGTGGAGATGGATCCGAAGTCGGTGCAGGAAGGACATGATCCGCAGCTGGAACGCGCGGTCACCGTCGCGATGGCGGAACTGAAGAAGAGCCCGCCGCCGCAACCGCATAAACCGCCTTATCCGGACTACAACCGCGAAGTGAGCGCGGCGAATCAGACGACCACCGGCGACGGGCATTAGCGCGCTTCGCGGGGGAATTTGCCGGTACGCAGTTCGATTCCGATTTCGTTTCCGAAACGAAAGCAGGCCGCCGTCGTTCTGATAAGCATGCAGGAAATCGCGCACGATGTCGCGGCAGTCCCGATGAGGATTTCAAACGCCTACCTGGTGGGTAACCAGAGTTCGTGGGTGTTGGTGGACACGGGGACGCCCGGAAACTCGGGGAAAATCAAGAAAGCTGCGGAGGCGCGGTTCGGGCCAGGCGCAAAGCCGCTAGCAATTGTTCTGACTCACGGGCACTTCGATCACGCGGGCAGCGCGCCGACGCTAGCGGAGGTTTGGGGCGTGCGCGTTTATGCACATCGGCTCGAGTGGCCGTATCTCAGCGGGAAATCTCCTTATCCACCGATGGACTCGACCGCTCCAGGTGTTTTTTCGAGCGTCAGCCGACTGTTTCCCTCGCGAACGGCAAATGTCGGTGATCGATTAGAGGAGATCGGCAACAAGCTTTCGGAATTGGGCATGACGGGATGGGAACCGCTCAACACGCCGGGACACACGCCTGGACACGTATCATTCTTCCGGCGAAGCGACGGTGTCCTTCTGGCGGGCGACGCACTAACCACCATGAACCTCGACAGTCTCGCCGGACTGCTCAGCAAACGCAGGCAAGTTTGCCGGCCACCGGTGCCGGCCACGACCGATTGGCAACAGGCACGCAGATCCGTGCACTTGCTGGCCGAATTACGCCCACGTGTCATCGGGGCGGGTCACGGACTGCCGATGTCGGAGGCGGCGAATGAGTTGCGCGAACTCGCGGATCACTTTCCGATTCCGGAGCATGGGCGTTACGTCCACGAGCCGGCACGCGCGGACGAGAGCGGGATCACGTACTTACCGCCGCGACCGCTCGACGTTATGCCTATGATTGCCGCTGGTGTTGCGGCGGCGGGGGCGATTGCCGGGGCGCTCGCGGTCAGGAAAGCACGGGACTAGGATCGAAATTTCTGCGGTCCTACCTGCTTTCGTGATGTAGCGCCGGAACCCAATTAGCCTGAACGTCACTCAGATGCGGGGGCGCCTTCTTTCCCCATTTCGAGGGTCACCTTAGGGTGTGGTAGTTTGAAACGGCCACTTTTTGTGCCGCTAGCCATACCACTTTCGCGAGATGGCGGCCCACTCTTCCGGCAAGTCTATGTCGGCTTACGTGGGGCGATTCTATCGGGCGCATTCCACAGCGGAGAGAAGCTCCCGTCGACGCGAGATGTAGCCGAGCAACTCGGGGTTTCAAGAACGGTTGTGCTGCTGGCTTACGACCAGCTGCTGGCGGAGGGATTCGCGATGGGCCGCGCTGGGTCAGGAACGTATGTTTCCGTCAGCGTGGGTGCGAACCGGTCAGTTGCATCGAAGAATTCGGTTGAGCTGCGCCTATCGCGCTTTGGAGTATCGGCAGCCGCTGCATGGTCGAGGGTGAGCTTCCCACGGCGGCGGGCGCGTTCGCTCCGTTATGACTTCGCATACGGCCGTAGCGACCTGGAAACCTTTCCCTTTGAGGCTTGGCGGCGCATCCTGCTGCGGTGTGCGAGGAAAACGCCGGTCTAGGAGCTGGATTACGGTCCGGCGGCCGGAAACATTGCACTGCGGGAAACCATCTGCGCTCACTTGCAACGGTCACGCGCGGTCGCCTGCGATCCGTCGCAAGTAATTGTCGTGAGCGGCTCGCAGCAGGCCCTGGACTTGATTGCCCGCGTTCTGACCGAAAGGGGCGACCGGGTCGCCATCGAAGATCCAAGCTATCAAGGTACGAGGGAGGTGCTTCGCGCGGCTGGCGGCCGATTGCTTCCGGTAGCGGTGGATCGCGACGGGCTGAACCCGGCCAAGCTACCGTCGAGCGCCCGGATTGTGTTCGTAACCCCCTCGCACCAGTTCCCGACTGGCGCCATTCTCCCACTGGCTCGACGCGTTGCCCTTCTGGAATGGGCCAGGCGCAGGAACGCAGTGATCGTCGAGGACGACTATGACGGTGAGTTTCGCTATGAAGGGCAACCGTTGGAGTCGCTGCAAGGGTTGGATCGGGAAGGGCGCGTCATCTACATCGGGACATTTTCCCGCACTATTTTTTCAGCGCTCCGCATCGGTTACTTGATCGCACCCAAGAGACTGATCCCGGCATTCACGGCAGCGAAGTGGTTATGCGATCGGCACACCGCCACTCTCGAGCAGGAAACACTCGCGGAGTTCATTTCGAGCGGAATGTATGAGCGCTATCTGCGGCGTGTGCGGTGTAGAAATGCCGCTCGTCGCAAGGTTCTGCTCGATTCTCTTCGGAGTCATTTAGGCGATCGCGTTGAGGTGACCGGTGACGGCGCGGGAGCTCACGTCGTACTGTGGCCACGGCGTCCTATTGCCGAAGAGTTTCTGATCGGGGGCGCTGCTTCGCGTGGAGTCGGCGTTTATGGAATATCTCCCTACTTCGTGAAACAACCGATACGGACCGGTATCATGCTGGGTTACTCACGCATGACGGAAACGGAGATTCGGGAGGGCATCCGACGATTAAGTGAAGTGTTCTAAGCGCCTGGACAATAAACGCAAATCCTTAGCAGAGGCTTTCGGTTGGATGTGGCTGCTATCCCTACCTGAGCGAGTACTGCGTTCTTTAGGCGCGGTCTCGGGCGGATTACTACGTGAGATCGGTGCGGTCGTTTTACCGGCGCGGATCCGCCGCACGGCGCTTTATCGCACGATGGTCGAAGTGACGCTCCGGTTCTTGATCCAGGAGGTGGGACAAGTACCCGAAATTTATCCAACGGAAGAGCGGCTGGCAGAACACTTCCTGTTGAAGCGCGGCGCGAGTCACGGCATTGAGTTGCTGGGTTTGGCGACGATGCATGTGTCGCCGATTTGGATTTTAGCGGCACTGGCGGACGCGAGCGGGGCAGGGCACGCGCTGATACAGCAGATTGCGCAGGCGCTGAAAGAGGAGGGACTGCTGGATGCGAAATCGCCAATCACGACAGTCGATCACCTGCTGGATGGGCTTGAAAAGACGAGTGGGCATCTGGCCAACACATTGAACGTTCCGCCGCTCGACATGGCGAGCCTTCGGCGGGAATGGGCGCAGTTGAAGGAAGAGCTGCCGCGGATCCCACGCGGTAGTCTCCCGACTGTCGGAACTCTCGAGCGAATGTGGGCAGAGCTAGTCCGATCGGCTGCGGAGCAAGAAAGATCGGTCTTCACGTTGTGCTCGATGCTGGCGCTGTCGACCTTCAGAGAGATGCCCACAAACGTGGCACGTCTCTCGCGAGCGGTGGGCGCCAGCGCGAAACGCACGGGCGGAGTGATTGGCGGAGCTTTGCTGGTTCATTACCAGCAGGCGCTCGAGGAAATGTCGCGAATTGGATTTCTCGAATTTTGGAAGCGCCAGTTTCGCCCGTATCTTCGCGCCGCTGCGGAGCAGTTTGCCTCGACGAAAGAATCATCGACGGAACGGCTGCTCAACAGACGGCGCGCGCGAAGCGATACGTAGAGGCGTTAGGTTAGGGCCAGTTATTCACTAGATTTGCGGCGTTGATTGTGCCGATACCGGTCGCGAAATCCCAGCCAGTGGTAGTGCCGTATGCCTTCGAATAGCTGCTGGTAGAAGTGGAAAGCACGCCGTAGAGAGTGGTTGCACGACGGCCAGAACCCGAAGTGGACGAGTCGTAACAGTTGTGCGTGCCGGTGCAATTGACGTCCATGTCACCTTGCGTGACGTCATAGAAGATGCAGGTGCCGGCAGTCCCGTTGCCGCTGGTCGAATTGCAGGAGGTATTGCCGCCAGTGCCGTATTCAGCGGCAGCAAGTTTGTAGTAAGCGGGATTCGGATTGCCTTGCTTGGACCCGGTTTTCTGATTGACGAGCGCCTGAATGCCGGCCATGATGGGCGATGCGAAGGATGTTCCGCCAGCACCGGACCAAGTGCTTGGAGCGCCGCTGCAGGAAGCTCCGCCTTGCGCGGTATCGGTCCAGCAGTAGACGTAGTAGTGGCCCCAAAGGCCGTTTGCGGCGAAGAGCGATACATCGGGAAGATCGCGCACTCCATCATTCGGAATACCGATGACGCCGGCCTGCCAGGATGGTTTGGCATAACCTTTGCACGTTCCGCTGACCACGCCTGTGGTGGAGGGCGAACCGGTGGCGCAACCGCTGGGACCGCCACTGCCCGAAGCCGTGGTCAGATAATCCGCCTTTCCGGTAGCGCTGTTACAGAATCCGGTGCTGCCGTACGTGGTGCTGTAACCGGCATAATTGGCGAGCAAGACACTCGCGCAGGAATCATTCCAGGGAATTTCCGGAATGTATGATTTGGCTGATTCGTAAGTGGACGTATTGCTCGAGTTCCAATATGTGCTGTTCGAGCCGGCGTAGGTATCTCCAAAGTCGGTGCCGCCCACGGCGACGTTATAAGGAGTCGATGCAAAGGCGCTCACACCAATACCGTGCGTAGCATTTGAAAGATTCGGCGTCACAGCTCGCTGCGCCTTCATCGCCAGAGGACACGAAGACGGAAACGCCTTCTGTGACCGCCTGCTGGTACGCGCTGTTGTATGTTGCATTCGCCGCGGCTCCGTTCTCGGCTTCGCATTCGCCATAACTGATGCTCATGATGGCGGGAGGCATGCTGCTCGCGTTGATGAGATTCTGCATCGCGATCAGGCCCCCGAAGGTTGTTGTGGTGTCTTTACAGGAAGCGAGTTGGATCGCAGCGCTCGGCGCAGCGGCGCTGGCCCATTCCGCGTCGAGTGTTGCCTCGCCGTCGTTGCCGCCCACGACGCCCGGGTTGGTGCAGTTGCCGGGGTGGACTTGGGTGAACGAGCCACCGGCGTACTTCGACAGGCCAAGCGCAGTGCGAAAGGTGGTCCAGTCGGAAGTCTTATACACATTCGTGTCTTCGATGACGACGATGGTTTGACCTTGTGCCAGTAGTGCCGGCGCTGAAAAGCGGGTTGAAGTTGTAGATGGTGGCCAAATCCGCCGGTACAACCGCCTGGTACGTGCTTCCACCCGAAGTGAAGGTGTAATTCGCACGCGGCTTATTCATGGGGCGAGGCATGAAATCGTGCAATGAAACGACGCCTACGACCGCAGGGGCCAATGCGGCGGGTATTTGCGGGTCGCTCATGTTAGCGATGTGGCGTTGTCCGTTTACGGCGAGATTATGAATTTCGGTGTGGAATGCTTGGCGGACTTGGCCGGCGGTACCGGAGAAGTCGATCAACATGCCGCTCGGATAGATTTCATTCACGGCGAATCCGCGAGTTTCGAGCCAGTTCGCGATGGTGCCGAGATCTTGCGGCGACAATCCAAACTGCTGGCCGAATTGAGTGGGCGTCAGCCACTTGTGGAAGTTAGGTGAACTCGGGTTGTGCAGTTCGTCGATGAATTGTTCGAGCGCTTGTTCCTGCTCCGGAGAGCGCTGCAGCTTCAGCAGCATGTGATCCATGGGCAGATTTTCGGCAACGCGGCCGGCATCGTTCGCGGCATTTGCAGCCGCGCGGGTATTGCCCTGGAGAGTAACAAGCAGGCTGTTGTCAACCGGTTCGGTGATCAGCGAACGAGGCGCGATTCTTTGCGGAAACGAGGCGGGGCAGAAAACGAACGCCGCGATCGTGACAGCGAGCATTTGGAGCCAGAAAACATCGGGTATGACTTCCTTTGGAGGGGAGTGGGCGTGAGCCCATGGAGAGCATCCAAAGCTACCACGAATATATTACAGATTACAATACCCCTCGAATCTGCACTTTCCTACCCAAATGGCTGGTGTGAGCACCGCACGCAATCGAGCAAACTGAGGCTATGAATGCAGGCAAGGTGGAATTAAGCGCGCTCTCCGAGGCAATGACTGAACTCGTGAGCCGGACTGTCGCGGGAGTTGTTGCCGTAAAATCCGCTCCTTACCGTGTGGCAAGCGGGGTGATCCTGCGCGAAGACCTAGTTGCGATTGCCGATCACACGCTGAGGCGTCGAGAACGCGTCGCGGTACAAGCGGCCGACGGAACCGAACTTACCGCCAGTCTGCTGGGCAGAGATCCCAGGCTGGATGTAGCGATTTTGCGGACGGAGGGTTTGAAATTAAGTGCATTGCCGGTTCGAGATCCAGCTTCCTTGGAGGCGGGGATGCTCGCCTGCGTGGTAGGGCTGACGATAGATGTGGGGCCTTCGGCGAGCCTCGGAATTCTAGGCGCGGTGGGCGGATCGCGGCGCACTTGGAGGGGAGGAATTTTGGACCATTTCTTGCGACTCGACGTGAACGCGTATCCATCGCAAACCGGCGCCGCGGTGGTCGATTGCGATGGCAACCTGATCGGGCTCGCGACTCCGGGATTGCTGCGGCACTCGTCGCTTGCGGTCCCGGTCGTCACGCTGAATCGCGTGGCGGATGAACTGTTGCAGCAGGGACGGATTCGCCAGGGTTACGTGGGGAGTTGGATTACAGCCTGTTGCGCTTCCGGCTGCTCTGCAAGAAAAAATTGGGAGTGGACGGGCATCGGGGCTGATGGTTCTGAGCGTGGAGCCGGGTTCTCCGCCGAGAAGGCGGGCGTGCAACTGGGAGACATTTTGATGACGCTGAACGCGACGCCGCTCAGCGAAGTCGATGATCTGCAAAACGCTTTGCGAGGTGAGATGGTTGGGCAGACGGTAGAGGTGGTGTTGTTCCGCGGCGGTGAAATGGTGAGGACGCAAATCACAATCTCCGAGCGAGCGGCGAGAGCGCAGTGATTTGATCCGGGTCGCCATTGTTGCGGATACGCTGAGCCGGACTCGCAGCTTGGCCGACTTACTCGCCGACGACGAGCGGTTGGACATTGTGGACGCCCACGCCGCATCCGCCGGGGAGGAGCGAAACCCGACAGGCGTGCTGGATGTAATTCTGGCGGACGTGATTGTGGCCGCCGGCTTGATGAAGCATCAGATTCCCAGGGCTGGACCGCCTGTGGTCGTGGTGACGGACCAGCCGGGGCAGGAAGAACTCGGGCCGCACCGTTCGAGCTTGGCTGCCGATCGATTCTTCGGCCGCGGAGCTTGCAGCGGCTGTCTTCGCGGTGGCTAATAACTTTGTTGTCCTCACCGAACGCCAGAGCAGGCGATGGATGCGCTCGATGTCGTCCGAAGACGACCCAGTTTTTGTTGAAGCGCTTACCGCGCGTGAGTTGCAGGTTTTGCGAATGCTCGCCGATGGACTGGCAAACAAGGAGATTGCGGCGCAACTGGGAATTTCCGATCACACGGCGAAATTCCATGTGGCGCAGATTCTGGCCAAACTCGGCGCGGGGAGCCGGGCAGAGGCCGTTGCAGCCGGTATTCGCAGCGGCTTAGTCCCGATTTGAGTAGCGCTTCGTTCTTTTTGGTGCAAACTGAAGAGGAGGTAATTAATGAACAAGTGCCTGGGAAGTATCTTGCTTGTGCTTACGATTCCACTGGCGTTGATGGCGCAGAGCTCGTCGACCGACGCCAGCATCGGAACGTGGAAGCTCAACGTCGCCAAATCGAAATTCAATCCTGGACCCGCTCCCAAAAGCAGGACGGTCACGATTGCAAGCGACCATAAAATCACTGTCGACGAGGTCGGCCCGGATGGGAAGGACATTCATTATTCGTTCACGCCACAGGAAGGAACTGCAGTCCCTGTCGATGGCATGGATGGTATGACTGTCACTGAAAAGAGGATCGACGATCATACTGTCGAGCACACGTGGACCATGGGCAATACCATCACGCATGGCAAAGGGGTCATCCAAGCCGACGGCAACATTATGCGGTACACCATGACGGGAACAATGCCGGACGGGACAGCCGTACACGATTCCGAAGTTTACGAAAAGCAATAGCGCACCCCGCTAGGATGGCTGCCTTAGCAGAATCTTCCAGCGTTCCCAGGCATCGGTGCGGGCTTTCTTGTTCGCATCCGTTGCATCGGGTGCTTCGCCTGCGCGCATGAAACCGTGGCCGGCGCCGTCGTAAATAACTGGCTCATAGGTTTTTCCGAGTTCCTTCATGGCGTCGGTGGTGGCGGGAATGGTGGCGCCGATGCGCGCGTCGTTGCCGGCATAGAAGCCGTAAACGGGCGCCTTGATGCGCGCCAACGCATCTTCAGACATTCGGCTCACCGGGTTTCATGGGGGACCGTAGAATACGAAAGCCGCCGCCAGATCCGGGGCGGTTGGTCGCGAAGCGGAAGCTTTGACCGCCACCCCAGCAGAAGCCGGCGACGAACAGCTTACCGTTGGAGGCGGGAAACTTCAGAGCGTAATCGGCGGCGGCGTTGAGATCCGCACTGACCTGATCAGGGTTAAGGCTGACTTACGGCCTGTGTCGCTTCGCCCTGCGCGAAACTGGTGGTACCGCCGCCATTGGGGCCCATGCCGGAGAGAAGGTCGGGCGCCACCGCGATATAACCAGCCGCGGCAACTTGATCGGCAAGATCCTGCACCCAATCCGAGTTGCCGAAGATTTCATGGATGATCAGGACCACTGGCGTCTTGCCCTTCGATTCGGGATAGACGACGAAGGTCTGAACGGAGCGGCTGTCGTGTTTGACCGTGACCCACTCGTGATGGCGCGGCGATTTTTCGAGTTGCTGGCGAGCCCAATCCTGAGCCGGAAGGCAGGCCGCCGCAAATATCGAGAAGCGCAAGGATGCGTGTCATGTTCACTGTTGTACTACTAAGCGTCTGGGCGTCTTAATGAGCATGTCTGTAGAGCGCGATGTGCCGCAGAAATCGTTCACAAATCGACTGAAGTTTTGATACGCCTATCCCGATGAGTTCACTAGTTGGATAGACCACATGACGTATCGCTCATTGTTCCATATTTTCTTCGGATTTGGCCATTGACCTTGGTACTGCGAATACGCTGGTTTATATCGCCGGGAAAGGCATTGTGGTGAACGAACCCTCGATGGTTGCGGTAAATAGGACTACGGGCGAAATTGTCGGCTGCGGAGCGGAAGCGAAAGAGATGCTCGGCCGAACGCCTGCCAATGTGGTTGCCATTCGGCCGCTGCGCGATGGAGTGATCGCCGATTTTAAAATGGCGGAACGGATGCTGAATTACTTTATCCAAAAGGCCCACAAGCGTAAGAGCCTGGTCCACCCGAGGATTGTGATCGGCGTGCCGAGCGAAACGACGGAAGTCGAGAAGCGCGCGGTTCTGGATTCGACTTATCGTGCCAAAGCGAGCGAAGTGCATCTGGTGGAACAGGCGATGGTGGCAGCCTTGGGTGCCGGACTTCCGGTGACCGAGCCGAGCGGCAACATGGTTGTCGATATTGGAGGCGGCACCACTGACATCGCGATTATATCGCTTTCGGGCATCGTCTACTCGCGTTCGCTACGGGTGGCGGGCAATCAGATGGACGAAGCGATCATGAGCTACGTCAAAAAGAAATACAATCTTCTGATCGGCGAACGAACGGCGGAAAACGTCAAAATCGAGATCGGGTCCGCCTTTCCTTTGGAGAAACCGTGAGCGTCGAAGTAAAGGACGCGACCTTATATACGGGTTGCCGAAGGCCATCGCTTTAAAGGATGAGGAAATACGCGAGGCAGTCGCCGACTGTGTTACTGCCATTGTGGGGGGTATTCGCGGCGCCCTCGAGCGCACGCCTCCGGAACTGAGTGCGGATATCAGCGAGCGCGGTATTATTCTCACCGGCGGGGGATCCCTGCTGAAGAATCTGGACGAACGCATCCGCAGCGAAACAGGCATGCCTGTGCTTTTAGCAGACCAGCCGCTGGCGTCCGTCGTGCTGGGCACGGGCAAGATGCTCGAGAACTTTAAACTGCTTCGCAAGATGTCGCTGAACTAAGCGACAGATTCACCGGCCATTCATCACATCCGTGCCGCGGAACCGCCGAGTAAACGCGTGGCGTGATCGCGCAGGAGAAAATGGTGAGCAGTGATTTCACCTCTATTCTCGATCTGCGCAGTCTTTGCGGCCGCGGCACTGTTCGCCCGATCGCCATTGCGGCTCGCTCCCGGCAGAGCGATAGTGAACGTGTCGAAAGCGAATGGCCGATTTAGCGAGCCGGGCATCGCCATCAATTCAAACAATCCCCGGCAGATCGTGGTTGTGTACCAGGGCGGCGTCGACGTACAGGGCTCGGCCAATGCTGCGTATTCGACGGACTCGGGTAGAACGTTCGCGATTGCGGTTGGAACCAAGCCTGAGGACTGGCGGGTCGCCGGGGATGTGACGACGACCTTCGACAATAAGGGACACGCGTTTTTGTGTTATCTCGCGTTTGATCGTCTCGGTACAAGCGACTATTGGGCTCACGATGCGGGCCGGAACGGTATTTTCGTTCGCCGGTCCCTCGATGGCGGGAAGACCTGGGAGAAAGGCGCCGCGGCGCTCAAAGCGTTTCCAACCGGCCACGAACCGAATCTCGCCTTTGAAGATGAGCCGCGCATCTTCGCCGACAACGGGGCGCACAGCCGATATGCCGGAAATCTGTACGTAGGTTGGGTTGAATGGCAACTGGAGAAATCGGTGATGCTCTTCTCGCGGTCGCGCGATGACGGCAAGACCTGGTCGCCTCCGATCGAGATCAGTACACATCCCGGCTTGCCGCGGGACGATAACGGATCACTCGGCGGCTTCGTCCAGGCGATTGCTCCCGATGGGGCGATCTACGCGCTTTGGAACGATGGGAATTTCATCACTCTTACCGAGTCGCACGACGGCGGCAGAAGCTTCAGCCCTCCAAAACCGGTTATCGAAACGGGGCCGCCTTACTTCGGTAACGTTCCAGGCGTGAGCCGGGTAGAAGGATTCGCTCAGATCGGGATAGATGCGAGTGGCAAAGAAGGCGGCAAGCTCTACATCTCGTGGAGTGATTACCGGAACGGCGACGTGGACGTGTTTCTTGCCTCGTCTTCAGATCACGGCCGGAAGTGGTCCGCGCCCGTGAGGGTGAACGACGATTCGGTGCACGACGGAAAAGACCAGTTCTATCAATGGATGACCGTCGATGCGGCGACCGGAGCCGTGTACGTATTGTTTTACGATCGACGCGCCGATCCCAAAAATCGGAGCATGCGGATGACGCTAACCCGCTCAACAGACGGCGGCCGCACGTTTGCGAATTATGCCTGGACCGAAGACGCATTCGATGCGCGGGATGCATTTCTTGGGGACTATACTTGGCTCGCGGCCTACAACAACCGCGTCTATGGCGCATGGACGGAGACCGCTCCGCAGCGCAATCGGGCCGCTGCATTGCCGCCACGAAACCGCCCACAGACGATTATTCGCGTCGGTAGCGCCGACTTTTCCTCCGCGCATTGATTGGCCGCCGCAAAGATCTTCGCTACCTTTGAGTATTGAACTCGAGCCGAGCCGCATCGAAAACTGCAAATCGCTTGCTGCTCTTTGCAGCGGCGATTCTATTTTCCACAGGCGGCGCGGCCATAAAGAGTTGTTCGCTCACGAGCTGGCAAATTGCGTGTTTTCGATCTGGAATCGCGGCAGTGACGCTGCTCGTGTTTCTGCCCGAGGCGCGGCGAGGTTGGCGCGGGCGAACCTGGCTGGTAGGAGTCACGTATGCGGCCACGCTCGTGCTGTTCGTGCTGGCAACGAAGCTGACTACGGCGGCCAATGCCATTTTTTTGCAATCCACCGCGCCGTTGTATCTGCTGCTGCTCGGACCCGTGGTGTTGCGTGAAGCGATTCGACGAGTGGATGTGCTCGTCATCTCGGCTGTAGCCGCCGGCGCGATTTTATTACTGTTGGGCGCGCAGCGGGTTGTTGCGACGGCTCCCGATCCGGTGCGGGGCAATCTCCTTGGGCTGGTGACCGGACTCACGTGGGCCGTGACGCTGACCGGTTTGCGATGGGTCGGCAAACGACCCGAAGACGCGGAATCGCCCGCCGCGATCGTGGCAGCAGGCAATTTTATAGCGTTCGCAGCGTCTCTTCCGATGGCATTCCCGGTTGTGCATCTGGCGGCCAGGGACATGGTCGTACTGCTATACCTGGGCGTGTTCCAGATTGGGCTCGCGTACGCACTCCTCACCCACTCGATCCGCCACATACCCGGACTCGAAGCCGCTACCTTGCTGCTGATCGAGCCGGTCTTCAATCCGGTTTGGACGTGGCTGCATTCAAGGCGAGCAGCCCAGCAGACTGGCGCTCGCCGGTGGAGGGCTAATCATTTTTGCGGCGTTCGCTGGAACCTGGTGGCAAGCTCGTCGTACGCCGCTCGGGGCAGAGACTGCGTAGTCGGCGGGAAGAGCTGAGAGTAGTACGATCTGGTGCAGGGATGCCTTACGCGATCAAAGTCGAATATGCGGGCCAACGCAAGATCCGCGAGCGCAACAAGATCTTGTATCGCCTGGCGCATTGGCCGATTTGGATCTGGGTCTTCTTCCTGGCGCCCGGTCCGCTCACGTTCGATTTGTTCGCACACGGCCCTAGCTCACGGAACGGCACGTGGCTCGGTTTCGTGATCGTGGCGACGGGCATTGTCGGTCTCTTCGGCCAGCTTCCTGGGGTCGAAGCGCGGCCTTACATTCTTCACTTCTGTGAAGACAAGCCCAACCCGTTTTATCGACGCCTCTGTTATAGCCTTGCCTGGAACGCTCTGGTCAATTTCGCGGTGTTGAATCTGATCGGACTGATGGTGGCAGTCGCGACGCACACCTGGCGAATGAAGCAGATTTACGCCTACGGCTATTTTCCTCTCTTCTTCGCGATTCTTGCTCTGGGCGCGTTCGGCCTGCTGCCGAGGGTGGGATTTTCAACCAAGCAGGAGGGGGTGGAGCGGCGTTATTTCTACGGAACGGTATGGACAGTCTCGCTGGCACAGGGACTGCTACTCGCGCTATGGAAAATACTTCCGCGAAGCCACGCCGCGGACCTGTGGAAATTGATCGCTTTTGCTTTTGCGTTGGCTGGAATCGGCATGGCTGCGGCGCTCGGCATGCTCCCGCGCACTCGGCCGATTGTGCCGGGTGAGGTGATAATCGCAGACTAGAGTGAAGGATCCGTGATTGTTCTGCTTGCCTTTGCTGCGTTGATCGCGGCGGGCGTTTTGTACCAAACAATCGGTACTTACCGCGATGCCCGGCGGAATCCAGCGCCCGGACGTTTGGTTGAGGCGGGTGGCGTGCGCCTTCACCTGAATGAGCAGGGGGCGGGACAACCGGTCGTGGTTCTCGAATCGGGAATTGCGGCAACTTCTCTGAGCTGGGCGCTTGTTCAACCTGAGATTGCCGCCTTCGCCCACGTGTGCAGCTATGACCGCGCAGGTCTTGGCTGGAGCGCCGAATGCTCGACCCCCAGAACCGTCGAACAGATGGTTTCGGAACTGGACGCTCTTCTGTCGAGTGCAGCGCTTCCGGCCCCCTACATTCTGGTTGGACACTCGTTCGGCGGTCTGCTGGTTCGCGCTTACGCATACCTTAAACCGGAACAGGTGAGCGGATTGCTGTTGCTGGATCCCGTTTCGTTGGAGTACTGGGCGGATTGCCCGACCGACGGACGGCAGCGTATCGATCTAGGCGCAAAGCTGTCGCGCCGCGGCGCGTTGCTCGCGCGGCTCGGCATCGTTCGACTTGCACTGTCGGCCCTCGCTTCGGATGGAAGACGCTTTCCCAAGCTGGTGGCCCGGGCGACTGCTAAGCAGGGAACAAAAACAATGCAAAGCCTGCTCGGCGAAATTCAAAAACTTCCGCCCGAGGTCTGGCCTCTGGTGCGCGCACATTGGAGCCTTCCAAAGTGCTTTCGGTCTATGGCGTCTTATCTGGAAAGATTGCCGGAGAATGCCGGGACTGCGCTCTCGCTGACGACTCCGCCGGATATCCCGGTGATCATTCTGTCGGCGTCGACCGCGACGGAGCTCGAGCTTCGGGAACGCGATTCCTGGGTGGGCCAGAGTGCGCGGGGACGCCACATCCGTGTCGAAGAATGTGGGCACTGGGTGCAATTGGAACAGCCGGAGGTGGTGGTCGCGGCTCTCCGCGAGCTGATCGAAACCGCGTCACAAGAAAAGAGCCCCTCAACAGCTTGCGGCTGCTGAGGGGCGTGAGAGCTACTTTCAACCCAGCGTATCGTTTGTTAGCTCTGTTTGGCCGAACGGCGCCAGCGCGCGAGTCCGAGGAGTGCGAGGCCGCCTCCCAAAAGACCCATGCTCATGGGCTCCGGTGCGCTCGTTTGTGCGAACGTGTCTTGGACTAAGCTCAACTGCGCATAGCCAGATGTTCCACCTGACACACCAATGTCCTTCATAACCGAGAGCGAACCGACTGGGGTGAAGTACGTGTTGTCTACGGTCTCGACGGTGGGCCCGTTGTTATCAAAGGTAAGGAGCCTGATACCGCCGTTCGGGGTGCAAGGCGCTGGTCCGCAGCCGAGTTCAGCCACGCTCGCCGAGCCGTCCCCGTTCACACCCGAAATCTGGGCCAAGCCGGTGTCGTCGATCAGCATGGAGCCACCGTTTACAACCGAGACGGTAAAGCCGATGTCCGAGTCAGTCACCTGTCCAGCATTGGCGGCCCAATCTGCATTGAACTGCAATCCGATGTTCCCAGTGCCGTTCGCTCCCAGCGCGTCAACCGTAATACCGGCAGCCGTGATTGCAAGCGCTCCGCCCTGGGCTGAGCTTGTGTAGTTGAAATTGGAGAAGACCTTATCTCCAATTTGGCAACTGCCCTGGTCCATAAGAGCGCTCAGTGTTTCGCCGTTCGTACATGCGGGCGTAGCCCACGCGTGAGCTGCCCCCAATCCAAAAGCGAGAAGTAGTGATAGTTTTTTCATTCGAACCTCCGAGGTAGTTTTTTACATCCCATATCGCTGGGCTGTGAGCGATTATGGAATGCGGCTGCAGGGAGGAACAATGAGCCCGCAAGGGCTACGCCGTACCGGCGGAAGACGGGCAGTACCCGGGATCGCGGAGGCGACCAGAGGTAACAGTTTCAGAACTGTTCTAACGGGGAGGGTAATGCAGCAGTACGGAGAGTCTTAAGGACAGACAAAAACCCCTCAACAGCCTTTTCAGCTGCTGAGGGGTTTTGAGACTTGCGTCTAACCCAGCTGGTTTTTTCCTACGCCTTCTTTGCCGCCTTGCGCAAACGTGCGATACCCAGCAGCGCGAGACCGCCGCCGAGCAGGCCCATGCTCATGGGTTCGGGAACGTTAGTAGGCGAATAGGCAAGGACTGACGCCGTACCGCCATCGATGACGCCAACTTGGCCCGTGTTGGTGAAGCCCGTCGCGTTGGTGTCGATTTCGAGCCAATACGACGTTGAACCAATACCGTCCGGAGCATCGGTTCCCAACGTGCCGGAGTTGTCTGCCGAATTGAAAAACCCGAAATTGATTGTATCGCCGGTGCCGGCGGTACGGTTTGCGTCCGACGGCATAACTGTACCGCTGTTCGTGTTATAGGCAACAGCGGTGGTAAACCCGGTGAAGTTCCTGACATCGACGGTTCTCAAGTTGTCGACGCTTGGTCCCTGAAGGTTGTGGACCTGAACGAAAAAGTCCAAAGTCCCACCAGTGGTCCGATAGATCCGTTCGTCTGCAGTCGCGTTCGTATTACTGCCGGGCCCGTTTACCAAGGTCAACACGCCCGTATCAGCTACTAGGGTCAGGCCGGCAAACGTGCTGCCGTTCGAGGGAACGGAGTTTGACCCGGGTGCGCCGGTAAATCCGCCGGGGGCTAGGGTGATGGTCGATGCAAAAGCGGAAGGCAGTGTCACTGCCAGTCCGAAAGCGAGAGTTGTTAGAATTTTTTTGGTCATTGTTCCTCCGAGGTGTGTCTATAGGAAAGTCCTGTATTGCTGGGTTCTCTAGGATTATACGTAGGCCCCCGCGGAGAATACAATAGGTCGAAGTCTTCAGAAAGTACTATCCAGCGGCCCGCAGTACTTGCGAACAAACGGGTTCTCCCCAGTCCATAAAGAAATTACAGGAAACTCAAACGCCAGCTCACGGAGCAACTCACTACACGGTTAGTGCGCCGAGATGACAGTCCGTGCATCGCATTCTTCGTGGGGGTAAGTTTTGGAAACCGGAAAGCTGGGTAGCTCAGGACTCGAGGTCTCCCGAGTCTGTTTTGGCGGGAATGTTCTTGGATGGACTGCCGACGAGCCCACGTCTTTCGGCTTGCTGGACGCCTTCGTTGCCGCTGGATTCAATTTCATCGATACGGCGGACGTTTATTCGAAATGGGCGCCCGGAAATAAGGGCGGGGAATCGGAAACGGTTTTGGGTAAATGGCTGAAAAGACACGGAGACCGCGAGAAGGTTATTGTCGCGACTAAAGTGGGGGCGGAGATGGGCCCTGATCAGAAGGGCCTCTCCCGTCCGTATATTCTGCAGGAAGTGGAAGCCTCGCTCAAACGGCTCCAGACGGACTATATCGACCTTTATCAGTCACATAGAGACGATTCGGGCACACCGATAGAGGAAACGCTCGAGGCCTACGCCCAATTGGTGCAACAGGGAAAGGTGAGGACGATTGGCGCTTCCAATTACAGCGCGGAGCGGCTCTCGCAGTCTCTGCAGACCAGCAGGCAAAGCGGCTATCCGCGATACCAAAGCCTGCAACCTTTATACAACCTGTACGACCGAGCCGAGTATGAGACCAAGCTGGAACCTGTGTGCCAAGCGAACGGCTTGGGCGTCATCCCTTACTTTTCACTGGCAGCCGGATTTCTGACGGGCAAATACCGGTCTGAGGCGGATGTGGAGGGAAAAGCACGCGGAAACATGGTCAAAAAGTACTTGAATGACCGCGGCTTCCGGATTTTGGCTGCTCTGGATCGCGTGGCGCAACGGTATAGCTCGACGCTGGGGAAGGTTTCGCTGGCTTGGATGCTGGCGCGGCCCAGCATTACCGCGCCGATCGCGAGCGCTACCAGCTTGGACCAACTGAACGATTTAATCGACGCCACCAAGCTGAAGCTCGACGACTCCTCGATGCAAGAACTGAATGAAGCGAGCGCGTACGAGCAGAACGCCGCAGCTTCTTAGGCGTAGCCTATAATCCTGATTTGACGGGGCTACTGTTGATCGGGACATTGTCGATCGGGAGATTGTCGATCAGGACCTCGCTTGCGGTCGCACTACTGCTGACCGGTTCCCTTGCGGCGACCGCGCAGTCGTTTGATCTCGTTATCCGCAACGGCCACATCATTGACGGCACGGGATCGCCCTGGTACTCCGGCGATATCGGCATCGCTAAATGGGCGTATCGTCGCGAATCGGCGCGCTCGCGAAGCGCAATGCGCAGAAGATTATCGACGCACGTGGCCTGATGGTCGCACCAGGTTTCATCGACATGCTCGGCCAGTCGGAAGTTTCACGATGCTCGTGAATCCGCACGTTCCGTCGAAGATCTTCCAGGGGATTACGACCGAGATTACCGGTGAAGGCAATTCGATAGCGCCTCTGAACGAGCGGCTTCTCGCAGCGGATTCGGCGCCGGTCTTCGCGCCTTATCATCTCAGCCGGACTGGACAACGTTTGCCGAGTACTTTGCGCGTTTGCAAAAAAGGGAATGGGAATCAATCTTGCGAGTTATGCCGGGGCGACGCAGGTTAGGCGTATGGTCATCGGGGACGGCGATCGCGCACCAAGCGCGGACGAGCTCGAGCGGATGAAAGAGCTGGTGCGCCAAGCAATGCTCGACGGCGCGGTTGGGCTTTCCACCTCTCTTCAGTACGCGCCCGCGCCCTACGCCAGACCGAGGAATTGATCGCTTTGGCATCGGCCGCCGCCCGTTACGGCGGAATCTATGCCACGCACATGCGCAGCGAAGGAGACTCCATCGATCCGGCTCTGGACGAAGCTTTTCGCATCGGGCGCGAAGCGCACATTCCTATGGAGATCTGGCATCTGAAAGCAGCTGGCAAGAAGAACTGGGGGCGCATGCCGGAAATCGTACAGCCGAATCGACAAAGCACGCACGGAAGGTGTCGATGTCGAAGCCGACACTTATGCATACCCGGCGTGGTTCAACGCTTTTTCTGCATTCGTTCCGCCCTGGGCTCATGACGGCGGCGACAGGCAAGCTGGTGGAGCGGCTGAAAGACCCGGCCATGCGCGCGCGCATTCGAAAGAGATGGAGACCGTAACGCAGCGGGTGGGACAATGAATGGCACGAGGTGCCCGGGCCCGGAGGCCATTTTGGTCAGCGTTGTTCAGAATCGAGTCGCTGCCGAACCTGCAGGGCAAAACGATCGCACAGATTGCAAAGACGCAGAAGGAAAGATCCGATGAATACGATCTTCGATCTTGCTGATTCAGGATCCGGAGATGTCGGTGGCGGTGTTTGGGATGTCGGAAGACGATGTCGCGGATCGCTCTGAAGCAGCCTTGGGTCTCCATTGATAACGATTCGCAAGGGACAGCGCCTGACGGGATTCTGGGAGAGGAGCATCCGCACCCACGGGCCTATGGAACGTTTCCGCGCATCCTCAGCAAATATGTGCGTGAAGAGAAGCTGCTGACGCTGCAGGATGCGATACGCAAATTCAGCGCGCTTCCGGCGCAGCGCATGCGGCTGGCCGACCGGGGGGTGCTGAAAGACGGAATGTGGGCGGATATCGTTATTTTCGATCCGAAGACCATTCACGATGTGGCGACCTTTGAGAATCCGAATCAGCTTTCCGTGGGCATGGAGTATGTGCTCGTGAATGGCGTTCCGGTGATCTATGAGGGTAAAGATGACCAATGCGCTACCCGGAAAAATTTTGCGCGGTGCGGCGGCCGCCGGCGTTCGATGATATTCGAGCGCGTTCCGGCAACGAGCGGCGTTCGCAGCGGTTTTCATCTCGATTCTTGCCGCGCTGCCCGGCGGCGCACAGTCGCGCCGCGCTGCGTCCTCCTCATCTGGCCAAATTGAGCGCCGCTTTCGGGAGCTTCGGAACAGCCCGCCGGAGCTTTACGCGTTTCTCTATCGAATGCCGAAAGGCGGGGACTTACACAACCATTTGCCGGGCGCCGTTTATGCGGAGACGTTTTTGCGCGAAGCGGCGGCGGATCGTTTGTGTATAGATCGAACTGCACTGGCGCTTCTGCCGCGCAACGGCATCGCTTGCGAGCCTGGGCAGATAGATGCGGCGTTGACGCAGACAGATAATGCCCTCGAAAACGCGATGATCGATAGCCTTTCGATGCGCGACTTTGTGCCTGGCGTGCAGTCCGCACACGACCATTTCTTCGCGGCGTTCGCAAAGTTCAGCGCCGTCAACGGAGCGCACGCGGGTCAAGCCGTGGCCGAAGTCGTCAGCCGTGCCGCGGCCCAGAACGAGTCTTATCTGGAACTGATGGCACTCGACGGCGGCGGTCCGATTTCCGACTTGGGCAAGCGCGTCGGCCTCAACGGCGATTTCGATTCAACCTTCAAGCAGCTTGAAGAAGCTGGTCTGTCTCAACTGGTTTCCGGGCTGCGTGTGCACCTTGACGAAATAGAATCGATGCGAGTGCGTCGCCTCGAGTGCGAGCAAAATCCCGATTCACCGCCGTGCCGCGTTCAGGTTCGGTACATCTTTCAGGTGCTGCGGGAATCACCGAAGGCAGCCGTATTCGCGCAGGTGATGGCTGGGTTCGCGCTTGCTGCTTCGGATCCGCGGGTTGTGGCAGTGAATTTCGTGCAGCCCGAAGACGGGCTCACGGCCATGCGAGATTATCACCTGCATATGCAAATGGTGGATTACGCCAAGCGCCTCTACCCCAATGTCCACATCACGCTTCACGCGGGAGAACTTGCATCGGGACTCGTACCGCCTGCAGGCTTGAGATTTCACATTCGAGAAGCTGTGGAGCTGGGGCACGCGGAGCGCATCGGGCACGGCGTAGACGTGATGTATGAAACGAACGCCGACGCACTTCTGGCTGAGATGCGCGAGCGGCAAGTCGCTGTGGAAATCAATCTTACGAGTAACGACCAAATTCTCGGAGTTAGCGGCAACCGGCACCCGTTTCCCGTCTATCGGGCATATGGAGTGCCTGTCGTTCTATCGACCGACGACGAGGGTGTTTCCCGAACGCATCTTACCCAGGAATATCAGCGGGCTGTTATAACTTACAATCTGAGTTACGCGGCCGTTAAACATATCGTGCGTAACAGTATTGAATACTCGTTTGCTCCGGGTGCGAGTTATTGGAGAAATCGCGACTATACCGCACCCGTTGCGCCATGCGAGTCCGCTCCACATACGACTTCTTGCGGCGAATTTCTTCATAAGAATGAAAAGGCGCGTCTCGAGGCCGATCTCGAAAAGCGTTTCGCCGATTTTGAGCGAGACCTCCAAAAACTACAGCGTTGATCTATCAGACGCACTCCGTAAGGGAGGCGTTATACAGTCGGCCTACGGAACGAACCGTGCTTCAGCCTCAGCGACGCCAGGGTATGTCACGAGAAACTGGTTAACTCCCGAGATAGTGAACAGTTTTTTGAGTCGCTCGCTGACGCCGGCCAGTGCATACTTCCGAGCAGCTTTTTCACATGAGATGTGAATGCCGATGAGACTGCCCAAGGCGGCGGAATCGATGTAAGGGACATCCATCAAATCGATAATCAGGCTGTGTTGCTCCGCCTGCTTTCGAGTAAGATCCTGAAATTCGAAGAAGTTGTGGATGGTAAGCGGTCCGCGGAGTTTTATGATGCGGGTCTCGGGCCGGCTGCCTGCAAGCGTTTCGACGCTAACGTCCTGTGTTGGATAATGTTCCACAGTTTTTCATGGTATAGAGCGGTTGTTTCAAAGGCGTTACGGAGAGCAGGTTGCGCTTTATAGAAGGTGGTGGGCGCGACAGGACTCGAACCTGTGACCTCCTGCGTGTGAAGCAGGCGCTCTAACCAACTGAGCTACGCGCCCGTTGTGCTTGTTCTGGGCTGTTTTGATTTTAAACCAGGGCGAGATCGTCATCGCCCTAGGTTTGCTACGGTAGTTCGCATGGCGAGATCACCCGTACGAATGCGCTTGCTGCCTTTGGCGACGGTGCTATGCGGACTGTTGTCGCTCGCCTGCTTTGCCCTACCGTTGTATGTGATCCGACCGTTTCGCCATCAGGGTGCCAGAGAACTGGCGATCGCATTATTCGTTGCGCGGATCGGGCCGCGCGTGTCATTGTTTTTCGCCGCAGCCGCTCTCGTTCTGGCGGTTTTCACCTGGTTGCGGCTGCGTGGATGGGCGGCTCGAACCGCCGTAGCCTTAGCAGTGATTGTGGCTATTTCCGGCGCGTGGTTATCACGGGTAAATGTCTATGAGCAGATGTTCCATCCCGTCGATGTTCCACACTTCGAAACCGCCGATCGCGCAACGCTCGCGCCCGATGACATGATCATCGCGATACGGCTCGACGGGATCCGGCGAGCTTACCCGATTCGCGAAATGGCCTACCATCACGTCGTCAACGACACGGTCGCGGGCGAACCAGTAGTCGCTACTTATTGAACGCTCTGTCACACCGGTCTGGTGTGGAAGCGGAGGGCCAAGGGGCTCGCGCTCACCTTCCATTTAGCGGGTATCAATAATCAAAACTTCTTGATGCGCGACGACCAGACAGGCACATTCTGGCAGCAGATTAGCGGTCGCGCGGTTTCAGGACCGCTCGCCGGATCGCAGCTGGAATTCGTGCCGAGCGATGAATTAACCTTCGGCCTCTGGCGCGCCGAACCGGGAGCAGGAACTGTCTTGAAGCCCGTCGATGGGTATGTAAATGAGTACGCCACTAAAGACTGGGACGTTCAGATGAAGAACGCCCGAACGGTCCTCGATTTCCCGAATACAGGCTTACAATCCCGAGATCTCGTATTGGGCATCGATGCGTTCGGCAGCAGCCCGCGCCTACCCGGTCGAGCGAATCTTATCGGAGAAACTGATTGAGGACCGGGTGGGTAGCGAACCCGTCATTGTCGTCGCGGGCCCAGACGGCAAATCCATTCGCGTCTTCCGGGCACGCCTTCATTCGGGCGAGCCGGCATCGGACTATTATCTTGAAATCGTGTCCGCGGAACCGCACACCTTAAACTCCGTGGTCGCGACTCAACCTTTATATATGGATTCGGCCACCGGGAGCGAATGGAGCTTCACCGGCTGCGCGGTGAACGGGAGGTTGAAGGGCGCGTGCCTGGAACCGGTTTCCGCGATCAAAGACTATTGGTTCGATTGGCGGAATTATCACCCGGATACGACCATCTTTCGGCGTTGAGCTTGTGCGACGCTAGAGCTTCATGGCTTCCAGATTCCGTGTGCTCTACAGCGACATCGGCGGTGTGCTGGGCACGAATGGATGGGACACAAATCTGCGGATGACGATCGCGGCGCATTATGGAGTTGATTTTGAGTCGATAGAGAAACGCCATCAGCTGATGTTCGATAGCTATGAGCGCGGGCTATATGAGCTTTGAAGATTACTTGCAGCGCGTCTACTTCGCCTCACCCCGCGATTTCACGCTCGAAGAACTTCGCGATTACACGTATGACGCGTCGACGGCCTGGCCGGAAAATATTGCGTTCCTGAGCGCGAGTGAAGATTGCAAACCGACTGAAGGTTGGGCTCATCAGCAACGAGGGGCAGGGAATTACCGAACATCGGATCCGCAAATTCGGATTGCGGGAGGTCGCCGATTTTATGGTGATCTCCCACTTCGTTCATCTTCCGAAAACCGGACCACGAGATCTGGAAACTGGCTTTGAACCTGGCGCAGGTTACGTCGGCAGAGTCTATCTATATCGACGACCGCGAAATGTTCGTTAATGTCGCGGCGGAGATCGGATTCACCGCCATCCACCATGTCTCGCTCGAAACGACTAAGCAGCGCTTGCTCGAAGTCGGGATGGCGGTCGAGTAGCGGCGGAAGTTTTAGGCTTGGGCCACGTTCCCGCGTTCTGTCAGCTGCTTATTCACCGCGTCCCAGTTCACGACATTCCACCAAGCTGCGATGTATTCCGGCCGCCGATTCTGATATTTCAGGTAGTATGCGTGCTCCCACACGTCAAGGCCGAACACTGGTTTCTTGCCTTCCATCAGGGGACTATCCTGGTTCGCGGTCGAGGTGATTTCGAACTTTCCCCGACTATCCTTAACCAGCCAAGCCCAGCCCGAACCGAAACGGCCCGTAGCTGCAGCATTGAACTTCTCCTTGAAAGAATCGAAGCTGCCGAAATTGGAGCTGATGACGCTTTCGATCTCACCCTTGGGCGCTCCTCCGGCGTTTCGCGCCAGTAGAGTCCAGAACAGCGAATGGTTTGCGTGACCGCCGCCATTGTTGCGAACAGCCGTCTTGATCGACTCCGGTACGGCTGCGAGATTATTGGCAAGCAGCTCTTCAATCGCATTTATTTTGCAGCTCCGGCGCCGATTCAAGAGCCTTATTCAAGTTCGTCACGTACGCGCCGTGGTGCTTATCGTGATGAATTTCCATCGTGGTTTTGTCTATGTGCGGCTCTAAAGCGTCCGATGGGTAGGGAAGGGGTGGAAGTGTGAATGCCATGTGTTCTCCAGATCAATTTTTGTTGAAGTGTTATCTTCTTCTGTACCTAGTCTCTCTTACACGCTGTAGACAGTTGCGCCGGCAACGACGGTTTCAATGATGCTGAGCGAACTGGAGAGCTCGTCCCACGTGAAGCGCACCAAGTCCGCTTTCTCGCCGGGAGATAAACCGCGCTGCCGTCCCGCTATTCTGGCCACTCGCGCCGGGTTCACGGTCGCCATGACGATTGCGTCGCGCAGCGAAACTCGTCCGAGCCGAACGGCGTTTGCAACAGCTTGATCCATACGCAATGCCGACCCGGCCAAGCGTGTTTGTCCGCGAAGGACTACGCTGCCATCGTCGCGGAGTTCCACGTCCACTTCTCCTAATTTGTATGGGCCGGGCTTGCACATGGCAGGCATGACGGCGTCTGTGACTAGAACTGCGCGTTCGACACCTTTGGCGCGTACGGCTGCTCGAAAAAAGCGCCGGGGATGTGAATTCCATCCACGATAAAGCTGGCTGCGAGGCGATCTTCGGCGAGCTGTTCCCAAATGTAGTTCTGCGTCTTGGGCAACGTTGGATGCGCGGCATTCCCCAAATGCGTCGACATCGTCGCGCCTGCGTCCACCGCTGCTTGAATCTGCTCCGCCGTCGCCTTCGTGTGACCGACACTGGCGACCACGCCGGATCGTACAAGCTGCCGCACATAGGACGGCGTCTGCTCCCATTCGGGAGAAACGGTAACCAGCCGTATCATTCCCTCGGCTGCATTTTGCCAGCGCTGAAATTCTTCAAAACTCGGCGGCCGCACATACTCGAGCGGATGCGCGCCGCGCGGCCCCGTCTCGGCCGAGACGCTTGGACCTTCGATGTGAAACGCCTCCATCGCCTGACCCTCAGGCATGGAGTTTCGGTTAAATTCACTTTTGGCGGCTGCAAGGTTTCTCACCGCACTGGTGATGCGCTCTTCCGGACCGGTGATGATCGTAGGAAAAAATCGAGTGACCCCGGTCCGGAACATGACGCGCATGGATTCCATAATCGATTCGTGCGATGCCGCGGGATCGTTATAATCGACCCCGGCAAACCCGTTCACTTGGACGTCGACGAAACCCGGAGCGACGAATTCCGGAACAGCGGGCGGCCGAATAAGCTCATCGACGCGCAGGATGGTGCTGTCGCAGTCGATCTCAACGACAGACGACGTGCCGGGGATTTTGCCGATCAACATTTTCACGGCACCGCCTCCCGTAGTTTGCCACATAAAATCTCATCCTTGTTTTTTTCACAGTTTACGCACAGTCACTGCCGTGTAACTTCATTGCGCAGCGAGAGATAAAACATGTTGAAAAACGAGTTTTCGATGGCAGAAGGTGCTAGGCAAACGGTATGTTTTGCTGTAAAACTTTTCATAGATCCGGCGTGAGTGCTTGATCGGCAGGTAATCTCGGGGGAGGTGGCTGCGGATCCGGTAAGCGCGTTTGGACAGACCATCGAAATTGGGCTAGCTAGAAATGGTCAGCTCAAAATTCAGGGCAGAAACCAAGTCTTCTGGGCAGCAATGTCCGGTTAAGAAAGGCTTCTGCCCTGAAGGTGTTTTTTGGGGGCCTCGACGCGCCGCCAGCCTAAGCGCCAACCGGCTCGGTTTCCCGCACGCCCGTTACAAAAGTCAGCCAGTTGAATTCGTCGGCTGCTTCGCCTTTCACAATTTCAAAATAGCGGCGCTGTATACGCTCAGTTATAGGCCCGCGCCGACCTTCGCCCACCACGATGCGGTCTACGGAGCGAACCGGCGTCACCTCGGCCGCTGTGCCGGTGAAAAAAACTTCGTCGGCAATGTAAAGCATCTCGCGTGGAACGATGGTCTCGATCAGCGGGATGCCAAGCTGGCCGGCTATTTTGACGATAGTGTCGCGCGTGATACCCGGCAGAACGGAAGCTCCGAGCGGCGGAGTAACGATTTTGCCGTTCCGCACCAGAAAGATGTTTTCGCCTGAGCCTTCGCTGACATATCCGGCCTCATCGAGCGCGATTCCTTCCGCGTAACCATTTATCGCAGCTTCCATGCGAATCAGCTGCGAGTTCATGTAGTTCGCACCCGCTTTGGCGAGCGCGGGTAAGGTATTGGGCGCGATGCGGCTCCAGGATGACACACAAACGTCGACCCCCTCGACAACCGCTTCTTCCCCGAGATAGCGGCCCCAAGGATAGCAGGCTATGTAGGTTTCTATAGGGTTGTTTCTGGGCAACACACCGACGTCGCCGTAGCCACGCAGAACGATGGGCCGAATGTAGCAGACATTCAACTTGCTTTCACGCACCGTGTCGACCATCGCGGCTGTGAGCTGCTCGAGTGAGTAGGGCAGTTCCATGCGGTAAATCTTGGCGGAATCGAGCAGCCGGCGGGCGTGATCCGCGGCGCGGAATATAGCCGGACCTTGATCTGTCTCATAGCAACGAACGCCCTCAAAGACCGAGCTGCCGTAACTCACCACGTGCGACAGAATGTGGATTTTCGCGTCATCCCATGGGATGAGTTTGCCGTTGTGCCAGATCTTTTCGGTAGGCTGCAACATGCTTGCGATTATAGCCGAGCGGAGCGTCTTTCCCGCGGGCGCCGGGCGTTACTAATGGCGTCGATTAGAGTGCGCAGGATGCGAGCTGTGCCCGTCGTGCTCAACAGCGTGCAGCCAGGCTCGATCCGCCGCAATTTTAGAGGCGAGATGCGAAGGCAAATAGAAGCGGCTCTGGCATTCCCGGCATCGGTAGGGTTTCATGCCCCAAAGACGCATGAAGAGATCCGCAAAGCGCCGCCGTTTCGAGCGGCTGACTTGATCGGATTTACAACGTGGGCACATAGTAAGCGGCAACTCCTCTAAACCCTCTGAGAATCCAACAACATTGTGCCAGAATTCGCGTATAACTGCACAGCGGTGGCTTTGTGCATGAAATCGTAGAGTACGCCGGCGTGCCGGCACAAGCATCGCAGTTCATTGAGCGTTCATGTGCGACGTGCTATGTTCGCGTTTCTGCAATAGGAGGCGTTTTCAACCGGAGTTCGATTGTTACGCAGGGGTCACGTGCCAGAAAACTCCAGCCGTAAAGCAAAGATCATTTCCGTCGTTAGAGTTTCCAGCGGCAACTTTCTGGAAATGTATGACTTCATGATCTTCGGCTATTACGCGGCTGCAATCGGCCGCACATTTTTCCCGAAAAGTAGCGACTTCGCCGCGTTGATGCTTTCGCTCGCAACGTTTGGCGTCGGCTTCCTCATGCGCCCGTTAGGAGCTGTAGTCTTGGGCGCTTATATCGACCGGAACGGACGCCGAGCCGGGTTGATTCTGACGCTCGGCCTGATGTCGATCGGCACTTTATCGATAGCGTGCCTTCCGGGTTATGCAGCAATCGGCATTCTGGCGCCGTTACTGGTTGTGATTGGGCGCTTGCTCCAGGGCTTTTCCGCCGGCGTGGAGTTAGGCGGCGTTTCGGTGTATCTGTCGGAAATCGCCACGCCGGGACACAAGGGCTTTTATGTAAGCTGGCAATCCGGTAGCCAGCAGTGTGCGGTTATATTCGCGGCGCTCGTGGGGGTCATTCTTACTTCGAACCTCACGCCTGCTCAGATGTCCAGTTGGGGATGGCGCGTTCCTCTATGGTTCGGCTGCCTACTCATCCCATTTCTTTTCGCGATCAGGCGATCTCTTCCTGAAACCGAGGAATTTCTTGCCCGCAAACGGCGCCCGATCTCTCCGAGATCTTCGGCTCACTGGCGAAAAATTGGCGAGTCGTCGTGCTCGGAACCATGTTGGTGACCATGACTACGGTCTCTTTTTATCTGATCACTGCATACACGCCCACATTTGGGCACACGGTACTTCACCTGGCAAGCCGGGACAATTTGATCGTTACGCTTTGCGTCGGGATCTCCAATCTTTTCTGGCTACCGGTGATGGGCGCACTCTCGGATCGCATCGGGCGCACCCCGCTGCTGGGAGGTTGCACTTTTCTCGCGCTCGTCACGGCGTATCCGGCGCTGCTGTGGCTGGTCACGGCTCCCTCATTCGGAAGACTCTTGGGAGTGGAGCTCTGGCTTTCATTTCTTTTCGGCAGTTACAACGGGGCAATGGTGGTCTTTCTGACCGAGCTGATGCCGGCTCAAGTGCGAGCCTCGGGATTCTCGATTGCCTACAGCCTCGCTACGGCGCTTTTTGGTGGGTTCACGCCGTTGGTCTGCACCTATCTAATCCACGCGACTGGAAACCGGGCCATGCCAGGCGTCTGGTTATCCTTTGCGGCGGCTTGCGGTCTGATCGCGGCCTTCATCACGCGTACAAAAAAGACCGGTATCCATCGCTTGGACGGTTTGACCGAACCCAACTACATACTCCCGCAGCCGCGCTAATATTCCCATGACCAACTCCGTGCCGGGAAAGCGAATATGCTAATCCGATGAGGGTCTTGCTGGCGGAAGACGAAGTAGAAATGGCGCGGTTCATCGCGAGAGGCCTGCGAGAGCATAGCTACGCCGTCGATATCGCGCTGGACGGCGAGCAGGCCTTGTATCACGCGGAGGTGAATAGCTACGATCTTGCCATTTTGGACGTACGGTTGCCGGCCAAAGACGGCTTTACTGTATGTCGCGAACTCAGGCGAATCTCTTTCGATGCGCCCATCCTGATGCTGACAGCTCTCGACGATCCCGAAGATGTGATCTGCGGTTTCGCCTGTGGAGCTGACGACTATCTATCGAAACCATTCGATTTCTGCGAGCTTCTGGCGCGCATACATGCTTTGCTGCGGCGCGTTCAACAAGCGACACCCCTCAGCCTTCGCACCGGGGAGCTAACTCTCAACAAGCGCGACCATACGGCGATACGCTCCGGCCGAGTGATCCGATTGACATCGAAAGAGTATGGATTACTGGAACTGTTTATTTCGCGCGCCGGCGACGTGTTGACCCGCGAAATGATTGCGGAGCAGGTGTGGGAAGAGCATTTCGACGCTTCCTCCAACGTGATCGATGTGTATGTGAATCGCCTGCGAAAGAAGATCGACGACGGCTTTCAGCACCAGTTCATCCACACGCGGCGCAACAAGGGTTATATTTTTTCCGCCGAGCAGTCTTCCGCCTATTAAGGTTTGATCTACGGCCGCGTATTTACTTTGAGCACTTTTACTTTGAATCAGGCTAAACAATTGATGAGGGTGCTGATTGCCGAAGACGAGCCGCAGATGGCGGGTTTCATCGCCCGAGGATTGGGCGAGCAGGGCTATTCAGTGGCGGTTGCGAGCGATGGAGAAACAGCGCTTAAGCTGATAAGCCGGCACGAGTACGATCTTGTGCTTCTGGATATCCAATTGCCGCGACTGGACGGCTTCGCCGTTTGCCGTGAATTGCGTGCGCGCGCCCTTCAAGTACCCGTCTTAATGCTGACTGCGCGGGCCGCCGTATCCGACGTTGTAAATGGCCTGAATTGCGGCGCCGACGACTATTTATCGAAACCCTTCGATTTCGGCGTGCTGCTGGCCCGCATGCAAGCGCTGCTGCGCAGAGCAGGGCAGTCGCGAGGTAATGTTCTGAGAGTCGCGGATCTCTCGCTCAATACTTTGGATCATACGGCCGAACGCGGAGGACGCCAGATTCGGCTCACCGCGAAAGAATATGCGCTGCTCGAGCTGTTTATGCTTCATCCTGGCGAGATTCTGGGACGCGCTCGGATTGCGGAGCACGTCTGGGATGAGGATTTCGACGCATTTTCAAATGTCATTGATGTCTATATGAACAGGCTGCGGAGAAAAATCGACCAAGGCGGCGAACCGCGGCTGATTCAAACTCGCCGTAGCGAGGGATACATGCTGTCGGCTGACTTGTCGGAATCCGCTTATGTTTAGCAGCATCCGCGTGCGCCTCACGCTGTGGTACCTGCTGGTATTCGGCACTCTGCTGATATGCTTCAGCGCTTACGTCTATTCATTTCTTTCGAGCGATTTGCGCATCCAATTCGACTTATCGCTAAGGCGCACCGCGGAAACGATGGCGAACTATTTCACGGAATTCGCGGAGCGGAAAAATGTTGTCGCAGGTGCTCAAGAGACGGTGCGCGAATTGAAGCTAGGCAAACAGAGCACGGCCATTCTGCGGTCCGGGAAAGTGCTTGCTTCGAATGGCCAGGATATTCTTTCCGCGCTGGCGTCGGCGAGCGCATCCGCACGATTGAAAAGTGTTCGCGAACCCATCTTGATGACAAACGCCGGTCCGGAAAAACGGTTGGCGATTGTACCTTTTGAGGTGCAGGGCACAAAGTACATGGTTGCGGTGCTCGAGCCGATGGACGACTTGTCCGCACAATTAGCTCGAGTAAGCCGCGTCATCTTCTTCGCCTTACCCGCCGCGCTGCTGGTGGCGGCCGCAAGCGGATTCCTTCTTGCCCGGCACAGCTTGAAACCGGTAGTGACGATATCGGAGCAGGCCGCTCAAATCAGCGCAAGCAATCTCGATCAGCGGCTTAAGATCAAGGCGAACGACGAATTGGGCCGGCTCGCGGCCGTATTCAACGCTCTACTTTCGCGATTGGAAGGTTCCTTCCGGGTCATGCGTGAATTTATAGCCGATGCTTCGCACGAGCTGAGAACGCCGCTCGCCATCATCAACGGAGAGGCGGATGTTTCGCTTGCCCGAGAGCGCACTGCCGAGGAGTATCGCGACTCTCTCTCCGTCATCCGCGATAACTGTAAACGAATGGCGCTGATTGTCACAGACATGCTGGCATTAGCGCGCGCCGACAGCGGCGAACGTAAGCTTCGACTCGAAGAATTGTATCTGAACGATCTGATCGAGGGTTGTTGCCGCAGCTCGCAGGCGCTCGCTGCGATTAAGGGAGTTAACCTCGCCTACGACACGGGCGAGGACATCTCTTTTCGCGGAGACGAAGAGCTTCTGAAGAGGATGGCTGTCAATCTGCTCGACAATGCGATCCGTTACACGCCTGCCGGCGGCGCTGTATCGGTCAAGGTGATGCGAGAGGATTCCTGCGCCCGGCTGATCGTTTCCGACAGCGGGATCGGAATACCGCCCGAATGCGTCGGTCGCGTCTTTGATCGGTTTTATCGAGTGGTTAAATCGCGCTCACGCGCGGACGGCGGCAGCGGCCTTGGCCTCTCCATCGTTAAGCTCGCGGCTGAATCGCATGGCGGATCGGTTCAGCTCGTCAGCGAAGCGGGGTCGGGAAGTACGTTTACGGTCAATCTTCCGCTGCATTCATAGTGTATTAATCCGTCACTTACTAAGATCCCAACATGGAGAAAAACGGATGAAGGGATTTAGCCTGGCAATTCTGTTTACCGCCGCCGGCGCTTTATTGTGCGGCCAGACACCCCAAACGGGCGATCAGCCCAAGACGTACGCCCAACAACTCGTCAACCAGGAACGCGCGAAACACCCGGAAATAGTGATCATGGCGATGCATGTTACTCCTCCAGACAGCGCCGATAACCAGATCATCGCATCGAATATCGGGCGCATAGGCAAGAAAGCGGACGAAGACGACATGCGCGTGGTTCGAACCGGCCAACCGAATCTGGAAGTCAATAAGACCGGAAATCACTTCGAAGTAGAAATGGCATTACTGGACAAAGCCGGAAAAACAATCGGCGCTGTTGCGGTTGTCTACAACTACAAGGCAGGGGACGACAAGGCGAGGCTTCAAAGGAAAGCGGAGCAGGTGAGAGATGACCTTCGAACCAAAATCCCCGATTTGAAAAGCCTATTCAATCCGGCTGAATAAGTGACTCTATGAAACGGTGGTTACTCATTTGTTTAGCGCTGCCGATCGTTCTGGTGCTGGCTAAGACTCCGGACAAACCTGTCATGGAGCTTATAGGCAGTACCGATTTGCCCGGAATCTCTGGAGATATGGATCACCTTGCCATAGACACAGCTGGGCAGAGACTCTTCGTATGCGCTGAAGACAACGGAACGTTGCGGGTCATCAATTTAAGAACGGGTAAGCTGGACCGCACCGTAAAAGGATTTGACACTCCGCACAGCGTTCTCTACTTACCTGGCGCGCGCGAGCTGTATGTGACGGACGGCTCCAAAGCAGTGAAAGTTTTGGACAGCGCGAGTTTTCAGGTGAAAGAGACGGTCCCGACGATGCCGGGCGCGGATTCAATCGGAGTAGACCGGAGGGCACACGTGCTGTACGCGGTTACGGGTGGTAAAGACGTTTCGATGACGCGTTCGGCTATTACGGAAATAGATTTCGCGACCGCGAAGTTGATGAAAGAGATCCCGATCGATGCCGCGCATGTAGAAGCGGTGGCCGTGGAAACCTCCGGACCGAATCTGTTTGTGAACGTCACGGACAAGAATTACTTAGCGGTGATCGATAAGCAGGCCGGAAAAATCGTCGCCCAGTGGCCAATAAAAGAGGCGCGTCAGAACGCTCCTCTGGCCTTCGACGAAGCCCACGGGAGGCTGTTTGTGGTCTGCCGGGATCCAGGCAAGCTGGTTGTGCTGGATAGCGCGAATGGCCGCTTCGTCGCGAGTTTTTCGACCGGCGCGCGAGCCGATGAAGCGATCTTCGATAAAGTACACAGACGAGTTTATGTCATGGCGGGTGAAGGCAAAATCTTTCCATACGCGGAGAAAGACGCCGATCACTACATCCCTTTGGGGCCTATAGTCAGCGCTCCGGGAGCAAAAACGGCGGTGCTCGCCGAGGACGCCACCCACCTGTATGTCAGTGTTTCACCCGGAGAAGGTAAAACCGGGGCCAAAGTGCTGTCGTTCGCTGTCAACTGAGTCTGTTACCGGCAGTATTTCGCGTTAATGGTTCGTTTAACGGGATCGTGATATATACTCTGCCAGTTTCCATTCGCTAGAGCTTCAACTGACCACCCGTAGGCGAAGTTAAGGTTTGCTGTGCCCAAAAGGAGGGTAAAGAGATGAGATGGCATTTAGCCACGTGTCTGGCGGCCATGATTTGGTTGCTTCCGTTCGGTGGTCTTCTGAGGGCGCAGGTAGAAGGTGGATCGATTTCTGGAACCGTAACAGACGTTTCCAGCGCCGCGGTGGGCAACGCGACGGTCACGATTACGAATACGCAAACTCAGGTTCAGAGGGCGTTGACGACTAATGACCGTGGCTTCTACAGCGTTCCAAATCTGCTGCCGGGGAAGTATGAGGTTTCGACTTCCGCGCGCGGTTTCAAGACGCTGGTCAGGTCGGGGATTACGCTCGATGTGGGCCAGGAAGTAGTGGTCGATTTGCACCTGGAACTCGGACAAGTGAACGAGAGCGTGCGCGTGACCGCAGATGTTCCCGAAGTGGAGCAGAGCAGTTCGACTCTCGATTACACGGTGAATGCAACAACGGTCCGGGAATTGCCCTTGAACGGGCGAGATTGGACGCAGTTATCGCTGCTGCAGCCGGGCGTGAACGCGAATGACCAAAGCACGTTGGTGGTCAATAATCAGCGGGCAAATCGCGGATTGGGAACACAGTTGGCGATTGGCGGAAACCGACCGCAGCAGAACAACTACCTCCTGGATGGAATCAGCATCAACGATTACTCGAACGGCGGCCCAGGCAGCGTTCTAGGCGTCGTGCTGGGCGTCGAAGCGGTGCAGGAATTTTCGGTGATAACCAGCGATGCGCCGGCTAACTACGGCCGCACGGGAGGCGGAGTCATCAACGCCGCTACACGCTCGGGGACAGATCAGTTCCACGGATCGGCGTATGAGTTTCTTCGCAACAGCGATCTCGATGCGCGGAATTTTTTCGATCCAGCCACCATCCCGGCCTTTCGCCGCAATCAGTTCGGGGCCGACGCCGGTGGACCAATTGTCCACAATCGCACCTTCATTTTCGGCGACTATGAAGGAATCCGGCAAACGCTGGGAACCACACAGGTAGACACGGTGCCCTCGCCGGCGGCACGCAACGGCCAACTGACGGCCGGGCCGGTGACTGTCAATCCCAAAGTTCAGCCATTCCTCTCTTTGTATCCGCTTCCGAACGGTGCGGTCAGCGGCGACGTCGGCGTATTTACATTGCCGACCGCGACCGTCACAGGCGAGGATTTCTTTACCACGCGCGTGGACAATAAGTTTTCCGATCACGACAGTCTCTTCGGAACCTACATGTTCGACAACGGCAAGACAACCTCGCCCGACGCTTTCAATAACGTGCTGCTGGAGACTCTCTCGCGACGGCAAGCTGTAATCCTTGATGAAACTCACATCGTGAGCCCGTCGTTTGTCGTCACCACGCGTGGCGGATTCAGCCGGGTGGTGTCGGAAGCGCCCAAGAGCCTCAGCGCGATCAACCCGGCGGCTAAGGACACCTCGTTGGGATTCATTCCCGGCGATCCGGTCGGCTTAATCAACGTTACCGGGTTGACGAATTTTCCGGGAGGCGTAGGCGCGGTAGGGGAATACGATTTTCATTACAACTCGTTCCAGCTTTACGAGGATGCTTTTCTCACGAAGGGAACGCACGCGATGAGCTTTGGCGGTGCCGTGGAACGTATTCGGGACAATCAACTTGGGAAATCGAACCCCATCGGCCAGTACATCTTTGGATCGACAGCCGCCTTTCTCACCGACAATCCCACAACGTTCAACGCTCCTCTCGGCGATATCATTTCGCCGCGCGATCTGCGGCAAACGATTGCCGCGGGCTATTTCCTGGATAACTGGCGCGTCGCGAGCAATCTCACTCTGAACCTCGGGGTTCGCTATGAAGCCGCCACGGTACCGAGCGAGGCAACCGGGAAGCTCAGCAACTTGCCGTCGCTGACCGCGACGTCGCCGCATCTCGGTTCTCCTTACTTCGCCAATCCGACGAAACTCGATTTCGAACCGCGAGTGGGCTTCGCCTGGGATCCGTTCCGCACGGGCAAGACTTCCGTGCACGGTGCTTTCGGCATCTTCGACAACCTGCCGCTTCCTTATCTTTTCGAGCTGTCGTCCATTCTCTCGGCCCCCTACTTTGCAAACGGAACGATCGCGAATCCAGGCGTGGGCACGTTCCCGTCAGGCGGCTTTCCGCTGCTCACGCCCGCGACATTCCGCTATGCCTACATCCAGCCAAACCCGCCGCGCAGTTACGTGATGCAGTGGAACTTCAACGTGCAGCGGCAGGTCTCGGCCGATACCACGGTGCTGCTGGATTACAGCGGGTCACGCGGCGTCCACTTGCCGTATTTCATCAATGACTTTAATGGCGTCTTGCCCACGCCTTCACCGCAAGGTTGGCTGTGGCCCTCCACGCGGGGAAGGGTGTTGAATCCGAGCGTCGGTCAGATATCAGGCACGCTTTGGGATTCCGATTCCGAATACGAATCGTTTCAGGCGCAGTTGACGCGGCGACTGCTGCACGGGCTGCAAGGCACCGTGTCGTACACCTACGCGAAGAGCATCGATTCCGGCACGAGTTCGCTCGCGAGCGACACTTTCACCAACAGTGCGCAGCGCTTGTGGTTGATCCTTCGGAAGGGCGAGGGCTGTCGGACTTCGACATTCGTCAGAACCTGGCGGTCAATTTCATCTGGGAAGTGCCCGGGCTTCAGGTCCGGCCCCGCGCCCGTGCGTTGGGTGGTCAACGGCTGGCAATTCGGCGGACTGCTGCGCGCGAGCACCGGCACTCCGTTCACGCCGCAGATCGGCGGCGATCCGCTCGGTATGGCGAACTCTTCCGCCTTTGACCGTCCGGACGTGGTCGTCAGCTCGGGCTGTTCCGGGTCACTCGTCAACCCCAGCACTCCGACGCACTACATCAAAACCCAGTGCTTTGTTTTTCCGACGCCTACGACTCGCATCGGCGATGCCGGACGCAATATTCTCACCGGGCCAGGATTGCTCGATCTGGATACTTCGCTGTTCAAGAACATGCAGATCCGGGAGTATCTGCGCGCGCAGTTCCGCGCCGAGTTCTTCAATGTGCTGAATCATCCCAATCTCGCGCCACCCGTGCAGAATCTCAGCCTGTTTGGGGCGAACGGCAGCCCGGTCGCGACAGCGGGACTGATTACCACCACGCTGACGAGTTCACGGCAATTGCAGTTTGCGTTGAAGTTGATCTGGTGAAGGAAGAGGGCGCCGGGTGTTGGTAGCGGACGCTGCTAGATGTCCGATAACAGATATTATGTAAACTACGGGGCAAATATACGCGACTAATCCGACAGTTAAGCGGATACTTGAACTATGGAACGCACCCAAGACGCTACTGGAAGCGCTCGCCTACTTCAAAGATCAGAACAACTGCCTCCGCTACCTTGGCCGCGAAGCGCTGGCCGGACGGCGTTGTGGTTTGCCCGACGTGCGGCAGCAAGACGTCGGATTCCTCGAAAACCAGAAGCGCTGGCAGTGTTCGAATCGCCACCCCAAACGGCAGTTTTCCATCAAGGTCGGGACGATCATGGAAGACTCCCCTATCGGTCTCGACAAATGGCTTCCGGTGTTGTGGCTGATCGCCAACTCCCGGAATGGAATCAGTTCCTGGGAGATTCACCGCGATCTCGGCGTGACGCAAAAGACGGCTTGGTTTATGCTCCATCGCGTACGCCTGCCATGCAGGATGACCGCAAGGGCGGCAAGCTATCCGGCGAGGTCGAGATTGACGAGACGTACATCGGCGGCAAAGCTCGCAACATGCACAAAGCAGCGAAGGCTAAAAAGCTGCAGGAGCGGGTGGAGTTGTCGGAAAGATCGGAGTTCAAGGGATTCTAGAGCGTGGCGGACACATCCGCGCTCGCGTCATCGACAACAGTCAGTATCAGAATGTCGTGCCAGCCGTGTATGAGAATGTGGAATCCGGTTCGCACGTTTACACCGATGAGTTGAGGTCGTATTTGGTCTTCCCAACTCCGCGCGACTAACCATGCCGAGACATACGTGAACGGACAGATCCACACCAACGGCCTAGAGAATTTCTGGACCCTCCTGAAGCGCGGTCTAGGCGGTATGTACGTCAGTGTCGCACCATTCCATCTGTTCCGGTACGTGGATGAGCAAGCGTTCCGTTACAACCACCGCAAGAATGCGGATGGCAGCAATATGAGCGAAGCAGATCGCTTCAGCAGCTTGTGTTCTCAGATCGTGGGTCGCCGGTTGACCTATAAAGAACTAACCGGGAAGGAGGAGCAAAAGCAAGAGGAACTTTCTAGGCTGGAGGCGCAACGTCAGGGTCGGGGGGGGCGGACGGGCTGCTTAGGTTTCGGACCGCGCTTCTTGCCGCGTAGATGGAATGTGCGCTTGTGTTCCGCATGACGTCGTAGGACCTCTTCGCGCGGGACAGAGAGTACTTTGCCGACAAGCGAGTCGAACCGGTCGAAGGCTTCTTTGCCCTCGACTAAATCCTTCTTCGCGAGTTCGTCCATACTGTTACGATGTCACGAATTCAGGCGGTTCATTCATGCAACTTTCAACGCCACGGAATAATCGGCAATGCGCTCAAGTCTTCTCGTTCCTTGCTGCTCGTCAAGCTCGGCGAGTCTAATTTCATATCCCTTTCGGCCGAAGCGTCCTTCTTCGTGAAGATCGCTCCCTCATAACTATTCCCTTCAGTATCTTGTGCCGTGAATCGCCATTCCAAGTTATTCGCAGTCGGAATATCATCAGGCCAACCAAAAACATCCAGCCGCGCACAGGCACATGGGGAGTAAGGGGCTTTTCGGATAGTGCGATATCGATACTGTCGAGAGTAATGGGAATCGCTGCCGTGCGGTCGTTATATATCCAGTACAAGCGATTCCCGAGGAGCGGAATACTGTTAAGCTTCACCCATGATCCTCCTTTTGCCCTAGTTTCCACGGAAACCCGGTCAAGTGATACTGGAACCGTTCTAACGTTTGTAATTGTTGCCCCAAAAGCGAGACCAACAGGGGCTAGCGCGTCCTCCTGTGTTCCTCTGCCATACCGAACAAAAAATACCGCGCCACGGGTTTTGGGTGTATAGAATAAACCACTGACTTTCATTCTGATGTCGTCAGGCTTTACGATCTCGGGATGCAACCCAGAATCTGCCGACCTCTGCCCAGCACGCCTGAGCGCGTCTTCGAGATCCTTTGTTGTCAATGGAGCCGGCTCCGCCGACGTGCGGCTGGCGCGCCTATCTGAAGGCGAGTTGCTTGACTTAGCATTGAGATACGGATTTACCGACCGCGCGTCGTCGTTTCTAACTGGCTTAAGCCAATTGCTCAAGATCACGAGAGCGATTGCGACCACGACGGCAGCGAATCCGGTAATCCACCTCGACAGGTTCTTGTACGGAACGTGGCGGCACAGTTTCCAGATACCAAAAACAAAAAACGGCCACGCGAGAAATAGGAGTCCACGCAGATCGCGCTTCATCGCCGCTACGACAGTAATGACAATGGAAGCACCAATACCCAAGGGCCCCCAAAGCAGATTACTTTCATGGTGCTTTCGGTCTTCGGTAGTAACCGACTCTCCCATGAACGTGCGCCGAAGTGCCATTCGCATCCGAGTACCGAACGGCGGGCGTGTGTTCGGCTGCATTGAGTCAGCGGATGGTTGGGAGTTGTCCACTTGTGGTGGGAATGTCCTTCTAAGTAATGATCTCTCCTCTCGCATGAGCGCTCTTCGTTGCGCTCTGTTGAGACGGGAAGCGCTGTGTGGCTTATTGCCCACTGCGGGCGATGATAACACTGCTGGATTAGTGAAGTATATTTATATTATCACCATTGCTACCACTGCGGCCGTGGGGCCAAGGCATCGCGCAAGCGAGAATGCGCGAGTGTGTCTGGCTGCGGCGCGGCAGCTCTGTCTATAATAATTGGCGTTAGGCGGCTCACCAGTTTGCGCTTGCTACCCCGATGAACCCTGCTCTTCCTCGTTGGCTTCTGGCGATTGCCGCAGCCCTTCTCCTGTTGACTGCCGTCATGCACACCTCTGGCTTCGCCCTCACGCGGGCGGCCGTGGGCGCCTCGAACTTGACAACCCTCTTCGGCCAGGCGCTCCAGGCGCTCTGGCTCATTGAATCCGTTACGCTGGTTACGCTGGCGGTGGTGTTTGGCCTTGTAGCCGCTCGGCCCGCGATGGCCTCTGGCGCTGTGGTGGCGCTCCTGGCCTTGGTGCCGGCGGCCACGGCGGGGATGCTCTACCGCTTTATCGGCGGCGGGTTTGCGCCCGCCCACCTGTTGCTGCTCGCCGCGGCGTTGGCGTTTGTAGCCGGCCTGTTGCGCGCCATCGCCTAACACGGCACCCAAGCGGACGCTCGCAGGCGAGCGCCGCCATCCGGATCGGGCACGCATCGCAGGGTCCGTGTCACTCGCCTGCGGTCGCGCCAGTACGGCATCCGACCTTCGCCGGAGGTGCGGGGCGCCAAGGCGGTTTGTTTCAACCGGCTCCGGCGAAAATCCGGGACCGTTCGTTTGAGAACCAGCGCCATCGGGCGAGCGGATTAAATCTGCTTGTCGCTGCGATTACGCTTTAGAATACGGTCTACCTGGAACCAACGACAGCACTGCTGGCGAAGTCGCGTTCCTTCGACCCCGCCTCGCTCGGGCACGTTTCTCCACTCGGCTGGTGGCATATCAACCTCACCGTCGACTGCACCTGGCAGTACAACAAGAGAGTCGCCAAAGGAGCCTTCCGGCCGCTCCGCATCCTCCAGAACAGCTTCGGCAGACAGAACGGCTTTCGGCAGACCCTAGCGTACGTAAATTTCCCTTTCTTGAGGTGTCCCATACCAGGGGCAGTTGCCTGAGGATTGGGTCGTTGAGATCGTCTGTCGTCCTTTGCAGTAGGAGCCTTGTGCGCGCATGGCAACGCAAAGGAACGCATCATGTTTCGCAAAAACATCGTAAGAAGATTCTGTTTGGCTCGCTCGGGCTCGGGCTCGGCCTCGCATCGCCTCTTTACAGAAGTTTAAGGGCATAATCCTTCCCTTCCGCATCAGCTCGCTCTTCAGGGTCGCTTAATCAATATTTCCCGCCACGCGGGTTGATCCTCGAAATTGCAGATCGCATCAACGCACATTGTCATGCTGGTTTTGGAAGGATATAACGTCCTTTCCATGCGAACCGGAACATGTTTGCGAGACGCAGACTAACACCGTAGCCTCGGCTAGACGTCAGCGCCGCAGAACGCCTTGCGGCGGAATCGCAATCGGCAAATCTGAGGTAAACCTGTCCAGTGTCGAGGGACGCACTAGACGGCGGCGCGATTGCCGGCGCAGATCCTGCGGTCAAATCCTTCTACAGTTATGCTCGATCAGAATCCGAAGGAAATAGCTCCTATTCCAACTGGTCGCGCTGGGACGACAGGTGTCGAGGATCGGAAGGTATCACCCATCCAACGGGTGCCGCGGATCTCCGGCGACACAACGATTCCGAGCTCGTCTCTACCGACCAGTCCGTACCCGCCACCGCGCCCTCCACGATACGCCGTATGGAGGTCGTGCTTGGCGGAGCGCAGCAAAAAGGCCCATTATCGTCACCGCAGCGCTAGTCAGC
>CAVRBR010000004.1:0-74796 GCA_963719335.1 Terriglobia bacterium | reverse complement strand
AAGGAACGGCAGGAAGCGAGCTTTCCCGAAAGAGCTAGAACGATCATCCAGGTAGCGTTATCGTCTAAAAACCTAGAGCTTCTCCGTCGTGCGATTCAGTTGGCATCAGTCATTGGAGGCAAAGCCGAGTTGGACCGCCTTGAGGCGCTGAGGGCACATGCCGCAAAAGGTGTCGCTTCCGATGCGAAGGCGAGTGCGTTCCATCTGAAACGGAGGCGCACGGCCTTACGAGGTGGCACTCTTTAGCGCAGTGCACCGGAGTCTGGTGAGGTAACGACCGCGCTCTCCTCTGTGCTTTAAACCTAGGGCATGTGCTGAACCCGGTTGCAGATAGCTATCTTCATGGCTATACTGGCCGTATGACTTACACCGTGGCAGAAGCCAAGAACAGGCTACCTGAGCTCATCAAGCAGGCCCAAGCAGGCGCCCGGGTGACGATTACGAAGCGCGGCATTCCTGTGGTGGAGATTGTGCGCAAAGTGGAGGATGCGCCGCGCAAGCGCCTCTTTGGCGTTCTCGGGGACAAGAAGATCGTCATCGATTCCGACTGGGCGCGGCCGCAGGAAGACCTGGATGCCTGGCTTGCCGGCGACGTCTGATGGCTGGAAGGTTTCTGCTCGACACACATGTGGTTGTCGATGCCGGCAGTAAGGGCGGTTTTGAAGCGATGCCCAGCAGAGTTCGGCGCATCCTGGAAGATCCGGAGGTGGAGCTGCTGCTGAGCGTGGCCTCGGAAATCGAAGTGGCGATTAAGAGCCGGATTGGCAAGCTCGATTTAAAGAAGGAGGAGTTGGCGGTCATCTGCAGCAATGCCTCCATCACTTCTTATCCGCTTCGTCAGCATCACGCCGATCGGCTGTTCGAGCTGCCCCTGCACCACAAGGATCCGTTCGACCGTCTGATCATCGCGACCGCGCTCAGCGACGATCTTCCCGTGATTTCGTGCGATAAGCACTTTCGTAAGTACAAGGGGTTGCGGGTCGTTTGGTAGGACAACGTGCCGAAAGGCGCGCGATTTACGGCGGTAGATGACGTCGCATTCGCTGCGGAAAGGCCCTGCGACTGAAGGTTCGTATATACTCTATGCACACTAGCGTGGTTGGCTTACGAATAGATCCTGAAAAGCCCCACAGATTGTGGATGAATGGAGTGTGGAATGAACGTTCGCAGCAGCTCGACCCGACTTTCCCTGTTTTCGATGGTCTTCGTTGTTCTTCTCGGCTTTAGCGCCTGCGGCAGGAAGCCGGAGGCAAAACTCGCCGGGCGCGCCGGCACGGCCAGTGTCGTCGCGCCCAACGGGCTGCTCACCGCCCTCACGATCCTCAACGACGGCGCCGGCCCAGCAGAGGACGTCCAAGTCTCTTCCGTTTCGATCCCGGGCGCCACGCTCACCTTGCCGGCGTCGCTTCCGACCTCGCTCGGCACAATTCCGCGCGATGGGGACGCCACGCTGGACGCCAACTTCACGAGCACCTCCGTCGCGCCGGACACCGACTACCTCGTCAGCGTCGCCGGCACTTTCCGCGAGCACGGCCACGGGTTCAAGTTCGCGCTTCAGCAGACGGTCCGGACGCCGCCCGCATCGCCCGGTTCGCGCGCATCGCTCTCCGGCACGACGCCGTCCCAGCACGTCACCGGCGCGCCTTACCCGGCGCAGAACCCCCATTTCGAAAATGACGTCAACGATAGCGCCCCGCCCCGGCGCGTTCCCACCGGTCCCCTCCAACCCCTCACGCGGTCCAAAGAATCGGCCGTTCAACCCGCCCCGCATGGCTCCGGTGGGGGCGGTGGAGGGACGGGCAGCATCAACTTTCCCACTAACGCTCCGGTCGGCATCCAAAGCAGCACGGTTGCCGAGCCCAGCGGAGCATCGGGCGGCGGGGTGGTGTTCGAGACCGCTAACTGGTACGCGTCCTTTTCCATTACAGGCGGCTCCAGCTTCACGCAGCTCAATCCGACCACCATCTTTCCCAACAACGTGGACGGCGGCTTCTGCTGCGATCAAATTGTCCAGTACGTACCCTCCATCGATCGCTTCATCTGGGTGATGCAGTATGGCCCAACTACTCCGGCCCCGAATCCCAACCCCAAAAACATACCAAGCAAAGGCCCCGGCCTGTACCGCATCGCCTCTTCCAGCCCTGCTGACATCAAGAGCTCGAACGGGACATCGTGGTCTTATTTCGACATCACTTCCCAAGCTGTCCTCGAGAACACAAATCAGCCGTGGTTAGATTACCCCGACGTGACCTATGGCGACAAGTTCCTGTACCTCAGCGCCGACGACGTCAACAACGGCACTGGACATGTCGTTGTTCGTATATCGTTATCCGACATTAAGGCCGGGGGCACCATCAACTTCTCCTTCACCACGCCCTCGGACAGCTCCGTCGCGTGGGGTGGTCATCTGAGCCAGAACACCCGCGACCAAGTCTTCTGGGCCGGCCACAACAACAACAGCAGCATCCGCGTCTTCAACTGGCCCGAATCGAGCGGCAATTACAGTTGGCGCGACATCACCATCGGCAGCTGGCCCCAGACCGGCACCACGGCCTCGAACCTCATGACCTCCAAGGCGCCGGACGGTCAGGACTGGCTCGCCAAGCTTTCCAATTTCCCCAACAACGCAGTGCTTGGGCTAGCCCGCTCCTCCGCAGGCGACAACAAACGGAGCAACCAGCTGTATCTGGCGTGGACGGGGTCGATCGGCAGCGGCTTCCCGCAACCGCAGGTTCAGTGGATCGCGCTCGACATCAATAACAACTTCGCGCTGGTCTCGCAGCAGCAGGTCTGGAACCCCGGCTATGCCTATGCCTACCCGGCCTTCGCCGTCAATTCCCAGGGCGCCATCGGGATGTCGCTCGAATGGGGCGGCGGGGGCAACTACGAGAACCACGTCGCCGGCTTCTGGGGAGACTACGTCGTGTACGAGACTACGAACAGCAATGTCGGGCCGCCGACGCCGGGCGCTCCATGCCCGTGCCTCCCGCGTTTCGGCGACTACGTCACGATTCGGCAGAACACGGCCGACCCCACGAAGTTCGACGCCTTCGGATACGGACTCCTGCAATCCACGCCGCCGGGGAACCCGATTTCGGACGTTCACTATATCGTCTTCAGCCGGTAAGATTATTGCGCGAAAAATTGCGCGACAATGAAGACCGGAACGGCAAACGACGTGTCAAGTCCCATGATCGGTCCCCCCCTGTTTCTGGCGGTTTTTGTCGCGATGGCGGCGGCCAGTCCGGGGATGTACGCGGGCGTGCAACTGGAAGCGGCGGCTGCCCCGGTCCACGTTGAGGGAGAGGGCCGCTGGCGAGTCGCCCTTTCGATTCTGAATCGCGGTGACAGCACAGCGAAGAACGTTCAAGTGACCACGGTTTCGATGGACAGCGCGCGTGTAGTGACTCCGTTGCCGCTGAAAATGGGAGAGATCTCCGCTGGTCACCTGGGAACGGCGTCACTCGGGCTCCGCGATGCCAGCGGGATTCCGGGCAAAGAATATGTCATGAAGGTGAAAGGCAGCTATTGGGAAGGAGAGCGCCGCTATCCGTTCTCGCTGCGCTACGCTTTGTCCCCGTTCTCCTCTTCGGCGACGGCCTCGTCGGCAGTTTCCCAGGCCATACGCGCGGAGGGCTCCCGGAATTCAAACGAAGTCCGCGGGCCCGCTGAGCCGCCGGGCTTTGCAGCGGCGAACCCGGGACCTGCCCGCGCAGTTCCGACCGGACCTGTCCAGCCGATGCCGAAAAACGAAACTGCCGGAAGCGATCTGGTACCCATCGAAGTGAACGGATTGTGGGGATATGTGCATTCCCAAGCGCCGTCGCGATTGGCGATCCGCCCTCAGTTTACGCAGGCAATGCGTTTCACAGAGGGGCTGGCGGCCGTGGCGATCGCGGGCAAGTGGGGATACATCGATGCGTCGGGCGCGCTCCGAATTCCCGCCCAATACAATGAGGCCGCTCCCTTCGCAGGCGGGGTCGCCAAAGTCACCCCTGCGAATGGAAAGCAGACACGCTACATCGACTCCACTGGCGCTTTCGTGCCAGGGCCGTCGCGGTGATCGGCCACGCCAGGCGGCAGGCCTAGCGGCGGTAGACGACTCCGCCCTTCATAACGAAAGAGACTTTTTCGACCGCGCCGATGTCCTGGAGGGGGTCGCCCTCGACTGCAATGACGTCGGCGAAGTAGCCGGGCTTTAACGCGCCGATTTGCCCTTGCCAGCCGAGAATCTTCGCGCCATTCAATAGGTCGGCTTGCAGAACGGCGAGCGGCTGCATGCCGTATTTCACCATCAGCACAAATTCGCGGGCCTGGGTGCCGTGCGGGAACGGCCCGACATCCGAGCCGACGGCCATGGGGACGCCGGCGGCGAGCTGCTTTCGAAACTCTTGCGCGTGAAAGTTCAGCATGGCGTGCAAGTGTTCGGCTTGGGCGGGGGAGGCGGCGTGATCGGCAAAGTATTCCGAGATGGTGAAGGTGGGGACGGCGGGGATTTGTTTCTCGCGCATCAACTGCATAGTTTCGGGGCTGAGCTGGTCGGCATGGTCGACCGCCATGACACCGGCGCGCGCCGCGTAGAGGGTGCCCGGCTCACCCGTAGCATGCACCGCGACACGTTTGCCGACGCGGGCCGCTTCTTGAACCGCTGCCCTCAATTGGGCTTCGGTGTATTGGTATGGAGTCGAGAATATCCCGTTGCGGAGCTGGTCGCGCCCGGTCTCGTACATTTTGGTGAAATCGGCGCCTTCCTTGAACTGTTCGCGCATGGCCTCGATGATTTCGTCGATGTTGTTGGCGTAAGTGGCGTTTGACAGGACATGCTGGGCGGGGTTGTAGTGATTGGCGTCTTCATGGCCGCCCAGGATATCGATGGCGTTGCCGCTGACGCGCAGCCGGGGCCCGGGAACGAGTCCTTGATTGATGGCATTGCGCACGGCGGAATCGGCGGAACCGGCGCCTTCGGTGCCCATGTCGCGCTCGGCCGTGAAACCGGCCAGGAGATCGGCTTGGGCGGCGAGCACGGCAATGATCGTTCGTTGAGGTACGGACTCCTCCACGGTTTGCAGGTCTTCCGCGCCGGGGTGGAGAAAGAGGTGCACGTGCACGTCTAACAGGCCGGGAAGCAACGTTCGGTCGCCCAAATCGATGGTCTCGGCACCGGAGGGGTGGCTGACGGACGAACCTGCCTCCGTGATTCGCTCGCCTTCGACCAACACCTCGCCGGGACTGATCATCCGGCCCGATTCGATGTCTAGGAGCCGCGCCGCATGCAGCACAAAGCTATGGGAGGGCGACTGGGGGGTTTGAGCTGCGGCGGTGTCAGGCCGGCCGCAAACCAGGAAGGCGAGGGCCAGCGCGGGGAGCAAGTGACGTGTCGTCATGGCTATAGCAGGTGATGGTATCACTTTCGGGCTGGAGTGGATCAGCCCAAGGGGCGGGGCTAACAGCTCTGCGGAAGAATAGAGCTAGCGTATTTTTGGGGTCGAATTACGGAATATTCTGAGGGGAGATACACGGAGAGGTACAACATAATTGTTCTAAATTTGGCCAAGCCGCTTCAGCGGAATTATGGCAAAATGAGATATAAATATGCTGCGAAACGATGCGGATGCTTTTACGCCGTCACTCCATAGACTGAGTAGCTCAAATTGTGTTTCAAAAAATTCGTTCGGTCGTTCCAGGGTACAATAAGGTAGGCCTTCCAATGAGATACGGGCTAAGGTTCCGGTCTGGTCACTTACTCCAAGGGGAGCGGGTGGCTACTTGTTCCGCTTACAGCCCCTCGTGAAGATAGACTTAAGCGGTCGTAAACAGTTTCTTTGATTTCACCAGTCGCAGTACTTTTTTTAACCGAAGAAGGTCGAAAATCATTGTTTGATTCGGTGCAACTCCGGTATCTTAATCATGTGCGGACTAGAAGGAATCCCAAAGAATTCCCCGGTCCAACAGACGTCCAGTTTCATAACGGAGGAGAAATGAAGTTAAGGTTTCTTACAATTCTCGGAACGGCTTTGACTGTTTTCACAGTGACGGCCCTTTCCACGCAGACCGCGAAAGCGGATATCATCACCAACCTGGTTAGTCAGTCCACAAGTGGCAGCAACAACTCATACACTTTCAGTGTGTTTCTGACGGGCAGCGAGGAACTCAACACGGGTCTTTCGTATTCGCAGTTCGGGACTATTTATGACCTGAGTTCGAGTGCAGTCACACCGACGGGAATGACGGGCCTTCTGGCTACCGACTTCACCTTCTCGTCCAGTTTGACGAACACCAAAGCTTATCTGACGAACGCGCCGGATTCCGCCTCCAGCTATAACCTTCGCTACATGTTTAATGGCGCGACGGTGTCGTCAGAGACTGGGCCGATGACGCTGGGCAATTTTACGATTTCGACGACCACCCCCTTGTCGCTGGTTTACTTTGACGGGCAGGCGGGCAAGAGCACAGGAACGCCTGGTAACGAGACCGGAAACGTTGGTTCGATCAACGTTCCTACCTCTTCCGGAGTTCCCGAACCGGCTTCCATGCTGCTGATGGGCGCGGGCTTGCTCGGAGTCGGGTTCATCGGACGCCGCCGTCTGAGCAAGAAGGCTTAATTATCTACTTTCTCTGAAGTCGGAGAAAATCTCTTGGCCAAGCGTACTAACGTACGCTTGGCCAAGTTGCGTTTTACCCACTGCTCCGATGTACCGCTAAGCGAAATGCCGACCTTTCGGTAGAAGTGAGTAATCCGATAATCTGTGTCACCCCCTTCACAATCAAACGCATCATTGCTACCTTGTAGGGTAGATTTTATTTCAGCGCGGAGGATCTTCATGTCGAAGCAGTTTCGTTCACTCTGGGCTGTGGCCGCAATCGTCTTTGCGGTTCCACACGTGGTACGGGCGCAGCAGTATCTGGCCCCTACGAATTTCGGTTCCGTGAACATTGGAAGCAGTTCAACCCAAACGGTCACTTTCACGGGAATGCCGGCTGCGGCTAGTTTCGCGATCTACACCGGGACGGACTTCTCGATCGCACCGGCTAATTGTTCGGCAGGGACGTGCTCGATCGTCGCCACCTTTCAGCCTCAGTATCCCGGGTTGCGGCAGGGCGCAATTACGGCTTCGAGTCAGTCCGGGCTGGTGGGCGTGGCCTTCCTTTATGGGATCGGGACGGGCCCGCAGATTAATATCTCGCCGGGGTTGATCTCAACGGTGGTCAACAGAGCGACATTCGCGCTCTCAGCCGCGACGCCGGACGGGATGGCAGTGGCGCCCGGGTTTGTGATCGTGTCGGACGGCGGCGGCAATGTAGTCTACTCGGTCCAAACTTCCAACGGCACGGTTACGGCGTATGCCGGAAACGGCACAGCCGGATATTCCGGGGACGGCGGCGCGGCGACGAGCGCCAAGCTGCAGCGGCCATCGGCTCTGGCGCTGGATGCGCTGGGCGATCTGTTTATCGCGGATTCCGGCAATAACGTGGTGCGCGAGGTGAATGCCTTTTCGAATATCATTACGACGGTCGCGGGAACGGGAGCGGCCGGCAACGCGGGCGACGGGGGAAATGCGAACGCGGCCCAGTTGAACGACCCGAATGGGATTGCGGTCGATGCGCAAGGGAACCTGTACATTTCCGATATGGGAAACAACCGGATCCGCAAAGTGACGGCGATCAACGGACAAATTACCAGCGCGAGCCAGATTGCGAATTTCGCGGGCAGCTCCGCAGGGACTGCCGGAAGTTCAGGCGATGGCGGCGCGGCTACCAGCGCACAATTGAACCAGCCGGTTGGAATCGGTCTGGATTCGAGCGGCAATCTGTTCATTGCCGATTCGGTCAATGAGGTCATACGCAAGGTAAGCGGCGGCACTATCTCGAGGGTGGCCGGGACGACCGGCAGCGCCGGGTTCTCAGGAGATGGCGCAGTGGCCACGAGCGCGCAACTGAACGAGCCCTGGGGCGTAGCAGTTGACGCAGCCGGGAACATTTATATCGCAGATCGATTGAATCTGGTGGTGCGGAAGGTGACGGGCGATTCAAACCACACCATAAGCACGATCGCAGGCACGCACGGGGTATCGGGTTACGCCGGCGACGGAGGTATAGCGACGAGCGCGACGTTAGCGGGGGCGCTTTCGGCGGTTGTGGATGGCCCCGGGAATGTCTTCATCTTAGATGGTCCAAACGCTGCGGTTCGCGAGGTTGCGGCCAGCGGGGCGCCTCTTACTTTCCCCGCGACCCTCAATGGGAACACCAGCGCGGCGATGACCCTGACGGTTTCCAACACCGGAGACGCAAATCTTACCTTCACTGGCCTCGCCTTCACCGGGTTCTTTTCGCAGACGGGCAGCACCGGCCAGTGTTCGTCGTCTACTGTGCTTGCTCAAGGGGCCAGTTGTACGATTGCCATACAGTTTGCACCAACGGGAACGGTTACGCCGGGAACGGTGTCGATCACCGATAATTCCTTGAACCAGTCGGGCGTGCAAAGCGCGCTTTCTTTATACGAGGCATCAGGGCTGCGCTTCATTCAAATGACGCCGTGCCGGGTAATCGATACGCGCGTTTCGGACGGGTACAGCGGGTCCGCACTGACCGCAGGAGTGCCGCGCGACTACATCATCCCGAACACTCCGAATTGCACGGTACCCAATACCGCGCTGGCGTTTTCGTTCAACGTGGCGGTGGTTCCGCATGGCCCGCTCAGTTACCTGACGATATGGCCTCGCGGCGTCGCGCAGCCTGGGGTGGCTTCGCTCAATTCCTATGACGGGCGGGTGAAGTCGGCGGCGGCCATTATTCCGTCGGACAGCAGCGGCGGAATCAGTGTTTTCGCCACTGGGAACACCGACCTGGTGATGGATATCGACGGGTACTTCGTGCCATCGACAGCGTCGAACTACAGTTCGGGACTGGCCTTCTATCCCCTAACGCCATGCCGAGTGGCCGATACACGCGTCGGGACCGGAGCGCTGGGCGGGCCGGCTCTGGGTACCGGATCGACCCGCTCTTTCCCGGTTCTTTCCAGTTCCTGCGCCGCTAATATTCCAGCCAACGTGGCGGCGTATTCGTTCAATTTGGCAGCGGTGCCTTCGGGGCCGCTGGGCTATTTGACGGCATGGCCGACGGGGCAAGCAGAACCGGTCAGCGCGGTTTTGAACGCCCCGACCGGAACGGTGACGTCGAATGCGGCGATCGTACCGGCAGGCACGAGCGGCCAAGTTTCGGTGTTCGCGAGCAATGCCACGGATCTGGTCATCGACATCAACGGCTATTTCGCGCCGGTGGGAGCTAACGGGTTGTCCTTATATACCGTGACGCCCTGCCGCGCGCTCGATACCCGGGTCACTTCGGGCGTTTTCTCCGGAGTCCTTACGGCTCCCGTAGAGGGCGTTACGTGCGGGACGGGCAACATCCCCGCTTCCGCCCAGGCCTATGTAGTGAATGCGACGGTGGTGCCCTCGGGTGCGCTGTCGTATATCACGACTTGGGCGCAGGGTCTGGCGCAGCCGCTGGCAGCTACTCTGAATGCCGACGACGGAGCGGTCACGTCGAACCTGAGTCTAATTCCAACGATCAACGGGTCCATTGCGGTGTTTGCTTCGAATCCGACCAATATTATTTTGGACGTGTTCGGGTATTTCGCACCGTAAGAAGCCGGGCGAGGCAGTGCCTCGCCCCTTGCACTGACGGTAGAGAAAATCTCTTGGCCAAGCGTACTTAATGTACGCTTGGCCAAGTTTCATTTGCCGTGGGCTGTGGCCGCAATCGTCTTTGCGGTTCCACACGTGGTACGGGCGCAGCAGGCGCTGCCCCCTACGAATTTCGGTTCGGTGAATATCGGAAGCAGTTCAGCCCAGACGATCACATTCACGGGAATGGCGGCGGGGACGAGTTTTGCAATCTACACTGGAACGGATTTCTCGATAGCGCCGGCGAGTTGTTCCGGCGGGACGTGCTCGATCGAGACGACTTTTCAGCCTCAGTACCCGGGACTGCGGCAGGGCGCCATCACCGCCTCGAATCAGTCGGGGTTTTTGGGAGTAGCCTTCCTTCATGGAATCGGGACGGGCCCGCAGATTGATTTCTCGCCTGGGCTGATCTCGACCGTAGCCAACCGAGCCACGTCTGCGTTGTCCTCGGCGGTTCTGAGCGGAATGGCGGTGGCACCCGGCTTTGTCATTGTGTCGGACAGCACGGGCAACATGGTTTATTCGGTAAACATCGCGAAAGGAATAGTTGCGACGTTCGCTGGAAACGGTACGGCCGGGTATTCGGGCGATGGAGGCGCAGCTACGAGTGCCGCGCTGAACACGCCCACCGCGCTCGCTCGCGACGCGCTGGGTGATCTCTTTATTGCCGACACCGGGAACAATGTCGTGCGGGAGGTGAATGCGTTTATCAACGTTATTACCACCGTTGCGGGAACCGGAGTGGCAGGCAATGGAGGCGACGGGGGGAATGCGAACGCGGCCGAGTTGCACGCGCCCGCCGGACTCGCGGTCGATGCACTGGGAAACTTGTACATCTCGGATACGGGGAACAACCGCATTCGGAAAGTGACAGCGATCAACGGACAGATTACGGCAGCAAGCCAAATTGCGAATTTCGCGGGTAGCCCGAGCGGAACTGCCGGGTCGTCAGGCAACGGCGGCCCGGCGACCGGCGCGCAACTGAACCAGCCGGTTGGAATCGCGCTCGATGGGAGCGGCAGTAACGTGTTCATTGCGGACGCTAACAACAGCGCCATACGGAAGGTAAGCGGCGGCACTATTACAACGGTGGCCGGGACGCTGGGCGGCGCCGGGTACTCGGGAGATAACGGACCCGCGACGGTCGCTCGATTGAATCAGCCCTGGAGCGTAGCGGTCGATGCAGGGGGGAGCCTGTATATCGCAGACAAATTAAACGAAGTGATCCGGAAGGTCACGGCCGATGTGACCCAGACCATAACTACGATCGCGGGCACGCACGCAACGGGATACACGGGGGACGGCGGCGTGGCCACCAGCGCGGCTCTAGCGAACCCGTCTTCGGTAGCTCTGGACGGCGCGGGTGACCTGTACATCCTCGATTACTTCAACTATGCGGTCCGCGAGGTGGCGGCCGGCGGAGCGCCTCTGACGTTCCCGACGACCCTCAATGGAAATACGAGCGCGCCGATCACAATGACGGTGTCGAACACTGGAGACGCAAGCCTTACCTTTACTGCGCTCGCCTTCACGGGGTTCTTTTCGCAGACGACAAGCATCGGCGAGTGTTCGCAATCGACTTTTCTTGCTCAAGGAGCTAGCTGCACGATTGCTATAGTCTTTGCTCCAACGGGAACTGTTATCCCAGGAACGGTATCAATCATCTATAATTCCGCTTACCAGCCAGCTGTGCAGAGTGCGCTTTCGTTATACGAGTCATCCGGGCTGCGGTTCATTCCGATGACGCCGTGCCGGGTAATCGACACGCGCGATGCGGATGGATACAGCGGGTCTTTCCTGACGGCGGGGGTTGCGCGTACTTACGTAATCCCAAACGCTCCGAACTGCACGGTGCCGAATACCGCGTTGGCGTTTTCATTCAACGTGGCAGTGGTTCCGCATGGGTCGCTCAGTTATCTGACCATATGGCCCAGCGGAGCGGCGCGGCCCGGGGTTGCCACGCTCAATTCCTACGACGGGCGGGTGAAGTCGGCGGCGGCGATCATTCCGGCGACGGGCGGTGGTGGAATCAGTGTTTACGGCACGGAGGATACCGATCTGGTGGTGGATATCGATGGGTACTTCGTGCCGTCGACAGCGCCGAACTACAGTTCCGGCCTGGCTTTCTATCCCATAACGCCGTGCCGGGTGGCCGATACACGCGGCGCGATAAGCGCCTTGGGCGGGCCGGCGCTGGCAGCCGGGGAGAGCCGCGCATTCCCGGTTCTTTCGAGCTCGTGTGCGGCTAGTATTCCAAGCACCGTGGCAGCGTATTCGTTCAATTTCGCAGCGGTACCGGCGGGGCCGCTGGGCTATTTGACAGCGTGGCCGGCGGGGCAAGCACAACCGGTCAGCGCGGTTTTGAACGCCCCGACCGGAACGGTGACCTCTAATGCGGCGATCGTAGCTGCGGGCAGCTTCAATCAGATCTCCGTCTACGCGAGCGATGCGACGAATCTGGTCATTGACATCAACGGTTATTTCGCGGCGGGAGGAGCTAACGGGCTGTCCTTATACACGGTGACGCCCTGCCGGGTGCTGGATACGCGGGGATCTTCGGGTATCTTCTCCGGAGTACTTACGGCTGCCGTCGAAGGGGTTTCGTGCGGGACGGGCAACATCCCCGCTTCCGCCCAGGCCTATGTAGTGAATGCGACGGTAGTGCCCTCGGGTGCATTAGGATACGTCACGACGTGGGCGCAGGGTCTGGCGCAGCCGCTGGCGGCTACTTTGAATGCCGAGGACGGCGCGGTCACGTCGAACCTAAGTCTGATTCCAACGATCAATGGGTCCATCGCGGTGTATGCGTCGAATACGACTCACTTGATTTTGGACGTGTTCGGGTATTTCGCACCCTAAGGCGTTGGGCGAGGCAGCGCCTCGCGCCTACACGCTGCGGCGAGGCAGCGCCTCGCCGCTACACGGAACAGGCATCGGGATAATCGTTGAACAAAAGCACGCGGCGCGGCGTATAGCCGAGTGCGATGCGGTTTCCCGGTGAGTTACGCTACGTGGTGCGATCGCTCAGAAAGTCGCCTGTATTCGTGTCGGTGGCGGTGCTTTCGCTTGCTTTGGGTATAGGCGCGAACACGGCCGTGTTCACGCTGCTCGATCAGGTGCTGCTGCGAATGCTGCCGGTGCGCGACCCGAGCCAACTGGTGCAGCTGAAGGAGGTGGGCGAGCATTATGGCTCGAACACCGGGATGAATTCGCTATCGTACCCGATGTATCGGGATTTCGTCGAGCAGAACAAGGTTTTCAGCGGCATGCTTTGCCGTCATACCTTATCGTTCAGCACCAGCTTTGAAGGGCGGAACGAGCGCGCGGCGGGAGAGATTGTTTCCGGGACTTACTTCGACGTGCTGGGCGTTCGCCCGGCGGTAGGGCGGCTGTTTACTTCGAGTGACGACCGGAGTCGAGGCGACGCGCCGCTGGCCGTGCTCGGGTACGGATATTGGCAGGCACGCTTTGCGGGAGATCCCTCGGTGGTGGGCAGACAGATCCTGGTGAATAATCACCGGCTCACGATTGTGGGCGTGGCGCAAAGGGGCTTCGAAGGCGTTGAGCCGTTATTTTCCACTCATATCTTCGTGCCGATGATGATGGCGCAGGAGCTTACAGGAGAATCGAAGCCGTTCGAAAACCGGCGGCGGCGCTGGGTGCAGATATTTGCACGGCTGAAACCTGGCGTCAGCATGTCGCAAGCGAAAGTGTCGTTGCAGCCGATTTTTCACCGCATTCTGGAAATGGAAGCGCGGCAGGCGGAGTTCGCGCACGCCTCGCCATACACGCGCCAACAATTCTTGAAGATGAGCCTGGATGTGATGCCCGGAGGAGGCGGCGAGAATTTCATCGTGCGCCATTACATGGAAGCGCCGCTCTGGGCCATGATGGCGATGGTCGGATTGGTTCTGCTGATTGCGTGTGCGAATGTGGCGAATCTCATTCTGGCGCGCGCCACGTCGCGGCAGAAGGAAATCGCTGTGCGTCTGGCGCTCGGAGCAAGCCGCGGGCGTATAGCGGGTCAGTTGCTGCTCGAGAGCGCATTGCTCGGTTTGCTGGGCGGATTGTTCGGCCTGGGGATCTCCTCGATCACTATGCGGTTGCTGGCCGGCATCATGCCGCATATCGAGCCGCCGGTGAAATTGGCGGTCGATCCCGATCTGCGCGTTTTGTGCTTCAATCTGGTGATTTCTCTGCTCACCGCGTTTGCGTTCGGATTGATTCCGGCACTGCAGGCGACTCGGCCGGACCTGGCGCCGACTTTGAAAGAGCAGGGCCAATGCGGTAGCCGGGGGCGGGCAGGTGATGTGGCGCAAACTGCTGGTCTGCGCGCAAGTGAGTCTCTCCCTGCTGCTGTTGATCGCTTCGGGCTTGTTCGTCGGTACCTTGAGAAATCTGAAGAATCTGAATCCAGGATTCGAGGTGGGCAATCTGCTTTCGTTCCACATCGATCCGACCTTGAGCGGGTACACTGCCGAGCAGTCGAAACGCTTCTATCGGGAACTGAGCGCTCGTTTGAAGGCGGTTCCGGGTGCGCAATCGGCCGGGCTGGCGGTGGTGGCGCCGCTGAACTTCGACGAATGGGACAGCAACGTGACGGTAGAAGGATATAACGCTAAACCGGGCGAGAACATGAGTCCGTGGGTGAATTATGTTTCGCCCGGGTTCTTTGAAACGCTCAAGATCGCGATGTATGCCGGGCGCGATTTCACCGAGCGCGATCGTCTCGCCGCTCCGAAGGTTGCGATCGTGAACGAAAAGTTCGCGCGGCACTACTTTGGCGATGGGACTCCGATCGGGCGGCACATCGGCCTGGGCAACGACCCCGGAACGAAGACCGACGTGGAGATCGTGGGCGTGGTGCGCGACACCAAGTACCAGATGATGCGGGATCCGGCGCCGCGCCAAATCTTTTTCCCCTATCTGCAGAACATTTGGGCCACGGAAATGACCGCTTACGTTCGCACGGAGGCGGGTCCCGCGCAGATGTTTCCGGCGCTTCGCGCGGCGGTTCAGAAGCTGGACGCCAATCTGCCGGTTTTCCAGATGAAGACCGAAGAACACCAGGTGGACGATTCGCTGGCGATGGAACGCCTGAGCGCGAGTCTGGCGGGCGCTTTTGGTCTGCTTGCGACCGTTCTCGCCTCGGTCGGGCTGTATGGGGTGATGGCGTTTCTGGTGACGCGCCGCACGCGTGAAATCGGCATTCGTTTGGCGCTCGGAGCGGTGCAGGGCGATGTGATCTGGATCGTGATGCGGGAGGTGATGGGTCTGACGGGCCTTGGGATCGCGATTGGCCTGCCTGCCGCGCTCGCGGTCACACGGCTGTTGCAAAGTCAATTGTTCGGGATGTCGGCGCACGATCCCGCGACAATTGGGGCTGCACTGATTGGAATCGTCGTCATTGCCGCCGTGTCCGGCTATTTTCCCGCGCTGCGGGCGACGCGTGTCGATCCTGTGCGGGCGCTGCGATATGAGTGAGGCGCCAGGCTCGTTGCTTTGTGCCAGGTGTTGCGTTTGCGTGCGGAGAATCGCACGCGCTACTTGGTCGCTAAAGCTTGCGTAAGATCTGAAGCGAAGGATCCCGATCGCACACTGAGGACGGGTGCCGGAACGTTGTGCGTTGGTCGCGCTTGTACCTCAAACTCCCGGAGGATGAACCATTTTGGAAAAGGAAAGCACATGGAGCACACGCACCAGCCTCCATCGTCTCTAACGTCCCGCCATCCTCTATGGCTGTTGTCGGGGTTCTGGGTTTGCGTCGTGATCGCCGTCGGCGTCGTTCTGCGAAGGCTCAACGAGCTGATCCGGCCCTCGCACGGCAGGCCTCCGCAGATGGCCGCGATCGACGCGACCTTTTCGTCCCACGCCTTGCTGACAGTGATGCACATCATTCCGGCGGCTATCTTTGTGCTTCTCGCCGCAGTGGTCCTGTTGCGCCGCAGCGGCGGAGGATGGCCTGAGCGGCTCTTCTTTCCCTTTGGCGCAATCACCGGCGCGACCGCGTACGCAATGAGCGTTTATGCCGTCGGCGGCTGGGTGGAGCGCTCCGCGGTTCTCATCTTTAACACCTGGTTCCTGTTCTCGCTGGGGCGCGCCTATTGGTTTCGCTTGCGCGGCGCTGCCACACAAAAGCGGAGCTGGATGACACGCGCCGTGGGTATCCTGCTGGGTATCGCAACGACTCGTCCCGTGATGGGCTTCTTTTTTGCAACGAGCGCCCGCACCCATCTTGAGCCTGATCAGTTCTTCGGGATCGCGTTCTGGATCGGTTTCTCGATCAACGCCGTGGTCATAGAGCTTTGGTTGCACTCCAAACGGCGAGCACAACTCGAACGTCCGGGGCCGTACTTCGGGAGCTTTTCAGCTTCGCGATAGCGAACGCCTTTCCCGCCCGGCGGGCGAGGCGTGTCGATTTGGTGCGGGGGCTGCGATACGAATGCCCCTTCGTTTCGCGAAAAGTGTACCGTCACCGACCGCCAGTTCGGCGAACTGATGCGGCCGAAATACATTCTGCTCAGTGGCGCTCAATCGGAGCTTCCTTCCATGAATATCTTTGACTGTTACGTTACGTCAGAGTCGAGGGGAATTTTTGCGCGGTCCACAAGGGCATGGCGAGACATCTCGACTAGAAACGGGTGAAGCGTTTTACGTAGTATTGGAGTATGAAAAAGAGTGTTGCTGAGGCTAGCCGCAAGCTCTCGAAGCCTATTGAGGCGGTCGGGCAGCCTACCGCAGAAATTGTACCCATTCAGCGGGACACGCGCGCTCCTCTCGGTTTCCTCCGCGGCAAGGTGAGAGAAATCGATCCAAGTTGGTGGCGTCCGATGACGGATGAAGAGGTAGATGCGTTCGTCGAAGGGCGCTACTGATTCGTCGGAACCGCGTGTTTTCGGGCTTTGTGGTATCCTACAAAAGGTTTTACGCCAACTTGGGAGGCAAGGGTGAGTTCTGCTCGCTTGAGCCGTTTGGACCAGTCACAATATGAGTCAAAAGCCTGGTAAGAAGTATCAGGCCGCGGCGAAGCAGGTAGAGGCCAAGCCTTATCAGCTTCCCGAGGCTGTCAATCTCGTTCAAAAAATCAAATTTACCAAGTTCGACGAGACCGTCGAAGTACATCTGCGTCTGGGTGTCGATCCAAAACACGCCGACCAGATGGTGCGTGGCACGGTGGTGTTGCCGAACGGGCTGGGCCGCTCGAAGCGGGTGCTGGTGATCGCTTCGGGGGATAAGATCCGGGAGGCGCAGGAAGCGGGCGCGGATTTCGTCGGCGGCGACGATATGGTCAACAAGATTCAGGGCGAGAACTGGATCGATTACGATGCGGTGATCGCGACACCGGACATGATGCGCTCGGTGGGGCGGTTGGGAAAAGTGCTTGGCCCGCGCGGGTTGATGCCGAATCCAAAGACCGGGACGGTTACCACGGACGTTCGCACTGCGATCAACGAGATCAAGGCCGGCAAGGTGGAGTTCCGCGTGGATAAGACGGGAGTCATTCACGCGCCGGTGGGCAAAGTCAGTTTCGCCTCGGATAAACTTCTTGAGAACGCGAGCAGCTTGATTCAGGCCGTGATCAAAGCCAAGCCGTCGGCTTCGAAGGGCAAGTACGTCAAGAGCGCGACGCTCTGCTCGACCATGGGACCGGGCGTGCAACTCGACGTGGCGGCATTTAACCTCAAACCGACAGCCTAAGCGCCGGACGGCAGAGATTAGGAAAAAGGCAAAGCCTGTATGAAGGACAAAGACCAGAAGAAGAAAGATCTGGAAGATCTCAAGAAGCTGATCGGGGAGAACAGCAACCTGTTCGTCACGAGCTACGAAAAGCTGACTGTCAGCCAGGATTACCAGCTGCGGAAAAGGATCCGCGAGGCGGGCGGGCAGTACCGCGTGGTGAAGAACAATCTGGCAGCGAAGGCGGCGGATGGCACACCGGCGAACGACCTGCTGGGCAATCTGAAAGGCATGACTTCACTGGCTTACACGGCGAACGATCCGGTGGCGCTAGCGAAGGCATTGACGAAGTATTCGAAGGAGTACGCGGCTTTCACCTTCAAGGCCGGCATGGTGGAAGGCCGGGTGATCGATGTCAAAACGATCAACGATCTGGCCTCGATGCCGCCGAAAGAAGAAATCTACGCGAAAATGCTTTTTCTGATCAACGCCACGGCGACGCGGCTGGTCAGTTCGATAAACGGCGTGGGACGCAATCTGGCCGTGGTGTTGGATCAGGCCGGAAAAGAGAACAAGTTTAAAGAGTAGGGAGTGAACAGGGAAAATGGCGGACATTAACGCAATTGCAGAACAGATTCAGGGCTTGACGCTGCTGGAGGCTTCGCAGCTGGTCAAGCTGCTGGAAGAAAAGCTCGGAGTGTCGGCGGCTGCGGCGACGGTCGCTGCGGCGGCTCCGGGGGCGGGCGGCGGCGCTGCGGCGGCTGCTCCGGCTGAAGAGAAGACTGAGTTCACGGTCATCCTGACGGGTATCGGCGCCAATAAGATCAATGTCATCAAGGCCGTTCGCGAAGTAACGAGCCTGGGTCTGAAGGAAGCCAAGGACTTGGTGGATGGCGCGCCGAAGCCGATCAAGGAAGGCATCAATAAGGACGAGGCGGAGGCGATTCGGAAGAAGTTTACCGACGCCGGGGCGACTGTCGAAGTTAAGTAATTTCAACTGCCCGCGACCCGAGTAATCGCGAGGGGATAGGCGTGTCGTTTGACGCGGCCTATCCCTTATTGTGCTATCCTAAGGTTGTCGTCAAGCCGGGGCGGTCCAGCATCAGATTTGCGGTCTCAAGTTTTTAAGCCTTCTCCGCGGGCCTTTGTAGGCCAGCGGAGCTTTCGCATGCCCAAATTTACGTTCCTACTCGCTCTGTGTGTGTTTTCGTCAAGAGCGGCTGAACTGTACCCAAGACTTGCTATATCGTTATCGTCACTCACGATCTTTCTCAAGAGTTATTCTTCCCGCGCAGCTTATTGGCGAAGAGCGGCGCAAGCATTTGCCGGTGAATCGCCTGGTTCACCGCTGAAGGCCGTAGCCGCATAGTGCGCGGTTCGGCTTCGTACAGCGATTGCTCGATGTCATTGTGTGACTGGTTTCCTAAAGGACAAGCGTAGATGCCCAACGTGTCAGATGGTTCTCTCCGTGAGAGAGTTGATTTTTCGAAGATCAAAACTTCGATTCCGATTCCGAACTTAATTGAAGTGCAGAAGCGCTCGTATGAGCGTTTCCTGCAGATGGACCTGCTTCCGAAGGAGCGCGAAGATGCAGGCCTGCAAAGCGTATTCAGCTCCGTGTTTCCCATTTCGGACTTCCGCGGGCTTAGCCAGCTGGAGTTCGTGGATTATTCGATCGGCAACTGGGAATGCAAGTGCGGCAACTTGAAGGGGCTGCATCATCTCCGTACGATCTGCCGCAATCCGAGCTGCGGCGCCGAGATTCGCACCGATCCGTTCCACGCGGGCGATGTGCTGTGCCACCGCTGCGGAACTTTCAACAAGAACATCGTGACGTTCTGCAACCGCTGCGGCGATCCGGTGGCTCTGCAACTGAAATACGACGTGCCGGAATGCGAAGAGCGCGGCATGACGTACGCGGCTCCGTTGAAGGTCACCATACGGCTGACCGTTTACGATAAGGACCCGGAAACCAACAACAAGACGGTTCGGGACATTAAAGAGCAAGAGGTCTTCTTCGGCGAGATTCCGCTGATGACGGAGAACGGCACGTTCATCATCAATGGAACCGAGCGCGTTATCGTTTCGCAGTTGCACCGTTCGCCGGGCGTGTTTTTTGAGCGCGTGCAGGCGCAAGGCTACTTCCTCGGCAAGATCATTCCGTACCGCGGGAGCTGGGTCGAATTCGAATACGACAACAAGAACCTGCTGTATGTCCGCATCGATCGCAAGCGGAAATTTTACGGCACGGTTTTCCTGCGCGCCCTGGGCCTGAAGACGGATGCCGACATCATCCGCGCGTTCTACAAAGTCTCGACCATTTCCCTGAAGAACAACAAGCTGTTCTGGGGCGTGAACGACAGCTTGATCGGCATGAAGCTTTCGCACGCGATCACCGGCAAGAACGGCGATCAGGTGGTGCCGCAAGGACGCAAGATCACGAACTCGGTTTTCCGCGAAATCCAGAAGGCGAAGATCGAGCAGGTAGAGGTTGCGAGCAACGATCTGGAAAGCGCATTTGTGGCGGCGGATGTCATCGATATGTCGACCGGCGAAGTGCTCATCGAAGCAAATCATGAGCTGACTTCGACGGCGATCGGCAAACTGACGGAAGCCGGCATTCAGAGCTTCGAATTGTTCTTTCCCGATCGCGACGACGCGGGCAACGTCATTTCGACGACGCTGCGCAAGGACAGCGTGAAGAGCCAGAACGACGCGCTGCTCGAGATCTATCGCAAGCTGCGGCCGGGCGATCCTCCGACATTGGACACTGCGACGCAACTGTTCCAAGGCATGTTCTTCGACGCGCGCAAGTACGATTTCTCGCGCGTGGGCCGCATGAAGTTCAACATCAAGCTGCACGACCGGGCGGATGCGACGGGGCTGGACAAGCGTACGCTCGACCAGAAAGACTTTATCGACACCATCCTTTATCTGTTGAAGCTGCGCAAAGGCCTCGGCAGCGTGGACGATATCGACCATCTGGGTAATAGGCGCGTGCGTGCGGTGGGCGAATTGCTCGAGAACCAGTTCCGTATCGGCCTGGTCCGCATGGAGCGCGCCATCAAGGAAAAGATGTCGGTTTACCAGGAAATGTCGACGGCTATGCCTCACGACCTGGTGAACGCGAAGCCGGTGATGGCTGCCATCCGCGAGTTTTTCGGCTCGAGCCAGCTGTCGCAGTTCATGGATCAGACCAACCCGCTTTCCGAGATCACGCACAAGCGGCGACTGTCGGCCCTTGGACCGGGCGGTCTGTCACGCGAGCGCGCCGGGTTCGAAGTACGCGACGTGCATCCTACGCACTATGGCCGCATTTGTCCGATCGAGACACCGGAAGGTCCGAATATCGGTCTGATCTCTTCGTTGTCCTGCTTCGCTCGCATCAACGAATACGGATTCATCGAGAGTCCCTATCGCCGCGTTCGGGAAGGCGGATTGGTGGACGAGGTCAGGATCCTGAATCCAGGCGATACGGACTTCAAGGTCGGCCAGGTAATCGGGCGCGAGCAGGTTATCAGCGCGAACAAGCCGCTTGGCGCAAAGAAACAGCAGGCGGAATTCGAAGCGCACTCCGACTATCTTTCCGCCTGGGAGGAAGACAAGTACATCATTGCCCAGGCGAACGTAACGATCGATGAGAGCGGCGGAATCGTCGATGACCTGGTGAACGCGCGCCAAGCCGGTAACTTCGTGCTGAAGCATCGCGACGATATCGAGTACATGGACGTCAGTCCGAAGCAGCTGGTCTCGGTCGCCGCCAGTTTGATTCCGTTCCTCGAGAACGACGACGCCAACCGAGCGTTGATGGGCTCGAACATGCAGCGCCAGGCTGTGCCGCTTTTGCGCGCCGAAGCGCCGTTCGTCGGAACGGGCATGGAGCGCGTGACTGCTCGCGATTCGGGCGCAGTCGTGATCTGCAAACGCCCCGGGGTGGTCGATTCGGTCGATAGCGAACGTATTATCGTCCGTGTCGAAGGCACCGCGCACGAAGGGCAGATGTCGCGCGAAGTAGGCGCGGATATCTATCAGCTCACGAAGTTCAAGCGCTCGAATCAAAACACGTGCATCAGCCAGAAGCCGATTGTGCATCAAGGACAGAAGGTGAAAAAGGGCGATGTCCTCGCCGACGGGCCGTGCACGGAAGCGGGCGAGCTGGCGCTGGGGCGGAACGTCCTGGTGGCGTTCATGCCGTGGCGCGGCTATAACTTCGAAGACGCAATCGTGGTCAGCGAAAAACTGGTCAAAGACGATTACTACACTTCGATTCACATCGAAGAATTTGAAATCGAAGCGCGCGACACGAAGCTCGGCCCAGAGGAGATCACTCGCGACATTCCGAACATCGCCGAATCGTTTTTACGCAACCTGGATGACAGCGGCATCATTCGCATCGGCGCGACGGTGAAGCCGGGCGACATTCTGGTGGGAAAAGTGACGCCGAAAGGCGAGACGCAGCTCACCCCGGAAGAGAAGCTGCTGCGCGCGATCTTCGGCGAGAAGGCCGGGGATGTGAAGGACGCGTCGCTATACTGCCCGCCCGGTATCGAGGGCACCATTGTGGATTGCAAGGTGTTCTCGCGCAAGGGCGCGGAGCTGGACGAGCGGTCGAAGCAAATTCTGCAATTGCAGGAAGAGCGCTTACACCGCAATCTCGAAGACGAAAAGCGCATCTTGAGCGATGAGCGGGCCAAGCGCCTCGAAGAGTTGCTCAAGGGCAAAGAGCTGCAGGCCGACCTGCACGACGAGAAGACCAACAAGAAGCTGCTCTCGAAAGAGACGCCGCTGACACGCGACGTGCTCGAAAAGCTGCGCGCCCGCGATTTGAAGCGGATGCGGCTGAACACCAGAGACGTTCGCCTCAACGAGCAGATCGATGAAATCGAAGAGATGACTTCGCGTCAGATCGCGGTGCTCGAAAAGATCACCGAAGAAAAGATCGCGAAGCTCCGCAAGGGCGACGAGTTGCCTCCGGGCGTGATCAAGCTGGTGAAGGTCTACATCGCGATGAAGCGCAAGCTGTCGGTCGGCGATAAGATGGCCGGACGGCACGGGAACAAGGGCGTGATCGCGCGAATCGTTCCCGAAGAGGACATGCCGTACATGCCGGATGGCACGCCGGTGGAGATCGTTTTGAATCCGCTGGGCGTTCCGTCTCGTATGAACGTCGGGCAAGTGCTCGAAACGCACCTCGGGTGGGCCGCGGCGAAGCTGGGGCTTCACTTCGCGACGCCGGTATTCGACGGCGCGGCGGAGAAGGACATCAAGGCGCGGCTATCGGAAGCCGGGCTGCCGACCTCCGGCAAAATCGAGCTTTACGATGGCCTCACCGGACAGATGTTCGAACAACCGGTGACGGTCGGCTACATTTACATGCTGAAATTGAGCCACTTGGTTGACGACAAGATTCACGCTCGATCCATCGGACCGTACTCACTTATTACGCAACAGCCACTCGGCGGAAAGGCGCAGTTCGGCGGCCAGCGCTTCGGCGAAATGGAAGTGTGGGCCCTCGAAGCATACGGCGCGGCATACATTTTGCAGGAGTTGCTGACGGCGAAATCCGATGACGTATACGGACGCGCCAAGATTTACGAAGCCATCGTCAAGGGCGAAGCGGCAGCCGAGCCCGGCGTTCCTGAGTCGTTTAACGTGTTGATTCGCGAGTTGCAGAGCCTGTGCCTCGACGTGGAACTGATGAAGAAGCCGCGCGAGATGCTGGACCTGGCGCACGCGGCGGATTAAGAGAGAAGCGCACGGGGAGGGGCGCGCAAGCCCGTCCCCGGTGCGCGGCAAAAGAGTTGAAAGGTATTTTAAGGACAATTCATGTATCGTTCCTCTCCGTACGATAGAGCCAATCTTATTGCCGACTTCGATTCGATTCGAATCAGTCTGGCGTCTCCGGAAAAAATCCGGAGCTGGTCACACGGCGAAGTAACAAAACCGGAAACTATCAATTACCGTACCTTCAAGCCCGAGCGCGATGGTCTGTTCTGCGCCCGGATTTTTGGGCCGGTTGCCGACTGGGAGTGTCTCTGCGGCAAGTACAAGCGCATGAAACATCGCGGAGTGATCTGCGACAAGTGCGGCGTGGAAGTGACGCTGTCCCGGGTGCGTCGCGAGCGGCTGGGCCATATCGAGCTGGCAAGCGCGTCCTCTCACGTGTGGTTTTTCAAAGGCCTGCCGAGCCGCATCGGCTACTTGCTCGACATCACGCTTCGTGAGCTGGAACGCGTGCTGTATTACGAAGCGTTCGTAATCATCGATCCAGGCGAGGCGACGGGCCTCAACATGGGCGAAGTGATCAGCGACGAGCGCAAACGGCAGCTCGACCAGGAATTCGCGGGCAAGTTCGTCGCCATGATGGGCGCCGAAGGCGTGAAGGAGCTTCTGCGCAAGATTGACATCGAAGCGCTGAGCCTGGACATCCGCGAAAGGATGAAGACCGAAACTTCGGCGCAGAAAAAGCTGAAGTACGCCAAGCGTCTTCGCGTTGTCGAGAGCTTCCGGAAATCCGGAAACAAGCCGGAATGGATGATCCTCGACGTGATTCCGGTTATTCCGCCGGAGCTGCGTCCGCTGGTTCCACTCGATGGCGGCCGCTTCGCGACATCCGATCTCAACGATTTGTACCGTCGCGTCATCAATCGCAATAACCGGTTGAAGAAGCTGATGGAGCTGCATGCTCCCGACGTGATCGTTCGCAACGAAAAGCGCATGCTGCAGGAAGCTGTCGATGCGCTGTTCGATAACGGGCGGCGTGGACGCGTGTTGCGCGGCGCCAATAATCGTCCGCTGAAGTCGCTCTCGGACACGCTGAAAGGCAAGCAGGGCCGCTTCCGTCAGAACCTGCTCGGCAAGCGCGTCGATTACTCGGGCCGATCGGTCATCGTGGTTGGGCCGGAGCTGAAACTGCACCAATGCGGTCTGCCGAAGAAGATGGCGCTCGAACTATTCAAGCCGTTCATCTATCACCGGCTGGAGCAGCGCGGTCACTGCACGACCATCAAGCAAGCCAAGGAATTGGTTGAGCAGCAGGATCCCGTGGTTTGGGACATTCTCGAAGAGGTCATCAAGGATCACCCGATCCTTTTGAATCGCGCTCCCACGCTGCACCGCCTCGGTATCCAGGCTTTCGAGCCGGTGCTGGTGGAAGGCAAAGCGATCAAGCTGCATCCGCTGACTTGCACCGCATTCAACGCGGACTTCGACGGTGATCAGATGGCTGTTCACATTCCGCTCTCGCCGGAAGCGCAGATCGAGGCATCCACTTTGATGCTCGCCTCGAACAATATTCTGTCTCCGGCGCATGGTTCGCCTATTGCGGTCCCCACCCAGGACATGGTGCTTGGTCTCTATTACCTGACCAAGATGCGTCCGAACTCGAAGGGCTCCGGCCGCATGTTCGCCTCGATGGAAGACGTGCTGATCGCGCTCGAAATGGGCGAGGTTGAAACTCTTACAGCCATCAAGCTGCGGTACACGGGCAAGGTGATCGACCTCATCAAGGCGTTCGATAACCAGAACATCATGTACACGGAGCCGATCGAGTTCAACAAGCAGTACATGGACACGACGGTGGGCCGGGTCATCTTAAACGATGTTCTTCCGAAGGAGATGCCGTTTATCAACGGGCTTCTCAAGAAAAAGGGTCTCGGTCAGATGGTCCAATATTGCTATTTAAAATTTGGGCTGCAGATCACCGTGCCGATGCTCGATGAAGTGAAGAAGCTCGGCTTCCTCTATGCGACGCGCGCCGGTATCTCGATCGGAATCGACGATATGGTGGTTCCGGAAGAGAAGAGCGGCTTGGTGCGGGACGCCGAGAAGCAGGTGGTCGAAGTTCAACAGCAGTATCAAGAGGGCGCGATCACCCAGTCGGAGCGCTACAACAAGATCATTGAAATCTGGTCGAAGGTCACGGAAGCGGTCTCCGAGAAGATGTTCAAGAACATGGAAGAGGACGACCGCACAGGCCGCATCCTCAACCCGATTTACATCATGGCCGATTCCGGCGCGCGCGGATCGAAGCAGCAGATTCGCCAGCTTTCGGGTATGCGCGGTTTGATGGCGAAGCCCTCCGGCGAAATCATCGAAGCGCCGATTACGGCGAACTTCCGCGAAGGTCTGAACGTGCTGCAGTACTTTATCTCGACGCACGGCGCGCGTAAAGGGCTGGCGGATACCGCTTTGAAGACGGCGGATTCCGGCTACCTCACGCGTCGTCTCTGCGACGTGGCGCAAGACGTCATCATTACCGAAGACGATTGCGGAACGAGCGATGGGATCTACGTGGAGCCGATCATCGAATCGGGCGAAATCATCGAGCCGCTGCGCGATCGCATCGTCGGGCGCGTGGCTCTCGAAGATCAGCGCGATTACGAAAACAACATTATTGTCGAAGTGAACCATGAGATCACGGAAGACCTCGCGAGCGCGATTCAAGCGGCTGGTATCGAGCGGGTGAAGATCCGTTCCGTGCTGACCTGCGAATCGAAGCGGGGCGTCTGCCGGCTCTGCTACGGCCGCAATCTGGCTACGGGCCGGATGGTCGAGCGCGGCGAAGCGGTGGGCATCATTTCGGCTCAATCGATCGGCGAACCTGGCACTCAGCTCACCATGCGTACGTTCCATATTGGCGGCGCTGCGACTCGAATCAGCGAGCAATCCACGCAGGATCCGAAGAGCGATGGGTTCGTCCGCTTCAACAACGTCAACACCGTCCGAAATAACAAGGGCGAATTGATCGCGATGAATCGCAACGGCATCCTGATCATCGTCGACGATAAGAATCGCGAGCGCGAACGATATCCAGTGGTTTACGGCGCGAAGATCAACGTCGCGGATGGCGCGCCGGTCAAGGCGAACCAGATCCTTCTCGAATGGGATCCATACACGTTCTCGATTCTGACGGAAGTGAGTGGAGTCATTCACTTCAAGGATCTGATCGATGGCGTTACCACGCAGGAGCAGGTCGACGAAATCACCGGCAACATGCAGGTGGTTGTGACGGAATCGTCCGACGAAAAGCGATTCCCGACTATCGTGGTCCGCCCCGAAGGCGGAGGACGCTCGGAAGAGAAGCGCTATTTGATGCCGACTCACGCGCACCTAATGGCGAGTGACAGCGAAACGGTACACGCGGGTGACGTGCTTGCGAAGATTCCGCGTGCGACCACGAAGACCAAAGACATTACCGGCGGTCTGCCGCGCGTGGTCGAGTTGTTTGAGGCTCGCAAGCCGCGCGAAACTGCCGTAATCGCCGAAATCAACGGCACGGTGAAGTACGGCGAAGTGACGAAGGGAATGCGTAAACTCTACATCGTTGGCGACGATGGCGTGCAGAAGGAATATTCGATTCCGCGCGGCGTCCACATCAACGTTCAGGAGAGTGAGCGCGTACGCTCGGGCGACCCGCTGATGGATGGTCCGCGGAATCCGCACGATATTCTGGCCGTGCTCGGCGAGAAGGAACTGCAGAAGTACCTGGTGAACGAGATTCAGGAAGTCTACCGTTTGCAGGGCGTGAACATCAACGATAAGCATCTCGAAGTGATTTCGCGCCAGATGATGCGGTGGGTCCGGATTGAGGACATCGGCGATACGGAGTTCCTGCCCGAAGAGGTCGTAGACAAGTTCAAGTTCCGCGAAGAGAACGCTCGCGTGGTGGAGGCCGGCGGCCGTCCGGCAGGAGGCAAGCCGATTCTGCTTGGCATCACCAAGGCGTCGCTTTCGACCGACTCGTTTATCTCGGCGGCGAGCTTCCAAGAGACAACGCGTGTACTGACCGAAGCCGCGATCAACGGCAAGGTGGATTACCTACGCGGTCTCAAGGAAAACGTCATCATGGGACGGCTCATTCCCGCTGGAACCGGAATGGAATACTACCGGCGCGTGAAGATCGCGGGTGAGGACGTGGTTGAAGAAGAGCCGCTGCCCGACCAGGAACTGGTTCTCGGCGACGGCCTGCAAGACTACTCCGACGAGGCGGGCGGCATCTACAATGGCGGGCTTTCGGATGACCTCGGAGAAGAGGCAACCGTAGCTGCCGCCGAGGAAGTCTAACCTCGGGAAATCTGCCGGCTGACAATTCGAACACGTACATTGAGGGCGGCCTTCGCAGGTCGCCCTTTTTTGATTTAGGCGCGCAGGGCGACGAGCGCGAATGCCGGGCCATCGGGGTGGTCCGAGGTTTCAAAGGCGGTTTGAATGCTGTTGAAGCCGAAGTGCTCCAGGCACGCGACGATATCGTCTCTGCGCATCCAATGCGCATAAGCGTGCGCACCGCCGCAGAACCGCCGCATCCCGAGGCTGCCCCAATAGTTGTAGCGAAACACGCGAGAAGAGAAGCCGCTGTATTTTCTTTCGTACTGTTCCGTAAATCTTTTCAGTTGTTTGGGCTGAAGAAGCTGCGCGTCATAATAATGGGTCCAGAGGAATAAGCGGTCAGTGACTTTACTTAACCGCGCTATCAGTTCCACGGGCTCGAGCATGTGGTACAAGACACCGCTGGCGCACGCCGCGTCGCAATGAGGCGGATCATTGCGGAGATATTCGAGGAAGTTTCCGCACAGGAACCGTGTGCGGGTCAAGCTCAAAATTTCTTTCACGACCAGGCACTTCAGGTAGGCGCGCGGGTTTGCTTCAATAGCGAGGACGGAAGCCGCGCCGGCGCGTTCGAACATATAGCTGTGGCCGCCCTCTAATGGCCCCAGTTCGAGAACGCTTTGGTCCTTCACGCCGCCAAGCTGCGACAGACCCCAAGCGATGCGGCCGTCTTCAAACATGCTGAGATCACCCGCCTTGAGTGCGGCAAACGGCTCCGGCAAGCGCGACCACCAATCTCCCTTAAAGAGGTCCAACGCGTTTTGCGGAGAGGGCGCGGATTGGAAATACCGGCGAGGAAGAGCCGATCCGAGATTCAGGAGTTGAGCACTGTATCGGACACGCTGAAGGCAGTTGTGTAGAAACTGGCTCAATTCACGTTCACTCGTTTTTTGGAAAGCCGGTGCCGTCCTTAATTTCGTCTTTGAGACGGTGTAGCCGGGTGTGAGTTTCCTTAACCTGCTGGAACTGCTTGTCGATCAAAGTGCGAGTCTTCCCCGTGACGTCTGTGCGCGCGGCACGGTCGTAAGCGGCGAGAGCGCTGTCCTCGCCACTTTCGCAAGCGGCAATGATCGCGCCGGTGTCACCGCCCGAAAGAGTCGATTTAACACTCATCCAGCCGCGATGTAGAGCCGCTCCGAGACCGGCGGATTCAACCGGCTTTCCGCCTAGACGTTCCACTTCGGCTTGCAAGTCTCGCACGAAATTTCCACGCTGTTTGGCGTAGCCGCGAAACATAGTCTCGAGTTCCGAGTTTTGAACCTCGTCCGCCGCCGCCTGATATCCCTGCTCTCCCTCTTTGCAGGTTTGAATCAAGTCATTCAACATCTCAACCGTATCTTCCTGGGGCAACATAATTTTCTTCGAGCTTCCTCCGCAATCGAGCCGAAAGTCCTGTCGTGATCTCCCAACCAGCTACATCATATATGCAGCACCCAGCAGGCATCGTACGCTGGTAAGTCAGGTGAGCCGATGAACATCGAACATTTTAAGCAACGTCTCCTCGCGAGAGAGCAGGAACTAATAGAGGAGATTTCACGATTGGAAAACGAGGCGCGCGAATCTCGCTCGGCGGAGGTTGAAGACCCGATCGACCAGGTCACGTCAGCGGAGGGCAAAGCCGCCGCGTTCCAGGAGAGCACGCTAGCTGCTCAGACGCTCAGCCAGGTGCGCACAGCTCTACAACGCATCGGTGACGGCACGTACGGGACGTGCATCGACTGTGGGCGTCCCATAGAACCGGCGCGCTTGGAAGCAGTTCCCTGGGCGGCTTACTGCCTGGCGGATCAGGAAAAGCATGATCGAGCGGCGTCGAACGAACTGGACCTCTCTTCGATCAGCTAAGGCGGGGAAGTTGACGAGGGCCGGGACGGATAATAGTAGTAACCCTCTTCATGCGTCTCGCTTGTAATGGTCTCTTCTCAAGGTCTGAGGAAGGGGCAACTATCGTCACGCCGTCGCGTCTGGTTGCGGCAGTGGTGAATCAGCAACTCGCGAAGGCCCAGCTTGATCGCGGATTGCAAAGCTGGCGGCGCGCTCCAGTCCATAGCGTGAACTCGTGGCTTTCGGCTTCGTGGAATGAGACGCGGTACGCGCTCGCCGATGTTCCTACGCTGCTTTCCAGTTCCCAGGAACATGTTCTCTGGCAGCAAATTATCGAACAACAACATGGTCATCTGTTCGATGTGGCTAGTACGGCGCGGCTTGCGGCGCGCGCGGCGAAGCTGCTTGCGGAGTGGCACATCCCGGTTGACGGCGATTTATGGAATGACCATGAAGACGGACAGCAGTTCCTAGAGTGGCACAAGCTTTTCCGTCGGAGATGCCGCGACGAACGCTGGATGACGAAATCCGATGTCTGGCGTTTGCTCCCGAACTGGATTGCCGCCCGCGGGCCAACCCCGGAATTCACGGTCTTTGCGGGCTTCCACACCTTTACTCCTGCACTCGAACGAGTGAAACACCTACTCGGAGAGCGTTTTATTCGAGACGACGCACGTTTGGATCTTCCAAGCGGTGGAACGCCTGCAAAGCTGTGCGAGGATCTCGCTCAAGAAGTTGAGCAGGCGGCGCGCTGGTCTCGGGCCCTGTTTGAGCGGCAGCCTTCGAGGTCGATTGCAATTCTGGTCCCCGACCTGTCGAGTCATCGGTCACTGGTCGAACGAACATTTCAACAGGTCTTCTATCCGGCGGCGGTGCTGCGGCTGCTTCGAACGCCAACGCAAGAGGAGCCGGATTCCGTCTTTCGCATTAACGACGCGCCCAGTCTGAGAACGCACCCGCTTATCGCAAGCGCCCTGCTGCTTGTCGAGCTTACTCGTCCGCGGATCGATATCGGTGTTGCCGGGGCGATTCTTCGCAGCCCGTTCCTCGCCGGGGCGGCAGAGGAACGCAGCGAGCGTGCTCTTGCGGATCTCGACCTGCGAAAAAAACGGGAGCTTGATGTCTCGCTGCGCGATGTGGAATATGCCAGCCGGAATTGTCCACTGCTTTTGCCGGTTTTGGCGAGCGTGCATCGAATAATTCCCGCTGCCGCGCACAAGCTCGAGCTCCCGAAATGGAGCGAGTTCTTCGCTGCTATTCTTCGCGCTGTCGATTGGCCCGGGAGGGCCGAAGTGACAGAGCAAGAGGGAAAGGTCATCGAGGCGTGGAGCAGGGCGGTTTCCGAGTTGGGGGCGTTGGGTTTGGTTTCGAGTGAGGTTTCGTACGATATCGCGCTCGCTCACCTGCGCGGATTGCTTTCGTCGCCGGGTATTGAGCGAGGAGACTGGTCCTCGCCGATTCAAATTCTGGATGCTTCCGAGGCCGCCGGTCTAGAGTTCGATTCTGTGTTCGTGACAGGACTTTCTGACGAGACGTGGCCGCCTCGGCTGGCGACTTATCCACTGGTGCCGCTGAAACTGCAACGCGCGTATGACGTGCCCGCGAGTTCGCCTGAAGGCGCACAACAGGAGCGTCAACGTATGACTGCATCGCTGTTTGCGGCAGCTCCCAACACGATCGCGACCTATTCCGGGCGTCTGTCGCCTCTTGCTCAACCCTTCGTGAGGCGTGACCGCATTCCCTCTGTGGAATGGCCAGGGAAATTGCCGCGACAATCCTTTATGCCCGTGGCTCTCGACGAGATCGAAGACACGAGCGCGCCACCGTACGAGCAGAACGAAGGCACGCGCGGAGGAGCAAGCCTCATCAAAGCGCAATCCTTGTGCCCGTTTCGCGCGTTCGCCGAATTTCGACTCGCGGCGAATGCGCCTGAAGATGGATGCCTTGGTTTCGATAGCCGGGAGCGGGGAGGATTTGTGCATACCGCTCTGCAGAACGTCTGGGCTCGCCTGAAAACGCATCAGCAGCTTCTCGCGACGGCTCGAGACGAGCTTTGCGTTCTCGTTCGCGATGCAGTAGAGCAAGCAGTGCGGAATCGCGAGGCGGGTCCGTTTCATGAGCTCATGTCGCGGACTGAATGCGAGCGGCTGGAACGGGTGATTCATGAATGGCTCGATTTGGAGCGACAGCGAAAGCAGCCGTTTAGGGTTGAAACTTTGGAGCAGAAGCGTTTATATGATTTTCCAGGCTTGCGTTTGCATCTGCGCGCGGACCGCTTGGATCGGCTCCGCAATGGCAAGCTCGTGCTGATCGACTACAAGAGCGGCGCGCAGACGCGAGGCAAGTTGAAATGCCCGCGGCCGGCCGAGCCGCAGCTACTGCTATATGCAACGGCGGTGGGCGGCGAAGTGGACGGACTGTTCTTCGGAGAATTGAAACCTCGCGAACCGCGAGCGGTGGGTTTCTCTCGCGAGAGACAGTTTCCAGGCTCGGCGGCCGAGGTGAAGAAGGATTGGAGTCTGTTCATCGCACAATCCGAGGCGGAAGTGCAGCGTCTAGCTGCTGAGTTTGTGCACGGTTATGCGGCGGTCGACCCGATCAAAGGCGCTTGCGAGTACTGCCGCATTAAGCCATTCTGCCGTGTGCACGAGGCCGTTGTGCAGGAATGCGACCCGGAGTGACGCCCGATTCCCACGAGCGCGAACGGGCGCTTGACCCCGCGCAATCGTTCATCGTGGAGGCTCCCGCAGGTTCCGGCAAGACATCGTTGCTGGCGCATCGCTATCTACGGCTATTGAGTCTTGTTGACCGTCCCGAGTCTATCGTGGCGATGACTTTCACGCGCAAAGCTTCCGCGGACATGAAGGAGCGGATATACAACGCTCTCTTAGACGCGCAGAATACCGAAGCTGTTCGAAGTGAATATGAGCAGCGCGCGCGCGGTCTGGCGGCCGAAGCTCTGAAGCAGGACAGCAAAAAGCAATGGCACTTGCTAGCCGACCCGAGCCGCTTGCAAATTCAAACTATTGATTCGCTCTGCGCGATGCTCACGCGCCAAATGCCCGTGATTTCGGAGTTCGGGGGCATCGGTGAGGTCGTCGAAGATGCAACCGAGCTATACCGAATTGCGGCCCGGCGTACAATGCGCGCTTTGACGCAAGGCGGTGAAGAGGACGCAGCCCTCTTCCGAACGGTAGCTTTACATTTCGACAACGACATGGCTGCTCTGGAAATGCAAGTCTCGCGCATGCTGCAAAAGCGCGACCAATGGCGCTTTCTCACCGCCGATCAACATCCATCGTTGATCGACGCTTTTTGCGATTTACTCGGACGCTCCGTCGACCATTTGAAAGATGTTTTTCGCGAGCGCTCAGTTGTCGACTTTTCTGAAGTGACCCATGCCGCCATAAAAGCTCTCGGCACGGCGGATACGCCGACTGATCTTCTGTACTGGCTCGACTACCGCATCGATCACCTGCTCGTCGACGAGTTTCAGGATACTTCGCTCGCTCAATATGAGCTCATCGAGGGTCTCACGGCACAATGGTCCGATGGGGATGGACACACGTTATTTCTGGTGGGCGATCCGATGCAGAGCATTTATCGGTTCCGGGAAGCCGAAGTTTCGCTGTTCCTGAAGACCTGGAAACAGCAGCGCCTCGGCTCCGTTCGCCTGATTCCCGTCAGTCTTACCAGCAACTTTCGTTCTACGCCACAGATCGTGAGCTGGGTCCGAGACAAATTCAGTCCGATCATGTCCGAAGACGACCATGTTCATGGAGCCGTTCGTTTCCGGCCGTCTGAAGCAGTTAGGGCAGAAGGCACTCTTCCGCGAGTGGTCCGGTTCATCGACGATGCCGGTGAACAAGAGTCGAGTGCCGTCGTCCACGTGGTCCGCCGTGCGACCGAAAGCGGGTCAGTCGCAATACTCGTGCGGAGCAGATCGCACATTGCGGCGATTCTACCCGCGCTGCGCAGGGCGAATATTCCCTATGAAGCGGTCGAGATCGATCAGCTCAAAGAGCAGCAACATATTCTGGACTTGCTGTCGCTGACACGCGCGGTTTTACACGCCGGCGACCGCATATCGTGGCTTGCGTGTTTGCGCGCGCCGTGGTGCGGGTTGACGCTCAGCGATTTGTCGGCGCTTGCGGAGAATCATGGAGACCGCACGATCATCGACTTGCTTTCCGACGCGGAGCGAATTGCGCGTCTATCGATGGAGGGTCGCCACCAAGCTTTGAGGATGCAGCAGATTTTCTCGGCCGCACTCGCGAAGGTCGGCCATCTCCCTTTGCGGGACTTGATCGAACAAACATGGCTCATTCTGGGCGGACCCGCGATTTTGCATGAGAGCAATCAACGCGAAGACGCCGAGACGTTTTTCAACCTGATCGAATCGTTCGAAGAAGGCGGAATCATCCGCGATTTTGGCCTGCTGAGTCAACGTCTCGAACTCCTGCACGCAAAACCTGCGACCGGCTCGGCTCACGTCAAGATCATGACGATCCATGAGGCGAAGGGACTTGAGTTCGACACCGTTCTCATTCCGCAGCTTGGCAGAGGAACAAGATCGTCCGACCGCGATCTGCTTGTTTGGACCGAACAGATCGACGAGGATGGCGCGCCGTACCTGCTCGTAGCGGCGCAGCCACAGAAACGTGAACAGGATGGAGACTACGAGCGGGTCTCGGAAGAGATCAAAAAGAAGGATGAGCACGAGCTGAAGCGGTTGTTTTATGTGGCGTGTACGCGGGCGCGAAATGAGCTTTACCTGCTGGGTAGCGCAAAGAGCAATAAAGACGGGAGCGCATTGAACAAGGCATCGGATTCCACCTTCCTGGGGCTGATCTGGGCGAGTGAGCAAGCGGAGTTCGAACGCGAACTCAAGCGGAAACTTCCGGCACAGGCCAATCTGTTCTCGGCGGAAGATGGCGCTGTCAAAACAATCTTGCGCCGTCTGCCGGCGAATTGGCGAGCGCCTCAGTTCGATTCTTCGGTCCAATGGCAACCGGAATACCGGCGCGCCGCCGCGTCTGCACGCAAGACCAGCTACGAATGGGTCAGCGGCACCGGGCGGCACGTAGGAACGGTGGTGCACGAACTGCTGAAGCGTATCGCTCAAGAAGGCGCGAACGCCTGGACCGCGGAACGCCTGGTTGCCGTGCGGCCGATGATTGAATCGGAACTGTTGCGGCTGGGAGTACCTCGTTCCCAGAAATCGGAGGCCGTAGCGCGGGTGACGCGCGCGATAAGGCAAACGTTAACCGGCGAGCGCGGACAATGGGTGCTCGGTGCGCACTCGGAGGCTAAATCCGAATGGCCGATTTCCGGCCGCATTCAGGACAAGCTAATCAGCGGAACGATTGATCGCGTATTTCGAGATGAGGATGGGCGTCTTTGGATCATCGATTTCAAAACGAGTGAGCATGAGGGCGCCGCCGTCGCACGTTTTCTCGATGAAGAGCAGCGGCGCTATCGACAGCAGCTCGAGAACTACGGCACGTTAATGTCGCGAGTCGCGGATGGTCCCATCCGGCTCGGCCTGTACTTTCCGCTGCTCGACGGCTGGCGCGAATGGCAGCTCGAAGAAGCGGCAGCCCTGACGGTCTAACTACACTGGTGATGATGGCAACAAGGCTCACCGCCAACGTGAAGGCGGGTGGCTGCGCATCGAAGCTCAGCCCCAAGATTTTGGACCGCGCGCTCAGAGACGTACCGCGAGTGATCAATGAAAAGGTTCTGGTCGGCTACGATACGGCGGACGATGCGGGCGTTTACGATCTGACCGAAGCCGGCGGCAAACCGCTGGCGATGGTACAGACGGTGGATTTCTTTACGCCCATCGTCGACGATCCGTACACCTTCGGCGGAATCGCAGCCGCGAACGCGTTGAGCGACATTTATGCCATGGGAGGGCGCCCCATCACTGCGCTCTCATTAGTGGTTTTTCCATCGAAGGGTGACATACAAGATCTGCAAGCGATTCTCAAGGGCGGCGCCGATAAGATCCACGAAGCAGGGTGCGTGATCCTGGGTGGACACAGCATCTCCGAAGACGAGATTAAGTTCGGCTATGCCGTCACCGGCTTGATTGATCCGCGGCGCGTATGGACCAACGGCGGTGCGAGGCCAGGTGACGTGCTGGTGTTCACGAAGCGCATCGGAACCGGTGTGATTTCAACGGCGCTCAAGCGCGGCATTGCCGAGCAAACGGATATCGATACATCGATCGAACAGATGCTGACGTTGAATCGGCAAATTGCGGCTGTTCTTGAAACACTCGACGTGCATGGCTGTACGGATGTGACCGGATTCGGCCTGCTGGGCCATGCGCGGGAAATGGCGCTGGCCAGCGACGTGACACTGAGGATTTCGGCGCCCGCGGTGCGATTCTTGCCGGGAGCGATTGAATACGCCAAGGGGGGCGCTCATTCCGGCGGGTTGAACAACAACCGTGATTTTGTCGAGAGCTGCGTCACAATGCCGCCGGAGATTCCGTTCGAAATTGAAGCGTTGCTTTACGATCCGCAGACGTCCGGCGGATTGCTAGTCTCTCTAAGAAGTGAGGCCGCGACGAAGCTGCTTGAACGGCGGCCCGAGAGCTACGTGATCGGGCGCGTCGAAGAACCCGGCAGTAAGCCCATCGAGGTTGTGCTTTGAATCCGCTCATTATTGCGCTGGACGTAAACAACGCGACCGAAGCTCTGCGGCTGGTTGAAAGAATTGGTCCGGCTGCCGATTTTTATAAGGTCGGCATGGAATTGTATGCGGCGGCGGGGATGGAAATCGTTCCGAAACTAAACCTATCCGGCAAGAAAGTCTTTCTCGATTTGAAGCTCTACGATATCGGTGAAACGGTGAAGCGCGCTACACGACAAATCTGCCAGAGCGGTGCGCCAACTTTTCTTACTGTTCACGGCAGCCGGACAATCATGAGCGCTGCGGCGGAAGGCAGAGCGGACGCTGCAACGAAATTGCTGGCAGTGACGGTACTGACCAGCTTCGATGAAGAGGATCTTCGAGATCTTGGCTACCCTGTCGCGGTTTCCGATCTGGTTGCGCTACGCGTGAAAAAGGCTCTGGGGAGCGGCATGGATGGCATCGTTTGCTCGCCGCTTGAGGTGGCCACTGTGCGGAAATTAACTGGACCGAATCTCAAGCTGATCACGCCTGGAGTTCGGTCGGCGGGAGCTGCTGCGAGGGACCAGAAACGCGTCGCCACTCCTTCGGAAGCGATCCGCAACGGCGCGGATTATCTGGTAATCGGAAGGGAAGTTACGCGGGCGAGCGACCCACGCGCGGCTTGTGAACAGATTTTGGCCGAAATAAATCAGCATGCGCGGGACGCAACTTCGGCGTCCCGCGCTTAGCATCAATACTTCACTCTGTCGAAGTCTTTAGCAGGTTCAGCATGGCCTGGCCGTTGGGAGAACCAAGACCGGTGCAGGCGTCCCAACCGGGACCCGCTTTGAAATCGCCATTCGTACCGGAGCTGATGTCGCGCAAAGCTTTGTGTTGCGCGAGCGTTCCGTAAAGCGTGGGATGGAACCAGCCCAGATTCTTGCCGAGCTGCTGATTGAGCAAAGCGATGAGCCCCGCCCAGAGTGGCGCGACGGCACTGGTTCCGCCGATGACGCCTTCCTGGCCGTCCACGAGGATGACGTATCCCGTGTTCGGATCCGCCACGCCGGCCACATCGGGAACGCCGCGTCCCGTCAAATTCGCAGTGCCGGTTGGATTCGGGACCTTGATGTTCGACTGGTAGGACGGCTTCGAGAAGTGCGCGCTGACGCCGCCGCCGGTTGCACCGCCATTCGTACCGTCATTCCAAACCGTCTCGGACTGAATAGTACCGTTCTGCGCGATCAGCGTGGTGCCGCCACAGGCCAGAACCCAGGGGCTCGAGGCAGGGAAGTCGACATGATCGCGACCGTCCGCCTCACCATCTGAGGAGCCGCTATCTCCGGCTGCGGCACAGACCGAAATGCCTAGCAAGGCTGCATCGTGGAATGCCGCGTTAAACGCATTCAGCGCTTGCGAGGTCCACTCGCTTTCCGGGCCTCCCCAACTGATGGAGATAACGGACGGCTTGCGCACCGTGTCGTGAATTGCAGCGTTGATGCCGTCAAGAAAGCCCTGATCGGTGTTGGGAGCGAAGTAGACCGCGACGCGCGCTTGAGGTGCAACGGCGCCTGCCACTTCGATATCGAGAGCTACTTCCGCATCGGCGCTGTTTGGATCGCCGGTCGGACTGTTCCGGGCGCCGTCGACCGAGACCGCCGTAGTCGAAACATTGCTCAACCCAAGTTGCTTCCAATACTTCTGAAGATCGGAGCTTCTGAAGCCACCGCCGAGTTCGATCAGCGCGATGGTCTGATTGGTCCCGGTGCTTTGCGGAAAATTGTAGATCTGCGCAATCTGTGGCGGAGTGTAGGAGATTCCTTGCGCCGCACTGGCGCGGAAATGATGCGTGGTGGCGGGGGGGCGTTCATCGAACCCGAGGAGAGCGATGACGCGTCCGGCCAGCTCCTCAGAAACGTGAAGGTCCCTTTGCCGCGTTCGAATGATTCGTCCTTCACTGCGCCGCAATTCAACGTCCGCACCGAACGCCGCGCACAAAAGCCGCGACTGTTCCGGAAATCGTAATCGAACGAGATGCCGGGTTGACGTTCACCACCGAAAGTCCGTGCCCGGACGCAAACGCTTCGACGGCCTCGATATCGGCCGGGTCGGCGCCATGGTTTAGCGCGAGGTCCTGATGTGAAAGATGGTGCGAAAGATCACGATCGATGGAATGCGCGTGAGACACAGCTTGACGCCGCCTCAAAACTAAAGTCACATTGAGAATGTCGTTAGGTCCTGGCTTGCCAACCGCCTCTGAGCCCGCTGGGTGCTCGCGATGGCTGCCGGGTAAAGTTACATGAGAAGACATGAGTGTTCTTACTCCCGTTCGAAAGGTTAGCCGCGCGCGGCGTACGAGCAGCTAAACTGATGCTTTAACTATTGAGGGGAAATATCTGAATTGAAAAAGCAATTAAGAAGCTGTAGATCGCTGGATGAGCTTGTGATTGTTTCCGCGGTCCTGATCCTGGCGCTGGCAATACTGAGTCAGGCGGGACTCGCTCAATCGCTCACCGGCCTGGTCTCCGGCGCGAAGAGTAGCGCCTCCGACGCGGCCGCCAACGATCCGCTAAAGCGTACGACCCCGCAAAGTTCGATCTTCAACTTTCTTGAAGCGTGTCACAGCAACAACTTCTTGTTGGCTTCGCAGTATTTGGATTTGCGAAGGATCAATTCGGGCGAACGTTCGAGGCAGGGGCCCGAACTCGCGCGCCAGCTAGCGGCGATTCTGGATCGCGATCCGAAGTTCGAAGTGCAGCATTTGAGCAATAGTCCGGAGGGCAACCTCGGTGACGATCTTTCTCCCGATCTTGACGAGCTCGATTCGTTCCGGCTAAACAGCCAAACCGTGGTGTTGCAGATGCAACGCGAGCATGAGCAAGGCGCCGCTCTTTGGTTAGTTTCGGCAGATAGCGTAGCGCGCATTCCACAACTCAGCGCGCTTGAGCGCGAGTCGCCCATCGAAAAACGGCTCCCGCAGAGCTTAGTCACCACTCAATTCATCGATACGCCGCTGTGGATATGGATCGCGCTTTTTCTGCTCGCAATCGTACTCTCCGTGGTTTCGCGGCTGCTATCGCGCATCGTCATTGCGTTGCTGACGCCGCTGGTGAAGCACTATGCCAAAACGCTTCAGTCTTATAGGCTCGAAGCCTTTGTGGAGCCGCTACGCCTGCTTGTGTCGATTGCGGTATTCCGCGCGTGCATGGAAGCGATTCCCCCTTCCGCCTTGGTGCGCGATTACCTTCTCAGGCTGCTCGCATTCCTGTTCATTCTGGGCGCGGCATCGTTCTTGATGCGCGTGGTCGACATCGTTTCCGATCGGGCGGCGTCTCGCCTCGATCCGCGCCAACGCGCACTCTCGTATTCCGTATTTCCGCTGTTCGTGAAGATCGTCAAGATTTTCATTTTCTGCATTGCCATCTTGTTTGTTCTGTCTCGATGGGGGTACTCGACCACCACGATTCTTGCCGGCCTCGGCGTGGGCGGCATAGCAGTCGCGCTTGCCGCTCAAAAAACGATCGAAAATCTGTTCGGCAGCGTGTCACTGATTACCGATCGCCCCGTTATAGTCGGAGATTTCTGCCAGTTTGGCGGACAAACGGGCACCGTGGAAGATATCGGCTTACGATCCACGCGTATCCGGACGCTCGACCGAACTGTTGTGACGATTCCGAATTCCGTGTTTTCGACTATGACTCTCGAGAACTTCTCGCGGCGCGACCGCATGTGGTTTCATCCCACATTGCACTTGCGGCGCGACACTACGCCGGAGCAGATTCAGGACATGATGGACGAGGTGACGGAGATCCTGAAGGGCATCCGCAGGTCGATTCGTCGGGCGTTCCCGTTGCGATTCACCAAAATCACGAACGAATCCTTCGATCTGGATACTCTTCGCGTACGTGCTCACGCCCGATTACAACGAATATCTCGAAGTGCAGTCCGAGCTGCTGCTGAAAATTGTCGAAGCGGCATCAGGCTGAAGATTGGCTTCGCCGTGCCGTTCCAGGAATCCATCACCATGCCTCACGGAAGAGCATCGCGACAAAGCGGCAGCCTACCAGTCCGATCGCAAGATATCGAAGTAGATGTGCAGCCCTTGCCGGAATTGGTCGAGCGGAATGTGTTCGCTGTCGCTGTGCATGGTCGCGAGCGTAGCGGCGTCGACGATCATCGGGATCACTCCGTAGGCCGCGACGCCGCGCATTCGAAACTTCTGGCCATCGGTGCCAAAGGGAACCACGATCGGCATCACAGTCGCGTCCGGGTGCTGTTTCTGAATCGCGGCTCGAATCGCGGCGTAGAGCGGCGTATCGGTGCGGCTTGGCTGCGGGTCGTCCGGCTTCGGTGAGATCTGCTCCACGCGACGTGCGGATCGTTGATGCGAGCCTTGATTTCCGAAACAAACTCTTCGGCATTCTGGCCGGGCAGCAGACGGCAATCGAGCGTCGCTTCCGCGATCGAGGGAATCACATTCGCTTTCGGCGGATTCGCCGACTCCGCTGCGCAGGGAAGTGACGGAGATCGTGTTTTGCTGAATGGCGTTGATGAACTTGTTCGACGCAAACGTTCCCACGGCCTGCGCGCATGTCTTGCACTATCGCGTTCGGCTTGCCGGAGGCGGGAACTCTTTCGCTTTTTCTATCGCGCGCATCAAGCAGATCGTTCGCATTGTCAGGAATCGGCTGCGATCCATGACCGGAAGTACCCTGTGGCGCGCAGCCTCAGCCAAAGAACCTGCTTATCCGCTACCGAAATTCCAAATACGAGTTTGCCGGGCGCTGTAGACATCGTGCGATCCCACCCCGCCTTCGTCCAACACGTACTCCGGATTCAGTTCGTCCCAGTGATGCTCGATCATCCACTGCGGCCCCGCAACGCCGCCGGTTTCCTCATCGCACGTCGCGAGGAAAACGATGTCGCGCGACGGCGCGATGCCAAGCTGCTTCAGCAAAATCAGCGCGGTCAGTTGCATGATGCCGGTGCTCTTCATGTCGAGCGTGCCGCGGCCCCAAATCATCGCCTTCGGATCTCGGCTCCGAATGGATTCTCCTTCCAGTGCGAGGCGTCGACCGGCACTACGTCCATGTGATTCAACAGCAGCAACGGGCGCTTGCGTCGATCTCTTCCCGGCAAGCGCACGATCAGATTCGTCTTCCCGCCGGGACCGCTCTTGTAGAGCTTCGGCCTGCATTCCCGCGGCCGCGAATTCGCTTTGAAGAACTTCGCCGTCCCGCTGGTATCGGCGGGAGGGTTGACGCTCGCGATCCGAACATATCGCTGCAGCAGATCCATGCATGCTGCTCCACTCGCGGCCAGTCAGGTTCTGCGGCAGCACACAAACGAGCAAATGACCAGAAGGAAGCTAAAACGAGCGAAGGTTCATTTCTCGGATTCTGGCACATTCGACAACTTGCTCGGTTGTCGTCCAGGCGAAGCGCTTCAAGTACAGCGCCGCCGCAGGTCCGAAGCGCGGCAGCGTGGGCTTCGCAGCCGAGTGTGTCGCACACGCGTTCCTGAATCGAGCCAGAAAGGCGTGCTTTGGAAAACTCCGCCGACGGGAGCCACGGCAATGTCTTCGCCGTGGAAACAGTTTTCGGAAGACGCCTTCGACGTACCACACCAGCTTCGCAGCGGCTTCATCAATTATTTCTCGTGCTTCCTCGTCCCCTTGCTTCGCCGCTTGCGTGACCAAGGAAGCGAATGCAGCAATCATCGTGCGCGAGTATGCTTCGCTGTAAAACCGATGCAGCAGACTGTTCGCGTCTTCTGCGCCGGTCGCTTCGAGCAGCAGCGCGCGAAGCGCCGTTGCGGGTCCCCAGCCTTCCTCATACTGCAAGGCCGCGCGCAGCGCACGACGCACAAGATCGAACGCACCGCCTTCATCGCCGAAGATATATCCCCATCCGCCGGCGCGAGCCTGTTTGCCCGGCGGCGTTACGGCCGAACGCCATCGAGCCTGTGCCGGCAATGATGATAATGCCCGGTTCGCCCGCCGTCGCACCGGAAAGCGCGATCTCGGCATCGTGAGTGATCTTGTATTTCGAGCTGCGGATCAGTTCGCGCGCATACGCTTCTTTATCTTCGGCGCCGCCGCTGAATCCCAGGCATGCCGACGCAAAACGCACGTTGTGTTCGGTCGAGGCCGGCTTCGTGGCAGGCCTCTTCGAATGCATTCGCCAACCGCACGCGATGAACTTCGCTCGTGCCTTCGCGTGCGCGAACGTGATTGCACGGGCCGCCACGCCCGCGCCCAATGACGCGCCCGTGCTCGTCAGCGATTAATGCGGTTGTACTCGACTGACCGCCATCGATGCCCAGATAGAAGCGAGTCATCAATCGCGCGCAGCGTTCATGCGAGCGTTTTGTCCTTGGCGTAGCAGATCGGATCCAGCGGGCACGAAGCGCAGCGCGGCTTGCGGGCGATACAGATCTGCCGGCCGAAATGGATCACCTGATGCGAGAACAGGATCCATCGCTCCTGCGGAATCGATCTTCATCAGATCCTGCTCGATCTTCACCGGATCGGTGTTCTTCGTGAGATCCAGACGCTGCGAGATGCGCTGCACGTGCGTGTCTACCACCACGCCGGACGCGATCCCGTACGCCGTTCCGAGCACCACATTGGCCGTCTTTCGCGCCGCGCCAGGAACCGACAGCAGCTCCTCCATCGTGCGCGGCACCTGCCCTTTGTACTCGCCGAGAATTTTTCGCGCCGCTCCGATCAACGAACGCGCCTTGTTGTTGAAAAAGCCGGTCGAGCGAATGTCCTGCGCCAACTCGTCCTGCGATGCGTTCGCGAAATCCTGCATGGTCGGATACTTCTTGAACAGCTCCGGGGTGACCTTGTTTACTCGCTCATCGGTGCACTGCGCCGACAGAATCGTCGCCACCAGTAGCTGCCAGGCGTTCTTATGATGAAGCGCGCAAGTGGCCTTGGGAAACAGCCTGTCGAGCTCAGCAAGAATACGGTTCAGCCGCGCTTTTCGTTCGGCGGCGTTCTTCGGCTTCGGAACTTTTCGCGGCGGAGTGACAGGATGGACCGGCGTGGGAACGGCAACTTCTGTTTCGGGCATGAGGAAAGCTCCAAGATAGCGCAGCCGCGCGCTGCCGAGGAACGGCTTATGCGGATCTAGGAGGGAGCGCCGTTTTCGAGGAAATTGCGCAGCCGGTGACTGCGGCTGGGATGACGCAGCTTGCGCAGCGCCTTGGCTTCAATCTGGCGGATGCGCTCTCGCGTAACGGCGAAGTTCTGCCCCACCTCTTCCAGCGTGTGCTCGCTTCCGTCCTGCAAGCCGAACCGCATTTTGACGATCTTCTCTTCGCGCGGGCTGAGCGTCTTCAGCACTTCAGCCGTTTGCTCGCGCAGATTCAGATTGATGACCGCTTCCGACGGCGAAACCATCCTGCTGTCGACCAGGAAATCGCCGAGATTCGATTCTTCTTCCTCGCCCACCGGCGTCTGCAGTGAAATCGGCTCCTGCGCGATGCGCAGCACGCGCCGCATTTTGCTCGGCGTCAGATCCATGCGCACGCGCCAGTTCTTCGGTGGTCGGTTCGCGGCCCAATTCCTGCTGCATCATGCGCTGCAAACGGACCAGCTTGTTGATCGTTTCGATCATGTGCACGGGAATGCGGATCGTACGCGCCTGATCCGCGATGGCGCGCGTCACCGCTTGCCGCACCCACCACGTCGCGTAAGTGGAGAACTTATAGCCGCGCTTGTAATCGAACTTGTCCACCGCGCGCATCAAACCGATGTTGCCTTCCTGGATCAGATCCAGGAACTGCATGCCGCGATTGGTATATCGCTTCGCCACCGAGACCACCAGGCGAAGATTCGCTTCAATCAGCCGCTTCTTGGCGCGATTCGGTTTCCACTTCGCCGCGCTCGACAATTTGCAAGGTCCGCCGCAACTCCGTGGCAGTGGTGCCGCACTGATCTTCGAGTGATCTGAAGCTGCGTCGGACAGCGCCTTCAATTCCTTCTCGAATCGACGGCAGCGGAGCCCGAATCCGCGACCGGAGGCTGTTCGAGCTTGCGCTGCAGCCGCGCGATTTCCTGTTCGAGCGGCTTCACCTGATCGACGATCTTTCTTCAAAGCATCGCTCAAGCGAACGCTGAAAACGCGGAGCGAACGGAATGGCCCGGATCTGGCGCGAGATCGCAGACCATCAGCCGCGCATACTCAAAGCGCAGTTTCCGGTGCTGCTTCGGCTTCATGTTGCGCGACGTGCTGATCAGCTTTTGCTGGGTCTGCTGCGCTTTGCGATACAGCTTTTCGATCTCCTGCATCGCATCGACCAACTGCTTTTTCAGTGAGCGCAGCACTTCCTCTTCGTCGCGGCCGGCCTGCGGGTCGGGTGCCTGCAGGACGTCGAGAACGGAAATGCGCCCCGCGCTCCACGTTGTGCTTGGTGTCGAGCAGAAGTCTGGATCACCAGCCGCGAGCGCGATAGCGCCTTGCGAACCGCATTCTGCCCGCGTTCGATGCGCTTGGCGAGTTCGATCTCGCCCTCGCGCGTGAGCAGCGGCACCATGCCCATCTCGCGCAAGTAAACGCGAACCGAATCGTTGCTCTTGTCGAGAGCGCCGGGAGTGAGATCGAGATCGGAAAGATCTTCGACCTCGTCGTCTTTCTTCCCAAATTCCTTTGGTTCTTCCAGCAGTTCGACCGGCGCGCTTCCAGTCCGCGAACAAATCGTTCAGATCGCTTCCGTTGGCTAGATCTTCGCGCACAACTCCGCTCACATCGTCGTAGAGAGCGAAGCCCTTGTCGTTACTGTCTTGCATCAACTGCCTTCATCAATCTTGCTCGATCGATCGGCGGGAAGAAAGTCGGAACGGCTCTAACCCCGAGAATCTGCCGAGGCACCCCTGCAGTTCCTCGACTCCCCATAGTACAACACGATTCACACCCTCGTAGACGCGCTGTTTCATCTTATCCAACTCATCGGCTAAGCGTAGCGCTTCTGCAAAATTTCCTTCATGCTCCAGCTCGCGAATCTGCTGCCGCAGACGGTCCCGCGCAGTGCTGACTGACTTTGTTTCAAGGCTTCCAGACAATCGCAGAGCCTGCTGGCCGCGTCTTCCTCGCGATGCCCGATCCGAAAAGCCCAACTCCGTCAAGATGCTTTGCATGCGCGAGCATCCAGACTGGCTGCAACCGCTTCCAGGGAAAATGGAACGCCTTCGTTCTCAAGTGCCAGCACGGCTTCGAAAATCGGCTCTGAGCTCCAGAATCGGCAGCATGTCCGCGCGGCGCAGATATTGTTGATCGACGGGCGGCGTCGGCGCTCGCAAGCAGACAGCGAGCAGCAGCTTCTCATTCGGCGGAATGGCGGACGAAAGATCGTGCGGCTTCTGAGCAGCGTAGCTGTCGGCGAGATGCGTCGCAGACTGTTCGTGCATCACTTCGCGGTCCACATTCAAGTACTCCGCCAGTTCATTCGCGATGGCGGCGCGCTCGATTCGGTCATTCACCTGCTGCAGAACGGGCAACAGAAACTTGAACGCATCCACCCGGCCTTCCGCCGTTCGCATGTCGAACTTTGTCTCTGGCGCGATCCGCCAGCCAATGAAAATAAGAAGTCGCCCGCTCGAGCAAGCTTCGATACGCACTCGGCGCCGTTCTGCTGGATGTATTCGTCGGGATCGAGCCCGCCCGGAATCTCCAGCACCTTCACGCGCAGTCCTTCGGCCAGCAGCGTGCCGATGTACTTCTCGGTTGATCGCATCGCCGGCCGCATCCGGATCGAAATTCAGGATCACCTGGCCCGTGCTCGCCTGCTGCTGCGAAACCTGGCGCTTGATCGCTCGCACCTGTTCTATGGCAAGCGACGTGCCGCTGCTCGCCACCACTTCGTGAATGCCCGCCGAATAGACCCCGATCACGTCCATGTATCCTTCGACCAAAATCATGCGGTCGTGTTTCCGCGCGTCGATCTTGGCGCGATGCAGGTTGTAAAGTACCGTGGACTTTTTGTAGATCTTCGTTTCGGGCGAATTCAAATATTTCGGCTCGTCGTCCGGCCGCAGCGCTCGCCCGCCGAATGCGATCACTTTGCCCGGATTCGTTGTGGATCGGAAACATCAGCCGCGCCCGGAAACGATCGTAAAAGCCGCCGTCGTCTCTGCGCTTCATGGCCAGCCCGGACTCTTCGAGCAGCTCCGGGCCGAATTTCTGCAATCGCTCGATCAACTGCTGTCCTGAGGCATCCGACAGCCCCAGCCGGAACTCATCCATCGCCGCTCGCGACACGCCGCGCGATTCCAGATATACTGCGCGTCTCGCTGCCTGCCGGCCCGCGCAGATTGTTCTGAAAAACTCCCGGCCGCGATCTCATGCATCTCAAACAGCGCCGCGCGCCGCTGCGCTTCCGGATCGTCGAACCGCTCGCGCTGCGGCATGGGAATGCCATAGCGCTCAGCCAGAAGTTTCAGCGTTTCCGGAAACGTCAGGCGTTCATGCTCCATGACAAACTTGAAAACGTCGCCGCCGGCATCGCAGCCGAAGCACTTGTAGAGCTGAAGCGTGCTGTGAACGCCGAATGAGGGCGTCTTCTCCGAATGAAACGGGCACAACCCGACTAGCGCGGTCCCGCTCCTTGCCGCTTCAGGCGCACGTATTGGCCGACCACATCAACAATGTTGAGCTGACTCTTGAGCTGCTCGGCGAAGTTCATGCGAACGAAAGCGAATGGGCGATGTACATTCAGATTAGCAGCGGTTCGACTCGCACTGGCGGTGGCGAACGTTGGCATAATGGCGGCATGCTATGGGCCTGAAGGAATACGCGCGCAAACGGCACTTTCGACAAGACGCCGGAGCCTACGCCGAAAGAGCCTGCCGCGAAAACGCGCGGGTCGCGGCGGCTTCTTCTGCGTGCAGCGGCACGATGCCACTCGCCTGCACTACGATTTCCGCCTGGAAGTGAATGGCGTGCTTGTCAGTTGGGCGGTTCCGAAAGGTCCCAGCCTCGATCCCGCGCGCAAAGCGCTGGCCATGAAAGTGGAAGATCATCCGTTCGACTACGGCACGTTCGAAGGCAACATCCCGAAGGGCAATTACGGCGGCGGCAGCGTCATGCTGTGGGACAAAGGCACCTATGACGTTCTCGGCGACGCTCCGGCGCAGGAGCAACTGGATCGCGGCGATTTCAAATTCGAGCTGCACGGCACCAAGCTGAAAGGCTCCTTCGCCATCGTGCACATGAAGCACGCGGGAAAGGGCAACGAATGGCTGCTGATCAAGAAAAAAGACGAGTTTGTCGTTCCCGATTACGACATCAATCAATTTGCCTGGAGCGTCGCGACCAAACGCACGCAAGAAGAGATTGCGGAAAACGTCGAGCCGCTGAGCGTCGCCGATCTCCCGGGCGCGCGTAAAGCCGCCGTGCCTTCGCATCTCGAACCGATGCTCGCGACCGCAGTCACCAAGCCGCCCCGCGGCTCGCATTGGCTTTATGAAATCAAATGGGATGGCGTGCGGGCGCTTTGCCTGCTGAAAAACGGTGCTGCTCGAGATTCACTCGCGCCGCGGCAACCGCTGCGAAAATCAGTATCCTGAGCTGCGCGATCTGGCGAGCCAGGTGAATGCGAAGAACGCCTGGCTTGACGGCGAAATCTGCGTTCTCGACGAGCAAGGCCGCGCCCGCTTCGCAATGATCCAGCCGCGCATCGCCGCGAATCTCGAACGCCGTGCCGCATTTGGCCGAAACCACGCCCGCCACGCTCTTTCTCTTCGACATTCTGTATGCCGACGGATACGATCTGCGCGGTGTCGCGCTCGAAGAACGCAAGCGCCTGCTGAACGCACTCGTCACGCCCGAGCGAACACATTCGCATTTCCGAGGCATTCGATACCGACGGCGAGCACATGTTCGAAGCCGCCCGGCAAATGGGCCTCGAAGGCATTCTTGCAAAGGACCGCGCAAGCACCTATGAAGCCGGCCGCTCGACGCGCTGGCTGAAGCTCAAGGTCCTGAACGAGCAGGAATTCTCATCGCGGGCTTCACCAAAGGAGAGCGCGACTACTTCGGCGCGCTGGTGCTGGGCGTGCGGGAAAACGGCAAAGCTGCGGCACGCCGGGCAAGTAGGCACGGGCTTCGATCAGAAGCTGATGAAGGCGATCTATGAGCGCCTGAAGCCGCTGATCACGAAGACGAGCCCGTTCGCGAAAAAGCCGAACATCCGGACAGGACTCAAGAACGTGACCTGGGTGCGGCCGGAAGTTGTCTGCCAGGTGCGTTTTCTCGAATGGACGCAGGACGGCATCCTGCGCGCTCCGGTTTTTGTCGGCCTTGCGGGATGACAAATCGCCGCAGGAAGTCGTGCGGGAAGAGACCGTCGCGCACGGAAAGCGTAGTGCCGGGACCTGTATCGGAGCAGCAGAACGAATCGCTTGACCTGAGCGGCCGCGAGGTCACTGCGGATGTCGATGGGCACCGGCTGAAATTCACCAACCTCGACAAAGTGTTCTTTCCGAAAGAGGGCTGGAAGAAGCGCGATCTGCTCGCAGTTCTACGATCGGGTTTCACCCTGGCTGCTGCCGCATTTGAAAGACCGCCCGCTCTCGATGAAGCGTTACCCGAACGGCATCGCGCGACGAATTCTTCTTTCAGAAAAATGCGGGCAGCCATTTCCCCGATTGGATGCGTTGCGAGCCGATCACCGAGCACCATCCGCCGAAAATGAATCACTATCCGATCGCGGAACGATCGCGCCAGTCTTCTTTATCTGGTGAATCTCGGCTGCATCGACCAGAATCCCTGGATGAGCCGCGCCGGCAACCTGGATCATCCCGACTGGATGCTGCTCGATCTCGATCCCGTCGAAACCTCTTTCGATCAAATTGTCGAAGCGGCGCTTCTCGTCCGCGAATTGCTGGACGAGCTCGGTTTGAAAGGCTATCCGAAAACGACCGGCGGGGACGGCATGCACGTGTACGTGCCGCTCGAGCCGATCTACACCTACGAGCAGGTGCGCAGCTTCGCCGAGTTGTTGTCGCATCTGGCTGTCGATCGCGAGCCCAACCTTTTACCACGCCGCGCAGCGTCGGAAAACGCAAGAAAGGCCGCGTCTATTTCGACTATCTGCAAATCGGAACCGGCAAAACCATCGCCGCGCCGTACGTGGTCCGCGCCTATGATGGCGCGCCAGTGGCGACGCCGCTCGATTGGAAAGAAGTGAAGCGCGGCTTGCGGCCCGACGGATTTCCACATCGATAACACCATCGAGCGATTCAAGCATGTGGGAGATCTGTTTGCGCCCGTGTTAGAAGGGGGTCAAAAACTCGAAGACGCGTTGGATCGCCTGCAATCGCTGGGTGCGGAAGAGAAAGCTCCAACGCCGGCGAAGCGACCGGCTAAACGCGTTAAGAAAGCCTGATCGTCAGGCAGCACCACTCGCTTCTTTGCGAGATCGCAACTTGCGAGATTTCGGCGTCCGGAAAAATCCGTTGAAACGGCCGCAGTTCCGTCTCTGGAAAGCCGGTCAGGATCAAGCAGCCGTCGACGCGCGTGATGCGCACCAATTGATCGATAATGGAGAGTAGCACGCTGCCGCTAATATTAGCGACGGTCACATCCGCGGATTCATCCGCCACGCATTCGGCGGATCCGGCGGCGAGCGTTGGCGTGAGCTTGTTCAGCAGGAAGTTTTCGCTTGCGGCCTGGAGCGCCGCCACATCGATGTCGATGCCCGCGGCTGTTTCAGCACCCAGCCGCAGCGCAGCAATCGCGAGAATGCCCGATCCGGTTCCCACATCGACCACGCTGCAGCCCGGAGTCACGCATGCTTCTAAAGCCGTCAAGGCGAGTTGTGTACACGGATGTTCGCCCGTTCCGCAGGCAAGACCCGGATTGTGGATGAGGCGCTCGCGCCCAGGAGGTGTCGTATCAGCGTTCCAGAGCGGAGCCAAAAACAGCCGCGACCCGATCGAGCGTGCCGGCCATGCGTCCCGAGTCCGTCGAACCCAATCAATTCCATCGGCGTGCTGCCATTCGGGTGAGTACGATGCGAACCGCGCAAGCAAGTCATCGCGCGCGCTGTTGCCGTTAAACGCAGCAATCAGAATCGTCTTTTCGCCGGCATCTATCTCCTGAATGCCCTCCGTACCGGCATCCCACAGCTCGGCCGACAGCAGATCCACATCCGTAGCAGTACACGTCAGCCGGAGAGAATACATCTTCTGAGATGTACGCGCCTGTGCTCAGTGCGTCAACGTCTGCCCGGCCAGCGTGTCCGTCAATTGCCCCTCGTCGACGGCTAATTTCCCATTCACCAGCAGATAGCGAACGCCCGTTGAAAGAAGTTCAGGCTCGGCGAAAGTGGCACGATCCCGAATAGTCTTTGGATCGAAAACGACCACGTCGGCGAAATAGCCTGCTTTAAGAAGCCCGCGCTTTTTGAGGCCAAAGGTATCGGCAGTCAGCGAAGTGCTGGAACGGATGGCGAACGGAAGCGTGATGACGTGTTCATCGAAGACGTATTTGCGCAACTTGCGGGGGAAAGTCCCGTATTTGCGAGGGTGGCCCGTCGAACCGTCGGAGCAGGTCATAACCCAGTCTTGCGCGCATGAAATTTCTCACATCGTCCTCCCGCATATTGAAGGACGCAACTCCCGCGCCTCCGGCCTTAATGATTTCGAGCGCCGCGTCAATCGGCGACTCTCCGCGTTCTTTAGCGATCTGATCGAGAGTTTTGCCGACGATCTGCTTGTCGCGCGAGGAAGTCATGAGAAGCGACTCAGGGCCGCCGCGGCGATCGAGGTTCCGAGTCATGTCGGCAATCAAGCGGGACCGGACGACTGGATCGGCGATGCGCTTAAGCAGTTCAGCCGAGCCGCCCACTTCCGCCCATCGCGGAACGAGTGAAGCCGAAACACTGGTGCCGGACGCGATATACGGGTATTGGCTGGCAGTGATGTTTACTCCTTGCGCACGCGCCGCGCGCACAATGGCGATCACTTCCGAACTCTTGCCCCACACATCTTTCCCGAGCGCTTTGATATGCGAGATGTGGACCGGGATTCCAGCTTCCTTACCGATACGGATGGTCTCCTGCACCGAACCGATGAGGCCGATCGAATAGGAGCTTTCGTCGCGCATGTGCGTGTCATACACGCCGCCATTCGTGGCAGCTACTTTGGCGAGCTCGATGATTTCCCCTGTCGCGGCAAAACTGCCCGGCGCGTAGTAAAGACCAGTCGACATTCCGATAGCGCCCTGTTGCATACCCCGCTCCACGAGGCGCTTCATCGCATCCAGTTGTTCGGCGGTCGGCGCAGCGTCGGACATGCCCATCACTTCGCGGCGTATTGCGCCTTCACCTATGAACAAAGCGGCGTTTGTGCCGATACCCTGCCGTTTCCATTTGTCCAGCGTCGCCCCGGTTTGAACCGGGCCCTCTCCGTCGTTCCCGGTGAAAACAGTCGTGACACCCTGCATCAAGTAAGCATCGTTGCGATGCCGCTTCGGGATCCGAGAGATCCTCGAGCGTGTGGGTGTGAGGATCGATGAAACCGGGAGCGACGACCAAGCCCCCCGCATCGATCTCACGCCTGGCGCGCTTCCCGGCGCCATTCCCGATCAGCACAATGCGATCCCCGGAGATTCCGATGTCGACCTTTCTCTCGGGTGAGCCGGAGCCGTCGAGGACGGTGCCGTTGCGAATCAAGAATGTCGAGATCTTGCGCAAATAACGCGGCGCCGATTAGAAAGAGCAGTACTCGGACTAGAAGCATATGGTGTGGCTATTGCCCAGATGATAGAATTTCACTCCAACGGGACTCAGGTTATCGCGTATCGACCGGATCGATCCTGAGCGGAGAGCACACATGCGGAACACAGTAAGCGTATTATCGATCGTTTTCTTTTCCATGCTGATTTCGGCCCCTTCGTGGGCGCAAGTCAGCACCTCGTCCATCACGGGAGTGGTCACGGACAGTTCCGGCGCCATGATGCCGGGCGCCAGCGTTCAGGCTAAGAATGAGAGATACGGGCCTGGTGTACGACGGCGCCACGACCGGCACTGGGAATTACTCATTCGCGTCATTGGCTCCGGGACGGTACAGCATTACCGTATCGAAGCCGGGGTTTGAGACGTATGTCGCCATAGACAATGTGCTGACGGTGGGCGAGCCGCTGGTGGTGAATGCGACGTTGAAGGTAGGCGCGGCGAACGAAAAAGTGGAGGTGGCAGGCAGCTATCAGCGCATCGATACCAGCGATGCCACCATCAGCGACGTCATAACCGCGCAGCAAGCGGTGAATTTACCGCTGAATGGACGCAACCCGCTGGCCCTGCTCACGCTTGAGCCCGGAGTGGTGCAGCGCACCAATTCAAACACGGGTTCGGGCACCCACGTGTTCGGTTCTCGCGACCGCGCGCACAACGTCACCATCGACGGCATTGACGCCAACGAGTCGACCGTGCCCAATCCTCAATCGAATCTGCAACGCTTGCAACCCGACGATGTGCAGGAATTCCGCACGATCACGCTTGACGCTACGGCGGAGGCCGGCCGCAACAGCGGGGCGAACGTGGAGGTCGCTACGAAAGCAGGCACCAACAGCGTGCATGGCACTGCGTTCTATTTCCTCCGCAACACCGACTTCAATGCCAATGAGTGGTTTAACAACGCGTCCCGTATCGCGCCTCCGCAACTGAAGCTGAATCAATATGGCGGCGACATCGGCGGGCCGATTATCAAGAACAAGACCTTTTTCTTTTTCAGCATCCAGCCCAATCTGATCACGCTGAGCCAGCCGATTTCCGCGGCGTTCGGCACGACGCCGGGCGTGTATACCTCGGCGATGCGGAACGGCATTTTCCGATTCGTGCGCGGAACCGTGACGGCGAACGGGAAAACGTACAGCCAAAACTCGCCCGCTCTGGTGGATGGAAGCGGCAATCTGCTGCCGGGAATCGCCACGTGCGGCGCGGCCAACGGATTCCAGAATTGCGTCGATAGCTACAACATTTTCGCCAACGATCCGCGGGGCATCGGCGGCGATCCGGCAACCATGGGCCTGATCGATGGCGAACCGCTGCCGAACAACTTTGCAGCGCGCGGAGATGGTTTGAATATCGGCGGCTACACTTGGAACCCGCCTTCCAAATTTACCGGCCCGCAGATCATGGGCCGCGTGGACCATACGTTCGGGCCGAATGACAATCTATTCGTGAGGTGGCTGCAGAATACCTACAATACGACGGAAGGCGATTTCACCAATGATCGGCCGATGGTCTTCCCCGGCTACCCGCCGCTCGGCGAAGCCGACCGCATCGGCAGGAACCTGGCAGTGAGCTACCGGCATACCTTTTCGCCGACTTTAGTCAACGAGCTGACCATGGGATTCAATCGCTTTGCCTTCGTCTTCACGTTTGGCGAATCGAACCCGAATTTCGGGAATCCAGCCAAGCTTCCACCATGGTCGGACCAGTGCCTTTTCGGTTCTTTTATCAACATCACGAGTCCCTACTGCATTTCGCCACACACGGCGCGCGCGGTCACGACGCCGCAATTGGTGGATAACGTGACCAAGGCCTACGGCGCGCACACGTTTCATGTCGGCATCAACGACCGCTGGTATATCCACAACGACAGCCGCGGATTTTTCGGCAGCAAGGCAGTGGTTCCGTGGATTTCGTTCAACGGCGCTCAGCGCCCAGGCAACTTCAACAACATCCCCGGAGAGATCGGCGGCAACCCGGCCACCGCGCCGTATTCGGGCGATATCAATAGCTTGCAGCAGGCGATCGTGGAAGAGGGCGGCATCCCTTATTTGATCCAGCAAGGTTACCTCGCCAATTTCAACAGCAATCAATACCAGGCCGCCCAATATGCCACGGTCTACACGCGGATGCATGAATACGATACCTACATTTCCGACGAGTGGAAGATCCGCCCCAACCTGACGATGAACGTCGGACTCCGCTGGGAGTTTAATCCTCCGCCCTACGATGCTCAGCAAACACTTGTTCCCAACCTTCCCATCGACGGTTCTCAGGGGCCGGTTACGTTTGTAAAGGCGGGGAGTTGGTTCAAGAACAGCAATCTTGACGCCGTCGCGCCGCGCCTGGGAATCGCCTGGTCCCCGGACCAGAAGACGGCGGTGCGCGTCGGCTACGGCATGTTCTTCGATACGCTCTCAACGTTCCAGGTCACCGCGATGGCGGGTCTGACGCCGGGATTCCTGCAGAATTGCACCTCGACTACCGATGGAAGCGGCAACATCAGCACGACCGCCGGCTGTACCACGCCGCCAGGGACCCTGAACCGAATCTCACAAGGCTATCCGCTGAATATTGCGGCGCCAAGCATCACCCCCTCGGTGGGTCTCTCCCCGCCGCCCGCGCCTTACAATCTGGCGCCCGCGGTCGGCGCGTTCGATCCGAATCTTCAAAACCCCACGGTGCACGAATGGGACCTGACCATTCAGCGCGAACTTCCGCTGCACGTCGTTTCCGAAATCGGCTATGTCGGCAAACGCGGCACGCACCTCTATCGCGCCTACGACCTGAACCAAATCTCCACCGATCAACCGGGATTCCTGCAATCATTCGATGTTGCGCGCGCGAACGTTCTGTCTGGCTGCAAGGCCGATGGAACGGGCTGTCCGACGGGCACTGGCGGCCAGACGCCGACGTTGCTTCTGAAGCTTTCCTCCGCTTCCTTTATCAACAGCTCGACCTCCTTGGCGGATTTGCAGCGCGGCAACATCGGTAACATGGCGCTTCGCCTGGATAGTCAGGCTACCTCCAGTTGGCTGCTCGCCAAGGGATTTCCAGCGAATTATTTCCGCCCCAATCCTCAGTTCTCGTCGATCTTCTACCAGGACGCAGGCGGCGATTCCTATTACGAGGGCCTCTTCTTTGCGTTACATCGCCGCTACGAGCAGGGCCTGACTCTGGGCCTTTCATATACTTTCAGCAAGTCCATTGACGACATGTCGGTGGACCCCACCGGTGCCGTTACCAGCGGCGGGCTGAGCGCTACCAGCTTCTCCCGAACGCCAACCGACGTCCACAATTTCCGCCTCGATCGGGCGCTTTCCGATTTCAACAACTTTCATGTACTGCTTGTCAACATGGTTTACGAGTTCCCGTTCGGCCACGGAAAGACGTTTCTTTCCCAGGCGCCGCGCTGGCTGAACGAAATTGTCGGCGGGTGGTCGATGACCGGGATTTTCACCTTTCAGAGCGGCGAACCGTACACCATCAATTCCGGAATCCGTACGGCGAATGGCGCGCACGTCAGCTCGGCGCTGATTGAAGGACCAATGAACCAGGGTCAGCTGCAGTTTGTGAATGGCGTCAACGGCCCGGTGATGTACCAAGCCAGTTCGTTGATCACCAACCCGGCTGATCCGCATTATGATTGTGTCGGGCTTAGCGGGGGCCAGACATACTTCTGCATTCCGCCTCCGGGTTCGTATGGCAGCGGGAGAAATCTCGCGTTCGCGCCCCCGTTCTGGAATCTCGATGGCGGGCTGCTGAAGAACTTTGAGCTGACGGAGCGGTTTAAGCTGCAGTTCCGGGCGGAAGCATTCAATGCTCTGAATCATCCGAATTTCGCTTCGCCCTTGGCCGCGAGCACGGGCAGTCCCACCATCACCAGCACGACCTTCGGGCAAACCTGCTGCCTGACGGTGTCGCTGCCGAGTTCGAGCAACGTCGTCTCGACCGGCGAGTCGTACCGCGTCCTCCAATTGGGCCTGAAGCTGAATTTCTGATCGCGAGCGACGTTTATGGAAAGTAACTTCACCCGGCGCTTATTCGTTCCGGCCCTGATCTTCGGGCTGATTGCTCCGGTCGCTGCGCAGGAGGTCTCGCAAAGCGGTCTTGAACTCAAGGCGCAACGGCCGATGGTCAATCAGCCGGAGCGTGCTCCCAAGGCAATGATTGCGAGCGCCAATCAACTCGCGTCAGAAGCGGGTCTTTCCATTTTGCGCAAAGGAGGAAACGCGGTCGATGCGGCCGTTGCGGTGGCTTTTGCATTGGCCGTCGTTCATCCGGAAGCGGGCAATCTGGGCGGAGGCGGTTACATGCTGATCCGCATGGCGGATGGCACTGCGCGCGCGATCGATTACAAAGAGATGGCTCCAGCCGCCGCGCATCCCGGCATGTTCACTGAGCGGCTGGAATCCACAGTTGGCTACAAGGCATCGGCTGTTCCGGGCACAGTGGCGGGGATGGGGCTGGCGCACTCCCGGTTTGGAAAGTTGCCCTGGAAAGATGTGCTCGAGCCCGCGCATTTGTTGGCCCGGAATGGGTTTCCGGCGTCACAGCGGATGGAACTCATTCTTGCGCTGCAGGCGCCGGTGATGAAGCAATTTCCAGAGACGGCCAAAATATTTCTGCACGGCTCGGACCAGCCGGTCAAGCAAGGCGAATTGATCAAGGAACCCGATCTGGCCGCTACCATCGCTCGGATACAGCAGCACGGATGGCGTGAATTCTACGAAGGCGAAACCGCGCACCTCATTGATCGCGACATGGCCGCTCACGACGGCACCATCCGCTACGACGATCTGCGGTCTTACCGGGCGATCGAGCGGGATCCTGTGAAGGGCAGCTTCCGCGGAAATTGGATTCTGTCGATGCCACCCTCTTCGAGCGGCGGTACAACGCTGATCGAAATGTTGAACATTCTCGAAACCTTCCCCGCTCAGCTCGGAATGGAAGGTTCTTCCGAGGAGCTGCATGAAATGATCGAATCCATGCGCCGCGCCTTCCGCGATCGCGCCGAATTTGCCGCCGATCCCGCCTTTTTTCCGGTTCCTATCGACTTACTTACGAGCAAAGAGCATGCGCGCGAACTGGCGATCTCGATCCAGGCCGATCGCGCGACTCCTTCCAGCACCATGCCGATCGACACGTCTCCCCAGGAATCCGATCACACCACGCACTTTTCCATCATCGACCCGGCGGGCAACATCGTGAGCAACACGTATACGCTCAACAGCTTCTACGGATCTCAGGTAATGATCAAGGGAACGGGCGTTTTGCTCAATGACATCATGAGCGCTTTCAGCAACAAATCCGGCGGTCGCAGCGAAGTCAAACCTGGAAAGCGGCCGATCTCGTCCATGACTCCGACGATTGTTCTGCATGCGGATGGCTCGCCTTGGTTTGCGCTCGGTTCTCCCGGCTCGGCGACGATTCCGAATACAGTGTTCGAGGTCATCGTGAATATCGTCGATTCGAAGATGTCGCTGCGAGATGCGGTTGAGTATCCCCGTATTCACCACCAATATTTGCCGGACCGCGTGGATGCCGAGCCAGGAGCGTTGGTCTTCGATGTGGCTGAAAAGTTGCGATCGGAGGGCTACACGATCAACCCCAAACTGCGTTCCCAAGGAGACGTTCACGCCGTCATGATCGAGGAGGGTTCGGGTTGGCGACTGGGCTGGTCCGACGGCCGCCGCGGCGGACGCGCAATGGGGTACTGATCCTAATCGGCCGCCGAAGCAGCGCTTGCCATGCGCTCCGCGGGCTCATCCATTCCGGGGGCCTCAATTTTCCAACGTTGCATCCACAGCTGAAGAGTCAGTAAGCCCCAAAGATGATATCCGAGGTTTTCTTTTCGGCTGAGGTGACGTTCGACCAGCGCGTTCACCACCTGCGGAGCAAATAATCCGCTGCGTTGCACCGATTCCGCACTCAGTGATTCCAGAAGCAATGGCCGAAGCGGACCGCGCAGCCATTCGTGAGCTGGAATATCCAGCCCTTCTTTTCGCCGCTGCAAAATTGCGGCGGGCAGCTTGCCGCGTACCAGTTCGCGCATCACGTGCTTGGTGCTGCGTCCCTTAATTTTCAGCTTGGCCGGCAATTGTGCGGCAAACTCCACGATGCGATGATCCAGAAACGGCGGCCTCACCTCGAGCGAATGCGCCATGCTCATGCGATCGCATTTATAAAGGATGTCGTCGGGCAGATAATAATGCTGATCGACGAACAAGTAACGGTTGACGACTTCGGAATACCCGGGCAACCCCGGCAGCGCCGCGCATAGAGACTCGAGCGGCTGTGGAGAATGACGACCCCCCAGCAATTGCTGCTCTTCACGTGAGAACGTGCCGTTCCAGAAGAAGTGCGCTTCGTCGCTCGCGAGCAGGGCGCCGGAAAGAAAGCGCTTCAACTTATATTCGAAGCCGATCTTTTCGTCCGATACAGGAAGGCGGTTCGCGGCGTGAAGTGCCGAGCGAAGAAGGGGAGCCGGCAGGTGCCGCGCCACCTTTGCATAACGGTCCGCGACATACGTGTTGTACCCTCCGAAGACCTCGTCCGCACCCTCGCCGCTCAATGCAACGGTGACATGCTTCGCTGTCATGCGAGAGAGAAACCAAACTGGAATGGCGCCGGCGTCCGCGCTCGGTTCGTCCGAGTAGTAAGCGATCTCGTGAATAGCGCTCGGCAGATCCAGATCGCTGCAGAGCTCAAACTCATGATGAGACGTGTTGTAGCGCTCGGCGAGTAATCGAAAGTATTTGCTCTCGTCGAAACGCCTTCCGGGAAACGAGATGGAAAATGTCTGCAAGCGGCGGGACGACACCTCGGCAGCGTAGTGCAGGATGGTGGAAGAATCCAGGCCGCCGCTCGCCCAGATTCCCAAAGGAACGTCGGAAACAAGATGTTCCGCAATCGAGCTCTTCAGCAGGCCATCCAATTCCTCGCAAGCTTCTTCGAGACTCGCATCGTGAGGTTCAAACGCATTGCGCCAGTAAGATTCGGTCCGCAAGCGGCCGTTGCGGCATTCGAGCCACGTCCCCGGAATCACCTTCTCGATTCCGTCGACGAGAGTGAAAGGCGTGGGTACGTAATTCAGCGATAAGTAATACCCCAGCGCGGTTTCCGAAAGCCGCCGTGGTACGTCGGGATGCTCGAAGATGGCCTTCAGCTCGGAGCCGAAGTGAACGTCCCCGTTCCGAACCGTGTAATACAGCGGCTTAATTCCAAGCCGGTCCCGGACCAGCACCAAGCGGCGCGCGGATTCCTGCCAGAAGGCCGCGGCGAACATGCCTCGGAAACGGCGGAAGCAGTCCACGTCCCATTCGACAAACGCTCGCAACGCGACTTCCGTATCGCAATGCGATTGAAATCGATGCCCGAGCTGCTCGAGTTCGCGCCGCAATTCCGCATGATTATAGATCTCGCCGTTGAACGCGAGGACGCAATCGCCATCTTCGGTGCGCATGGGCTGATCGCCGCCCTCCAGATCGATGATCTTCAGCCGAACCGCGCCTAAAGAAACGTTCGCTGTCTCAAAAACGCCTTGCTGATTGGGGCCGCGATGATGCAGACCAGCGATGGCGCGCCGCAGCACGCCCGCTGCCGGCCTATGCCCGAAGTGAGTGAAACCCGCAATCCCACACATGTAAGTTGTTGGACGCGTTCAGCTTAACACCGGTTTCGAGCGTTCCTGCACCATCTTCTCCTGTAGTATTTTGTCTAAGATCGGCGGGATCTCGAACACGGCGCGATTGTCCATGGCGGAAATCTTCTCTTTCATGTGAGCCAGCCGGTCTTCTGAGAGAAGTTGTTTGACCGCTGCCTCGATCGCACGAAATTTCTTAAGGACGATTCCGACACCCTGCTCACGTATCCACTCGGCGTTATAACGCTCCTGCGGCAACGTCCATGCATTGCTCTCGACAATGACAGGGAGGCGCATGTGGAGAGCCTCTGAGATGCTTCCGGGTCCTGGCTTACCGATGAAGAAATCCGAAAGATGCATGTAATACGGAATTTCTTTTGTGAAGCCTTCCACAACCAGCTTGTTTCGCGTCTTCAGCTGCGCCAGGCGTGCTTTCAACTTTGCATTGCGCCCGCAAATCAGGATCAATTGCAAATCGACGGACGAATTGCCAAGCCGCTTGGCGAGGGATAACATTACGTTCGATCCCTGGCCGCCGAACAAAACCAAACCGGTCGGCAAGGCGGGATCGAGTCCCAGCTCCTTCCGTTCTTCCGCGCGATCCCACGCTCGGGCGTCATAGAAATCCGGCCGCAAAATCATTCCCGTTGTGGCAAACACCTGGGAACGTCCGTGTCCTAACCGGCTCGCTTGCTTGCATGCGCGCTCCGTTCCACAGATGAAGTACTGGTGTTGCTTTTCCATCCAAAAATGCGGCGGGTAATCTGCTAAGTCGGTCAGAATTGTCACGAACGGCGTACCTGGTAGCGCTCTCTCCAGGCTCTCGAACATCGCCCGGTTCAGATTGGGAACCAACGACACAACCATGTCCGGCGCGCGGGCGCGCCAGTACTCCGTCAGAAGCTTGACGGCGGCGGAATGATAAATCCGAATGACGCTTTGCATTAACGGCAAGAGTTGAGTCGACCCAAGCGTCCAGCCTTTGGCCAAAAGCAAGTTATAGATGTCCTGCAGTCGAATGCGGGTGGTCTTGCGAAAGATGTCGAGCGGATCGAGTACCTCCTGCAGGTTGACCAGCCGCACATTCCACCCGTAGCCCTCTGACGCAATCACCGATTCGAGCGCCATCGCGGCGCTTCGATGTCCAGCGCCGGCTTCGAAATAGACGAAATCTAATGTGGCGGTCTTGGCCAACCCTTTATCCTTATTGGTCGTTCGTGCCGCTTGCTACGTCAAATACACTGGTTGCATAAGTCGACGCCATTATGACAGCGCATCACAGCATGCTTCACTTGATTGCCACGGGCGATCACAAACTGATGCGCAAAGTGAACAAGTGGCCTGCACCGAAATGGATTCGCTTGGGAGCCATTGCGGCTACGCGCGCCGGAGATGGCTGGCTCTGGTATCTGATTGGGCTTTCCGTTTTGTTATTCGGCGGCGGAAACCGGATAAATGCCACGGCCGCTGCCGGCTCCGCTGCCGTTGCTGGAATTGGGATCTTCATTTTGTTGAAGAACATCTCCGGTCGCAAGCGCCCGTGTGAGATTGAGCCGCATTGTTGGGCGCGTATTTTGCCGCCCGATCATTTTTCCTTTCCGTCCGGCCACACCATCACTGCCTTTGCAGTTGCAGTCGCGCTGGGAGCGTTTTATCCAGTCATGCTTGGAGGCCTGCTGTTTTGCGCGGTGTGCGTTGCCGTGTCGCGAGTGCTACTCGGCATGCACTTCCTGAGCGACGTGATCGTCGGTGCGCTGCTCGGGACCGGCCTCGCGCTGAGCAGCCGCGCCATCTTCATCTAGTCAGCCATGCTTCTGATCTCATTCGCCCTCCAGGGAACTATGATTTCTGAGATCAGTCGTTTTCATCTGGAGCACAGTAAAGACGGTTTTGGCGTGCGTTCTCACGGCATTATCGAAACGATTGGACGCCATCGCACAAGGTTCTACCCACTGCCCCAAAGCACGGCGCGAGAATACAAACTGCTTCGGCCCAAGGACTTCCGGTCGAACCCGTTTCGGCCGGGACAGTACGAACGTCAGGAAGTGATCGGCCCTTACGAAGTCGAAGACGGAAAGATCTGGATCGGAAACAATTTTTATGATGGCGAGGGCGACGCAGGCGTCGGCGCTTTCGGCTACTTCGATACCTCGACTTGCAGATACACACTTTTCTCTCCGCCTGAAGTGGGGTTCGGGGAAGACATTTCGAAGGCTCCGGTCGGCCTTATCCGATGGGATAGGCATACACATCTAGCTCGCCTGTACCCGCTCGAGTTCGTCGCGGACAGCATCCGTGCGCAGGGCGATTCACTCCGTCTAAACACACACGGCGGTTATGCGCTTTTTCGGAATGGACAGCTTCATAGGTACCTGAACAGCGGCAGACCGATCAAGAAATTTCCGCCACCTCCCTCGATGTGGTGAAATCCTCAGAACCGGCGCAAAGGTAGAGTTGTAGCAGCTGGTCTCGATACGCTCTCGCATCGCGCCGGCGGGTCGCCGGGGAGAACCCCTCGTTATAGTGGAAGAGGCCCGCGCACGAATACGGCCAAGTGAAAAGGACCACCGGGACCCGAAGAGCAGCCCGGCAGCCTAGATGCTGCGCCGCACATTCCTGTATCTTTCTCAGAACAGTTGGTTACGCCGATGGATGGAAGACTCGGCGCTCTCTCGCAATCTCACTTCGCGGTTTATTGCGGGCCAGGGGCTGAATGACGGTGTTCGCGTCCTGAAGCAGCTATCGGCCGAGCAAACCCTCGGGACGCTCGATTTCCTCGGTGAAAATGTTACCTCCCTCACCGAAGCGGCTCGATCGCGAGATTCCTACTTGGCCGCGCTCGACGAGATCGAACGCGCCCAACTTGCCTGCCACCGTTTCCATCAAACTGACCCAGTTCGGCCTCGACTTTTCCGAAGACGCCTGCCGCGAAAACGTCGCCGCGCTGGTCGAGCGCGCTCGCGCAGATGAATACCCGTATCGAGATCGACATGGAATCGAGCGACTACACAGACCGCACGCTTCAGGTGGTCACCGAGCTGCAAAGCAGATTCGAAGGGCACGTTCGCGCCGTCATCCAGGCCTATCTTTATCGCAGCGAAGCCGATATTCGACATGCTTTCGGAACGGAAAATTCCCGTTCGTCTCTGCAAGGGCGCTTATCGTGAGCCCGCCACGGTCGCCTTCCCGCGTAAAGCGGAAGTGGACGCCAACTACGTCAAGCTCATGAAGCTGTTGCTGGATCGAGGAACTCATCCCGCTATCGCAAGTCACGATGAGAAGATCATCCGGCGAGGCGCTACGTCACATCAAGGAACAAAACATTGCGGCAGATCGTTTTGAATTCCAGATGCTTTACGGAATCCGGCGCGACCTGCAGCGCCAGATTGTGGCGCAAGGGTTCCGTTTACGTCTGTACGTCCCCTATGGCGATGCCTGGTATCCCTACTTTATGCGGCGCTTGGCCGAACGTCCGGCAAACGTCTTATTCCTGGCGAGAAACTTGCTTCGCAAGTAATTCGGCTGTGCGGCGGAACTCCTGCCGCAGGAAAGGAGTCTAATAAACGGCAATGAAGTACTGGCTGTATCTGATCGCGAAGCTGGCGGCCGCGGCTTGACTGGTGTGCGGTCTCCAAGCTGCGCTGACCTACTTCTATCCTGCTCCTGCCTCCGCTTTTGCCACAGTTCGGCCCACAGCCCCCCGCTGTTCTTGCACGACATGCTGTTCACGTTCGCCACTCTGGGCGTTTGGCTGGTGGGTGCGGGCCTGTTTTCTCTGATCCTTAGGGATCAGCGCCGCCGGTGCCGCACCTGTGTTCGCAACTCGATCATGCCGGTGAGCAGTGGCTCCTGGGGGCATATGGTCACGTTTGGACGCCCGAAAACGGAGTTGATCTGCCCGTTCGGCCATGGCACTTTAAGCATTGAGGAACTGCAGATCACCGGGCGGCACAACTCCCGATTGGCAGCCGCACGACGATAACATCTGGAAAGAGTTAGAATCGTATTATCAAGCCCGGAAGTAACCGAGGTACGAACGCGGGCGTCCAAGCGTTGAGTAGTTCCTTCTAGGCCAGACATTTGCCCGTTCGCATCAAAATTCCTGCAAGCCGCGGGTTCCACCCGCAATAGGCCCGCTCGGCCCGCGAGTCCGTTAAAAAAATTCGTTCTTTTTGGCGCCGACCGCGATCGTTGTGATCGCCCTGATCGTGGTCTGGTTCTACTATGCGAAGTACGCGCGGCTGACGGATGAAAAGCTCGCGCAGGGACCTTTCCCGAATTCGTCCCTGCTCTACGCTGCCCCGCAAACGGTCGGCATAGGCGACCCCGGAACGCCGCTGCACTTCGCTGCCAAGCTGCGAGAGAGCGGATACGCCGAGGATGCGCGCACGAATCCGGGGGGCTGGTACCATTTGCGCGCGGATGCCATCGAGATCTTCCCCGGCGACCGCTCCTACAGCGGCTCGGAACCGGGCGTGCTTCGCTTTAAAGACGGCAAAATTTCCTCCATTATCGCGCTGAGCGACAACACCGCCCGCACCGAGTACACGCTGGAGCCTCAGCTGCTGAGCAGCCTCTACGACAAGAATCGCGAGAAGCGCCGCCTGGTCCGGTACGACGACATCCCGCCTGTGCTGGTGCAGGCTGTCATCTCGATCGAGGACAAGCGCTTCTTCCAGCACTCGGGCTTTGATCCGGTGCGCATCGTCGAGGCTATGTTCGTCGATCTCAAGCAACATCGCAATGCGCAGGGCGCTTCTACTCTTACGCAGCAGCTCGCCCGAAATCTTTGGCTCGACAGCCGCAAAACCTGGACCCGCAAGTTCGATGAGCTGCTGATCACCATTCACCTCGAGCGCAAGCTGACCAAGCAAAAGATCTTCGAATACTACGCCAATCAGGTGGATCTCGGACGCCGCGGCTCATTCGCGATCCGCGGATTCGGCGAGGCGTCGCAAGCATACTTCGGAAAAGATATCCGCCAGCTGACCCTTCCCGAAGCGGCCACTCTCGCGGGGCTGATTCAGGAGCCAAGCTTTCGGAATCCCGTTCGCTGGCCTGAGCGCGCGCAAGCCGCGCCGCAATGTGGTTCTCGCTCGCATGCTCGACAACGGATATATTTCGCAGGCTCAATATGACAGCGCGATCGCAAGCACCCGCTGGTGATCGCGAGGCAGGGAATCGAATCGGCCGACGCGCCTTATTTTGTCGATCTGGTCAACGAGCGGCTTGCGGATGACTTTCAGGACCGCGATTTTCAAGACGTCGGGATCGAAGATCTACACTACGCTTGATCCCGATCTGCAGCGGGATGCGGCGGAGTCGGTCGCGATCGGCATGCGCGAAGTGGACGCCCTGCTCGCCAAGCGCCACAAAGAGGGAACTCCGGTCGAAGAGCCGCAGGTCGCGCTGATCTGCCTCGATCCGCACACCGGGGAAGTGAAGGCGCTGATCGGCGGAAAGAACTACGGCGTCAGCCAACTCGATCACGTCGTGGCGAAGCGCCCTTCGGGCAGCGTTTTCAAGCCTTTCGTCTATGCCGCCGCGCTGAATACCGCGTCTTTGGGACCAGCCCCGATCCCATTACCCCTTCCACTATTTTTCAGGACGAGCCGCGCACCTTCTTATTCGACGGCAAGCCGTATGAGCCGGTCGATTTCCACCACGGCGACTGGTTGGGCGATGTCACATTGCGAACGGCTTTCGCGAAATCGTTGAACGTGCCCGCGGTGGAAGTCGCGGAGGCGGCCGGTTACGGAGCGGTGGCCGAGTTGGCGCACAAGGCCGGTCTCGCCGACATCCGCGCCACGCCCGCCATGGCGCTTGGCTCATACGATGTTACGCCGCTGGAGATCGCGGGAGCTTACACGCTGTTCGCCAACAAGGGCGTGATGGTGGAGCCGCGCATGATGTCGCGCATTGTAGACAAATCCGGCGACGTCGGTGTGGTCCTCGCAACCCGAAACCAAGAAGATCCTCGATCCTCGCGTGAATTTCCTGATGGTGACTTGATGGAGGATGTTCTCCGCATCGGTACCGGCGCCGGGGTGCGGGCTCGCGGATTCACGCTTCCCGCGGCAGGCAAGACCGGCACGTCGCATGACGCCTGGTTCGCGGGATATACCACCAAGCTGCTTTGCATTGTCTGGGTCGGTCTGGATGATTATCAGGATCTGAAACTGGAAGGCGCTAAAGCGGCGCTTCCGATTTGGACAGAGTTTATGAAGCGGGCCCACAAACATCGGGCGTACCGCGACGTAGCGCAGTTCGATGTGCCGGACGGCGTGGTCAGCGCGCAAATCGATCCGCTCAGCGGTGCAGCTCGCGACCAGCGCCTGCCCGAAAGTCGACACCGAATATTATTTGCTGGGCACGCAACCGGTTCAGTTCTGCCCGCTGCACCAAGCCGGTGCGACGGAGATCGCCGGCTGGGAAACCTCGACCCGGAGCAGCCTGCCGCATTGCCGAACGCGCCTCCCACGCCCGGCGTGATTCCGCCAGGAGCGCCTCCGGACGTCAATGCTCCAGCCCCAGAGAAGAACAAGCAAGACGGAAAGAAGCCGGGGCTGTTCGATAAGCTGAAAAGCATTTTCCACTAGCCGGGCAGGCTAGGCAGTCCTGAGGTTTCCCGTTCCCCAGGTCACCTCAAAAAGGTATATAGTAAACAGACAAAGGGGGATCGCCGTATGATCTCTTTTTCGGTAACCGTCTAGCTTGCTGCTGTTTGGCTTTTTGCGCTGCTCCGCTGGGAGTGTGGGGTCAGCAACGGGCCGCTGCTCCGACCGATCTGCGGGCTTCGGCCCGGCCTATGCCGTCCCGTGGGCGCGACCGCCGCGGCCGGCCATCACGCCGGAGCTGCGTGGCGACATCTACATGGCGCGCAAGATGTATCGCGACGCCATCGACATGTATCGGGAGGGGCCAGACGATTCGCCGGTCGTCGCGAACAAAATCGGCATCGCGTTTCACCAGCTTCTGCAATTCGATCTGGCGAAGAAGAATTATGAGCGCGCCATCAAGCTGGATCCGAAATATTCGGAAGCGATTAACAATCTGGGCACCATTTATTACGCGCAAAGAGCTTCGAGCGCGCCATCGGCTATTACAAACGGGCGCTGAAGTATTCGCCTCCGTCAGCTTCCATCTATGCCAACCTCGGCGCGGCTTATTTTGCGCGAAAAGATTACAAGCGTGCGACCGACTGCTACGAACAGCGCTGAAACTTGACCCCGACGTGTTCGAGCATCACAGCACCTTCGGTACTTTGATGCAGGAGCGGACAATAGGAGAAAGAGCGATCTTTCATCTTTACCTCGCCAAGATGTATGCGAAATCGGGCGCAAACGAGCGGGCCATCATCTATCTGCGGAAGGCTCTCGAAGAGGGAGTCAAAGATCGTCAGAAGATTCCCGAGATACCGGAATTCGCGTTGCTGAAAAAAGATCCGGCTTTCAAGCAGCTTCTCGCGGAGAACCCCAAGCCGCTCTAAGAGGATTTTCCTGCGTCTTACATCCCGCGTTGTTTTACTTGCAGCCCTGCTCGTACTTTCGGATTGTTCGCGCCAGACGAGCAATTCACTTGTGCGAATCGCTATTCTTCCGGCGGACCTCCTGATTGCCGACTCGTCATCCGAGTGGATGAAAACCACTGTATCGATGGTTCTGGAACAGGATTTCGTCACTTGCCGAAATCTGGTGGCGGCGGTCGTCGAGCGGCGAATCCGGCGCATATCAAATGAGGGCCGACGAGGCGTTGCGCACAACCGTCGAAGAGCGGAACGGTCGAATTAGTATTGAAGCAACCGTTACCGAGCTGGCGACACAGAGGAACCGGCAAGTCATTCGTGTAGAGGGACCTTCTTCTGCTGGATTGTTGTCACCGCTGAATGCTTTGGCCAAACGGCTGAACAACGGCGCGACGTCTTTTGCGGTGAAGAACCCGCAGGCGCTACGGGCGTTTACGGCTGCGGTGGCAAGCTCGAACGTCGCAGCGCGAATCCAGTTGCTCCGGGCTTCCATTCAAGCGGATCCAGCTTCGGGCTGGCATACGCCGCACTTTCCGAGTTATTGACGGAGACGGGAAAAGATTCCGGACCGCTGCTTGCCGCCGCGGCGAGTCACCGCGGTTCCTTTACGCCTGTCGACCGAGCGCGCTTCGATGCGATTGCTGCCCGAATCTCGCACGCTCCTCTTGCAAAGCAAGAACAAACTGCGCGCGCAGTATTGCAGTTGGCGCCTAACCAGGTGGATGAGCTCGCTGCGCTCGCCTCGGTTCGCTTCCTGCTCGGGGACGCGACCGGGGGCCAACGCTCACTGAGCCGGGCGCTCGAACTGAGCCCGGAAATGCGAATCTTCGACAGCAGCTCGCTTTGGGATTGCTCGAGACGAGGCGTTTTGCCGATGCCGAAAAGATCCTGCTGGGGATCGACAATAATGCGAATATTCTGCCGGCGCTGGCGGTTTGTATCTTCCTCGAAGGCGACGTGAACCGCGCGGACATTGTGTTCAACCGCTACTTGTCGCTACGACCACCGAACGACCCGGTTGCGCCACTCTTTCGAGCGACATGGCTGGCGATTTCCGGGCGGACGGCAAAAGGCATCGATTCGCTCCAAAGCGCGAATTTCACCGATGCAGGGTTGCGGTCGCTGGCACTGAGTCAAACGGCAGTGTGGCAGCTGATGCAGGGCGATGTGGCGGGTGCCAAGAAAAGCGCCGCTTCCGCCTCCCAGATAGACAGGCGCCCCGCTTCCTTCGCCGCGTTGGCGCTGCTGTTGACTCGCGGCGATGTCTCCACGGCGCAATGGCGCGGGCAGGTGGATGCTTTCCCGGTGAACGATCAGCTGAGGCAGACGCTGCTCGGCTACGGCTATTTTTTGAATCGCCATTACGCCGAAGCCGCGCAGCTATGGCAACAAATTCTTGAGCGTTCGGGCGGAGGAGATCTGCGTGCGCGGGCGATGCTCGCGGCATCGCTCGACGGCGCGGGCAAGGCAGGGGAGGCGCAAAAAATTCTGGTAGAGCCTTTTGTGCCCGATTTGGGAGACCTATACGCCGCTGTCTCGTTCGACCAGATGCACCGGCTCCTCAGTGTAGGGGTGAGGTGAACGTTTCGTGTCCGGCGGGACGATCCGATTATCCTTGGTCTCCCAAGGTTTCGGTTGACGGCCGCTGTCGCGCTTGTAAACGCGATCGTACATGTGCTGCGGGGTCGTAGTACCGAGTGAAGTGTTGTAGAGATTCACCAGATCGAGCGCGGCTTTCACGTCGTCCTCGAACTCATGCAGCGCCTTGAGCTGCTCCGCGGTCGCGGGTATGCGTTTCCCGCTTCGCGTTTCGAGGAACATTTGATACCCGGCACTCAGCAGGGTGGCGACCTCTGAGCCGACCAGCACGCCTGCCTTCTCGATTTCCGGCTGATTCTTGCCTTCGTCGCCGATGACCGCTCCGATGCCGTTCTTTGCGATCTTCACGCGACCGTCTGGCAGCGTCTCGGTGCTGAATCCGGCTTGCTTCAGCAGATTCACGCGTTCTGCGAAGGAAGGGATCTTCGGTCGCTCGCGGCGAAAGAACATACTTTCAGTATAGAAGTGGCGAGGCATGCCTCGCCATTACTTCTCGTCGCCGAGATGTCGCTCAGGTACGAGATAGTTCACGATGTAATCGCGGACGGCGTCGGCCAGAGTCGTCATGGGCTGCTCGAAGCCCGACGACCGGAGCTTGGTGATATCGGCGCAGGTGAAGTACTGATAGCGGTCCTGCAACTCGGCGGGCATGTCGATGAAGTTTATTTTGGGCCTCTGCCCGAGTGAGTTGAAGATCGCGGTTGCCAGCGACAACCAGGTATTGGCTTGGCCCGAGCCGATGTTGAAGAGCCCTCCGCCATCGACGTTTTCGGCCAGGAATACAGTGGCGGCCACCGCATCCTTGATATAGAGGAAGTCGCGGCGTTGCTCGCCATCCTGAAACTCGGGCCGATAGCTCTTGAACAGCGATACCTGCCCCGTTTCGAGAATTTGGTAAAACGCTTTCTGGACCACACTGCGCATATCGTTCTTGTGATTTTCGTTTGGTCCGAAGATATTGAAATATTTGAGACCCGTAGTCCGCGGGAGCATTCCACAAGCTTCCGCGTAGCAATCGAACAGATGCTTGGAATAGCCGTACATGTTCAACGGGCGCAGGGTTTGGAGCGGCGCCGATTCCGGCAGGCTTGCCTCGACAGCGCCATAGGTGGCGGCCGAGGATGCATAAACAAAGCGCCGATCGCGGTCGAGAGCGAAGCGGGCCAGCGCCTTCGTGTATTCAAAATTGTTGTGGATCAGGTAGGCGGCGTCGGTTTCGGTAGTCGAGGAAGAAGCGCCCAGATGAAAAATCACCTTCACGTCGTCGAAGAGATGGCTGGAGAAATCGAGGCGCATCAGCAGATCGTCGGCCTCGATGTAATCGGCAAATTGAAGCGGAACGAGATTCTTCCACTTTTCGTCGCTGCCCAGGAAATCGGCGACGAGGATATTTTTGAGCCCGCGACGATTCAGCTCCCAAACAAGCGCGCTGCCGATAAATCCGGCGCCGCCGGTCACAAGAATCCTTCCGCTCGAGAGATCGGTCATTCCGTTTTTTTAAGATGAGCTGACGATGAGGAGTGGCACCTTGACGTGGTGGCGTACAGCGTTGATTGTCGTACCAAAAATTAAGTCTTTCAGCCCGCGATGGCCATGGGACGCCATGATCACCAAGTCGGGTTGAAGGTCGTGGGCAGCGGCGGCGATTTCCTTTGCCGGACTTTTCCCATGGCGGACCACGACGTCAACGTTCACGTGCTGGCTGCGCAGCGAGGCCACGATATTGGCAAGATAATCTTGTCCTTCGGCGATTTCCGCAGTGGATGAAAGAGACCCGAACATTTGACTTGTGACGCCTTCCTCGACGTGCAGCAGGATGATGCGCGCCTGATGCATTTTCGCCAGCGCGAGAGCGTTGCCGAGCGCTTCATGGTCTGCATCGCTATGATCCAACGGGACAAGAATATTGGAGTAAGTACGCGACGGAAATACGGGCGCGGGTTGGTCGGCGACAGTGACGGCCACTCGCTCGGGCCTAGCAGGCACTCGCCGCAGCCACGGCCACACGACCATTGCGGCGAGGAGAGCGAGGAAGGCGAGCGCCGCGACGAGTGAACTGCCGATGACGAGCAGGCGATAGTCGGGGCTGCTCGAACTCGCCCAGTCGCGGACCTGATCCCACATCAGCCAGGTATTCAAAACAAGGATGAATGCGGCACAGGACCAGGCACCGGTTTTGAGCCAAACGCCGTTGGCGAATTCGCCCATGCGCTTGCGGTCGCTCGTGAAGTGCACGAGAGGAATGACCGCGAAGGGAAGTTGCAAAGTGAGAATGACCTGGCTGAGGATGATGAGCTTATACGTGCCGGCATTGCCGAATAGATAAATGGTGAAGGCGGCGGGAGTGATGGCCAGAAAGCGCGTGACCGCCCGGCGCAGCCAGGGCTGCATGCGGAAGCGCAAGAAACCTTCCATGACGATCTGTCCGGCCATGGTGCCGGTCAAGGTGGAAGATTGCCCGGAACAGAGCAAAGCGGCGCCGAACAGCACGCTTGCCGCGGTGGTGCCGAGCAGCGGCGACAGAAGCTGGTGAGCCTGCTGAATCTCGGTGACTATGATGTGGCGTTTGAAGAAAACGGCCGCCGCCATGATCAGGATGGCGGCGTTGACGAACAGCGCTCCGTTCAGAGCGATGGTGGAATCGAGCAAGTTGAAGCGGCAGGCGGTACGCTTGTCTTCTTCTCGCTGGCCGATGCGGCGTGTTTGCACGAGCGCCGAATGGAGATACAGATTGTGCGGCATGACGGTAGCGCCGAAGATACTAACGGCGACGTACAGGCTTTGACTAATTGAGGCGGGGCAATAAACCGGTGAGCACTTCGGCGGCGTGTGGCTGTGCGAGAAAAATTTCGAAAGCGAAGCATCCGCCGATGGTGGCGATGAGCACCAGGACGAAAGCTTCGATGACGCGAATGCCGAGCCGGCTGAACCATAGGATGAGCAGCGTGTCGGCTGCGGTGATCAGCACGCCCGATGAGCAGCGGTAAATGGAACAGCAGATTGAGCCCGATGGCGGCGCCGAGAACTTCCGCCAGATCGCACGCGACAATCGCCAGCTCGCATAGCACCCAAAGGACGTAAGAAAGCGATCTCGGATATTCGTCTCGGCAGGCTTGCGCCAGATCGCGCTGAGCGACGATCCCGAGCCGGGCGCTCAGGGTTTGCAGCAGCAGCGCCATCAAGTTCGAGAGGACCAGAACCCAGAGCAGGCGATAGCCGAATCGCGCGCCGCCTTCGAGATCGGTAGCCCAGTTGCCCGGATCCATGTATCCGACGCTGACGAGGTAAGCGGGTCCGGCGAAGGCGAATAGACGGCGCCAGAATTGGGTGTGGGTAGTGGAGACGCTCTCATGGACTTCGGGCAGGGAATACGGCCGTGAGCCCGTCGAATCCTGAAGCATCGCTGCTTTTAGTATGGCGTGCCGGGTCAGCGGACGGGGTAGCATGGCGGTCGCTCGCGGCCGGGAGTGCGCCGCGACTCCGGGCATTATTCGCTGCGAAGCGTTCGAGCGGGATCGAGGCGGGCCAAGCGCAGGGCTGGGATGAACGCTCGAGAGCGCGGCGATAGCGATCAACAACAGAGCGACCACAGATGAACGTCGCGGGATCGGTGGGTGGAACGCCCCAGATCAGGCTTTTCAAAAGGCGCGTAGCGAAAAACGCCAGAATCAAGCCGCAGGCGACTCCGCTCAGCGAGAACGCGATGCCGGGAGCGGCGGCGCTGCGAACAATGCCGTTCGCGAGTCGCGCCCAGAGCCAGGCGGATGCCCATTTCGCGAGTGCGTTGCGCGACCGATTGCGCGATCAAGCCGTAGACGCCGAGCGCGGCAAGGAGAATCGCGAGGCCAGCCAGGGCGGAAAAGAGCGCCGCCTGATAACGCTGGTCTTCGAGCGATGCGCCACGAATTCGGACATGTTGTGGAAGGCCGAAAAGGGCAGGCGCGGATCGACCGCTTCGAGCGCGTGGCGCATGGCTCTCGGGTAGGCCCGCGATATCACCGTGTGTTCGAACTACCCAGCTTGGCGAAAACCAGGTATGCGCCAGCGCGAAGGTCCATCTGTAACTTGATCGGCCGGAACGTATACCTGCGGAAACGCATCGATTGGACCGTATCCGCCCCAACCGATTTTCTGCTGAACATCGCTGACGATGCCGACGATCTGGTAATCCGTGTCCCCGATTTTGATATGGGTGCCGAGCGGCTCGGGTTGTTGCGCAAATAACGCCTGACGAAAGCCTGATTCACTACCGCGACCTTCGCCGCGGTAGCGTTGTCGGCATCCGTAAAGACGCGGCCGCGCAGCAGCGGAATCTGCGATGCTTCGAACATCCGGGCGTGGCGTAGGTGAAATTCGTGATTCTGGCTGGTTCAGGGCTGGCCCGGAACTCCTGAACACCCAGATTCAAAGGGCGCTCGTAAGGCAGGCTCAAGGCCACCGCGGCGGATTCAACGCCGGGGATCTGACGGATGCGTTCGAGACTTTCGCGGAAGAGGCGGGCACCGGCGGCGGTGGTCTTATAGCGCGCATCCTGCAAAGACAAGGAAGCAGTCATGACATGGTTCGGGTTGAAGCCGGGATTCGCGTTCACGAGGATGGTGAAAGTGCGGATCAGCAGGCCAGCTCCCACGACGAGCACCACGCCGAGCGCGACTTCGACAAACACCAGAGCTTGACGTTTCCATTGCCGGCGGCCACCAGCGCGCCGCGGCCGCCTTCCGAAAGCGCAGAGCGCAGATCGACGGAAGTGGCTTCGAAGGCGGGAAACAAGCCGAAGAGGATGCTGGTCGCAGAGCGACACGCGAGCATGACCGCCATGACGCGGAGATCGAGATGAACGGAGCCCACATTTAACTCTCCGGATTGAGCGCGATGAGCCCCTTCAGAGCGAATTCGCCGATCAGCCAGGCCGACGTAAGCCGCCGCCGATGGCGAGCAAGACAGCTTCGGCAAAGCAGTTGTGACATGACCCGGGCGCGGCCGGCGCCGATGGCCATGCGCGTTGCGATTTCACGCGAGCGCGCGGCGGAGCGAGCGAGCAGAATGCCCGCGATATTCACGCAACCGATTAGAAGACCAGTCCGACCGCGCCCCACATCAGGTTGACTCTTCGACGAATATCGTTTGTGAGGCCGACCTGAAGCGGAAGCGCTTTTTCTTCCATCGTTGACGCCGCTCGGGCAGGTGCATTTCGGCTTTGACGACCGGACCATGATGGAGTTGAGCTGGCCATCGGCCTGCGCGAATGTCACGCCGGGTTTGAGTCGCGCGATGATGCCGTAGTTGTCTCCTCCTCCCTCGCCGGAAGTGGACGGCTGGAGAGGCGTCCAGAGTCGGCCGGCTGATCGGTGCGGAAGCCCGGCGGCATGATGCCGACGACCGTATGCGGCGCGCCGCGCAGGTCTACCGTGCGGCCCACGATGGATGGGATCGCCGCGGAACACGCGCTGCCAGAGCTCATAGCTGAGGACGGTGAGTGGCGGACCGCCGGCACATCCTCCTGACGGGTGAATTCGCGCCCGATGAGTGGATGGATTCCGAGAACGTGGAAAAATTCGCGCTGACTCTCTGCTGCTGGATGTATTCGACGCGGCCGGCGGCGAATAGGTTGACGCCCGCCGGTCGAGCCGTAAACGGCGCTGTCGAGGAAGGAGGCGTGATCGCGGACGATCTCCCACTGGAGCCGGTTTGGCTGGTGTCGGCGCGGACGCGCCGCCCTTATGGAAGACGGTCGTAATCATCACCAGCCGAGCGGGATCGGGATAAGGCAGAGACCGGAAAAACAGCGTTCTACAACCGTGTAGATTGCCGTGTTTGCGCCGATGCAGAGGCCTAGCGTGGCGAGCACGGTGATGGTGAAGGCAGGGCTTTTTCGGAGCTGCCGGGCAGCATAGCGAAGATCGTTCCAGAGCGTCATTTGTAGTTCTTATGATGCATTTCGCCGACCAGTTCCTTTTTCGTGCCTATGGTTCGCTTTTAGCGCACTGCGGGCGGGGAAAGCACCCCTCGAGTGTCCGTTCCCGGGACTGCGGCGTTGCTGTGGAGAATTGTTGGCCGTTACGCGCCCTTTTGCCGGGCGAGCGATTTTCGTTCGTTTTTTGGCCGCGCTTCCTGCTCGGCCCGTGCTTTTGCGATTCGAACCCAATTTGGAGTTTGCGCTTTTCGGCTCTGCGCTTTAGAAGCTCATTGAGCGATGAACGTGGCGCGCTGGCTTACTCAATGGACTGCGCCATTTTTTCGACCAGCAGGTTTTCTGTGCGGGTGGCGGGTCGGTGCTCGGCGCGGAGATCGGTGAGGAACTCGTCAAATTCTTCCTGTTTTTCCCAGTCGAGGACGGTGAACCTATCGCCGGTCAGTCCGGTAACATCGCGGTC
>CAVRBR010000003.1:0-383541 GCA_963719335.1 Terriglobia bacterium | reverse complement strand
AGCGCAACCGCAGCCAGGCCCAATGAATCAGCGGAAGCGCGAAAAAGCCGGCAACGTCCTGCGGCCCAAGCCGAAGCATCTTCGCCAGTGAAGTAGTTTCCTGCACCGTGTCGAGCCATAACGACGCGAAGAGTGGATTCAGGTGCGCATAAGGCGATTCAGGCAGCTTCCGAACAATGAAACAAATGCGCCGATCAGCGCCCCACCGGCGCCGGCTCCCACGACCAGACGCAACCATAGTGCCGAACGGTATCGGTCAATACCGACCATGGATGCCAGGCCGATGCCGCCGCCGATCGTCAAGAGCAACACCGGTCCGCCCAGGGTATCACAGACGGGAGCTGCTATTGTGCCGAATGGCAGCAGGGCCAACGCCAGCGCGAGCGAAGCTCCTGCCAATGCTATTCCGAATGCCGCGACTTGCCGCGCGACCGCCGCGCCGCGCCAGACAAAAAGACCCGCCACGGCGATGAGACCGCGGCGATCGGGGGCAGCATTTCGACGCCGATGGCCAAGGAAAGTGATGCTGCCACACCAGCCAGTGCCGCCTTGATCGCACTCCGCTCGATTTGCAGCGTAAACAGACAGCATCAGCAAGAGATCGATCTGGACATTGTGGTGGTCAATCGCGCCAGGCCGGAAATGAACAAGCGCCGGTCTTGCCAGCATTGCCATGATCACCGCTCCTACCTGCGAGGTCAGAGCGCCATTACTCATCTGGCGGGCGATGGCTACAGATCGACACAAGCGCGGCGCAAAAAAGTAATAATGGCCAGGCGAAGAGTTCACAGATTCGGCGCGGTATATTCCCAAAAACGGTTTCAGCGCCAAGATCGACAGTGACAAAGGAAAATCGATGACGCGCGTCCAGTGCATCAGGACCCCGGGCGGATTCAACCGGTATTGCCGCAGGTCAAACCAGCCCTGGCCGTTGATCAGGTCTCGAACTTCCACGAGCCGCATGGCGTCATCGGTGGACATCGCCTCGTGTACACCGGTCTTGAGGGACAGCATTTGAATAGCGATAACGGTGGCCATCCGAGCGCCGTCAACAGTACGGCCGTGCTTCCGATTCGTGACCTGTCCTGAACCGAAGACGAAGCTGAAACGATCTCTGACATAACTTTCCCGAATGCCGATGTCTTTATTGCCGAAGGAAAGCGTTCACGGTTTGACGTAAACGCTCGCATACGCTCCCGTGTATTCTTCCTTCCAACCGCGCCTGCCTACGAGGAACCGCCTAAGCTGCTCATGATCTTTCACCCAAAGCACTGCGTCGATCCGATATTTTTCCAGCACGGCATCCCAGGCACGCCGTCCACGTTCTGATGAACCAGACTGAAATAGTCGCGCAACAGACCGTCTGGATAAGCCGTCGCCGCTCGGCCATCCACGAACACAGGCACCGTCCCCGCCGTTCGAAAAATCAGCAAGCCCCCGAAATTCCAGTGATTTAGAAGTCGAGCACGCGAGAAATGCGCCTGGAGATAGAGCGCATCCTGCTGCGAAAGCATATCCGGAAGCGCAAACGCAGGCTCCATTTTTACGAAGGTCAACGACAGGATGCACATCCCTGCGATGCCGGCAGCAAGCATCGACTTGCGAATTTCCAGATCATTGAACCGGTCGCGGCACAAACCATCGAGATAAAGCACCATCGGAACCGTCGAAAACAAAAAGAAGAAAGAAATGTATCTGAATTGATAAATACCCAGGCACAAGAACAGCCAGGAAAGCACCCGGGTCTCGAGCGGAATGGAACGCAAGCCGTTGAGGCGCAGCTCAAAAACCGCAAACGCGAGAGCATACAGGATACCCGGAATGCTCCCCGGCATGCTCATGTTGAGGTAATAAGGTTGCCACTCGGTAATGTTCGCTTGAACGAAGTGGCCGAGCGTAGCCGTCAACCCCTCGAAGATGTTCCAACCGAGCGGGTTAATAAAAATTGCCGCGAAGCAACTTAGCCCGGCGAGAGTGAGCGTCTTCGCACCCCGCCAATCTCGTCTGAGCAACGCCATGCCGCCGAAGACGCCAATGATGAGAAAGCCCAGCAAAATCCGCCGTGCAGATTGACCCAGGCGACCATCATCACCGGCAGCAAAAACCATCTCGTTCTGTTTAGACATGCCCCATAAAAAACAACGCAGAACAGCATCGTGACGGTGTTCGGCGAAGCGGCAAGATAAACGTTGGGCGGCGTCGCGAACGATGGGTACAGCAGGCCCGCAAAAAAAACGGAAACACAAACCGCGGTCGCAGAGGCACCGCGACTCAAGCAGACGGATGCAAGATATCCGACGATGATTGCACCACATGCCAGCGTGAGCAGGAGCAGACCATCGAACTTTGCGTATTGAAATATCAAGCTGGCAATGACGTCCCAAAGCCAAGACAGATTGTACCAGTCTGTCTCCGAGCGTAAATGACCACGGATCCTGAAATGGAATACTGCCTCGGTTTCTGATCAAATCGCCGGCTGCCAGATGCCAACCGAGATCGTAGTGGCCGAGCATGATCGACGCGTTGGAGAGGTAGTACAGACACAGGAAGGAAATCAGGAAAATATGGATTCCGAACCGTCGGCCGTAAGCACCGATGGCCGGCGGGTTTGCGCTTCGATCGGGGGCAGCGGTGAGCGGGACGGAAACGGGCGCGGCCATGCAAGGTCCTTTTCACGCGCGTCCGCTCCCCGGCGGAAGGCTCGGTCCTCAACCAATAGGCCGGACAGACTTGAAAAAATCTTAAGGTTTTTGACCATTTGCGCCGGTTTCCGGCAATAAATCCCGATCGAAGCGCGCCTTCGCGCGCCCCCCGGGAAGGGTTCCGCGGGCCTCAATTCCCGGTCTGCAGATCGCCGAACCGGTCCCAGCTCTTGCCGTTGAAACGCATGAACTGCATCTGGTCGACCGGGACGTGATCGGTCGGGCTGGTATTGACCTTGATGCCCGGCAGCAGCATCGGCAGTTCCATATCCTTGATGGCGTAGGCGTTTTTCAGGATGTTTCCAGTCGACAGGTCGTCGCCGCAGGCTTTCAGCACCGCCTCGAGCACCATCGCGCTGTTATAGGCGTTGACGTAATTGGTGTCGTGCTGGTCCGACTCCGGGACGTATTTGGTCATGAATTCCCGCCACATCTTGACGCCGGCATCGTCCTTCCAGGCGGGATCGTCGGGGTCCTTGACATAGGCCGTGGAGATAATGCCGGTCGAGGCCTCGAGCCCGGCCGGCTGCATCACGGTCGAAATCCAGACCGCGACATTGGCCAGAAACGTCATCGGCCGCCAGCCGATCTCGAACGACTTGCGGATCGCCTGGGCCGCGAATTTCGGCGTCGCCGCGATCACGAACACCTCGGCGCCGGACGCCTTCAGCTTGACGATCTGGGAGTCGATGGTCGGGTCCGACACTTCATAGGTCGCGGACGTGACGATGGAATCGTATTTGTCGCCGAGCACGTCCTTCAGGCCGAGCAGATAATCCCGGCCGAAATCGTCGTTCTGCGAAAGCACGGCGAATTTGGCGTCGGGATTTTTCGAAAGCGCATAGCGGGCGTAGAGCCGTGCCTCGTAACGGGCCGGCGCCTGCACGCCGACGGTGGCTTGCGGATATTGCGCGATGTCGGCGAACTTCGACGCGCCCGACCCGGGGAACAGTTGCGGGATGTTCTTGCTCTGCAGATATTTGGCGATCGCGCTGTTCTGGGCGGTTCCGATCGTGGAGAAGATCAGCGCGACCTCGTCGCTTTCGACCAGCCGCCTGGTCTGCTCGACCGCCTTCGGCGGCGCATAGCCGTCGTCGAGCGAGATCAAATTGACCTTGCGGCCATTGATGCCGCCGCGCTCGTTGAGCATCTTGAAATAGCCGACCTCGCCCCTGCCGAGCGCGCCGAACGCCGACACCGGCCCGCTATAGGGCATGGTCTGGCCGATCCTGATTTCGGTCGCGGTGACGCCGCGCATCTCGGCAGCGTCTGCGCCACTCGCCAGCGCCAACCATGCAACCACGCCCAGCGCGGCAAATCCCGTGGCCAAACGCATCGGCTTCCCCTCCCTTGTCTTTCATTCGCCGCGCGGTTGGCGCAAGCGCGCCGGCATTTGGCTCCGGGCGGGCGGCAACATGCCACGGCATATCAACGAACGCCATCGCAATTGCCCGCCTGGCTTTGCCGCCCTCTCCCCAGCCCTAGAGCGACGACGTGCCACGGCGATATGGGCGCTATTTCACATTGACTCTATTCAGTAGTTGTTCCAGGATCGACCCATTGAATCGCTCGCTTGCCTGATTTCACATTAAATCAATTGGAGGCTCCATTGACAGAAATCATCGACGTTTCCTCTTCGTGCGGGGATTTCGCCCCAGCGCTCGTCCAGGCGGGCGTGAAAACCGTCATCCGCTATTACTCCAGAGACACGCCGAGTTCGACTAAGCGGCTGACGCTCAAGGAAGCCGGTCAATTCGCGGCGGCAGGCCTGCGCATCGGCATCGTCCATAAGTCGAGGGCAGGCAACACGATTGGCGCCTTCACCGCTCATTCGGGCAACCTCGAGGGAGTTTACGCCCGCAACTATGCAGCCAAGATCGTCGGGCAGCCCGCCGACAGCGCGATCTATTTCGGCGCCGATGTCGACGCCACGGCGTCGCAGGTCAATTCCAATATCCTGCCCTACTTTAAGGCCGTCGCGGCGGCATTCGGGCCGGACCCGACGCTGCCAAGCTACCAGATCGGCGTGTACGGCAGCGGCGCCACCTGCGACGCCGTTCTGAGTGCCGGCCTTGCGTCGCACGCCTGGCTGGCGCAATCGACCGGCTGGCGCGGCTACAAGGCGTTCCTGCAATCCAAGAAATGGTCGCTGTTGCAAGGAATTGGTCCAGCGGTGGCGGGGGTTCCCTGCGATCCCAACCAGGCCAATGGCGACTTCGGCGATTTCCAGTTTGGAGCGCCGGTTGCCCAGATCGGCGCCACCAGCCAAAGCATGCAGGTAATCGCGCGTTCCGGTGTCAGGCTGCGCGCCGGGCCCGGCACGAATTTCGATATCTCCCAGACGATTCCGTTCGGCACGCGACTGCATGTCGTCAAGACCACGGGCGACTGGTCGCTGGTCGACCTGGTCGGCAATTCCGCGGTCGACGGTTTTGTGAATTCGCACTTCATCGCGCCGACGAACCCGCCTTAGATCCTTGCCCCCCTCCACTCCAGGGTGAACAAGGCGCCTAACAGGACAAACGCTGGCAGGGCTCCCGGCCGGGGCGATCGACGCGGAAGGATTCGATGAAACGGCCGTCAACCTGGGTAACGAAAACCGTTTTGCCGTCGGGACCGCCGAACGTCAGGTTCGACAGATTCTTGCCGAGCACGGCGATGTCCGCGCGCGCCGGCGTGCCGTCGGGGTTGATCACCGAAACGCTGCCGGCATTCGGCCGCGCGACAAAGATCTTGCCGTCGACATCGGTGCGCAGGCCGTCGAGTTCGCTGATGGTGCCGCCGATCCCGGCCGCATCGAACGTTTTCAGCAGCTTCGGTTCGATCAGCTTGTCGCCATCGAGCTTGTACGCCCATACCTGGCGGGTGTCGGAACTCGCTGACGTAAAGCGTGGCGCCGTCCGGGCTGAGATCGAGGCCATTGGTCGCGCCCATTTGCCTGGGGCTGGACATCACCGCGCCGCGCCCGGTGCCGCCGGGCTGCCGCACGATGCGCCAGATCTGGCCTTTGTGCGGAAACAGCGGATCGCTGGCGTACAGCGTGCCATCAGGCGCGATCGCAAGATCGTTCGGCTGATGGAATGCGGCGGAGTGAAAATACACCTGCGGCCGGGTTTCGCCGCGATTGATGACGAACACGTTGTGCTTCTTGTAATCGGCGACATACATCCGGCCGTCGCGGTCGAAGCGAATGCCGTTGCCGATACTGCCTGCGGGCAGCGTCGTGAAGAGTTGCGAGTGAGCCGCGCCGGGCGGCACTTTTCCGATGGCGCCATTGCTGTGAAAGTTGACGACATAGAGATTGCCGTCGGCGTCGACCGCTGGCCCCTCGATCCCGGAAGTGTATTCGCCCGCCGGCGTCACCTCGGCGCTTTTGAACAGCACCTCCTGCGCCGCTACGCCCGCCGCACCGGCGACGATCGCGCCAACGGCAAAGCCGGCCATGAGAGATATCGCCTGGACGGTCAATCGCGGCTTCGCCATCGAACAAATCCCTTTGCTGACGAGATATCGGCCAATCATGCAACGATAGATTGCGCCAGGGACAAAGGCAAGACGGCAGTACACGGCCGGCAACAACGCGGGGCGGGCAAAAGGACGCAGGTAGAAATGAAAAGCCCGGCATCATGCCGGGCTTTTGCAACATTGCTTTACCGCGAAGTTCGCCGGCGCAGGACGCTTATGCCTGCGGCTGCGGCTCCAGGCCGGCATCCGGATCGGGCCGCGGGCGCGGCTTGCCGGCCGGCGGCACCGCTGAAGTACGCGGCGTCGAGGGCTCCAGCACCGATTCGCGGTTCGGCTTCTTGCCCTTGAGCAGGTCGGTGATCTCGTCGCCGGACAGCGTTTCGAACTCCAGCAGACCCTTGGCCAGGCTTTCCAGGTCGGCGCGCTTTTCGGTCAGGATCCGGGTCGCTTCGTTCTAGCCTTCTTCGACCAAACGCCGGATCTCGGTGTCGATCTTCTGCGCGGTGGCTTCCGACACGTTCTGGGTGCGCGAGACCGACATGCCCAAGAACACCTCGTCCTGGTTTTCGCCATAGGACACGGTGCCGAGCTGCTCGGACAGACCCCAGCGGGTTACCATCATCGCGCGCCAGCCTGGTGGCCTGCTCGATGTCGCGAAGACGCGCCCGAGGTGACCTTTTCGCGGCCGAAGATCAGCTCTTCCGCGACGCGTCCACCCATCATGATGGCGAGCCGCGACGTCATCTGCTCCAGCGACATCGACAGCTTGTCGCGCTCCGGCAACTGCATCACCATGCCGAGCGCGCGGCCGCGCGGAATGATGGTCGCCTTGTGGATCGGATCGGTGGCCGACGACATTGAGGCCGACGATGGCATGGCCGCCCTCGTGATAGGCGGTCAGCATTTTCTCTTCCTCGGTCATGACCAGCGACTTGCGCTCGGCGCCCATCATCACCTTGTCCTTGGCCTCCTCGAACTCGGCCTGCGTCACCATGCGCTTGTTGCGGCGCGCGGCGGTCAACGCCGCTTCGTTGACGAGGTTCATCAGGTCGGCGCCGGAGAACCCGGGCGTGCCGCGCGCGATGGTCTTCAGATTGATATCCGGCGCCAGCGGCACCTTGCGGACGTGAACTTTCAGGATCTGTTCGCGGCCGACGACATCCGGATTGGGCACCACCACCTGGCGGTCGAACCGGCCGGGACGCAGCAGCGCGGGATCCAGCACGTCGGGCCGGTTGGTCGCCGCGATCAGGATCACGCCTTCGTTGGCTTCGAAGCCGTCCATCTCGACCAGCAACTGGTTCAGCGTCTGCTCGCGCTCGTCATTGCCGCCGCCGAGACCGGCGCCGCGATGACGGCCGACCGCGTCGATTTCGTCGATGAAGATGATGCAGGGCGCATTCTTCTTGGCCTGTTCGAACATGTCGCGGACGCGGCTGGCGCCGACGCCGACGAACATCTCGACGAAGTCCGAACCCGAAATGGTGAAGAACGGCACGTTGGCTTCGCCGGCGACCGCGCGCGCGATCAGCGTCTTGCCGGTGCCGGGAGGACCGACCAGCAGCACGCCGCGCGGAATCCGCCCGCCGAGGCGCTGGAATTTTCCGGGATCGCGCAGGAACTCGACGATCTCCTGCAGGTCCTGCTTGGCCTCGTCGACGCCGGCGACGTCCTCGAAGGTGACGCGGCCATGCGCCTCGGTCAGCATCTTGGCGCGCGACTTGCCGAAGCCCATCGCCTTGCCGGCGCCGCCCTGCATCTGTCGCGACAGGAAGATCCACACGCCGATCAGCGCGATGAACGGCAGCCAGGAAACCAGCAGCGACACGAACCACGGCACGTTGTCGCCGGGCGGCTTCGCGGTGATCGAGACCTTGCCGTTATAGAGCCGCGAGACCAGCGTCGGATCGTTCGGCGCATAGGTCTGGAAGCTCGTGGCCGTTGGTGAAGGTGCCGTGAATCTCCGGCCCCTGGATCACGACGTCGCGGACGTGACCGGCGTCGACTTCGGTCAACAATTGCGAGAACGGGATGTCCTGCGAGGAAGTGCGCTGACCAGGATTCTGGAACAGCGTGAACAGCGCCAACAGCAGCAAAACAATAATAACCCAGAGGGCGAAATTGCGCAGATTGGCGTTCATCGATCTTCCTTCGTGGTCGCGCGGATCGCGGCCTTTATCCTTGGGTGTCCTTGGATTGTATTCTTCGGCAGCCTGTCCGGCTAGCCACGAGGAAATCCCCCGCTCGACCGCTTTACAATCTAAGTGCCACCCCGGTCGCTGCCAAGGGAACCACGCAGGACTATTTAGCGCATCCTAGCGCGATTCCCGTTCAAATCATGGCGTTTGAGACGGCGTTTTCGCGGGTGGTTAAGGCCTGGGGCGCGGTATAGGACGAAAGCCGCGTTTCGACCCCGATCGCGGTAATCCTGCGCCCCAATGTCACGCTTCGCCCGGCGGCGCCTGGGCGGCGCCGGTTCGATGCGGATTCTCCCCCGGCTAGGCTCATCATGGCGCCGGCAAGGGTCTGTTTTAGCCTTCACGCCCGTTGGAGCGGCCTTTTTGGCGCCAGCCTGCTCCAGGGCGCAACAGCAACGCCTCCACCTTGCCGAGTTCGGCCGGCCCCTCATGGCCGAAACGATCGATCGCACGCTGCAACAGCCGGACGCCGGATTTCCTCGGGGATGGCGGCAAAGGCCTCGAAGTCGAACACCCGGCATACCCGGGCCTGCCTGCGAGGCTCCGCGATCCCTCAAGGCAAGATAGCGCTCGGCGCCATCGGCCAGCACTTCGACCGCAGCGTTGGCGCGCGCCAGCCGCGCGGCCAGCCGCGCCAGATCGCGGGCATCGCCGCCCTCGGCGGCCAGCGCCGGCATCAGCGCGCGCAACCTCGGCCGGGTGAAATGCGGGTCGCGATTGCTCGGATCGTCGGCGTAGGCAATCCTCGGCCTTGTCGAGGGTCGCGATCAGCCGCGCCTTCGAGACCTGCAGCAGCGGACGCGCCAGCACGACGCCATGGCGCGGCGATTGCGCGCGCCATCGCCGCAAGACCGGCGATGCCGCTGCCGCGCAACAGCCGCATCAACAGCGTCTCGGCCTGGTCGTCGCGGGTATGCGCGGTGAGGATATGGCTGGCGCCGTGATCCTGCGCGGCCTTTGCCAGCAGCCGGTAACGCGCGGCCCGCGCCGCGGCCGGCAATCCGGTTTCCGGCTTGGCGCCGCGCCAGCGCAGGGTGTGGTGCGGCAGGCCAAGGCTCCTGCGCCAGCCGCTTGACGTCGTTCGCCTCGCGCGCGGAGGCCGGGCGCAACCCATGATCGACGGTGACCGCGATCAGGCGCGGGCCGCGGCCAAATGCGCGGCGCCAGCGCGCCGCCAGCCACATCAGCGCGACCGAATCCGGACCGCCGGACACCGCCAGCACGAGCGCGGGCGCGGCTTTCCATTCCGCGAACAGACCTTTCGCATCGCTTGCCGAAATCGCGGAATGATCGTCGTCGGGCATGGCGATAGGCACCGCCGGGGCTTTGCACCGACGTTCTTAGCCGCAGACCGGCGCGGATTACCATGCGGCGATCAGCGACGGCGTGCAACCGCGCGTCAGCACTTCACCCGCTTCTGCTCGCGATCGACAGCGGCTTTGACCCCGGCTGGAAGCGCGCGGATATTTCCGCGTCACCTCGCCGAAAGCGGCGCAGGCGGCCTCCTTCTCCTTCAGGGCCGCCAGCGACTGGCCGAGCCGCAACAGCGCATCGGGCGCCTTGCGCCGATTTGTCGAATTTGGTGGTCACCGCGAGGAAGGCCTCGGCGGCGTCGCGATATTGCTGGCGCTGGAAGAAGCTTTCGCCGAGCCAGTATTGCGAATCCGCCGACCAGCGGATCGTTCGGGATATTTCTGCGAGAAATTGCGCATGGTCTCTTCGGCCAGCGCATAATCCTTGCGCTGCATATAGCCGATGCCGAGATCGAACTCGTCCTTCGGCGATGGCCGACGGCGGCAACGTGGTCAGGCGGACGCCGGCGCCGGGCGCCTGCGGCGGCGGCGGCAGCGCCGCCTTGAGTGGTTGGTGCTTTCGATGTTGAGCGGCTCACCGGCGCCGCGCGTCCGCCGGGTGCGCCGGCCGGCGCCTCGACCGGCATCTGGCCGCCGCCGAGCGCGTGCGGGGCGCCGGGGGCATTGGGATTTTGGCTGGGATCGAAGGCGTCGCCGCGACGGCCGCCCGCCAGGCGCCTGGACGATCGGCGCCGGAGCGGTGTCCGCTGCTGGTCGTTGCCCGGCGGAGGCTGCGGCGGCTGCGGATAGGCAGGATTGGCGCTGGATAACGGCTGCGGCGGAGGAAGCGCCGCCACGTTCGGCCGAACCGCCGCAGGCTGCCCGGCGGGCGCCGCGCTGGCGCGCCGCCCTGGACGCATCCGCAAGCGCGTCCTGCAGCAGCTGGTTCTGGTGTTGCAGCTCCTCGTTCTGGCCGGTGAGCTGCCGCAGCTGGTTCTCCAGCCGCTGAATCTGCATCGCCGGATCACCTCGTCGGATTGCGCAAGCGCCGGTGAGGCAACCCTGCGAAGCGAGCGCAGCATCGCGGCAAGCATCAGCGCGCGCGTAATCCGCGGGGCATTCCGCCGACGTTCGATGACATCTGGATGACATGTTGGCCTGGCGACGCAATCGGCCTGATATCGGGAGCGAGCACGACATCATTGAGAGCGGGAGTACGCCAAAAATGTGACTGATACAAACGGCCATGAAGGCTCTGTAAGCATCCTGTAAGCGTTGGCCGGTTCGCCGCCAAAACAAAACCGGCGCCCGAAGGCGCCGGCGATGAAAATCTTACGAACGGCTGAACGCTTACGAGCTGGCGTTCAGCACCGTGACGGCGCGGCGATTCTGCGACCAGCACGAGATGTCGTTGCAGACCGCGACCGGGCGTTCCTTGCCGTAGGAGATCGTCCGCATCCGGCTCGGATCGATGCCCTTCGAGGCGAAGAAGGAACGAACCGACTGGGCGCGCCGCGCGCCGAGCGCGATGTTGTATTCGCGGGTACCGCGCTCGTCCGCATGGCCTTCGATGGTGAAGGAGTAGCGGTTATAGGTCTGCAGCCACTGGACCTGCTTGTCCAGTGTCGCGATCGCCTGCGGCGACAGATCCGTCTGGTCGCTTTCGAAGAACACGCGGTCGCCGACATTGACCACGAAATCCTGCTGGCTGCCCGGCGTCGCCGCACTGGCCATCGCATCGGCGACCGAGGTTCTTGTTGGCGCAGGCGCCCATCGACAGCGCCACCGCGAGCACCGCAGCCAGCTTAAATCCCTGGAGGACACGCATTTGAGATTTCATTCCGGAGCCTCCACGCTCACGTTGTCCAACTGTCATCCGGTCTACAGGGCGATGGTTAAGCGAACGTTCCGTCAACCTTGACGGGGTGTTGCCAGACCCGATCAAATGCCCCCGAACGGCGAAAAGCAATCGCGATGGTTAATGGGTTGTAAATGTGGCGCGAGGGTGGAGGCAAGCGGCAACGCGGCCCGTACCGACCGGTTTATACGGGGTGAGAGCCTTCGGTCACATATGAACGACGCCGGAGCCGGTTATCGCGCGCCGGCTGAAGCGGAACCGCGGAACTCGGCCTTCAGGCGCCCGGGACGATCGAAGCAAGCTCGAGCGGCAGAACCTTGGCTTCGAACGCCGATCCAGCGCCCTCGCCGCCGCGCTGGAACAGCATCCGCCGCTCGAAGGCGCTGGAGCGCATCATCGGATAACGCTTGAAGACCTTGGCGCGCTTGGCGGAAATCCGCCGCCATCAGCCCGACCGGCTTGAGCAGGCCGGGAACAAGCGCGGCTCGGCGATCGTCTCGTGCAGGAACACGCGGCGATAAAACGCCTGATGTTCGGCACGGACGATCGCAAGACCGAGGTCGGCGTTGAAATACTCGCACGCCAGGTAAGCCAGCCGCAGGGTCACATAAGGCAGTTCCGGGATAGCGCCCGACCTTGTCCGGGATCCGCGACAAACCGCGAGGGATCGATGATGACCTCACCACGATCGAGCTTCGGCATGCAGCATTTCACCAAACACCTCAGCCGAACGTCGACTGCCGCCATTCGGACGTCAGCACGCTGATCCGGACCGAACTGCAGAGCTCGCCGAGCAGAAAACGCCGAACGTCCAGGTGTTCGGCAAATCTTCATACCGGTCACGACGCGCTGCTCGGGCAGATTCCTTGACGGCGCCTTCGCGCAGATAGGCCCGGTAGCGAAGATTGTAGATCGCCTCTTTCTCCGCCGGGTCTGCGCGAGCCGGTAGTCGACACTGCTCGAGTAAATTCGGATGCCGCGTCCGCAAAGTCGCTAGGGTGGCTTCGAGCAGCCGGCACTTCATGCACTATTACCATAACCCGCCCAAGCAACCTGTACGCGAGATGGAAGATTCTTAACACGCTTCTTAACACGATTGCAAAAGCGATCGCGTGGTTAGGGTTAATCGAAGACCGCGAAATCGACCCCGTATTTTTGCGGAGCAAAATCTTCCACGTGATGACGCTTGGCAGACGACGACATTCAGGCGATCGATCGCGAGGCAACCACGAGCGCTGGCTCTTCGGGCGAGCGGCGGCCATGCGAGGCGTTCAGAAGCTGACGGACACGCGCCGCCGGCACCGGCCGGCTGAACAGATAGCCCTGCGCCTCGGTCACGGTGCCTTCGGCGGTGATCAGTTCAAGCTGCTCGTTGGTCTCGATGCCTTCGACCACGACCGACATGCCGAGATCGGCGGACAGCCGCGCCACGCCGCGCAGCAGCGTCAGCGGACGGTCGGTATCGATCCCCTCGAGGAAGGAGCGGTCGATCTTCACCTTCTGCAGCGGGAAATTGTGCAGATAGCTCAGGCTCGAATAGCCGGTGCCGAAATCGTCCAGCGAGATCCGCACGCCGATCGCGCTCAACTGCGACAGCACGTCGTGGGTCAGCTGGGTATTGCGCAACAGCGAGGATTCGGTGATCTCGATCTCGAGGCGATGCGCCGGCAGGCCGGAGACTTCGAGCGCGTAGCGAACCTCGCTCAGCACGTCGCGCTGATGGAATTGCTGCGGCGAGAAGTTGACGGCGACGCTGACGCCTTCCGGCCATTTCATGCATTCCATGCAGGCCTTGCGCAGAATCCAGCGGCCGAGATCGATGATCAGGCCCATATCCTCGGCGACCGGGATGATATCGACCGGCGAAACCGTGCCGCGCAGCGGATGGTTCCAGCGCAGCAGCGCCTCGCAGGTCGAAATCTTGCCGGACTTGAGATTGACCAGCGGCTGATAGAACAGCTCGAATTCCTCGTTCGCCAGCGCCTTGCGCAGGTCGAGCTCCAGGTTGCGGCGGGCCTCGACGATCTGCGCCATCTCCTCGCGGAAGAAGCAGAAGGTGCCGCGGCCGTCCGCCTTGGCGCGGTACAGCGCCATGTCGGCGTTCTTCAGCAGCGTATCGGCGCTGATGCCGGCGAGACGTCATCGCAATGCCGACGCTGGCGCCGATTTCGACCAGATGATTGTCGATCTTGTAGCGCTCGCTCAGACGATCGACGATGCGGCGGGCCAGGCCGGCGGCCTCCTCGTTGGATTCGATGTTCTGCTGGAACACCACGAATTCGTCGCCGCCGAAGCGGGCGACGAAATCCTCCGGCCGCAGCATGCCGCGCAGCCGGCTCGGCCACCGCGCACAACAACTCGTCGCCGCAGGGATGGCCCAGCGTGTCGTTGACCTGCTTGAACTGGTCGAGGTCGACGAACAGCAGCGCCGACGAGCCGGTCGGCTTTGTGCGGGGCGCGAGCAGCCGGCTCGATCTCGTCGCGGAAATTGAGCCGGTTGGGCAGCGTGGTGAGCGCGTCATAGCGCGCCAGATGGCTGATCCGGCTTCGGCGCTGCGCCGTTCGGTGATGTCTTCCAGCAGCACGACCGTGCCGCCGCCGGTCATCGGCTGGAACGTCCATGACAGCGACGCGGTCGCGCGCCGCATCGGGATCGGTGGTGATGATGTCGCGGGCCTGGATGTCCTCGATTTCGGCCAGGATCATCCTGCCGCTCGCCGCCGAGATCGAGGCAGGCGCAGACGCAGGCGTCGACGACATCGGCCGCGCTGGCCCCGCGCTGCACGAAATCCTCGGACAGGTTCATCATTTCGCTGAAGCGGTGATTCATCACCGCAAGCCGGCCGTCGGCGGCGAACATGCAAAGCCCGTGCGGCATGTTGTTCAACGCGGTATCGAACTGGCCGGCCAGCGCCGCTTCGCGGAAACCCGACGTCAGCGCTTGACGAAGATCGCATGCACATTGAGGTTGATGTCCTTCAGCCCGAGGAAGAACAGCACCAGCAGCGCGGCCAGCCCGACGTAGATAGAATCCGCCGTGCAGCATCAGCGCCAGCGACATCGGCCCGCATGCCAGCAGGATGTGATACTGGATGAGTCTGGGGCTGCCGTAATTGCGGGCGGCGCCGCCGCCGGTGTAGCCGACCGTCACCGCGACGCACAGCAAGTGCGCGACCGCATCGTCGTTGCCGTAGATGGTGATGAAGCACCAGACGCCGAGCACGGCGGCGTAGAGCCAGGCGCCGATCGCGTAACGCGGCTCCCATTGCCTTGGCCTGCTCGAGCGTCAGCATCGGACGTGCGCCGTTCGTATTTGCGCATCTGGAAGGCGCGGATGGTGCCGATCACGACGATCAGCACGCGCAACGGCCACAGCAGCTCGTTGCCGGTCTTCATCGCCGTCATGATGGCGGCGATGCCGGCGCAGACCGAGCCGAACGAAGGTCGGCCAGAAATTCTGGCACATGGGAATCGACCAGCGCCGCGTAAAGCATCGGCTCGAGCTCTTCCTGGTAGCTTCGCTTTTTCTGATCGACCAACTGCATTGGAACGCGCACGGACGTCCTTTTTGGGTCCGTACTTTTACCTGCCGCAGATGAAGTCTTTCTGAGGGAACATCGTTACCGAGATATTGTCTTTCGCCCAGAATGAGGAAATCTGCCCGTCAAATCAGCAGACTAGGCAAGCTTTGCCGGCTGAGCGCCTGTCCTGGCGGCTCCGTAACCGCGATCCCGCCGTAACGAAACGGTGCGCCGCGTAGATCGACCGCAAAACAGCAATCGCCCGCGGCGCCGACAGCTCGGCCCGTACCCGAGACTGAACCGAAAACCCGCGCCAGGCAACCCCGGCGATGAACGGCTTCGATGCTGGCCGCGAAATCCCTTAACCAAGAGTTCAGATTTATACTTAATTCCCGGTTAACACGTCTTGGTGGAACGGCCGACCGAGGCTATTTTGGGCCCGAGTATGCGTGAAGTGCAGGAGAGTTAAGCTGATGACCGAAACGGTCGTGGCGCGTTCGGCGAAGCTGGGCGACAGCTGCGTGCGGGACATCCCGCGGCTCTTTCCAAGGAAGAGATTCGCAACCTCTCGCAGCATCGACAGCACCAAGTTCACGCGCGCCGCCGCTGCTTGAATTCGGCCTGATCGCCGCCGCGGTCTGGATCAGCGTGACCTGGTGGAATCCGCTGACCTATGTGCTCGCGGTCATCGTCATCGGCTCGCGGATCAACGGGCTCGGCGGGCTGATGCACGACGCCGCGCATTATCGCGGCTACGCCAACCGGCAGTTCAACGACTTCGTCGGCGAGCTGCTGGCGCTGCCGACCTCGGCGTCGATGGCAGGTTACCGCAACAGCCATTTCGCGCATCATCGCGAGTTGAACAGCGACAACGATCCGGACTGGCAGCGCAATGTGGGACTGAAGGAGTACGAGTTTCCGGCGCCGCGCACGGCAGCGTGCTCATGCACACCGCGCAATATCTGTCGGGCCTGAAGATCGGCGACCGCGGTCGGCGGCTTCCACAAGAACAAGGAGACGCGGGACATTGCCGGCCGCCGTGGCGCGCGCCCGCCTGTTCTTCTTCGCGGGCCTGGTGTCATCGATCGCGCTCGGCTTCTGGAAGCTCCTGCTGCTGTACTGGATCGTGCCGCTGATCACGGTGTTCCTGGCGATCCGGTATTTGCGCAATGTTGCCGAGCATTATGCGGTCGAGCATGAGAATGTGCTCAACGAGAGCCGCACCGTGCTGGCGCCGTTCTGGGAGCTGTGGCTGATCGCGCCCTGGGGTCTGAACTATCATCTCGAGCATCATCTGTTCCCGGGCGTGCCCTGCTTCCGGCTCGGCGAACTGCATCGGCTGCTGATGACGCGCGAGCCCTATCCGCAAATCGCGCATATCACCCACGGCTATTTCAACGGCCTGTTGCGCGACTGCGCCTCGTCGCAACCAGGCGAGATCGCAGCGACGCACGCGACATAGTATTCGTCGTCATGGCCGGGCTTGTCCCGGCCATCCACGTCTTGCCTGCCGCAGCCGTTAAGACGTGGATGCCCGGCACAAGGCCGGGCATGACGACGGCAAAACGATCCGTCAGATCGAAAACTTAAGATTTACGACAACAGCGGCGACCAGGCGGGATCGGAGGCGAAGCCGGGTGTCGGCTCGCGCTGCAATTCGTTGCGGCCGGAAATGTCGACCGTGAACAACGACGGCGCCGTCATTGCCGCCGGGATCGCGGAAGAACATCAGACGCGGCCGTTCGGCGCGAAGGTCGGCCCTTCGTTGTGGAAGCCGGAGGTGAGGATGCGCTCGCCGGAGCCGTCCGGCTTGATCAGGCCGATCGCGAACTGCCCGCCGCCCTGCTTGGTGAAGGCGATGTAGTCGCCGCGCGGCGACCAGACCGGCGTCGAATAGGTGCTCGTCGTCCTTGCCGAAGGAGATGCGCTGCGCGGCGCCGCCCCGCGCCGGCATCACGTAGATCTGCGGCTTGCCGCCGCGATCGGACTCGAAGCACAGCTGGCTGCCGTCCGGCGAATAGGACGGCGAGGTATCGATCGCCGGCGTGTCGGTCAGCCGCGTGGTGGATTTCGAGCGCAAATCCATCACGAACAGGTTCGAATTGCCGCCCTGCTGCAGGCTCATGATGATGCGCTGGCCGTCCGGCGAGAAGCGCGGCGAGAACGACATGCCGGGGAATTTGCCGACGATCTCGCGCTGTCCGGTCTCGATGTTGAGCAGATAGACCCGCGGGTCGCCCTGGCCGAATTCCATGTAGGTGATTTCCTGGGTCGACGGCGAGAAGCGCGGCGTCATCACCAGATCGGCGCCCTTGGTCAGATAGCGGACATTGGCGCCGTCCTGGTCCATCAGCGCCAGCCGCTTGACGCGGCGCTGCGCCGAGCCGCTTTCGTCGATGAACACGACGCGGCTGTCGAAATAGCCCTTCTCGCCGGTCAGCCGTTCGTAGATCTGGTCGGAAATGATGTGCGCGATCCGCCGCCAGTATTCCGGCGAGGTGAAATATTGCTGGCCGGTCAATTGCTGGCCGGTGCCGACGTCCCACAGCCGGAACTCCGCCTTCAGCCGGCCGTCGCCCTGCCGGGTCATGCGCCCGGTCACCAGGGCCTGCGCGTTGATGGTCTTCCAGTTGGCGAATTGCGGCGGGTGTCGATGTTGGTGATGCGCTCGATGATAGGCCGCCTGATCGATCGGCGCGAACAAGCCGCTGCGCTTGAGATTGTTGGTGATGACCTGGGTGACGCCGACGGCGACATCATTATCCGCCGGCGTGCCCGGCACGAAATTCGGAATCGCGATCGGCAGCGGGGTGAACTCGCCCTCGGGGACCACGATCCGCTTCGGCCCGCCTTGCGCCAGCGCCTGGCGGACGCCGGCGCCGCTCAACACGCCGAGCGAGGCCATTCCGGAAATGATCTGCCGGCGGCTTGGGCGGAGCAGCTTCTGACGCAATTTCTTCGCCATCTTTGTCGGTCATGTTGTTCAAGCGCTTCGTTTGATGTTTTCGGCCGCAGGTCTGTGGCCGTTCTCAGGTCTTTCGCTCGGTAAATACCGGCGCGAAATATTTCCATTCGTCGAAAAAGGCGCGGGCAGCTTTACGGCTGGCATTCGATGATCGCGCGCAGCGCGCTCTCCTGATAGACGCGCAGATACGGCGTCGAGGGCGTTCCTTCCGGAACCGGCGACGCCTTCCAGCGTACCGTCGCGCTTGCAGCTTGATCTCGAACGCGACCTCGGGATTCTGGCTCTCGATGCCGCCATAAGGCTTCTTCCAGCAACGTTCGACCTGCTCCTTGAACATCGAGCCCCAGGTCGCCGAATTGTCGGCGGCCTTGCCATGGGCAAGCCCGAGCGCCGCATTGGAATTGAGCTCGGCGCCGGTCAGCGCCGCACGGGTCGGGTCGCGCTTGTCGAGCAGCGCCGCGATCTTCGACTTCATCGAAGCTCCGTTCCGCCTTTGGCTTCGGCGGCTGCGGCGGGGCGGCCTGGGCCTGCGGCTTCGGCGGCGGCTTTTTTTCGTCTTTCTTGATGGCCTCCGCGATCGGATCGACCTTGGCCGGATCCGGTTTCTTTTCCACGGGCTTCGGCTCTTCTTTCGGCTTGGTTTCCGCGACCGGCTTGGGCGGATCGGGCTTTTTCTCGACCGGCTTGTCCTCGACCTTGGGCACCGGCGGCGGCGACGTGTCGGTGACGACAGGCGGCTTCTCGCTGATCTTGCCGACGGCGTCGTCGGCGGGCTTGGCCTCGGCGACCTTCTCCACCAGCGGTTTGGGATTGTCCTTCTTGCCGGTTTTCATGCCGGCGGTGACCTTGGCGAGCTGGTCGGAGGAGATGATGTCGACCGGCAGGGTTTCTTCCGGGATGGATTCGAAGGCTTTGGACGAGAACGACACCAGTCCCCACCCGATCACGAGGACGTGCAGGGCCACAGACGCAACCAGGGTCTTGTCGACCTTCACATTCACCCTTTAGGACCCCTGCTCCACCTCGGTCACCAACGCCAGCCGCTTGAAACCGGCGCCGGACAACAGCCCCATCACCTTGGCCACGGTGCCGTAATCCGCCTTCTTGTCGGCCCGCATGAAGATGCGCTCATCCATGCCGCCGCGGGCATCGGTGATCGCCTTCAGCTTCGGGATCAGGTCCGTCATCGCGACTTCGGTGTCGTTGATGAAGACCTTTCCCTTGACGTCGACCGACAATTGCAGCGGCGTCTTGTCCTGCTCCAGGCTCTTGGCCTGGGTCTGCGGCAGATCCAGCGGCACGCCGACGGTCAGAAGCGGCGCCGACACCATAAAGATGATCAGCAGCACCAGCATGACGTCCACCATCGGGGTGACGTTGATCTCCGCCATCACGGCGCGCCGGTGGCCACGGCGGCCGCCGCTCGCCGAACCTGCCATGTTCATCGCCATGTTCGGGTGCTCACAGGTGTACTCACCATATTACCCCGTCTCACGCCCGCTCGTCGATCTGGCGCGACAGGATCGCTGAAAATTCATCGGCGAAACCCTCCAGGCGCTGCGCCTGCCGGTTCACCTCGGAAGTGAACTTATTGTAGAAAATAGTCGCCGGAATGGCGGCGATAAGGCCGATCGCGGTGGCAAACAGCGCTTCCGCGATACCCGGGGCCACCACCGCCAGCGAAGTATTCTTGGAGGCGGCGATCGACTGGAAGCTCGACATGATGCCCCAGACGGTGCCGAACAGACCGACGAAGGGTCCTGCGGAACCGACGGTCGCCAGCACCAGAAGCCGGCGTTCGAGCCGCTCGATTTCGCGGGCGATCGACACGTTCATCACTTTTTCGATCCGCATCTGCAGCCCGGCAAAGGAGCGCGCCTGGCTTTCGAACGAGCGCTTCCATTCGCGCATCGCGGCGACGAAGCAGGCGGCCATCGACTGCGTCGGCTTGGTCGAAAGCGCGCGGTAGAGTTCCTCGATCGACTGTCCGGACCAGAACGCCTGCTCGAAGCGGTCCATCGCGCGCTTGGTGCGCGAATAGAGGAATGATCTTGTCGATCGAGATCGCCCAGACCCATACCGAACAGGCCAGAAGCCCCAGCATGACCACCTTGACGATCAAGGCGGCCTGCAGGAACAGCGCGACCAGGGAAACGTCGCTGGATGCGATCGGCAGGGCTGACTGAGCCACGTCGGCCGGGTTCATTGGCGGTATCCTCTCAACGTCCCAAACTTCTCCCGGGAGCGACCGGCTGCCCGTTCCACGGCCGCGCGTCGAACGCGCTGGCCAAGCGCAAGCGCGAAAGCCTTGTTGTGTCGGATGGGAGGCCCGCCGAAGCCTCGGCCTGCATCCCCTGCCAACATGTCAAAACGAGGGCTATTGGCGCGCCTTTATGCCCCTGACCAGACGCTAACCATGGTTAAGACGGGGTTACCAACGGGGATTTTGGCTGCATCAAAATGACGGCAAGTCAGACGCCTTAGAGTCGGTTCCGGGAACGGAACCGGGGCCGTCCCTAAAACAAAACCGCCCGCCTGCGGTTGGCAGACGGGCGGCGCTGGGCCGTCAGACGGGTGGGGGCGTTACGCCTGAGGCTAAACCTTGAGAGCCAGGCCTCAGATCAAGATTGGGGCTGGCCATCGGTGGGCGAGGCCGGGCGCGGACGGTGCTGGGCCATGAACTGGTCGAACTCGTCCTTGTCCTTGGCGTGACGAAGCCGGTCGAGGAAGTCGCGGAACTCGGTCTGCTCCTCCTCAAGACGGCGCAGCGTCTCCATGCGGTATTCGTCGAAGGCTCGGTTGCCGCTCGAGGCCGGCCCGAAACCGCCGAAGCCGAAGCCGCGGCGCTCCATGCGGCCGCGCATCCGCTCCATCTTGTACTGCATCCGCTCCATCTTGTTCTGCCAGCGATCCTGGTGGCTCCAGCAACCCATTGTCGTTCTCCTCGAGTGTGAAAAACAGAAAGGCAAGACCGACCGGCCACCAGAACAGGAAGCCGAGAATGGTTCGCGATCACCATGCCGGGGTGAATGTGCATTTGCGGGCGATAGGGCTCTTCAACGGGACCGCGCCATTGATGGACATCTGCGGTGTAGGCCATTTCCCTCTCCGTGACGGCAGGATGCCGTGTGAATGTAAATAACATTTACATACCTAAACGCTCCAGCTTTTTTGTCAAGCCGGGCGCAAGCGGCGTCCGCGAATTTATTTTGGGGTGCCCCAAGGCCCGGAAGGCCCAGACGGAGGTACGGGCGGCGGAGCTGACGCCTGGCCGGCCGGGCTTTTGATCGGCCGGTGGCGGAGCCGACCCGCGGTCGGTGCGAAAGCCGAGACCGCGCAAATAAATCAGCACCTCGGCCTCCAGCAGATCCTCCGCCGACATCGGCAGCTTGCGCCGCGCGGCATCGCCGCGCGCGAACAGCGAAGCCACGCCGTGCGCCATCGACCAGATATGCAGCGCCATCATCATCGCCGGCGGCCGCGGCGTGCCCGGCGGCGCCAGCGCGGCCAGCCGTTCGGCGGCGGCGCGGATGATGCCGAAAGCGCGCTCGCTGGCTGCCAGCAAGGTCGGATTGAGATCGACCGGCAGTCCCGATTCGAACATCGCCGAATAGAACGCCGGCTCCTGGCGGGCGAACGCGAGATAGGCCTTTCCGACCCGCTCGAACGCCGTGACGGTGTCCGGACGGCCATCGTCCCATGCCGCGGTGAGCTGCGCCTCGAACTGCTCGAAGCCGCGCTGGGCGATCGAGGACAGCAGTTCGTCGCGATCGCGAAAATGCCGGTACGGCGCGGCCGGGCTGACGCCGGCCATCCGCGCGGCGTCGGCAAAGGTGAAGCCGGCCGCGCCCTTTTCGGCGATCAGGCCGAGCGCCGCCTGCAGCAGCGCCTCCTTCAGATTGCCGTGGTGATAGCCGCGCTCGGCGCGGCGTTGTTCCTTGCGCCAGCTCATGTGAACGGCTTTTACATGAGCCGGGCGCAAAGGTCACTAGCCGGCAGCGTCGGGTCCTAACGGCCCGGCCTGCCCTGCAACTCGCTGAAGCCGGCCGCCGCCTGCTGCAGCTCGGGAGGAAAATCGGACATTTCCTGCACCTGGCGGATTTCGATCACCTCGTTATTCGACGCCGGGCAGCGCTTGGCCCAGGCGATCGCCTCGTCCCGCGAGTTAACCTCGATCATCCAATAGCCGCCGATCACCTCCTTGGATTCGGTGAAGGGGCCGTCGGTCACCACCGGCTTGCCGCCGGCAAACGAGACCCGCGCGCCTGATCGACGGCGGATGCAGGCCATCGAGCGTGATCAGCACGCCGGCTTCCTTCAGCGCCTCATTGTATTTCATCATTGCCGCGACCGCCTCCACGGGAGGCATGGCGTCGGGCGCGGCCGTCTCATAGCCGGCGGGGATCATCAGCATCATAAATCGCATGGTTCAGCTTCCTTGTTTGCCTGTCATTCCGGGCCGCGAAGCCTATCCGGAACGACGAAGTTGGATGGCTCTATTTTTTGCCGATCTCGGCCTGCAACCGAGCCCCGCGCTCGCGCAGTTCCGGTGTCAGTGCCTCGCCAAAATCCTCCGGCGAAAACACCTGGCGGATCTCGATCTCGGCGCCGGCGCCGAACGGAGCGCGCTTCATCCAGTCGATCGCCTCGTCCAGCGATTTGGTCTGGATGAGCCAGAAGCCGGCAACGAGATCGCTGTTGAAGTTGAACGGGCCGCGGCTGACCGCCGGCTGACCGCTGGAATATTTCACCCGCGCGCCTTTCGCGGTCGGATGCAACCCCTCGCCGGCCTGCATGATTCCGGCCTTGACCATTTCCTCGTTGAACTTGCCCATCGCGGCCAGCAATTCGGTGCCCGGCATTACGCCGGCTTCCGAATCCCTGCTGGCCTTCACAATCACCATGAATCGCATCGTCCTGCTCCGTCTTGTCAGCTTCCAGGCCGGCCGCTTGCCGGCGCTCATCGACAGGACGAACCGGCTTTTGCCGCACCGACATGCCGATGAAAATTATTTGCGGGGTAATTGCCCCTCATCATTTCTCTCAATCGATCGCCTGACAGGCCGGGTCCGGAAAGCGTTTACCGCCACGGGAACGACCACCCGGACTGCGTTCAGCCGACAGGCCGTTTGGATTTTATCGCGGCTGTTCGGCAAACACGCCACTGCGATAGGCCGCGCCGAAATAGACGTCGATGCGTTTGACCTTGTCGCCCTCGAAGACAAAGAACTCGGTGTTGCGAAAGCTCTTGCCGTCCCTGGCCACGCAGCGGTAGGTCACGAAGGCCTCGCTGCCCTGGCTGAAGATCCTCTCGATCTCATGCCGCTCGATCCAGTCGGTGTTCTTCCAGCACCGGGCAAAATAGGTCGGCTTGTCGATCGCATCGTCGAACGGGCTGGTGAAGCGAAAATCCTCCGTGAGGAAATTCTCCACAACGCTGCGATCGTTGGCGAGATAGGCCGCGAAGATCGCCCGGATGGTCTCAGATTTGTCGGGGGACATCTCGCGCTCCCTGCTGCGGAAACAGCTTGAAGTAAGGCTCTGCCTCCGTCAGCACGCGCGCGACCGAGGGACGCGCCTTCAGGCGTTCGAGATAGGCCGCGACATTGCCGTGCTTCTCGCCGAGCGGCTCGACCTTATTGCCGTAGAACAGCGCCGGCAGCGCGGCGCAATCGGCGAGGCCGAACGCTTCTCCCATCGCCCAGCCTGCCGCTTGCCATCTGCTGATCGATCATGTCGTAGCACGAGCGCAAGCGTTCCCTCGCCTCTGCCACGCCATGCGAATCCCTGGCCGCCTCGGGCCGCAACCGGTCGCCGACGATCTTCTGCGCCGAGAGATGCACATAGCAATCGTAGAACCGGTCGCGCAGCCGGGTCTGCCACGCCGGTTCGGGGTCGGCCGGGATGAACCTGACCCGGCCGGGATAATACTGGTCGAGATATTCGATGATGATGCTCGATTCCGGGACGATACGGTCGCGCGCGTCGTCGCGCAGCACCGGAAACTTGCCGACCGGCCACAACTTCTTGAGCGCCTCGCGCCAGGTCCCGTCACCGGCGTCGAGCAAATGCGCCGTGAACGGCGTGTCGTTTTCGTACAGCGCGATCAGCACCTTCCAGCAGAACGACGAAAGCGGATGAAAATGCAGCGTTAGCATGCGGGCCTCCCTGGTGAATTGATCGCCGTTAATCCGGCATTGCGGCGCCGGTTGCGTTTCGAGCCTGCAGCGCAATCCGCGGTAACCCGCTATAACACCCGTCCGAAAATCAACGGGACGGATGCAATGACCGACAACACCTCGAGAAAGTCGCGCTGGTGACGGGTGCCGCGCGCGGCATCGGGCTTGCGGTGGCCAAACGCTTTCTGGCGGAAGGCTGGCGCGTGGCGCTGCTCGACATCGAGCGCGACTTGCTGGATGGCGCGGTCGACGCACTGTCCGACCCCGACAAGACGCTGGCGTTGCATTGCGACGTCTCCGATGCCGCCGCGGTCGGGGACGCGATGGAGGCGCGTGCAACGGCGCTTCGGCCGGCTCGATGCACTGGTCAACAATGCCGGGATCGCGGTATTCGCACCCGTGCTGGAGACCTCGGATCAGGACTGGAACCGCATCCTCGCGGTCAATCTCACCGGGCCGTTCCTGTGCACCAAGGCGGCAGCCCCGCTGATGCGCGAACATGGCGGCGGCGCCATCGTCAACATCACCTCGATCTCGGCGGTGCGCGCCTCGACGCTGCGTTCGGCCTACGGCACCAGCAAAGCCGGGCTGGCGCATCTGACAAAACAGCTCGCGGTCGAACTCGCCTCGCTCGGCATCCGCGTCAACGGCGTGGCGCCCGGGCCGGTCGAAACCGCGATGGCCAAGGCGGTCCATACCCCGGAAATCCGCGCCGACTATCACGACGCGATCCCGCTCAATCGCTACGGCCTCGAGGAGGAACTGGCGGAAGCGGTGTTTTTCCTGTGCAGCGACCGCGCCAGCTACATCACCGGACAAATTCTCGCCGTCGATGGCGGCTTTGATGCCGCCGGCATCGGCCTGCCGACGCTGCGCGGCCAGCGGCGGAACGGGTAGCACGCCGCGGCAATGGATCGATTGAACCCCTCGGATCGAGAGGCACAATGCGGACGGCTCTCGCCAGATTGATATTTTTCGCGACACTGCTCGGCGCCGCCAGCGCTGATGCCGGTGCATGCCGAAGTGCGGATCCTCGGCAGCCCGGGAGGACAGGTCGGCCCGTTCCTCGACCTGTTCGAGCGGGTTCGCGCCTCCGGCGAAACGGTCGTGATCGATGGACCTTGCCTGTCGGCCTGCACGCTGGTGTTGAGCGTTGTCCCGAACGACCGCATCTGCGTGACGCGGCGGGCGGTGCTGGGATTCCATGCCGCGCGCTCGATCGACCGTCGCGGCCGGCTGTATGCCGAACCGGAGGCCTCCGAAGCCGTGCTGGAAGCCTATCCCGGCCCGGTGCGCGACTGGATCCGCCGCCGCGGCGGGTTGACGTCGCGGCTGCTGCTGTTGCGCGGCCGCGACCTCGCGGCGATTTATCCGAGATGCCGATGACTACATCCCCGCCGCCGGGCAGTTGACCATCCAGGAAATGCCGAACTGGTCGACGCACATGCCAAATCCCTTCGAGAAGAAGGTCTTGCCGAAGGGCATGCCGACCGTGCCGCCTTCCGAGATCGCCTTGAACTTGCGCTCGGCCTCAGCAACATCAGGAACGGTGATCGCGACCGTAAAACCCTGCGGCTTCTGATAGCTGTCCGGCAGCATATCCGACCCCATCAGGATCTGCCCGTCGATCGACATCTGCGCATGCATGATGTACTTCGCCCGCTCCGGCCGTACTGGCATGCCGGAATCCGGCGGCGCCTGCTCGTTGCGCATCATCATCTCGATCTTGCCGCCCAGCGCCTGCTCGTAGAATTTGAACGCGGCTTCGCATTTGCTGTCGAAGAAAAGATAGGGACTGATTGCCATCGTTAACTCCTTGGGTTTCAGGCTTTGAAATTTCGGTTTATTGCTCGGCGAGCTTTTTCAGATTGGCGAGGCCGATTTCGAAATCCTTGCCGATCATGCTGGTCGAGATTCATGAACACCTGCATCAGCTTCGACATGAATGGCGCCGGGCCGCGCATCACCCAGGTCAGACGCGTACCCGCGCCTTGCGGCAGCATGGTGAACTCGGCGGTGTTGTGGGCTTCGAACGGCTTGAGGAAATCCAGTTTTATGAGGATTTTCGACGGCGCCGCGGCTTCGAGAATTTCCATCCGGCCGGAGCCGACATTCTTGTTGCCTTCCCAGCCATAGACCGCGCCCTTGCCGCTCGCGGCCCGCTCATAGCTGCGCTGCATCGCCGGGTCCTTGTTCTCCCAGGGCGACCACGCGACCCATTGATGGAAATCGTTGATCAGCGGAAATATCCGCTCCGCAGGCGCCGCGATGTCGATCGCGCGCGTCGACGCTGAAACGTATCCGGCTTGGTGGCGGCGAGGATCAGCACGACCGCGATGGCGATCGCGAGCACGACGGCGATGACGGCAATGACTTCCAGCATGACGGGCTCCTTGTTATCGGCGATACATGTCAGTACGAAAACGGAATCAGGGTTCGAAAACCCCGGCTGTGCAACCACGGACCGCCCCACACCATCAATCCCAGATAAAATCCGAACAGAATGTGGCTGAACTGCGGGAACAGGATGGCGAGGCCGTTGAGGATACGGCCGAGCCAGAGCGCGGAATTCGATCCCGGCGCGGCGTCGATGAGGGTCGGCATGGCTTGCTCCATGAGTGATGCTTATTCACTGGACGAATGGGGCGAGCGGAATCCGACATGGAGGGGAAATTATTTTTTGAGAGATTTTGTGTTCGTCATGCCCGGGCTTGTCCCGGGCATCCACGTCTTCGGGCGCTTCCGGAAGCAAGGCGTGGATGGCCGGGACAAGCCCGGCCATGACGAGTTGAGATGTTCATCTATTTTGTCGCCTTCCCGGCCTGCGGCTGACTGTCGCGCATCAGGCGATCGAGATGCATGCGGATGTGGGCGGCTTCCGCCGAGGTGTTGGCGAGCGCGATGGCGCGGTCGAACGCCACCCGCGCCTCGTCGTTGCGGCCGAGCTGCATCAGATAGGCGCCGCGCACGCCGAAATAATGAAAATAGTTCGACAGCCGCTCGCCGAGCGGCTCGATCATCGCCAGCGCCGCCTCCGGGCCGCGCGCCTTGGAGACCGCGACCGAACGATTGAGCGTCACCACCGGCGACGGCTGCATCAGCTCGAGCGCGCCATAGAGCAGGTCGATCTGGGTCCAGTCGGTATCCTCGGGCTTGGCCGCGCGGGCATGCAGCGCCGCGATCGCGGCCTGGACCTGATAGGGGCCGCTGCGGCGATGGCGCATCGCCTTGTCGATCAGCGCCAGCCCTTCGGCGATCATCTTCTGATTCCACCGGCCGCGGTCCTGATCGTCGAGCAGCACGAACGCGCCGTCGGCATCGAACCGCGCGGCGGCGCGGGCATGCTGCAGCAGCAACAGCGCCGTCAGCCCCATGATCTCCGGCTCGCTCTGGAACAGCCGCAGCAACAGCCGCGCCAGCCGGATCGCCTCCTCGCGACAAGGGCGCGCGAAGCTCGGCGGTGTCGCCGCTGGCCGAATAGCCCTCGTTGAAGATCAGATAGACCATCGCGGCAACGCTGGAGAGCCGCTCGCTGCGCTCCACCGCGCCCGGCGTCTCGAACGGCACGTCGGCGTTGGCGACGCGGGCCTTGGCGCGGGTGATGCGCTGCTCCATCGCGGCTTCCGTGACCAGGAACGCGCGCGCGATCTGTTTCACGGTCAGGCCCGAGACGATGCGCAGCGCCAGCGCGATCTGCTGCGTCGCCGGCAGATCGGGATGGCAGCAGATGAACAACAGCCGCAGGATGTCGTCGCGATAATGCGAGCCGTCGAGCCGCTCGGCGATCGCTTCCTCGGCATCGCCGAGATCGGAGATCGCATCGTCCTCGGGCAGCGGCTCCTGCTTGCGGCTTCGCCTGATGTCGTCGATCGCGACATTGCGCCCGACCATGATCAGCCATGCCGCGGCATCGCGCGGCGGCCCGTTCTGCGGCCAGCTTTTCAGCGCGCGCAGGCAGGCGTTCTGGAACGCCTCCTCGGCGGTATCGAGATTGCGGAAATAGCGCAGCAGCGCGCCGACCGCCTGGGGACGCGCCGAGGTCAGCGCGGCATCGATCCAGGCGGTGTCGGTCACTCCTTGGCGCTCCCTTTGGCACTTCCCCCGCACTCCCGGCAGGAACACGCCGACCGGGCGGATCTCATAGGCGCCGCCGGGATTGGCCTCGCCGAGATCGCGCGCGACGGCGACCGCCTCGTCGAGGTTGTCGCAGTCGACCAGATAGAAGCCGAGCAGCTGTTCCTTGGTCTCGGCATAGGGGCCGTCGAGCACGACCGGCGGATTTTCCTTGCGCAGCGTGGTCGCCGCCGTGGTCGGCAGCAGCCGGGCGACCGGGCCGAGCCGGCCCTGCTCCTTCAGTTTGTCATGCACCACGGCGAGTTTTTCCATCACCGCGGCGTCCTGTTCCCGGCTCCAGGAGCCGACAAAGTCTTCATCGTGATAGCAAAGGATGGCGTACAGCATGGGTTTCGAGTTCCTGTTCGGTCTAGGACGGATGAGTATGCCCGCAGCCGACAGCAAAGCGAAAATTTTTGCTTTTCCCCTCCCCCTTGCGGGGAGGGGAGAAGATGCGCCTCGTTTGCTCGTCGCACCGGTCCGAGTAATGTGGCGGAACCTTCCACCGGCCGCAGGGCGAAAATCCAATGACAAAAGGCACGCTCGCGCTGCTGATTTACGGCCGGACCGACAACTGGTCGCCGGAGCGCTGGAAAGTCCGGTTCGACGAGGTCTGCCGCGACCGGCGCGTGGTTTTGGTCGCCGGATCCGACGCTCGATCCGGCCGAGGTGCACTATGCCGCGGTCTGGAAGCCGGCCCCGGGCGCACTGGCGGCGTTTCCGAACTTGCGGGTGATCTTCAACCTCGGCGCCGGCGTCGACGCGCTGATGGCGGATGCCAGCCTGCCCGATTTGCCGCTGGTGCGGGTCGCGGTCGGCGATCTCACCATGCGCATGACCGAATATGTCGTGCTGCATGTGCTGATGCATCACCGCCAGGAACCCTATCTGCGGGCGAGCCAGCGCGACAAACGCTGGGCGCCGAAATCGCAATGGCCGGCGAATGCGATTTCGGTCGGCGTGATGGGGCTCGGCACGCTCGGCGCCGATGCGGCGCAGGCGCTGGCGCGGCTCGGCTTTCGGGTCGCCGGCTGGAGCCGAAGCCCGCGCAGCATCGACGGCATCGAATGCTTTCACGGCGCGACGCAACTCGAACCCTTCCTGCAACGCACCGACATCCTGGTCTGCCTGCTGCCGCTGACGCCGGATACGCGGCACGTCCTCGATCGAAAACTGTTCACACAACTCAACCGCAGCAGCCCGCTCGGCGCGCCGGTCGTGATCAATGCCGGCCGCGGCGGCTTGCAGAACGAGGCCGACATTCTCGCCTGCCTCGATGACGGCACGCTCGGCGGCGTCTCGCTCGACGTCTACGAGAAGGAGCCGCTGCCAAAGGACAGCCCGTTCTGGACCCATCCGAAGGTCGTTCTGACCCCGCATAATGCCGCCGATACCGATCCCGACGAGATTTCAAAATACGTCGCGCGCCAGATCGAACGTTTTGAAGCCGGCGGCGCGCTGGAAAATGTGGTCGATCGCAAGCGCGGGTATTGATCCCGCTCGTCCCGGCCTTGCGCGCCGGCACTACCAAATCCTCGTTGCTGCCTGGGTCCCGGCTCGAGGCCGGGACGACGAGAGGTTATGCGTCCGCATTCTCGCGACGCGCTGCGCCCGAGGTTTGCAAATCTTTCCGCCCCCGAAGATGAAGAGGGCGTACGCGACCCCTTAGAGAGGGCGCGGGGAAGACCGGGTGCGCGCTGCACCCGCGGTCTCATGTGCACTGTGCATCAAAACAAAAACGCACATGAGCATACAGGTTCAGCGGAAACACTCCGGCCTTCCCTGCGCAATGGCTCTACGGTTTATACGTGCTCTCCCTGGTGAATCGGAGCTTCTTGACACCATCGCCCCCGGGAGGCGTTGACCTCCCACGGACTTGACGCCAGCATTCCGGGCGTCAGGACCACACGCTTTCGCCGTACGCAGGCTTGCGCGCTCGTCCACGCGCCGCTTGCGTCCACCGCAACCTGTCCCGACGTCCGTGACGACGGCCGACGTCCCCTCTTGCGGGACAGGATAGCCACAATAAGCCGGTGATTTGCGCGAGACGAAAACAAAATATTTTTTCAGGCAGGACTGGACCGCGAGGCCAAATCACCGGCGCTATCAAAAGTTTTGTCGCCTCCCGATCAGCGGCGCACCGGCAAGGAATTTCCCACCGGCATCATCTCATAGGGCGGCTTCCAGCCTGCCAGGGCCGCCACACGCTGGCGCCAGGCGTCGATCGCGGGAAAGGCCGCGGCGAGATTGAACCCGGTTTCCTCGGTGGGATAATACAAATATCCCAGTAGCGAGAAATCCACGATCGTCGGCCGCTCGCCCAGCATGAAGCGCCGGTCCGCCAGATGCCGCTCGACGATCGAGAGCGAGCTTTCGACCCGCGATCGCATATAGGCCAGCACGGCCGGATGCACCGGCTCGGGCGTCATCGAGTGGAGAACGCGGTGGGCGGCAAAGTTGCCGGTGAGTTTGTGGTTGTCGAACAGCAACCAGCGCAGGGTCTCGAACTTCTCCTCGGCGCCTTCAGGTCCGAACACGCCATGGGTTTCGGCGAGCCATGTCAGGATCGCGCCCGACTGGCTCATACTCCGGCCATCGAACTCGAGCACCGGGACCTCGCCCATCGCGTTGGTCGCGGCGCGCCAGCCCGGCTCGCGGGTCTCGCCGCCGGCGAAGTCGACACCCACCGCCTCCCAGTCGAGGCTCGCGCAATTGAGGAACAGCGCGACCTTGAACGAATTGCCCGACGCGCCAACGCAGTGCAACCGATATCGTGCCATGGACGATGGCCTCCCGATGGGGAACATCGTCGCTGGCTGCTGACAGCGTTCTGTCAGCAGCATTCGGGATTTTGAACGGGGTGCGCCTCCGTCATTGCGAGGAGCACTAGCGACGAAGAAATCCAGTCTTTCTTTTGCGACACTGGATTGCTTCGCTTCGCTCGCAATGACGGAGAGAGTTACCTCGATGTAAGCGGGCTCCCCCTCCCTTGCGGGGAGGGGAAAAGGAAGCACGCCGCGCGAATGCAACGCTACGCCGCCATCGCCTTCAGTGCGGTGGCGGCGGAGGCGTAGCCGCCGCGGGCGCCGTCGATGAAATGGACGTGGTCGGCCCGCATTACCGAGGGCGTGAAGCAGGTCATCATCGCGGCATCCTGCCGGTGCAGGCCATAGCGCACCACGCCGTTGGCCGCGGCTTCGGCCAAACGCCGCGTCAAGGCTTCGGCGAGTTCGGGCGTGCAGTCGAGGATCATGCGCAGGCCATCGTCATATTTGCGGAAGTCGGAATTCTCCACCACCTGCTGCAGATATCGCTTCGGCACGAAATTGCCGACGGTGATGCCGAAGCGCATCACCACATAGGCCCAAAACGCCACGGCGAGCACGACGCCGCGCCGCTTCAGCAGTGAGCCGCCGCGCGCGGCCCGCGCCTCATAGTCCATACCGGGCGGCGGCCATTTCAGCGGCGGCCCTTCGGCCGGCACCGGACGCCCGGCATCCGGCGTGCGCTCGGCGAGCGCGACCACGTCCTCGATCACCTTGCGAAAGGCGCGCGGGTCAGCGCCTTGCGCCGGCACCACCAGCACCGAGAGGATCAGTCCGCGCGCCGAGGGGATTTCCTCGAACCGGCAGGACAGCCCGGACAGATCGGGCTGCGTCCCCGGATGGGCTTTTTCCACCGCGAACTCGCCGCGCTTCATCGCGGCCTCCGCCCAGCCGAGCCCTCCGCCGGAAAACATCGCATAGGACAAATTCGCCGACGGGCCGAACCGGGCGACGCGCACATCAAGACCCTGCGCCCGCACCGCCTTGACCGGCACCAGCGCCACCCGCAGCACCAAATTGAGGCTTTCCTCGACCCAGATCGCGGTCGCGGCGAGCGCCGCGCGCGCCGCATCGAGATCGCCGGGCGCCACCGCGAAACTCGCGCCGTCACCGCCGAATACGAACGGAAATTCGCGGCCCTCCAGCGCATTGGTGACGGCGGCGATCACCGAGGCGCCGGCCATGTTGACCGCCTTGTAGCGCGCTTCCGCGATCGCCTTGGTCGATTCCACGACGTCGGCAATGCCGATGCTCCAGTCGTCCGGCAACGGCGAATACAATGCCGGGTCCATCAGGCTGGCAAAGCCGCGAAAGACCTTGATGCCGGCGTAGAAACGATCGCTTCCGTCGGGCGCGGTCATGGCGATGCAGAGTCCCCCGTTCTGCAAACACGCTTATTTTGACGCGTTTTGGACGCGGAGCATCCGCGCTCGACCAAGTCCGAGCGGATGCTTCGCACGAAAACGCCCCGGTGTATCAGATACGGGCGGTTTTGGAATTCGGTTCGGCGGGACGTTTTTTCGTCGGCCAGCACGGATCAATTTGAAGTCAACACGGCGGCCGGACGTAAAGCCCGGCGGGATTTTCAGGAACGGGTCCTGTCGATCTTGTAGTCGCCGGTCAGGAGTTCATCGATCTGACTCACGTTTTCAGGACTTTCCTTCACGGTCGAAGCCCGACGCTTCGGCTTGAGCGACGAAAGCTTGCTGCGCAGCTTTCGATAATTCGCCGGCTCCTTCACCGCATCCAGGTTGGATTTCAGGATATCCGCCAGCTTGCTCGAACTACCCATTTGCAGCCTCGATCGGACGAGATTCGGTCGATACATGTCGTCAACCTTATCGCACATTCAAGACCCGGTTTCCAGCCCGGACGGCAAAGGCTTGCTGTAACGCACGCCGAGAACCGCCCCGAGCGCGAATTGTACCGTCGTGCCTCCGTCGCCGCGCCCGTCGAGCGTGAATTGCTCGACCGCGCGGCTGGTCAGGGCCACCAGCAACGCGTGGCGATCGATCCGACGACCGGGATCAGCTACACGGATTACTACGATATTTTCACGGTGGGCGCGGGATATCTGGATGTAGAAGCGGCGTTGAAGAGCAAAGATCTCGCTTTCGGAAGCGCGATTTCCCCATCGGTTGCGTTCAACAGCATCACGGGCAAGGCGTTTCTGGTGTTTCAGCCCATGTCGGTATGGGCTCTATCGGCGGCGTGGGGAAACAGCGGGATCGCGGGGCAGAGCGCGGCGTGGGGTACCAGCGCGGCGTGGGGCACAAGTGCGGCGTGGGGTACGAGCGCCGCGTGGGGCACGAGCGCGGCGTGGGGTCTAAGCGCAGTGTGGGGCACGTCGGTGGTGAACGCCGACCTCACTTTGCGCGGTGAATCGGCGGTGTGGGGCACTTCGGCAGCCTGGGGAACCAGCGCTGCGTGGGGCACTTCGGCGGCCTGGGGCACTTCGGCAGCTTGGGGCACCAGCGCTGTTTGGGGCACCTCACTGGTCAACGCGGAGCGCGCTTTATGGGGCGAGTCGGCGGCCTGGGGCACTTTGACGCAGCAAACCGACGCCAATGCAATCCTGATTACAGGCGAACAATAAGAGCGTTTTCGTTGTAGCTCTGAGCATCACGAGAAGCTAAGCCGGCCTACGCGCCTTTCATAGGCTGGCACCGTTTGCTTCCGTGCGTTGATTGCCTTCATGCGACGGCTTCCCGATGCCGATGTAGAGTATGTCGACTTAGGAGAGGTGCGCGTGCAGAATCCGCCTGTGAAGGAAGTGCTCCGTCGCGGCCGAGGCTCCGGAAGAAAGGGCCGCGGCGAGAGCGGTTCAGTGTTGGTCGAATTCAGTCTGGTGATAGTGCCCTTCCTGGCATTGATGTTTCTGACCATGGACGTGGCCTGGGTCCTGTTTGGCTGGGCTAGTCTCCAGGAGGGCGTGCGAGAAGGAGTACGTTGGGGAGTCACCGGCCAGCTTCTTGCGCCGAACACCGGCCTGGACAGTTCCATCAAGCAGATGGTTAACCTATGCTCGTTTGGGTTTGCGCCGACTACGCGAGTCCAATACTTCTCACCACTGACAATGGCCGAAGTCACCGGGCAGCCGGGGGCTACCACCGGCGGTAACCTGATCAAAGTTACCTCCACGATCACGCTCAAATCCCTGATGCCGATTTGGCAGACAAACAACAGAGTTGCCGCTTGGCCTGTGAACTTGACGGCAGCTTCTTCGGACGTGATGGAAGAATCGGCCGGCGCCTCACCGCCTGAGTACCCGTAATATGCAAACACGGGAACGGAGACAATCGCGACAGCGAGGAAGTGCGCTGGTGGAGTTCGTTTTGGGGGTCGCTCTTTTTTGGATTCCGCTATTCTTCGGCGTGCTGGTCATCGGTTTCGCCTTGGTGCGCGCGGTTCAAGTGACGCAGGTGTGCCGGGACGCCGGACACATGTACGCATACGGCATCGACTTTACGCTGCCCAGCTATCAAACCCTGCTCGCGAGCCTGGCACAGGGATATAACCTAACGTCCACAGGAAACGCGGTGGTGGTCCTTTCGACAGTCACTTACATCAGTTCGACCGATTGCCAGGCAGGCGGATACACTTCCAACTGCGCGAACGTAAATCAGATGGTGATTACGCGGCGAATTGTGGTGGGTAATTCCTCTATTCGCTCCAGCTCGTTCGGCACACCGCCGGCCGGCGACATGGGCACGGATGGGAACGTCACTGCCGCGGGCTATCTGAACGATCCGGCCTGCCAAGCCGTGAACTTCACCAATGTAATTCCCTTGACCGACGGCGAGTACGCTTATGTCGCCGAGATGTGGGTTAACTCACCTGACATTAATTGGTGGAATGTGCTTGGAACGACGGCAATCGGCGCCCGTTCCATTTTCTAGCATGCATATTAGATCGCTCACCCTACTGCCTCGACGTGACACAGTAAGTCGCCTTGAAGCACAGCCGGTTACCGCGATCCACTGCCTTATGTTCACGTCGGTCACGGCCGTTAAGTCGGAATTGAACAAAGACTTGCTTGGGATCTTAGGCCAGCGCTTATCTGATTCTGTGCTTATTTGATTTGTTCAACCTCATGATCGCCGAGTGACTTAAGCATGAGGATCAAGATAGCCGTGCCTTCGACCACGGCCATCGGGATCACCACGAGGATCGTTGCGACATCTATCCGACCACAGCCCTAGCGCTAGCGGTCCGGCTGTTACTTCGAGAGGCGAAGGACGATGGACGCTATCTGGTGGAACGCTTGGTTGAGCTCGCCTGGATTCTCCGCATAAGCGTAGTAGCCGGCCGCGCGAGTGGAATCGTAGATCGGACTTCTGGGGTCGTTTGCAACGCGCTCCAGGAAAGTCGAATCGATTGACATATCCGGGGCGCCATCCAAGCCAATAGAGAAGATGATGGGGTTGTAAGTAGTGTCGTTGCGAATGGTCGTAGCTTGATGATCCGCGGCATTGAATGCGGCAGCCATGACGGCGATGGTTTGCTCGTCGACGCGAATCTGGCCCACGTACGGACTTCCACTTGGAATCGTATCCGGAAGGCCTTTGTAACCGGAGTTTGTAACATTTCCGTAGATATCTTGATTGGGTATGGAAGCAACATCCTGCCGCACGCACGCCCAAGCCGCTCCAGCGTAATACTGACAATAGCTGTTCGGGTCAACAAACGAACAACCGGGAGCAGAGATGATTCCGGCCGTCATGCTCAACGGGACCCAGGTCGAGGTGTCGAAAATACCGCCCGTGTATCCGGTGATACCCGGCGATGTACCTTGCACCAACGCAGTAGTCAGGCCTCCCGTAACGGTGGACGACGTACACGTACTGGCCGGCATCGTGACGAGCGAGCTGGTGTTGAGGGAGTCGTATCGCGTGTCACCGCCGCCGTTGGCCGCGATCATGGTCGTATAGTTTGCGACTACTTCATTCGGTTGGCCGTCGGTAAAAAAGACAATGGCGTTAACGGCGCTGGGCAAAGCGGTGTTTTGGATCGATTGGTAGGCGACGTGCAGCCCTTGGGCGGAGCTCGTTGCGCCTTGACATGTGATTTGGCCGAGCACGGTGTTCAGGCTGGGGCTACCCGTTTTGAAATGCATAGTCGGGGTGTAATCCAAGCTGCCGCTGTTCCAATTGGCGGAAGAGGAGAACGTGACGAGTCCGAGGGTGTCGAACCCATCGGTAAAGAGATTTACGAAATTCTGAGCGGCCGCAATCATGATGGGGCAGGCGTTGCTGCCCTGAGCCCCCATGGAACCGGAGCGGTCGAGGACGAGAACCAGATTTAAGTTCCGCCTGGACGACTGCGCGGTCGCAGTGACCGTAAAGGTGTTGATATGCAGAAGGCGCATAAAGAAGAGCGGCACGATGGCGGAGGCGGTAACCGACACTTGCTGGGTGGAGGAGGAGGTGGCGTTGAAAACGACAGTCGGCTGGCCGCCGACAACGGAGGTCCCCAACCAGCCCGCCGGGAAATTAGCCGCGAACCACTGTTGGGCCGCTGTTATAGCAGTCGGCGAATTCTGTCCCGCGCCTAGAGAAATGTTGATGGATCGGCCGGCGGCGATGGCGGCAGCGTCGACCGCTGAGGAGAGTTTGGCCTTCACCCAGAAAACGACCGCCCCATCGACGGCCAAGCCAATAAGGGGGATCAGGACTAGGGTGACCAATAACGTAAACAGGATGAGAGTCGATCCGCGCTGGCCACGCTTGGAGCGACAGAGCGGGTCGCGATGCGGCGGTACCGGAATTGTCGCTTGCAATGGTGAAGTCACCGGAGTCAATCTCTTGTGTCTGAAGGCGTGCGCCACGCGAAGGAGTCCCAATTCAGTTCTTTATCGGCAAATTGCGGCACAGACTTAGGCGAAAGGCTGATCGGATCAGCGCCTTGTCACGAAATCTCTACACCCTCCATCTACCAGGCATAAGCGCGTATAAGCACCACGTTCGACAGGCCAGTAGTTCTGCGTGAGGCGTGGGGGCCGGGCGCGGCTGGCGAAATAATTTGATGAAAGCAATCACGATTGTCCCGGGAAAGGCGAACTCGGCGGCGCTTCAAGATGTTCCGGAGCCGGAGTCGCACGATGGATGCATTTTAGTTCGCGCGCTCGAACTGGGGATCTGCGGAACCGATTTTGAGCTGATCTCGGCCGATTATGGCTGGGCGCCCCTGGAAGCGATCACTTGGTGCTGGGTCACGAATCGCTCGGCAAGTGGAAGAGGCGCCGCAGAATAGCGGCTTCAAGAAGGGCGACCTGGTGGTGGGCATCGTTCGCCGTCCCGACCCGGTGCCCTGCATCGCGTGCGCGGTCGGCGAATTCGATATGTGCCGCAACGGCAAATATACGGAGCGCGGCATCAAAGAGCGGAACGGATTCGGCTCCGAGCATTGGCGCATTGAGCCCGAATACGCGGTGCGCCTCGATGCGGGCCTGCGCGACGTCGGAGTGCTGATGGAGCCCGCCAGCGTTCTGGCGAAAGCGTGGGACCACATCAGCTGCATCGGAGAACGCGCGGAGTGGAGGCCGAAGACGGTTCTGGTTACGGGCGCGGGCCCGATCGGCTTGCTGGCGGCTCTGATGGGCGCGCAACGCGGACTGGAAGTACATGTGCTCGATCGTGTCGAAGGAGGGTCCGAAGCCGCAGTTGGTGCGCGATCTCGGCGGGACGTATCACACCGGGCCGTGAAAGACATCGGCTTCGCTCCGGACGTTGTTATCGAGTGTACGGGCGTGGCCTCGGTGGTCGCCGAGAGCGATGAGTCATCTCGGCAAACGACGGAATCCTTTGTCTGGCTGGAGTCTCCTGCCACAACCAGCAAGTAGACCTGGATCTGGGAACCATCAACCGCACCATGGTGCTCGAAAACAGCGTCATCTTCGGCAGCGTGAACGCGAACCGCAAGCACTGGGAAAAGGCCAAGGAGGCGCTCCTGAAAGCCGACCGCAAATGGCTGTCACGGCTGATCTCTCGCAAGAGAGCCGCTCGCCAACTGGCAGGAAGCGCTGAAGCGGCGTCCGGACGACATAAAGGTTGTCATTGAATTGTCGATTCCAATTAGCGCAATCAGTCTGAGGGCTCGGATTCGGAATGGCTCAACTGATTGAAGATTACGCGCTGATCGGCAACAACGCGACGACTGCTCTGGTGGGCCGCAACGGCTCGATCGACTGGCTGGGATTTCCGCGCTTCGATTCGGCGGCGTGCTTTGCGGCGCTGCTGGGTTCCGAAGAGAATGGCCACTGGACGATCGCTCCCAAGACCGGAGCATCCCGGAGTAAAGCGCCATTACCGGCCAGGGCACGCTGGTGCTGGAGACTGAATTCTCGACTCCGGAGGGCACGGCGGTGCTGATCGACTGCATGGACCGGCGCGGCGAGCACCAGGACGTGATGCAGGCTGGTCCACGGGCTTGCGCGGGCGGGTGCCGATGCAGATGGAGCTTGCGATTCGGTTTGAATATGGGACCGTGGTTCCGTGGGTCAGCCGCATGGAAGATGGCCGGCTGCGCGCTGTGGCGGGTCCCGATCAAATCGTTTTTGCCGCGCCGATCGAGTTGCGCGGCGAAGATCTTAAAACGCGCGCCGAGTTCGCCGTGGAAGAGGGCCAGACGATTCCATTTGCGCTGACCTGGTCGCGCTCGTTCGGTGCCGATGCCGCCGCCGTTCGACGCGGCGGAGGCCGTCCAAAACGTCACGCGAGTCCTGGGAAAAATGGTCGAGCAAGCACACGCCCGAAGGGCCGTACTGCGAAGCGGTTCTTCGCTCCATCATCACGCTGAAGGCGCTGACTCACCATCGAACCGGCGGTATCGTAGCGGCCGCGACCACCTCCTTGCCGGAGAAGATCGGCGGAGTGCGCAACTGGGATTACCGCTTCTGCTGGCTGCGCGATTCTACGTTCACGCTGTACGCGCTGATGGAGGCGGGCTTCACGGACGAGGCGAAGGCCTGGCGCGACTGGCTGCTGCGCGCTGTCGCGGGCAGTCCGAGTCAGATGCAGATCATGTACGGGGTTGCCGGCGAACGCCGTCTCACGGAATTTGAATTGCCGGAGCTGCCCGGCTATGAAGGCTCGCAGCCGGTGCGCATCGGCAACGCCGCTTCGGAGCAATTGCAGCTGGACGTTTACGGCGAGGTTCTGGATTCCTTCTATCAGGCGCGGAAGAAGGGACTGCAGAAGCTGGAAGCGGCTTGGGACCTGGAGTGCGCGCTGGTCAACCATCTCGAAAAAATCTGGACGAAACCCGATGACGGCATTTGGGAGATCCGCGGCCCGCGGCGTCACTTCGTGCATTCCAAAGTGATGGCCTGGGTGGCGGTGGATCGCGCTGTACGCACCATGCAGGAGTTTGGAGAGGAAGGCCCGCTGGAACGATGGCTGCGGCTGCGCGCCGATATCCACGACGAAGTCTGCCGATTCGGATTCAGCCGCGATCTGAATTCGTTTGTTCAGTATTTCGGCAGCAAGGAACTGGACGCCAGCCTGCTGATGCTGCCGCTGGTCGGCTTTCTTCCGGCAGAAGACCCGCGCATTCAAGGAACCGTCGGCCGCGATCGAGAAAGACTTGATGCACGGACGGCTTCGTCGCGCGCTACAACACACACAGCGCCGTGGATGGGCCTGCCGGGAGACGAAGGAGTGTTTCTAGCCTGCAGCTTTTGGATGGTGGACAACTATGTTCTGCAGCACCGGATGGACGAGGCGCGCGCGTTGTTTGAGCGCCTGCTCGCCGCTGCGCAATGACGTCGGGCTGTTGTCGGAAGAGTACGATCCGAAGGAACGCCGGCAGCTGGGAAATTTTCCGCAAGCATTCTCGCATCTGGCGCTGGTCAACAGCGCTCACAATCTCAAGCCTGGCACGCAAGCGAAACCGGCTCGGCAGCGTTCGAAGTCCTAGGCCATTGAAGCCCTATTGCGCGGTTTTGAACGTGGATTGGGCTCCGTACTTACGGTAGTTCTGAAACTGAATCTCGTTTCTTCTCAGGTAGTGCACGCCTTGCCGCACGAAAAGCGTCGCTTCGAGCGGCAGCAGATAATCCTGCCCGCTGATCGGAACGTAGGCATAATCGACCGTGAGCGCCGACTCGCGAATGTGAAAGTCCGTCGGAAGGTCTATTGCCTCGATAGACACGCGCCTCACGCCCAAAGTGTTGGCATCGATGTACACAAGCGCGTCATAAGCGGCCAGAACGACGGATCCCGCTCCGGAATGTCCGGCGGCAACCTGGTACTCAGAATGAGCTCTGCTCACCCGGTATCGAAACACATGCGTACGGTTCCCCGCGACTTCTGCAATGCCCTGCCACTGAATGCTCGCCTTATTTTTTTCCGAGAACACCATGTTCAGCAGCTCGCCGAATTCTCCGTGCAGCGTCGCTCCTTCGATATTGCTGTCGTCTTCGTCGCGCACGCGCTTGCCATCGAAATCCAACAGCACGGTCGTCTCCTGACCGGCGACATAACGCAGCAGGTTCGGTGTAGGAATCTGTGGATTTCCAGGTCCCGTGCCCAGCCGGATCCACGAATCGTCGCGTCACTCTCATGCACACAAAGTTTGGAAGCGTGCGTTTGTAATCGACGACGCGTTCTCTTGCGCCGCTCAGGATCGCCTGGATGTCGGAAGGCGAGGGCCGGGATGCATTCTCGATCAACTTCGGAAGGATCGCGAAATTTTTATACGCAGCGGTTTCCGGATGATCATCTTCTTTCAGCGCCGATTCCGGCTCCATATCCTCGCCGATCTCGGGAGCGATCGAGAAACTTACCTGTTGCTCGCGAGACGCAGCGCCTTGAGTAATTTTCGCCAGAAGCCGGTAATCCCCCGGAGCGAGAGGATGTTTGTCGAAGGAAGCGAGAACGGGAACCGGCTCACCGGGCTTCAGGGCCGGCACTTGTATCGGCAGCTTGGCGAGATAGGTATTGTTTTTGATGAGGTCCACTTCGATGCTTAATTTTTCGCTTCCTTTGGAATCAGGGAAGACATCGAAGAAAACCGGATGACGTGCGTCCCCCATCCGTTTTTGCCGGGAATTGAGGTCCGGCACGACTCGCATGCCGTTGTAGCGCAATAAGCCCGTCAGGTCGAGTTTGCTTGCAGGCGCCTCCAGCCGGCGCACGACGAACAAGCCGCTGATGGTGGGCCCTGCCTGAGCGGCGGGGATCGAGAACGTAATCGTTTTCGTGCTGATTTTCTCGGCGTTCCGATCGCCGATGGCGAGATCGACGTGATATTCGCCGGGACCGATGGCAAACGGCCGCTCAAATGTGTACGTGTCTTTGCGCGCCTGCTGTAATTGCTCGAGAGCTCCCGTGAGCCCGATGTCCTGACCTAAGTTGCGCAGAATGTTTCCGTGAGTATCCTTAACGAGCGCAACGATCGAAAGGTGCAGGCGAAAGATTTTGGTGTTGTCGTCCTCGTGTGCCAACAGTCCGTTCAGAGGAATCTGCACCAGCAGATCGGCGCCGGGCACATCAGCTTGCGAGGACCGCATCACCGCTCCGTCAAACCAGATCGTCTCGGTTCGCTCGGGCGCAGTAAGCGCCTTCAGCAGAGGTAGTTCGAAAGCTTCTACGTCGGCTGCGTTACCCGGGGGCACCGCGAAGTATCCGGCCGGCGATTGAACCCGAACCTGAGGCCTGTCGATTTTGACACGCAACGGAAGAAAATGGCCGTCGTATTTCACATTTGCAACCGAATAGGTCGCCTCGTAATAGCTGGTGAGGTCTTCGACCATATTGCGAACGAATTTCCGCACATCGCTCGAACCGGTCATGCAGGTTCCCCCAGCGATTGCGGCGAGATTCTGCAATTGCGTGTTTTGGTATTTCGTCGTCTTACGCTTGAATGAATCGTTGCTGTCCGCCATGCCGAGGTCAGCGGCCCGATCGGCAGCCGACGCCATCGATGTACCGGGACCGATCGAACTGAACCCGAGGGTAGACATTACCATTTGCGCAGCGTCGTCGCGTTCTTTTTGGCTCACGCCGCTCATGTCGACGGTATAGATACTTACTTGTGAGCGGTTTGCCTCCGCGGCGACGGCCCGCAACTGATCGGTTGTCGTCGTGCCAATCCTGAGCCCGTCAGATATATAAAGGATGGCTTTACGGCCAGGGAGCGATTTCTCCTGCCTAGCCATTGCTATCAACGCACCGACAATCGGCGAAGCATGTTGGATGCGGACCATCTCCTCAGATGTCTTCACGATCTTAAGCGCGACTTCGTTCAACTGCTTTTGAGTGATACCGTCGGAGCGTGTGAGATCGGGGCGCACGTCGCTGGGGCTAATTCCCTTCTCTTCCGAACCTCTATGTCGAGCCCGGGTGGTGGATTGGACGGCCTCTCTAAGAGCAGCCTCATCGTGCGTGAATCCGTGGATCGAATCGAGACCATTGCGTATGCGCCAAACCGAGAAATAAACGTCGGCGGACCCGAACTGCTTAAACATCTGTGGAATGGCGTCGCGTACCAGAGCGGCCGCGCCGGTTTCGCCGTCGTCGAACACGATCGAAATCAGGTGAGCCCCTTGTTCCGGTCCCGTTTTTCCCGCCGCGTTGTGAAGGCGAACGGCCTTGATCTTTACGGGCGTGCTGTTCTCCTCGATTTGAATTTCGTCCGGGCGGAGGTCGCGCAATTCGTGTCCATGCTTGTCGCGGACGACGAAGTCGATGGAAACGTCACCCTCGGTGTTCATTCCCGGCTTGCTTTGCACCGGGTTCGCGGCCGGGGGTGACGCTTCGCTCAGGCGGAAGAAACAGCTACCAAAAAGGACCGCAGCAACCAAGAATTTAGACATTCGTCGGACTCGAGCTGACCGTTAGCGGCTGCATGTTGTAGTGGTGACGCGATTTTAATAGCTGTCTTAAATATTATCGGCACATCCGTTAAAGAGCCGAGCCGTCGCTCATCGCCGCCAGCACGCGATGTGTTATGGCGAACGATTCGACCGGTCAGGCGGCAAATTTTTCCAACTTTTTCTTCCTCGCTACCGGAAAATCGCCTCGCTCATTTGTTTCATAGGCACCTAGCATGCGAGACGGCAGGCCACAGGGAGGTTTTCCCCAACCCCAAGTGCAACTCCCCACAAAACCTTCTTGTGGCCCTCGCTCGAGCCCGGGGATAGCAGAACGTGGCGGCTACCTGCCGGGCCTCTATCCACGCGGGTTCCATCAGGGACGCGTTTACTACAGTAGATAGAAACAGCGTTATGGAACAGGCCGATATTCTCGCGTTGCCGAGGGCGACATGGGAGGCGGAGTACTTGGAAGATACGTCTCTTCGCCGCCTTGTATTGGAACATTACGATCAAGAGCACGTCGCGATTCGCCGCTATTTATCCTTTTTAGGGGTGGATGCCGAGACAGTTCAGGAAATCGTGCAAGAGAGTTTCTTGAAGCTTCACGAACACTTGCTGGCGGGTGGCGAGCGTGGCAACTTGCGAGCGTGGCTCTATCGAGTAGCGCATAATCTGGCGCGGAATGCGCAAACAGCATTTCGCGCGAGCAAGACGGATGCACTGCCGGACCTGACGGTCAAGGGCGAGCCCGTCGCCAATTCGGCATCTGCCGAAGAGGAGTTGTTAGCGGTTGAACGGATCAGGCGCGTGCGCCAAGCGATGGAGCAGTTGAGCGCGGCGCAAAGAGAGTGCCTGGTGCTGCGAGCGCAGGGATTGAAATACCGGGAGATCGCGGAGACGGTGAATGCCTCGGTTTCCACCGTCGCCGAAAACATTCAACGCGGCCTCGAAAAGCTGAAGGATTTAGTATGAACAACCGTGATCACCTGACAGACGATCTTCTGGTGAGGATGATTGACGACGAGTTGTCCGGAGCGGAAAGCATGCTCGCCGAGCCGCACTTATCGGGATGCGAGGAATGCAGGAAAAGATATCAGGAACTGCGGTCTGTTTCCGTGCGCGTCGAATCGGTTGTGACGGCGTTCGTGCCAGACAATTCGAGCGAAGGGCGCGAATCGCTTTTCCAGGCTCTCGAAGAGCGAGAGCGCCGAGTCGTTTTGCTGCGCCCACGAAAAGTTCTGCGGCGGTTCGGCTGGGGAATGGCCATCGCCGCCACGCTCGCTGCCGGCGCGCTGCTCGGTCCGCAATGGACGCACCGTGCTAGAGCCGGCGGGGTGATGGCGCAAGATGCGCAAAGTGGCGCGGCGTTGGAAGTCGACGGCGAAAGATTCATTGCCTTACCGTATTCGAATCCAGATCTGCCCTTGAGCGCGTCACATATCGTGCAAATGCAAGTGGCAGTCTCCTCGTTGACGGATGCGGGTATCCTGTTCGAACCGGTTTCAAACCAGGTTTCAGCGCCGGACCGTTCGGTGCTCGCGGATGTGTTGCTGGGCATGGATGGGCAACCGCGGGGCGTGCATGTTTTGGGTGTGGAATAGAAGTGTTAGAAGGATTTGTTAGGGGTTGCCAAAGAAGGAGAAAAAGGTGAAAAAAACAATTCTTGTCACGTTAGCCGTTTTCGCGATGACAGGTACGGGTTACGCGCAAGGCGGCCCCCCCGGGGCACCCCAAGGAGGTCCGCACGGCAGATTCGGGCCTGGCGGACTTGGCATGCATCAAGGAAAGGTTGTTACAGGCGCGCCTTACTCGGCGGACATGAATAATCTTTCGGTGCGGACGTTGTCGGATGGGAACACCATCCAGCACACGACAACCGGCCATGTGGCGCGAGATAGCGAAGGCCGGACTTATGAACAGGTCGTTATGACGGGCGGGCCGCTGAGCCAGAATGGTCCGGTCACAATGACGTTCATAACAGACCCGGTCGCAGGCTATATGTATGCTCTGGATTCGAACACGAAGGTGGCAATGCGGCGCGCGCTGAAGACTCCGCCATGGGGAGGGCCTTCGCCCAACAGTTCAGGTGGCCCTAGGGGCAACCGGCTTTCCGCTGCCAACCGTGTCGAGAACGATCTGGGTACGCAGAACGTGAACGGTGTGAACGCTCAGGGTAAGAGCGTCACTCACACAATTCCGGCGGGTGCGATGGGAAACGCGCAGCCAGTTATTTCGACTAGCGAGACGTGGTATTCACCAGACCTGCAGATCCCCATTTCGGCAAAGAACAACGACCCGCGCTTCGGGCAGACGACGTATTCGCTGACGAACATTCAACGAAGCGAGCCGGCCGCTTCCCTATTCCAGGTTCCGTCTGACTACACAATTAAAGATGGACCTGCCCGTGGTGCGCATGGCGGCGGACCGATGCAGTAGAGAGTCGCTTACCTAGTCCACTTAGAAGATCCTCCTCGGGCCTTTCGCTCGGGAGGATCTTTTTGTATCAGCGGCCAGTTTTGGAGCGCTCGCCGCCTATCCTTGTAACTCAGGAAGCATCTTGACGATAACTGTCTCATGGATGTTCGTTCGGGTTGGCGAGGCTGCGTCGTTTTCGCAATAGCCGTTTCGCCTGTCCATGCGCAGTGGGTCAAACTTACTACTCCGCACTTCGAGATGTACACAACGAATGATCGCGCCAAAGCCGTAGAGGCGCTTGACAGCCTTGAAGAGGCGCGGCAGTTTTTCAACGAGAACAGTCCCTCGGAAACGGTGACGGAGATGCCTATTCGGATCATCGCGTTTCGCTCCGAGAATGAATTCAGGCCGTACAGCACCAATCCTGGCGCGACGGCTTTTTATCAACGGGGTCACGGGCGCGATTACATCGTGATGCGCGATCTTGGACCGGGCTCTCCTTCCGTGGCCATTCACGAGTACACGCACTTGTATCTCGAGCACCACAATTTACACCTGCCGCTGTGGCTGAATGAAGGACTTGCCGACGTGTATTCGACTCTGCGGCTCAAGGGCGGTCAATTGATAGTGGGATTGCCGCCGCCTGGAAGGATCGGGGCACTGAAAACCTCGCCGCTGCTGGATCTTCACCAATTACTCACGGTGAATCAACAATCTTCGTCTTATCGCAACCCCGCCGAGATGAGTCAGTTCTATTCGGAAAGTTGGGCATTGACGCACATGTTGTTGCTCGGCCCGAAGTACAGGGTCCACTTCCGCGATTTCATGGGCGCGGTGCATGCGCGCAACGGGAGCGAAGAGAGCTTTCGAGACGCGTACGGAAAGACGCTCGATGAAGTTGCGGCAGATCTCCGCGATTACCTGTCACAGGGCCAAATAGGTATTAGCTACTTCGACGCACGGATCGATCGAAGAGAGATTCCGGAAATCGGCGAGTGCACCGATCGAGAAGCGGACCTCGCGCTTGCAGATTTGCTCTCCACTCATCGTGAGAGCGCAGTGGAAGCGCAGGCGCGCCTCACGGTTTTAGCGGACGAATTGCCTCACAATGCGGATGTGCAGAGATCGCTTGGATATTTGGCATGGCAACAAGGAAATGTCAAAGAAGCAGAACAGCACTTCAATCAAGCAATGAGGGAAGGGTCAACGGACGCGCTGATGATTTTTCAATACGCGGGCCTGCTACACGCGTCGGAAGGACCGCCGGCGCAGGTGATCGGACTGCTGCAACGCGCGGTCGAGTTGAAGCCGGACCTCATGGATGCGCGCTTCAGCTTGGGGATGGAGGCGGCAAACCAAGCCGAGTGCCAAGTCGCGCTTCCAGCACTCTCTGCGATTAGGACGATAAGCTCCGATCGAGCCTATCCGCTTTACTCGGTGCTGGCGTACTGCACGTGGAAGCAAGGCGACACGGCGGACGCGCGGCATTGGGTCGAGCTGGCGAAACGATACGCGAATACCGCGCAGGAACGTGCGAACACGGAGCAGCTCACCGAGCAACTGGATCGGGTGCGCCGCTAGAGTAAGTCAACGCGAAGTGTCACTTGCGCAGACAAGCTCCCAGTTCCCGAGCGAGGTTACCCTTTTTCGCAACGGAAACTGAGTCGAGTCCCAACCACGATGCCATTTGGCGTAATTCGAGGGCAAGCGCCGAGGCTGTTTCCGCGCCGGCGGCGTGAGTTTCCTTATATGCCGCGAGCACGGCGAGCCGCCGCGCGGCACGGTCGGCCTTAAGATCGACGCGCGCCACGAGGCGATCACGCAGCAGAAACGGCAAAACGTAGTAGCCCCACTTTCGTTTCGACTCGGGCACAAAAACTTCGAGGCGGTAATCAAATTCGAAAAGCCTCTGCACGCGCGGACGAAACCAAACTACGGGATCAAAGGGAGAGAGCAGCGCGGACGCTTCGATGCGCTTTGGCAATTCGGCGGCGCGGTGGAGATAGGCCGGCTCGCGCCAGCTTTCGACGTTAGTCGCCACCAGCTCGCCCGCTTCGACGAGTTCATGGAGGCGCGGACGCACTTCGCGAATGGGTGTACGGAAGTAATCGGCGAAATCGGCGGCGGTGCCAATTCCATGCGCGGCGGCTGCGATGCGTAGAAGCTCACGCTCGGCGTCGTGCGCCGGGACGGCGCGAGTGTGATGCTCGGCCGGAATTATCCGTTCGGAAAGATCGAATACGCGTACGAAATCGGCACGCCGATTTACGACGGCCAGGACGCCGCGCGCGAAGTGCGCTTCCAAAGTGGCGCGGGCTACCGAGCCGTGCCAGGCGCCAGGAATGCGGCGCGGTGCTCCCTCCGGGTAGGATAGATCTTCGGCGACAGAGCGGCCACGCTCACGTACGTGCTGCAGCACGACGTCCAAGTAATTTGATTGGTTGTGCTGGGCAAGGAACGATTCGAATCCATACGGACGCAGCCGGCGCGCACCCATGCGGTGACGGAGCAGGGGCCAAGTCTCAACGGGAATAATGGAAGCCTCGTGCGCCCACTGTTCGGTAAACTCGCCACTCCGATAAACGACATCGTCGAAGCGCGTTCGTTTATAGGCACCGAGCCGGGAGAAAGGGATTACATAGTGCGCCGGGGTCAGGACGTTGATGAAATCGATCTGGACAAGGCCCAATCGCCTGATTGTTCGCGCGAGATGGCGGGCAGTTACAAGGTTCGGACGCGGGCGCCCGAAACCCTGCGCCGCCAAGGCGATTCGCCGCGCAGAGGCGAGCGATAGAGATTCCGCGGCCACGCCCGATCAGCGATGTTGCAGTCCGCGCATGCGGCTGACCCAACGCAAGTATTGCCACAGCGAGTTTCGTTCCGCCCATAGAAAGCGGAAGAATGAGCTTGCGGTAACGGAATCGGCGGGCGTGCCGGAGTAGGTTTCGATTCGCCAGCGCAAATAAGGAGATTGCCAGGGCCGCAACCGATAGCCACGCGAGGCGATCCAAAGGAATCGCAGCATCAGGGCCGCTGAGCGGCAGAGGCGCTGGGTACGGAGAGCGCCGCGGCTTGTTTCAAACGAGCAATATCCGGCGTGGCGTAATATCCGGAGCGGGTGCGAACCGTAGGCCTGCCCGGTGCTTCGACCGTTACTTTGATTTGGCGGTAGCTGCCATCCAACTGCTGAATGCTGGGAGTGTACGCGATGGTGTACTGATTGCGGATATCGTGCGCAATCTCGACCGCGAGCGCTTGAACATCGTTTACGTCTTTCGGATAAAAGGCCAGACCTCCGGTGGCGTTGGTTAGTTCGTTCAGAGCGCGCTTTGCTTTGACGGCTTCGCGCTTCTCTTCGTCGGTGAACAGACCGACGGCATAGATGAGAGTGTCGCTTTGATTGGAACGCTGCACCACTCTCTCGAGCGAAATATTACTCGCGTTATCATTGCCGTCCGTAATTACCAGGAGAGCTTTCTTGTCCTTTCTGGCTTCCTGCTTCACATAATCCAATGACATATTGATGGCGTCCCGCATGGCCGTGCCGCCGCGAGAATCGATGCGCGCTAGTCCCTGCTCCATCTTGCGCATGTCGTTGGTGAATGGCACGTCGAGGTAAGCGTCATCGTTGAAATTCACGATGAACACTTCGTCCTGCGGATTGGATGCGCGCACCATGGCAACGGCAGCCGCCTCAACACGGCTCCGCTTCGTGCTCATGCTGCCGCTATCGTCGATGATGATCCCGAGAGAAACGGGGACATCTTCCCGGCGGAAAATTTTGACCTGCTTGCGGTTGTCCATTCTCGTAGACCTTGAAGGCGTCGCGATTGAGATTAGTCATCAGCTTGCCTTTTCTGTCGGTCACACTCGCGTGCAAGACCACCAGCCGCGTATCGGCGCGGAATTGAGCGAACAGACAAACGGCAGAAAGACCGGCCAGGAGCAACGAACAAGTAAGGTTGCCGACGCGAAGGCGAGCGCGAGCCTTGTTACTGAGTCGGCGCATAGTAACCAAGCCGGAAATAAGCTTTGAGGGGCGGGAGTCCACGGGGTTGATTCAGTTTGACCTGGACACGGCGGTATTTTCCGTCACGCTCACGGTTCTTGGGACTGTACCCGAGGATGTATTCGTTGCGCAGCGCAATACCGATCTTCGCCGCGATGTCGGGAAGCTCCGCGACGTTCTCGACCGGGTACTCGCGGCCACCGGTTTGTTCCGCCAGCTCGTTCAGCAACCCGGGACCGCTCGCTTCTTCCGGCGTGCGCCCGCGGCTCGCCATCGCCTCGAAGATGCCGATGGCGAAAATTTGAACATCGGCTTCGCGAACCGCACTCTTGATTTCGGTTTCCGTGTACCGGCTGCTGTTATCGCCTCCATCGGAGATGATGAGCAGCGCTTTGCGCGGATTGTGCGCCTTTTTCATTTCGTGCATGGCCAGGTAAACGCTATCCAGCAGCGCCGTGCGTCCTTTGGATTGAGTGAACGTGAGCGCGCTCTGAATCTTATCGGTATCGGTGGTAAAAGGAACGGTCGAGTTCGGGCCGGTCATTGAACTGGACGAGGAAAAATTCATCGGATGGATTGGCAGTCTTAAAGAATTCGGCCGCGGCTTGCCGGGATTTCTGCAATTTCGACCCCATGCTCCCGCTGGTGTCGAACACCAGCCCTATGGAGATAGGTGCATCCTCGCTCGAGAATTCGGTAATCTCCTGCTCAACCTTGTCCTCGAAAAGGCGGAAATGTTCCTTTTCGAGACCCGTCACGAAGCGGTTTAGCGGGTCAGTGACCGTGACGTTGATCAAAACTACGGTTTTGTTTACACGGAGATCGACGGGCCGCGATGCAACGGTATGGGTGGCCGCGGCGCTCTTACGAGACTCGATGACGACGGGCTCGCCAGCCGCGGGAGGAGCGGGTTTGACGGCTTGAGGAACATCATTAGAGGCATCGTGGACCTGGGCGAACGAGGTACTTCCCGCGATGGCACACAGCAACACCAGGCCGCCTGCCAGATGCCACCGATGCAAGGGGAGTCCGTTTCGGACGCCAAGAGAGAAGATGCGAGACCAATTGCGCGTCCGCATGTAATGTTGATGCTTTCTGCCTAGATCATAGCATCGCGATGACGGCGCGCCTGCGGCTCCACGATTCAGTTAATAGAGCGACGGACGCGCACTGCCGCCGAGCAGCGATGTATCCATGTACAGGATGGTGTGCGTACCCTCGTTCCCTCCCCACGCAAACAGCAAAGAGACCGCGGGAACGCCTCCGGCGCGGAGAGTGAGACCTGTGGCGAAGCTGTGCTTCAGGTGTGTGAAATCGAGTTCGCTGTGCGTCAGCGCCACCTTGCCTTCGTCCGCCATGAACAGGAATCCTAGTGGGCCCCAAATCGAGTGTTCGAAGCTTGCCACGCAACAGTAGAAGATTGGGAGCGCGGAAACGGTAATCCTGATAACTCGGCAATAACTGGTTCCGTTCATATCGGTGCCGCCGAGCGTGGGTTGGAAATAAAACGGAACGGCGTTTGCGGCTGAGACGAAAGATTCGGAATAGACGAATCGCAGTCCGATGCTGCCGGAAACGTCTCGCCCTTTGGCTACCGGCGGGCATTTTCTCGCTTGAGGATCGGTACGGCATTCGTCGGGTCCGTTGAACGGCCGCGAGCGGATCAGGAAGAGATTTCCGTAGATCGGGAAATCATGCGCAAAATCGGCGGTAAAACGGTTGAAGGAATATTGCGATCCCGGTGCGATGAACTCCTGGAACGTCAGCTTATAGTTCAACTGCACGTGATCGGACAGGAAGGTGGGCCGGATGCGCACGCCTTCGCCGAGCTGGAAAAATCCCGGCTGCGAGTCGAGACCCGGCGCCGTGATGCGGACGTGTAGAGTCTGATCGATGGAGGGCGTGCTTCACCATGCTCGGGCCGAATGTTGACGAAGCGTCCGTTCATCTCGCCGAACAACGGAAACCTTCAGCTTCGGAAAGATCGGCACAATCGCGCTCGCGCCGGCGATCGTCTCGCGCATTCCGAATACGGATTCGCCGCTGCGGACGGTGGAATTTCCCAGCCCGTAGTAGTCGACGTTGTTCAACGAGATCGCTTGCGCGTACACATTGATCACCGGATACTCGCGAACGGTGAGATTCGATTTGGCGGGGCTGCCCGGGCGTGCCCGTCGTAACCGTGATGTTTTCGCGCGGAATGTAAATGGCCTTCATGTAAACACCAGCGCGCCAGGATCCATTGATCGAACCGATGCATCCGCGTTCCAACTCAGCCGCCAACGCTCGTTCGGCGTGTAGTGGGCGACGAAGGCGGGACCGGCGCCGAAGCCATTTTGAGGTGCGATGCTGCCGGCCGCGATGTGCAGCGGATGATCGGTGAAGAGCGTCTGGCCGCAGCCGGCAATTGCTTTGAAAAATGAGCCGGAGCAGCTTTGCTGAAGATCTTCTTTTTCGTGCCGGAAATCGGCGCCGAGTTGGCTCTCCTGCGCGTAGCAGCGACGCGCACGACAGAATAGGAGAACTGTGAGATTCCGCTTCATAGGAGCCTCGTTTATCGCCGTCCGGGTAGCGGCGGCTGCGCGAACGGCTGCAGCTTGGCACGTTACTTGCTGGATGTAGTGCGCTCGCCTGGCCTTCGGTTGTGATGGATTGCACGTCTATCACCCGTTTGCTGGTCGGGCGGAAGCGTCAACTCGGCTTTGTGCAGATGATCGATCGTGATCTTCGAATCAAACCCGAAAGCGGCCGGTCCGGATCCATGGCGTCGCCGGAGGCTTCGGAACAGAGATCGACTGCGCGTTGGTAAGCGGAGCGGGCGCCGCGCCATAGCGTGCGCAGCGAACGCGTGAGCTTGGGCCGGTGCGGCGCCGCCACCGATGTTGAACACGAAATAGTCCGTGCGGGGCGTCGGCAGCGAGAGGATATCGAGGAATGTCTCGGATTCTTTTTCGCGCTGCGTTCGCGCATCGTAATCGCCGATGAAGAAACTCGTGACGGTGTTCGGAATGGAAGCGTGCTCGAAAACGCGCAGGTCGTCGACGGTTCCGTTTCCGTTCAGCGGCGAAACGACGGTGCCTTCCGCAACCCAGGGCGAAACCAGAATCGGCGGGAACGCGCACGCCCAGGCGGTCGAATTTGAAGCCTGTCGTTGGTCCGGGAATTCGTCGGGCGTGCAGGCCGGCGGCGGCACATGATCGTAGATGCCGCCGTGCTCGTCGTAGACGATGAGAAGCGCCGTGTTCTCCCAAAGCGGGCTGCTGCGGACGGCGTTGTAGACCGTCGCGATGAATGCCTCGCCCGCCTGCACATCGTGGTCGGGGTGCTGGTCGGACGCGAGCGCTTCGCCATCGTCGGCATCGTGATCCGTGTAATTCGGCTCGATGAAGCTGTAATCCGGGAGAGTTCCCGCTTTGCATCCGCCAGAAACTGGTCGTAAGTGCCGAACAATTGCGGTTGCGTCTGCAGCAGGAAAACCGACGCCGATGGTCGAGCTTTGCTGGTCGTAATAGTAAATCTTGGCGGTGCGGCCGGCATTCCGCATCCGCTCGTAAACGCTGAGTACTTCTCGCGCACGATAAAACACGTTCATGTCCGTGTGGCCGAACGAAGTTCCGAAATGCGCGAAGGCGCGATTCGGAATCGTCGGACCGGGCAGCGAAGAGAACCAGCGGTTAAAGACCGCATACTTCTGCGCCAGCGTTGTGAGGACGGGCAGCTTATCCGGCGTGAAGTAGTTCATGATCTTGTGCGAGTGGTTCACGTCTTTCCGCTGCTGAAATACGCCTGAATGAACCCCTGCATGGTCGGCGTGGTGCGATCCGCGCTGTCGAAGAACAGCTGAATGTCGACGTCCGGGATAATGGTGCCCGGGATCGGGATCGAGTTGGCTCTGAAACTCAGCTTGCGGCGAGACCTTGATCTTGGCGCCCGTCGTATCCGGGTTCGATTCGTTGCCGGTCAAGCCGTCGATCCGCTGATCCTGGGCCCGCAATGAGCCCAGAACGTGATCGAACGAACGGTTCTCCATCATGAGAACCACAATGTGTTTCAGATTTCTGTTCCAGCAGCATTCACTCCCCATCGCTTTGTAGTCATACGCATACACACAGGCGAGTCCAAGCAAAAGATCACGCAGCGTAAACTGGTCCTGGACGAACGGTTAGAACTTGGATAATGCTGAGCTTAAGATTGGTTAGCGCTGAATGCGGGCCGAACCGCCTTTAGCGACGGACTTGCACCTGATCGAGAGTCGCCATCGTGGTGTCGCCGGGGAATGTTGTCAGCAGCGCGCCGTGCGCCCAGCCGAGATTCACTGCTTCTTGCTCGCGACTTGCCTGTCAGCAGACCGTAGATGAAACCGGCCGCATAACCGTCGCCTCCGCCGACGCGATCGTAAACGTCGAGTTCCGCCGTGGGCGCCTGATACGTTTTGCCGTTGATCCAGGCGACGGCGCTCCAGCTATGGCGATTCGTGGAGTGCACCTCTCGCAAAGTGGTGGCTACGATTTTCACCTGCGGATGCTCTTTGATGACGCGGTCGATCATGCCGAAAAACGCGCTGGGATCGAGCTTCGATTTGGCGGCGACTTCCGGCCCCGGAATGCCGAGGCCCATTTGCAGGTCTTCCTCATTGCCCGACCAGCACGTCGACATTCTTGACGATGCGGCGAATCACTTCGACGGCTTTGTCATGCCCGCCAAGAACGTTCCAAAGCTTCGCGCGGTAATTCAAGTCGAATGAGATGATCGCTCCGGCAGCTTTGGCGGCCTGCATGCCCTCGATGGTGACTTCGGAGGTTGTCTCGGAAAGAGCGGCGAAGATGCCGCCGCTGTGGAACCAGCGCACGCCGCCCGCGAAAATGGCGTTCCAATTGAAATCGCCGGGTTTCAGACGCGCGGCCGCTTCATTGCTGCGGTTGTAGAAAACGACCGGCGGCACGAACGCCCTGGCCGCGATCGCTGTACACGGTGGCGATGTTCGGACCAGCGACGCCATCGTGCTTGAAGTGCTTGTAGAAGGGCTTGACGCCCATGGCTCGCACTCGCTCGGCTACCATGTCGCCGATCGGATAATCGACCATCGCCGTGGCGATGCCGGTCTGCATCCCGAAGCAGTCGGACAGATTGCGCGGCGACGTTGAATTCGCCGCCGCTGACGTGAATCTTGCATTCCGTCGCCTTTCGCCACGGAATGATTCCTGGATCTAAACGATAGACGAGGCCGCCGATAGAAACAAAATCCAACGCGCCGTCCTGCCGGATATTCAAGCCGTATTTCATGTTTTCTCCAGTCTCTAGATCTCAGAGGATCTCAAAACATTAGGACAAGATGCCCGTTCGAGCGAGGCAGCGGCAGCTACTTCGGCTCGGGAACGTTCGGAACTGTATAAGTCTTCTCGAGCGCTTGCTGATACTCTCCGAACAAGGCTTTGATACCCGAAAATTCGCGCTTCACCTGCGCAAGATACTCGGGATGTGTGGCGACGTCGAACAGAAGCGCGGCCATGGCTTGTGCGTCGGTCAAAAAGCCTTTATGGCCGATATCGGTGAGCGCATCGGCTTCCATTTCGTAGGTATGATTCGCCGCGTTCGACGTCTTAGCTGCGAAGCCGACGCCGGGAATTTCGCTCGAGACGCTGCCGGTCTCTTCATAGCCTTGCGGCTTGCCGGGCTCCGGCTGCACGCCGGTTGCGCCGTACATTTTTTTGTAGGCGAACGCGGGCTCATCCAGAGTGGCGACCGAGATGCCGTCACGATCCTTGCCATAGAGGTCGATCTTGACCTTGGTCTCGGTCGAGAGCGCGGCTGCTTTCGCGGCGTTGTCGACAAATTGCTGCACCTGACGAAGATAGACGGCATCGGGATAACGAACGTAGAAATCCGCGGCCGCGCGATCGGGCACTACGTTTGGCGCCGCTCCACCTTCGGTGATTACGCCCTGAATGCGGGCCTCGGGACGGATATTGCCTCGTATGCTATCGATATTGTCGAACAGATGAATCACTGCTTCGAGCGCATTGCGTCCCGCCCACGGCGTCATCTGGTGCGCCGGCGCGCCGCTGAACGTATACTTCACGCCGTTGATGTTCAAACAGCAGGTGCCAAATCCCGGTGCGGCGCGCGTAGTGGCGCTTTCGAATGACTGCGCATGAGAACATCCATGCCTTTGAACACGCCCGCTTCATACATCACGGTCTTCGCTTCGGGCGGCATCATCTCTTCGCCCGGAGTGCCGAACACGACGACATTGCCGGGCAACTGTTTGCGATCGAGATATTCCGCGATTGCAATAGCAGCGGCCATCCCGATCGGCCCTTGCGTGCTGTGTTGATCGCCATGAAAGGCGCCCTGCGTTCCGCGAAGAGCGTCGTATTCAAGAATCACGCCAAGGTTCGGGCCGCTATTGTTCGCAAGCGCTGTTTTCCGCTTGTATTTTCCGATGAAGGCGGTTCGCAATCCGGCGATCCCGACCTCCGTCTCGAAGCCATGTTTTTGCAGCACTTGAATCAATCGGTGCACCGAACGATGTTCCTGGAACCCGATCTCCGGGTCGTGGGTGATCTCATCGCCGAGCGCCAACATCTCGGTATCCATCAACTGCTTCGCGCGTGCAACGACTTGGTCCCGCTCGGCGTTGGGCGCAGTCAGACGCGCGACGATGCCGGGAACATCGAGCGATTTCTCGAGTGTGTCTATTTTGCGGAGAACCTCGCGGGCGGCTTGCCGTTCGGTTGGGGTTTCCTGGGCTAGGAGCGGCGTAAGCGCTAACAGAGCAATCAGTAATCTCATCATGGCCGTCGAAAGACTTTGATGATATCGCTTTCGTCGCTTGCAGCTAGCTTTTCTCCATCAGTTCTTTCAGGCGCATGTATCCCGCACGACTCACCGGGATTCGTGAGCCGTCCGCCAGCACGGCGATCCGCGTATCTTTCATGTAAGGCTCGATCTTCGTCACGCGCTCCAGGCTGACTAGAAACGAACGGTGCACCCGCACGAAGCGTGCCGGATCGAGCGCCGCCTCAAGGCTCGAGATGGTTTGTTGCTTCAGATAGGTTTTTCCGGCGCTGTGCAGAGCTATGTAGTCGTCTTGAGCTTCGGCGTAATCGAGCTGCGCCACGGGAATGATATGAACGCGTGTGCCATCTTTAATGACAATGCGCTGAGCGTGCTGTCCCGGCGGTTGCGCGGCATTCTTCAGCTCGGTCGCACTTGCCGATGGGACGATCTCACCCAAACGGCGCCGGGCGCGGTGCAACGCCGTCCGGAAGCGCTCGAGATCGAACGGCTTGAGCAAATAATCGACGGCCGCCGCATCGAAAGCTTTCATTGCGTACTGGTCGTAAGCGGTCACAAACACGACGGCCACGTCGTTATCGATCAGCTCCAGGACTTCGAATCCGTCGAGTTTCGGCATTTGCACGTCCAGAAACAAAAGCTCGGGCTTGTGCTCGGCGACCGCTTTTACGGCATCGAAGCCGTTGGTACACTCCGCTACAACTTCGATGTCTTGTTCGTCCTGAAGATATTCGCGCAAGATCTGGCGCGCGAGATCTTCGTCATCGACGATGACGGCACGAAGCTTACTGATTCGACCACTCACTTGACTGGCTCCCCCGCGGGATCGCAAGGAATAGTGACGATTACGCGATAACGGTCGCGTTGCACCTGAATATCCAGATGCGCTGCATTGCCATAGCGTGCCTTCAGGCGATTACGCACGCTGGCCAGGCCGAAGCCGTTCCTACGCGTTTCGGGCGCGTCGGGATCGAACCCATTCTCGATTTCGATACGAATGGAATCGCGCAACCGGCGTCCGGTCATGGCAATCTCTCCGCCTTCGACCAGCGTTGCGATTCCATGCTTGATTGAATTCTCGACCAAGGGCTGCACCAACAGCGGAGGCACCTCGCAGGCTGTGCAGCCGTGGTCGAAATCCTGGGTAACGCGCAACCGTTTGCCAAAACGAATCTGCTCCACGTCCAAGTAATTTCTGGTAAGCGCCAGCTCCTCTGAAAACGGGATGCTGACTCGCTCTCCGAGACGGAGCGAGTTGCGCAGGAACTCGGAAAGGCGAATGCACATGTCGCGCGCCTTGGCAGGGTCGGCAGTCGTCAAGGCGCTTATGGAGTTCAAACAATTGAATAGGAAGTGCGGATTCACTTGCGCCTTGAGCGCCTTCAACTCTGCTTCGCGCGACAGCACCTCCGCTTGGCGCGACGATTCGACCGCAAAGAGAACGTAGTGAAGCGCGATCGATAACAAATAGATCAGGATCACCATTCCTGCCAAGGCAGGCAACGCGGGCTGGAGACGATCGTAGAGATTGGGGAAGAAGCCGCTGAATACACTGACGCAAATATGCACGACGACCAGAACGACTGCGCTCATGCAGATGGCGGCCAGAAGATAAGTAGCGATTAGTTTCCAAGGCGCTGTAGAGCGAAACGGGCGCGAGCGCAAGTAATACCACGGCCCTAAGCACTCCAAAGCGAGGACGACGACAATCGGCAGGGTGACCGACGCACTTTCGACGCTTCGCAGGTGACCCGTGATGCCCAGCACGAAGCCGAACATGAGGCCGAAGAGAATCCATACGGCCACATAGGATAGAAGGCCGCTCCTGCTTTTAAGAAGAGGATGCATCGCGCGTAAGCAGGTCCCGAATCAATTCAATTTTCCACTTCGATGCTGCCGAAGATCGTTTGGCCGGTAATGACCAGCGTGGATGGCTCAACGCCCGCCGTTGTTCGACCCGGAATGGTCTTGTCCTCGACGTTCCCCAGCACGGCGGCAGCCTGAATGCTCAATACCCAGGTCTCCGGCACCCGGATCTTCGCGGATCCGAAGAGGCAATCGATATCGATCGTCACAGCTTTCTCCGTGACGGGGAGATGAACGTACCTGAGATCGATATCGACGCTTCCGAAAATGCATCGAATCTGGCCGCCGGCGAAGTTCGCGGTGTCCAGCCGACGCTTGACGCTGCCGAAAATCGAATGTTCGTCCAGAAAGTTAACGCCGAGTGCAGGCTGCTGTCCCGGGAATCCGACGCGCGGTCTAGCCGCTTGACCGGATTCGATGGTTTTAATGAGGGCCATGAACCCGAACGCGATCAGCAACAAGGAAAGCGGCCAACTCCGGTCCCAGGAACGGATGACGAAGACATGCAGGCTCAACAGCAGAAAGAGCACACCGAACAGGATCAGAAAAGCGCCCCATAGCCGTTGTGGAGCCGTGGGGCATGTGAACTTCGAAATGCCGACCGCAATCAAGATGACCGGCCAGAAATCCCAAATATTGTGGATTGGTACGACACCGATGTTGTCGAGGAACAGAAGAGTTCCGGCAGCGATCAGGATGACGGCCAGGAAGAACTGCGAGCGTGGCGAGCGCGTGGAGCGGCATCTCCTTCCACGGCGAAAGTACGGACCGGCGTAATCGCGTCCGCCTGGCTGATCGGCTGACGCGTCGGGCCGCTGCTCATTACCAAAGTTGTCTGGCATGCGTTTCCTTTCCGGCTGAATTCGTGGTGTTTCGAGGAGCCAGATCCAAGAAGCCGATCACAATAAGCGCCAGCGGCCAAAGGTTCTGAATGCGATCGAGCGACAACATTCCTAGATAGTCTCCGCCCAATAAAATGAGTCCGGTGACCATCAAGACTATCGGAAGTGCGATGTCTTGCCACTGGTTGCGGCGCCAATCGTTCCGGCGGGACAGGATGTGTTTTTTATTCATCGTTGTGTCTCGACTTCGATGGTAAGGAAACAGGCGGAACGATGCACGTCGAAATCGGCGAACGCCCGGTGGAAACCGGCGAAACCCATTTCAGTTCGGTATGCGGGGCCGCATACTAGCGGAACGAGGGCAATGCGGGACCGGGCTTTCGTACAGTCGAGTAAATGCGCTCTCGCGTTCCCTGTTTGGCCGCCTTCGGTCTCTTGGTTTGTTGTTGGTCCGCAGCGCAACAAGGTTCCTTTACTTTCTCGTGGAGACCGCAGACCAGCAATACGGGTGCTTCGTTGCGCGGCTTGGACGCCGTTTCCTCGCAGATCGTGTGGGCGAGCGGCACGAACGGGACGTACGTGCTTACGAGCGATGGCGGCGTGCATTGGCGGCCTAATGCCGTTCCGGGAGCGGAGGCCTTGGACTTCCGCACAGTGTGGGCCTTCGACGCACGCACTGCGTATCTCGCCAGCAGCGGCGAGGGCCGCTCGTCGACAATCTACCGAACGACCGACGGCGGCGAACATTGGACTTTGCTGTTCGTGAATCCGGATCCGAAAGGATTCTTCGACGCGCTGGTCTTCTGGGACAAGCGGCACGGCATCCTGCTAGGAGATCCCGTGAATGGGCATTTCGTCATTTTCACAACTGCCGATGGCGGCCAATCGTGGCAGCGCCAGAATTCGCCACCGGCCCTCGCGGACGAAGGTGCCTTTGCTGCGAGCGGCACATGCCTGACGGTAAACGGATCAGCAAACGCCTGGTTCGGAACGGGGGGCCCGGGTGCCGCGCGAGTGTTTCGCAGCTTGGACCGCGGACAAACGTGGACGGTATCTAAAACAGCGATCCGGGACGATTCGAAATCGGCAGGCATATTCTCGGTTGCGTTCCGTGACGCGCTCCATGGCGAAGCGGTGGGCGGCGATTACGCCAAAACACGAGAGAGGATGCGGACGACAGCCATCACTTCCGATGGCGGGAAGACATGGGAATCGCCGCCGCGAAGCGCGACGACTGGCTATCGTTCGGCGGTCCTGTTCCTGCCTTCGTCAACGGACACTTTGATCGCGGTAGGAACTTCTGGTTCGGATATCTCCCGCGATAATGGCCAGACGTGGGATTCATTTTCCGCTGACAACTTCAACGCGGTCAGCGCAGCTCCCGACGGATCGGTATGGGCGGTAGGACCGCACGGCGCGGTCGCGAAGCTGGAAAAGAAGTAGAGCGGGTCGAGGGTTGCGGTCTATTGCATTCCGGCCGCTAATTCGGGTTTCGGAGGAAGCGTCACGACCGATCCCCAGAATTCGAAGCAGACCTGGATGAATCGCAGAAAATGGTGCAAATCGTCCGGCTTGCGAATGTAGCAGCTGGCATGCAGTTCGTAGGCTTCTCTCACTTCATTAGGATCGTCGGACCCCGATACGACGACCACTGGAGTCATTGCCAGTCTCGGATTGCTCTTGATCTCCGCCAAGACCTGGAGGCCGGATTTTTTCGGCAGATGAAGATCTAGAAAAATGAGATCGGGATGAGGTTCCCTGGCATGGATGCCTTCGCGGCGTAGATGGGCGAGCGCCTCCTCGCCGTCGCGCACCGAGCGGATGCCTTTTGTAAAGCCCGCCTCGCGGAACGCCTCCCTGGTCAAGCGCGCTGCCGCGGGATCGTTTTCGACGATCAGAATGTCGAGTTGATCCGGCAGCGCTTCCGGGCCGTTTCCCCATCCGTCTGTCATATAAGACCCTGCAAGGGCCGATGTGGATTCTCGCATAACGTACGTCCCGCGTGCAACCTCGCCGAGTTTTCCCGTTTGCACTGGATTGCAGGAACCCACGCGGTTCCAGAAGGTTCTAAGATGTTAAGCGGCTCACATGCGTCTCGTTTTGTGCTGGCTCGCGCTGTCGCTGGGTAGCTCGCCTTGCGTTCTCTCGGGACAGACATATACGGCGCCCCCGAATCCAAAAGCGCGCCATACTGTCGCGGGAAGCGTAGTGAACTCGATTACCGGCGTGCCCATCCCTCGCGCGCTGGTTCGGATCAATGGCCCGGAACAGCACACCGCGTTCACGGGTTCGGACGGACGTTTTCAGATCGACAACGTTCCGGAAGGTCGAGCGTATGTTGCTGTTCAAAAGCCCGGCTTCTTCGATCCGTCGCTTGCACCCGGAACGTTTACAGCGCCTAAATCCGTGACCCTCGGAGCGGGAACCGGCGATCTACTGCTGAAGCTGATCCCGCAAGCCGAAATCCATGGACGCGTCGTCGATCGCGATGGCGAGCCCGTCGAAAACGTCCCAATTGAGTTGCTGGCGCAAGACATCGTGAACGGCCGGAAGCAATGGCAGCCTCGCGGAGGCGGCAGCACCAACGAGAACGGGGTCTACCGTATTGAGAATCTGCAGCCGGGCCGGTATGCGGTTCGTAGTGGATCACACCCGGTCTTCCCTGGGTATTCGAACGTTGGAGCGGACGGGCGGCTTGTTCCCGAAGTCTACCCGCCGCAGTTTTATCCGAACACTCCGGATCTATCGACGGCGCAGGCGATGGACCTCAAACCGGGGGAGGAAAGCGAGGCTGACTTCACGCTTTCACCCGTCCGCTCGTTCACGATAAGCGGGACTGTGCTCGGCGTACAGGGCAGCTTTTTTGTTGAGTGCCTGGATTCAGACGGCTTTCCGCTTGCGCGCGGTTTCCGGCGCGGCAAAACGCCCGGCAGTTTTTCGATTATGCAGATACCCGCTGGTTCCTGGACACTCCGTTTTCGTTCGAACGCCGAGGGGCAGGCACACCCGCTTTTTGCAGAACAAGCGATCACTCTGAGTAGTTCCGATATCCATAATTTTCAAGTGCAGGTGCAGTCACTTTCTTCGATTCCGGTTCACATCGTCAATGGGCTCGACCGCCCCAACAACATGCAGCTGCAACTCGTGGCCGGCAAACAGTGGCAGGGCGGAGCGTTCCAGGCGTTCCCCCAACCTGGAGATCCACCAGGATCTCTTGCGTTTCACGATATCCCGCCCGGCGTCTATACGCTCTCCGCTCAGCCGGTCGGCGCAGGCTGCATCGAATCGATCATGTCGGGGAGCACGGACCTGACCCGCAATGATCTCACGGTGTCCGCCGACTCCGCCCCTGCGCCTATCGAGATCACTTTGCTCGACAAATGCGGCACAATTTCCGGCTCGGTTACGGGCGGCGGACAGATGAGTGGGTTCGCGCTTCTCGTTCCGGAATCGCCCTCCTTGCATGCGACCGTGATGCCGGTTCAGGGCAACGGGAAATTCACCTTCGCGAACGTCAGTCCCGGTGGTTACCGGTTGTACGCATTCGCGGATATCAATGGCCTCGAGTATGCCAATCCGGAGGCAATGCGCGATTTTACGAGCCGGCAGGTTGAGGTCGCGGCCGATCAGCAGGCGCAGGTTGATCTCGAAATGATCTCGCGGGGCGACAAATGAAGAACAGCGCTACGCGAGCGCTGCTCTTTGTGATCGTGTGCCTGGCGGCCTCCACTCCCGCGCCGTGCCAGGAGTCGACCGCGCCAGCCGCTGCTTCCGGGGGCTTCACAATTCGAGGCATCGTCGTGGAACACGCGAGCCATCGCCCTCTAAGCAAGGTCCTGGTAACAGTCATTCGTAGTCCGCAAGGAGACCGACCCGCATACTCGGTGACGGGGAACGGTGGCGATTTCGTTTTCAACAATTTGCCACCTGCCAAATACAATTTGTCGGCTCAAGCACGTGGTTACGCACCGCAAGCGTTCCTGCAAACCGAGCAGTACTCGACCGGAATTGCAGTGGGCCCGGGGCTCGATTCCGAACACATTGTCTTCCCGCTCGCAGCGCCCGGCTCGATTTCCGGCACCGTGATTGATCAGGAAGGCGATCCCGTAGCGCAGGGACAGGTCTGGCTTTTTCTAAAGAGCGTTTCCTTGGGCAAACCGCAAATTGCAATGCACGGCGTCCAGGCGACCGACTCGTCCGGCAGCTTCCATTTCAGTCATCTTATGCCTGGCGCATACTTGGTCGGGGTGAAAGCTCATCCATGGTACGCCGATAACAACGTCCGTACGCCGCCGGAAGCGCCCGTTGCACAAGAAAACCCGCCTTCGGAACTCGACGTGACCTATGCGACAACTTACTACGCCGATACGATCGATCCTGCGGCCGCATCGCCGATCACGATCACGGAAGGAAGTAGCGCCAATGTTCAAATTACGCTGCGAGCTGTTCGCGCTGTGCGCGCCCGCATTTCCGGCTACGAAACGAAGCCAAACACCGGCGTTTTCGTGAACGCTTCCGAAGTCGGTCCGGGAGGTCAGACTATCTTCGGTGGAGGAGGCGGAAGCTCGGTAAACGCCAACGGTGAGATAGAACTCATGGGAGTTGCACCCGGTCACTACATATTGTCCGTGCAAACCGTCGCTCAGGGCCATTCCGAAGCACTCGGAACAAGAGCGGTCGATTTGACCAGCAGCGCCACTGTCGACATGAGCGGCGTTTCGAAAACTTCTATCTCCGGTCACATCGTGTTCGAAGGAACGGAGAGACCGGGTGGACAGACGAACCTCGCTTTTGTGGAATCAGGTGGACAACAAGGGTTGCAAGCCATCGTTGAAGCAAACGGCAGCTTCACCACCATCGACAATCCGCTTACAGCGGGTCGCTACACTATCGAACTGCCAAATCGCTCCGGGTTCTATCTAAAATCGATCGAGGTGAAAGGAGCGAAGTTCTCTCAGGGCGAGTTGGACATTCCGGACGGGGCGTCCGTTCAGCTGTCGCTTGTGGCGGCGAAAGGGCTAACGCCGATAAACGGTATTGCGATAAAGGACGAAAAGCCGGTTGCCGGAGCGATGGTACTCCTGCTTCCGCAGGATCTGAATCGCACCGATCTCATCCGGCGGGACCAAAGCGACAGCGACGGCACGTTCACCCTGCCCGATGTGGCGCCCGGGCGTTATACAGCCATCGCTATCGACGACGGCAGTAATCTCGAATATCAGGAGCCGTCGGTCATCAAGCCTTACCTGAACCTGGGTCAAGCCGTCAACGTTTCGGGTCAGAACGATTCCAAGCTCAAGGTAAATGTTGTGTCGCACCAGCCATAATCGGTGTCCACGAGTAAGGGACAGTCATGAAAGTAAGTCGACGGGAATTTTCACGAATTGTTGGCGTGCTGGCGGCGGTCCCTGCATTCGGTGCGGCCGGACGAGCGCAAGAGCCATCGAGTACAGGACGCAAACTGGGCTACTGCATTGTCGGCTTGGGCCGGATTTCGATGGATCACTTCATGCCCGCGTGTAAGATGTCCCAGCAATCGCAGGTCACCGCTCTGGTAAGCGGCCATCGCGAAAAGGCGGAGAAAATGGCGGCGCAGTACAACGTGCCGGCGAAAAACATCTATAGCTATGAAAATTACGACGACATCGCCGAGAACAAAGATATAGACGCGGTGTATATTGCGCTTCCCAACAGCATGCACAGCGAGTACACGATTCGCGCCGCGAATGCCGGCAAGCACGTCTTGTGCGAGAAGCCCATGGCGACCTCGGTCAAAGACAGCCAAGCCATGATCACGGCATGCCTGTCAGCCAACAAGAAGCTGATGATCGCCTATCGCTGCCAGTATGAACCGACCAACTTGCGCGCCATCAAAATGATTCGCGACGGGACGCTCGGGAGTGTTCAAGCTATCGAGAGCGCGAACGGTTTCAATGAACCCGCCGGAGAATGGCGGCTCAATAAGAAACTGGCCGGAGGCGGGCCGCTGATGGATGTCGGCATCTACTCGCTGAATGCCTGCCGTTACCTGACGGGCGAGGAACCGGAGCATCTGGAAGGCTACTGCTCGGTGGTCGACAAGGATGGACGCTTCAAGGAAGTGGAAGAGAACGTCTCGTGGACGATGCGATTCCCTTCAGGGATCGTGGCGAGCTGCAATACGACTTACGGCGCCCAGATGAACGGATATTTTCGCGTACACGGATCAAAAGGCATGCTGCAGGTCGAGCCGGCATTCAGCTATCAGGGGCTGGATCTCAAAGCGGAGATCGAGGGACAGCCGCCGATGGATGAGCCTAATCCCAATACCGATCCTTCGCAATTCGTTCGCGAGGCCGACTACTTTGCCGGATGCGTGTTCAACAACACCGTACCGAAGAGCAACGGCGAAGAAGGGCTGCGCGATATGCAATATATGGCGGCAATCTACAAGTCGTGCGGGCGCAGCATGGGTTGAGATTGGAATCGAGTGCGCACCAGCGGGTAAGGATGCAGGCGGACCCATTTCTTTTGGCGGCTATCGACGAAGCGCGCCAAGGCCTCGCGGAAGGTGGCATTCCGATCGGGTCTGTCCTGGTTTGCGATGGAAAGATTATCGGCCGGGGCCACAACCGCCGCATTCAGAAGAGCAGCGCCATTCTTCATGGCGAGATGGACTGCCTGGAGAACGCCGGCCGCCTACCTGCCGCGGTCTATGGCCGGTCTACAATCTACACGACGCTCTCGCCGTGTCCCATGTGCAGCGGCGCGATTGTGCTTTATAAAATTGCTCGTGTCGTGGTCGGCGAAAACCAGACGTTCCTCGGCGCGGAAGAGTATCTGCGCTCGCAAGGGGTGGCCGTAGAGGTTGTGCAAGACGCCACGTGTATCGAGCTAATGCGGGGCTTCATCGCCGAACGTCCGGCGCTCTGGAACGAAGATATCGGCCGTTAGTTGCTCGGCGGATTCGTGGGCGGCGGATTGGTCGACGTATTCGTGGGCGGCGGATTGGTCGACGTAGGATCAGTATCGCCTGTATCGGACGGACGCCGCTTCAGCTTGGGACGATCCTCATCGTCTCCCGCTGACTTCTTCGAAGGATCTGTCTCATCCTCGATCGGAGTATTGGAGTTCGGATTCCGGCGGAGCGTGGGCTTGTTCGGGTCGGTGCTGGCTTTATCCGGCCGGCGCTGGTTCTCGAGCATCGCTAAACGAGCTTTCACATCGTTGAACTCGGAAGTGGTTACGACGTATTCCGGTTTAGGTTTCAGGTCGGCGATCTCTTTCTGCGATTTCACAATCCGCCCCTCAGTGGGGGGATGTGTCGAAAAGAGCTTCGACACGGTTCCCGGTTTGCGTTTCTCCAGGGTCTCGATCTTTTCGAAGAAGTCGACGAAAGCGGTCGGATCGTAGCCCGATTTGTACATGTACTGAATGCCCAGATAGTCGGCTTCGGCTTCGAACTCACGCGAAAAGTGGAGGAACCCCATCGGGATCAGCAGCCCGGAGGCCTCGTAAATTCCATAAGCAGCGGCACCACCCATAAAGATAAGAGGGAGGGTGGCGAGTTGAGCGATTTCGCCGCGCGTGGCCTGACGTGTGCCGTGGCGCGCCGCGACATGGGCGATCTCGTGGGCCATGACGCCGGCGAGCTCCGCTTCGGTGTCGGCCTTCAGGATCAAGCCCGTCTGCACAAAGAAGAAGCCACCCGGCAAGGCAAACGCGTTCACGGTCGGATCTTCGATGACCTTGATTGTGAAGGGGACCTTGGCGTCTGAGTTGCGCACCAGATTCTGGCCGATGCGATTGACGTACTCCGCGACGATCGGGTCGTTGACTACCTTCGATTGCCGCTCCACCTGTTGAGCAAGCTGCTTGCCGAGAGCGATTTCCTTCTCGAGCGAGTAGAAGTTGACCTTGCCGCTGACGTTGCGGTCGCCGATGGCGTCGGGATCCTTTTCTTTGTCGTCTCGTGAGAACGCCGTATAAGGAACGGCCAGCATCAGAGACAAAGCAAGGCTGACGGAGGACCTCAGGAGTACTAGTCGCCGCATAAAAACTCCTTTACGACAAACGAATTTCGGAAGGGGGAAGCAGCCGGAGTCTCCGATGTTCGCCTGTAACCAGTATAGAGGGAACTGCCTGATCGGGGAAGTAGCGAAAAAACGGCTTGGATCGGCCCGGCAAGACCTTGCAGAAACTCGGAAAGCTTTCGGACATGCTCTGATCGTCTACCAAGCATCGTTTGGCTTTGCCGGGCGTAAACAGGAGATTCAAGGAGGTTAACGTATGCTCGGAGGAATGGGTTTCGAAAAAGTGGGCGCGGGCATAGTCGAAGCCACACAACCTCTTCACACGCGCTATCGAGACGAATTTCCCATCACTCGCGAGCTGATCTATCTGAACCATGCCGCGGTTGCTCCGCTCTGCCGCCGGGCCGCGGACGCCATGAAGCAGCTGGCTGACGATGTGAGCCTCTACGGATCACTTCACTATGACAAATGGCTGGAGGCGTATGCCGGACTGCGGAGCGCGGCCGCAAAGCTGATCAATGCCTCACCCGCCGAGATCGCCATTGTGAAGAACACGTCGGAGGGAGTCGCCATGGTTGCGCAGGGGCTCAACTGGAAGCCCGGCGACCGCGTGATCGTCTTTGAAGAGGAGTTCCCGGCCAATTACTATGCTTGGCTGCGCCTGGACGCGCGCGGAGTGAAGCTGATCCGCCTTTCCATCTACGATCCGCTTGAGAAGATTGCCGAGGCCGTTCAAGGTGCACGCCTGCTCGCGATCAGCTATGTCAATTACCTGAGCGGGTATCGGGTGGACCTGCGAGCCCTAGGTGAACTGTGCAGCCGGCATGACTGCTTCTTCTTTGTGGACGCCATCCAGGGATTGGGCGCATTTCCGGTCGACGTAGAGGCTTGTCATATCGATGCGCTTGCGGCCGATGGTCACAAATGGATGCTGGGGCCGGAAGGAAATGGCGTCCTTTATGTGCGGCTGAAATGGCTGGATGCGATCGAACCTGTGGAGTTCGGCTGGATGAACCCGGCCAACTACGCCGACTACAGCTCGCGCGACATGACGCCGCGAGCCGATGCGGGGCGTTACGAATGCGGCACCTTGAATACGGCAGGGTGCTTCGGTCAAAAAGCGGCGATCGAGTTCCTGCTCGAAGTAGGAATTGAAAATATCACGCCGGCGATCGACAAGCTCGCAAACCAGTTACAAGCGGGCGTTTGTGACAAGGGCTATGAACCGATGGTCGAGCGAACCAGCCGGACGGGCTCTGGAATCGTCAGCTTTCGTCATCCCACGATTGACTGCCGTTCCATCGTGAGGGACTTGAAAGCGCATCGCATTCTGGCCACTCCGCGGCAGGGTTGGGTGCGCATGTCGCCGCACTTTTACATCGGCGGTGATGAAATCGACCAAGTGCTGAAGCTTTTGCCCGCCGCGTAGGTTCGCCGAAGTACGTCGCGGAACCAGGCGCACGGAACACCCGTATAGAATAGGAACCGTTTCGTATGCAACGCATTTCCCTGCTACGGCTGCTGCCGTGTATTTTGGCGCTCGCTTGGCTTGCGCCCGCTCAACAGATGGACGGCGACTTTGCGAAGTCCGTCCAAGAATGGACTACCAGGCCGGAGTTTATCAGCCCGCTGGTCGATCATTTACCGAAGTCTTCCACGGTTCCGTCGCCGAAAGACGTACTCGGCTATTACATCGGCGCGCCCAAGAAGCTCACTTATTACGAAGACATTGTTCGGTACTACAGAACGCTCGCTTCGAAGTCGCCGCGCGTGAAAGTCATCGATATCGGCAAGACGGACGAAGGGCGGGAATGCGTGGTTGTGTTTGTCGGATCGGATGAATCCATCGGCAATCTGGACACGTATCGCACTTATCTCGCGCAGTTAGCCGACCCGCGGAACATCAGCGATGCGCAAGCAAAAGAGATCGTCGCGAAAGCGAAACCTATCTATCACGTGATGGGCGGCCTGCATAGCGGCGAGACCGGACCGCCGGAAATGTTGATGGAGCTGGCGTATCGGCTGGCGACAGAAGATACGCCGCTGGTGAAGAGCATCCGCGATCACGTAATCGTTTCGATCACGCCCGCGGCCGATCCCGATGGCCGCGACCGTTACACGGATTGGTATTACCGCTACAAGATCAACGAAACGAGCGAGCAGAACAACTTGGGCGGCCCGCCGTATTGGGGCAAGTACATTTTCCACGACGACAATCGCGACATCAACTACTCGCAGATGCCGATGCGGGACCTGCTCGCGTGGTATTTGCAGTGGCATCCGCCGATCATGCATGAACTGCACGAATCGGAGCCTTTCATGTACACGTTCAGCGGGCAGGCGCCGCAAAACCCCACGCTCGATCCGATTCTGTACGGCGAGCTGCCGTGGTTCGCGAATTTCGAGATGGCGCAGATGATCAAGTACGGCATGCCCGGGGTGTGGACGCACGCGTTCGTCGATATGTGGTCGCCTGGGTATCTCGGATTCATGTCGTCGAATCACAACGGCATGATGCGCATGTACGAGACATTCGGCAACGGCGGAGCAAACACCATGCATCGGCACGTCACCGACCCCACGGCGCGGGGTGGCGGAGGCGGCGCGCCTGGAGCGGAGCAGCGGACCTACGGAGCGCGAATGGTATCGCCCACTGCCTCCATATAAGGAGGTTGATTGGTCCATGCGCGATAACACCAACTACATGGAGACGGGGGTGCTGACGGCGCTGCAAATGACCGCGGCGTTCCCGCAAGTCGTGCTCGACAATTTCTATCAGAAGAGCCGAAATTCGATCGAATCGGGCAAGAAAGACGCGCCGTTCGGATATGTGATTCCCGGCGAACCAGGCTGACCCCACGCGGGTCGCCTTTGTCGTGAACATTCTGCGCCTGCAGGGGATCGAAATTGGACGGGCAACCGGCGAAGTGAAGCTGAAAGAAGGGACGTTTCCCGCCGGCTCACTCGTTATTAAGCGCGACCAGCCATACGGGCGGCTTGCGAAGATTCTGCTCGAAAAGCAGGTCTACCCGGATCCGAATCTGCGCACGTACGACGATGCGGCTTGGACCATGGGACTGATGACGCACACCAAGATCGTCGAAAGCGCAGATCACGCGCTCCTCGATGTGCCAGTCGAGCCTGTCAACAAATACGAACCGCAAGGAAACATTCTGGGCGCATCGACGGCGTCGAATTACGCCGTGGTCGACAACGGATCGGTCAATATGGTTACGCTGCGCTACCGGCTGAAAGACGTGCCGGTGCGTGTGGCGGAGCAACCATTCAAATCCGGCAACCAGAACATTCCGGCTGGGTCGTTCATCATTGCGGGCAGCGCATACGAGAAGCTGAAATCCGCCGTGGAGCCGCTGGGCCTGACGGCCGTTGCACTCGCAAGCGCCCCGAATGTGCCGATGCATGACGCCGATCTGCCGCGTTTAGCGATGTATAGTACCTGGGGCAGCACGCAGGATGTCGGCTGGGTTCGCTATGCCTTCGATCATTTCGAAGTTCCTTACGATCTGATCTTATAAGGAGCGGGTGAAGCAGGGCGACTTGCGGTCCGCTTACGACGTCATCATCATTCCAAATCAAGGCCGCAACGCCAAGAGCCTGGTGTTCGATATCGAACCGAAGAAGCATGCCGCTCGCCTACACGAAAACAGAGCGATTCAAGTACCTGGGCGATTATGGCTCCTCGCCCGATATCACCGGCGGCATGGGCCTGGAGGGCGTGGTCGAACTGCAGAAGTTCGTCGAAAAAGGCGGCCTGCTGATCACGCTGGGCGTGGCGAGCGACTTACCTGCGGATTTCGGCATCACGCGGCGAGTCGAAGAGACGCACACGTCCGCCGCAATTCTATGCGCCCGGGCCCATCGTGGAAGCAGAGGTTCTGCGGCCCACGCATCCCGTCTTTTATGGCTACACCGAGAAGACCATGCCGGTGCGATGGGCGAATGGGCCGCTGCTGACGGTTCCGCAGGCCGATCGTGAGCAGCAGGTGCTGATGCGCTTCCCGGGAGGCGAGCAGGCCGTGCTCAGCGGCTTCATGAAGGGCGCAAACGAGATCCGGAACCGGCCGGCCATTCTCGATGTGCCGGTAGGCGAGGGACAGGTGCTGATGTTCGCCACCAACCCGTGTTATCGCTGGCAGAATCTCGGCGAGTTTCGCATGCTGTTCAACGCCGTCATGAACTACAACGATTTCGCCGGCAAGGGCGCCGCCGAACATCCGGTAAATACCGCCGGCCAGAACTAGTTAGCGCCCGAAAATGGGGGCGTAGGGAGTTCTGTAGACAGGCTGGCCTGGGACTAAACACCACTTCCAAGTGGGGCTTACTTGGAGTACACTGAGCATGGAGGCAGTTCCCCGTGAAAACCGAAGCGCCCAACCCAAACACCATCGTCTGGTTTCAGAACCGATTCGTCCGGCTGGGCGATGCGAACATCAACATTCTCACCCACGGATTTAACTACGGAACTGGCGTGTTTCGAGGGGATTCGCGGGTATTACGACGCGCAGCAGAAAGATCTCTTCCTGATCCGCGTGCTTTCGAGCACTACGAGCGGTGGAAGCGCAACTGCGGCGTGCTTCGCATCAACGTTCCGCAATCGGCAACGGAATTGTGCGACATCACGGCCGAGCTGTGCCGCCGCAACCGATTCGAATCGAACGTTTATATTCGGCCGATCGCCTATAAAGCTTCGGCCAGAATCGGCGTGGCGGCGGATGACAACGATGCCTGCACAATCGTGGCGATTCCGTTTGGCGATTACTTCGATAGCAGAAAAGGCCTGAAGGCCGGAGTGTCGTCATGGCGGCGAGTCGATGACAACGCGATTCCCGGGCGGGCGAAAATTTGCGGCGCATACGTGAACAGCGTGCTCGCGGGCGATGAAGCGCGGCGCAACGGCCATGATGAAGCGATCTTCCTGACGCAGGACGGTCACGTGGCGGAAGGCGCGACCTGCAATATCTTCGCCGTGCGCAACGGAAAACTGATCACGCCGCCGGTGACGGACAACATCCTCGAAGGAATCACGCGCGACGGGGTAATGCAACTGGCGCGCAACGAGCTGAAATTGGAAGTGTATGAGAGGTCGATTGACCGCAGCGAGTTGTATATGTGCGACGAGTTGTTCTTCATGCGGCACGGGCGTGGAAATCGCGCCCATTGTGCAGATCGATCATCGGCCGGTGGGCAACGGCGAGGTCGGCGTCGATCACCGAGAAACTGCGTGCGTTGTATGTGGACGCGACGCGAGGCCGCATGGCTGCCTACTCGCATTGGCTCTGGCCGGTTTACCGCGACGCGATGATCGAAAAGACTGCCTAGATGCAGTTCCGCTTCACGGCGGAGTGAGACAGTAAGCATGAGTTCCGTATCCACGCGTCCGCAGGACGAAATCTCAGCGCGTAACGGCTCGCCCGGACGCGAAATAGACGCAGGTTCGACTGGAGGCGTGTCGCGCGCCTGTTTCTCACATCGCGCGCGCTCGACGACTTTGAAGAGACGCAAGCCTCTTGCCGGAGAAAAAGATCCTGTACCAGTTTTCGGCGCGTGGGCATGAACTGGGACAGGTTCTTCTCGGTAGCTTTGTTGACGGGCGAGCACGACGGCGTCAGCGGATATTACCGTTCGCGGCCGCTGCTGCTCACCTTGGGCCTGAGCGTGGCGGATGCGCTCTGGCGAGCGGCATGGCGAAATCCGGCGGAGTCAGCGATGGCCGCGACATCGGCGTCGTTTTCAACCTGCCGCGCACGAGTGGCGCAACCGTTCTTCCGATGGCGGGCGGAGTTGGCACGCAGTACACCACGACCGCCGGTTGGGCGCGAGCGATTGTTTACTATCGCAATACGTTGCGCGACGAAGCGTATCGAGACTCGATTGCGGTGGCGCTCGGCGGCGATGGATCGGTCGCGACGAATGGGTTCTGGTCGGCATTGAATACCGCGACGACGCTGCGCTTGCCGATGCTGTTCTACATCGAAGACAACGGCTTCGGTCTCTCGGTCCCCTCGACCAAGCAGACGCCCGGCGGAAACATCGCCGCGAATCTCGCCTCCTTCCGCAATCTGCGGATCATTTCAGGCGATGGCTGCAATCCGGCGGATGCGGCGCGCTGCCTGCATGAAGCTGTGAGCTGCAGTGCGCGCAGGCGACAGGACCGGCGCTGGTGCGCATGACCATGCCGCGCCTGTGCGGGCCATTCCGGGCAGGACACGCAGGCTTACAAGAGCCCCGAGCTGCTTGACTTTCGAACGTCGCGAAAGATCCGCTGACCGCACTGCGCAGATATCTCATCCCGGCTGTGTTCTCCGAAGAGGAGTGGAACGAGCTGGAAAGAGCGCGCAACAGGAAATGCAGCGCTGCCTTCGAAGAGGCGGTTGCGCGGCCGGAGCCGGATGCCTCGAAGGCGACTCGCTACGTTTTTGCCGAGCAGCAGAACGAGCCGGTAGCAATTCATCCGTTGCCGAGCCGCCTGAGCCCACGCGCATGAACATGCTGACCGCCATCCGGCGAACGCTCGAGCATGAGCTGAGCGACGAATCCCAAGGCTGCTGGTGTTCGGCGAGGACGTGGGGCCAAAAGGCGGCGTTCACGCTGCCACGATGGGCCTGCAGGACATGTTCGGGCCAGACCGCGTCTTTGATACCAGCCTCTCGGAAGAAGGCATTATCGGGAACGCGGTCGGGATGGCGCTGGCCGGCTTGAGACCGGTAGCGGAGATTCAGTTCCGGAAATATGCCGAACCGGCGACGGAGCAGTTGAACGACTGCGGAACGATGCGATGGCGTACCGCCAACAAGTTTGCCGCGCCCATCGTGGTGCGCATGCCGGGCGGGTTCGGCAAGTGCGGCGATCCGTGGCATAGCGTCTCGAGCGAGGTTACCTTGGCGCATGCGATCGGGTTGGCAGGTCATCATTCCATCGAATGCCGAAGACGCCGTCGGTCTGCTGCGAGCGGCGCTGCGCAGTCGCGAATCCCAGTATTTTTTTCGAGCACCGGGCGCTGCTCGATGGTGCTTCCGCGCGACGGCCCTATCCGGGCGATGAGTTTGTTCTGCCGCTCGGGTGTTGCGAACGTGGTTCAGCAGGGCACGCGGCCTCACGATCGTGACTTGGGGAGCGATGGTTGAGCGCTGCGTTTCGGCGGCGCAAGAAGCTGGCGCCGCTCATCGAGATTATCGATCTGCGCACCATCGTGCCGTGGGATCGCGAAGCCGTCATCGATTCGGTGAAGAAGACGCGGCGCTGCTTGATTGTTCATGAAGACACGCTGACGGCGGGATTCGGCGCGGAGATCGCGCGCCGTTGTCGCGCGCGATGCTTTCTTGAACCTCGACGCGCCGATTGAGCGCATCGCCGTTCCTGACGTTCCGTTGCCATACAGCGTGCACTTGATGAATGCCATGCTTCCGAGCGTGGACACGATTGCGGACAAAATCGAGGAAGTGCTCGCGCTTCTAGCGGACCATCATGCCCATCGTCGACATTCAGATGTTTTCCGAGCAGAAGGAAGGAACGGAATCGTTTATTGGCGTCTGGCTGAAAAAGCCCGGTGATGCGGTCACCGCGAACGAGCCGGTTGTCGAGATCAGCACCGATAAGGTGTCGATGGAGATTCCGGCGCCGGCATCCGGTGTGCTCACGCGAGATCGTGAAAGCCGCGAATCAGCCGGTCGCGCCCGGCGAGGTGCTGGGCAGGATCGAAGTGGGCGCTGCAACAGCAGCCATTGCTGCACCGCAGCGCGATTCGTCAGCCACGGCGCGAGGCACAGGATCTATCGCACAAGAGCTGTCGCCGGCTGTGGCCCGGCTGATTCGGGAACATAATCTCGATCCCAAGCTGATCCGCGGCACCGGACGAGGCGGACGCGTGACTTACGACGATGTTCTGGAATTTGTCGCCAACCAGCAGACCTGCTTCAACATCGCCGAGCCGCATGGTTCCGCATACGCCGATGCGCCGCAGCATTGCCAATCACATGCTGCGCAGCGTGCAGTCGGCGCCGCATGTCACGGCGGTGTTCGAAGCCGATATGTCGCGCGTGCTGGCCCATCGAGACGGCTATCGCGACAAGCAGAGCAGCGAATTGCCGAGCATCACCGCCTATTTGATTCAGCGCCGCGGTGCAGGCGATTCACGCCGTTCCGGAGGTCAACAGCCGGTGGCACGACGATGCGCTCGAGATCTTCGACGATTGCCAACATCGGGATCGGCACCGCGATCGAGGGCGGCGGCCTGATTGTGCCTGTGATCCACAAGGCGCAGAACCTAGACCTTGCTCGAAATTGCGAGCCGGCTGCGCGAGCTGACGAGAAAGCCCGGAGCGGCGCGCTGAACTCCTCAGGATGTGCAAGAACGGAACATTCACGATTTCGAATCACGGCGTGAGCGGCACTCTTGCTGGCGGCGCCGATCATTATTCCCCACGGGCAAACGGCGATTTTGGGTGTCGGGCGGCTGCAGAAGCGGCCCGTGGTGGCGGAAGACAACGGACGGGACGTGATCCGGCCCAACCCATGATGTACGTGACGCTGACGGTGGATCATCGCGCTCTGGATGCGCAGCAAACGAATGCATTTATGACGGCGTTTGTTGCGACGCTGGAGACACTGGACTTGAACCGATAATAGAAGGTAGCAGCGATGACGGATGAGACGAACGGCCATTTTCAGGAGCGCGTCGACGCGGGCATCAAGATCGAGCCGAAGGACGCGATGCCCGAGGCGTATCGCAAAGCGCTGATCCGGCAGATCTCACAGCACGCGCATTCGGAGATCGTCGGCCAACTTCCGGAAGGCAACTGGATTACGCGCGCCCCGACGTTGAAGCGCAAAGCCATCCTGCTCGCGAAGGTGCAAGACGAAGCGGGACACGGGCTGTACCTCTACAGCGCGGTCGAGACGCTCGGCATCACGCGCGACCAGACGATTCGAGACCTGTTGAGCGGCAAAGCGAAATACTCGAGCATATTCAATTACCCGACACTCACCTGGGCGGATATCGGCGACGATCGGCTGGCTGGTCGATGGCGCCGCGATTATCAACCAGATTCCAATCTGCCGCTGTTCGTACGGGCCGTATGCACGGGCCATGGTGCGCATCTGCAAAGAAGAGAGCTTTCACCAGCGGCAAGGCTATGAAATCATGCTGACGCTTTCGCGCGGCACGGCAGAGCAGAAGGCGATGGCGCAGGATGCCCTGAATCGCTGGTGGTGGCCGTCGCTGATGATGCATGGGCCCTCCGATGCCGATTCGAAGCACAGCGCGCAATCGATGCAATGGAAGATCAAGCTGTTTTCAAACGACGAACTTCGCCAGAAGTATGTCGACCAGACTGTGCCGCAGGCCGAATACCTGGGACTCACCATTCCCGATCCCGATTTGAAATGGAATGCAGAGCGCGGGCACTACGATTTCGGCGAAATCGATTGGGACGAATTCTACAACGTCATTCAGGGTAACGGCCCGTGCAATCGCGAGCGCTTGCAGGCGCGTGTCCGCGCGTCACGAGGACGGCGCGTGGGTGCGCGAGGCAGCGGCCGCATACGCGGCGAAGAAGGCAGAACGGAAGGCGGCGTAGTTCAGGAACGCCTCGCTATGAACGATTGGCCGCTTTGGGAAGTGTTCATTCGAAGCCAGCACGGGCTCGCGCATAAACACGTCGGCAGCCTGCACGCTCCCGATGCTGAAATGGCGATGAAGAACGCGCGGGATGTGTACACGCGCCGGAACGAAGGCGTGAGTATTTGGGTGGTGAAATCCGTCGATATCACGGCGAGCAGTCCGGGCGAAAAGGAAGCGCTGTTTGAGCCGGCGAACAACAAAGTCTACCGCCATCCGGGGTTTTATGAAGTTCCTGACGAAGTAAAGACACCTCTAAGCGTTGGCTCCCGATATGGCTCCCGATAAGGCTCTGTTTGAATATCTCCTGCGCCTCGGGGATAACTGCCTGATCCTCAGCCAGCGCCTGTCGGAGTGGTGCGGCCACGGGCCGGTGCTCGAAGAAGATATTGCGCTGACGAATGTTGCGCTCGATTTGTTGGGTCACGCGCGGTTTTGGCTGTCGTACGCAAGCGAGGTGGACGGTGCGGGCCGCGATGAAGACCAGCTGGCGTTTCTGCGTGACGCAGGCGATTTCAGAAATGTTTTGCTGGTCGAGCAGCCGAATGGCGATTACGGCGTGACGACTGCGCGGCAGTTTTACTTCGATACGTGGCATCGGCTTCTGCTTCAGAAACTACAGCATTCGAGCGATACGCGAGTGGCGGAGATTGCAGCAAAGGCTTTGAAAGAAGTCACATACCATCGTGAGCGGAGTTGTGACTGGGTGATTCGCCTGGGCGACGGAACTCCGGAAAGCCACCGGACGCATGCAGTCGGCCGCTCGATGATCTATGGATGTACACCGGCGAGCTGTTTGAGATGGATGCCGTCGATGCGGAGATGGTGGAGCGCGGCATTGGTGTCGATCTTGCGGCGTTGCGCGAAGCGTGGCTCGATTGCGTTCAAAAAACGTTCGCCGAGGCAACGCTCACGATGCCTGCGGGCAAGTGGATGCAGCGCGGCGGTAAGCAGGGCGTTCACACCGAGAAACTGGGCTACATTCTGGCGGAAATGCAGTTCCTTCAGCGAACGTATCCGGGGACGCAATGGTAGCGGCGCATCCTCCAGTGACGGAGGTGTGGAATTGGCTGGGAGAGATTCCGGACCCGGAAATTCCCGTTCTGTCGATTGTGGATCTCGGAATTGTGCGCGACGTGCGTGGGAAGGCGATGAGCCGGAACTAATCGTCACGATTACTCCGACGTATTCGGGCTGTCCGGCCATGGACGCGATCGCGGCCGACATTCAATCCTCCATGAAGCAGCACGGCATCGAGCGGCTACGGCTTCAGACGCAGCTTTCCCCGCCCTGGACGACGGATTGGATGAACGATGAAGCGAAAGAACGGTTGAGAGCTTACGGGATCGCGCCTCCGCCTTTGATTTCGATCACGACGTCCAACTAAGTGCCCGCAGTGCGGGTCGGACCACACCGAGGTGGTGAGCCGGTTCGGATCGACTCCGTGTAAAGCGCTCTATAAATGCCTCGCGTGCCTGGAGCCTTTCGATGGTCTTCAAGCGTCATTGACGTGAGCTCGAGCCAGGCTACTGGCGGCTTGAGCCAGTTCTATCCGCTGACCGTTCGCGCGATCCAACACCAGACCAGGGACGCGGTCACGCTGGTTTTCGATGTTCCGCCAGAATTTGCAGAGCGCTTCCGGTTTATCGCAGGGCCAGTATCGTCACCTTGCGGGCGGACGATCGATGGCGAGGAAGTGCGGCGCTCCTATTCGATCTGCTCGGCCGTGCAGGACGCAAAGCTGCGGGTGGCGATCAAGAGAGCGCCCGGCGGCGTGTTTTCGAATTGGGTCGTTGACAACCTCAAGCCGGGCGACACGCTGGAAGTGATGCCGCCGGAAGGCCGCTTTCATGTGCAGCTTTCGCCGGCGAATGAGAAGCATTATGTTGCGTTTCGCAGTCGGCAGCGGGATTACGCCGATTTTCTCCATCGTCAAAACGACTTTACTTACGGAGCCGAACAGCAGCTTCACGCTGTTCTATGGCAATCGTGCCTCGAGCAGCGTCATGTTCCGCGAAGAGCTTGCGGAATTGAAGGACACGTTCATGGGCCGCTTCAGCCTGATTCACATCATGAGCCGTGAACACCAGGATGTGGACCTGTTGAATGGACGCATCAGCGGCGAGAAAGCGGAGCAGCTGCTGCGTCGGTTCTGCCGCTTCGAAACGATCGATACGGTTTTCCTCTGTGGGCCGCAGGAGATGGTGGATGACGTCGCGGCGCGACTGAAAGCGCTCGGGCTGCCGGAATCGCGCATCAAAATCGAGCTATTCACGGTAAAGGAATCGGAGCGCCAAACGCAGCGGAAGGCATCCGCAGCGGTGCGCGAAGCGGAGTGCGAGGCGAAGCTGATCGTCGACGGCACTCGCTGCGACTTCACGATGCAGAAGCGATGAGACGATCCTCGATGCGGCGCTGAATCGCGGGATCGATCTGCGCCACTCCTGCAAAAGCGGCGTTTGCGCGACCTGCCGCTGCCAAGCTCGTCGAGGGGCAAGTGGATATGGACGCCAACTACGCGCTCGAAGATTACGAGATCGCGCGCGGCTTCATCCTGACGTGCCAGAGCTATCCGGTGACGGATCACGTCACGGTAGATTTCGATCAGGACAACTAACATATTTTCGTGAGAGACATTGTGCCAGAAAATTTTTTCGAACGCCATAAACAATTGCTCGACCAAGCAGTGGAGGCGATCCAGACGCGCGGATATTGGAGCGCGTTCCCAGAGATGCCGAGCCCGAAAGCTTACGGCGAGACAGCGAACGACGACGGAAAGAAGGCGTTTGAAGCGCGGCTGCATAAACCGTTCGCCCTGGATCAGCCGGGAACGGTGGGGCAAGTGGGACAAGAAGATTCGCCATTTGGCGTCGCAGCTCGGCGATCACTTATCCGAAAGCCGATCTGGATGTGCTCTTTCCGGCCATTCAGAAAGCGGCGCGGAGCGTGGCGCAATGCAGGGCCGGAAGCATGGGCGGGTGTCGCGCTCGAAACTCTTACGACGGCTCAACAAGCGAAGTTTTGAAATGGCCTATGCGGTCATGCACACCACCGGACAGGCGTTCATGATGGCGTTTCAGGCCGGCGGCCCGCATGCGCAGGATCGCGGCGTTAGAAGCAGTCGCGTATGCCTGGTCGGAGATGAGCCGCATTCCGAAAGACTGCGACTTGGGAGAAGCCGCAAGGCAAGAACGAGCCGCTGCGAATGGAGAAGCGCTATCGCATCGTTCCGCGCGGACTCGCGCTGGTGATCGGCTGCTGCACATTTCCGACCTGGAACAGCTATCCGGGATTATTTGCGAGCCTCGCGACCGGCAATGCAGTGATGGTGAAGCCGCATCCGGGCGCGATTCTGCCGCTGGCGATTACGGTTGAAGTCGGCGCGACAGGTGCTGACGGAAGCCGGTTTCGACCCGAACGTAGTCACGCTGGTCGCGCATGAAAAGGGCGACGATGTGGCCCAAAAGCTTGCGCTCAGTCCCGAAGTGAAGGTTATCGACTTCACGGGCAGCCCGGCGAACGGAGTGTGGCTGGAGAAGAACGCGCAGCAGGCGCAAGTGTTCACGGAAAAAGCGGGCGTGAACCCGATCATTGTCGATTCGACCAACGATTTCAAAGGGCATGGTGCGGAACATCGCCTTTTCGCTGTCGCTCTATTCAGGCCAGATGTGTACCGCTCCACAAAACATTTACGTACCGAAAGAAGGCATCGATACAGCCGGACGGACATCTGAGCTTCGATCAGGTCGCAGACGGCGCTCGGCGAGTGGAATTCGAAAGCTGGTGGGCGATCCGGCGAAAGCTGTCGAGGTCCTGGGCGCGATTCAGAACGAGACGCATCACTGCAGCGCATCGACCAGGCGCGAGCGCTGGGCGAAATCGTGGTGGACAGCCAGACGATGCGCCACCCGCAGTTTGAGAATGCGCACGTTCAGACGCCGCTGCTGTTGAAGATTGACGCGACGCGACGAATCGAAGTTCATGCATGAACTTTTCGGCCCGATTGCGTTCGTGATTGCGACGGAAGGACACGGCGCAAAGCATTGAACTGGCCAAGCGCGGCGCGATGGAGCACGGCGCGATCACGATGTCGGCCTATTCCACAGACGAAGCGGTTCTCGACCAGGTTCGCGATGCGGCGGCCGAAGCGGGTGTCGCGCTTTCGTGCAATCTCACGGGCGGAGTGTTCGTGAATCAATCGGCGGCGTATAGCGATTTTCACGCGACGGGCGCGAATCCGGCGGCGAACTCCTCGCTGACCGATTCGGCGTTCGTGGCGAATCGATTTCGCGTGGCGCAAAGCCGGCGCATGTCACATCGTAATCAATGGCGCAGATCTATTCGATTGAGGGCATCGTGCCGGTAGTGGATGCGACGGCGTTTGTGCATCCGACAGCGGTGCTGATTGGCGATGTGATCGTCGGGCGCGGGCTGCTACGTCGGCCCGAACGCTTCGCTGCGGGGCGATTTCGGCCGCGTCGTCCTGGGCGAAGGCAGCAACCTGCAGGACACCTGCGTGATGCACAGCTTTCCGGGGATGGACACGGTGGTCGAAGCGGACGGACACATCGGGCACGGCGCCGTGCTGCACGGCTGCCATATTGGGCGGAACGCCATGGTGGGCATGAACGCAGTCATCATGGACGGCGTGGAGATCGGGGAATCGAGCATCGTTGCCGCACTCGCTTTTGTGAAGTCGAGCGAGAAGATTCCTGCGCGCAGCCTGGTTGTCGGTTTGCCGGCGAAGGTGTCCGTCCACTCACGGACGAGGAGATGGCCTGGAAGACGGCGGGAACGGCCGTGTATCAGGATCTTGCGCGCCGCAGCATGGAAGACGATGCGCCAAGCCGAGCCGCTGCGAGAAGTGGAACCAGACCGGCGACGCGTACCGCTCCATCGATTTGGCGCCGCTTTACAAACCGAGGCAGAAATGAGTTACCAGACGATCCTGTTCGAGGTTCAGACGGGATGCGGCGCGGCTGACACTGAATCGTCCGGAGAAACTGAACAGCTTCAACGTTCAGATGCATGAAGAAGTGCGGTGCCGCGCTCGATGGCGTGGAGCACGGAAGCAGGTGCGCGTGCTGGTGATCACGGGAGCAGGCCGCGGTTTTTGCGCAGGCCAGGACCTTTCCGATCGTGCGGTTGCGCCAGGCGAATCCGCTCGATCTGGGCGCGTCCATTCGAGAAGTATTACGCGCCGCTGGTGCGCCGGCTGCGTTCGCTTGAGATGCCCGTGCTTTGCGGCGTGAATGGCGTCGCGGCGGGAGCGGGGGCGAATCTTGCGCTGGCTTGCGATATCGTTATCGCGGCGAAATCGGCGACCTTTATCGAATCGTTCTCGAAACTGGGCTTGATACCCGATACTGGCGGAACGTATTTTCTTGCCGCGCTTGATCGGCACGGCGCGGGCGATGGGTCTTGCGCTGCTGGCCGAGAAGATTTCGGCCGAGCAAGCGGCGGCGTGGGGCTTGATCTGGAAGTGCGTGGACGACGCAGAATTCGCACCGGCGCTCGACACGCTGGCGACGCATCTTGCCTCTGCTCCGACCAAGGGCCTGGCGCGCATCAAGCAGGCGATATACAGCTCCGGCGAGCATTCGCTTGACGAGCAGCTGAATCTCGAGACGCGATTTTATGCGCGAGCTCGGCTATTCGCAGGATTACCGGGAAGGCGTTGCCGCTTTCCTCGAGAAGCGGGCGCCCAGTTTACGGGGAAATGAAAACCCAGCAATTGGCTGAAGCCGTGGTTCAAAAGATGTTCGCGGCCGATGCAGCGTCGCAGAAGCTGGGGATGCGAATTGCCGGCGTTCGTCCAGGCTATGCGTCGGTCGAAATGGAAGTGCTTCCAGACATGCTCAACGGTCATGCGATCTGCCATGGCGGGTTTGTTTTCAGTCTGGCGGACAGCGCATTCGCTTTCGCGTGCAACACCCATAATTTCGTTACGGTCGCGGCAGGCTGCTCGATTGACTTCCTGGCTCCCGCGTACGCGGGCGATCATTTAATTGCCGAGGCTCAAGAGCAAGCCTTGCTCGGGCGCACGGGCGTTTACGATGTGACGGTAATTAATCAACGGGCCGAACGCATCGCCCTGTTTCGCGGCCGCTCGCATCGGACTCGGACGGAAATCATTCCGAGCGGAACAGACTGAACCTGTTCAGCGCTGGCCGGGCGTTTCCGGGGCCGCGTGTTCATGCTGTTTCGGTTCGGGCTTTCCGGCGTCCAGGTCGTTCCAATTCAAAATCGCATTGAACGCCAGGAAATACGTTCCCTGAGTCTGCCACCGCCAGAACGGCCGCAAAGCGAACATGACGATGTGGCCTTTTCCCAGCGGCGCATCGATAGCAAGCGCCTTATTGGACAGGCTCTGCCCGTTGGCGAGCATTCCGGACAGCAACATGTCGTTAGGATTCGCAGGGAATTGCATGATGACGCGCGGCCGGACCTCATCTCCGCCGAGCCCGAAAGCACGCATCATCTGGCGCATGCTTTCCGCTTCATCGATGTGCGCTCCGGGCTGAAGCTGAGGCGTCGTGGAACCCTCATCCTCCTGCCACGGCGAGATGTGGACGGGCGTGGCGTTGGGCGTGACGTTCTGGCCGAACGTTTGCGCGCCGCGTCCCCCGCCACCGGCTCCGCCGAAACCAGCCGCGCCACCACCGGCACTCAAAACTGGATCCTGGTTAAAGTAGATCGGCAAATCCTTGCCGTCATAGCCGTAAGCGATGGGACTTTTGCGATCGGTGAATACGCCGCGCAGAATCGTACCTCGCGCGGCGAGTTCCTCGGGATGCGAGACCGTCACGCCGGAAGCCAGGCCGTAATCGGCCATTAACGCCGCAGTGGACCCTTCGGTTATAAGGGTGCCGCCGTCTTCGACAAACTTTGCAAGCTCGCCCAGGCCTTCGAGGCCCATTCCGCCGCGAATATCGTCGCTTTGGTCGTTCACACCGAGATTCGGGGTGAGCTCAGTCTTCTTGTAAGGAATCGGGTCCTTTCCGGTTTTCGGAATTCCGTTCACTTGCGATTGAGGCGTGCCGCCCACGTTGGGGAAAATGATGACGTCGTATTTCTGGCGCAGATTTCCTTGGCGCAGCTTCTGGTCCGCGAAATAGGTATACGGCACGCCGTAGTAGTCGAGGGCGGCGCGCACCCATCCCTCATCCTGGGTGCGCGACCACGAATGGACATAGCCGATGCGGGGCACATCCATCTCATGCGTTTTCACTGAAGGCGCGGACGAAACGGCCCAAGCCTCGAGGCCGAGCTCTTGAATCTCAGGCTCGAGTTTGGCTCGATCTGCGTCGGGGATGATGAACGCTCCGGCGCGCAACTTGTGCCCATTCAGATCGAAATCGTCTTCGGCCGCCAGCATTTTGACGTCGGGATTCTTGAACCGGAACGCCATCAGCGCGTTATCCGTCGTGTGATTGATGACCAGCACTCCACCAGTCCCGTCGATGGAACCCGGGACTTTGGCATCGGCGGTGAGCAGGGTCATGGGCGAATCGAGAATCGATTTCTGAGTGACGGGCATGAGCTTCACGTTGCGCATGAATTGCATCGTCCAGCCGGTGTCGTCATAGGCGCGCGGATTGGCGACGGGATAATTTTGAATACTGAAGTACATGTCGGCGAGTTCGCGATAGGGCTGATCGGCGCGAATGACGTAGTCGCCCGCCGCGACGTCGACATTGCCGGCTTTGAACGCGGAGTTGGCTTTACTCACTTCAACACCCTGGCGACGTAGGGCATTCACCATATCCGCGGCATTCCCGCGCTGACGCTGCGCGGCGGGAATGACCCACGCGTAGGTTGGGCCATTCTTGCCTTTCTCGACCGAGCGCTTGTTCTTCATCCAATAGTTCTCGAGGTACAGCTCGCGATTTTTGCCGACTTGGTTCAGGGCGAACAAGAGCGCCGACTCCTGGATGTTCGTGTTATTGCGCGGTCCCCAGGCGATGTGCGGAAGCGGCGGATTGGGCCGGTACCACTCGCGACTGGTGGTGGTGGGCGGCAGCGTTAAATTTTTGTTGATGTCGGGGCCATAGCTTTGCACTTCATAAAAGCGGCCAAAGGCATTGTGCGTGACAGCAATCCAGAAGAGATAATTCGGCACCCAGCCGTCATAAAATCCATAAGTCCAGACGCCGGGAACGTTGCGCTTGGCCATCTCCATGACTTCGGTTTCGGCGAGCAGCCACCACTCGTTCACCTGAATGGGATCAAGCGAATCGTTGTAAGGGCCGGTTCCGGTGGAAACATATAAATAGGATTGCGCTTCGTGCAGATCGTGCAGGATCGTCGGATGCCATTCGAGAAAACTGCGGGTGATGTTTTGGGTGAGCTTCAGATACTGGCCCATACCGTCGCGGTTGTTATCGTGCTGGACGTATTTGCCCCAATACATCAGGGGCGGCCGCGGCTTGCCGGTTTTCTTGCCGTAGTAGTAGGTGTCGACCTCCTTCTCGCGTCCGTCCACCTCGACCACGGGTGTGATGAACACAATCGTGTTGTTGCGGATGGTCTGGATGAACGGAGTTTCCTCAACGATGAGGCGGTAGGCGAGCTCGATCAGCATCTCCGGCCCGCCGGTCTCGGGCGAATGGATACCGCTGGTGAGCCAGTAAATCGGCTTAGCGGTTTTGATAATCCGCTGGGCCTGCTGTTCGCTGGTCTTGCGCGGATCGCCGAGCGACGCAAGCATCTCCTTGTTGCTATCCAGTTGCTTGATGGTCTTCTCGTCCGCGATGGCGAGGATGACCATATCGCGGCCCTCTTCGGTTTGGCCAATTTTCCAAAAGCGCGCGCGCGGAGAGGCTTTCGCTAATGCTTCGAAGTAGCGATGGATGTCCTTTGCGTACGTGAGCTCACCCGGAGTGCCGGGAATGCGCCCGAAAAACTTGAGGGGCGTCGGCACGGTGTTCGAAGCGGGCAGATGGTCGACGAGTTCAGTCGTGACGCGCGGGTCCTGCAGATATTGCTTGATGAGTTTGGTGTAGTCTTCATCGATTTTTTGCGTCGAGCCACTTTTTGCAGTTGTAGTTTGGGCCTGACCGGGCAGTGCGGCGAGGCCGACAGTAATGGCGAAGGCAAGAAGAGCATTCGGAAGCGAGGCAATACGTATAGAGTTCGGCATGGACGGCAGTTTCAAATTATATATGTGATGTAACGGGCGCTCAGGAATGCGGCTGGGTTACACGTGTGGTGTTTGGCGTGAGCGCGCCTTCCCTGCCGTGCCAAAACTGTGTCGCAGCGCGGCTTTAGGCCGCTTCTTGAACCTTCAATTGGCGATTGACTTCGTTGACGGCGAGCTTGAATGTGTCCTTTAGGGTCTCAAAGGGCACGCGCACGTGACCGGGAAGCGGCGCTTCGACGGTTTGGCGGATCTCGTTGTCGATTTCGCGCTCGGCGGTCTGACTCTCGATGGCTCGCAGGCGTGCATCGTGCATCTCCTGCTTGCGTCTTTCGTCGGCTTGCTTGCGCAATTCGGCGGCTTCGCGGCGGGCTTGTTGGGCTTGCATCTGTTTTTGCGATTCGAACCCAATTTCAACTTTGCGTCTTTCATTTCTTAACTTTCTGAGGTCGTCGGCGCACTTCGAGAAGGCGCGGTCATGGGTGGTCTGGTAGCGCAGGTAGAGGGCGAGCTGCTTTTCGAGCGTGCATTGGGGGAGTTCGGCATGGAAGCACGTGTGCTGCAGGAACATGGCACGCTGCGCGAGCCAAAAGTGCTGTGCCATCTTTTGCACGAGCGTGAGTTCGAACAGCGTGTCCGGTTTGTGCTCGAGGCGGAGATTGGCAAAGAGCTCGTCGAAATCTTCCTGGACTTCCCAGCGCAGCACGTGAAAGACGCCGGTGAAACCGTAGCGGCGATTGTTTTGGGAAGAGGCGGCTTTGCCTTCGTCGCTTTGAGGGCCGGTGGAATGCTGGGCGTTGGCCTGATTGGCCGTAATTTGGGCTTGCGTTGACATGTGAGATTCTCCTTGGGCGAGGCAGTGCCTCGCCCCTACAGGCGAGGTATGCCGGTCGCTACAAATGAAAACGCCGGAGGAGCACAACGGCTCATCCGGCGTTTAAGAAGTCGAAAGCTAAAACTAGCTATCTAGTAAATTAGGGTAGCACGGCGTGTGGTAGCGTCCTAATCTTGCGTTGATGGAAAAGTCGGAGCTATCGCGTTGAGCACTTCGCCCTCCAGACGACTCGGATCTTCTTCTATAGAGCCGTTTGACGCACACTGTGAGGGACTCCCGAACGCCCACGCGATAGGATTGTGGCCTATGCGATTCATCGAAATCGGAAATTACAAAATCAACCTTGACCAGGTTCTCTGGTTTGATCGCCAGGAGGACGTGGTAAACGTCGTATTTGCCGATGGGCCAAAAGCTCTAGTCTTGAGGGGCGATGACGCCACTGCCCTCTGGGACTTTATTCAAGCCAAGCCGATTGGCGGTAATCAGCCAAAGAAAACAGAAGATATGCCGACCGCTAGCTCCGGCAGTCAACATAAACCGTGGTCTTGGGGTTGAATTGCGAGATGACGCGTCTCGCCGACGCTTCAACGCAGCTTTAGGACACTACCCGGCGTGTCAGGTAGTGGGCTAAAGTTGCGTTGATGAATATTCCGAATCGGAATTTCTCTAAGAGCGCCAGAATCTTACGATGCGCATGTCCATGCGCAGACTCACCCGGCTCACGAACGGCTTCAGTAAGAAACGCGAGAACCTGAATGCGGCACTAGCGCTTCACTTCGCTTACTTCAATTTCTGCCGCGTTCATAAGACCCTTCGCGTGACCCCCGCAATGGAATCGGGCCTTGCCGATCACGTGTGGACGATTGCTGAACTGCTTGCGTGACTCTTCAGTCTTCGTCAGGTCCGGGGATCAACTTGCTGAGAAGTGTGCTCTTATCTCTCGGGCTCAGAAGCTCTGACCCCGTAACCGTCGAGGCTATCCATTGCATCGTTCGGTCTGAGAGCGTCCCCTTTACTTTGACTCGTCCACTCGAAATGTACGAAGAGATCGCGATGTCATCAAAACGGTGTACTTCTTTGCAATCCACTACGCAGTCCCTTGGGAAGCATTCTGTTCCCGTCTGGATTAGCGGCGTTATTTCGGATGCCAACTTAGCGTTGTTGATGAGATGCGGAGAGGTTGAGGTAGTAAAGCAGAAAAAACTCTGATCGTCAGCACCGACCACGACGAAATATCTATCCTTCGTTTCAGTATGCCCTTGAAACTGCCGATGGTAGAAAACGGTACCGACCCTAAGAAGACCTCGACTTCTGGGCGGTGTTGGCGGCATCTTCTACCAGATCCCGAATCGGCTGATCGTCCTCTGCAATGCTCTTGATTTGATCTGCTTCAGGACTGTCAAAGAATAACGCATAATCGATTCGGCGATTACGCTCTGAATCGAGCCACGCCTTAGTTCGATGACTTTCAGCACTAAGGCGCTCAGCACTCATTCGACCGTATTGATTGACAATTCGTTGTAAGACGTTTACGTCCGAGGCGGATAGCAAGTCGGTTCCTGGAGACTTGCGGAGACGTATGTGGATGCCGTCAACTTCGATGAACTCAGAGAAAGCGTCTATTACGTCCGGACCCCATGTTTTAGTGTTCTGTTTAATCAAATCGTACGCTTTAGAAGGTACCGGACCCTGATCCATATTCACGTAGAAATCGTTGATGACCGGGCGACCATAACGGATGAGATGTTCTTTGTCGGCAAAAAAAAGAAGCTTCATAAGCTTCTTTTTGGTTACTGACGGACAGCGCTCAGTGAGATAGGCAGTGGCCTGGGCAAACTTCTCCCAGCCAAAGTGGTATCGCAAAGTTGGCGTCGAATGCGTTACCAAAGGTATTCACTATAACAAATCGGCTGCGACACGAAGAAGATGAGACTGATTGGATGAGCCGTCCTTCCTAAACAGGCGCAATGCTCAAGTTGGTAACATCAGTGCTCATGGATTCCCGTAAAGTAATCGGCGCGAAAGCAAAGTACGGCATCACGGATCTATTCGTCTTCAAAAAGAGGGATGGAAATTATGGTCTTTGTCTTATGGAAGGCGGCGTTAAAAAAGGTTGGCCTGAGGAAACGTACCCTGACCTGAAGCAAGCCGAAGATGCGCTAGCGAATCACGCCTATCATTCACTTGTCCCCGAAGACTTCAGAGACGAAGAAAAGCCGCGCATGGAAGATCTACACAACTGGGTACCGCTTTACGAGGGCGAGCTACCGGAAGCGTGTTTACACCCGAGGGAAGGTCGAGCCGACTAAATTTTCTTCGTTAACCCGTGAACTTGTCTGAGCCGTATTCGTTGACAAGCAACTTTCCCTCGCGACTCGGCTGAACGTGCCACTCGTCCGGTTTCCCCTCGATGGCCTTGCGAATATCACGAGCGGATATCCGGACCGACCACCCGAATAGCAAATGCCCTGCATCCGCCTCATTGGGCAATTGCTCCAGCTTTTCTCGCGCTAGCTTAATCGTCATCGTTGAAGCTGATCATATCAGCGGTATCGACGCCGCAAGCGCGATAGGATTGTGGAAAGAGTTATGCCTGGTACCGGATATCTTGAGGTCAGGGCTGTGAAAGGCGACCGGGAGAAGTTTGTCGTCTGGTTGATGAACCCGGATACCCGAGCACCTATCGAATCTTCTAGGGAGTTGACGGAGGCCGGAGTGCGCGAGCTTTTGTCTGAAAGCTACGGCGAGTCCGAAGCCAATATTGAAGCTCGGGTAAAATCTGCACGGGAGAACCCCGCGATCTAGCGTGGAGTTCATCAACGCAACTTTAGGACACTACCGCGTGTCAGGTAGCGTCCTAATCTTGCGTTGATGGAAAAGTCGGAGTTATCGCGTTGGCGTTGCCCTTGGCCGCGCAAATGATGGTTGCCGGTGCTATCGCGACGAATTCATTTCCCGGATTTTCTTCGATTGTCGTCCTTACACAGCATTTGACAGTTCGCCGCGTTCGTTTTTCCGCCCTCGTGCCAAGGCTTGATGTGATCGCCTTCCATCTCGCTCAATTCCAAGTGCTTCTTGCACTTCGGACAGACCCCCTTTTGCCTCTCGTACGCCTCTCTTTTCATGTTGTTGGAGAACGTGCGGATGTTCAGGAGTCTTTCGTCTCCCATCAAGACATACGGGTAAATCCCCGGCTTGCTCTCCACATCGTCGTCCATCATTAATTCCAAGCACTTCCTCTCTACGGTTCGCGGACCAGCTTTATCGTCTGACCGGTTTGTGCGGAGCGGCGCGCGGCGTCGAGAATTTCGCTAACGATCACATTCACTCTCAAAGAGGACAGGTCGTTGCCTTCATCAATGTCGCCATCAATGACTGCCCGAAGGTAGTGAAGAGGATCATCGTATGGCGAGGCGAGCGGCGCGGGCGTGCCAGCGTGCTCTTCTTTGTCGTGCTCGAGGCGAATCTTAAGTTGTGCCGATCCGATGGTCTTGACGTAACCGGTCATGCCGTATACATCCATATCTTTTACATTGAAAGGCCAGTTCCAGGAGCCCTGCAGAATGGCTACGGCGTTTTTATAGTTGAGAAGCACGTCGGCTTCGTCGTCGACGTTAGGATAAACGGCGGGTTGCAGATGTTTGGCGATGGCAGAGACGGAGATGGGTGCTTCCCCGTTCAGGAGCCAAGTCAGCAGGTCAGCACCGTAGCAGCCGAAGTCGTATAACGCGCCGGCTCCGTTTTGTTTCGGATCGGTGAGCCAGCGGAAGAACTCAGGCTGAACGTGAATCTTCGCCGGGCCGCTATGACCGTCACGAACAACGGCCTTGGTAAGAGGCCCCAGTGCGCGCTGCTTCAGCAGATCGTACACGGCTTTGTTGCTGGGATACCACGAGGTTTCGTAATCCACGAGCACATGAATGTGCCCGTTACGAGCGGCCTCAGCCATGGCAAGCGCATCCTGGCGCGAGACGGCCATCGGCTTCTCCATCATGACGTGAATGCCGAGCGCCGCGCATTTCTCGACAGCTTCGGTGTGACCGGCCGTTGAGGTGAAGATGAGGGCTGCGCGGGGATGGGCGCCAGCGGCAAGATCTTCGATGCTGCGGAAGTGCATTGCGGCGGGCCAGTGGTAACGAGCGGCGTAGGTGTTGAAGAGCCGATCGTCGGGTTCGACGACGCCCACAATTTGTATGTCGGAGCGGTGAAGCGCACCTCCGGCAGGCACGAGCGCGCTGCCGCCCAGGAAACCCGCCACATGCCCGTGAACGAGCCCAATGATGCCGATGCGCAGAGGGCCGCGAGTGGCGGCGGCAAAGGTCGGCGTGGATGCGACAACGAGCAGGAAGGTAAGAGCTGCAAGCTTTTTCACACGGTCATTACATCACCGAGGCGGAGCTTGCTACCTCATCATCGTCAGCACGTGCGGTCTAAAACGAAAGAGCGAAGGGCGGCTCAGTCTTCGACAAACGACTTTAGTCTGGCGAGCGCTTGATCCCACTGTTCGGAGACGAGATCGAGACGAATATCCCTGTATCCATTACTATCGAGCACGGGCTTCGCAATGTGGACACCTCCTTTCAGTAAGTTTGGTGGGGATATCACAGACGCCTAGTACAGGGGGTCGATGCGACCAAGGGAGAATCTCCTACGTTCCTTCCCCGGATAACGACTGTGCGGATGACGTTGTCTGAAGACGCCGCGATTAGACGGCGTCGCTGCGCTTTAGCTCGCGTTCGGCGACTCGCTGTGCGGGAGAAGTTTCGGCTCTGATTTCGCGCTCTAGAAAGTAATTGAGGGCGGTGCGGAGCGCGGCGATAGCAGCGAGCTTCTCGATATCGCTCCAGGTCGGAGTGACCGCGGTGTTCAGGATGTCGGCGGCGAGCTCGAACTCAAGGGCGACGGCGAGCCATCTTCCGAGGGTCAACCGCACTTCGTTCTTGGCGTCGCCGGGAATGTTACGGCGCAGGAAAATAACGGCCGCTTTGATCAAGCCTTCTACTGCGGCGAGGGCGATGATGACTGCCGCCGCAAACTCCACGCCACGGGCAATGATTTGTATGATGTACTTCGCCTGCTCGTCGAACCAGGGGGGCATAGGTGTCTGGCGCTATCGTATGTCGCGCACGAGTTCCGGCTCCCATTCGCGTAAATCAGTGCGCCGGATGATCGATAGCTTTCCACGCTGTTCGAAGATGACGAGGTGAATGTCTTGGAGGTCCAAGACGCCGTGCTGCCGGAGAAGGCCAAACAGATCCGATTTGGTTAGGCCGGATCGCCGAAGCTCTGAATCTAAGATCTGCACTTGTGACACGAGGACACGCGGTGGGTGATCGAATATTAGGGCGGCACTGGGAAACTGCCGCAGCCTGGACACAGCGCGGTGCGCGATGAGCACTGTTACGAGCGTTACGGCGCCGGCGATATAACTGGTGGTACTCGCGTTCGGCACGCGGCCGACTATTGCGCCGACGGCCACAGCGGCGACGAAATCAAATGCGGACATTTCGGCGAGGGTTCGCCGCTCGCCCAAGCGAAATCCAAAGACCGCTGTCAGGTAGAGTAGGAGCGCCTTTGCGGCAACCCATCCTAACTCGCTGCCCCCTCCGAGCAGGTAATTCATTGAGCCAGCCAAGCAGGAAACAACATAGTCTCACCTTCTCACAAATAGCGAGGCTGCCGCACTCGTAAGATCGCGGAGAGGCGACCTCTTACGTTGCGCTTTGCCGGACCGCCTCGAGGTAATTGACAATGGGGCCACGGGCGGCTGTTTGAGTTAGAGTGAAATGGTTCGAGTCGAGCGACTAAGCGGAACCTCGCGGCGAGATGGAATTTATGAAACGTACACAAAGATCGATGGGCACAACTGCGCTCAAATCTGCTGGACCGAGCAAGTTAAAGCCGAGCCGCAACAGTATCGCCGAGTGGGCGGTCACGATTCTTTTTCTTTTGTTTGGGACGACCACACTCTGCGAGGCGTTCGTCATACCGACCGGATCGATGGAAGACACGCTTCTGGTCGGTGATCACCTTTTGGTGGACAAACTTGCCTATGCGCCCGCGGGTCCAATCAGCAGGCACTTGCTGCCGTACGAGGATCCACAGCATGGAGACATAATCATCTTTCGCTACCCTGCCGATATCAGCGAAACGCTAGTTAAACGGCTAATTGGAATGCCGGGAGACCGCATTAGAATCACCAACGGAATTGTTTATCGAAACGGGAAAAGGCTGAACGAACCGTACGTGTATCACAAGTATGCATACGATCCGAGCCTCGATAATTTTCCCTGGCAGTGCTGCCGGCCGGTGAAGGAAGAACTCGCAGAGGAGGCACAACGGGCGATGCTCAATCAGAACGTTAGCTCCGGAGAGGTCGTGGTTCCTGCAAACGAGTATTTCGGAATGGGAGACAACCGAGACAATTCTTCAGACAGCCGGTATTGGGGATTTATTCCAAGAGACAATATCGTGGGCAAGCCGGTACTCATCTATTGGTCTTATCGCGCCTCTACAGAGGACTTACTGGGCGAATCAGCGGGATCGATGTTCAGACATGCGATTGACCTTAGCCAGCATTTCTTCTCGCGAACGAGATGGAGCCGAAGTCTAAAGATAGTGCGCGGCTTCCCCGATTCTGAATTGCCTCGTGAACCGATTCCCTTGAATCCGGGGGTTGTTAATCCCTAAGGGCAGGACTGGGATTATGCGGCCGCATAGATTGGGTATTCGCGGCAGATCCGAAGGGAAATCGGCAACGTGTTTGAACGTTATACGGAGAAGGCGCGCAGAGTTATTTTCTTTGCGCGCTATGAGTCGAGTCAGTTCGGCAGCCCCTATATCGAGACCGAGCATCTGCTGTTGGGCTTGATCCGCGAAGATGCGGCGTTGCGCGCCCGGTTGTCGGAAGATGAGCTTGGATCCGTTCGCAAGCAGATCGAATCGCAGACACCGATTCGCGAGAAGATATCGGCTTCGATCGACCTGCCGGTCAGCGTAGAGTTGAAGCAGGTTCTGGTTTACGCGAGCGAAGAAGCAAAGGCCTTGCAGCACAGGTTCATCGATATTGGTCATCTAGTTCTCGGGCTGCTTCGCTTAAAGGACTGTTTCGGGGCTACTCTTCTTCAAGAGCGCGGCGTTCAGTATGAGGGTTATCGAGAAGCCATCCGGATGAGAGGTTTCGCGCAGCCCAGTTCATCCGAGCAGTTGCGCTCGCCTAAGGAGCGGGTCGTGGAACGCCCAAGTGCCTGGGAGTGGGAAGGAAAGGAACCTACTGCTCCTTCGCTGCGCCCGGCAGTAGCGGCGCTTCAAGGATTGCTGGATCGGGCAATCGAGCATCTGGAGCTGTACTTACAGGTCTATGGCGACCAGCAGCTGAAACGCAGCGCGTGGTCGCGTCAGGAGGCGCTGGGGCACTTGATCGATGTGGCGACGGCTCATCACCAATGGTTCGCCCGCGCTTTGACTGAACCGAGACTCACGGCGAACGCATACCCGCAGGAGGACTGGGTGGGGGCGCAGGAATATCAGAACGCTTCCTGGCCGGACATGGTGGATTGTTGGGTCAGCCTCAATCGGCTTCTCGTGCATGTTCTTACTTTGATTCCAGAAGACAAGCTGCAGATGTCCTGTCGCATAGGGATCGAAGAACCTATTCCGTTGTTGACGCTGATCACGCGATACGTGGCAAGATGCGAGGACATTATGGTACAGGTGCTCAGCAAATTGTAGATAGCTGCCGAGCGCCGTCAAGCGGGCCTGCGCAGAATGTATCTTATGAAGAGCTATGCAGAAGTCCGGCGCAGATGAACGTGGGAGCTGGCCGCCCTTGCCGCTGAAAGAGTGGGAAGCGAGCCGGGCGACGCTCCATATGTGGACGCAGATCGTGGGCAAGGTGCGGTTAGGTCTGACCCCGCACGTCAACCACTGGTGGGAAGTCCCTCTTTATATGAGTGCTCGGGGCATGACAACATCCCCGATTCCGTTTGGAGAGCGCGTGTTCGAGATGGAGTTCGACTTTCTTGACCACAATCTCGCCATCCGAGCAAATGACGGAGCGGTGAAATTCGTGCCGTTGTATGCGCGCTCCGTTGCCGATTTTTATCGGGAAGTCATGGCGGCACTGAGCGCGATTGGTATCGACATGAAAATCTGGACGACGCCGGTGGAAATTCCAGATCCGATCCCGTTTTCGCAGGATGAGCAGCATGCCTCGTACGACCCCGAGTATGTGAACAGGTTTCATCGCATTCTTTTGCAAGTCGACGCGATTTTCAAAGAGTTCCGCGGCAGGTTCATCGGGAAAGTGAGCCCGGTTCATTTCTTCTGGGGCAGCTTTGACCTGGCTGTGACTCGCTTTTCCGGACGCCGCGCGCCGGCGCGTGAGGGAGCCGATGCGGTGACACGGGACGCGTATTCTCACGAATGCAGCAGCGTCGGATTTTGGCCTGGCGGCGGGGAAATAACCGGTCCGGCATTTTATTCCTACTGTTCGCCTGAACCCGAGGGATATCCGGCGCATCCGGTTCGGCCCGCTGCTGCGTTCTATCACCCAACGATTCGAGAATTCATTCTGCTGTACGAGGAGATCCGGCCGGCGGCCGAGCCGAAAGCGGCGTTGCTCGATTTCTGTCAAAGTACGTACGAGGCGGGCGCGGATTTAGGCAAATGGAATCGGGCCGACCTCGAATATCCAAAGGTGTCACAGCGGGGAGATTTTCATGGCAACACAATGCACGCATCTTGACCAGATCCGGGTTAAGAACACGAAGACGCACGTGTGTGAGGACTGCGTAAAGACGGGCGACGGGTGGGTTCACTTGCGCATGTGCCTCACGTGCGGGCACGTAGGTTGCTGCGATTCATCGAAAAATAAACACGCGACTAAACACTTTGAGTCGAGCGAACATCCCGTGATGCGCTCGATTGAGCCCGGTGAAAGCTGGGTGTGGTGTTACGTGGATGAGGTTACTGCGGCGACGCTTTAGGCAGAACGAATGAGCAAAGAGATTCTCGCCGTGCATCACGTGACGGCGATTGCGGGCGAGCCGCAGTGTCCACAATCGGCCCGGGCTTTATGGCTTTGCCTGTCAAAGACACGTTTCACGGTGGTTTCGGGCAAAGCGGCGGCCGAACTGTCGCTCGAACTTATCGTCGACCCCCATGTTCGGTATGGAATGTTTCATTACCAGAACGCACCGTATGTTTATCTCACGGTTCGAAAAGCTCCCGCTGGACGCCTCGTCTACTGTTCCTATCAGCGTACTAGTCACTTTCGAAGCGCCTCGCAGCGTCTACTTCTCGATTTCGAAGAGTACGTGCACCACACGGGGACGCCGCCTCGCGGGTCGATGGAAGCTTGCGCTGAACAAGCTATGCGTCCCCTGTGAGTCTGGGCCTAGGCCCGCTCATGATTTTGTGGGCCGTTGATTACTGGGTGTTCATGCCGCCTGCATTTACGGGCATGGCGCCGTTGCCCATCATCGAGCGGTTAAATGCTGGAATGTCCTTTTCCATTAGGGCGCGGTAATCGTTGCGCGCTGCGGCCAGATCGCGTTCGATGTTCTGAAGCAGTTGCTCGGAAGTATCGGTGGGTCCATAGTTCGCACCTCCCGCAACGTCGCCTCCGCCGGTGCCGACCTCCGCACCCAGCCAGAGCAGGTTCATGTAAATCTTGTACGACTCGGAAAAGTATTTGTCGTCGCTGTTGGCATCCGACTTAGAAATGAACTTAAACTCGACGTCCTGCATCTTTTTGTCGATGGCTTGAACCGATTTAACCAAGTCAGGGCGCCCACCTTCTACCCGAAACATTCTGCCGAGATCGTCGGCTTCTTTGCGCAGCCATTCAATTCGATTGACCATTTGGGATGTAGCATCGATGTCATCACGAATGCGAAGCTGCAACTTCAAAGAGGCCTGAAGCTCCGCATCGCTCGCCGGTGTTTTCGGAGATTTCAAGATTTCGATCGGTTCTTTATAAGTTTTTCCAGCGACGGTGACTTGCACGGTGTAATTGCCGGGGGCGACGAGCGGACCCACTTCCGCCTGCTTGATACCCCAGTGGGTGATCCCACGGAAATCGGCATGACGGAAGCGAGGCTCATCCCAAATGTATTGATTCTCCGGCGCGTTGGTGCGGAGTTTGACGAGTTTCGGCGGGTCATAGTGCAGATCCCAAATCTTGCGATTCAGACCTGCCTTGGCGGGAGCAGCTTTGTATTCGCGAACCAGCTTGCCGTCGGAAGTCAAGATCTTCACTTCCACGCGCGCGGGTGCCTTCAGGCGGAAATTGACGAAAGCGCGGCCACCGCTGGTGAGCCGGTATGTTGAACGAGCTTTGTAGAGGATCACGGGCGCGTCCGTTTTGTTCATGGCCATCTGCTCGAGAGGGGTCACGTCGTCGAGGATGTAAATTCCGCGGCCGTATGTGGAAACCACGACATCGTGGAATGCTTTCTGTACTTCGATCCAGGTCACGGGAGCATGCGGGAGACCCTCCCCGAAAGGCGTCCAGCTGTCACCGTCGTTCAGCGAATAGTAAAAAGCGTTTCCGGTACCCGCAAAAAGCAAGCCTTTGGTATTCGGGTCTTCGGCTACAGACTTCACATACGCGAGCGGGCCTTTCGGGAGTGTTTCGCCAATCTGCTTCCAGGTCTTGCCGTAATCGGATGTTTTGTAAATGAACGGATCGCGATTGTCCATCAAGTGAAAATCGACCGCAACGTAAGCCGTGCCTGGATCGAATACGGACGGAGCGATCTTGCTGACCGTTCCCCATGTGGGCATTCCAGCAATGTTCTTGGTCACGTCGGTCCAATGGCCGCCGCCATCCGTGGTGTACCAGAGCTTGCCGTCATTGGTTCCGGCCCAAATCAAACCTTTCCGGATGGAAGAGGGAGCGATCGCAAAAACGACTTCGCCATAGAACTGGCCGAGATTGTCGGGGACGAGGCCGCCTGAAGAGACGATGCGGCTGGGATCTTGCGTGGAGAGATCAGGGCTGATGACGCTCCAGCTTTTCCCTGCATCGGCAGTTTTGAAGATGACCTGGCAGCCGTAGTAGACGGTGTCGTGATTGAAAGGATCGATGGCGAGAGGAGCCGTCCAGTGGCAGCGGTATTTGACTTGATTGGGAGGAGAGTCGAGCGTGTGAAACGAGGGGCTGACGGATCGCGCTTCTTTGGTGCGTACGTCGTAGCGGGTGACTTCGTCACCGTAACAGGTAGCCCAGACGATGTTGGGGTCGGTGGGATCGGGATAAGTGAAACCCGATTCGCAACCGCCGAGGCGGTACTCCCAGTTGTCCGAGCCGGGGCCGGGCGGTGTTCCTCCAGACGGCTTGCGGTTGGCGGCTTGCGAGCTTGAACTTTCGGCCCCGGCGGCGCTATCTGTACCGGGTTCCGTAGCCGCCGGCCTATCTGTACTAACGCCAGCATCACGGGACGCGGGAGTTCCTGTGGCGGGCTTTCCGGTCGCAGCCGCGGGTTTGTCGGCGCTCTTCACAGAGACGTCTTCATCCCGGTTCGCTTGGTTTTCGTTGTCCTCCTCATAAGGACCGGCGCCGCGAACAGGGCTCGGGCCGCGCATGGTGCCACTGTCCTGCATGTTCGTGTACACCCAATAAGGGACTTGGTTATCCAGCGCGACATGATACATCTGACCGATGGGAAGCTGGACGCGACGAAATCCGCGTCCATGAACGGTGGTGATATTCATGCCCGCATCGTTGGTAATCACGAAGCGATCGGCGTCAGTGGGGTCGAACCAGATATCGTGATTGTCGCCGCCCCACGGGACTACTTTGAACGTGTCGCCGCCGTCTGAAGAGAGGTGAACGGAACTGTTGGCGATGAGGACCTCGTTCTCATTGCTTGGCGAGACGGCGATGCGAATGTAGTATCCGGCGCGGCCGATGAGCTCGCGGTTGTGGCTGGCGGCATGCCAGTTTTCGCCGGCATCTTCGGATCGCCAAACGGATCCTTGATTCGCTGTCTGAATGAGAGCGTAGATCCTGTTGGAATCAGTGGGAGCGATAGCCACGTCTATCTTGCCGACGGGAGATTTTGGTAGACCGTGGCCGGTGAGTCGGGCCCAGGTCGTTCCGCCGTCATGAGAAACAAACACTCCGCTACCGGGTCCACCGCTGAATTCACCGTAGGTATGCATTTCGACCTGCCACATGCCCGCAAACAACACACGCGAGTTGTGGGGATCCATAGCCAAGCCGGAGCAACCGGTATTCGCATCCGCAAACAACACACGATCCCAGTGCTGGCCGCCATCGTTGGAGCGAAAGACGCCACGCTCTTGCTGCGGCCCCGTGGTCCGTCCGAGCGCGCAAGCAAACACGTTGTCCGGATTCTTGGGATTGATGACGATCCTGCCGATGCGGCCTGTTTCATCGAGGCCCATGTGCTTCCACGTTTTCCCTGCGTCGACGGATTTGTACATTCCGTTACCTGTGACGTCGCTATCGCGAATGGCCCAGGCTTCGCCTGTGCCGGCCCACACGATGCTGGGATCCGATTGCGCCACGGCAAGAGCACCAATGGCCATGACAGGCTGATCGTCAAAAATTGCCGTGAACCGATTGCCGCCGTCGGTGCTCTTCCAAATTCCGCCGGATGCTGCGCCGGCGTAATAGGTGCTTGGGTCGCCGGGTACGCCTGCGACCGCTGCAATGCGATTGCCGATGAGAGGACCGACGAATCGAAACTTAAACTCGTCCTTTTTGTCCGGAGAGGAGGGGGCTTGTGCAGAGGAAACGGTGGTTGTCAGCAGGATTCCGGCTACGAGCGGGAGAACGCGCGACAGCTTCGACACTTGTTGAGGAAGAGCGATCCGATCAGTCATTTTTCGTTTGGGTACTTATGAATTGTAAGCAATATGAAACGGAAAACCGCGGGAATATACTGAATAACACCCGAAGGACCCGTTATGAAAACAGCTTTTCTTTTCAGCCTGGGTGTAGTGTTATGCCTGCCTGCCGGCGCCGCACGTTTCGATATTCCGGATATCGCGAAGATCGTGAGAGTTTCCGATCCGCAGATTTCGCCGGACGGCAAATGTATCGTGATCGTCGTGTCGCGTCCGAATTACGAACAAGATATCCACCAAACGGAGCTGGTGCTTGTCGATATAGGGACGCGCCAGCAGCGAGTGCTGACACACGATCGCAAAGGTGTGAGCTATCCGCGCTGGTCTCCCTCGGGAACTGATCTTGCGTACCTGGCGAACGACGTAAACAACAAACCGCAGATCTTTGTGATGCCGATGAGCGGCGGGGATTCGGTGCAACTGACGAAAGTCTCGATGGGAGTCCAGCAATATGCGTGGCGGCCGGACGGCGAGGCGATGGCTTACGCGGCCAGCGATGAAGCGCCGAAGAAAACGGGCGGCGAGCGCTTCGACGATGCTTTTGAAGTTGGCGACAACGATTTCCTGGTGAACGCGAAACCTCTTCCGACGCACCTGTGGCTGATAGCAGCGGGCGGAGGCGAGGCCAAACGCCTGACTTCCGGCGCGTGGACACTGCCCATCAGCCATCCACCGAGTTCCCCGGCTTCGCCGATTGCGTGGTCGCCCGATGGCAAATCGATTGCCTTCGTGAAACTTGCTACGCCCTACTCAGGCGATGCGGACCAAAGCTCACTGCAGATTCTGGACGTGAACTCCGGCGAAATTCAACCGGTGACAGGCGGGACGAAGCACGAAGGCTATCCGGCGTTTTCTCCAGATGGGAAGCATCTGGCATATTGGTTTCCGCGCGACGGCCAGACCAGAAACGGAAATGACATTCAGGTTGTTTCGGGTACGCGGGGCGAGGGCGTGGATATCACACGGGGGATCGATCGCAACATCCAGCGCGCCATTTGGATGCCTGACAGCAGGTCTCTGCTTGTCGGCGCGAATGACGGTACCAGCGTCAGCCTTTGGCTTCAGCCGCTGGAGGGCGCGGCGAAACACTTGAATCTCGGAAAAATCTGCCCGGTATCGACGTTTTGGGTGGATGCACATGTGGGGCGGAATGGTGAAATCGCGTTTGCGGCCAGCGAGCCTCGGCGTCCGACGGAACTTTATTACCTTGGCAACTCGACAGCAGAACCAACGCGCCTTACGGATTTCAATGCCGAGTTAGCTTCTCTCGATCTGGGAAAGACGGAAACGATCGAGTGGGCCGGCCCAGACGGCAATCGCCTCGATGGTGTTTTGACTTTTCCGCCCGAATTCTCGGCAAGGCACAAATATCCGCTGGTCCTTTACATACACGGTGGGCCGCGGTCAGCATCGAAAGAGACGTTTTCCTCACGCGCTCAATTGATGGCGGCTCACGGCTGGGTGGTGTTCGAGCCAAATTACAGAGGCAGCGATAACCTGGGCAACAAGTTTCAGGCCGCGATCTGGAATGACGCGGGCGATGGCCCTGGACGCGACGTGATGTCGGGCGTCAATCAACTGAAGAGACGCGGATTCGTCGATGACGCGAACATGGCGGTCACAGGCTGGTCCTACGGAGGATACATGACCACATGGCTTTTGGGGCATTATCCAGGGTGGAAGGTAGCGGTTTCGGGAGCGGCGGTTACGGATTGGCTCGATCAATACAATCTCGGCGATGCGAACGTCCGGCGTGCAGACCAGTTCGGCGGTTCACCTTACTTGGGAGATCGCATGAAGGCGTATATCGAGCAATCTCCGATTACGTACGCAGAAAAGATCAAGACTCCGACACTGATCCTTTCCGATACCGGCGACTACCGTGTTCCCGTGACGCAATCATATCGCCTGTATCACGAGCTCAAAGATCGTGGCGTGACGACGCAGTTCTTTGCGTATCCGATTTCCGGGCACAGCCCCGCGGACCCGGTGCGGCAACGCGATATCGACCGGCGCTGGATTGCGTGGCTTTCTCAATATCTGGGCGAAGCGGGGTCGAAGTCGGCGGAGTGAGGGCATGGCAGGAGCAAACAAGACGTATCCAATAGAAGAGGCCTTGCGAGCACAGAAAGCTCTGAGGGAGATGGCGGGATTAGAGCCCGAGAGATTTCCCATTCAGGCTTTCGTTGGAATGGTCAGTGACGAAATCGAACAGCTAAGAAGGTTGGGGCGCAGCGACCAGGAAATAGCGGAGGCGATCGAAGCGAACTCGAACATCGAGATCACGGCTGACGAGATCGCGGAAAACTACGCTTCTCCGGAGGCGCGACATGCCTCTCACGAGTGAGGGAGGAGGCACGGCCGTTTAGCGACGAAGCTACTTGAACATAGCGTTGGCCGGCGACAACTTGCAATCCGCGAGCAAATGGTTCCAAAATGGTTCCATGAATATCACCCTCAAAAACGTGCCTCAGGGGGTTATCGAGTGATCAGACGGGAGGCAAAGGAACAGGGCCGTAGTCTAAATGCACAGATTATTCAGACTCTACAATCCGAAGTAGCTGAAGTTGAGCGCCGCCGGCGGTTGGGCGAGGTAAGAAAAGAGCTGGAGCAATTTGCAGCGTCGTTGCGCCCCCTCCATGATAGTGCGCCCTTGATCCGCCAGGATCGGCAGCGGTAGTCCTCAATCCTGGCAAATGTCGAGTCCGCTGGTTTTGGATTGCAGCGTTGCAGCGAAGTGGGTGCTACCTGAGCCGGACCGTGTGCCAGCGCTCCGGCTCCTCGAACAGTACGAATCGGGAGAAATCTCGCTGATTGCGCCAGACCTCCTCCTAGCTGAATTCGCCAGCGTGCTGGCAAACGGAACCGCCGAAAAGAGATTTCCGCTGAGCAAGCTCGCAAGGCTTTTCAACTCATGGGAAAGTGTGCCCCCCGACTGCTAGACATGCGTCCCCGACTCTCACGCGCACTTGAGCTCTCGCTGCGGCACCAATTGTCTCTGTGGGATTGCGTTTATTTGGCCATCGCAATTGAGCACGATTGTCCATTCGTCACCGCCGATCGTCGGCTTGTCAGAGGCACTGTGAGCTTTCGGTCGAGGTGCCCAGCTCAGTTTAGAGGCTTGTCTGCTTGGGCCACATCCAGGCGTACCAGACGATAAGCATCGTCAGGGTTATTTCTATCAATCCGAAAAGGACATAGTAGTGCCAACCACCCCTGATCGCGAGAATCATGATCACGGTGTATACCGCGCCGAACACGATATTCACCCAGCGATTCGCCGCTGTAGGCAGGACGAGCGACAGAAACGGCATCAGACTCGGAATGATCATGACCGCAGCCACCCCCAGCAAGACTCCTTGAGAGACAGCACCGAGGGGCATCCTTCCAGCGATCATTTCCTGCAATTTCCTAGGCTGATAAAGCTCGAAATAGTCTCCATAGATGTAAAAGAACATTACTGAAGACCACAACGCGAAGAGCTTGAATCTCACGTGGACCTTGATGTCCTCGAATGCCATGGCGTTCTTCTTATCCATCATTACGATCTTCAATTCTTCAGAAATCCAGATATTACCCGGCGCCGAGCTGACCATTCACAATCCGCCGGGCTTACTCCCGCGCCTGGCGGTATGCTCCTCAGATCGTGTGCATCTGCAGTGAGGGTCCTCCGGTCATGCGTGGACAACCGCGCATACAGACTCGCCTGCAACATCTTTTCTGACTCGCGTGACTGGCCAAAAACCTGCTGTCGTTTCGCTTTGCGGGAGAACCGGTTCACAGGCATTCCGAGAGAGCGATTTGGTATGGCCGCAGTCGGACGGCTTCCGCTTTAACGCTTCCGCATGGCGTAGCAACTCAGTCAGATAGTCGAATGGATTTACGCTGTTCAACTCAGACGTGTGAATCAGGCTCATAAAGAGATCTCCCACGCGCGCTCCGTTCAGCGTCTTGTAGAACAGCGCGTTCCTGCGATTCAGAATCGCTTTCTTTAAGGCACGCTCGACGATGTTGTTATCAATGGGCGCGCCTGATTGCGAAAGGAAGAGCGTCAACTTCGTCCAGTGATTCAGCAGGTAGGAGATTGCTTCGCCCAGACCGGAGTTCGGCTCCGTCCTGTGCTCCGCAAACTGCGCGTTCATCCAGTCATGCAGCGCATTCATCACCGGCCCACTGCGCACTTGATGAAAACGCAGCCGGTCTTCCGGCGACAGTTGCTGTTCCCGTGCCAGCGCATCATTGTGGTAAATGTTGCCGAGCGCTTCCAGCACATGTCTGCATTCCTGGGGAAAGTTCTCCGCCACTTCTACAAACCGCCTTCTTCCATGAGCAAGGCAGTTGGCGAGCAGAGTTTTGATCCCTTCCAGCTTCGGCGTATTGCGTGACAAGGCGTCGCACATCTGGATCACGGCCGGGAGTCCGCGGTCGCGCCGCTTCAGCACCTCGGCGATATTCTCACCGGCATGCTTCGGCCCGGTGAAAAACAGTGCGATTCTCCAGGCATCCAGGATAGACACGATGCCGCTGGTGAATGTGCCCGAGCGCTTGTCGCCCGGCTCGCGCGCCAGCCGCAGAATCCGCATGCCCGTGTCGTCGTTGTGCATCACACCGCCCTGTGCCGCTTGCCGGATCAACTCATCGAGCACGGGCCGGATCAACTCGGCGGCAGCCTCCAGCAGTTCCCACTGTGTGGCCGCCGGCAATGGCATTGCCAGTTGGCTTTCTAATTTTTCCAGCCGCTTGAATGGCAGGCCCGTGCCGTACTTCAACAATGCGATCATCGCCACCGCGGTGGCATCGTACTTATCTGGACCAGCGCTGTCCGGCGCACCGGCGGTGAAGACTTGTCCACAAGCATTACACCTCAGCCGTTCCATCTCGAACACGGTCGTCTTCAGGGGCGCTTGCCCCATAATGCGCACCAATGTGGCGGGCTCTTTCTGACGGTAGACTTTCCCTTCGCCGCATTCCGGACACCTATCGCCGGAATGCACTGTGGCGTGCTGAATGGCAACTCTGTCAGCCCCGGCGAATGCAGCGGCGCCGTTGCGCCCGTGGCCAGCCGGCGAGGACTCATCCGTGGCTTGCTCCTTCGCAGGCGCCGGAACCTTTGGATTCGGCAGAACCGCCGCGGTCTTCTCCGTACTCCTCTTGCCCGTCAGTCTCTCGGCCATGGCGTGTAGCACAGCTTTGATCTTCTGGCCCTCGGCTTTGCTCAAGGGTACATCCATGCCGTGATCGATAATCCGGTCCAGTTCCTCCAGATTCACCTCGATCCGCTTATGCGACTTCCTCTTCATAACTGACTTAGTAACTCGCGAAAGTGCGGTGTCAACGGCAGTCCGAATAACTCTTTCACTGGCTGCGTGCGTTTCTTAGTGCGCGCATTGTGCCCACGGCCTGTCGTAGCGCCGAGATATTGCCAGTTCGCCGCTCGATAGCAGGTGCCTTTGAAGCGGGCCGGGTCAATGAATGTTTCCAGCCAGTACACAGGGTGCGCATACACCTGCCGCCAGTCGTGCGGGACGATCTTCGCCATGCGGCCGAGAATGTGCGAAGCCAAGTGCGGCACCTGCACCCACGGCAGAATCAGAAAGCGCGTGTTGTAGGCGATGAAACGAATGTTGCGCTTTCGCGCTTCCGCACTCCAACCGATATGGCGGTCCCGGCTTGCTAGGTGCCGGGGCGCGGAACACCATGCCAGGCACGCGATGGCCTGGCCCTTGGCAAACACCAAGTACTTCAAGTGTTCCCCGACCGGCTGTTGATAGCCGAGATGGTGATACTGCTCCAACAAGCTGTTGAACAGCGCCTCTTCGGGCGTTCTCCGCACTTGTCGCAACTCCAGCGTGCCCAGGCCACTTAATGGACCGCGCACAGGCCGGTTGTCGGGCACAACCGGTTCGGGGCGCACATATTCTGCCCACTCTCGCGATAATCCGCACCGGGTGAGTGGCAAGTGAATCTCACCGGCGCGATGGAGCAGTAACAGCAGCCCGCGGCACACCATATCGCGCAGTGCGCCGTTGGCTTGCTTCCATTGCCATAACTCGCAAAGCTGGCGCGACAATGCGTAGCGGCTCAGTTCCGGATGATCGGCGATGAACCGCCGCACAAAGAGGATCTCGCTACGGCTGATGTCGCGCCCGCGATAACGATACTCCTCCGGCACAGCAGCAGTATGCCAAAAATGTGCACAGAACGTAAGTCCTTTGATGTGTTTTTTTTCGTCGTTAACTAACGCTTCGCCACATGGGCGCCGCGTGCGTATCAGGATTGCCTGCGGCCACGAGTAACTGCGCTTGATAAGCTTCCAGCGCACGCGCTGGCCCGTTGCCCTTCGGCCACCAGACAAAACGTCCCTTCGAGAGACGCTTTTGTGCCAGAACGAACCCCTGGCCGTCGTACTGCAATAGCTTAATGGCCGTTGCGCGACGGCTTCTGAATATAAACAGGCACCCCGAAAACGGATCGGCCGATAGTTTCTCCCGGCATAACTCCGCCAAGCCGTCTATGCCTTTGCGAAGGTCGACGGTTTCAATCACAACTAAGATACGCATCTGCGGTGCAATCTGCAGCATCGCTATTGGCTTACGAAAGCGCGGATCAGATGTACCAGCTCCGTTGTGGCAATAGCCTTCAACTCCAGCCGTAGCTTGCCGCCTTGTGCCGACTCCACCTCCACCGTGCAGTTGGTTGCCGGCTTTGCGCCCGGCGCGATGAACTCCAGAAAACTCGGCGGTTCTGATTCCTTGCTCTTCGCTTTGGGCTTGGCCTGATTCTCAACTCGCTTCCGGAGGCCCACGTATTCCAGCCGCAGTACCTGTGCTGTCCGGTTCACGCCGTGGCGCTTCGCCGCCTCTGCAGCCGCGGTCCATAGCGCCTCCGGGAAGCGTGAGCGCCCGGAACGCGTTGCCCGAAACTCTTCGAACCGGCGTCGTAGCTGTTCCAGATCGCCAGAAATCTCGGCTGCTTCGGGTACCATCGCGCGGGGCCTCCCCGCCCTCGCCTGACCTACCAGCAGATCCTTACCGGCGTCATGCACGCTTGCCGAAAGGACACGAGGCACTACAGCCCGTCATCCGTCCGTCAGGCTATTGCGATAGGAGTGCTTCTCCCGAGTGGCTGCGGGAAGCGAGGTAACTGCCGTCGTTCTGACGCTACGAGCGGGAAAAGAGCCGCGCGTCCTGGTGAGTGGGATCCGGTGGGAGTTGTATGGAACGTTGCGCGGTGAACGCCTCATCGATCAACGAAGACAGCAGTTCGGAAAACAAAATGGGCTGCGATCCCGCTTCCCAGAGATAGTAGCCGAAAGATCCCGGACAGGGATTCACTTCGTTGAGCCACAGCTCACCAGTTTTGCCGTTGCAGAGAAAATCGATGCGGGGAGCACCGGTTCCGTACATGACGGAAAAACACGTTTCCGCCCACTCGCGAATGGTTGAAGCGAACTCGGGCGCAAGCTGCGGATTGATTTCGCGCGTGAGCGAGAGCATTCCTTGGCTTAACGTGCCGGGCTGTTTGCCACCTGGTTTACCTGAGCCTCCCGAAAGATACTTGGCTTTGAAATCCAAAAGTTCCTGCTGCGCTTTGGGGCGCTCAATGGCCGAAGTGACAATTCCATTCGCGCTATTTCTCACTGCCACGTTGTACTCGACGAGATTTTCGACGAACGGCTCGGCAATGGCGTGAGTATCGAGCCGGAAAATCACGGAAAGCGCGCCACGCAAGTCGTCTATCGATGCGGCTCGCGCCACACCAATGCTCGATCCGAGATGCAGCGGTTTCACGATCACTGGAAAGGCGGTTCCCTCGATGGCCTTCTCGATATCCGGCGCGCTGGGCAAGAGACCGCTCGCAGGTCTTTCCAGAATGGAAGACGGTAATAAAGCGATGCGGGTGCCGGCGAGGACGCGCTTGGTGGCGGCCTTGTCCATGAAGACGCTGGAGGCCAAGGGCCGCATTCCGGTATAAGGCACGTTGGCAAGTTCGAATAAGCCCTGAACGCGGCCGTCCTCGCCGAAGAGGCCATGAAATGCCAGAAGCGCCACATCGAACTCGATCGGCTTAGGCTTGGCGAAAACGCCCCCGGCCTTGGTGGGCAGCAGACGTCCGCGTCCGTCCACGTTAGGCCAGAGGTCGAGTGTAACGCTATCGAGCGTCTTCAGCGCGGACTCGCGAGGGATGTAGCCGGCGCGGTTCCGCAGGGCGTCGCCGGTGAACCATTTTCCGTCAGTGGCAACGTAGACTGGGAAAGAGCTGAAGCGGTCTTGATCCAACGCCTCGAGCGCCTGCAGACCTGTGACAACGCTGACGTCGTGTTCGGGTGAACGGCCGCCGAAGAAGACAGCCACGCGCGTTTTCATAGTGGAGGAATTGCATCGACTTATTACTCACGAGCCACCCAGCTTGCGGTACGTCGCCGAATTGTCCACTCTAGCAAAGCGAATGAAATGGACTTAGGATATACGGTCGAATCGGGAGCGAAGCTCGCGGTTACGGAGATCGGAATACCGCAAGATAACCGTCCGCACCTTGTCTGGGGCCACGGTTGGGGACAATCGGCCGCTGCGCTGGTTCCGCTGGCGGAGACGTTGAAGGCGTTCGCTTCGTCGTCCCTTATCGATTTTCCGGGATTCGGGAACTCATTGAACCCACCGGATTCGTGGGGCACCGCGGAATACGCGGATTTCGTGGCTGAATGGATAGCCCGGTTCGCCGCACGGCCTGTGGTTTGGATCGGCCACAGCTTTGGGGGTCGCGTCGGCATTCAATTAGCAGCCCGTCATCCCAAACTGATTGCGGGAATGGTCCTGATCGCTGCAGCCGGTTTGCGGAGACGCCGGACGTTCCCGCAAAGTCTTCGTATGCATTTGCGAAAAGCAGCATTCAAGACCGCGCGAAGATTCGCTCGAGAAGGCCCGCAGCTCGATCGATTGCGGCAGCGATTTGGAAGCGCGGACTATCGGAGCGCCGGAGCAATGCGCCCGATCTTCACGCGAGTTGTAGGGGAGGATCTATCGGAGCAGGCCAAGGCCGTCGAATGCCCTACTCTTTTGATTTACGGAACAGCCGATACTGAGACGCCGCCTGAAATCGGTGAGCGATTAGAGGCTCTCATTCCCAATTCAGAGCTCGCTCTGCTCACCGGGTTCAATCATCTTTCCGTGCTCTCCGAGGGACGGCACCAAGTAGCTCTGCGGATTCGCAAATTTTTGGAGACCATCGATTGATTCGACTTCTCAGTGTGGTCGTCGTTCTCGCGTTTCTCGCGTTTACTTTTCGCCGGCTGCTTACTTATCTCCACATCTACCAGCAGGAAGAATACGATTCGGCTCGATTTTTGCGTTGGCTGGTGGCACGCCGCTCGTTCGATACGCGAGCTTCTTATCTGCTTTTTATCATTGGCTCACTCCGGTTCTGGATCGTGCTCGCGGATTGGATCGTACTGAGCTCGGCGATTGCGGTGTTTCTGGTCTTAGCGTTTATTGAGAAGGACCCGCGTAAAGCATCGAAGAAGAAGCTGGCGATGACGGGCCGCGCGAAGAGAATCTTCTGGTCGGCAGGCGTGATCCTGGCGATCAGCGCTTGCGCAGTTGGCTGGGCGCGGCTCTCCGTTTTCGTATGGATATTACTCGTTCAACTGATTCCGGTTGCTCTGGTAGCGGGCAACTTGCTGACGAGGCCTTACGAAAACAAGATTCAGAAACGATTCTGGTCGGAAGCGCACGCGAAGTTGCAGTCGCTGAAACCGACCATTGTCGGCATCACAGGCTCATACGGCAAAACGTCTACCAAGCATTTGCTCGGCCACATCCTGGAGATGCAGGCGCCTACGTTGATTACACCCGGAAGCGTAAATACGCCGATGGGAATCGCGAGAATCGTGCGGGAGCGGCTCGGATCGCATCACCGATTCTTTGTCTGCGAGATGGGCGCCTACGGACCCGGTTCGATCGAACGGCTTTGCCGCTTGGCGCCCCCGGATACCGGCGTTATTACAGCAATCGGAATGGCGCATTATGAGCGATTCAAATCCTTGGATACGGTGGCGCGCACAAAATTCGAGCTCGCGGAAGCCGTGGCGGCGAAGGGTGGGGCGATTATCCTTGCCGAGCAGGTCATGGATTTTGAACCTGCGAAAACATTTCGCGATCGGCACAGGCAGACGACGATTATCGCAGGAAAAGGTGCTGACTGTGCGTTGAGGCTGGTGTCCTCCACGCAAACCGAGACCGGAATTGAGGCGGAAGTGAATTGGAACGGCAGTTCCTACGTTCTAAGCGCGCCGATTTTTGGTGAACATCACATTTCAAACATGGCTGTGGCGTTTGCCGCCGCTTGCACGCTAGGTGTTTCGCCGCAGGATGCGATTGTGGCGCTGCGGTCGGTACCGCAAATCAGCCATCGACTGGAACTGAAGAGCGGTCCGGGCGGTGCTCGCATTATCGACGACGCGTACAATTCGAATCCAGTCGGATTTGCCTCGGGTCTTCAGCTGTTGAGTGCACTGAACAGGAATGGCGGCCGCAGAATTCTGGTCACGCCCGGCATGGTCGAGCTCGGACAAGCGCATGACGAGGAGCATCGGAAGATCGGTGAGCTAGCCGCCAATCAAGTGGACGTGTTGTTGGCCGTTGTGCCTGAGCGGATTCAATCGTTGACATCGGCGTACGCCAGTGCCAATCCAAACGGAACCATCCTTCCCTGCCCCAACTTTGCGGCGGCACAGGATTGGTTGAATACGAATCTCCGTAATGAGGACGTCGTGCTGATGGAGAATGATTTGCCTGACCTGTTTGAGAAAAAGCTGAAGCTCTAAAAGTTGCTAGCCTGCGACTCCCGCGGGGATGCGATCGGAAGCCTGATCGCGCTCGCAGTTCGCGGTTCGCTTCCTCTTTATGCGCTGGTGAGGTTCTCTTTGGGTTCCATATAGCCGACGTTGCCGCTCGAATCGTAATATGCGATCGCGCCATCGGCGAAGTTGTGAGTGACGATGGATCGGCGAGAGAGCGACTTATCGATTCGAATGCTGCCGCCGTGCATCAGGTTTTCGTGCCAGATCAGCACGGCGCCTTTTTTCGGCCGGTAAACGATTTTTTCAAATTGCCCGGCTTGCAGCATTCGCTGCCAGACCGCAACAACTTTGGCCCCGAACTCAGACCAGTCGCCCTTTACCTTCGCGCATCCCACGTCCTGCAGGTAGACGCGCGGGAGACGGTGGCTTCCCGGATACACTTCCAACTCTCCCGAGTTCGTTGGATGTCTTCGAGCGAAGTCCACACGCCGCACATGCATCCGGCGGGAAATGGGGTCAGGTGAACCGTATCCTGGTGCGCGTCTTGCTGGCTCCCGAAAACATAAGTCAGAGATTGGCAGGGACGAGCGGCGGATTCAAAGATGAGACTGAGCATCCGAAGTATTTTGGGATGGCTCCAAAGCTGCCTGACTCCCGGATATTGATCGTGCAGGTTGTGGATGCGCTGCCTGCTCCCGTATTCGTAGCCCTCGACTTTTCTTGCTATCGCGTCATCTACTTCATGATTTATCTTGTCGAGCAGCGATTCGTCGAGAAGATCGGGCAAGACGATGTAGCCATGGGAAACGAATTGTTCGAGGCTCTCGGCCTCCGCGCGTGAAATCTCGCGCTTAGCGAGCCTAAGGTCAATGTGGAGCAGCGCATCGTCACGGTCGAACCATGGCTTTACGGTTTCGTCCTCGTAGTCAAATTGCTAGCTGTCGCAGGCGCCATCGACAATTGTAGGCGTGTTGAAACGGCGGAGACTTGCGCCAACTGTTTCCGCCAGCGTTCCGACGTTCGCAATGCGGAGAGGCACGGATTCCTGCCAGACAGCCTGGCCATTCTCATCGAATAGGGAGAGCGCTATGGTTGCCGGTCCGTTAGGAAGCCGATGGGAGTTCAAGGCCAGCCTGAAACTTGAAATCGGTTCAGTGGGACGAATCTGCTTAGTAAATACCGGGAGTGGATTGTTACTTGTTGTTACTGCGAGTTTGTAGTTTTTAGCCTCGGCACCGTCGGGAGCTTGCCGGAAGTCCAGATGAAACGGAACGAGCGCAGTTACGCTCCGGCCGAAGTACGGGCAATTCAGAACGACGGTAGGTCGTTGCGAAGGCCGCGTTTCGCTCTTGCCCGGCTGGGTTGCTTCAGAGGCTTGCATGTTCTTCTCTCCCACGCACAGACCGTATTGTAAGCCCGAGACTGCTCGCCCTAAATCTCAATCCATTCGCGGTGTTGATTCATACTGTGTGCGAATCCGCCGCACGCCGCACACGCAGCCAGCCAAATTCACCACGCGTATAGCCGGTTCCGCCGGAGATTTCGGCGCGAGCCTTCCGGGATTGGGCGAGAAAATATGCTGATCCCAAGAATAGGGACGGAGCGTAGGACGCGGTTACTGCTTCTCGGATACCGAGACATCGACGGGGTGGCTTGGGGTCGATGTGCCTTGCTTGAGTCCTTCTTTGAAGTGCTTGATACCTTCTCCGAGGCCCTTACCGAGTTCGGGCAGCTTCTTGCCGCCAAACACGAACACCGCAACGGCGAGAATCACGAGCAGGTGCTGTGGTCTAAGTAATCCTTCGATCATGAAGCGGACACTCCCTCCTTTGTGTATACGATGTTGCGGTGCGAATCAGATCTTTTCCGCGGATTGATTTCGGTACTGGTACACGGGACGACAAGTCCTATGGTTCCGGGCTCGGCTTGGTAGCCCAGAGGAGCCACCAGATCAAGACGGCCTGCAGAGGTAATCTCAACCAGAGCAGCACGGCCGGCATCGGATGACTGGTTACCTGTATGTGGGCTGCAGCCATGTAGACGTTGGCGGGGAACACGGCGATGAGCAGAAATACGAGCCCCCACGCCGCGGCTCGGCGGAATGCGGGGAGAAGTAAACCGATGCCTCCCGCCAATTCCGCAACACCAGACGCATAAACCAGAAAGCGATGCCACGGAAGATTGGGCGGAACGATTTCGGCGTACTTAGCGGAGAAGAGAAAGTGGGAGACGCCTGCGGTCGCGTAAAGCAGTGCCGCGATTACGACAAGGATGCGCTTTGCGATAGAGCGAGTCTCGGGCCCCCGCGCAGGGGCGCGGTAGAGCGTTTTAGGCGCCCAGGGCTGCCGATGAAGGCGGACGCGCGGGACTTGGAGAAACGGCGCGCTTCTCGTGGGCAGTTTTGTCGATCTGCTCCTTGAAGCCTGGAATCATTTGCCCTAAGAAGTCTTGGAAAGTGTTGGCCGCTAAGCCGATCATCGCACCCTTGATGGTGTCGAAGGTTTCCAATGCCTTGGTCTTCTGTAATTCTGTTCCGCGTCGATGCTCGGAACTCATGTCCGGACGGCTGTCGCCGTAATGCCGTTTTGACCTCGACCGCCGGCCTCCGGTCATGGATGCGAGCAACAAGCCGCCACCTATCGCGACGCCCATCATCACCATTGGACGTTTCTGAAACTGCGCGCGCCAGTCGGTGACTTCCTGAACCTTGGATTGCAGCTCATTCAAGTGCTGTCCAAGTTCTCCTCGTTCGGCGTCGATCTGACGTTCTATTTGGTTTGACTTTTCGCCCATTCTACGTTCTCCTTCATCGTTTCTATTGTTTTTTCCGGGGTGGGATGAACGGCCTTGAACCGCTTCTTGCCCGCAGTGAGCAGAAGGGCCGTTGCAATGCCTGTAATGACGAATAAAATCAGGGCGGCGGCCCACATCGGCATTGCGATCGCGAGAGCAAATAACAGAGTGAGCAGCAACAGCCAAACCGCAAAGAGTGCTGACACTGCGCCGCCCGCGAGCAGACCTGCCGCGCGCCCGGCTTTGGTGGCCTCTTCCGTTACTTCCGTCTTCGCAAGCCTAACTTCCGCACGGATAATTCCCTGTACGTTCGCAAGGATATCTTGAAGCACGTCGGCAATGGATCTGCCGTTTTCTCCAGTCATTTGGTGGTCGTCCAATTCTGTTCGAACGGGGCTAGTCTTCGCGGAACGCGCGGCCGATCAGAAAGCCGATAACCGCAGCGACCAAGAGCGACGGTCCGGGATTGCGGCGAACCGTGTTCTCCACATCGGAAAGCATCGCGTGCACGTCATGCTCGCGAATGTAGCCGGCTGTCGACTCCAGTTTGTCGGCAGTGGAATGAGCAACGTTCTTGACCGTCTCTCCACCTGGTAAGCTGTCCGCTTTTTCGTGAATGGCCGATGCCGCGCTGTGCAAGCTGTCCGCGGCAGGACCGCGCTTGGCATCGATCTGCTCGCTTGCTTGCCTTCCTGCATCAGACATCTTGTCTTTTGCCGCGGAAGCAGCACCGGCGACCCTGTCTTTCACGTTCTGGGCTGTCTCGGTAAGCTTGTCCCCCGTGCTGGTCGATTCGGGGCTGGAATATCCAGTTCTATTAGGCATTGCGTCTCCTCCGTATTCCGTGTTAACAGCTTATAGATCCGGGCGGGCAGTCATTGCCACCCTGCTAAATGTACTGTCAGTACTCTCGCGAGTTTCTACTTGACCTTAGAGCGTTTCTAAGCTTGGGCCGCCGCTGCCTCGTCTTGCGCTTCTTCGTAGTCTTGTAACATGGCGTGTTGAACCAGCGGCTTTGCAAGTTCGCTCAAGAGGTAATCGGTGCTTTCCTCTTCTCCGAGCGTGTGAGTCAGCAGAGTGGCAACGTCCTTTTCGCCTAGGAGCCGTGCGAGGCTGCGCACCGTACCATAGCCGGAGATCTCGTAATGTTCCACCTTTTGAGCAGCGGTGATCAGCGCGAGGTCGGCCGCGATTTCTTCCTTGTCCTCGCCCTCTTGAATCGTGTCCTGCCCTTCTTCCACGAGGCCCATCATGGCTTTGCAAGGCTTGGGTTGTGCCTTTTCTCCAAGCAGCTCGAAAGCTTTCTTCAACCGCTCAACGTGGCCCTGCGTCTGCGCAAGGTGCTTCTCAAAACCTTGTTTGAGCATCGGATGATGCGCGGCCTTGGCCATCTTCGGCAAAGCGGCAACCAGCTGCGTTTCCGCGTGTAGAAGATCTTGAAGTTCTTCGACGAGTAACTCTCTTACTTGTGGCATGACTTGGTTATTTCCTTGAGCCCGCTTTGTGAGCAGCAGCCTGCTTCACTTTTGGTTCGGAAGTGGTCTTGTTCGAGCGTGGGCTGCCATTCGAACCGTCCCCGGACCCATCGCCCGTCGGGGTTCGCGTCCCTGCCTTTTCGGATTCCAGTTCCTGAAACGCAGGAGCATTCACGTATTCCCAATCGCCACCCTGATTCCAGGGTCCGCGCGCATCTGGTTCTCCCCTGTCACCGACGCCAGTCGAGTCATTGAAGTATTGATTCACCAGTTCGGGGGTGGGAGGAATCTTGCCGATGGAGAACATCGGTTTGCCCATGCTTTCGAGGGCCAAGGTGAAGGCCTTCATGTGCGTGATCTCACGGGTCATCAAGAATTGCAGAGCATCGATGCTGCCGGGATCTTCACAGAAGTCGATCAGCCGTTCATAGACAATTTTGGCTCGAGCTTCGGCGGCAATGTTGCTGCGAAGATCTACGTCCAGTTCTCCAGTGATCTTCAGGTAATCCGCAGTCCAAGCATCGCCCATGGAATTGAACAGCGACACTCCGCCGCCGCCGGCGATGGCGATCAGTGGATCGGCATGCGCCGCGTTCCGGTCCGATTTCAGTGGTTTCAGGTGCATGCGCGCCAATGTTCCGACAATTTCAAGATGACTCAGCTCTTCCGTGCCGATGTCCATCAGCAAATCTTTCCGATCGGGATCGTCGCAGTTCAATCCCTGAATGGAATACTGCATCGCCGCGGCCAGTTCGCCATTAGCACCGCCGAACTGTTCCAGCAGCATGTTGCCGAACCGCGGGTCCGGAGTGCCGACATTGACCGTGTACATCAATTTCTTTATATGGTGATACATAGATTTTTTGGATTTCCGCACGGGCTGTTGCGTGCACAAAGTAGACCCTAGAGGCCTGCTTAGCGATGCCTAGCAGTGATACTAGCGACACTGTTTTGGGCGGAATTTTCGGCGCTAACTAGATATCTCGAACGCATCTGAACCCGATGTTGGTGGTGGCGCTATCAGGCGTGTTCGAGGTGCGTGCGGCCACTCGGTAGCGGTTGCAATATGAGCGGTGGCACAAATAGGAGCCGCCCTTCATCATCTTCGCGAGCCCGTTCCGCGGACCTACCGGGTTGGTGCGCGTGGCGGTCAGGTGATACATCGCGTCAAACCAATCGCTGCACCATTCCCAAGTGTTCCCGGTCATTGCGTATAGACCGTAGGCGTTCGGAAGATAGGCATCGATTGGTGCGGGCGCAGAGTAGCCGTCCTCCGCGAGGTCGAGAGTCGGGAAAACGCCCTGCCAGATGTTGCACAGATGGCGGCCTTCCGGCGTGAGCTGGTCACCCCACGGATAGAGTTTCTGTTCGAGGCCGGCGCGCGCCGCAAACTCCCATTCGGCTTCGGTGGGGAGGCGCTTCCCTGCCCAACGGCAGTAGCCGTGCGCATCATTCCACGACACGTGCGTCACTGGATGCGCTGAGCGGGATGCAACATTGGAATCCGGGCCCTCGGGGTGCAGCCAGTCTGCGCCGTTTACTCTGCACCACCAGCTCGCGCCTGCAACTCTTGCCACCACCAATTCGCTCTGCCGCTCGACCGGAATATGGCCTTCAAACACAAACGACCAGCCGAGTTGCTCCGATTCCGTTCGATACCCAGTGGCTTTAACGAAGGCTGCAAATTGTTCGTTTGTGACCGCATTGACGTCAATAAAAAAAGGATCAAGCTGAACTTGGCGGACGGGGCCTTCTCCATCCTGCGGAAAGCCTTCTGCATAGTCGGTGCCCATCAGGAACGAGCCCCCATCGAGCTTAACCATTCCGCTTGTCGACGCGCCGGTGACGCGAATCCGTTCGTTGGAGGCGAGCCGTGAATCGACCAACTGCGCCGCGCGCTGCCTGCTCGGCACACAGCACGGGTGAGAAAGGCCGGCCGGTGCAAAAATTTCACAGTCGCGTTTCATGCGGTATGGGCGGGTGCTGAAGCTTTGCGGATCTCGGCTCGGGCGCGCAGGTCCGCGATAAATCGCACAATCGCTTGCTGTTTCCTTTCATTCCAGATCGACTGTTCTACCTGGCTGCGAACTTCGTTGAGGGTTCTTAAGCGCGCAGGGCACCGTTCGTAGACTCGCGCGATGTGAAATCCGAACGAGGATCGGAAAATATGGCTGGTCTCGCCGGGACCAAGGCGGAACACAACGTCCTCAAATTCTTCCACCATTTCCCCGCGCGGAAAGGTTCCCAAATTGCCGCCGTTTGCAGGGCAGTCCGAGTATTCGTCGGCGAGCTGCTCGAAATTACCACCGCGGTCCAGTTCGTGTTTGATCCTCGTGATGGCGTCGAAAGCAGTCGATTCACATGTCGTCTCGTCTATGTTCTTGACGATATGAGCGGCATGAACCAGGTCCGGCGTGTAGAACGAGTCTCTGAACCTCTGATAATAGTCAACAAGTTCTTGGCGTTTGGGTCGCTCGGCATCGGCGGTGATTTTACAGAGCAAGCGCTCGATGCGAAGATCTAAGTCGAGCTGAATGCACAACTCTTTTTCGTCGTGGGGCAACATACAACTAAGTTGCTGGGGCGAGGTGTTACGGATTCCCTCAAGCGCGCGTTCAAGGTGGTCGGACGGAATCGGTGCTGCATCCTGCAATGCAGCCTGCCGGAGCAGAACACGCTCGATTACGTTCTCACGCGCGCGTTCGCGAGCATGCAACTCGATGGCGAGTGCATCGGCCGGGTACATCTGTTCCAGCAATTGGCTTTTTAGGCGTCGACCCTCGAGCCGCACCAGCTCATCATCGACATACTCGCGGTTTACAAACATCGCAGTGAGTGCCGTGCCGGGATTAACCCAGAGTGCCGCTACAGCCGGTGCACTCGTACAATCTGTGGCGAGCGCCCCGAACCGCCAATACTGTAGGTGCGCAGTAGCAATTCGTAGTCGGGAAGATCGGAGACGCGCCGGGCGTGAAGAGCATTCAGCACCGCGTCGACGGACTGTGGGTTAAGAAAGAAATCTCCCGCGGCCTCGGTCGATTCCATGTCCGCGCCTGAAATCAGGAGCACACGCCCGCGCCCGTTCGCGTTGTGCAGCACCGCAATCCGGGCGTAGTCGGTTCCTTGCTCCTCGGCTGAATTCTCCAGGCAATAGAGCTTCTGTTCTTGAACGGCTGCGTGCACGTTTTCGAAGCACGGACTTCCATATTTCGTTTGCAGATGGTACCAGAGAGGCTTTTCGAACAGGCTTACCCACGGATTCGAGCGGGAGCTGCCAATGAACACTAAGTTGTCGCTCGTGTCGAAATCGCGCACCTGTATATTGCGCGCGTGGCGGATAGTTATGCTTGGGGCGAATTTCGGGTAGCGTTGCAGAATGGCGGAAACGATTCGCAGATCGGCCAAGCTGCTGATCTGCCTCGTCCGAAGCGTGCTGAGCAGATCGCCCTGCCCTTCGGGACCTATGAACTTCGGCGTGGAGCGGAGATATCGATAGCTGGCATAATCCTGGACCGATACATACTCATGCATCAGCTGCTCGAGCAAGACGAGAGCCGAGTCTGTTATGACGATGTCCGTTCGGGCAGTTCCAACCGGAGCGAAACCGTCGAACAGCGTCCGAAGGCGAGTCGGTGCGGGAATAGCAGCTCGAAGCTGGCGATTTTCGTTCCAGAGCCAGGCGGCGAAGAACGCAAGGCAGACGATCAGGCCGGCGAGTACGAGCGCCAATGCGCGTGAGACACCGCGCACCGAGGCGGGCTGAGCGGCGACTGTATTGGGCGGCGCGTGCTCCGGTAGGCTTGCAAAATCGCGTCGAGGGTTAAAAACAGCGGAGTAGCCCCCCTTGGGGATGTCGAATGCGACTTGGTCGTGCCGCCCCTCGGTCTCGTAGTACTCCGCGATTTTGCTGCGCAACTGACGGGCCGAAACGCGCACCAGGTTGTCTTCGGAAGGGTTGTAACCGGGCCGGCCGAAAACCTTCTCCGCGATTCGGGTCTCCGTTAAGTTTTCGGGGCACCCGCTGAGCGTAGAGTTCGCGATGAACAGGAGCATTTCGCGAAGCCGCGGAGAGCGACGGAACGCCGCACTCTGGGCGATGGCATCGACTGCAGCACGATGCCCTTCGATAGTGTCCGCGTACTCGGCGGTGTCCTGCTTCACGTTAACCCCGGCGCTTTACGTGTAAATTACAGACATTTTACTCGCAATCGCATTTGCTGACTATTAACATACTCTCAGCCTGTCCCGAGGCGCGCAGCTGCGCGGAATGGGCGGAACAGAGCCTTGCGGGGCGAATGAGCGAACAGAAGACGAGACGACAGTTCCTGGAGGCCGGAACGGGTGTAGTGGGTGCGGCAGTCGCGGCCTCCGGCGCTTCCGCTCAAACCGCCTCTGGCGCGCGCAGGCCGAACATTCTGCTGACGCTCGGCGAAGGGCAGCGCGCGGATGCGCTGAGCCTGGCTGGAAATCAACTCCTCCACACGCCGAATCATGACCGCATCGGGCAGGAAGGTGTATGGTTCCGAAACGCGTTCGTCACCAACGCACTGTGCGCTCCCGCGCGAGCCGCACTTATGACCGGCCTGTATTCGCACACGACCGGCGCTGTGGGGAACGACACGCAGAAACCGATTCCGGCTTCGATCCCGATGTTCACCGATCTGCTTCGGGAGGCCGGCTATGAGGTAGCGCTGTGCGGTAAGGCGCACATGGGGGCGGGGGCGCAGGACCGCTATTGGGATTACTACTTCGCCTACAATTCGCCTTCCACCGACTATTACCACCCGCTGCTCTCTCAAGGGCGCAACGGTAAAATCACTGGCCCCGAGAAGTACAGCGGCTACGTAGACGATATCGTCGCGGATCATGCCATCGCGTGGCTAAAGCAAAAACGGGAGAAGCCGTTCTGCCTTTTGCTGTGGTTCCAAGCGCCGCACGCGCCGTTCTATCGAGCGCGCAGGCACCTCGACCTGTATAACGGAATTCCCATCCGAAAGCCGGTGACCTTTGACGAGGATCTGAAGGGCTATCCGGGCAAGCCCCGCGCCTTCGCAGAGGCTGACAACAAGATCGGGACCACGATTCTCAGCGACGACGATCCTCGTTCGCTCGAAGAACTTGTGAAAGATTACTACGCGGGTCTCGTGGATGTCGACGAAAACCTTGGGCGGGTGCTGGATTGGCTGACCGAATCAGGGCAACTCGACGACACTGCCATCCTGCATTCGTCCGACCATGGGTTTTTCCTCGGCGAGTGGCGCATGTACGACAAACGCTTCATGCATGAGCCGTCCATTCGCGTTCCCATGATGATCCGTTATCCCAAACTGTTTCGGGCAGGCCGCGTGGTGGACGACATGGTGCTCAACATAGACATCGCGCCCACATTACTTGACCTGGCAGGCGTAGACGTGCCGCCGCACATGCAGGGCAAGAGCATGCTGAAACTGGCCAGCGGAGAACAGACCTCCTGGCGGAAGGATTGGTTGTACGAGTACTACGAATATCCCGGATCCCAACAAGTACGTCCGAACCGCGGCGTTCGGACCGATCGCTATAAGTTCATCCATTACTATCTGCCCCCTGAGGAGTTCGAGCTGTATGACTTGCAGAACGATCCGGGGGAACGGCACAACTTATACGGCGACCCAAGCTTTGCGGAGCTGACACGTACACTTCAGCACCGGCTTACACAACTTCGCCGGGAAACCGGTGATCCGTCATTGCAAGGTTGATCGATGACTTCGATTCGCCCGCATCACGATAGAGATCAGAGGGGAAACAAATGCGCCACGGATTGTATTACTTTAGAATCGCGCTTGTCTATTTTAGTCTGTTCACATCCATTGCTACATCTTCATTCGCGCAGAGCGCCGTGTCTGGAAGTATTATCGGCACTGTTGTGGACCCGAGCGCTGCTGCCGTTTCCGGGGCAACCGTTCAGATTCAAAACACGGCCACGGGAGTAAGTTATTCGACAACTACGAACGAGTCCGGCAACTACACGGAGACGAACATCCAGCCCGGTACTTACACGGTCACTATCACAAAGGCGGGTTTCCAAAAATATCTTCAACAAAACATTGCGGTCCAGGTCAGTCAGTCGACCCGTGTAGACGCCTCTTTGCAGGTCGGCACTGCAACGCAGGAAGTCACGGTGAGTTCAGCGCCTCCCGCCATTGAGACTGACCGCGCCACCGTGCAAACTAATCTGTCCGCGGGCCAAATTGGATCTTTACCCGTTGCCAACCGGAACTTTACCAACCTGGCGCTGCTTACGCCGGGTGCCGTGCTCAACACGTACCAACAGCAACCGAGTGAAAACCCGCAGCAATCCACACTCGTGAATACGGACGGTCAAGTGTTTGCGAATACGAACTATCAGCTTGACGGGATGAACAACAACGATGTCGTGCTGGGCATCACAATGGTGAATCCGCCCATCGATTCGGTGGCGGAGGCCAGTACCGAGACCAGCAACTACGACGCCGAATATCACGCCACCGGAGCGGTCGTCGCGGTGGAGACTAAATCCGGCACGAACCATTTGCACGGCAGCGTATTCGAGTTCTTGCAAAACGATCTCTTCGAGGCACGCGATCCGTTCACCCAAGGGTTGCATGCTCCCGGCGCTCCGGCACCGCCTCACGAGGGCATTCCTGAGCTCCGTTGGAACCAATTCGGCGGCTCAATCGGTGGACCAATTAAGAAAAACAGACTGTTCTTTTTCGGGGATTACCAAGGGACCAACCGGAGAATCGGCGCGTCTGAATCTTTGCGCGTTCCGACCGCTGCCGAACGCATCGGTAACCTGAGCGATTTGGGCGTTACCATCTACGACCCGTCCACAGGGAATCCGGATGGCACCGGACGAACGGCGTTCCAGGGCGCACAGATCCCTCAAATGCGCATTCCTCAACCGATACAAGCTCTGCTGGCCACGCTTCCGCTTCCCAACTTCACCCCCGTAAGTGCAACCGCGAACAACTACTCCGCGAGCACTGTCGAAGCGTACGACACGAATCAATTCGATATCCGTAGCGACTACTTCAGCGGCAGCAACAAGCTGCATGTGTTTGGACGGTACGACTACTTGGGTGCGGACATCGACGCTCCGGGGCCGTTTGGACTGTATGGCGGAGCCGCCTTCCCACAACTGGGATTTTCCGGTTTGTCCAATGCCCGAAATCAAAACGCCGCGGGAGACGCAACTTACACATTCGGTCCCAGTCTGCTGACCGATCTCCGCATCGGCATGTCCCGATACCGTGTCACGGTGTCAGCGCCCGATCAGACAACTCAACTCGCTAACACGATCGGCATCCCAGGATTAAATCTCGCCGGCCAACCAAGTACTAACGGCCTGCCCGACTTACAACTGAACGGCAACCTGTTTATGGGATATGCCTGCAATTGCCCGCTCCACGAACGCGAAACCGTGATCGATTACGTCAACAACTGGACTAAGGTCACAGGCAATCACACGATTCAATTCGGCAGCACCTGGGAACAGGCCTGGAACCAACGGCTGCCCAGCGACAATCACCGCGCCGGCGTGTACAACTTCAGCGCCTCCGTCACTTCATCGGCCAGCAATTCCAATAGCGGATTCCCACTTGCGTCGTTTCTGCTGGGCCTGCCATCGAGTTTCGCCCGCTTCGGACAAGTGTCGACGACCCAGGAGGACCGTCAGAACAGGTCATTTTCCTTCGTTCAAGACACTTGGCGCGTTACGACAAAGCTGACGCTTACTATTGGTATGCGCTGGGACATCTGGTTCCCCGACTACTCACTGAATGCAGGTCAGGGCGGCCGCTTTGACGAATCCACCGGCCTCATCTACATACCGGGCGTGGGCGGTAATTCGCTGAGTGCGAACCAAATCACTCAATGGCACAATTTCTCGGGTCGTCTTGGCATCGCTTATGCGCCGAATGAGAGAACGGTTATTCGGACCGGTTACGGCCGCGGTTATTCTCAAGGTACCTCCGGATGGACCTTCAACAATCTGGCTGCCGATATCTTTCCGTCAATCGTGAACCAGAGCATCCCGTCCAGCTCGCCGTTCTTCCCGGTGTTCCCGATAACAACCGCTCCTCCGCCCATCGTCTTTCCGACCATTCCCTCCAATGGCCAACTTCCGCTGCCGTCCGGTATTACGACGCCCTATATTCCGGCTAATCAGAAGATCCCTTACGACGATCAGTGGAACTTCACCGTTCAGCGCGAACTTGTTTCGCAACTCACGCTGATGGTCGGGTATGTCGGGAATGTCGGCCGTCACCTGACCGGCGGTTACGCGTTAAATGACGCGCCGCCCGGACCCGGTCCGCTGCTGAATCGCCGTCCGCTCTATGTGCTTTACGGTCTACCGCAACGGCTCAATGTTAAATGCGACTGCCTGAACAGTAGTTACAATGCGCTCCAGAGCCAATTAAACAAGCGCTTCAGCGCCGCGTACTCGTTGCTTGCAAACTTCTCCTGGCAGAAGGCGCTTGATACCGGCGGCGAAGCCTTTCCGCTTCCGACCAACAATTACAATGCCAGACAAGACTACGGACCGGCGAGTTTCGACCGCGAGTTTGCGGTCACTGTCGCGCATACAGTCGAACTGCCGTTCGGCCATGGGCGAAAATATCTTTCCGGTGGTTCAAAATTCACGAATGCCGTGGTCTCGAACATCGCTTTTCGCGGCATTACGAGCTGGTACTCCGGCATGCCCTTCTCGCCGACGCTGAACAATAATTCGTTCTTGAACTCCGATGAGAACAGCCGGCCACAGCAGATTGGGAATCCATTTGCCGGATTTACGCAAAGCGCGAACGAGTGGTTCAACCCTGCCGCGTATACCGTTCCGCCGCAATATACATTTGGCGATGCTGGAATCAATTCACTCCGCGGTCCTAGCTTCTTCCAAGCCGATTGGCAGCTCTCGAAAGGTTTCAAATTCACGGAGCGCGTCGGAATGGAGATCCGTTGGGACGTGTTCAATGTTTTCAACACGACTAATCTTGCGCTGCCGAATACGACGGTCAATCCGGGGGCGGGAGGCGGAATCATCTCCGACATTCAAGCCGGACCGACATCGTCGAAACGCAACATGATGTTCGGCGCACATATTACGTTTTGATGTCGTATCTGGGGGCGGGCCGCTGCGCTCGCGGAGTTGGGATCGCCCTTATTGTGGCGATTTCCGGACTTGGAACGATCGCACGGGCTGCAGATGAGTCGTTTACCTTTGAGGCGACGAGCCGTCTGCCGTATACGCCTGCGTACTTGGGCAACGGTGCGATCAGCTTAGTGACAACGCCGCTCGCCACGGAGCCTGCGCGATCTTTTCTGGCCGGTGTCTACGACCATAGCCCGGGCGATGTGCCCCGTATCGCGGCCGCTCCCGCGTGGAACGAAGTAGATATCTACAATGGCTCGCATTGGCTCAACGCCCTCGGTTCATCAGCTGTTATCCAGCAGTATCGCCAGACGCTGGACATGTACGATGGGGTCCTCCGCACGCGCTATGTCTGGGTGGATGGAAATAAAAAGATCCGCGTCCAGGCAGAGCAGTTCGTCTCGCGGGATCGCGCGGAAATCGGCGCGGCGCGTGTAACCATTACACCCGAATTCGAGGGCAAAATCGTCGTTCGGCTGCCGTTGCGGAATTGGCCTCCGCCCCATCGCTACGCGTTAGAGCGAATCCAAACTCTGGAGGGCGAAGCGAAAAACAGCCAATGGGCGATCTGGTATCCCGGCTACCTGGATGTGAGTGACACAAACGTGGAACGATCGACTGAGCGCGTGGTGATGTCGCTACTCGCAACCGCACCTGGAACCGGAGTGAAGACCGGTGAAGCCGTGGCGGTTGAATGGACCGGGGACGCGCGAGTAGAGACGCACAAAGACGCAAACTCCGCCGAAGCCGAGCTCAGTTTCGAGGCACACCCGGCGCAGAGCCGCACCTTCACGAAATTTGCTGCGCTGGTGAGCTCGCCGTCGCAGAATACCCGCCAAACGGCAGTCGCAGCATCGAATGCGGCGCGCAAGGAGGGATGGAATCAGTTGCTTTCCGCGAGCGCGGAAGCATGGCACGCGTTGTGGCAGACGGACATCCTCGTCGACGGTGATCCTACCCTGCAACGAACCATTCATTCGATGCTTTTTTATTTGGTGGGCAGCGCGCAGAAAGGTCTCGACGTCAGCATCGGTCCGATGGGCTTGAGTTCGGCTGGATACTGCGGCCACATCTTCTGGGATGCGGATATTTTCATGTTTCCACCGCTTCTGATCTTGCATCCGGAGCTAGCGAGATCGATGGTTGGGTTCCGGTCGCGCACGCTCGAAGCAGCGCGCGAAAACGCGAAAAGAAACGGTTATAGAGGAGCGATGTATCCGTGGGAGGCTGGGCCGGACGGCGCAGAAGCGACGCCGCGATTCGCTTCCCAGAACGCGAGTTCGGAAAATCACATCAACGGCGACGTCGCGCTCGAGGCCTGGCAGTACTGGGCCGCTACCGGCGACCGAGATTGGCTCCAGAACTATGGCTGGCCCATTCTGCGCGACACTGCCGATTTTTGGGTGAGCCGTGTCAGTTACGACGCCCAGCGTGGCAGATACGAGATCTCGCACGTCGTCGGCGTGAACGAATCCCAGATCGGCATCAGCAACGACGCGTATACGAACGCAATTGCCAAGAAGAACGTGGAACTGGCGATTGCCGTGGCGCGCGAGCTTCATCTGCAACCGGATCCGAAATGGCAGGATCTGGCTGAGAAGATGTACGTACCGGAGAGCGATTCCGCTTTGCTGTGGTACCCACTCGATCGCCGTTATTCTGCACAGCAGACGCAGCACGCCATTGCAACGATGTTGTCTCACATGCAGAATCGCGTGATGATGGCCACGCAATTCTATGCAATCCTGGCTGCCCAAATAGACGACCCATCCGCGGTCGCCAAATTGTTAGGTCCGCTCTCGATTCCCTATCTGCGTCCTCCGTTCCAGGTGATCGCGGAGACGCCGGTGAATCAGAATACGAGCTTCATTACCGGGGCTGGCGCCTTCCTACAGCAGTTTATGTTCGGGTACACGGGGCTTCGCGTGGGCGAAAACGGATTAGAGCGCAGCTTTCGGCCTACGTTGCCACCCGGCCTCACCAGAGTGACCCTGAAAAACATTACCGTTCGCGGCAAACGAGAGACGCTTGCATTTCATTCGAATGCGAGATGACGTCAGGCCCTCGAACGGGTGAGACCTTCAGGAGAGTGCTCTGCGGTAGTGTTGCTGAATTCGATCATCGAAACTCACCAAGGTCGCTTGTCCGTCGGCAATTGCATGCCCGACGATCAGCCGATCAAATGGATCACGGGTCCAAAGAAGGGGCCTTGCTGCCCAGACCGCTTCGGTAAAAAGCTCCTCCAAAATATATACGCCGAGTTGTCTGAGAAGCTCCAACGATCGCTCGACGGCGACTTTCGAGCGGCCGATCTCGACGAGCATTTGCAACTCCAACGTCACGATGGGTGAGATGACCAGAGGCGAAGAGTCAATCAACTGGCGCGCACGTTTGGACAGAGAAATTTTGCTTCTGCCGGCCAGTCTAGCGGCGACGTGGGTGTCTAGGTGGATCCGCCTCACTTGCTCTTGCGCCGCCGGTCCCATTTTGCAACCCATTCTCGTTCGCGATCTCTTTTCAGAGAAGGATCGTCCGAAAACCATTCATCACTTGGATCATCGATTACCGGTTCCGGTTCACCCGACGAGTAGAACTTGTCGAGCTTTCCTTGCGGGTTCAGCGCTGAAAGCTGATATTCTGCGCCCTTGTATTGAATACGGACGGGGTGACCGGCGGCCGCAGTTCCGAGATGTCTGAACAAATGAGCCCTAAACGCGCTCGCCGATACAGAAGCACCCGTTGCCTTTCGCGCCATATGTGTACAAGTATAGCGGAATAATGTGTACAACCGACTGGACACGGTCCGGACAATCATGTTTTGGAGCCGGCAGAGGGAGTTGAACCCCCGACCCTCTGATTACAAATCAGATGCTCTACCAACTGAGCTATGCCGGCTTGCGGACGCGCGTTTGGCAAATCGCGTTGGAGCGGGAGACGAGAATCGAACTCGCAACCAACAGCTTGGAAGGCTGTGACTCTACCATTGAGTTACTCCCGCCCGATACGAACCAACTCTTTCATTCTAAGGCGACGCCGAGCGCTCGGTCAACGCGGGAACGGCTTCCCCGACGTGATCTACGGTAAATCCAGATTCTAAGGTGGCCGATGCCCATTCCGCTTGCACCGGGAGATTAGGCGAGCGCGGCGGCGAAGCGATTATTTTGTACTGAACTCAAGGCTCCCTCGCTAGTTGCCTAACTTCTTCGATATAGACACTAGCGCAACTCCACTGCTCACCCTCAGTTGCGCTTGGACGAGGGATCACTGAATGAAGATGCGACGCTTGCTGGTCATCGTTGCCTTGGCTTTTATGACAGCTGTCGCGCTACGGCTCATGTCATCGAGTTCCCATGCGTCCCGCAGCATCGGGAGAAGCGTGCTTACGCCTGCTTCTGCGGTACCGGCAACATGGCGCGCGCTGCGTCCGGACTATCCGTATTCGGTGATTCCGGGCGGCGCGTATTCCCCCGCCGAGCTTCGGTACGCAAGTGAAAAGGATCACCTGGTTCGAATACATTATGCGGATTTCAATCTCCGAAACGCGCGGCTCGTCAGGCTCACCGACGAGCGTTTCCAGTATGTTTCGTTTCGCCTGCACGAGCGGATCTATTGGACACGGAATCAGTTGCGCATACCGAAAGGCGAGATTCTTCTGACCGACGGACATTATTACGCTCGTACGCGATGCGGAAATCGCTTGTCGAGTCTACCTCAACCGAATACGACAGCGCTGCAGCCTTCGGCGCACTTGCTATCGCTTCCACCATTCCAGCCTGAACTCTTGCGAACGCACGAAATTCAGCTTGCTGCCGCTCCTCCCACCGGTGAGCTTGCTCAGGAGTTTCCAGTTTTGCCATTTGAGATGCCGAGGCTGGCACCCTATGTTCCGGCCCCGAGCCAGCCGGCCAGTGCGGCACTCATGGAATGGCCGATTGTAGAAAACTATCTGCCCACTGTCGCAACCGGCGGCGAGTATCTATCGGCACCCGGCGCAATCGCGCTCAGCACGCTGGGCGCACCCGGCTTTCCGGGCCCGCTCTCTTTCACCGCGAGGCCTTTGATTTCCGAGGCGCCCGAGCCGGCAAGTCTCTATTTGTTTGGGGTCACCTTTTTTGTTTCGTTGTGGTTCTTGACGCGGATGATGCGGGATAACGACAGATCGGAAGAAGACCTCAGAGAAGATGAAAGGTGACCTCAACGGCAACCCTAACGTTCACCGCTTGGCCTCCCTTTGTACCAGGCTCAAATTTCCATTGCTTGACAGCTTCCACCGCAGTATGGTCTTCTTCTGTGTTCAGTCCACTTGTTACGTGAAGGTCAGTAGCAACGCCGTCAGTTGTCACGACAGTCGAAATCTTTACGGTGCCTTCGACAAAGGCCTCCTTCGAGTTCGGTGAGAAGTCCGGTTCAACGTAATGCACCAGTTTGGGAGGTGTGACATCACCACCCGGTTCGTAGACCTTGTTTTGCGGAGCGTCCTTGGCGTTCTTGTTCCCGGTCGCTATCTGATCGTCGGCTTGTCCGAAGGCGAGCGCAATCAACCCGGACATCACCAGATTGCAAAACCCTCGCCTGCTCGAATTTGGATACACTACACCCTCCAAAGCAAGCGAGTGCCATAACAGACGGAAGAGTGCCGGGCCGGGTTACAGGAAACGGGCTAGATGGCGCTTGGCGCGGTGGGTTCGACGAAAAGTTCTACGTTCACCGAGTACAGCGCCGACTTACCCTCGTGATCGCTCTGAAAATACACGCGGCGGCTGTCCGGGGAGAAGACGGGACATACGGCAGCGGGATGACTGGCGCGGTGCTCGCACAGGGTGAGCTCGCGCTGTACCAATCGAATCAAAAGAACGACCGTCGGTTGGGCTTTGCTGCGGCTTGCCCCGACAAAAACAGAGTCGTCCGGATTGGGGGCGAACGCCGCGAACTGGCTGGTTCGAGCAACACGGCGCTCTTCTCCCGTTTCCGGAAAGACTTCATGGATTTCGGACAGCAAGATATTTCCGGCTTCGACGTCGCGCAACAGCAGCAGTGATCGTCCCTCCTGCGACCAGAACGGATTCGTAATCCGGCCCTTGGCAAGCAGCGTTGGCTTCGCGCCAGCGGAGCCGGGCAACGGAAGGTACCAAAATTCGCGTTCCTCCGGCGCGTTATCCCGCCCGAAGAGACAGCCTTTGCCGCCTGGTCGGATCAGGCACAAAGAGCTCACCTCCTCAGCCAGTACGCCCCGGCCGGGCTCCAGTTGTTCCAGGCGCCCCTCTCTAACCACAAGAAAACCGGCGGAAGCATCCGTACTGAAGGCGCTGACGTTCGCGGCCAGCGGTCGAACCCGTTTATTCGCGAGTGTAATTTCCTTGAGCATTCCGCCATCGAGCAGGTAGACCGCTTTCCCGTGTTCATCCAGGCACAAGGAGCTGGTATCGAGATCCGCCGTCGCGGCCAGCATGGTCAACGCACCGGTCCTGAGATCGAGCTGGAAGGGCGCCGGTTTACCCGTCCGATCAGACGAGAAGATCAAAAACCGGCGTTTCACCGAAACGAAGCGATTAGTCGGTGCAGTGAGAAGGCTGGTGCTTGTTGGACTAGTGAGCCGAACAACCGGATTGTCGGTGGTGGGATCGGCGAATCGAAAGAACTCGCCGACGTTCGGAAGCAGCCGGGCCTTTCTGGCGGGAGGATTCGTTGCAGCTGCGAAACCCGCCGGCAAAGCAACCAGCATCATCCGCCGCGTGATGCTTTCCCTCACTACACAAAAGAAGATGCGGACGGCGAAACTACAGTTGCATCACAGCCCGAGGTCGCTGTGAGCGCTTCTTGCTGCTGGAGTCGGCTGCGATCGCGCCAGGTATTTATATGGATTGACCGGCGTTCCGCCCAATCGCACTTCATAATGCATGTGCGGCCCGGTAGCCCGGCCGGTAAAGCCTGAGAGGGCGATGACCTGACCGCGACGAACTTCCTCTCCGGGCACGACCAGAAATTGCGACAGGTGGGCGTAATACGTCTCCAATCCATTGCCGTGATCGACGGTGACCAGTTTGCCGTAATCCCCCGCCCAACCTGCGGTTTCAATCACCCCATCGGCCGTCGCGCGCACCGGAGTTCCGGTTGGGACGACCAAATCAATACCGGTGTGAAAAGCGCCTTCCCCGGAGAAGGGGTCGGATCTTCCGCCGAACGAACTGCTCAACACTCCGTCGACGGGCCACAAACTAGGTTGCGTATGGGACTGCCATTGATGCGCGTAATGGTGATAGATGCCGCCGTAGTTGGCGGCTCTCAGGAAATTGTATTCTTCGATGCTTTCCTTGACGTTGGCGGTCAGCGATTGTTCCGACGCGTCCGCCGCGATATTGTGCGCGCCTGCAGGTTCATTAATCCCGTACGCGACTGAGACTTCGCCGGCCAGATTCTCAAGCGAGGCTAGTTGCTCATTGTGCTGTCGAGAGATCCGCTGTAGATCCTGGTACCGGGTCCGGAGCCGGTCAAAATCGGCGCGCAGTTGGTTGTAGTGCGAGACCTTCCAACTCATGCGCACATAGCTGGAGAAAAGGCCGAATGTCAGGGCCGTCAACGCTAGCAAAGTGCAGAAGGAGTAAGCCAGCGATTTATAACTGATCTGTACCCGTTTCACCCGCCCATGAATGGAATGGGCAAACTCCACAACGAAGTACTGTTGGTTCATTAGACTCCTCGGGGGAGGTAGACAGGGACATCCCCTGGTATCCAAGTGCCCCGGACCCGCTATTGTGAACGAAGTTTCAGACTACATGGCGGTCCAGCCTGTGTCAATACAGTAAATATGTACTACGGCTTACGTTCCAGGGTTCCTTTGGCAAAAAGACGTAGCTGAGCCAGCGTAAACTCCTACAGTCAGCTTTCATTCGTTCCGTCCGAGAAGGAAGGTGATGAAGCAAATACGTGTCCTCTTGGCCGGCTGCATGGTTGCGGCCAGCGTGTGGGCAGCCGACGTCACCGGGGAATGGACCGCGGACACGCAGGGCCGGGGCGGAAATACGACGCACCTGGCGTTCAATCTGAAAGCAGATGGAGACCGGCTCACGGGTACCGTTACCGGCATTAACGGGGAGACTGACATTCAGGACGGGATAATCGACGACGACACTATCTCTTTTGAGGTGGTTCGGGAGTTTCACGGGAATCAGGTCACGCAGCGCTTCATGGGGACGATGAACGACGACAGCATTCGCTTCTCAGTGACGATGGAGGGCGCCGGCCACAAGGGCGGCGGTGAAACCAGACAGTTTGAGGCCTACCGCACCAGCGGTTCTCCGCGAGCGTTCTTGAGACCATGCGGAAGCATAATCAAGCATGGCCTTTGAACGAGAGGTGGAATTAGCCAAACGGATGGCAGAAGAAGCCGGGGCGCTCGCCTTGGATTTCCAGCGCTTAGGCGTACTGGCCGAAGTTAAATCAGACGATTCCCCCGTTACGGCCGCGGATCGGGCATGTGAAAAACTCATTACCGATCACATCGAACGTGAGTTTCCTGGCGATGGCGTCCTCGGGGAAGAAGGCGCGCACCGCGACAGCCGGAATGGGCGCAAGTGGATTATCGATCCAATCGATGGCACCAGGGATTTCGTCCGCGGCATTCCCTTGTGGGCGGTTTTGATCGGTCTGGAAGAGAACGGCGAGATCGTCGCCGCAGCGGCGCACAGCCCGCGGCAGGGTCTCTTGCTTTCGGCCGGCCGTGGCAGCGGGGCTTGGGCTAATGGTTCGCAACTCCGCGTGTCAGATAAATCCGACCCCAGGGAGGCAGTTCTATCCTTTAACGGCTTTAATAAGGTGGGGGTCAACCGCTTCGCCTCGCGACTGCTCGGTTGGCTCCAGCCGTTCTGGGCGGTGCGAAGCCTCGGGGGAGCGGTTGACGCCATGCTGCTGGTCCAGGGCCAAGCGGACGTATGGATAGAGCCGAATGCGCACCCGTGGGATTTGGCGCCCCTGAAGCTGCTGGTCGAAGAAGCGGGTGGGAAGTTTGGAAGTTTCGCCGGAGAGAACACGATTTACGGGGGGAACGCCTATGCGTGTGTCCCGAGCCTGGAGCCGTACGTTCACGAGCTCCTGAACCCCGGCGGCGATCATCTAAATAGGTAGAACATGGCTGGTTATCAAGCACTACGCACCCGCGCAGCATGGATCGACCTCTCCGGGCGCGGCAAGATCCGCGTAATCGGCGAAGATCGCGCACGCCTGCTGCATGCGATGAGTACCAACGACATCAAGGATTTACCGGCGGGTGAGGGTGTGTACGCCTTCTTCTTGACAGCGCTGGGCCGGATTGTTGGGGACGCCTACGTCTACAATTTCGGCGAAAGCCTCTTTCTCGATACCGAGCCGGAAACGGGGGAGAAACTCCGCGAACACCTGGACAAGTACATCATCGCGGACGACGCCACGCTGGAGGACGAAACGGCGAACTGGGCGGCGATCGGCCTGGAAGGACCGAATTTCCGTGAACCGGCGATGGCGCTCGGCATCCCCGTTCCAATGAAGAGATTCTCGGTCCTCGATTGGGGCCCGGGGTTCGTTGCGAATATTGCCAGTACGGGACCCGAAGGCATTCGCATTTTTATCCCGGTTGACCAAAGGGATTCAACGGTTGAACGCCTGACCGCCGCCGGAATTCCGAGCGCGACGGATGAGGAAGCGCGGCTGGTGCGTTTGGAAAATGGTGTTCCTCGTTATGGCGAAGACATCAGCGAACGGTACCTGGTGCATGAGACGCAACAGTTCCATGCGATACACACGAACAAGGGCTGTTATCTGGGCCAGGAGATTGTGGAACGCGTGCGCTCGCGCGGACAAGTTCATCGCCTGCTCACGCCTGTTCGCATCAGGACGTCGATGCCGCCCGCACCCGGAACGAAGTTGACGGTTGCAGGGAATAACGTCGCTGAAATCACCTCGGCGGTTTATTCGCCCGCATTGGGCGAAGTTGTTGCGCTGGCGTATGTCAGAACAGAAGCCAGCCAAGCGAAGCCGCAAATGGTGGTATCCGGCAGCGATCCACAAATAACCGCTTATATCCCTTAATCGCCGAGAAGCTTGCCGTAAGGTTCGAGGGATTCGACGTTGTCGCACACCGTTTTAATCGCGGCAGTAACCGGGATTGCCAGGACGAGGCCGATTGCCGTCCCCAAACCGCGCCCCAAAACATCAGCGCGACGGTGACTACCAATGGATTCAAGCGCACTCGCCTGCCGATGATTTTCGCGTAAAGGACATTCATCGCGAGGAAGTGCAGCGCCGCCGTGACCAATACCAGCGTAAGGATGATCTTGAACCTGTTCGGGATGGCAACCGCGGCTAAAAACGGCGGCACGATGGAGAGCGGCAGACCAACATACGGCACGAGACTGAAGAAACGCGCTCAGAGGACCGATCAAAGGCCAGTAAGGCACACCCAAGAAGAAGAACACGATCGCACTTAAGCTGCTCAGAAACACCCACAGAAGAAAGTTGCCGAGAACATAAGCCCTGGTCGAATCGCCGATGCCGGACCAAGTCTTTCCCGACCACATATCGCTCCTCACCGTGAAACAAGCGCATCACGCTCTTGCTGAGGTGGTCGCGCCAACTCAGCATGAAGTAGACCAGAAACGGCACGAACGAAGCCATGATGAGCACGTGAAAGTATCCGGCAGCGTAGCTGTAGATGGTGGTGATGAACGGCTTCGGATCGGTATGGATTCGGACTTCCTGAACGGCGGCGGAGTCGCGGGAACGGGCGGCTACGGGAGTGTTCGAGTTCGCGCGCCGTTGGCGTGTCTTCATGGCTTCTTGCGGCTTCTGCTGAATCTGTTGGCCCTGGTCGCGCAGACTCTTGGGGACCACCATGTCGATGCTCTGTTTCTCGAATTGATCGAGCCGGTCGTTCGCTTCTGCCCCACAAGTCGCTCAGACGCGAGCGGTATAGGCGGGGAGATCTTCGGCGATGATTGAGGCTTGACTCCAGGCCATGAGCCCGACCAGATAGCCGGCGACGATAGCCACGCCGATCACGATGCCGGTGGCCGCAGGTCGCGGAACGCGCAGCTTCATGACCAGCAGCACGGCCGGATCGAGAATGAACGCGAAAACCGCGGAGATGATGAGCGTGACGAAAAAGTCGCGCCCGTAATAGAGCAGCGCTACCAGCGCCGCCACCGCAATCAGCGAAGTTCCAACGCTAACGGATCTCTGGAAGCGGCTGCGGAGGACTGAACAGTGCCAAAGCGATACTACGGCCTCAGTTACCGCTACTCTAGCACCTTGTCGACCTTCTATAATCCAACTTGAACAGCCTCCATCGACAGCGCGCGCGGGCGCGTGATGGCGCTCGACGTCGGCAAGAAACGCATTGGTCTCGCAGTAAGCGACGAACTCGGAATCACGGCGCAAGGGATTGAAACATTGGAGCGCACCCGCATTCGAGAAGATCTTGCGAACCTGAAGCAGATCGCCGTCCATTGGAACGTGCGGCTGTTGCTGATCGGCAACCCGCTGCATATGAGCGGTTCGGAAAGCCGTCAAAGCGAGTACACGCGCGAGTTCGCGGAGCGCCTTCGGCAGCACCTCGAGCTGCCGGTCATTTTTTGGGACGAGCGTTTGAGCTCCGCCGAAGCGGAGCGCATGTTGCGTGAGACGGGCGCCTCATTGGAACAGCGGAAAAAGGCAGTGGACCGGTTGGCCGCGGTGTTGTTGTTAGAAAGTTATTTGGGAAATCAACAAATCAAACACGATTCCGTAGAGCGAGGCGCGCTTGAGTAGGGGGCGCCGAGGGTTGTTCCGAGCGCTGGCCGTAGCGCTGCTGATCGCGGTACTCTTCGCTGCCGTGGGCGGCGGAATCGCCGGCTACTGGTATTTCGGCCCGTACAGAGGCTTCGGAGCCGAAACGTTCGTCGAGATCGAACGCGGTATGTCGTCGCAAGAAATTGCACGGGTTCTGACTTCGCACAGAGTGGTGCGATCGCGCTGGGCTTTCCTGGTCGAGCGAGCGCTTCATCCCGGCGCGACGCTGCAGGCCGGCGAGTATCGATTCGGCTCCGCGCAAACCCCGCGGCAAGTCTTCGAAAAAATTCGCCGTGGAGACATCTTCTACGAGGACTTCACCGTGCCCGAAGGAAGCAACATTTTTGACATCGCCGCCTTATTGGACCAATCCGGCACCATACCTGTTGAAGCCTTCCTGAAAGTAGCGGCCGACCCGGCGAGCATTCGCGATCTGGACCCTCTAGCGCCCGATCTCGAAGGCTACTTGTTTCCGTCGACCTATCGCGTCACTCATCGCACCACGGCCGAGCAACTCTGCCGCATGATGACGACCGAGTTCCGCAAACGTTGGACAGCGCTCGGGGGAGTAAAACGCGCCGCCGACACGCACAAAATCGTGACGCTGGCGTCGCTTGTCGAGAAAGAGACGGCCGTTTCGCAGGAACGCCCCCTGGTCGCAGCGGTGTTCACGAACCGCTTGCGCTTGGATATGCCGCTGCAGTGCGATCCAACCACGGTTTACGCGGCGCTTCTCGAGAACCGGTATCAAGGAGTCATTCACAAATCGGATCTCGCCAGTGCTAATCCATATAACACGTACGCGCACGCCGGCCTTCCGCCCGGTCCTATCGCGAACCCGGGATTGTCGTCGCTCGCCGCGGCGCTGCATCCAGCCGACGCCGACTACTTGTACTTTGTGGCGAAGCCGGACGGTTCGGGAACACATCATTTCTCGTCTACGCTGAGCGAACACGACCAGGCTGTATCGGCGTATCGAAAGAACAGGTAGCGGGGTAGTTTGATGCCTCAGAAGGAGTCGTGATGTTCCAGAAGCGCGTTTGTAGCGAGTCTCCACATAACCGACTTTACGGCCCAGTCGATTCGAGCCCACCATGAGCGAAGTTGAGCATGGACCTCCTTGACCCAGGCCGCATTCAGGCGATAGCGCGATTGTCCCCGCAATGCGGGCACTCGATCATCCGCGGGGCGCCGTCGAATCGGAGCCACCACGAGGGGAAAAGACGCGCTCCCCCGCGGCTGTACATTCAGTGAAGCTCATGTCCTCAAAACAAACCTGGCACTGGCGACCGAGAATCGACGTAGCTTCGCAGCACGGGCAATACGATAGACACTCACCAGCAAATTCCTCCGCGACAAGGTGCTCTGCTAGCCTACAGTATTCTTCGACGCGCTTGTAGCTTATCGAGGCGAATAGGTCGGTTTGGTCCTGAGCAATCTTTCGAAGCGTTTGCCAGCCTTGTTCGTCGACACGATTTCTGCAGATTTTCAGCAGACCAAGAAGAGCCATTGCGGAGAGTGACGCATTTAAGTTGTCTGGCAGTGAGCGATGCATGATCAGGTTACGCTTTTCCGTCAGCGTGCCAAACAACTGAAGCAGACGGCGCTCTCCGCTAGAAAGACGTAAGGCGATGTTCGTCTCGAGCAGAATTTGCACTGCTTCACTTAGGCTAGGGTACCTGATTATCCCGGTCCTTCGCTTCAAACGATCAGGTGCCTCATCAAGAAGAAGGATGCTGGAGTAACATTCAGCCGCGTGGTGAACGCTCAGAATTATCCATTTGGTGTGATGTGCCTTGTCGTGGGGCGAGCTGCATAGCTCCGAAAAATGATCAAACGCGTGCTGAATTGAATCTTCAGCGTTATGCCACAGTCCAGCGCGATCTAAAAGAGGCGTCATGTCAAATAGCTTACGGGGATCATTCCCCGGCGGCACTCGTCCTCCTCAGGGGATAGGTAGCGGTCTGGAATGGGTGGCCTTAAGAAAGCACGCGTCGCAGTGTCCGTATTACGCGCATGTCGAAGAAGTGAACGGCTCCGATCCGGAAGTCCGCTGAACACTCACCCGATCGCGGTTCCTGCTCTACTGCGCGCCCCTGCTCAGCAGCATGACCTTGATGGTGTGGAAGATGATGTAGAAATCGAGAGCGGGCGCGACGTTCTTGATGTAGTAGAGATCGTACTCGAGCTTGATCATGGCATCGAGTTCGGTGTCACCGTACTTGTGATTGATCTGCGCCCAGCCGGTGATGCCGGGCTTCACTGCGAGGCGCTGCCGGTAATAGGGGATTTGCTGTGCGAGCAAATCGACAAATTCCGGACGCTCGGGACGGGGTCCGACGATCGCCATATCGCCCTTCACCACGTTCAAGAACTGAGGCAATTCGTCGAGGCGCAGCTTGCGCAGCCAGCGGCCGATCGGAGTAATGCGCGGATCGTCGACGGAGGCCCATACGGCGCCGGTGTGTGCCTCAGCGTCCGTGTACATCGATCGGAACTTGTAGAGCGTGAACACATCGCCGTTCGTTCCTACGCGGCGTTGCCGGTAAAAGATCGGTCCCCGGGAGGAGAGTCTCACCGCCAAAGCAGTGAGCAGCATGAAAGGCAAGGACACGATTAGCCCCACCACGCCGATGATGAGCGAATAGAAATTTTGAATGGCTATGGCATGCGGGCGCGGTCCGAGCGTCGAAGAAAAGATGAGCTGCGAAGGCTGGATCTTCCGGCTGCAGACCCGCCGCATGGCGATCTCGTAGGTGTCCGCTGCATCCTCGATCATCACGCCGCTGAAACGAATCTCGAGCAACTCCTGCACAGGCAAGCGATTCCGTCGTTCCGTCATGCCCACCACGATGCGGGTCGGCTTGTATTGTTCACAGATGTTACGCACGTCGCCAAGCGTGCCCAGGCAAGGGATCGGAAAATCGCAGGGCGCCTCTTCGCACACATACCCGACGATCGAATATCCGAACTCCGGTTTGTCCATCACGCACGAGATGACTTCGCCGAGGATGCTGGAATTCCCGATCAGCAACACGCGCTCCGAGCGAAGCGAACCGATAATGTATCTCCAGAAAAAGATGCGCCAGGACGGCAGCAAAACGATCACACCGAGACTGCCGACCACGGTGAGCCATCTTCCGAGCACCAGATCTGGCTTTAGATACCCGAGGAAGGCCATGAACAGGAGCGCACACCCCACCGCCAGGCACACCTGCTGAACCAGCAGGATCCGCGAGATTATGCGTAACTCAGTGTAAAGATCCTCAAAATAAAGCACCAGAATAATGCACGCCGAGATGACTAGAATTTTCCAGTAGTTACCCTGGACAAACAGGTAAAAAGCAGCATCGTAGTTAGTGGTGAACAGCGACGCGCCGAAGTAGCACGCCAAAACCAGGATGGTTTCCGAGAGCAGGAGCGCAACTACGCTGGCTGGAATGAAAACACGAAAGAGTCGAATCACGCGATGTGTTTACGGATAGCTATTGCGCGTACCGAGTGTAGCACGCTGATCTTATCGGCAAACGACATTAAAACTTTGCCCAACGACGGCCTACACGCACGCTTCGTGGTGCCGCAACTGTTTCAATCCATTGGAGATAAAACTTGGACCATTCTCCAGCGGTCGTGCTATAAAGAAGTAAGATCTTGTTGGTCGCAGATCGCTTCATCGCTCTGCCAAACCACGCGTCCCAAATGCTTAGACTCACGAAAAAAGCGGATTACAGCTTGATCGCTCTGAAGCATTTTGCATTGCGGCAGCGGGAGACGGGACACGCGGTGAGCGCGAAAGAAGTCGCGGACGGTTGCGGCATACCGCTTCCTTTGCTTTCAAAGCTGCTGCAACGGCTGGGCAAAACCGGGTTCCTGATTTCCGAATACGGAACTAACGGAGGTTACCGCCTGGCGCGGGATCCACGTCTCATTTCGGCGCTCGAAGTGATTCGCGCTATCGATGGGCCGATCGTGCTGGCGAACTGCTTCACCGAACACGCCTACTGCGGACATTCGGACCGATGCACGGTCAAGCGGCCGCTGAAGCGCATACACGAAGGCATTCTGCGACTTCTGGATAGTGTCAGCATCCAAGATATGCTGCAAGATTCCGAGGATCCGGCGTCAGGGTTCCTGCCGGCCTCGCTGGTCGCGCTTCCACACAGTCCGAAATCTCTGGAATCCGAGAGTTCCCTAAGGAAACAAAACGTATGAAACTGCCGATTTATATGGACAGTCACGCTACGACACGCGTGGACTCGCGCGTCTTCGACGCCATGAAACCATACTTCACGGAGGTGTTCGGAAACGCCGCGTCCCGAAACCATAGCTTCGGCTGGGAGGCGGAGGAGGCGACCGAGAAAGCTCGCAAGCAGATCGCGGATCTGATCGGTGCGACGCCGAAGGAAATTGTTTTCACCAGCGGCGCGACCGAATCAAACAACCTGGCGCTGAAGGGCATTGCGGAGATGTATGCCGAACGCGGCAATCACATCATTACGCAGGTGATCGAACACAAAGCCGTGCTCGACACCTGCAAGCGGCTCGAGAAAGAAGGCGTACGCGTCACGTATCTCCCTGTGAAGCAGGACGGCATGATCGATCTCGATCAGCTGCGCGACGCAATCACGGATAAAACCATTCTGATCTCGATCATGTACGCCAACAACGAAATTGGCGTGATACAGCCGGTGAAGGAGATCGGCAAGATCGCGAAAGAGAAGGGCGTGCTGTTCCACAGCGACGCGGTGCAGGCGGTGGGCAAAATTCCGGTGAATGTGACTGCGGATGGAATCGATGTTCTGTCGCTCACCGCTCACAAACTGTACGGACCGAAGGGCGTGGGCGCTTTGTACGTGCGGCGCAGGAATCCTCGCGTGCAAATCACGGCGCAGATGGACGGCGGCGGTCACGAGCGCGGGATGCGATCCGGCACGCTGAATGTGCCCGGAATCGTCGGGCTCGGCGCGGCTTGCGAGATCGCGAAGCAGGAAATGCCGCAGGAATCGAAGCGCCTCAGCTTCTTGCGTGACAAGCTGAAAGACAAGCTGATGCGGGAACTGGATGAGGTCTACATCAATGGCTCGGTCGAACACCGCCTACCGCACAATCTGAACATCAGTTTCGCGTATGTGGAAGGCGAGAGCCTACTGATGGGCATCAACGATATGGCGGTGTCGAGTGGATCGGCCTGCACGTCTGCAACGCTCGAGCCCAGCTATGTGCTGAAGGCGCTCGGGGCGGGCGACGATCTGGCGCATTCCTCGATCCGCTTCGGCATCGGACGCTTCAATACGGAAGAAGAAGTGGATTACGTCGGCGACAAAGTGATTCACGTAGTGAAGAAGTTGCGCGAACTTATCGCCTCTTTACGAGATGGCCAAAGAGGGCGTGGACCTTTCGAAGATGGTTTGGACGGCGCATTAAAATCGAATTGGAAGGATAAAGACATGGCTTACTCTGACAAAGTTATCGATCATTATGAACACCCGCGAAACGTGGGCTCGTTGGACAAGAGCAGCCCCGATGTCGGGACGGGGATGGTAGGAGCGCCGGAATGCGGCGACGTGATGAAGCTACAGGTGAAGGTGAATCCGGAAACGGGCGTCATCGAAGACGCAAAATTCAAAACCTTCGGCTGCGGCAGCGCCATTGCCAGCTCGTCGCTTGCCACCGAGTGGCTGAAGGGCAAAACGGTAGATCAGGCTCTGGAGATCAAGAACACCGATATCGTTAATGAGCTCTCACTGCCACCGGTGAAGATCCATTGTTCGGTGCTGGCCGAAGACGCGATCAAGGCGGCGATTGGCGACTACAAAAAGAAGAAGCAATCGGCCGTGCAGAGCGAGACGGTTGCCGTCAGCTAAGCGAGAGGTGCGGATCAATGGCTGAGTTGACTCAGCTTGGCGGAACGCCCGGCCTTCAGCCGGCGCCCAGGAGACTGCGCCCAAACAGGACCAGCCAAAACAGGTCCATGTGACTCCGAAGGCAGTCCAAAAGATACGCGAGGCGTTTGCGCGCGAAGGCGTTTCAGGCGGCTTGCGGCTGGGTGTTCTGGGTGGCGGCTGTTCGGGGTTGAGCTATCAATTCAAATTTGCGCCAGAGCCGCGGCCGCGCGACCACGTGTTCGAATTCGAAGACGTGAAAGTGTTCGTGGATCCGAAGAGCATGCTGTTCCTGGACGGCATGACGCTCGATTGGCAGGACTCACTGATGCAATCGGGATTTGTGTTCCATAATCCGCATGCGACCAAGAGCTGCGGGTGCGGCACGTCGTTTTCAGCTTAAGCCTTTCGCAGTCTCAGGCGAGTCGGGGCCCCGTTTCGCCGCACTTTTCCTTCTCCATGTCCAGCCCGTCCAAAAACTTCTATGAATTCTTCGGCTTAGACGCGCAAGCTCAAGGTCGACAATGAAGCTCTGCAGAAGCGGTTTTACGAGCTGAGCCGGCATTGGCATCCTGATCGTTTCGGTCGAAAGAGCGCCGAAGAACAGGCGCAAGCGCTGGAGGCGACAGCGATCCTGAACGATGGCTACCGCACGCTTAGGGATCCGGTGAAACGGGCCGAATACCTCCTGACCGAAGAAGGATTTCCGATCGGGGAGCAGCGCTCCAGGGATGTTCCGCCGGAGTTGCTCGAAGAAGTCTTCGAGCTCAACATGATGCTCGAAGAGTTGAGGAGCGGCGACGAGTCGGCGCGTCCGCAACTGGAGATCGGCGAAAGACAACTTTTTGAATCTGCGCGGGGCAATCGACAAGGAACTGGAGAACCTGTTCGCGAAGTACGATGCAGCGGAAGCGGAAAGCGAGACGGCGAAGCAGGCGCTGCAACGAGATTCGAGGCGTTCTGAACCGGCGGCGTTATATCGAGAACCTGATCCGCGATGTAGATAAAGCTTTGCAATCCGGCAGTCGGTTCGAAGCGAGCCGTTGGAAGATCGCCTTTAGGAAAGAAACATGGGAACTTTTCAAATCGATTTCGGTGAAAGCCGGAACTCTAAAATCGTCGGTATCGATCTCGGCACGACGAACAGTCTGGTGGCGGTGATGGAGCCGACCGGCCCTCGCATCATCGAAGACTCGGAAGGCCGAAAGATCGTTCCGAGTATCGTTTCGCTCACAAGACGGAAAACTGGTTGCGGGCGAGCCGGCGCGAGAGTTGCTGCTGACCAGCCCTGAACGCACGGTCTATTCGGTGAAGCGTCTGATGGGACGCGGCGTGGCCGACGTTCAGGACGAGCTGAAGCTGTTTCCCTTCCGGATTGCAGAGGACAGCGAATCCGTGATCAAGCTGAAACTGGGCAATCGCACGTTTACTCCGCCCGAGATTTCGGCGGCCGTGCTGCGACGATTGAAAGACAATGCGGAGGCGGCGCTCGGCGCTCCGGTTACGGAAGCGGTTATCACTGTTCCCGCATACTTTAACGACGCGCAGCGGCAGGCGACGAAAGATGCCGGCCGCCTCGCCGGTCTCGAGGTTCTGCGCCTGGTGAACGAGCCGACGGCGGCGTCGCTCGCCTACGGCCTGGACAAGCGGCAGGATGGCATCATCGCGGTATACGACTTCGGCGGGGGCACATTCGACATCTCGATCTTGCGTTTGCACGAAGGCATCTTCGAAGTACTCGCGACAAATGGCGACACGCACCTCGGCGGAGACGATATCGACAATCTTCTGCTTCGGATCGCGCTGGAAGATGTGCAGTCGGAATGGAACGTAAGATCTTTCACAAGATTCCGAAGGCGTGCAGCGGCTGCGCCGTGCGGTAATCAGGGCTAAAGAGGAGCTGTCGTTCATTCCCGAATCGAAGATCGAGCTGGCGTATAAGGGCAAGAGCTATGCCAGGCGTCATTCAGCGTGAACTATTCGAGCGCCTGATCGCACCGGTTGTAGAAAGAACGCTGGAGCCTTGCCGGGCCTGCCTGGCGGATGCGAAGCTCACTCCCGAGCAGATCGACGAAGTCGTCATGGTGGGCGGGTCTACGCGCATCCCGCTGGTCCGCATGGCAGTGGAGCGCCTCTTCAAAGCGAAGCCCCATACCGAACTGAATCCCGACGAGGTGGTGGCGCTCGGCGCTGCGGTGCAAGCAGGCATATTGGCCGGCGATGTAGAAGACAAGCTGCTGCTCGACGTGACCCCGCTTTCGCTCGGAATCGAGACTATGGGCGGCGTGGTGTCGAAGCTGATCCATCGCAACTCCACCATTCCCGCGAGCGCGACCGAAAGCTTTACGACCGCGGTCGATGGGCAGCTCAACGTGCTTATCCACGTTCTGCAGGGCGAGCGCGAACTTGTGAAGGACTGCCGCAGCTTGGCGCGTTTCGATCTCAAAGACATTCAACCGTTGCCGGCAGGTCTCGCTCGCATCGAGGTTCGCTTTCTCATCGATGCGAATGGCATCCTGAACGTCACGGCGCGTGACGCGCGCACCGGAAAAGAGCAGAGCGTCGAGGTGAAGCCGTCTTACGGCCTGACGGAGGAGCAAGTGGAGGCAATGATCCGCGAGTCCTTCGACAAAGCCGAAGAGGACATGCGCGAGCGCCAGGTCCGCGAAGCTCGCGTGGAGGCTGACAACATTCTTGCGGCGACGGAGAAGGCTCAAAGAAGTGAAGCGTGGGCGAGCCTCGCGCCTGCAGAGCGCGGCGCCATTGAGTCGGCGAAACGCGACCTCGCGAGGCGTATACCACGGCGAGGATCATCACGCCATTAACGAAAAAATCGAAGCGCTGAATCAAGTCACAATGAAGCTCGCGGAAAACATCATGAACACGGCTGTTCGCGGCGCGTTGAAGGGCACGAAGATCGAGTAGCCGGCGACCATGAACCGCTCCGAAGGACAGAGCGGGGCGCAAGAATACAATAGAGCGGGAGCAATCATGCCTGGACTCACTTGGGACCACACCGAAGATCTTGCGCTCAGCCTGTACGAAGCTCATCCTGACATAGACCCGACCCATATCCGGTATACGGATCTCCACAAATGGATCACAGAGCTGGCGGATTTCAAGGATGACCCGGCGTCCTCAACCGAAGGCAAACTCGAAGCGATCCAAATGGCGTGGCTCGACGAGTATCAGGATAATCAGTAATTTCCCCGCGCTCAGCGAGGGAGGGGCTACGACCCCGCATGCTATACTTTTTCCGTAGTACCGCTTCGTTCACGCCTCGGGTTGGCAAGTGCGGTTCTTCAGGCGGCAACGAGCCCCCGCGAGTAAATTCCAGGACAGATTTATGCCTAAGATGAAGACACATAAAGGTGCGTCTAAGCGCTTCAAGAAGACGGGTACCGGCAAAATATCCCGGCATCACGCGTTTGCGCGTCACATCTTGACGTCGAAATCGCGCTCGCGGAAGCGTCAAGCTCACCCAAGGCGTGGTCGCAGACGAGGCCGATCAGGCTAAGCTGAAAAGCATGCTCCCGTATTAAATCGCGGGGGAAAGAGAATAACACGAGTAGGGGCAGCGCGCCGCACGTGCCTGCCGCCTCTCGCCAAGGAAGCGCATAGTTTCCAGATCTAAAAGGAGCAAACGTGCCAAGAGTCAAAAGAGGTACCCACCGGCGAGATTATCGCCACAAAACCTTACGCCGCGCGAAGGGCTTCTTCCTCACGAAATCGAAGCTGAACCGAGCCGCGCAAGAGGCGGTTGAAAAGGCCCTGAGTTATGGCTACGTCGGACGCCGCCTGAAGAAGCGGAATTTCCGCTCTTTGTGGATCGTCCGCATCAATGCCGCCTGCCGAGGAGCCGAGATCTCCTACAGCAAGTTCATCAATGGACTGAAGCGCGCGGGCATAGGGCTCAACAGAAAAGTGCTCGCCGATATCGCGATTAACGACTCGGCTGGTTTTTCGGCTTTGGTCGCCAGAGCGAAAGAGGCACATCAAGCGCAACTGCAGTAGGCGATAATTCGTCTGACAAAAGATGGAAGCAGCAGTCCAAGACGGCATTGACGCGTTAGCCAGCTTGGAGGAGCGGATCAATCGCGCGGTCCAGGTGATTACGGATCTTCGCGATGACAACAAGCGGTTGAGCGAGCAACTCACGACGACTAACGAAGAACTGACGTCGGCAAAGGCCCAGTTCGACGAAGCTGCAAGCTACGTACGCCGACTTTCAAAGGGAGAACGGGGTGCTGGAGCAGAAGATCAAGCGCCTGTCCGAAGAGGTAGAGGAGCTTCGCGGCGAACGCAAGCAGGTGAAGAGCCGGATCGAGAAGCTGCTTAGCCAATTGGATCTCCTCAGCGCGAGCTGAAAACCGGCTCATGGACGCACCGGACACCTCGAAACAGATCGTCCGGGTCACCATATTCAACCAGACCTATGCCGTCTCAAGCTCCGGCGACCCGCGCGAGACGGAAGAACTGGCGCACGAAATCGACGAGTTGATGTCGTCCATAGCGCGGCGCGCAGGTAATCTCGATACCACTCGAGCCGCTGTTCTGGCGTGCCTGCACATGGCAGACCGGCTACGCACAATCGAGCGGGAATTGCATCAGCTGAAGCAATCGGTTACGCACAAGAGTCGAGATTTCGCTACGATTCTCGATCAGGCTTTTTCGATCCGCGAAGCCGAGTAATTCAAGCCCGTCAGAAGATCCGCGCTTGCTTCTGCAAGCTGCCGAAAGTGCCAATATTCGCGACTGAAAACGAGAACAGATACTGATTCTCTTGCCTGATGCCGAGATTGAAATTCCGCAGCTCGAAGCTGAATCCGCAGCAGTCCGTGTTATACGAAGTTTGCACGAGATCGAAGAGGCGCCGGTTCAAGAGCGCGTCGTAAAAGACAGAACCAGCCACATTCCAGCCTTTGCGAGTGCTGTTGCCGTATCCGCCTCCGAAGCTGATTTGGTTCTCCTGCGGGATCAGGATTGGATTGGTGCTGATTGCCGTGTCCGACAAGGTGCCGAAGTACTTGGAGTGACGCACGCTGCCACCTAATGTCTGGTTTACAATCTTGTGACGAAGCGGATCATAGTCGGCGCGATATTCGAGCGAAAAGAAGCTATAGGGATTAAAAACAAGAGACGAGACGACCGGCGAGTAATCGCGCGGGCCGTCCAGAAAGCTGAAAGGCGTCAATTCTTCGGTAGCGAATACTACGACTCGCTGACAAGTCGGATTTTGAGAGATTGCGGTTCCCGCTGCATTGTACGCACAAGCGCCTTGGTTCGGAACGACCGCGCCCCCGAAGGTGGGATCGAAATAGCGAGCCTGTGTAAGCCGCCATGTCACCACTTCGCTGACGTTCCCGTTCTTGTCTTTCTTGTAGAGGCGATTTGTTAGTGAATACGTGAGCTGGTTCGTATCGGAGAGAATGTCCGTGGCATCGAAATGAATGAACTTTTGGAATTGATTGATCCCGGTTACGTATTCGTACGTCGCTTCAGCCTCGATTACGTGTTTGGCTTTTTCGCCCAGATGCAGCCATTTCGGCGGAGTGTAGACTCTCTCGATTCTCGGAAGACGGAGATCGAGCGTGAAATCGACATCTTTGCGGAAGAGATTAGAGGACGCGAGCGCGACAGCAGTATTTGACTGCGGGGGACAGGTCGGATAGCCACTGCAGCTAGAGACGGGGGGTAAGTTGTCGCATTGGCGGAGTACGAGTTTCCGTAATCGGTGGCACCGAACGTCATACTCGGGTCCAGCGAGAAGCCTTTGAAATTGAACGCCGTCATAACCCGCGGCTCTACGTCTATGCGCGATACTTCGCCGGTTTCGAAGATTTGTGAGGGACTTCCGGTCGTCGTGGTATCGAATCCCGTGGGCTCGGACCGGCTCAGCAATCCGGCACTTGACCCGAAGGAAAACCAGAGCGGCACCGGGCCATCGGCAATCTCCTGATCGCGCCCAGAAAACTCGAATCGAAGGAAGTTTCTGAATAATGACCTGGTTCGGAAGCTGATGCAGGGACGGATAGGTTATGGCCTCGAAATTCTGATTGCGCTCCATGACAATGTTGAGCGCGTAAGTGTCATCGGCGAAGTGCCTCTGCAGAAATCCAATCGAATTGTTTTGGGACCAGATCGTCGAAGCGAAGGAGTACGAGAAAGCCTGGCGGAAAACGATAGGAGCTCAGATAATTGTAATCCAACACTCCATTGAACCCCAGAATTTGAGTTCTCGCCGTGAGCTCAAACTCCAGCCCCCCCTCTTTCACCTGCGTTGTGTCCGCATACGCGGCGCCCTTCTGATCGTCCACGCTGTAAAGATTGAAGTTGAAATCGGTGACGTCGTTGGGCTTACCTCGAAAATCGTATCGGAGAGCGGGTCCTCGAGAGGTGAAATACTGCACCACCCCTGTCATGTCGTAGCTTCGATTGATCGCCCAGTAATATCCGGCACCGACCATGAAGCCATAAAGCGAGCTATGCCCGATATTGGGTGTCAAGAATCCGCTTCGCGCGCGGATTTCGGCCGAGCGGCCGGTAGAAGTATGGCAAATAGAAGACGGGCACATGCTTCAGGCGGAAAACAGTGTGCCGGGCGATCGCGCGGTCTCCTGGAATGATATCGAATACGGGCGCTTCGAACGTCCACCACGGTTTCGGAATCTTGCAATCGGTGACGTATCCATGATGCAGAATATACCTATCTTTCATGCGTTCAGCCCACTGTCGCCTGGAAATAGAACGGGTTCGTTGTAGTGAGAATCCCGGGGCTGGTCATGATTTTCGCGGGCGAAGTGCCGTCCACCGCGTAGAACTTCCCTTCTTCCGTTTTCAGGTTATATTCGGCGTGATCGGCATTGAGCTTGTCACCGGTCGCGAAGTGCTCCAAATGGACATGACCGTGCGCATAGGCCCAATGCGTGTCAGAATTGTAATCGATTTCGTCCGCCGACAAGTTGAAATCCGAAGTCTCGACCTTGGCGGCGCCCTTCAAATATCTCCATTCACCGCTGGAATCTTGTGTTGCACCCCACATCCGAATCTCATCCGGCGCGGGCAGATCGGCCCGGAGGGGACGCGCTGTGGTCTGGGCTGCAACAGGCGAAAGGCCGAAAAAGAGAGCCCCCAACAAAAAGAACAACTTAGATGAGAAATGTTCTAGACAAAAATGAACTTTTCTGGTAGATAGAGAAGTTGGGGGTCCAAGCGCGGAAGAAAGGGTCAACCGAAAACCGTAGCATGGCCGGCGAACGAGCCGCAAGCGTTTCGGCAGCAACCGGCCCCTGATCGCATCGAGCATCACATGACTTGCCAGCATTGTCAGACTTGGATTTTAGACGACGACCATCGGTGCCGCCGTTGCGGGCGACGCGTCAAAAACGCATCTAATCGCATTTCTCCTAACACGTACCCTATAGCAGCGACTGCCACGGCACCCGTTTACGAGCGCGGCGACGATGCGGCCCCGCAAGCTGGAGCGCCTCACAATGCGCCCCAAATCGCGTCCGCCGACGGACAGCAGTCGCTATTCTCGACGCCATCCTCCGAGCGGCGTGTGATACCGTTCGGCTCATTAACCACGCATACCGAACGAGAATCTATTCGCTTGCGTGCGGCCGCCCTGCCGCGTCCGGCACCGGTCAAAACGGCGAAAGTCGAGGTGCGCCGCGCACGTTCGCGAACCACTCGCGCCCTGGATCACTCCCGAGTAGATCAACCGCGATTGGATTTTCAAGGGCAACAGGAAATTCTAAGCCATCCGCAATCGAATATTATCTGCGATGCGCCGGTTGCCCCAGTGGGTTTGCGTATAAAAGCAGCGGCTGTGGACGCAGCGGTGATGGCGACCGCTTGCGCATTCGGCGTCGCTTTGTTTGTTTTGGCAGGGGGTCAGTTTTCGTTCGATAAGCACGTTCTGCCGTTCTTTGCGCTAGCGCTTGTGACCATACCGCTGTCTTACAAGCTGCTTTGGACCTTTGCCGCACGCGACACGCCCGGGATGCGTTAGGCAGGACTGCGGCTGGTCGATTTTGACGGAAATCCACCCTCTCAGTCGCGCCGCTACCAGCGCCTGTTCGGAAGCATGCTCAGCCTCTTCGCTGGAGGTATCGGCCTCGTCTGGTCCTTGGTCGACGAAGACGGCCTCACGTGGCACGACCATATCTCCGCGACCTTTCCGACCATCGCCTTCGAGAATTAATCCTCCCGGCGAAAGACTGGCCTGGAGGTGGAACGCCGAGCAATCCTCAACTGAGACCGGTGCTTCCCGCCGGAACCAACACGGCGGACATCGATCCTTTGGACTTCGGCATTCTTGGATCCGCGCCGAAACCGTGGATTTGGTCGCGTGCGAATTCTGCCTGGGGCCGCTCGCAGGTAATCACGACGGTTCGCCCGCTGCTGTCCACTTCAACGGCGTGTTGGAACGCCACCTCGGTAGAAAACAAGAATAGCTTCTGCAGCATGTCGATGACGTAGTCGTAGGTGTGCTGGTCGTCGTCCAGCAACACGACATGATATAAGCGTCCGTGCTGTTCCTCCTGGTCGTTTTGCACGGAAGGGGTAGCGGTGGGAGCAACGACGCTCTGCATTTCCCGATCGCTACCTTACACGGAATAGAAACAGCACGCGCGATCGCCTCCAAGAGCCGGTTCGAAGCATCTAACTGATAGAATACTTCTAGCGTTGGCGGCGAAAGCAGAAAGCCGCCAGCCGTAGCAAGAAAGTTCCTCAATAAGGGGGCGCAACGGCTTCGACGGGATCGAATCGTTGTGTGAAGGCGTGTCGGGTTCCGAGCTCCCGTAAAACGATCGGAAAATAACAACTGCCAATAACACGCAGTTTGCGTACGCTGCCTAATTTAACTTAGGTTGCCGCCCCGGCTGACGAGCCTGCGCGTTAGTCATGGGGCGTCATTTTGCAGGATAGGCATCAGGCTTCGGTCCGGAGCTATGGGGCCGAGATCAATCGGACTAGGCGGCTGTCGCTCTTGCCGGTTTTATAGGCAGTCGCCGAAACACCAGAACCGGATACACACGTAGGCTTTGCGCAGCGGGCTTTCTCGGACGCGGGTTCAACTCCCGCCGCCTCCACCATCTATACCTCCCTTGATATCATTGGCTAAGATGCCCTCTTACAAGGGGTTGTGGCTGTATACACTCCGATATGTTCCAGGACTCATGTTCACCGCTGTGGAGAAGATCATGACATCCGTCTCAGCGCGAACGAGGCGCGGCGTGAACGCGTCCGAGCCTCATTCCCAGACCACCTGGCAGGCCAGGTATTGACGCAAACGATCTTCAATGTCGGTCCGTCTTTTTGCGAAACAACAAAGCGGTAATTCCCTTCCTGGACGACGAGCCACCCTTCTCGATAAACGTCGGAGCCGACGACAAGCAATCCCTGCATCGGCCCTGCTGCCGACTTCCGGCGAGCCGGCAAGGAATTGTTTATCGAAGCGCCCAAAGCTTGGCGCTCACGCTCGCTCATTGTGAGCAGCAGCCTAAAGCTCATATGGGGACGGCTCTTCCAATCGCGGGGGAGGTGGCTAAGGCATGCTCCCGAGCGCTCTCACAATGCGCGTTAACGTCGATGGACTTCGCACAACGCATTCTTTGATTCTCAGAACGGTCCACCCTTTCCGCCTCAGCAATTGGGCAACGCGCCGGTCTCGGCGCTTGTTCGTCTCGATTTTATTGCGCCAAAATTCCGTATTGGTGCGGGGCAGATACTTGCAGCGGCAGCCATGCCAGAAACAGCCATCCACGAAAACGGCCAGCTTCCGGCCAGGCCACGCGAAATCGGGTTTTCCGGCTACGGGCCAGTGCTTTCGATAGCCGCGAATGCCTGCCGCCCATAGGAGCCGTCCAAGCGGCAGCTCCGTCGTGGTATTGCCGCGCGAGTGAACCGCCGCCATGATTTGGGACCGGACTTCTTTGGTGACATGGTCCATATAGGCACCATCACTCTTTAACGCTTGGCGTAGAGCTTCAGATCCTCGGGTCCGATCTGGTCCGAGGGTACGAGTTTATAATGCCTTTCTTCCACGATCTTGACGTCCTCAGCCTGAAGCGCAAGCTCGAACATTGCTATCGTATCGCCGGTCATAAATTGAGCCGAAACAGGTCGGCACGTCAGTCGTGGAAACTTTTGGAAACAGCACGCAATATCCTGACGCGTCTGTGTCACACCGAGCTGGTCGCTGCCACCTTTTGCCTGCACGGGCACAACGAATTGTTGACCATGACGGTTGACCCCCACGTACACTTCGTCGATCTCGATTTGGCCCATACCTTTTACGAACGTCTGAAGGTGATTCTGCAACGAGTAAGAGGCAATGCCGAGGAAAATGTCGACCAGGCGGTTATAGCGGACTTTGGCCAGCAGCGATTGCTCGTGCGTGAGTGCGTAGGCAGTGATGATTTCGGGCGTTGCGTCCGGGATCTTTATCGCGATAAGGTCGGGTCTCGGAACGATACGCACAAGCTTTCCCAGCTTGAAGCGATATACGCCTTTCCCGGCCAGTTCAATTCCCCATTCCAATCCCTTGGTTGCTGTAGCGAGGATCTCGGGAGGTAGCGCGGTTCGGAAGCGGAAGGAGTAGATGGTGTCGCCGAGGTTCTTGGGAAGTGCGATCTTGAGCTCGCGGGCTACTTCGACGAATTCGTCCCTCGTGAACTCGAATTGAGTTTGGCCCTTTTTGTAATGCCGATCGAAAATCTCCTTAACGATGACGGCATATCGGTTTGGTTTGCGGAATTTCGGTCCTTCTGCATTGTTAGCCATTCGCGCTCGTCTTGCGTCGGATGCGCTGCGGCACCGTATTAGACGGCACGCCATAGCGAGCCGCGGCCGCTGACATGTCCAGAGAGAGAAGGGTCGCGTCACCGAGAGGAAGCGGGCGGCATCCGTTGCGCGGGACTGCATCTGAAAAAGCCTCACGAACGTTCGCGGCTACAGCGCGCGCTAGAATCGGCGGCACAGAGTTCCCGATCTGCCGGAACCCGTGCCATTTCGTCACATGGAAGCGGAACCAGTCTGGATATGAATGGAGCCGGGCGGCTTCGCGGACGGTAATGCAGCGTGGCGAATACGGATGTATGGGGCGCGGCGATGTAAATGCGCCCCGGTCGCTCGCCGTTCCAGCTCGTATGGTGTTGCAGATGCCTTTGGGATCGAGTTTGAGGAACCGGCTCACCGGCTCTGTGTCCCCGTGAATGGTTTCGAGGAAGCGCTTTTTCGAAAGTTCCGTGTGAACCGTCCTCAGGCTTGATGTGAGAAGCGTGGGCTCGAATTCGCGCGCGGTTGAGTGATCGTTTGGATCCGAGGCGTCTCCGCGCAAAGGCGCCGCATAATTCGTCGGCTTTTTGAATCGCGCCTTGACCCAATCTCTTTCGAGAAGCTCCTCGTAATCGTCAGCCTCAGGCAGATCGCTGAGCGCATCCCAAACTGTCGGAGTTCCCTCCGTGAAAAGGCTGCCCTCGCCTTTGACCGGCGAGTGGGTGCCTATCGGATACTGCGGCAACGGAAATCCAGTTCGCGCGCCGAGAAGGAACAGCCGCTTGCGGTCCTGCGGAACGCCGTGATGAGCGGCATTCAGGACCTGGTAATCTTCGACGACGTTGTAATGGTTCTTGCGGAATTCCTGAATGATCTCTTCAAGAAAACGCCTGTGTTCACCGATGGTAAGCCCTCGGACGTTCTCGAAAACGAAATACGATGCCTTAAGCTCGACAACTAGTCTGACGAAGTGGTGCACGAGCGAGTTTCTGGGATCGTCGAGCGCGCGTTTGCCGATCATGCTGAAGCCTTGACAGGGAGCGCCTCCGAAAACGACATCGACTTTGAGTTGGTCTATTCGCGAATGGCGACGGACATACTCGCCATCGATATCCGCCACACTCCGGCAGATCGATGCGCATTCGGGGAAGTTGAATTCGTGCGTTGAGCAATGAATCGGATCGTATTCGACGCTGGCGGCAATGTCGAAGCCAGCCTGCTCAAATCCGAGGCTCATTCCACCTGCGCCTGAGAACAGGTCAACGCCGATCAGCGGTTTGCGATCTGCTCCCATAAAACAAGTAACTCACTGAATGTTTTAACACGTTTCCGGGGGAGGGTTGGAAGTCTTGATTCTACATGGGACGGAGGGGTGCGCGCAAATCGGGCTCGGATCCAGGCGAAATCCGGTGAAGTTACCGAAGACCGATGCGCCCGAGACCTCTCCGATCCATTGGCGCAAAGAACTTCTTATAAAACAGCCCTTGTTTGGAATCAGCGACGCTCATAAGCGGCAGAGCGCGCGAGTGGCGGGCCGTACAGTCCGGTGCGAACCAGTGAATCTCGATCGGCCCAAGACGGAATTTCCCTGAAATCTGCGCCATATCGAATCTACGATTGTGCCTTCTTTTCTGCCTCCTTTTCTGTCAAACCCCGCGAACTCCGGTCTAGTAGGCCAACCTAAATGCTTGATTCCGGTGGAATGTCATTGACCAACATTGTGCACCGCCTCGCCCTAAATTCGGCTGTTGGCGGAAAACTTTCGAAATGCATGCTTCCTCAAGGAATCCAAGAGACATGTTTGGATCGGCCGCCTTCGAGTCTCACGTAAGTTTTACGTAAGATGGATCAGCGGAATGAGCGGAATCATCGGTATGGTCGGAATCGAGAATCAATAACTTGCCTGTTCTCAACACCCCGACCCGGCCCAACTCCCGCCGCCTCCATGACCCAAGGCACTTTTCACTGCGAAGTACGAGCAGTCTATGCGATTTTCCTGCGCTAACTTCTTAAACTGATGATGAGAAGTTCTCGGTACGTGTCACAACGTTTAACCTTTCTCCGAGGCAACGTCGCAGGTCAAGGCCGACGCTTGTACGCTCTCTATCCTCCCGCGAGCGCTCACTCGCGGTTAGCACTAGTAACTCTTGGAATGCAGATCGCGGCCCGGGCTCTCGTTAAGAAGTCCGCGCGTGCCCGGGCGTTGAGATCGCGGATCGGACTGTCTGAGGAAGGCGGCGCGTCTCCAAGAAGCACGTTGACGACATGGGCGTTTTTCGGGACCTTGGCGCGTCAGAGTGCAACGGCGAGATTCCCAGAAGGGATCTTCCTGGGCGTTAGATTGTGCGAAGGGGATTTCACACCAATCATCGCGCACAGTGCGGCATACGGCGTTCAGATATCTTCTCACTTGTCGCCATGCTCGACATCTCTCTCGCGTTCATTTCTACTCAGTTTGAGAACGGTCATCGACCTGACAAAGGAGTTTGTATGCTTGCGCTGTGTCGCGCTGTCGCACTCGCCTTCGTTGTCCTCCTGATCGGCGGGACTCTCTCCGCCGAACAGAAATCGAAATCTTCCCGCAACGTCCCGGTGGGCACGAAGAACGATGCCACACCGAAGACCGGCGGTGCGTCGACGCGTGCCGGCTGGCGGCTTGTATGGAGCGATGAATTCGAAGGAAAGCGTCTCGATCCCGCGAAGTGGAACGTCGTGGTCCGCGAGCAGAGTAAGCACGACGAGTTGCAGTATTACGTCCGCGACGAAGTGTATATCGAGCACGGCTGTCTCCGGCTGCGCAGCCGTAAGCGTGACTACGGCGGCATGCATTACACCAGCGGCCGCGTGGACACGAGCCACAAGTTCGCGGCGACCTACGGGCGTTTCGAGATTCGCGCAAAACTGCCAGATGGCAAGGGAATGTGGCCCGCGTACTGGTTGTATCCGCAGAACCGGGACTGGGCCATGGAGCGGCTCATGGCAGAAACTATTGCCGCGGGCAACGAGGCCCTGATTCCAGAAGAACGGCCGTGGTACAGCGAGATCGACATCATGGAATTCCTCGGCCATGAGACGAACGTGATTTACGGCACGCTGCACTACTACACGTTCAAGGGCGAAAAGAAATCAAGCTCCGGCACTTGGCGCGGCGACGATGACTACACCAGGGACTTCCATGTTTATGCGTTGGAATGGGAACCCGACGCAATTCGCTGGTATGTGGACGACAAGCTCATCCACACAACGGTCACTGGCATCCCTCATACGCCGCATTACCTGATCCTGAACACGGCCGTCGGCGGTAACTGGCCGGGCAATCCTGATGACACCACCGTCTTCCCGCAATTTCACGATGTCGATTACGTCCGCGTCTACCAGCGGGTTCCGAGTGAATAAACAATGGTGTTGGCCAGTGTGTTTCCGTCAACGTTCATTTCTAGTTATTCAAGGAGTGATAACAGCCCTTCTCACGAGTAATGCGCGGTGCTTATCCCGAAACCGGCGTCGAGGAAACCAAACTCCCGAAAATCGCCTTGTATTGAACGTCGCGACCTACCGCCGGCAAACGACGGACACATGGTTGTACATGGCAGTGAACACCTTGCCCAATTCGGTCTTGGCAAGGTGCATTTCGCCTTGGCAGTCCACTATACCCGATCATTTTGGTTGGGCGCTGCTGAGTTCTGGTCAACGCACGCGCCCGCACGAAGGCCACTGTCGTTCGCCGCGTCGGTCCTCTATCGAGCGTTCGTCTCAAGCTTGGAGAGCAGCTCGGCTTAAGCCATGATTGGCCCACAGGCAAAACGGACAGAAAGCGAAAAACACTCATGAAACTTCAATCAGCTCACGCTTATTGGATTAATCGGCGCGAACGCCGAGACCAAACAACTGCCGAAAAGGCACCCCAGTGACCAAATTCTTGGTCGCGACGACCAGATCCTGGAAGGACGACAAAGGCGAGTGGAAGGACAATACCCAATGGCACAACGTCGTTGCATTCGGCCAAAGCTTCGCGCAGACTGCGGCGCGCCTCACAAAAGGCACTCACGTAGTTGTGCAACGTGAGCTGACTACCGGCGAACACGATCTCACAATCCAGGTGCCGAATGGCAAAGAATCCATCGAGCACGCAATTCAACAGCTTGTTTGTCGAGCTCAAGGCGGACAGGATCGGTGTGTTGGACCGGTCCGGTAGTCCTGAGACGCAGGCGACATCGCAAGACGAGGTCCCCTCCTAGGGGCCTCACGTAAGTTTTACGTAAGATGGATCAGCGGAATGAGCGGAATCATCGGTCTAGTCGGAATGCAGAATCAGTAACTTGCCTGCTCTCAACACCCCGACCGGCCCAACTCCCGCCGCCTCCATAACCACGACTGTAGAAATCTTCACGCCGCACCGCCCAGTTTTCAACTATTGCCAGAACCGGCCTTCATGCTGGTTCGACTTTTATAGCTCGGCCCGGGACGCAATCGGCGGATTCGGCGACTACACCTGCGGCCGTGTAGTAACCACAATAGCCTGGGCCGGCGGATCCGAGTTGCCTCGGTAAGCGTGGGGCTCCAAGGCGTCGAAGTAAACGCTGTCGCCGGCCCCGAGGTTGTGCTCCTCTAATTCGAAACGGATGATCAGGGCGCCCGAGAGAACATGCACTAACTCCCAGCCTTCGTGAAGATGCTCGCGTACTTCTTCGGCATTGCGCGCGGGGAACTCCGCAACGTAGGCCGACATGCGTTTCTCTTTCGCGCCATAAGCCAGCACTTCGAAGAAATATGCTGGAACCGGGTTGTCGGGGCGATCCGGAAAGCGCAGGCGCTCTCCCGCGCGAGTCACCGAGAAAACGCGTTTGGAATGCTGGCTGTCAAAAAAGTAATCCAGTCCAACGTCGAACACCATCGCAATGCGGGTTAAGGTAGGCAGGGTTGGCATGGTCTTCCCGGTTTCCAATTGCGATAGCAGGGAAGCGGAAAGGCCAGTGTGCTTTCCGAGATCGACCAGCCCGATTTTCTTTCTGAGCCGGAGCCGCCGCAGCTTGGCTCCGATGTCGTAGCCGGACAATATCCGGCTGATCGCTTCCCCGTATTTTTCGCGGTGAGTCAAATTCGTTTCATTGAAGCGCATAGAATACGCTTTTTTTGCAGTTTCCCTGAAAGCATCTTCCACGCTATCAGATTCTTGGTCCTCGGAACGTTTAGAGTGAGACATCAGCGGCTCTGAACAATGGATTCTCCAACGTGCTTCCGGATAGAAAATCGAGCCTACAAAGAGAAGACAGAAGACGAGTTGATCGTGATGTGCGAGGCAGACCGGGAAGCATTCGGCGAGTTGGCCCGCCGTTATCAGGCGATGGCGTTCCGGGCCGCTTTTTGTGTTCTGCGGAATGAACTCGACGCCGAAGATCAGGTGCAGAGCGCATTCTGCAAAGCGTTCGAGCATTTTGGTGATTTCCAACGCAAAGCTAGATTTTCGACCTGGCTGGTGCGGATTGTCATCGATGAATGCTTAATGCAAGTGCGGCGGCCGAGGCACGCTGCGGCCGTTTCCCTCGAGGGTTTCGCCGACGGCGATCTGCGCCTCGATTTACGCGACGGGAAGCGGCACTGCAGAGCATGCTCCTAGCGAAAATACTCCGCCGGGAGATTCGCCGAATTCCGCCGCTGCTGCGGAACGCGTTTGTATTGCGGGATGTTCAACAGAAGCCGATGCCGGAAGTAGCCGACCGCCTCGGGATTACAGTACAAGCGGCCAAAAGCCGGCTATCTCGCGCGCGCGAGGAATTACGCAGGCGACTGGAACCGCACATTTCTAAACAATCAAACCCGAGGTCAGCAAACCTGGCAGACCCGGACAGCAAGTCTTTGCGAAAGGAAACACTCATATGATTTCAGAACTTGACAAAGAACCTCACGCGGGCGGTCGCACCGAACACCGGGAAGGACCGCTCGCGCGCAGTATCGAGCAACAGACGGCGAAACTGCCTTCCGATACGTGGCTATGGGCCGCCTTTGGATCGATAGGCGTGTCGCTGTTTTTTCAGATCACAGGCGATGAAAGAAAAGCGAACTTTGTCGGCCACTGGGCGCCGACCTTTCTTCTGCTCGGCCTGTACAACAAGCTCGTGAAACTGCTCGGGTCGGACGGCGCTTAAGCAGCACGAACTTATCGGGCCTGGAGGTTAGCTTCATCGTCACGTCACGTTGTGGTTGTGGGGGCGGGCCCAGGAGGTCTTACGGCCGCTGCTTTACTGGCGCACCCGGGTGTTCATGTTACCGTTCTCGAGCGTCTGCCTCACTTGGGCGGAAGGACCTCCAACTTCACCGAGAGCGGATTTCGTTTCGATCACGGGCCGACGTTCTTCCACTGTCCGCAGGTGCTCGAGAAGATATTGCGCGGCATCGGTTACGACTTATGGCGTGAAGTGGATCTTATCCGTCTCGATCCTCATTACCGGCTTGTGTTTGGGGGCGGAGGAGAGATCCTGGCGGCAGGGCATCGACCCGGCAGCCCGGCGGCGCGCGGCGCCAGAGAAAAATTATGCAAGCTAACAAAGTGATCAAGATGCGGGTTATACGCGGTATCGGTCAAGGCGCTCTGGCGGGATTGATTGGCGCAGCTGTCATGCATGGTTTTCGCCTCTGCTGGGAAGCGAGAGTGGACAGCAGCAGGCATGCCGTCTTCGGCTTCGATCATGAGGCCGACGTGAACGCTGCGCGATTGGTTTGGTTTTGCATCTCGCGCGAGAATCTCACGGAAGAGAGAGCCGCTCAGCTTGGGCTGGCCATGCATTATGCGCTTGGTGCGATGATCGGATCGTTTTATGCCGGGATCTCCGCTCAAAGAGGTTGGAGCGGTAAAGCATCCGGCACCCTGCTTGGTTGTCTGCTGTGGTTGTGCGCCGACGAAATTCCCATCTCGATCTCGGGCATTTCACAACCTTTTCAAAAGAGCATAGCCTCCCACGCGGGCGCGTTGGCCGCGCATCTCTTGTTTGGGGTTACGGTCGAGAACGCGCTTCGATTCCGAGACGAGAAGAGCAAGAAAATCTTCGAAAGACATCCGCTGCAGGCTTATCCCATTTTGTGAGGAGAGAAACTCTCGTGGCAATAAAGACCACCAGGTGCTGGCCTGGATACGAGCCCGTCAAAGGCAAAGAACCGCACAGTGAGGGCAGTTGCAGGCCCAAAGCAAAGTCACGGTTAACGGCTCTTGAAAAAGCCTTTCGAGCGAAACGGCGGCGCCAGCTTAAGAAGTGGCAAGCCGATCACCCGCATACCCGCAAATCGGCTGCCCAGCATTTGCATGGGCCCGGAGCGGAGCCGAAAAAAGGTAAGCGCAAGAGCCCGAAGAGGAAGTCTGCAAGCAAGAGCAGCAAAGCGACTTCGAGCGGCAGAAAACGACCGACGCGTTAGATGTGCGAAGCATTCTGGTCACCTCAAAATCGAGCTAGCTCCTTTCGGCCGCCCTCATGAACAGGAATCCTAAACGTTTTCGGCCGGCAGGAGCCGAAGCGAATCTAAGAAGGACATACGGGGAAGAGTCTACTTGAACACCCATCCGGTGCTCGTCTGGTTCCGCTTGGATTTGAGGCTGGAGGATAATCCGGCGCTACTTGCCGCCACCCAGAGCCAATCGCCAATAATCCCTATTTTCATCTGGGCGCCGGAAGAAGAAGATCCTTGGCCGCCCGGCGCGGCGTCGCGCTGGTGGCTGCATCAGTCGCTCAGCAGTTTACAAGAGGCGCTTGCGAGAGCCGGGTCGCGCCTGGTTATTCGCAAGGGACGCACGGAACTCGTGCTCAAAGATTTGCTCACCGAGACAAAGGCTACAGCGATCTTTTGGAACCGGCGCTATGAGCCGGCCGCAGTTATCCGAGATGCACAAATCAAGCGACATTTCTCGAGTGAAGGTATCACTGTCGAGAGCTTCAACAGCACACTTCTTTTTGAGCCCTGGACTGTTCTCAACAGTGCCCAGCAGCCGTTTCAAGTGTTCTCAGCATTTTGGAAAGCTTGCCTAAAGCAGCCAGACCCTGCGGAAACTTTACCCCGACCCAAGACTTTGGATTCCCCGCAACATTGGCCGGATTCGCTGCCGCTCACAGAATTACAGCTCGAGCCCGCGATCGATTGGGCGGCGGGAATGCGCGCGACTTGGACTGCGGGGGAAGAAGGTGCGAGACAAGATTTGAGGAGGTTTCTGGACGGCGCCTTCGAAAGGTATTTGTTGGAGCGAAATGTGCCGGGCAAAACGGGCACCTCGCGTTTATCGCCGCATCTACACTTTGGAGAAATCAGCCCGCGTACGATCTGGCACTCGCTTCGCAGACTCCGTACAAGCGCGAATGCGGAAGCCGTGGATGCCTATTTACGCGAAATCGGTTGGCGGGAATTTGCCTATCATCTGCTGTTCCATTTCCCGTTCACGACAAACGAACCCCTCCGTAAAGAGTTCGAGTTCTTTCCGTGGCGAGTAGATCGCAGTCTTCTCAAAACCTGGCAGCGTGGCAAAACCGGTTATCCGTTTGTCGATGCGGGCATGCGCGAGCTCTGGGCCATTGGCTGGATGCATAATCGGGATCGGCTCGTAGTAGCCTCCTTTCTCACAAAACATTTGCGAATGAGTTGGGAAGAGGGCGCGTACTGGTTTTGGGACACCTTGGTGGATGCCGATCTGGCGAACAACACGCTTGGCTGGCAATGGACTGCCGGGTGCGGAGCGGATGCGGCCCCCTATTTCCGCATTTTCAATCCCGTGTTGCAGGGTGAGAAATTCGATCCGGATGGGAATTACATTCGACGGTGGGTTCCCGAGCTCAGCCGCCTTCCGTCTGCCTGGGTTCACAAACCGTGGATGGCGCCTCCGTCGGTGCTGGCGGAAGCGGGCGTACAGCTCGGATCTGATTACCCTCTGCCTGTTGTTATCCATGAAGAGGCCCGGCGCGAGGCGCTTGAGGCTTTTGAGCAGACACGCAAAAGGTAACGGGCAAGTTCAACCAGAACACTTCATCTCCTCATGTTTCGGTTCAAATCGGGTATTCTGTGTAGTCGACATGCGTACAATTCTTTTCGCGGTAGTGACCTGCCTGCTTGTCCCCACATGGGGCATCACACAAACTCCCGAAAAATCCGAGTTTACTCTGCAGGAAGTCATGATTCCGATGCGCGACGGCCTTCATTTGCAAACTGCGATCTTGACGCCTGTTAACCAGAGTGGGCCGCTACCCATTTTGCTGGAGCGCACTCCGTATGGCGTGCCGGCCAAGCCGCCCGCACCCATGCCCGCGCGAATGAAAGAGCTCGCGCACGACGGCTATATATTTGTTATTCAGAACCTACGCGGTCGCTTCAAATCCGAGGGAAAATTTCTGCTCTCTTCCCAGGTCGATCTGGCGAACCCCAAGGCAACCGATGAAACGACCGATGCTTATGACACCATTGATTGGCTGGTTAAGAACATCCCGCAAAACAATGGCCGGGTTGGGATCTACGGCGTTTCTTACGACGGTTTAACAGCCGCTCTTACTCTGCTCCATCCGCACCCCGCTCTCAAGGCCGTTTCCGAACAAGCCTCGCCCGCCGATCAGTGGATGAACGATGATTTCCATCGTTATGGTGCGCTTCGTCTCAGTTATTCATTCGAATATGCAGTGATGGAACAGGCCGATAAGAACGCCAACACTCATTTCCAATTTGATGTGTTCGACACCTACGACTGGTATCTCAAACTCGGGCCGCTCTCCAATATCAACGCAAAGTTCCTGCACAACTCCATTCCGGCATGGAACGATGCGGTCGAACACCCCAATTACGACGAGTATTGGCGTCGCGAAGCCTGGGTGAACCAGTTGCATTCGAGTTCCGTGCCAAATCTAAACGTGGCTGGATTCTGGGATCAAGAGGACCCGTGGGGCCCTTGGCGGATTTTCCGAAACTCCGATAAAGATAGGCCTTCCAGCGAAAATTACATGGTCGCTGGGCCCTGGTTTCATGGCGAGTGGCAATCGCCAAAAGGCGACAAAATCGGCGAGATCCCGTTGGGACACGAAACGGCGCGTGAATTTCGGGAGCAGATTGAGGCCCCATTCTTTCGCTACTATCTGCATCAGGACGGTGAAAAGTTCTCGTGGAAAGTGAGCACGTTTCAATCCGGGTCAAACACGTGGCATACATACGCCGCTTGGCCGCCTGCAGAAGCAAAACGAACAAACCTCTATCTCCAGCAAGATGGAACATTGTCATTCGAGCCGCCGAAATCGAATGCCGCCGCTTTTGTTCAGTACACATCTGATCCGGCGAACCCCGTCCCTTACCGTCGACGTCCGATTTCGCCCACGTACCCCGGAGGCGATTGGCGCACGTGGGAAGTCGCGGATCAGCGCTTTGCGGACCATAGACCTGACGTGGTTGACTTCGTGACTGCGCCGTTGGATCACGATATAACCATTACCGGTCCGGTGGCGGCTCAACTGTACGCGTCAACCTCGGGCACCGATAGCGACTTCATTGTCAAACTGATCGATGTCTTTCCGGAAAATGCAGTTAAGAACCCCTGGAACGAGTCCGCCGGTCCTGCTCCTGGCGAGTACGCAAAATCGTTGAACGGCTATGAACTTCCGATTGCGATGGAGGTGCGGCGCGGGAAGTACAACGTCAGCTATGAACATCCTTCACCGCTGAAGCCGAATGAGCCCACTATGTTCGCCATACCGCTCCGCGATCGCGATCACGTTTTTCTGAAAGGGCACCGCATCATGGTTCAGGTGCAATCCACGTGGTTTCCCTTGATAGATCGCAATCCCCAGAAATTCACGGCGAGCATCTACACGGCTAAGCCGGACGACTACGTCAAGGCAACACAAAAGGTGTACTGCTCGAAAGAATTGCCTTCCCACATAGAACTGCCGGTCATTCAGTAGTTGCGGCCGCGGTTTGCGGCTGCCGTCCTGGCCCATACAGAACCCGGCCAGGTTTGGCGCCGGTGTGCTTGCCGTGATCGACAACCACTTGGCCGTTGACCAGCACGTAATCGATGCCTTCGGGAGCGAGCGTCGGTTGCTCGTATGTTGCACGGTCCTCGATGCGTGCAAGATCGAAGACCACGATATCGCCCCACATGCCTTCACGAATGGAACCGCGATTCTGCAAATGCAGGCGGTCGGCGGGCCAGGAGGTCATCTTCCGAATGGCGTCTTCCAGCGTAATCACGTGGCGATCGCGAACGTAATGGGCAAGCAGTCGCGGGAAATTTCCATACATTCGTGGATGAGCCAATTGCGTACCGTTCCCGCGTGCGGGAGTGAGAGCGGACGAATCGCTGCCCAAACTTGTCCACGGAAATTTCACGGCCGTTTCGATATCGCCTTCATCCATCATGAAGTACATTGCAGACGCTCGATCTTTACTGCGCTCGACCAAGTCGAATGCGGCATCGGCCGGATCCTTGCCCCACTCTTTTGCAATCTGGGCAATGTTCTTGCCGATGAAATGCTGATCTTCCTCATTCGAAGTGGATGCGAGCACGACGTGATCCCATCCACCCGAGGCTTCGATGATGTTCCACCATCCGGGTGAGCCCGTGTGAATCTCTTTTTTCAATCGCTCCCGCGTAGTCGAGTCAGCCAATCGCTTCAGCAACTCTTCGGTTCCACCTTCATGAGCCCAGGAGGGGATTACGGCATTAAGGCTCGTTCCCCCTGCCGTGTAGAGGTACATGTCCGCAGCCACATCCAAACCACGGGCGCGAGCTTCCTCGATGCGCTTGCCGGCGTCCATCATCAGCTTTCCCCAACCAGGCTGGTAGGCCGCTTTCAGATGAAAGATCTCAACGGGAAGTCCGGCTTTTTCGCCTATTTGGATCGCTTCGTCTAGTGACTGCAGCAGTTCCGCTCCCTCGCCGCGTATATGGCTCGCGTACATACCGCCATATTTGGCGGCTATTTTTGCCATCTCGATCAATTCCTGAGTGGTGGCATAGCTGGCCGGAGGGTAGATAAGCGCGGTGGTCATTCCCATTGCGCCGTTCTTCATGGCAGTCTCCATCAGGGCCTGCATCCGCGCGAGTTCCTCGGGGCTCGGTTGCCGCGCGACATAGCCCAACACCGCCACGCGCGCTTGCACTTCGGCGTAATACGTACCGAAATTCATGCTGATGCCATTCTTTTCCAATTGCGAAAAGTATTCCGGGAGCTGGTCCGGTTCCACCGCCGTTCCTCCCTCGCCGGCGATACCCGTTGTGACGCCCATCTGCACTTTGCTTTCCGCGAGTCCGTTCCGCATCAGCGCCTTCCCGGATTGATCCAGCATGTCGATCCAGCCAGGTGAAACGTACTTGCCCGTGGCGTCTATGTCACGGCGTCCGGTTGCGTCAATTTTCCCGATCTTTACGATGTGACCATCGCGTATGCCTACATCGGCCTTGATCCAAGGATTGCCATTGCCATCGACCACGTAACCGTTCCGGATCACAACATCGTAATCGGCTGATTGTCCGCAGAGCAGTCCTACGGCCATCCAAGGGAGAAGGAGCGAAATGGATTTCAAGATTCTGGAGGGTCTCATCATGTTTAGTAATCTCGGAAAACTTACATCTGCCTTCGGGTCATCGGCCCCATAAACTTTCAGCCGTGATCATCACCGTCCGGGCGATTCTTCCCCTTGAACGTGTCTCGCGACTCCTCGGCACGCGCGGAAGAATACCAACGGCTACCTGACCGAAACTCTTGTTCTTTGTGGCGCAACAGTGCCAATGCACGCCGAGGATGAATATGCGCGCAAACCAGGAGCAACACGTTGATGGCGGCGACGGGCGCTACATAGGACCCATGGAATGACGGATTCGCAATCGAGGCGATCCAGAAGTGATCGGAAAAGCGCGCAACGGGCGACGTCTCGCTGTTCGTAATCCCAAAAGTCGGAACATTTCGCTCGCGCGCGCGAGTAATGGAATCGACTGTGTCGCGCAGGCAGCGGCCGAAACTGATACCAATTAATAAATCCTTGGGTCCGAGAAGATTTATTTTCTGCTGCAGATTGCCGGTCGAACCCTCCGGAGCCTCTGCATCATGCCCGAGAGTAACCAATCCATAAGCAAGAAGGTGTGATAGGGGAGCCGCGAAATCTACGCCGACAACCATAATCCGGCGTGCCCGATAGATGCGTTTGGCGACATCGATCACTGCCTCAGCATCCAGGCTTGAACGCAGAGCCTGAAGGTTGCGGAGTTCCATTTCGAGGCTGTGATTAATGTGGTCAGCCAACCCGCGTCGCTCGTGTGTGGCGGCCGCCATCAAGCGGTAAGGAGTAATGCGATTTACGAAGTGAGACCGCAAATCGGCCAGGAAATCGGCATACCGCCGATAACCAAGCACCTGAATCGTGCGCACGATCGTCGCGGGATCCACTTCATATCGCTTAGCCAGCTCGCGCGAAGACAGAAAGTATGCATCTTGTGGATTGTCTAGAATTTCCCGCAATAATTGCCGGCGACTGGAGTTGAGGTTCGATTCCGCCTTGGCAAATCGGGTCTCCAGGGGGGACATCCATGCCTGGCGTTCACCTGCTTTGCCGTTCACGTCCGATAGGCCGGCGTTGCCTATCTTTTTTCGGCTTGATTTCACTTGTGTTCTACTACATTCGCGGCCCGGATGGCGGATCGCATTGGCGCAATGGGCCGATTTCTTTGTCGTGTTGGATCATACAACACGTGCTGCATTCCTGTCAAAGAAGCATCACTTGTTGCATTTTCGTAACCACCCGTGATAAAAGAGGAAGCCAAGCGAGCCGAGATTTCCGACGGCTCAGGGCCCGCTCCCTATGAATGCGCATAAACTGCTCCGCATATTACAGGTAATTCTTGTCGCAACGCTGGCTACCGCACCATCGACTTTGAGGGCCCAAGAGTCCCTCGACTCGGCGTCACTCGATAAGTTGATCCAATCCTCTATGAGCGACTGGAACGTGCCGGGTGCGGCTATATCGATCGTGAGCGATCGGTCAGTCGTCTATATGAAGGGTTTTGGTACGCGTGAAATTCACACCACCCAAGGGGTCACTCCGGACACACTTTTCCAGATCGGTTCCTGCACGAAGGCGTTCACGTCTGCTGTAATCGCCATGCTTGTCGACCAAGGAAAAATGCAGTGGGATGGGAAAGTAAACGCCTATCTGCCCTTCTTTCATCTCTATGATCCCGAAGCTGATGAACACGTAACGATTCGCGACCTCTTAACGCATCGAACGGGATTGCCCGGTGCGGAATTAGTGTGGTACGGATCCACGGTAAGTCGGGAGGAGTTGATTCGCCGAGTCGCTCACATCGCACCCAGAACTGCCTTTCGCACAACTTTCGAGTATCAGAATTTGATGTTTCTCGCGGCTGGTCAGGCAGCGGGCACGCCGCCGATAGCACCTGGGACGATCTCGTTCGCGATCGGATTTTTGAGCCGCTCGGGATGAGCAGCTCGACGACCAGCACAACCGAAGCGCAAAAATCAGCCAACCACGCTACGCCGCACGAACAAAATCCCGACGGATCGGTTAAGACCGTTGCATGGCGCAATCTCGACAATATCGCGCCCGCCGGATCGATCGTTTCCAACGCTCGGGACATGGCGAAGTGGGTCGGCGTTCAACTCAACGACGGCATGTACGATCACAGCCAACTCATCTCCAAAAAGAACATGCAGGAGATGCATCAGCCGCAGATGGTCATTCCGCGGAGCAGCGGTTTGGCCACGGTGTTCTTCCCGGGTTCCACGCAGCTAAGTTATGGCCTCGGCTGGTTTGTGCAGGATTATCGAGGCCACCAACTGATTCTTCATCCCGGCGATATCGATGGGTTTGCAGCTTTGGTGGTGCTGATACCGGAGATTCATACGGGCTATTTCCTGGTGATCAACTCGACCAGTCTGTGCCGCCAAGTTTTGGGTTATCAGGTCGCCGACAAGCTGCTGAACTTGCCTGGCGGCGAGTGGAGCGCCCATTTCCATAAACTCGAAGCCGATCTGAAGGCGCAAGGAAAGTCAGCTCAAGCGTGGCAATCGACGCGAACGCCCGGCACACATCCATCGCATGAACTCTCGGCCTATGCCGGTCAGTTCGGGAATCCCGCCTACGACAGTGCAGAGATCAGTCTCGAAAATGGCAAACTCGTGCTGCATTTTCATTCGATTGCCTCAGACCTCGAGCATTTCCAATACGACACTTTTCTCACGAATATGACTATCGCCGGCAAGACCCGGCTCACATTCTCTTCGAACGAGCGGGGCGAGGTGGACAAGTTCGTCGTTCTTGGCATTCCTTTCGAAAGAATACCTCGCCTTCGAAACCGGTCCGAACCAGTCGAGGCCGGTCGTTGGAAAAGATTCCTGGGCGCAAGGAGTATCGGAGCCCCGTCACCGGGGTGATTGCATTCAATTCGCCCAGTGCGGGCTCGGAGATCCGATGAACTTATCAGCCATGAAAAACGATTTATGTCGTAAGAACTTCAACCGGGGGCGGTCCGCCACATGGATGCTTCTGCTTAGTGGCTTGCTGATCTTGTGTTTTCTCTCGTGGGGGCAAGCACCCAAAGCAAATCCCCTGGCGCCGAAGATTCCAGTGCAAGAGAAAGCGGAAATAGCCCCCACAGCGCACGCCATGACCGAAGCCGACATTGAAGCCTTTCTCGACGGTGTTGTTCCGGTGCAACTCGAGCGCGATGACGTTGCCGGCGCGGTCGTCGCGGTGGTGAAGGATGGGAAGGTGCTATTCGCGAAGGGATATGGCTACGCCGATGTAAAAAAGAAGACGCCCGTTTCGGCTGAAAATACGCTTTTTCGCCCTGGCTCGATCTCAAAGCTATTTACCTGGACCGCAGTGATGCAGCTCGTCCAGCAGGGCAAACTCGATCTCGATCACGACGTAAATGATTACCTCGATTTCAAGATTCCGTCCACTTATCCGCAGCCCATCACAATGCGCAACATCATGACCCATACCGCCGGATTCGGAGAGGCCGCCAAGGACTTGTTCGTGCCCGATCCGAAGGATCTCACGCCGCTTCGCACATACCTGGTGAACCACATGCCGAAGCGCATCTTTCCTCCAGGAGTTACGCCGGCTTATTCGAACTACGGCGCTACGGTCGCCGGTTACATTGTGCAGCGCGTGTCAGGCAAGCCGTTCGACGACTATATCAACCAAAACATTTTCCAGCCTCTTAACATGCAGCACACCACGTTTGCGCAGCCGTTGCCGGAAAATCTGAAGCCGCTGATGTCCGACGGGTACATGTTGGCCTCTTCCGGACCAGGGAAATTCGAGGTTGTGCAGGGCTGGCCAGCCGGCAGTGCGTCTACGTCTGCCATGGACATGACGCACTTCATGATTGCGCATCTTCAAAACGGCGAATACAACGGAGCACGAATCCTAAGCCAACAGTCCGTAGAGCAGATGCATTCGCGCCAATTCGCTCCTCACCCCGCAATGAATGCCATGGCGCTCGGGTTCTACGAAGAGACACGCAATGGGCATCGCATCATCGGGCATGGCGGCGATACAGTGTATTTCCACAGTGATCTTCATCTCGTTCTTGATGCTGGGATCGGCTTTTTCGTCTCCTACAACAGCGCCGGAAAGGGCGGCAGCGGGCGCACCGAGCTCTGGGAAAAATTTCTTGACCGGTATTTCCCGTATACTCCTCCCTCCGAGGCCACGCCGGCCAGCGCCGCCCAGGATGGTCGAGTTGTTTCCGGTCGCTATATGAGCAGCCGCCGCTCGGAAGGAGATTTTCTTGAAGCCACCTCCATGCTGGGGGAAATGAAGGTCTCTTCCAATTCCGAGGGAACCGTCTGGTCCGATGCACTGAAAGATTTCGATGGTCAGCCAAAGAAGTTTCGCGAAATCGGTCCCTTGGTTTACCGCGCAGTGGACGGACAAGAACGCCTCGCTTTCAAGCGCGATGCGAGTGGGCGGCTTTACGCCTCAATCGATTTTCCGTTCATGATCTTCCAGCGCGTGGGATGGCTGCAAGGGAAGCCGTTCAACTACTTCGTGTTGGGTGCGAGTGTGCTCGTCATGCTGTTCACGCTGGTTCTCTGGCCGGTGGCGGCTTTGATTCGACGACATTATGGGCGCAAGCTCGTTCTCACCCGGCAAGAGCGGGGCCTGCGCATCGCCGTGCGTCTGATTTGTATCGCCGATCTGGTTTTTATAATCGCCCTCGCTGGTCTGCTTTCCAGCCGGAGTGCTCCCGGCGCGCTCAACAGCCATGTCGATCCCTGGATTCATTTGATCCAGGTCGTCGGTCTAATTGGTGCAATAGGCGCTCTGGTCGCCATCTACAACGCCGTGTACGTCTCGCGTCCTGGGCCATCTCCGTCGCGGATCGCCATAGCCCAGGCGAGTCCCAGCGTCTCGGAGGGCAGCGCTGCGTCCGTGCCACTTTCTTCAACCGGTCGGTTCGACTGGATCTGGCGCGAACTGTCCGCGGCGCTGATTGCCCTGGCTTGTATCGGATTAGCCTGGTTTTTCTTCTACTGGAATCTGTTGAATTTCAACTTGAACTACTGATTCGGCCTTGCTGGAACAACAACATTCCGACAGAGGTCAACTGTCCCGGGTTCTGGGATTTCGCGATCTGGTTTTACTGATTATCGGAACGGTTATCGGATCGGGAATTTTTTTGGTTCCCGGTGCAGTACTGAGCCAAGTTGGCAACTCGGTCCCGCTCGCGATGGCAGTGTGGCTTACAGGGGGCGTTCTTTCGCTTTTGGGTGCGATGACTTACGGCGAACTGAGCGCGATGAAGCCGCAGGCGGGTGGGCTTTACGTTTACATACGGGACTGTTTTGGTCCGTTCCTGGCATTTCTGTTCGGTTGGACCCTGTTCTTCGTCATCAGTGCCGGATCGATTGCAACTTTGGCCGTAGCGTTCAGCGCCTATTTCGCGGAATTTCTTCCGCTCGCTCCGGCGATGGCAAAACTGGTTTCCGTTCTCATGATTGCGGTCATTACCGTGGTCAACGTGCGCGGCACGCGAGGCAGCGCCGACTTGCAGAACGTGACGACCGCCACGAAGGTGTTCGCGATTCTGTTGATGGGGGCGGCGCTGCTATGGCTGGGAAATAGCTTTGCGACAACTCCGGCGAGACCTGCACATTTGAGTCTGGGCACGTATGCATCCGGCTTTGGACTCGCAATGATCAGTGTGCTCTGGGCGTACGAAGGATGGCAATACGCTACATTCAGCGCCGGCGAGACGATCAATCCGCAGCGAAATTTTCCACTGGCATTCCTCGTGGGCTCGGCGGCGCTAATCGGCATCTATCTGTTTGCCAATTTTGGATACTTGGCCGCGCTTGGCCCGGAGGGCGTGGCGAATTCCAATCGTGTGGCCGCAAGCGCCGTTTCTTTGGCGATCGGTCCGGTTGCGGCGAAGCTCGTGGCCTTAACAATTCTGATCTCCATGTTCAGCGCCGCCAACTCGCTCGTCCTCACGGCTCCGCGAGTGTATTATGCGATGGCCAAAGACGGATTGTTTTTCAAGAAATTATCGGAGGTCCACCCGCGCTTCGGCACTCCGGCCTTCGCTGTAATTGCGGTGGCAAGCTGGGCGGCGATTCTGGCCCTCAGCGGGACATTTGAACAACTGCTCACTTACGTAATTTTCATCGGCTGGATTTTTTATGCTCTTGCGGCCGCAAGCGTATTCGTTTACCGCAAGAGCGATCCTCATGCCCAGCGCCCATACAAAGTGCCAGGCTATCCGGTAACCCCTTCGATCTTCATTTTGGCTGCCCTGGTGTTAGTGGTAAACACGATCGTGACGCAGCCTGGCCGTGCTGCGGTGGGTCTTGGAATTGTACTGGCAGGCGCGCCGGTTTATCTGATCTGGCGAAGAGTGAAGGCGAAACGCCTAGCCGCAAGCACATCCTGATGTGGACGCACGTGAGTTTTGCACGGTCGTGGCGGCGAAGTTTGTACGTGGCAAAGCATTCTACGCGCGGAACCCGGAATTGTTAGAGCAGATCATCATCCGACCGTTTGCCAGCCTTGAGGAGATGCGCGCCTGTGAGCAACTGCAGCAGGATGTTTGGCAATGTAGCGATACCGATGTGGTTCCGTCACACGTTTTCTCAATCGCACATAAGACCGGCGGAGAAGTCTTGGGAGCCTTCCACAATGGTCGCGCCGTGGGATTTGCCCTTGCTTTTTCGGCGCTTCGCTTGCCTCGTTTTTATCTTCACTCTCACATGGCGGCAGTGCTGCCGGAATATCAGAACCAGGGAGTCGGGCGTAGGCTGAAGTTGGCGCAACGGGAACACGCACTCAAGCGTGGAATCAACCTGATCGAGTGGACATTCGATCCGCTTCAACTCAAGAATGCTCACTTCAATATTGCGCGCTTAGGAGCTATCGTTCGTCAATATGCGCCGGATCTATACGGGCGCACATCGAGCGGTTTGCATCAAAGATTACCCACCGACCGCTTGATTGCTGAATGGCGGCTTGATTCGGACCGGGTGCAGAACGCGTTTGCAGGGATGCCCGCAGCAAACCTCAGCAAAGCATGAGCGTATCTCTCTGCCCCCGAACATTGGGGAGTATTGCAGATCGGATCCCCGGGCGGCGGCCGAAATTCAGTCCCGCGTTCGGCTGGAGTTCCAGCACCTGTTTCAAAAGTCCCACGCGGTTACCGGATTCGAACTCGAGAATGGATACGGAACGTACCTGTTAGAAACCTATGAAGATTGAGTCGATTAGCTTGCGTGAAATTCGCATGCGGTTGAAATCACCGTTCGAGACCAGTTTCGGTGTGATGCAGAACCGCAGAATCCTGCTGGTTGAAGTTATTGCGGAGGGTGTTCACGGCTGGGGCGAGGTCACCACTGACGAAAGGCCTTTCTACATTTCTGAAACCCTTGAGACAGCGTGGCATATCATCTCCGATTTTATTGCTCCTAAATTGTCGGGCAGGAGTCTTGTTCACGCGTCCGAATTCCCTACCCTGATGGCGGCCATCCGCGGACATGAGATGGCAAAGGCAGGCGTGGAGAACGCAATTTGGGACATTGAAGCACAACTTACTGGTCGTTCTTTATCAAAGCTGATCGGCGGCACTCTTGAGGAGATCGCTTGCGGCGTGTCCCTTGGTATCCGCGAGAATCCACAAATGCTGGTCCAGAAGGTGGAAGAAGAGCTGCGAAGCGGATATCGGCGTATCAAGCTGAAGATCAAGCCTTGCAAGGATCTGGAGTTCGTGTCGGCGGTCCGCAAGCAATTTCCCGAAATCCTGCTCTCGGTGGATGCCAATTCCGCGTATGGTCTCGACGATGTCGAGCATTTGAGAAAACTCGACGAGTTTGGACTCTTGATGATGGAGCAGCCGCTGCAATGGGACGATATTTATGCCCACGCGAAATTGCAATCGCAAATTCAAACGCCTATTTGTTTGGATGAATGTATTCACAATGCGCGGCATGCGATTGCGGCCATTGAGTTGGGTGCTTGCCGCATCATCAATATCAAGTTAGGCCGTGTTGGGGGATACAGTGAGGCGCGCCGCATCCATGACTTATGCCGGGACCACTCAATTCCGGTATGGTGCGGAGGCATGCTTGAGTCCGGCATCGGGCGCGCCCATAACATTGCCATGTCTACACTGCCGGGTTTCACTCTGCCCGGCGACGTTTCCGCCAGCAGCCGTTATTGGGAAGAAGACGTCATCGAACCGGAAGTGCACGTCAGGCCTAACGGCACAATCGTTGTTCCTACAACTGCTGGACTGGGTTATGCAGTGAAACGCGATCTCGTCGAACGGCTCACCACGCGCAGGGCCAATTGGAACGCGTCGGCAATGATTCTTGCGCTATTCGCTTTTCTATTCATTTCGGGACGTCCGTCTGCCACAGGTCAGGCGAGTGTAACTGCTCGGCAGGGCTATGAAGACGTTGTTTCCCCGCTGAAGCAGTTCATTCAGGAGCAGATGACGGAGAAGCAATTACCCGCGCTCTCCATTGCGATAGTCGACGATCGGCAGATAATCTGGGCCGAAGGCTTCGGTTCCGCCGATCCCAAAAAGAAGACTCCTGCTACTGCGGAAACCGTCTATCGCATCGGCTCGGTTTCGAAGCTGTTCACGGATATCGCCGTCATGCAGCTCGTCGAGCGCGGGCAGATTGATTTAGACGCTCCTGTTACAACCTATCTTCCAGATTTTCACCCCAAGAATCCCTTTGGAAAGCCCATCACGCTGCGGCAACTCATGTCGCATCAATCGGGTTTGTTGCGCGAGCCGCCCGTTGGAAACTATTTCGATCCCACCGAGCCGTCACTGGCGCAAACGGTTGCGAGCTTGAACCAGACCGAATTGGTCTACCCTCCGCAGACTCACGTTAAGTATTCCAATGCAGCAATCGCCGTAGTGGGTTACGTTCTGGAGAAAACAACCGGCCAGCCTTTCGCCTCATATCTGAAACATGTAGTCTTGGATGCTCTTGCAATGCAACACAGTTCGTTCGAGCCGACGCCTGCCGTCACGAACACACTCGCCCGAGGGGAAATGTGGACTTACGACGGACGCACCTTCGAGGCTCCGACGTTTCAGCTCGGAATATCCCCTGCCGGAAGCATGTATTCCACCGTTACGGACCTGGGCCGCTTTGTGAGCATGCTTCTCTCCCATGGAAAGGCAGCAAATGGGCAGATTCTGAAGCCGACAACCCTGGATGAAATGTGGAAGCCACAATTCCCTAATTCGGGCGGAAGTATTTTCGGACTTGGCTTTCACTTGGGCAGTTTTGAGAACCATCGCATGGTCGGGCATGACGGCGCCATCTACGGCTTCGCGACTTCGCTCGATATTTTGCCCGACGACAAGCTTGGCGTGATTGCAGTTACCACCAAGGATCTCGCGAATACGGTTACGGACCGCGTAGCAGAAGAGGCTCTGCGGTTAGTCCTGGCGGCGCGCGCAGGCAAGCCGCTCAATCTACCTCAATCCACGAGTGCGGTTTCTGCCGAACTTGGGCGAAGAATCGCGGGACGGTACGGAACCGGGGGCACCGCCTTAGATCTGAAATATTTGAGCGGCAAACTAACAGCGCTTCGGGCAAGCGGCGGCTATCAGGTTGAGTTGCGCCAATTAAATGACGATCTTATTGTCGACGACGTCCTTGCCTATGGCAGGAAGATCACGCCACTGAAAAATGGGATTCAGATCGGGCCGGAAATTTTAGAACGGACGGAAATACCCAAGCCGCCGCCCGCTCCCGAACAATGGAAAGGACTGATCGGCGAGTACGGCTGGGATCACGACATCCTGTACGTATTCGAAAAGGACACGCATCTCACCGTTCTGATCGAATGGGCGGAATACGACCCGATTTCTGAAATCTCCAAAGACGTTTTCCAATTTCCCGGGCATGGCCTATACGATGGCGAGAAGGCCATCTTTACTCGGGATGCTGACGGGAATGCCACCGCGGTACGGGTCAGCGGGGTTATATTCAAGCGTCGCCCGATCGGGGGAGTGTCGGACGGAATTTTCCGCATTCCTCCGGTAGCGAACATCGAAGAATTGCGCAAGCAAGCGCTCGCTGCTCATCCACCGGCGGAAACAGGCGCTTTTCGCGCCCCCGATTTGGTCGAACTCACCTCGCTTGATCCGACCATTAAGCTCGATATTCGCTATGCATCCAGCAACAATTTTCTCAGCACGCCTGTCTACTCCCAGGCGCGGGCCTTCCTGCAGCGCCCGGCCGCGGACGCCCTTGTCCGTGCCAATCGTAAACTGAAGACCCTTGGCTACGGCCTGCTGATCCACGACGCGTATCGACCCTGGTACGTGACCAGAATGTTTTGGGATGCAACACCGGACGACAAGAAAATCTTTGTTGCCGATCCCAGTGAAGGTTCCCGCCACAACCGTGGATGCGCGGTGGATGTGAGCCTGTACGCTCTGGCCACAGGAAAACCTGTTGAGATGGTCGGCGTGTATGACGAGATGTCTGAGCGTTCATACGCTGGATATCCCGGGGGTACATCCCTTCAGCGATGGCGACGTGAACTGCTGCGCCACGCCATAGAAGAACAGGGCTTTGACGTTTACCCATTTGAATGGTGGCACTTCGACTACAAGGATTGGCGCATGTATCCGATTCTGAACCTTAGGTTTGGTCAACTTCGCTAAAGGAGCCGCATGTTTCGTAGAGCAGTCTTGCTAACGATCGGATTCGCATTCATCGCCTTTGCAGCCGATCCCAATTCCGCGTTCGAAAGGTTCGACTCCTTTGGGCAGCAAATGCTGCAGGATTCGAAAGCCGTAGGATTTGCAGTGGCCGTCATCCAGAACGGCAAAGTGACGTACGCGAAGGGCTACGGGCTTCGCGATCTCAAAAGCAATCAGCCGGTGACCACCGAGACGCTCTTCGCGACAAAGAAGAAGTGAGATCGTAGCGAGCTATCTAGCGATATACAATCATGCGAATTTTATTTTTGCTCTCTTTAGTAGCAGTCTCGAGCGGCGCGACAATTGATCAATATCTAAGCGCTCCCTTTGCTTCGGAAATGCATGCCGCGCCGGGCGGCGGAAAAGTCGCGTGGTTGCTCAACGAGCGAGGCGCGCGGAATCTCTGGGTGGCCGCCGCGCCGGATTATAAGGGACGGCGGCTGACCGCATACACAGAAGATGACGGCGAGGACGTCGGGATGATTCAGTGGAGCGCTGATGGGCGCTCCATCATTTACGTCCGGGGCGGAAACCTGGAGCAGATCGGGCAAGCTAACCCGAACCCGCGAAGCCTGGTGCAGATGCCGGATCAAGCGATCTGGATTATCCCGTTCGAGGGCGGCGCTCCGAAGAACCTCGCGGAAGGACATTCGCCTGTGATTTCCAAAGACGGGCGCGTGGCGTTTATACGAGCGGCGCAGATTTGGATAACCGACGTGGACGGTGAAAAACCAGTGGAGCTTGTACGCACGCGCGGCGCTTGCTCGAACGTACGATGGTCGCCCGATGGTTCGCAGCTCGCATTCACCAATTCGCGCGGCGATCATTCGTTCATCGTGGTGTACAAACCGGGCGACAAGTCGGTGAAGTATCTCGATCCATCGACCGATCGCGACTCGAGTCCGGCCTGGAGCGCGGATGGCAAGCGCATTGCGTTCATCCGTACGCCGAGCGTAACGCGGACGGGCGGCGCGCAGCCGCTCCGCGAAGAATTGACGCCGTGGTCGATCAGGGTCGCCGATGTCGCTACAGGCGCAGGTCGCGAAGCGTGGCATGCGGATAAAGGTCCGGGCAGCGTGCGTCACGGGATGTCTGCGTCGGATCAACTCTATTGGTGCAATGACGACCGGCTGGTGTTCGCGTGGGAAAAGACAGGCTGGAACCATCTTTATTCGGTGCGCGCCGAAGGAGGTTCGGCGACTGAGCTGACGCCGGGCCTGTTCGAGATTGAAGACGTCTCACCGAGCGAAGATCGGCGTGAGTTCCTGTTTTCATCGAATCAGGACGATATCGACCGGCGACATATCTGGCGTGTTCCGGTTGCGGGCGGGAAACCGGCGCCGGTGCTCGGAAAATTGGGCGAGAGCATCGAGTGGGAGCCGGAGGATGCAGGCGATGGGGCGGTCGTGTACTTTCGGTCGAGCGCAAAGGAGATCGGACGCGCAGCGGTGAAAGCAGCGAACGCAGCTCCGCGCGATTTGGCGCCCGATTCGATTCCGGCGGATTATCCGACGACAGAACAAGTAATTCCGAAACAAGTGATTCTTCGCGCGGCGGATGGAATGATGATTCACGCGCAACTCTTCTTGCCGAAAACAGGCGGCAAGCATCCGGCACTGGTGTTTTTTCACGGAGGGTCGCGGAGGCAGATGCTGCTCGGCTGGCATTACATGGATGCCTACTCCTACTGCTACGGGATCAATCAATACTGGGCGAATAAAGGTTATGTCGTGCTGTCGGTGAATTATCGCAGCGGCACCGGGTATGGATTGAATTTCCGCGAAGCGATGAATTATGGGGCGTCCGGCGCGAGCGAGTTCAACGACGTAATGGGCGCCGGGGTGTATCTGGCGGGCCGGACCGACGTGGATCCGAAACGCATCGGTGTGTGGGGTCCGTCCTATGGAGGATTGCTGACTGCGATGGCGCTCGCGCGATCGAGCGATCTATTCGCGGCGGGCGTGGACATGATGGGCGTGCACGACTGGAGCGCCGTCGGAGCGAGCGTGGCGACGCCGAACCTGGATCCTGAGAAGAATCGCGAGCAGTCGCGCCTGGCTTTCGAATCGTCGCCCATGGCGAGCATAAAAACGTGGAAATCTCCGGTGTTGATGATTCACGGAGACGATGATCGTAATGTGGCGTTCGATCAGACGGTACTTTTAGTGGAAGCGTTGCGCAAGCAGGGAGTGGAGTACGAGGAACTCATCTTTCCGGATGAGGTTCATGATTTCCTCTTATGGCAGCACTGGGTGACCTCTACGAAGGCTGCGGATGACTTCTTTGACCGTAAGCTCCAGCCGTGAGTGACGGGATGCACATGAGCGCGGCGACGCGTGCCGATGCGACGGCGATCTGGCTCGCGACATCTGCAACACTTGTTGTCGGAGTTGACAAGTACGCAACAATCGGTGTATAACCAGCATCAATCGTCTCTTGAGGAGATTCCACTGTGAAGATTATGTCTCGTCCCTTTAGCTCTCTGTTCGCTGCCGCCGCTTTCCTTCTGTGTTTTGCGATGGCGGCGTCGATTACTTTCGCTCAGACATCCGATACCGGGGCGATCAACGGGCTCGTAACGGATCCGGCCGGGCTCTCGGTGCCGCAGGCCCAGATCAAAGTGACCGCCCTGGCAACCGGCGAAGTGCGCAATTCCGCTTCCGAGCAGAACGGAACCTATTCCGTAACGCTTCTTCCGCCGGGTGTGTATCACGTCGAGATCTCCAAGGCCGGTTTTAAGCTGCTCGATTATCCGCGAGTTACCGTCACCGTGACGGAAACCCAAACGGTCAACGCGCGGCTTGAAATCGGTGCGGTGAACCAGCAGGTCATCGTTGCTTCCACGGGGGAGCAGCTGCAGACGGAGTCCAGCGCGCTGGGACGCGTAACGAACCAGGAGATGGTCACGGATCTACCGTTAGCATCGCGTAACTACACGCAAATTATCGCCTTGAACCCGGGAGTTTCCACGGAAGTTAACAACGCGACCGCGCTGGGCCTGGGCAACGGAGGGTTCAGCAACTTCTCGAGCGGCGGCCAGTCCGAAAAAAGCAATAACTACCAGATGGACGGAGTACCCATAAACGATCTTCAGAATTCCGGCACATTCAGCGGCGGGGTAGCTGTCCCCAATCCGGACACGATCCTGGAATTCAAGGTTCAGACCAGCCAGTATGATGCAACCTACGGGCGCAATGCCGGCGCCAACGTGAACGTCATCACCAAAGGCGGCACCAACGCTTTTCATGGCAGTTTATTCGAGTTCTTTCGGAATAACGACCTTAATGCAAATGACTTCTTCTTCAATCGGGCGGGGACGGCCCGGCCGGTCCTGCGCCAAAATCAGTTCGGCGGGACCATTGGCGGGCCGATCGTCAAGGATAAGCTGCTCTTCTTCGGCTCCTACCAAGGGACGCGGCAGTTGAATGGCGTAAGCAGCTCGTGCTCCACCAGCTTTGCGGAGCCGCCGCTTACCAACAATCGCTCGGCGGCGGCGCTGGGTCAGTTGTTTGCCGGCCAACGCGGACTGTATCAGACCCTGCTCGGCGGTGTCGGTCCGGCGATCCTGGCCAATGGTTCGAATATCAGCCCGCAGGCGCTTGCGCTGTTCAACTATAAACTGCCCAACGGGCAGTATGCGATTCCAACTCCGGAAAACATCAATCCCGCGCTGCCGTTCGCAGTACAGGGTACGTCGGTGCTAAGCAGTCCATGTCCGTTCACTGAGGACCAGTACATGGCGAATTCGGATTATCTGCCATCGGCCAAGAGCAGATTCGCCTTCCGCTTCTTCTACGCAAATGACAATACAACCGAGACATATCCGGTGGCCAATCTCGGCGGCCCGACCGCTCCCGGGTGGCCCTGGCTGATTCCGACCAAATATTGGAATGCCTCCGTCACACACACCTACATCCTGACGCCGTCGCTGCTCAACGAGTTAGATCTCGGCTATCACCGCACCTTTTCCTATACCCAGCAGTCGGAGCCGCTCCAATTTTCACAGGTGGGCATCAATGCGCCCTCGTACGACAACGGAATCCCGGAAATCGACATTAATGGCGGGGTGACGTTGGGAGGCAATGGGCAATCTCTTAAGAGCACCCAAAACACCTATGTTCTTCAAGATTCGGTTTCCTGGACTCATGGCCGCCAAATCATACGCGTCGGCGCAGGAATCACGCGAGCTCAGAACGACATTGAGAACTTTCATTATATTGCCGGATTGATCTTCTTGAGCTATCCGGATCTGTTACTGGGCTTGAACGCCACCCAGTCGGGCACTGCCGCAGCTGGCCTACCTGTCGGCAACGTATACGCGTCGGTTGACCTGCCCGGTCTCTTCGACCGCGCTTTCCGAACTTGGAACTCAAACGTATATTTCCAGGACGACATCAAAGTTACGCGGCGGTTCACAGCGAACGTCGGGCTTCGTTACGAACGGATCGGGGACATCAGTGACGCCTTGGGACGCAATGCCAATATAAATCCGAACTTGCTGAATCTGAATCCACCGGCGACCGGCACCCTTCAGGGTTACGTGGTGCCTTCGAATTACACCGGCCCGATGCCCAGCGGCGTGACGAAGCTCAACAACAATCTTGGATACAGCGGTGCGGGACAGAACACCTGGAATCCGCGTATTGGTTTTGCCTGGCAATTGCCCCACACGGAGCGTTTTGTGCTGCGCGGAGGTTACGGCGTATATCACGATCAGACCACCGGCCAGCCGTTTATTCAACTGCTCACGGATGCGCCATTTGCCGTGATCAACCAGCTCGTTGGCGCACCGAACGGGGCCGCCACGCTCGCGAATCCTTTTCCGCCGGCAGTGACGCTGCCTTACTTCCCACCGTACTCGCCCACCACGCAGCTCAGCCCGACAATCATCGGCCCCTATTACCGCCCCCCAACTGTACAGCAGTACAGCATGGGTCTGGAGGCTAAGGTCATGCGCGATATGGTTCTCACGGTCACCTATGCCGGCAGCCGGGGCGTTCACCTGAATGAGGAACGGACGATTAATCAAGCGGGGTTGGCCAGCCCGTCCAATCCGATTAACGGCGTCACGACCAATACCGTCGCTAACGTTCCAAAACGGGTTCCTTATCAAGGCTTCACTGCGAACAACTTCAATGATATTTATTCCAACGGCGAGTCCTGGTACAACGCGCTCGAAGCCAGCCTGGAGAAACGGCTTAGTCATGGATTACAGTTCCTCGCTTCCTACACCTATGCCCGGTCGCTGTCGACCGCTTCAGGCAGCGTCGCCAACGGGAATGGCGGCTCACCTATCGGAGATCAGAACAGACCAAGCCAGACCTACGGCCCGGACAGTTTCATCCGCGATCAACGCTTCGTGCTCAGCGCGGTGTACGCACTGCCACGCCTCCAGAACAGCGGATTCCTAGTCCGAGGGGCTCTGGGGGGCTGGAGCGCCTCGAGCGTTGTAACCTTCCAGACCGGACAGAGGCTGACGCTCACCACAACGAGCGCCGCGAATGTTTTCGGCATCACGACAGATCGGGTCCAGATAGCCGCCGGATGCACCTATCCGCAACTGGAAAGCTCCGGATCCCTTGAGAGTCGCTTGAACGGTTATTTCAACAAGACTTGTGTTACGAGTGCGCCGATCATTGGAAATGACGGTAGAGGCACGACGTTCGGGAATGCCGGGGTCGGGATCGTGCGGGGACCGGATCAGTCGGATGTCGACCTCTCGCTAATGAAGCAATTTGGAGTGCCCGTTTGGGAGCACGCGCGGCTGGAGTTTCGCGCCGACTTCTTCAACGTCTTAAATCATCCGTCCTTCTCAAATCCGAATCTGAGTGCTTCACAGGCCACCTTCGGCGAAATTCTAAGCGAAAGTGTGAATCCGCGCATTGTGCAATTCGCGCTGAAGTTCAGCTTCTGACGCTGCGATGTTAAGCCGCCGATCGATTCTGGGCTGGGCCATCGCCTTCGCGGCCCACAGCGGCTTTTCGCAGGAAACGCGCAAGCAGGAAACGCACAGTACACCCTCGACTGCACCAGCCCCGCACCCCATCGATGCTCCGCTCGATATCGTCGTACCGAAACCGCCCACACCTTTTCACGCCGACGGCAAGACTCACCTCGTGTACGAACTGCATGTGACTAATTTCGGCCGCGCTGATTGTGTGTTGACTCGGGTAGAAGCGCTTTCTCCCGATCGCGCCGTTCTCGTGAGTTATTCGGGAGATGAATTAGCACATGTAATCGCGCGACCCGGAGGAGGCCAAAACGAGCCGCGCCGGATCGGAGGCGGCCTCCGCGCGGTCGTCTTTGCGTGGATCACGATCGAAGCAGGTAAAGCCCCATCCCATCTCGAGCACCGGCTCGGCTGGAAGTTAGTCGACGATGCCGACGACACATCGCTGGATTGCACAACTCTTCCAGTCGAGGCAGAACCTGTCGTCATCCACGCGCCTCTGCGTGGAGATGGTTGGTTGGCTGCAAATGGACCGGCAAATATGTCCGGACACCGCCGTTCGATGATTCCGATAGGGGGCGCCGTCCACATCGCCCAGCGCTTTGCAATCGACTGGGTGCAGCTTCGCAACGATGGCCAGACGTTCGCCGGGGACAAGCTGGACAACAAGAATTATCGTTGTTACGGCACGGACGCTCTGGCCGTTGCCGATGGCACGGTGGTCGACGTAAAGGACGGTATTCCGGAAAATATTCCGGGCTCTCGCGCGGTGCCGATCACGCTCGAAACAGTGGCTGGGAACCACGTCATTCTCGATCTGGGTAGAGGCCGATACGCCTTTTACGCCCATTTGCAGCCCGGCAAAATCCGCGTGAAGCTCAATGATCGAGTGCAGCCAGGACAGGTTCTTGGGCTGGTTGGAAATTCCGGGAATGCAACCGAACCGCACCTGCATTTCCACGTTTGCGATCGCAATTCGCCGCTCGGGTCCGAGGGATTGCCCTACCATCTCGCCAGCTTTGAAGTGCTGGGCAAAGGCTTCGGGTGGAGGCCTTCTAATGCACCGCCTGCGCAACTGCGCTCGAATGAGCAGCCGTTGCAAAATGTCGTGGTGCGCTTTTCATGAAGCTTCTTCGCCTCGGTTCCGTTTGCGCGCTGGCGGTGTCGCTACTTGTTGGCGCGCAAACGCCAGCCCCGCTCTACGACGTCGTCATCCGCGGCGGCCGTGTGCTCGATGGCTGCGGCAATCCCTGGATTCGGGCAGACGTTGCGATTCGTGATGGACATTTTGTAAAGATCGGCGCGGTCGAGGGGCGTGGCCGCCTCGAGCTCGACGCGCACGACAGATATATATCGCCCGGCTGGATCGATTCTATGGACCAATCCGGCGACGTGCTGCCCGTGAACGGTCTCGCCGAAAACAAAGTACGCGAAGGCGTGACGACGGCCCTTGGCGGCGAAGGAGGTACGCCGGTTCCAGCGGAGAAAATCCCGCAATATTTTGCTGATCTGGAGAAGAAAGGGATCAGTATCAATTTCGGAAGCTACTTCAGTGAGACTCAGGCGCGCGTCGCTGTGCTCGGATATAGCGCGCGCGAGCCCAATCCCGACGAGCTGACGCGAATGCGCGCCATCATGGAGACCGCCATGAGAGGCGGCGCATTGGGAATGACAACAGCCCTGATTTATCCGCCGTCGAGCTATGCGACCACTGCCGAATTAATACAAGTTGCCGAAGGCGCCGCGAAGTATGGCGGCATCTACGCGAGTCATATCCGCGGGGAAGGACGAGAAGTGGTCCAGTCGGTAGATGAAGCGATTCAAATCGGCGAGCGAGCCGGCTTGCCTGTCGAAATTTTTCATCTCAAGGCCGCATTCCGCCCCGGCTGGGGAACGCTGATGAACGAAGTTGGCCAACACATCGATCAGGCGAGGCAGCGTGGCGTGGATGTCGCGGCCGATCTATATGTGTACACTGCGGGCGGCACCGGGCTCGAAGCAACCATTCCTTCGTGGGCACACGAAGGCGGCCGGAAAGCGCTGCTCGAGCGTCTCGCTTCTCCAGCGGTTCGCGCCAGGTTGAAGCAGGAGATCAAGACCGGATCCCCGGGCTGGTGGAATATCGTCGAGGCTGCCGGCGGCTGGGAAGGTATCGTACTCGCCAATGCCCGAAATCCCGAGAATGCGCGTTTTGTGGGAAAGAATTTGGCCGAGATCGGCAAGGAATGGGGAAAGGATCCGGCCGACGCCGCTTTCGACTTGGTCGCCCAGGGAACCGGCCGCGTCATGGCGATTTATTACATGATGAGCGAACAGGATATAGAAACGGCGCTTCGGTTCCCCTGGACTAGCATCGGTAGCGATGCGGGCGCCGCTGCGCAATTCGGAGCGGCCGATGCCACCGGGCTGCCGCACCCGCGAGCATATGGAAATTTTCCGCGAGTCATCTCCCGCTACGTCTGCGAGCGAAAGACGCTCACCCTTGAAGATGCGATTCGAAAAATGACCTCTTGGCCGGCCACCCGGTTTCGTTTGGATCATCGCGGTTCCATTAAGGAAGGATTGTGGGCCGATGTCGTGGTGTTCGATCTCGATCATCTTCGCGATCGCGCGACTTATTCTGAGCCGATGTTGCCACCGGAAGGAATCGACTACGTACTCGTAAATGGAGAAGTTGTAGTCGATCACGGCAAGCACACCGGCGCAAAACCAGGAAAGGTGCTGTACGGACCAGGGGCGAGTTTCAGTCCCGAACAGCGTGCAGCAGTTCAGTAGTAATCCCATGAAAATTACATTCTTTGCCATTCTGTCTCTAACTGCTTCTCAGCTGCTCTCCGCGCAGGGCACGCGGCTGCTTCGCCATGCAACAGTCAGCCGCGATTCCGTGGCTTTTGAGTATGCCGGAGACCTGTGGGTCGTCGGTCGAAACGGAGGGCAGACTCGACGGCTGACGTCCACACCCGGTCCTGAAACCGAGCCGCACTTCTCGCCTGACGGGTCGCAAATTGCATACACGTCAACCGTCGAGGGCAACACCGACGTGTACGTGGTGAGCGCGGCCGGTGGCGAACCGAAGCGTCTCACGTATCATCCTGGCGTAGACCGCGTCCGCGGGTGGACTCCCGATGGACGCCGCGTCATCTTCGCATCGGCGCGCGATTGCGAGCCGCAGGAATCCTACGTCCGTCTTTGGACGGTGAGCGTCGATGGCGGATTTCCGGAACCTCTGCCCCTGCCGCGCGCATTCAGCGGCGTATTTTCCCCTGACGGGCATCGCATGGCTTATGAGGAGCTATCAACCGCGTTCGTTCCCAACTGGTATGAGACCAGTGAGTGGCGGCACTATCGAGGCGGCCGCACGCATCCGATCCGGATCATGAATCTGGCCGATTATTCAGTCGAGAACCTGCCCTGGAACGACAGCAACGACAGCGATCCGATGTGGGTGGGGAATTCTATCTACTTCCTCTCGGACCGCAACTTCACCACCAACCTGTTCTCCTACAATCTGAACACTAAGCAAGTCACGCAGCTCACCCAGCACAACGACTACGACATCATGAGCGCGTCCGCGGGTCCCGACGCAGTAGTGTACGAGCAGGCCGGCTATATTCATCTGTTCGACACCAAGACGGGCAAGGCGCACCAGCTCACGATCGAGGTCAATGGCGATCTGCCGTGGGCGCAGCCGCAGTTCAAGAAAGTAGCGAACATGATCCAAGGTTCGGCGCTCTCGCCGACTGGCGTGCGTGCCGCATTCGAGGCGCGCGGCGATATCTTTACCGTGGCTGCGGAAAAAGGCGATTACCGTAATCTCACGCAGAGTTCCGGTGTTCATGACCGAAGCCCGGTCTGGTCGCCGGACGGCGCCCATCTCGCTTGGCTTTCGGATGCCAGCGGAGAATATCAGCTGATGATTGGCGATCCGATGGGCGTCACCAAACCGCGGGTAATCGCGCTTCCAACCAAGGGCTTCTTCTCCGCGCCCGCATGGTCTCCTAACGGCGCGCAGATCCTGCTCGACGATAATCATCTGAATCTTTGGATCTTTGAGGTCGCGACCGGGAAAGCGACCAAGATCGATACAGACCACTACTTCGACCCGGGGCGGCAGTTCAATGCGGTGTGGGCGCCCGATTCGAAATGGGTCGCGTATTCAAAGAGCCTTCCGAGCCGCTTGCGAGCGATCTTCATTTACTCACTCGCGGATGGCAAGCCGCATCAGGTCACCGACGAACTGGCGGACTCGATATCGCCCGCATTCGATGCCGGAGGCAAATACATTTATTTCCTGGCGAGCACCGATTATGGACCGAGAACCAGTTGGCTGGAGATGAGCTCGGTCGATCGGCCCGTGCGGCGCGCGATTTACTTGGGAGTGCTGAGTGCGACCGAGCCTTCGCCGCTCTTGCCTGAAACGGGCGAGGAGCCCCGAACGACGGCTTCGGCGGGTGGTGAAGAAGCGCAAGAAGCCAAACTCGAATCTCCGCGGCCGGAGTCTGTAAGGCCAGAATCTAGAAGATCGGAATCCCGAAAACCGGCTGATGTCCGCATTGACTTCGACAAAATCGGACAACGGATTATCGCCATCAATGTTCCACCAGCCGATTACGGCGGCTTGACGGCCGGTGTGGCGGGAACAATTTTCTACACGGAACCGACATCGTCCAACCCCGGCGCGCCGCATCGCTTAATGCGCTATCAACTTAAGGAGCGCGCGGCCGCGCCGTTTCTCGAAGGCGTCCGCTCGTACACTCTTTCGGCGGACAAGAAGAAACTGCTCTACGAGGCTGGAGGTGGAGGGGGACGCGGGGCAGCCGGCGGCTCACGATGGGGCATCGTGGCGACGGATCATCCAGCCAAAGTTGGCGACGGCCTACTGCATGTGGATCAACTCGAGATGCAAGTGGACCCCCGCGCGGAGTGGGCGGAAATCTATCGCGAGACCTGGCGGCTCGAGCGCGAATACTTCTACGACTTCAAAATGCACGGCGCCAATTGGCAAGCCATCTATGACAAATACCTTCCGCTTCTCGCGTATGTTGGACATCGCGTCGATCTGGGATACCTGATCGCGATGGTCGGCGGTGAATTGACGGTTGGGCACTCCTATCTGACCGGTCAGGGCGATGTGCCAGGCGAGGAGAATCCAGTCGCAGTGGGTCTGTTAGGGGCCGATTATAAGGTAGAAAACGGCCACTACCGCATTACCCATGTCTATACCGGCGAGAATTGGAACCCCGATCTGCGCGCCCCGCTCAGCGCGCCAGGTACGCAAGTGTCGGAAGGAGATTATCTTCTTGAAGTGAATGGCAAGACACTCACGCCGCCGACGAATCTCTACAGCTTCTTCGAAGGAACCGCGGGACGGCAGACGCTCATTCGCGTGAATCAGACGCCTTCGTTGGAGGGATCGCGCGTGATCACCGTGGTTCCGGTTCCCAATGAAGACGGGCTTCGCACGCGTGCTTGGATCGAGTCGAATCGTCGCGTCGTCGATCGTCTTTCCGGCGGCCGTTTGGCGTATGTGTGGTTGCCGAATACAGCGGGCCCCGGATACACGGCATTCACGCGCTACTATTACGCGCAGCAGGAGAAAGATGGCGCAGTCGTCGACGAGCGTTACAATCACGGCGGCATGGTGGCGGATTACATCGTCAACGAAATGGATCGCAAGCTCATGGGCTACTTCGCCACTCGCGATGGCTCAGTAGCTACGTCGCCCATGGCCGGCATTTACGGCCCGAAAGTCATGCTCATCAATGAATTCGCAGGGTCGGGCGGCGACGCGTTGCCGTACTATTTCCATTTGCGCAAAATCGGACCACTGGTTGGTGCGCGCACCTGGGGTGGTTTGGTCGGCACGCTCGGCGTTCCGGAGACTTTGGATGGCGGCGGAATTACCGCGCCGAGCTTGGCATTTTACGATCTATCCGGCAAATGGGCCATCGAGAATGAAGGCGTCCCGCCCGATGTTCCGGTGGCGTACACGCCCGCCGATGTAATCAACGGTCACGACCCGCAGCTCGAACGTGCAGTCGAAGAAGCCATGAAGTTGCTAAAGGAGAACCCCGTGGAACACGTGCCACGTCCGGCGCCGATTGATCGCACCTCGAAAAAGTAGCAGGGAGAAACGGAATACATACCCGCGCGCGACACGCGGCGACGGGCAACACTCACGCTGCAATACTAACTCGCGCGAATCGCAAGTGAGACTGGCTCGTCGGAGAAAAAAATCACCCGGCAGAAAACATCCCGATCGGCAGGAGACCGGGAATCTTTCTGCCGGGTCCGGCGCCAAGTGATCGATTCATGAGAATGGATCACCTCGGTGCATGTGATGCACGGCCGATTCAAAGAGAACTTTGGATTGCGCATCGTCGATACCACTGTTCGAGCCGGAGTTGTCTTCGTCGACTCCTGGATTCATGTTGCACTCTGCTGATCTGGCGGTCCATGTCTTTTGTCACGCCCGCTTGCAAGGATATCTACCGGCCAGTACTCAGAGCCAGTTTCGCGCCGCACAGTTACAAGTGCCTCGATCAGCTCATTTACTATCCCCTCACCTAGCAATTACACGGCCGTGAGTAAGTCCCTATCAAGAATGGTGCTGTACAAGAATTCCGGGTCCATGTGTTCCTCCAGCGTCTGGAGTAGTGCAAACGCATAATCCTCTTTCAATGCTGCCGCCTGTCTCTCAAAATCTAGGTCAAGGTACTGGCAAACCTTCTTAAAGACGGCTGCTAGCAGAAGCTCGGTTCTCTCTGACTCATTACTCGCTTTTCGCAACAGCGCGGGAGCCTCGTCGCGAACCTCTTTACACAGCCGCCCAAATTGATGCTCATCGATGGTTTTCATGGCCCGCCTATTTCTGAGCGAACAAGCGATCATGTTCGGCGCAAATTACTCCATAGCACTCGCAGCACACTGCCTCTAGACCATGCCGGTCAACAATAGTTATGCGGCCTCTGCTGTAACGAATGAGGGCGGCCTCCTGCAGTGCCGACGCTACTTCGCTAACCGTGGCACGACGCACGCCCAGCATCTGACAGAGAAACTCCTGAGTCAACACGAACTCGCCGCGGCCGACCCGATCATGTGTCATCAGCAGCCAGCGGGCACATCGTTGTCTTGGCGAATGCAGTTGGTTACAGGCCCCGCTTTGCGCGATCTGAACCATTAAGCCCTGCGTATAGCGGAGCAGAATTCTCAGCAGTGGCCCTCCTCGCTTCAATTCGGTCCGCAGTTCGCTTGCCTTCATTCGTCTTGCTTGCCCTGCAACCTGGGTGAAGGCGGCGAGTGACGTGCGATCGGTTCCCAGAAATACCGCTATTCCTAACATTCCTTCCTTGCCAATTGTGGTCACCTCGGTGACTTGGCCGTTTTTCATCTTTGCTACCTCCGACACGACGGAGTTGATAGGAAAGTAGACGTACTCTATCGACGCGTTCTGCTCATACATCACCTGCTTGACAACCAGCGAGACGGTTTCCAGGCGCGGCACCAGACGCTTGTACTCGGCGCCCGGGAGCGCTGCCAAAACGCGGTTTGCGATCTTCGGATTTGACGACGGGCGCGTAGACATAAGGTTCCTCTTCCAGTGTGCTCGACTGCCGATCGTCCTCGCATCCAACAGCTTTCCTGACCCAATCAACGCGCACCGCAAACCATGTTATGTTCTATGTACGGCGACGTACAGAGGTATCCGCCGTCGTCGCAGGTATGGCATTCGAAGGAGATCGAGCCCAGATGAGTATCGATAAAGTTGCGGCCCTTCAGCGTACAGACTTCTTTGGCGGCCTCTCGAATGATCTTTTAAAGAAAATTGCTGAGCTCGCTACTGTTCGGCAGCTGAAGCGTGGCCAGGTTCTCTATTCCGAGCATGAGGAAGCCTCGGGGGTATATGTGGTCGTCCAGGGCGAAATTCGTTCGATCCGGCAAAGTGCCAACGGCCGCGAGCAAGTTCTCTCCACCGAGCGGCCTGGTGCAATTCTTGCCGCCGTGCCGGTGTTTAACGGAGGCAAGTTCTACAGCACGATGATCGTTGATTCCCCTTCGGGGGTTATGTCGATCGAAAAACGGCATCTGCACGAACTTTGCCGGGAACACACCGAAATACTCTGGAACCTGGCGAGAGTCTTAGCGCACAAGGTTCGCCATTATGCCGAGCTCGTCGAACTGCTGGCGCTGCGAAGCGTTGAACAACGAGTCGCTCAATACCTCCTCACGGTTGCCCAAGAGAGGGGGATTCGCGTTGGAAAAAGTTGTTTGGTAGAACTTACTTTAACTCGCAGCGAAATTGCAAGCCGGCTTGGCTCTGTGCGGGAAGTCGTCTCCCGCACGCTTACTCATCTCCAAAAATCCGATCTTATTCATCTGCAAGGCAGAAGACTCGTTAATATACCCAACTTGCGCGCGCTGAGCGCTTGTGCCGGAGCGGATCGCGAGATGGAACCGGCCAAACTGGTATCTGGTCTGTCCTCTGACATCGTCTAACCCATCTATCGTATCTTCAATAGCGCCATCTCGGCTGCGCGGGCTAACCTCTCTCCGAAGGCACATTGGAATTGTGGCCTTGAGGGGTTTCTTTCTCCCAGTCGATCTCATCCATGACGCGCAGAAAGTTTTGAAATTGCATCCCCTCTTCCACACATACTTCTCGCAAGGTTTTGTTTTGATTCCCGGCGACTGTGATGCTGAGTTTTTCGAGAGCGAGAGCGGAACTAGGGATGGCCGCGAGCAAACTGCCTATCGTCGTTTCCGGATCCAGTTTCACAAAAAGCACCTCCGAAGCAAATCGAAGCTCCCATGAAGCGCACTGCGAAGTTCAAATGGGACTTCCCGGGGAGCGCAAGGTTCATCTGCATACCGGCTTGCAAACGTAGCTGGGACCTTCGATCCTCGAAACGTTGCTGTCTAGGAGGACGTATGGCAACTTCCTCCAAGGTACAAAAGCAAATCTTCCACTCCAGCTTAGGAAATCGCGCTATTGCGTTCTGTGACAAAAGACACGGTTTTGCCTGACCCGGGCGCAATCTTGAGTTTGGACAGTGGACCCAGTCCAGTAAATCAATAAGGTCTAACGGGGCCGAGCGGAGCTAGTTTGACGCCGTTGTTGAGTGCCTGCGAGGCCCAAGGCTCAGGACGCGAGGCGCACTTCTACATTCCTATCTTCCGCTGATACGTCTGGCGAGAGGGATAACACGACTGCGTGAATTCCTTCTGCCAAATCCTGCAAAAGCACAGGCGTTCCGTCAGCAAAAATCAGCGCGTCACGATAGGAGTAGCTGCGACTCGATATTTCACAGAATACGACCACCTCCGATGGGCGTATCCGCAGCGACTTCTGTACGCTGCGAGGAGCGTCCTTGAGCAGTATTTGCGCTCCCGGAGGAACGCAGACCGCTAGCACGGTTGCTGAGCTTCCGCCTGACACCCAGTCCTTGACAGCGGACCAAAAGCTATCTTCTCGCCGCTTTCTGCCAGCTCGCAGCTCGAGATCGCGCACTGAAGCGAAGCCTAAGCTGCCGGTCTCGAATTTATGGAGAACAAGGTCTTCTCCTTCGTCCGCGAGCCGGTTCTGTATCGCAAGAAGCGAATAGTCACACATTTGATGTACCCTCTATTGAACTTTCGGAAACGCCGGGATGACCCGCTTTCAGAGGACTTCCACGATCGCGGTAATCCATGTGTCGCCGAACGTAGTTCCTGCACGATATCGTCGCTATGCGAACTCGAGCCGCTGCGGAAAAGAGCGTCCGCGGGGTGAGTAACCGCTCATGAGGCATTGCGATCTTCTTCCAGCGATAGATCAAAACGATTTGAAGAACCGTATCCACCAGGATCAGTGTTACAACGAGAGTGCAAAAGGTCGGCAGGATAGCCACTCCAGGTAGCGTTAGTGTCTTCGAATAGATATCGGAAGGTCACGGCCGAACTGATCTGCCCTAAAATGACCCACCCATTCCTGACTCCAATTTGACTCTCAGTTATAAGCAGGTCCGTGCTTTTTGTCACGAAGAGCAGCGAGGGACTTTACCTGTATTTCAATGCCTTGATCCGATCTGCTGGCCCAAAATAGGACAGCCGGTTATTTTCCTAGCCTCAGTCCGAAGCTCCCGGAGGCCCCTCTTGTGACAAAAGACACGGTCTTCGTCATGGATAGCTATCAATCTGAGTTAGGAGTCACAGGTTGCGCTCAGGTTCTGAGATACGAAATTGCAGCGCCAAGATAGCCAGCACAGTTCATCGTGCTGAAGAGATCGAATCAAATGGCTTCCAAACACAACGGTCCGAACAGACCGAGTAACTTAACTCCGTAAATAAGAAAGATTCGAATGCACATGACACCAAATCAACAAATCAACACCGGCAGCCTTGGAGCAGTTGACCGAAGCGCTCTGAGTGCCGCGAAGGTGACTAGCACGATTTGTCTTCCGCCAGAATCAGCGGAAAGCGCAACGTTGTACCCCCTATGTAGCCCGCGACGCTGAAGCTATGTACATCGCGCGGATACGAATAAGAAGAGAGGCCCGATATGTCTGAAAAAAACGCTCATCTGTTGAATCGCCCATTACCCGGACCAGGGAATCGGAAGAAGTGAATCAAACTGCCGAATTAGAGGAAGCGGGCTCTAGCCTGCGGCAGAGTGCGGCTGAAGAATCGAGCCTGGGATCCGACGCTCCCACGCACGATGAAATTGCTGCTCGAGCGTATCGATGCTGGCTGGAACGCGACGGCGCTCACGGCCGTTCGGAAGAAGATTGGCAGCGCGCCGAGCAGGAATTGCGGGCAGAAAAAGCAGGTGCGGGGCAGACAGCGCGCTCCGCCGCTGCTTCTGCTTAGCGCACCACCAATCGTGATCGCCGGGGCTTTGCTTACGCCCTGGCGATCATCGGCTTACCTTCGTGAGCTACCAAGAGGTCGTGCATATCGTTGGCGTGTTCCTCTTCATTCGTCAGAATGCCTTCCATCATCACGCGCGTAGTAGGGTCCTTATCGGCGAAGAAGCGAATCAATTCGCGGTAGTGTTCACAAGCGATCCGCTCGGCGACAAGGTTTTCCTTGATCATCTCGATCAGATTCGCACCCTCGACATATTGCGAAGCCGATCGCATCGCTAAGCCTTCCGGATTGAAGTTCGGCGTTCCGCCGAGCTGATTGATGCGTTCGGCCGCCTTCCTCATGTGCTCCTGCTCTTCTTTGGCGTGTTCCTCGAACTCTTCTTTCACGCCTTCACTCGATATTCCGCTGGCCGCAATCGCGTTCATGGTGTAACGCAGCACGCAGACAATTTCTGTTGCGAGTACGGTCTGCAGGATGTCAATCGCTTGCTTCACATCACCCTGGTAAGCGGGAGTCACCGCACCTTGTTCAATACTCGCGCGCGCCCTGGCACGCAGCTGTTGCACATCCGTCAGGAAAGGCTGATCACTTGGCATAGGGTCATTGTAATCGAAAGATACGCGCATTCTCGCAGTTTCGCCGCGGTAAAGAAGGCCGGGAAAATCACGGGGCCGGCCTTCCAGATGTGGAAGCGCACCAACGAAGCGTTCTCGTCTGAAAAGAAAGTCGTATCCAAGCGTCTACTGAGCAGCATCACATGTAACCGCGAATGGACTGGATTAAAGCTGTCGCTTTAAATGGTGTTCTGATCGCGGTAATTTCCCACGCATTGATCGGCGTTTCGCTCGTCTGGGACAAGGTTCTGCTGAAGAGGAAAGGAACGCAGAACCTCCTTTCGTATGTCTTTTGGCTGGGAGCGATCAGCATCTTCGGACTGCTTTTGATCCCCTTCGGTTTTCACATGCCCGCGCTTGAATTGGCAGGCATGGCCTTCGCGGCGGGTGTGTTGGATCTGATCGCTTCGTTCTTCTACTACTCCGCGTTGAAATCCGGAGAAGCGTCGGAGGAACTCGCCGCAATGGGAGGATTCGGCCCCGTGGCGACGGCCTTGATCGCTATTCCGTTGCTCAAAGCACCAGTCGGCGGAGAGCTGCCGGGATTCATTCTGATGACGGCGGGCGGGTTTTTGATGTTTTTTGCCGAAAAACAGCCGCTAAAAAAGATGGCTCCGAAGATTATACTCGCCGCGGGCGGCTTCGGGCTGATGAATGTTCTTCAGAAGATTGTCTTCAATCAAACCAATTTTGTGAGCGGATACGTGTTCTTCACGCTCGGTACCTTCTCGGGATCGGTCGCGCTGCTGATTCCGCCGTCCTGGCGGCATCAGATATTCGAGCACTCCGGACAAGCGCCGCCTAAAAGTAAATTCTGGTACATGTTCAACCGCTTCCTGGCAGGAGTCGGCTCTTTTCTCGTGGTCTATGCCGTCAGCCGAGCCAATCCTTCGCTGGTGCAGGCCATCTCGGGAGTGCGATACGTAACCATCTTTATCGGAGCGTACCTGGTTACCAGATTCAAGCCGTCCTGGTTTCGGGAAAATTTCCGCGGCTGGGCGCTCGTTGCCAAGGCAACGGCCACGTGCTTGGTGGTTGCAGGGCTGGTTTTGATTGGGCTGCACAGCGGAGCAGGCGGTGGAGCGCCGCAGTGATTATAACGAGATCAGAATAACGCCAAAGGCAACCAGAATCGCTCCCAGCCAGCGGTTTCGCGTGACGTCTTCGCGCAAGTAGATTTGGGCCAGAACGGTTTTGAGGATGTAGCTCAGTGCTGTGGCTGGAACCGCAAAACTTAATTGCGCCACCGACAGTAGCGCAAGAAAAGATACGAAGGATACAGCGTTGCTTCCAATCCCGGCCAATACCAGCGGATGGGTGACAATATAACGAAAGACCCGGGCGATCCCGCGTGGGCGGAAATCGTGGATTTCTCCGCGTTTCGACATGCCCTTAGCGCTTAACACGTCCCCCAGCGTTCCCGATAGAACTACCACCGCAACCCACACCCACCTCACTGGACCCCTCCTTCCAAACGCTTGGTTTGGGCCGGCGTCTCCGACACCAGCATCACGCCCAGCGAGATCACTGCAACACCGACCCACCGGTTTACGGAAATATGTTCGTGCAGAAAGAATTTGCTGAGGATCGCGGTGACTACGTAGGCGCTCGCGGTCACCGGCAGCACGTAACTAAGGTCCGCCCACGTGTACAGAGAAAGTTGGGAGGCCATCGAAATTATTAGCAGCACCGTTCCGCCGACGATCCAAAAGCTGCCGAGAATAGCTCCCAAATAATTGAGAAACGGAGTTGCCATGAAATCCGGCATTCGATTCATCCCGAATGCCAGTAGGAGATTACCCACTGTGTTCGTGATCACCACCAGCGCCACGAAGACAGCGTTCTTAAGCGTCGACTGCGTTCTGCGCTGAACGACAATTTCGGCCATACCCAGTGGACGCATGCGGCGGAGCGGCGCGAGCAGTTTCGTGAGAACATTTCGCCGGCCGGCGGGGCCGCAGGTACTGTCTTTGCACGCACATTTTAAGATGTCGGCCCGCTGTACCGTATTAATCCCTGCCCTGCCCGGACCGAAATGTCCATAGGTACGAGCGCATCTCCCAGGTAGGAATCGGGCTGCGGAACCGAAAGCGCTTTTGCGCGCAGTCTTCAGCAGAGCAATGATTCCGAACACAGAGGACAAACCATGAATACTTTAGATGAAATTCGTAAACAGGCGCCCATGACCGACGTAGAACACAAGATCCGATTAGGTGTTGGATCGGCCGCGGCGGCTGCCGCCATATTTGCGCCGCTTAGCTACAAATGGAAGGGAGTACTGACGGCGATTGCCGCGGACGCGATCCTTACAGCTGTTTACGGCCTGTCTCCTATCCGGCGTCTCGTTCGCGGATAACTTCCGGCCGTTCCCGAAGATAGAGCATCCGGATCATCACCAGGCCCGCGGCGGCTAATGGGGTGGCCACGGCCAAGCCCAGAATTCCGGTCAGTTGGAGCATCAGGACTTGAGCAAGGATGGTCAAAAATGGCGGCAGCCGCACGGCGCGCCGCTGAACCAAGGGCGTGAGGACGTAGGCTTCGGCCGCGTGAATGAGCAGAAACAGAATCACGACCTGCAGCATTTTATCCGGGCCTTGGACCAGGGCTACGAGCGCCGTCGGTATAAATGCCAGCAGTGCGCCCAAATATGGGATGAAAATCATCACTCCCGTAAACAGCCCCAGCGTGAAGGCGAGCGGCACGCTCATGATCCACAAGACAATCATCGTGCAGATGCCTAGAAAAACCATGGGAACGAGTTGACCTAGAAGCCACCAGTGTAGTGTGAATCCCAGCGTGTCGAACAACTGCCGCGCTCGTGCTTGGCTTTGGTGCGGAAACAAGCGGACTATCCCATTCTTGTAGAGGGCCGGTTCGAATGCGAGAAAGAATCCCATCACGAGAATCACGATCCACCCGGCAAGCATTTGAAAAGCATCGTTCGCCAGCTTTGCCAGCCGGACGCCCAAGTCGACTCTCTCGAAGGCTCTTCGCGCGAGTGCAGTCACATGGCGTCCCCACCCGTAGCGATCCAATGTTTGCTGCGCGAGCGTTAACGATGTCGGAATCGTGCGACTAATTTCCGAAAGCTCAGTAATGACGCGAGGTGCCAACAGCCAGATCGCGATCCCGGAAATCGCCAACAGCGTCGCCACGACGGCCGCGTACGCCCATCCGCCGGTTAAGCGCGTGTGCGCCGCTACCCAATCTGTGAGTCCACGCAAGAAGATGGCCAAGAGCACGCTCGCAAACACGAGAAGAAGCGCTTCCCAGGCGCGCCACAGCAACAATAGCGAGAGTGCGATAACCAACGTCCAGAGCAGCGGATACTTAATTTGGAATTCCTGCATGAGTTACCAAGCTATGCGGGGAAGTTTCTGTGGGTTTGGAGCACAATCGGGATGAAAATGTTTCGTTCACCCATACGGACAGGCTGAAACATGGCCTGAGCCGATACGTGTAGAATGTGAGTGTGCGCTCACATTCTGTTACCGCGCCACGGCGCGTTCCTCGGCAGCGTCGCGGTGAGCGTCGCGTGGCTGCGTTGCTCAATGCTGCTGGGTCGGTGATCGCGGATGTCGGCTACGAAGCCGCGACCATGAACGAAATCGCGTGCCGCGCCGGCGCTTGCATAGGCTCGCTCTATCAATTTTTTCCGAACAAGCAATCCCTCACCCAGGCTCTTCGCGCCCAGTATGGAAGCGAATTTCAAGCCGCCTGGGAACGTCTGGGGAATCGCGCAGGATCTCTCAGCATCGAAAGCTAGTGACCCAGCTTGTCGATACAGCCATCGACTTCATCAGCGAACACCCGGCGTTTCTTGCTCTCCTCGATGCGCCCTCCGCCACTCGCAATCCCTCCATTCGGAAAGTTATTCGGGAGCTCCTTGCGCGCATGTTTCTGCTGCAGAAGCCTTCCGTCTCACCGGCTAAGGCTCTACACATCGGCACCGTGACTCTTCAACTGATTAAAGGCATGAACGAACTGTACGCGGAGTCTGGTGTCGCGGCCCGAGAGCCGCTCGTTCAAGAATTCAAAATCGTTCTTCGTTGTTATCTGACATCCCGACTCGGCGCTTCCGAGCCCTCTCCGAGGCGCAAGAAAAAGTGATTGTGGTTACATCAACACCAAGCAAATCTGTTTTGAACAGGCTCATTTTCGGCTGCATGGTTGTCGTTCTGTCCGCCTGCGGAAAAAAATCGGAACAACAGGCCGCTCCCCGTCCCCCCGACGTCGGAGTAACGACAGTACAGCAGAAGACTGTGCCCATTTATGGGAATTGGGTCGCTTCGCTGGAAGGGTTTGTGACTGCGAACATCCAGCCGCAAGTCAGCGGCTATCTCATTCGCCAGAATTATCGCGAAGGCTCGTATGTCCGGAAAGGCGAGGTGCTGTTTGAGATCGACCCGCGGCCTTTTCAGGCAGTGCTCGAACAGGCCCAAGGGCAGGTTGCGCAAGCCCGAGGGCAACTCGGACAGTCACAAGCGCAACTCGGTCTCGCGCAGCTGAACGTAAAGCGCGACACTCCGCTTGCCCAAGCGCACGCAATCGCTCAGAGCCAGTTGGATACCGACGTTCAGACTCAGCGCCAAAATGAAGCGCTCATCAAATCAGGGCAGGCTGGTATTGAAGCCGCGCAGGCGAATGCCGCAACGGCCAAGTTGAACCTTGGCTTCACGGAAGTTCGTTCGCTTATCGACGGCATTGCGGGCATTGCCAACACGCAAATCGGAAATCTGGTAAGCCAGACAACTGTCCTGACGACCGTTTCGCAAGTCAATCCCATCAAGGTTTATTTTTCCATCAGCGAGCAGGAGTATCTGCGTCTCGCGGACAAAATCAAGACCGGTGGCCCGGGGACCGATCTTCTGCGGCTGAAAAATCCCGTTCCACTGCAACTCACGCTTGCGAACGGCGATATCTATTCGCGCCCAGGCCATATTCTATTCGCCGACCGCAGTGTCGATACTCAGACCGGCACCATCCGCATCGTCGGATCATTCGCCAACCCAGGCAATATTCTTCGTCCGGGACAATTTGGGCGCATCACCGCACTCACGTCGCTTCAGCAGAACGCGCTTGTGGTGCCGCAGCGCGCAGTTGTCCGAATTGCAAGGGCGATATCAAATCGCGCTGGTCGGAGCCGGACAACAAAATTAATGTTCGGACGGTTCAGGTCGGCGACAAAGTCGGGGAGATGTGGGTGGTTGAGAGCGGCCTGAAGCCGGGGGATCGCGTGGTCTCTGAAGGGAGCTCGAAAGTAAGAGACGGAGAAAAGGTCACCCCTCAGCAGGACAAACTTAACGTAGTTTCTCCCTATCCGTCGCAAGGAGAGGCCAAGTAGCATGTCGAAATTCTTCATCAACCGCCCGATCGTCGCGATCGTAATCGCCATTCTCATGGTCCTGGTGGGTCGTATCTCCATGCTGCGCCTTCCCATCGCGCAGTTTCCCTCAATCGTTCCGCCTGAAATTCTGGTGCAGGCCATCTATCCCGGCGCGAACGCGCAAACGCTTGAACAATCCGTGGCAACCCCGCTCGAAGAGCAGATCAGCGGCGTCGACAACATGAATTACATGTACTCGATCAACGGGAGCAACGGGCAGACGCAGATCACCGTTGACTTCGATGTCAGCACCGATCCCGAATACCGATCAAGTTCTCACGCAATTGCGCACTTCGCAAGCCCAGCCCCAATTACCGGCTCAGGTGACTACAGCAGGGCTGACCGTGATCTAATCGCTTTCTTCGCCGCTGCTGCTGGTGGCTTTGTATTCGCCCCATGGATCGTACGACAGTCTCTTTCTCGCGAACTATGGATACATCAATCTTGTCGACCAGTTGACGCGCACACCGGGCATCGCGCGCGTCCAGGTTTTCGGCGCCGGCCAGTATGCCATGCGCTGCTGGGTAGACCCCGACAAGCTCGCCAAACTGCAAGTGACCGTCCCGCAGATCGTTTCCGCGCTGCAGGCCCAGAACACCGTGAATCCCGCGGGACAGATCGGCGCAGAACCCGCTCCTAACGGGCAGCAATTCACCTACAGTGTTCAGGCGCAAGGCCGCTTGACAACGGCAGAACAATTTGGCAACGTCATCTTGCGCGCCAACCCGGATGGATCGAATCTCCGGCTGAAAGATGTCGCGCGTCTTGAGCTCGGAGCGCAAACCTACAATCTGACGGGCCGCTACAACGGTAAGCCTTCCGCGATTCTCGCCATTTATCAGTTGCCAGGCTCGAATGCGGTTCAAGCAGCTGATAACGTTCGCGCAGCTATGGCTAAGCTCGCCAAGGGATTTCCGCAAGATCTCGCTTACGCGGTCAGTCTCGATACCACGCAAGCCGTCACCGCGGGCATGCGAGAGATCCTCTACACTCTGCTCGAAGCGCTCGCGCTCGTCGTGCTCGTCGTCTATATCTTTCTGCAAGGGTGGCGCGCGACAATCATTCCGCTCGCTGCGGTCCCGGTCTCGCTCATCGGAACCTTCGTTGTCTTCCCGATCCTCGGCTTCTCCATCAACACGCTCTCTCTCTTTGGACTCGTGCTGGCGATCGGCCTGGTGGTTGACGACGCGATTGTTGTGGTTGAGGCCGTGGAGCGCCACATCGATGAAGGCATGAATCCGCGCGACGCATCCCTGCAGGCCATGAAAGAGGTCTCGGGCCCTGTTATTGCGACTGCTCTTATCCTGACCGCGGTCTTCGTTCCCACTATTTTCATTCCCGGAATCACTGGCCGCCTGTATCAGCAGTTCGCCGTTACGATCGCCATATCGGTCATCTTCTCGGCTTTCAACGCTCTGTCGCTGAGCCCCGCGCTCGCCGCGCTCCTGCTGAGGCCGAAAAAGAAATCTCGTGGACTGCTGCGCCGGTTTTTCGATTGGTTCAATCGCGTATTCGGCCACGCCACGGAAGGATATGTCCGCGCCTCTGGCGCGCTCATCCGAAAAGCGGGATTCAGCTTACTCCTTCTCGCCGCTGCCGCGGCCGTCGCGGTCTTCATCGGAACGAAGCTGCCGACGTCCTTCCTTCCGGAAGAGGATCAGGGCTACGTGTTTGTCGCATTGCAATTGCCTAATGCCGCTTCGTTGCAGCGCACCTCGGCCGCAGCCAGACAGGTGGAAGACATTATTCTCCATACGCCGGGGGTTCAGGGATGCACCTCGGTCATCGGCTTCAGCCTGCTGAGCAGAGTGCAGGACACCTACAGCGCCTTCTTCTTCGTGACGGAGAAGCCTTGGGACCAGCGCAACAGCGACAACGAAAGCTACGCGGCGATACGCAACCACATCACCAGTCAGCTTGCAAACGTGCAAGACGGCATTGCGTTCTCGTTCACGCCGCCTTCCATCCCTGGCGTTGGTACCGTCTGGCGGCGTGCAAATGGTTCTCGAAGACCGTTCCGGCGGCGATCTGGCCGCGCTCACGCAGAAACGTGAACAAGTTTATCGATGCCGCTCGCAAGCGAAAGGAACTGGTCGGGCTCAATACGACCTTTCTTCCGGCGGTTCCGCAGCAGTACGTCGATGTAGACCGCGCGAAAGTCGAACGCCAGGGCGTCGCCGTCGGAGACGTCTATGAAACCCTGCAAGCCTTCATGGGCGGCTATCTCGTGAACTACTTCAACCGCTTCGGGCGTCAGTGGCAGGTCTATGTCGAGGCCGAAGGCAATTTCCGCAATGCTACTGACGACCTGCGCCAGGTTCTATGTCGCGAATAACAGAGGAACCATGGTGCCGCTCAGCGCGGTCAGCAATATCAAGCCGATCAGTGGGCCCGAGTTCACCATCCGTTACAACGAATACGAAGCCGCGCAGATCAATGTCGCTGCGGCGCCCGGTTACAGCAGTGGTCAGGCCATGCAAGCGCTGCAGGAAGTGTTCGCGCAGACCATGCCTTCCACCATGGGCTACGACTACACCGGCATGTCGTTTCAAGAACAGCAAGCGGCAGAGGGTGTTCCGGCGAGCGCCATCTTCGGGCTGTCACTCTTATTCGTATTTCTCATCCTTGCCGCGCAGTACGAGAGTTGGTCGCTTCCCTTCAGCGTCTTATTGAGTACGCCCATCGCCGTCTTCGGAGCTTATCTCTTTCTCTGGATGCGGCATTTCGACAACGATGTCTATGCCCAGATCGGGTTGATCATGTTGATCGGGCTGGCGGCGAAAAACGCTATCCTGATCGTCGAATTCGCCAAGCGTGAATACGAGGAGCACGGCAAGAGCATTGAGGAGGCCGCGCTCATCGGCGCCCGCATCCGTCTTCGGCCCATCCTCATGACAGCCTTTGCGTTCATTCTGGGATGCGTGCCGCTTTGGAGAGCGGCCGGTTCCGGTGCAGTTTCGAGGCAGATTCTCGGAACGGCGGTGATCGGCGGAATGCTCTGCGCTTCGCTGCTGGCCATCTTTCTCATCCCGGTAATGTTCGACATTGTGGAGAAGCTTTCCCATCGCATGAGTGGCAAGAAACGCGCCCCCGTGCCGCAGCAGGACACGGGCGACGGGCAACCGGCATGACACGCCAACACTCCGCGTCCGTAATAGTCTGTCTACTGCTGCTTCTTTCCGCGGCCTGCACCGTCGGTCCCAACTATCGGCGGCCGAAGGTAAATGTTCCTGCGGCATATCGCAGCGCGACGCCCGAACAAACCTCCGCCGAATCTTTTGCAGATCAAAAGTGGTGGACGGTGTTTCAGGATCCCGTTCTGCAAGAACTCATTCGCACGGCCCTCAAGCAGAATTACGATATCCGCATCGCCGCTACTCGTGTCGAGCAGGCGCAGGCCCAACTCGTCATCACGCGTGCAAACCAATTTCCAACGCTTAGTGCCAGCCCCAGCGTTAGTGGAGTACGGTCCCCAGCCATTCCGGGAGTTTTCAACGCTTACTCCTATGTCGCCGACGAACTCGCGCTGGCTGGTTCCTGGAATCTCGATTTCTGGGGTCGATATCGCCGCGCCACGGAAGCCGCTCGTGCTACGCTTCGCGAAACCGAATGGGGCCGTCGCGCAGTGTTCAGTACGCTGATCGAGAACCTGGCGACCGCTTATTTCCAACTTCGTGAATACGATCTCGAGTTGGACATCGCCAAGCGTACGCTTACCTCGCGGCAGCAATCGTTGAAGCTCACCGAGACGCTAGAGCAGGGCGGCGCGACGTCCCTGGTCGATGTGCGCCAAGCGCAACAACTTGTGGAAGAGGCGGCGGAAACCATTCCACAAGCCGAGCAGGAGACCGCCCAGGAAGAAGATCAGATCAGCGTTCTACTGGGTGAGAATCCCACGGACATTCCGCGCGGCCGCGCTATTACGGAACAGCTCCTGCCTGGCACCGTTCCGGCCGGCTTGCCCTCGCAGCTTCTGGAGCGCCGCCCCGATGTCCGCGAATCGGAAGAGGCTTTGATTGCCGCCAATGCGCAAATCGGTGTGGCTCGCGCTCAACTCTTCCCGCAGATTTCTCTCACGGGGAGTGGAGGCGTGGAGAGTATCGGTCTCGGCAATTTGTTCAATTGGGGGCTCCGCACCTGGAGTTGGACCGCCGGCGCGACGCAGCCCATTTTCAACGCGGGCAGCCTTCGCGCCAATGTCCGTCTCGCGCAGTCACAGCAGCAGGAGTCTCTACTCACCTACCAGCAGACCGTGCAGACCGCTTTCCGCGAAGTAGCCGATTCGCTAATCGCCTATCAAAAACTTCGGCAATATCGCGAGCACCAGGAAGCGCTCGCGACTGCAGCTCAGGATGCCGCCCACCTCTCGGACATTCGCTATCAGGGCGGCGTCACAAGTTACCTCGAAGTCCTGACCAATCAGACGACCTTCTTCTCTGCCGAGCTGACTCTGGCTCGCGCCCGCTTGAATGAGCGGCTCGCGCTGGTACAGATTTACAATGCGCTCGGCGGCGGGTGGCAGCAGTAAGAGCCGCTGGCGTTTGCGACGCAGTCACTTCTTCCCAGTCAAGGAGATCCCAAACACCGGGTGGGGATATATTCCGGTGATGCGGACCGGCAGAACGGCTCCCGCATTCTTCTTCTTGAAGAACGGATCGAAGGGAATCAAGAAGATCGATTTAATGCCGCCCGCCGCTTTTGAAAGGCTAGCCTGCATGGCCAGCGTGCCGTGCAAATCGATAGCTTCTGTTATGAGGTTGTAGGTTCCTTCTGTTCGGGCGACTGCTCCAGGAACACGGAAGACCGCGTTCGACAGGAATGCCGTGCCGTTGCGAACACGTGCATCGGCGTCAAGGTCCGATATTACGCGTGCCGGGTCTGAGGCATCTGTATCTTTTACCTTCTTCTTACGTGCACGCTCGCTAAGCTTATCGACCTTTAGTTGCGTGTTCGGGCGCGAGAACTGGCCATCGGTGATGTCGAAATTCCCGTCCAGATGGATCCTGCGCAAGAACTCCTCATGTCCGGGCGGGAGCATCGCGTGCGCGCGAAGTGCGATCGCACCGTACAATGGCGACTGGTCGGCTTTGACAACCAGCCGCAACAGATCCTCGACCCGTGCGTGTGGCGCCTGCAGATCGAGCGAGAGAGTTTTTCCTGACTCTCCGCGCTCGTTGCTTATAGTTCCGTGCGCGGTGACGTTCGTGTGCAGGAAGTGAGCAGCCGCATTTTGAATGGCAACATCTCCGTGGATTCCGTCAACGATGGAGTGAAAGTCCGCGCTGAGCCCCACCGGGTGATGGCTGCGCGTGACTTCGAAATCCGGGATGAGGGCGTTGCCGCGAACTTCCGCATCTCCCAGAGTGCCGTTGAATGAGCCCGCCGCCGAAAGGACACCGCAGATTACGTGGTAGTGGCTCAGGTCGGCATGGGCGAGATCGAAAGAGCCGGATACCGCTGTTTGACTCAACCTACCTGTCTGGAAGGGCCCGAAATGTCCATTGATTGTCAGATCGGCGGGCGGTTCCGGGTTACGCACGACGAAGCGGAAAGTCATCGACTTCTTCTTTTCCACGTTTCCAACAGTGAGGGTGGGAAAATCAAACCGCATCGCTTGACCGCCTTGGTGGCGCGGCGCAATTTGCAAGATGGCGCCATCCGCCACCAGCTGCGTGACAGTGGTCTTGATAGCTTCTTCGGGATGGAGCCGCATTGCGGGAGGAACGTGAGCAGGGATGTCGACGTGCAGACCTTCAATGCGCAGTAGCTTCACGCGATGGGTGAGCGAGACGACCGCGAACCACGAGGTACGACAGCGGATGGCGTGCGCGGAGGCGAGCTGGGTGGTATTTCGGGCAAACGTCACATCCTCGGCCACGTATCCAGCGTGCGGAAAGAAGGTCTTGTCGAATTTCCCGATCTGAACCTTGCTCAAGGAGGCTTGTTCTAAAGACACGATGACTTTTTCGCGCGTGAAAGGCCACCTGACGGCGAGGAAGATGAAATCAACAACGAGCAAGCCACAGAGAAGGACGGCACCCTGCAGGAGATGACGTTTGAGGCGCCCGTGACTCTTTAGGAACCAACCCATTTTCCAGCCCTCCTCAGACACTTTTGAGGAGTGTTGGATTCCGAACGTTTCGTGCTTTAAGAGTATTTAATGGCGGGCGGCGACGCGACGAACCGGTAGCCGACTCCGCGCACGGTGAGGAGATGGCGCGGCTTGGTGGGGTCATCCTCTATATATCGCCGCAGCCGCACGATGAAGTTGTCGATGGGGCGCGTGTCTGTGTCTTCCTGCAAACTCCAGACTTCGTCGAGCATCTTCTTGCGAGGCACCGGCTTGCCTTCATACTTGATGAGGTAACGAAGGAGATTCGCCTCCATCAGCGTCAGACGAAACACCTGATCTCGAACACAGAGTTCGAGGAGATCGAAGTTGACGGTCTTGTCGCCGTTGTCGCCGAACGTGAAGACGTCCTTCACTTTGCTGGGCGGAATCGGCTGGCCGGGGCGCGCCTGGAGCCACTCTCGGCGGCGCAGGAGACCGCGGATTCTTGCGATCAGAATCGCCAGCTCGAAGGGCTTGGTCAGATAGTCGTCCGCGCCCGCTTCGAAACCGCGGAGGACGTCGTGCGGATGCCCGCGCGCGGTCAACATCAGAGTCGGAATGAACTGGCCGGCGTGGCGCATTTCAGACATCACGCTGAAGCCGTCCTTGCCCGGCAGCATCACGTCGAGAACCACCACGTCAAAGGAGTGAGAGCCGGGTAGCAGCCGATCGAGCGCTTCCTCTCCGGTATCCACAATTTCGACCTGATAGCCCTCGGCTTCCAAGTTGAAACGCAACCCGTCCGCGAGGTGCTGCTCGTCCTCTACTACAAGAACACGGTTCATTTCGAAAGTGGAAACTGAAGGACGAAGGTGCTCCCGTGCCCGGGTCCCTCGCTTTCCGCCCAGGCGCGCCCTCCATGTCTCTTGGCGACAGAACGGACGATGTACAGACCCAGGCCAGTTCCTTTGAGACGCGTAGAAATGGGTCCCGGCACACGGTAAAAGCGCTTGAAAATGCGCTTCAGCTCGGTCTTCGGAATACCCAAGCCCCGGTCTTTCACCCGCACGAGAATGTACTTGCTGTCGACCTTAGCGGTCTCGACAGTCACGTGCACATCGTTGCCCGAGTACTTGATGGCGTTGTCGATCAGATTGAATACGGCCGCTCGCACTTCGTCCACATCGCCCTGAACTTTCACAGCGGGCGCCGGACGATAGGTGAGAGCTTCGGGTGTGAGATTGTGGAGCGCACGAGCACGGTCGAGGCACTCCTCGATCAACTCCGTCAGATCGACAGGCGAGACATTCAGCAGCCGATTCGTCGGCCCGACGCGGCCGGTACGCAACACCTGTTCGATGGTCGATAGCAGCCGGTCACTATCTTCCAGCATGGTTCGATAAAACTCGCTGCGCTTCTCCTCATCGACTGCGCGGCTCATGAGCGTTTCGAGGTAGAGCCGGATCGAGGCGACGGGCGTTTTCAGTTCATGGGTGACCGCATTGATGAACGCATCGTGCTGCTCATTGCGGCGAATTTCCCGCACAAGAAAGATGGTGTTGAGCACGATGCCGCTGATGATGGTGATGGTCAGCAGCACGCCGAAGAAAAGCAGAATACCCGTACGCCAGTTGAGTAGAACCCAACCGATGTAAAGAAGAAGGATGACGAGGATTAAGCCGGCGCCAAGTGCTATGAAAAAGGCAATCGACTTTTGCCGGCCCGCTACCACCATGACTCCAGCTTAATGCCCGTTCAGGCTAGTGTGCTGTCAAACACTAAGCATCGGCCGCTTGTTCGCTGTTAACGAAATCGCGCCGACAGTTCACTAGCCCACCTCTTGGCGCCACCAACGAAGGTTCGATAATCGTCTAAGGACGTCATCGATGACCGACTCGCCATTCCCTGCCGCCCAAACTGATAGTGAAGCGCTCACCGAGTTCCTCGTGGCCTGGACTGCCGGCGACGAAGGCGCTTTGCAGCATCTCGTCCCGTTGGTCTACAACGATCTGCGTCGTATCGCGGAAAGGCACCTGCGGAGAGAGCCCGAAGGGCAGACGCTGCAAACCACTGCTCTGGTGAATGAGGCCTATCTCCGCCTCGCAAACAGCCGCGCGTTGAACTGCCAGAACCGCGCTCACTTTCTTGCAGTCGCCGCTCAAGTAATGCGTCACATCCTCGTCGACAAGGCTCGTGGACGTCAAAGACAGCGGCGTGGAGGCGGAGCTTCCGCGCTTTCACTCGAAGAGGAGCTGGTTTTCTCTCCCGCGCGTGCCGCCGAACTGGTCGCCTTGGACGATGCGCTTTCCGAATTGGCAAAAGTGGATGAGCGGAAAAGCCGAGTAGTGGAGATGCGCTTTTTCGCAGGCCTCGGGGTCGACGAAATCGCGGACGTTCTAAAGATTTCTCCGGAAACCGTGACTCGCGAGTGGAAACGCGCCCGCGCCTGGCTCTATTTCCAGCTAGGTAACAACACGCAAGGCGCCGGGAATCTTGGAAGCCTCTAAGCCCTCCATGACCGCCGGTCGGTACCAGGAAATCGACACCCTGTTCGGCGATCTTCTGCAGTTGCCGCGCGAGGATCGTGCTGCCTCCCTCGCGCACTCATGTCGCGGGGATGAGAACCTCCGGAACACTCTTGAAGCGCTGCTTGCGGCATACGAATCGGAAGACGGATTTCTGGATGCCCCTGCATTCCTTCTGCTTGACCACGACCCGAGCGCTCAGCAGCGCACCGATTTATCGGGCGTCGTCATTGGTGGATACCGGATCCTACAGCCGCTGGGAGCAGGCGCTCTTGCAGAAGTCTGGCTCGCTAAAGACGAACGGTTGCAGCGCCAGGTCGCGCTGAAGATCCTTCGCGCCAAATTCGTTCGCGATTCGAACCAGGTGCTGCGGTTTGAGCAGGAGGCGCGCGCCGCCTCGAAACTCAGCCATCCCAACATCGTCACCATTCATGAGATTGGCGAAAGCGAGGGCATCCATTTCATCGCTCAGGAACTTATCGACGGTGTGACGCTTCGCAAGCGTCTTGCACACGGCCTCATGCCGATTGATTTGCTTCTCGAGATCGCGATGCAAGTGGTTGCGGCGCTTTCAGCCGCGCACAAATCCGGAATTATTCATCGCGACATCAAGCCCGAAAATTTGATGATCCGAACGGATGGCTTGGTGAAAGTCCTCGATTTTGGCATCGCCCGAGTTGTCGAGCAAGATCCGACTCGCGAGAACGGTTGGCTCGACGGGCAGGACAATCTAACCACGCCCGGCCTGATCCTCGGGACCGTCAAGTACATGTCCCCGGAGCAAGCGCGTGGGCTGGCCCTCGATCCTCGTTCCGACATTTTCAGTTTCGGTACTGTCTTATACGAAATGGCGACCGGCAAAGCGCCATTCAGCGGCCCCACCAGCGCGGATACGCTGGCAGCCGTTTTGGCCGATAATCCGGCCCCGATCTCCGCGTCCCGTCCCGACGTGACACCTCAGCTTGAGCAGCTCATACTGCAGTGCCTTGAGAAGGACCGCGACCAACGATTTTCCTCAACCGAAGATCTGGCCGCGGCGCTGCGAGCTCTGGCGCTGCGCACGGAGGCCCGCGCCACAATAACTCCCCCTTCACGCGCTAATCTCCCTATAGGTCGCCTTCGCGCACCTTCTTTGAAGTGGCTGCTCGGCGGCCTGAGTACGCTCAGCGCCATTGCTGTTCTGCTCACATTTACCTGGCGCGCGGCGCACCCTGGAACAGCCCTGCCGTTTGACTCCATGGAAATAACGCGCTTGGCGTTACCTGGCCCCATCACCGATGCAGCCATTGCGCCCAATGCCAAGAGCGTTGCCTATCTTCTGCAAGGCATCGAAGGGCCGAGCGTGTGGATCCGCCAACTCGCTCCAACACAGGATAAGCGGATCGCCGCGCTTGCTCCCGGCAATTACCAGGACCTGATCTACTCGCCCGACAGCGCCTACATTTACTACGTGCAGACGACTAACCTGGCTGGCACTTTGTACCGGATTCCGTCCGCAGGTGGTCGAGCTGAGCAGGTATTGGGCGATGTCACCGGGCGAATCTCGTTTACGCCGGATGGCCGGCGCCTTGCATTCATCCGGTTGGACATGACGCGCTGGGAAGAATCGTTAATCGTGGCGAATTCGGATGGAACTGAAGAGCGCAAGCTGACCACGCGTCGGCGGCCATACTATTATTCGCGCTACGGGGTGGCTTGGTCTCGCGACGGGAACTCGATTTTTTGTCTCGCCGGCAAAGAACCTTTCTATACCGCCAACGCGTATCACATCGTCAAAGTTGGCCTTTCAAGTGGCCGCGAAACGCCGGTCCCCGGGCGCAGTTGGGCTCAGGTTGGTTCCTTGATCAGCTCCGTCGACGGCCGCATGCTGATTGTCGCCGCCAGCGAACACTCCGCCGAAGACCTGCAGTTGTGGCGAACTTCCTACCCCGACGGACACGTCACGCGTATCACCAGGGACCTCAGTAATTACGCGAAGCTCAGCCTCAGCGCCAACTCGCAAGCGCTCTTGGCGGTGCGTCGCGAAACGACGGAAGATTTGTGGACGATGCCTGTGCGCGACTCGGACGGCGCCAAGCAGATTTCGAGCGGAGAAATCTCCGGCCTGAATTCAGCCGCGTGGGCGCGCGACGATGAGATTATCTATTCGGCCTCGACAGGGCAGTCTCTCAATCTCTGGAAGATGAACGCTGTCGGGCAGAATGGGAAACAGTTGACCAGGGCCGCCGCCGACCAGACCGAAGTCGCGGCAACGCCGGACGGGCGTTACATTCTCTATCATGCGGACGGAAAAGTCTGGCGCATGAACGCCGACGGTTCACAGCCCCGGCAACTCACTCGAGGGAATCTGGACGTGCATCCGGTTGCTTCGCCAGACAGCCGGTGGGTGGTCTACGCGTCTTTTCAAGGATGGTCGCCCGGCATTGGAGGGCGGCCGATGATCTGGAGAGTGCCGATCGACGGAGGCGAACCGATTCAGGTAACGAAGGACATTAACTCCCTTCCCGCCGTATCGCCCGACGGCAAGCTGATTGCCTGCGCGTATTTCCTCTTCGACAAGCCGCAATCGACGCCCAAGATCGCTGTGTATCCATTTGAGGGAGGACCGGCCACGAAGGTGTTCGATCGACCCGCCGGCAGCGACGACAAAGTCTACTGGTCGCCCGACGGAAAAAGTCTAGAATATATCGTGACGCAGAGCGACGTGAGCAACATCTGGCGTCAACCCCTGCAAGGCGAAGAACCCGCTCCGATCACTCGCTTTCGCGCGGATCGCCTCTTCTTTCTAAGCCCATCACCCAATGGCAAGCGCTTAGTGCTCGGCCGCGGCAAAGAGCTTACTGAACTGGTCCTGATCACCGAGGCTCATTGAGCGGGATCGCATTCCCCCGCGCGCGAACCCCACTCCTCGATCCGAATCACAACAACTCCATCTCCCCCGCTCTCAGCCGCTTACAACGAATCCGCTCCGCTCGCGCAACACAACGATGCTACGAAGTAGTTAAATCTTCCGCGCACGGTGTCACTCCATCGCGCCGCCGCGCTGATTCCGCATTCTCTGACTTCACCCACTCGAAAGGAATCTTATGGCGACCCAAGCTCAAATAGCAGCGAATCAAATGAATGCGCAACCCCCGCTGCCACGAACACCAGGAAGAACAGCTTGCGCTGTATCTGCGCTACCAGACCGCCCACGAGCGGGCCTTCGAGCGCTACTCTAACGAACTGCGAAAGCCAAGAAACCAAAACCGCAAAGTCGAAATTGGGTTCGAATCGCAAAAGGGGAAAGCGGCCGCGGAACCCCGCCAGGAAGCCGGCGAAAATCGCAGGCAGGAACTGCATCAATAGGCCGTCTGGCTCGCCGAAGGAGACCGCTTAAGAGCCGAAACAGCCGGTTAAAAGCCCGCTGATCGCTCTTGAATCTCGACTGAACGCCCAAATCGTACCCGAACTGCGCCGATTTGCAGTACCAAGTACTCTCGTCATTCCCGCCGAGCTCGCCAATGGTTGCGCAACGCCTTGCAAAAGGTGTCCCATATCCTTAATACAGTTTCTAAGTTGTGTTCGACTCATGCGGACTTTATCTCCGGGTGTGGGGGTTTTCCGCATTTCTAAGGACGAGACTTTTCAGATGAAGTGTTGGGGTCACTGCCTTCGACGTGTGTTCATCGCCCGCGCTCTTCATCGGGTGTCTAAATCCGATCGGCTTGTAGGATTCTGCATAGCCGTCCCGGCGATGCTCTGCCTCGCCCCCCTCGCCCGCGCCTCCGATCCGCCTTGTAAACCCGGCGAGCTGCGCGTCTATGTGAAGGATTCGCAGGAGAGCCCCGTCTTCGACGTGCAGGTGCGAGCCGCGTCCCCAGCCACAGGAAGCGCCACACGAACAACGGGCGCCATGGGTATCGCCGATTTCGAAAACATACCGTGCGGTTCATGGACCATCCGGGCTCTCAAGCCGGGATTCGAAGAAGGCGCCCTCACCACGGAAATCGCCAGCGGTACCAATGCCGATGTCACTCTCAGTCTGACTCCGAAAATCGTGCGCTCCAGCATCGACGTTACTGAGAAGCCTGCCATCGTGGAACAAAGCTCTTCCGCAACCAACGAACTCCATCCCAGCGAAGTGAAGTCTCTCCCCGGAAACCCGCCCACCGTCAGCGATGTACTTCCGCTCGTGCCCGGCGTGGTGCGTACGCCCGACGGCGAACTGAAGCTCGACGGCACCGGCGAGCAGCGTAGCGCCCTCGTTGTTAATCAAAGCGATGTCACTGATCCTGCCACCGGGAAGTTTGGCCAAACCGTTCCCATCGACAGCATTGAGACGGTGAACGTTCTGAACACTCCATTCCTCGCCCAATATGGCCGCTTCACTCAAACTGTCGTCGCCGTTGAGACCCGCCGCGGCGGCGAAAAGTGGCACGCCGATCTCAACGATCCCTTCCCCGATTTTCGGATCAGAAGTTACCACATGCGCGGAATCCGCAACGAAACTCCGCGCGCCGTGTTAAGCGGTCCCTTGATCGCCGACCGCCTCTACTTCATCACTGCGCTCCAGTACTTCCTCGACAAAGTGCCCAGCCGCACGCTCGGATTTCCCTACAACGAATCCAAACAGGAGTGGCTCAATTCTTTCACGCAGTTCGACTTCGTCGCCTCTCCCAGGCAGATCGTCACTGCCACGCTGCACGTCACCCCTCAGCACATCAACTTCGTCAACCCGGAATACTTCAACCCACAACCGGTAACGCCCAGCTACGCCCAGCATAATTACATCGGAACCGTCAGCGATCACTACGGACTCTGGGGTGGCACGCTCGACAGCAGCATTTCCATCCAGCGCTTCGGCGCCTTCATCGGCGCACAGGGCGATGCCGACATGGTCCTGACCCCCGAAGGAAATCAGGGCAACTATTTCGCCCGTCAAAATCGCGAGGCCGGTCGTACCGAGTGGCTCGAAATCTGGTCGCCCGCACCAGTCAAACTCGCCGGAACGCATCTCGTGAAGATCGGCACCTCCCTGAGCCCTGCGACCGATCAGGGCGAGTTCAGCTACCGCCCCATCGACATCCTCAACAGCGCCGGTCAACAGTTGAAGCGCATCGATTTCAGCACTCCCGGCCCCTTTAGTCGCACCGATCTGGAACTCACCGCCTACGCCCAGGATCACTGGTCGCTCACTCCCAAAATTGCGCTCGATTACGGATTGCGAGTCGAACATCAGCGGCTTGCCTCAAGTCTCCGCGTTGCGCCTCGCGCGGGCTTCGCCTGGACTCCGTTCTCCAATGAACGAACCGTTATCCGCGCAGGCTACGGCGAGTTCTACGATCACATTCCGCTCGACGTCTATGCCTTCAGTCGCTATCCCTCCCGCACCGTCACCTACTACGCTCCGGACGGCAGCGTTCTAGGCTCGCCCATCGATTTTATTAACGTCATTGGCAGCATCAGCGGGCCGCGTTCTTTCCTAATCCACGGCCAGCGCGTCGCCGGCGATTTCTCCCCGCGTGGGGCCACCTGGAACGCGCAAATCGAGCACAGTTTTTCAAGACTGCTCCGGGTTCGCGGAGTTTACACCGACAACCGTTCCGTGGGCCTGGTCGTGCTCGAGCCGGAACTCCTCGGAACAACCAATGAGGTTGTACTCAACGGCAATGGCCGCTCCAGATACAGGCAGGCCGAAGTAACCGCCAAGCTCGCCTGGAGCGATGCTCAACAACTGGTCTTCTCCTATACGCGCAGTCGCGCTGAAGGCAACCTGAACGAGTTCGATTCCTTTCTCGGCAACTTCTCTACGCCCCTGATCCGGCCGGACCTCTATTCGAATCTTCCCGCCGACCTGCCCAATCGCTTCCTGCTCTGGGGCCACACCAATCTCCCTTTCTGGAAATTGGAGCTTTTGCCCATCGTCGAATATCGCAACGGATTCCCCTACGCACAATTCGATGCGTTCGAAAATTACACCGGCACGCCCTACAGCGATCAGACCCGCTTCCGCAATTTCTTTTCCGCCGACGCACGGCTCATCAAGAATTTCAAAATCAACTCCAAATACACCTTGCGCCTTTCACTTAGCAGCTTCAATCTCACCAATCACTTCAACCCGCTCGCCGTTCACGACAATGTTGCCGATCCTCAATATGGAGTTTTCTTCGGCAACTATCACCGGCGCTATCGCGGCGATTTCGAAGTTATCTTCTGATGGAAGCCGCTTCCAATCCGGGTTGTGAGGTACGTCAAGTTGTGCTCATAGACAAACCGCCGTTCTTCACTTCGGCAGCGATCGACATCTTTGAAAGGTTGCGGACCGCAATAGCTCGCGCCCCACCCACAGTAAAATACAGCTAACGAGTGATTTTTTGGCTAGCCAAATCAAGACGCTGCCGCACCCGGACCGCGTATCAACCGACGGTCGCCGGATCGCGCGACTGGCCGAGCAGCCGGCTCTCTTCAACGCGCAGCGCTGGTTTGCGCGCGAGCGTGCGTGGATCAATGACCAGCAGCTCCAGCTTTGCCGCATCCCCGCGCCCACTTTCTTCGAGCAACAGCGCGCCGAATGGTTCCGCTTGCAACTGGAATCGCTCGGATGGACCGCGAAACTGGATCGCGCCGGAAACGTATTGGCAACCCTAGGCAGCGAAGAGCATCCACGCTTCCTGGTCGTCTCCGCGCACCTCGACACGGTCTTCGCTCCGAGCCGCCTGGAAGATGTCTACTACGGTTCCGAGGGACGGCTCTTTGGGCCGGGCGCTTCGGACAATGGGTCAGGCTTGGCGGCTCTGCTTGCTCTCGCACGAGTCATGGCGGAAACCGTGGATCTGCACGAATTGGCCCAGTCGATTCTGCTGGTCGCAAATGTAGGCGAAGAGGGTGAAGGCAATCTGAGCGGCATGCGATACCTGTGCCGTCAATCTCCTCAGCTGGGGCGAATCCAGCAAGCACAAATCCAGCTGCCACAAATCAAACTGGCAGAAATCAAGGCCTTCCTTGTCCTCGACGGGCCGGCGCTCGATCACATCACCGCGAAAGCGCTCGCAAGCCGCCGTTATGAGATCAGTTTCGCCGGTCCCGGAGGGCACAGTTGGAACGACTACGGCACCCCCAACCCGATTCATGCCATCGCCGAAATCGTGAATTCATTTATCCAATCGGCGGAGGCGCGCCTGACCGCCGAACGCAAAGGGCATTGCTCTTATAACTTCGGAATTATCGAAGGCGGAACCAGCGTCAACTCGATTCCGTCGAGCGCTCGAGCAAAACTCGACTTGCGCTCCGAGGATCCAGGCATTCTCGACAGCCTATCCGGTTTGCTGACGGCTGCCGTGGAGAGAAGTTTGGAACGCGAGAACCGTACCGCAAATAGCAACCGGCTGACGGCCAAAATCAAAGAGCTCGGCTCACGGCCCGGCGGCAAGCTGTCCGACGAATCTTCGCTGCTTCAGACCATCCAGGCCGTCGACGCGCACTTGAACATTCGCTCGAAAATCGATTGTGCCTCGACCGACGCGAATGTTCCGCTTTCGATGGGACTGCCCGCCGTCTCTATCGGAGCAGGTGGGCAAGGCGGACGTGCTCACACAGAAGAAGAGTGGTATCAGCCGGACGGCCGTGAACTCGGCCTTCGACGCATTCTGCTGACGCTCGCCGCCCTCTCGGAGCAGAATCGCGCTTCCGACGGAATTCGCCCGGCGAAAGCGTGACCGGCGCCATCACGCAGCCGAGTCCGCGAAAACCCCCTTCACGCTGGCAGGCCGATCTGGCGCTCGCCCTCGTGGCGCTCGTTTGGGGCACCACCTTCGTCGTCGTAAAGCGGGCGCTCGTCGAAATTTCAACCATGTATTTCCTGGCCGTTCGCTTCGGCCTGGCCGGCGCGTGCATGATTCTGATGTTTACGCCGGCCCTAGGGCGCGCAGGCCCGCGTGCCATCGGACGCGGCCTTCGAGGAGGAGCGCTGGCCGGAATATTTCTGTGGCTCGGTTACATCCTGCAGACTTTCGGCTTGAAATACACCAGTGCGGGAAACTCTGGATTCCTCACCGGGCTGTATATCGTGCTGGTTCCTTTGATCAGCGCCGCTGTTTACCGACGCTTGCCGCAACTCGCGGAGCTGGTCGGCATTTCGATTGCGGCTGGCGGCATGGTCCTGCTGACCATCCCATCCCTCCATAGCGACATCCACATGAATCGCGGCGACCTTCTGACCATTGGCTGCGCCGTCGCGTTTGCATTCCACCTGCTCGTGCTCGGTTACTTCTCTCAACGCGAACGCTTCGAGGCGGTCGCATTGGGTCAGATACTCTGCGCCGCTGTTCTGTCCACGGCTTCACTCGCAATCGAAACGCCGAAAGTAATCTGGAGCCGGGGCGTTGTGTTCGCGATCGTGTTGACTGCTCTTTTCGCCACCGCAGCCGCATTCGCTCTGCAGACTTGGGCGCAACAGTACACCACCGCCACGCGAACGGCGCTTATCTTTGCGCTCGAACCGGTCTTCGCCCTTGCGACTGCGGTCTGGGCCGGGGGCGAACGGCTCACGCCGGCTGGACTCCTGGGCGCCATCCTGATCCTGGTGGGGATTGTTGCCGTTGAACTGAAACCCGCGCGCGTCGCGTGACATCGGATTAAGAGTATAAAGTCTCTGAGGCTCGCTCGCGAAGCCGAACCTAAATTCTTTTATACTGGTAAGTAGCGCTCGCGAAAGGGCCTCTCCGCAATGCCGTTCCTCCAGAAATTGAAGCAACCGAAGCTGCTGAGCTTCGTGCTCCTGCTATTCACCCTGATAGTGGGTATTGTGATCGGCACGGTCATCAACACCGGTGTAAAAGCCGAGCGGCAGAATACCGTGGTTGCGCCCGACGCGACACCTCTGAGCATTCCGCAAGCCGTTCCGATTTCGAGCGAGTTTACAAAGCTGACGAAACGCGTCGAACCGTCCGTCGTGTACATCGAATCCGACTACTTGCCGAAATCGGGCAAGCGCGCGCATCATAATGACGATTCGAACGACCAAGATAACGGCGACACTGAGCAGCCCAAGAGCCAGGACCCCTCGGACATGTTCCGGCGCTTCTTCGGTGGAAACGAGCCGCGATCCTTCCGTACCGAAGGCTCAGGAACGGGCTTCATCGTCGACCGAAATGGATACATCGTCACCAACCATCATGTAATCGACAATGCGGATCGCATTAAGGTCAAGCTGAGCGGAGACGATGGGACGGAATATCGAGCGCGGGTGGTTGGTTACGACACGGAAACCGACCTCGCGGTGCTCAAAATCGAATCGAAACAACCGCTGGTCCCGGTACAAATCGGCAATTCGGACAGCGTTCAAGTCGGCGATTGGGTGATCGCAATCGGCTCCCCCTTCGGCCTGCGTGCAACCGTGACCGCAGGCATTGTGAGCGCGGAACGCAGCAGCCGCGATTTGCCTGTCGGGTCATTCCAAAATTTCTTGCAGACCGACGCCGCAATTAACCCCGGCAACAGCGGCGGACCATTGCTCAACATCCGCGGTGAAGTCATCGGTGTGAATACGATGATTGCCACGCGCAGTGGTTCGTATGAAGGAATAGGATTCGCGCTTCCTTCGAACATGGCCGTCAAGGTCTACAACGATATTATTCGCGAAGGGAGAGTAGTGCGTGGCTCGATCGGAATCAAGTGGACTCGCAATCCGAACCAGGCCGATACTCTTCAAGCCTTCGGTCTGGACCACGGCGTTCTCGTCGAAGACGTCCCGCCGGCCGGACCTGCGGGCAAAGCAGGAATCAAGGCTGACGACGTTATCGTCGGGATGAACGATCATCCCATCAAAGATGGCGAAGAGTTGGTCACTAAGGTGGCTGATCTTCCCATCGGGTCGACGGCTCTGTTCACCGTCGACCGCGATGGCAAGCGGCTCGACTTCAAGGTGCCTGTCGGCGAGAGGTCGGTCATCTGGGCCAGTGAAAAACAGTCCGCCGATTTATCGCCGAACCCGGCAAGGCCGAACAGCGCGGAGGGATCGGAAGCGTCGATCGCCCCCGCCAAATTCGGGATCACCATCATGCGCCTGACCCAGAAGGAAAGGCAAGATCTTCAGATTGAAGCGAAAGACGGTGTGAAGGTGGTTTCCGTCGACCCAGGCTCCTTCGCCGACGATATCGGCATGTCGGAGGGCGACGCGATTCTTTCCATCAACCGGCAGCCCGTATCTTCCCCGGACGACGTCATGAAAGTCCAGTCCAAGTTGAAACCGGGGCAAGCGGTCGCTGTTCACATCGTCCGCAATCAGGGCCCCAGCAACCACCGCCTCCAACCGGAACGCTACTACCTCTCCGGGAAATTGCCCGAGCCATAAACTGCCGCCTCAAGCGATCAGCTCTGTAGCTCGCTTTGCGAAGTACGTAAAAATAAAATCTGCGCCCGCGCGGCGGATGCTCGTCAGCGATTCAACAATGGTTCTATCCAGATCCAGCCATCCATTGTTCGCCGCAGCCATGATCATGCTGAATTCCCCGCTGACTTGATATGCCCCGAGCGGCACGTCGAATTGCTGCCGCGCTTCACGGATCACATCGAGATATGGCATGGCTGGTTTTACAAGGATCATATCGGCGCCCTCTTCCAGATCGAGCAGGATCTCGCGCATTGCCTCCCGCCCATTCGCCGGATCCATCTGGTAACTGCGGCGATCGCCAAATTGAGGCGTCGATTCGGCGGCTTCGCGAAAAGGTCCATAAAACACCGACGCGTATTTCGCCGCATACGACAGGATGGGCGTCATCGTGTGACCCGCCGCATCGAGCGCCTTGCGAATAGCGGCAACCCGGCCATCCATCATGTCGCTCGGCGCAACAATGTCCGCCCCGGCCTCGGCGTGCGAAACGGCCGTTTTCGCCAGCCATTCGAGCGTTGCATCATTCTCCACGCGGCCCTCTACGTCTCCATTTCTGACCAGACCGCAGTGCCCGTGGCTCGTGTACTCGCAGTTGCACACATCCGTGATGACAAGCAGTTCGGAAACGTTCTGCTTCAGTGCGCGAATGGCCCGTTGCGTAATCCCCTCCGCTGAATACGCGCCCGAAGCCGACTCGTCCTTCTCTCCAGGAATGCCGAAAAGAATCACTCCCCCAAGTCCCAAGGCCTTGCACGTTTCGGCCTCTCGGACGAGGTTGTCTATGGAGAGCTGCGCGTGACCCGGCATCGAGCGGATCGCGTTGCGCACGCCCTGCCCCGGACACACAAACAGCGGCAGGATGAACTGCGATGGATTGAGACGCGTCTCCCGCACCAGCCGCCGTATCGGTTCAGAGGAACGCAGCCGCCGCGGGCGGTGAACGGGAAATGCCATGCTCTTGTTTCCAGTGTGACAAACCTCAACACCGCTACGCGTTGTACGCTCAGTGAAGATCTTTTATGGACCCAAAGGCCGCCAAGCGCTGGTTGATCAGGGGCATGGTACAGGGCGTCGGATTTCGCTACTTTGTGCAGCATAAGGCGACCGCTCTCGGGCTCTCGGGTTGGGTGCGCAACCTGGACGACGGCACGGTCGAAGTGTACGCAAGTGGCTCCGGGGAACGGCTCAGCGACCTTGCCGGCGCGCTTCACCTCGGCCCCCGCATGGCACAGGTCCGCAGCGTGGAAGAGCGCGACGATGCCATCGAGAACCTTTCGGGCTTTCGCTTGCGTTGACGTCCACCCAGCAAATCAAAGCGATGCTCACTGCCCTTGTCTATTCAAGTAAGGCCATTTGGAGGCGCGAGACTTTACGCGCGGCAATAATCCTGGTATTCCTCCTGCATGCCTGCTTTTTTCAATGCTTGTGGGGTCACCGAACTCTTCTTGAGAGTGCGCAAGATGTCCCCAGCATCCTGTTCCGGGGTGCATGGGCGGGAAAACCCGTTAACGAACCGTTTCTAAAGGTCCTCGATCCCGGAGCACCCGGATGGGGAACCGAACCATGGTTCGCAATCATTCGCAAACAGTACTTCCAAGAGAAAACACTGCCGCTTTGGAATCCTTATCAAGGTTTCGGACAGCCGCTTGCGGCAAACATGCAATCGCAGCCGTTTTATCCTTTGACGTTCGCACTTGCTGCCCATCTCACCCCGGCGCTATACGACTGGTACATTCTTCTCCGCCTCTTTGTTGCGGGCTTTTGTGCCTATTTGTATCTCCGCCTGTTTCTTTCCTTTTACTCGGCTCTGGCGGGCGGGATTGCGTCGATGCTCGCCGGCTATTACGTGCTTTACATAACCATGCCGCACCTCAGTGTGGAAACTTTGCTGCCGGCCAGCTTACTCAGTGCGGAATACCTGTTGCGAAAGCGAACTTACAAGACGCAGGTTGGCTTTGCAGTCGTCATTCTCCTGGTCTTTCTAGGTGGAATGCCGGAAAGCGCTGCCTTACTGTTGCTCTTCGTCTACCTGTATTTATCAGCCCGGATTCTCTCTGATTCCGACTTATGCCAACGTTGGGCACCCCTGGTCAAACGTGTGCTAGCGGCGACCGTTTCAGGAGTCGGTCTTTCGGCTTTCTTCCTTCTTCCGTTCGTCGACTATCTCAGCCGATCCGCCAACGGACATACTCCCTCTCCAAACGGTCATTTTTTTGGACTCGCTTACGATGAACGCGGCATTTCCGTGTTTACCTATCTTTTCCCCTTGCTTTTTGGTCCTACGAACTCCGGCATTGCCACGCACGGCGACAGCGCACTGCGTGATTATGTCGGGGTCATCGCTTTGTTTCTCATGACAGCCGCTGTCATGAGACTGGCACGCTGGTCAACCACTCGCGATCGTGAGATGAACGCGATTACCTGTTTTTTCGCGCTGTGCATTTTCGCAGTCGTTCTCAAGCGATACGGGCTGCTCATCAACTCTTTGGGTGCATTGCCGCTCCTTAACCTCATCGATCTTCGTAAGTATCCGGGCGCGATTCTTTCGGTTAGCGCCTCGATGCTGTGCGCACTGGGACTGGAAGCATTGATCGCAAAGCAGATTTCCAGGCGGGCACAATGGCTTGCATTCGGCATTTGCTGTCTCGTCGGCGCGTTCGCTGTCTTCCAATCGAGGACTACACTGTCCATGGAACTTCGCGGCGGTGGCATTCTTGCGAAGATGGTGGTCTTCTCCATCTCGTTTCCGGCGTTCCTGCTTGCAGTTCTTGCCATCTGGCTGGTCGTTTCGAGGCGCCCTAACTGGTCGGCGCTCAGTGCGGACATGCCGAACTCCACCACGGGCGCCTTTTTTGTAATACTTCTCTCACTCGAACTGTCTTTGGCTTACATCCTGCCGGTGTACCGGGTATTTAATAACTTACCCAGAACTACCGAGGATCCGTATGCGGGTGCGCCCTTCGTTGATTTCCTCAAGTCACGCGCCGGCGATCACTATCGTGTATTCGCGCGTGATGGTGTACTAATGCCGAACTGGGCTGGCGCCTTTGGGCTTTACGATATACGGGACCTCGACGCAATGTATAGCGCGAAGTATTTTCCATTTCTCGATACGTTCTTCCCGTCTCGCAAAGACTTGATCCCGGACTTGGAAAGCTGCTTTAGAGGTCTGGGCGCCTATAGTTTCGAAGATCCGCTCGAACGCCGGTTGCTGCAGCTGTCCTCCGTAAAATATCTGGCGAGCACTCGACTCTATAGCACCCCCAACAAACGAATCGAGGAAGTGCTGCTTCAGAACAGTGCACATCCTACGCCCAAGCAGCGAATCGTTATTGCGCGCAAAATTTTCAGCATCAACGGGGATGTGCGAGTGACGCTAGGCGAGCATCCTTCATACACCCGCTTACCGTACAGCATCGACGTGCCTGAGAAGCAGCCTATCTTCCACTTCTCCTACGGACTCGATTCTGCGGTCTTCGACAAGTCAGGCGATGGCGTCGGATTCACGGTAGAAGTAAGAGACGCTCGGGGCCGAGTAACTCAGGTGTTTTCGAATTATATCGATCCGAAACACAATTTCCGCGAAAGAACTTGGATGAACGGCGAAGTGGACCTAAGCGCATTCCACGGCGAGCGAGTAGATCTCCTGTTCTCGACAGATCCTGGCCCTCGAGGAGATTCCACTTACGATTGGGCAGGCTGGTCTAATTTCTATTTCCCGGGCGATGGCAAGGCCAATTTCGTCGGGTTTAAGCAGGTCTATGCGGGCGAGCCAAGCGTCTTTGAATATGACGACGTGCTTCCACGCGCAGCCGTCTTCCATCGCGCCGAACTGGTCGCGAGCGATGCCGGACTGCTGCGGAGATTGGCTGATCCATCGCTCGATGTATTTCACACTGTCGTTTTGAATCGCTCGCAGCTGAACCGGGCAACCGAATCGGCTCTGCTCGGCATGAACCCCGGCTCAAACAGTGCCGTCGATTCTGCCGCCATAGTTTCCTATAGATCCCAATCGGTCATCGTACAAGCGTCGCTCCACAGTCCGGGAATTCTAATGCTCAACGACACGGCTGATCCGGATTGGGCAGTTACTGTCGACAACCGCGGAGCGCAATGGTTTCCCGCTGACTATATGTTTCGCGGTGTTCTGCTAGGCGCAGGAAATCATACTGTGCAGTTTGTTTACCGCCCTCGAGATTTCTATGCCGGTTTGCTGATCAGCATCGTGGCGGCAATCGCCCTGATTGGCGGCGCCGTCGTCCAGTTCAGGCGCAGCGCGATATAACTACAGGAATGGTGACAAAGAGGAACAGATTCGCGTGCGCCGCAGTTGTCCCGTTGCTGGCGTTCTCGCTTTCCGCGCAAGTCCAGCGCGACACGTACAACCCGGCATTGTGGTCCGGCATGCACTACCGAATGATCGGGCCGGAGCGCGGCGGGCGCGTGACGACGGTCACCGGCGTTCCTTCTCAGCCATACACCTTTTACATGGGATCGACCGGCGGCGGCGTCTGGAAAACAACCGACGCGGGTCATAGCTGGACGAACGTTTCCGACCGATTTTTCTCCGTCGGCTCCATGGGAGCAGTCGAGGTCTCGCTCACCAATCCCGACATCATATACGCCGGCACCGGTTCATCGAAAATTCGCAGCAACGTGTCGATCGGACGCGGCATTTACAAGTCTGTCGATGCCGGCAAGAGCTGGACCTTTATTGGATTGCGCGACGTGGGCCAGATCTCGACCATCCGCGTCCATCCTACGAATCCGGACATTGTGTACGTGGCGGCGCTCGGGAATCCATTCGTTCCGAACAAGGAGCGCGGTGTGTTTCGCAGTAGCGACGGCGGCAAAACCTGGAAGAACGTTCTTCACCTTACCGACGAACTCGGCGCCGCTGATCTGGAGCTTCAGCCCGGCAATCCCAATGTGATCTTTGCCTCCATGTGGCACGGGCAGCGCAAGCCCTGGACAATCGTCAGCGGCTCCCGCGACGGCGGCATCTACAAGAGCACCGATGGCGGCGACAACTGGACAAAACTGACCGGCGGATTGCCTGATCAGCTGTTCGGGCGAAGCAATGTTGCCATCTCGGCCGCCAATCCGAATCGAATTTACGCGCTCATCGAGGCGAAGCCCGGCTCGGGCCTGTATCGATCCGAAGATGCCGGCGCAACCTGGACCCTCGTGAACAAGTCCGGTTCCATCATCACTCGCCCCTTCTATTACACGACGCTCGGTGTCGACCCGAACAACGCCGACGTGGTTTGGGTCGGAGATGAAGGGTGGTTTAAGAGTACCGACGGCGGCACGACGTTTCATTCCATGCCCGTTCCCCACGGCGATAATCACGATGTCTGGATCAATCCCAAAGATTCGCAAGACATGATTCAGGCCAACGACGGTGGCGCGAACGTGTCGCTCGACGGCGGCAGAACCTGGAGCACGCAAAGCAATCAGCCCACTGCTGAGATCTATCAGGTCGCCCTGGACGACCAATATCCCTATCGTGTTTACGGCGCGCAGCAGGACAACACAACCGTTATTGTGCCGAGCCTTCCGCTCGGAGACGGACAGCAGTTCCGTGTAGGACCCGGCTGCGAAACGGGGCCGATCATTCCCGACCCGGCGGACCCGGAGGTCGTGTACGGCGGCTGCAAGGGTCAGTTCAGCCGCCAGAACATGAACACGAACGATGAAGAACAGTATTGGGTCGGCGCGCAATCGCTTTATGGCAATGCCGGCGGTGACCTCATGTATCGCTTTCAGCGCGTCTCTCCCATGGAGGTTTCGCCACACCGGCCGCACACCGTCTACTACGGCTCGCAATTTCTGCATCGCAGCCGCGACGGCGGCGTGACCTGGGAACGCATCAGCCCCGATCTGACGGCGCATCCGCCAGGCACGCAGGGCGCGAGCGGCGAGCCCATCACTCGCGATGCGACCGGCGAAGAAGTTTACAGCACGCTGTACGCAATTCGTGAGTCGCCCCTGCAGAACGGTTTGATTTGGACCGGATCGAACGACGGTCTGGTCTACGTGACACGCGACGATGGCAAGACCTGGAAAAACGTCACGCCCAAAGACCTGGCGCCCGGCGGACGCGTGCAGAATATTGAGCCGAGCCCCCGCCGGCCTGGGACCGCTTACGTCGCTATTTACCGTTACTTGCTCGGCGATTTTGCGCCATACATCTACCGCACGGACGATTTCGGCGCGACCTGGACTTGCCTCACCGACGGCAAAAACGGCATCGCAAAAGATGAACCCACGCGCGTGGTTCGCGAGGATCCCGATCGTGCCGGACTCCTATACGCCGGAACCGAGTTCGGCATGTACGCTTCTTTCGATAACGGTGCGCACTGGCAATCTTTGCAGTTGAACTTGCCCGCCACGCCGATAACCGACATCAAGGTATCGCACAAAGACCTGGTGCTCTCTACGCAAGGCCGCTCGTTTTGGATTCTGGACGACCTCACGCCCTTCCATCAGTTGAATTCCAAGATGGATTCATCGCAGGCCTTTCTTTTCCAGCCGCGAGAAGCGGTTCGCGCGCCGGCGCGTGGCGCCATTCCCGGTCTGGGGCGCGAGGGTGCGGCTCCTGACTATCCACGACCCGGCGCCATGATCGACTACTATCTTGCGAGCGCGCCATCGGGCGAAATCACGCTCGATATTCTCGACGACAGCGGTCATCCGGTCCGTACATTCTCGAGTGCGGAAAACGAGCGGGCCGCCCGCGAAGGCCAACCGGCGCCCAGTGAAGACGAGGAGGGCGGATTCCGTTTCCGAGGTGCGCCCGTTCGTCTCGACAAAACGCCCGGCATGCATCGCTTCACGTGGGATCTCCGCTATCCCGGTCCGTGGCTAAACAAGAACCGTCCGGAAGGGTCGAATGGGCCCGTAGCCGTGCCGGGCAACTATAAAGTCCGCCTCACCGCAGGCTCGTTCACGTCGACTCAGCCGCTGATCCTTATCGAAGATCCGCGCATCACGAAGTCGGGTGTCACCACAGCGGACCTCCGCGAACAGTTCGAGCACAACATGCGTGTGCGCGATCTGGTCTCTGAGGTGAACAAGCTCGTGTTGCGGATACGGGCTGCCCAAGCGACTCTGCGCGCTGCGTCCGGTGCCGATGCCGATAAGCTCGCTAAACTCAACGAGCTTGCGTCGCACTTGATCACTCCGCCCATCCGTTACAGCAAACCCGAGCTCCAGACCCACATCACCTACCTGTACAGCATGACCAACAGCGCCGACCAGAAGATCGGGCATGATGCGGTCGAGCGTTATGCTGAATTGCGCAAGCAGCTGGACGAGCGCACCGCGGAGCTGAATCGAATTCTCGGACCGGAAGAGTAACTCGACCCGTAACGGTGGCCCTTGACCTCTGCTGAGCGCTCAAAATTGATGTAATCTGAAATCGGCGCGCTATGAATAAGTACGAACAACGCGCGGAACAGCAGCGCAAAGCGGCCCTGCGCTTCTCGATGATGATCTGGACAGCCGGAATCGCGCTGGTTGTAGTTGTTCTGTTGATATTGGGCCTCAGCAGCTCTGCTCCTCCTCGATTCTTCTCGAGGACCGCGATCGGTGTCGCCATTTTGCTGCTTATTTTGCGCCAGATCGCCCGCCGCCTCAAAGGAAAAGGCCCGCGAGCCGCCCAACCGGACCCGCGCTCTAAGCTCAAACTGGATTGAGGTCGAACGCGGCCCGCCATCAGCGGCCCGCCACTGCTAAAGCACCGCGCACCTGTTACTATCAGGGGTTTATGAAAGGCATCGTTCTGGCCGGCGGTACGGGCAGCCGGCTATTTCCGTTGACGAAGATCACTAATAAACATCTGCTTCCGATCTTCGACAAACCCATGATCTACTACCCCATCCAAACGCTCGTCGATGCGGGAATTCGGGATCTGTTAGTGGTGACAGGAGGCAGAAATTCGGGCGATTTCCTGCGCTTGCTGGCAAACGGAAAAGAGTTCGGCTTAAAACACATCAATTACACCTACCAGGAAGGCGAGGGCGGCATCGCGGAGGCTCTCGGGCTCGCCGAACACTTCGCCGAGGGCAGCAAAATTTGCGTCATTCTGGGCGACAACATCATCGAAGGCTCCATCGCCGATGCAGTTCGCGACTTCGAGCAGCAAGAGCGCGGCGCGAAGATCCTTCTCAAGGAAGTCGAGGATGCCGAACGGTTCGGAGTGGCGCACATTCAGGGCGACAAAATCATCGGCATTGAAGAGAAACCGGACCATCCGAAATCTACTTACGCGGTAACTGGAATTTACCTTTATGACCAGACCGTGTTCGACAAGACGCGGACGCTCACGCCCTCGGCCCGCGGTGAGCTCGAAATTACCGACGTCAACAACGCATATATTCGCGAAGGCACCATGACCTTCAACTACCTCGATGGGTGGTGGACCGATGCGGGCACTTTTGAATCTCTGCTGCGTGCCGCCAATCTTGTGCACGACACCAAGCTCAAACAGCAATCGCCGGTCGAAATGGCAACCGCAACGGGAGCTAGAAACATATGAGTACGGCCGCTTTGGGGATTCTAGGCTCGGGATCTCAGATTTCCGTTCCGACGTGTGAACCTGGAATCGGCAAAATTATTTTGTCGCCCACAAGCAACGACCTGGTTGCCGGTGTCGAGGTGCGGCCATTCGCGGTTTGGCCTGATGACAGGGGGTATTTCCTCGAAGTGGCTCGCTTCGAGCAAGGCCTCGTCAGCGCATTCCCCTCCGCTTCGACGCAGGTTTCCGCGGCAGTGAATTACCCCGGCATCATCAAAGCATTTCATTTCCACAAATCCCAAACGGATTACTGGGTTCCCGTCGCAGGATTGTTGCAGGTCGCGCTGGTCGATCTCCGCCAGGGGTCAAGAACGTTTGCGTTGAAAAATACGTTGTACATCGGCGCATTGCGGCCCTGGCAGTTGCTGATTCCTCCCGGTGTTGCGCACGGTTACAAAGTGATCGGCGAGCAACCCTCCGTTTTGGTCTACGTGACCGACCACCTTTACGATCCGTCAGACGAAGGCCGTATCCCGTACAACGATACCGGCATCGCTTACGATTGGGAGCTGCAACACAAATGAAATTGTTGGTTACGGGCGGCGCGGGATTTATCGGGTCCTGTTTCGTCCGTATGGCGCTCCGGGAGCGGTGGGCAGAGCACCTTATAAACGTTGACAGCCTGACTTATGCAGGCAACCTCGAGAATCTCGAGCCGATCGCGAATCATCCGGGCTACCGGTTCGTGCAGTTGGACATTTGTGACAGGGAAGCGGTTGAAAAGTCGTTCAGAACCGAATCGCCTGACGCGGTAATCCATTTCGCCGCCGAATCGCACGTGGACCGCAGCATCCACTCGCCTGCTCCGGTCATTCAGACGAACTTTAACGGCACGTTCTCACTGCTCGAAGCGGCACGCCGGAATAACATCGCTCGTTTCGTTCATGTATCGACGGACGAAGTCTACGGCAGCATCGACCCGCCGCACGAAGCAGACGAGACTTATCCGCTCCGCGCCAGCAGTCCGTATTCAGCCTCGAAAGCGGCCTCGGATCTGCTGGCTCTTTCGTATCACACGACTTACAAGCTAAACGTCTCAGTGACGCGCGCCTCGAATAACTATGGTCCGTATCAGTTCCCGGAAAAACTGATTCCGCTCATGATCTCGAATGCTCTCGAAGATAAACCGCTTCCGGTTTACGGTGATGGGCAGCAGGTGCGGGATTGGCTATATGTCGAAGATCATTGCCGCGCTATTTTTTCTGTTCTCGGGAAGGGTGAACCGGGTGAGATATACAACATCGGGGGGAACTGCTCGCTGCCCAACCTGGAAATCATCCGACGCATTCTGAAGGTGATGAACAAGCCCGAATCCTTGATGACGCGCGTCGCCGATCGGCCCGGGCACGATCGAAGATATGCTCTGACCAATGCCAAATTGACGCGGCACACCGGTTGGGAGCCGCGCATGGATTTTGACTGCGGGCTGAGCATGACAATCGATTGGTACCGGGCCAATCGAGAATGGGTAAACCACGTAAAGAGCGGCGAATATCGCCGTTTTTATGAATTGAATTACGCCAATCGCACTTAGCGTCCGCACTCATCTCGATATAATCGCGCTATAAGGCGTTTTCGGTGGATCGTTCTCAGCACACATATTCTTCTCTCGACGAGTTGAGACAGATTCAATTCGATGCCCGCCAATCGACTTCACTCGACGATCTGCGCGACTACTTCCGCCGCGTGCAGAGTCTTCGACACGCGCATTCCGACGATTTCGACGTGCAGCTCTTCATCGCTGAAGTGCAGGAAGAAATCATCGATCTCGCGCGTCAGCTTCGCGAAAAACCTGCGGAAGCGGCCTCCGTCTATCTGGAAGAAAATCCTGGAGCGCATTTAGTTCGTCGATCCGCGCCCGCTCAATCGCCGCCAAGCGACGTCGCGGAGATTCCTCCGGAGGTGCCGCGCGTCGATCCAAAGACTTGGCAGCGCGCCACCTATCTTGCGCTGTTTTTTACCGGCATCTTAGTGGCAGCCTTCATCTTTTTGGTGCAGGCCGCGCGCAAGGTAAATTTCACACCCGTTGAGGTCGCGACCCCCCAGACCCAGCACCCCACGAATGCGAACCCCGCACCGGCCCAAGTCCCGCCAAGCGCGCAACTGCCCATTCCGACCACTCCGGCGCTGCGCCTCTATACCGACCTCGTGCCGGGTACTGTCTCCATTGATGGTGGAGATCCGCAGGATCTGAAAGACGGCCAACTTGTTCTCGATAACCTGCACCCAGGCCGGCACTCCATCAAAGTAACCGGGCGTAGCGGCACGGCGTCATTCACTTTCGACGTAGCTGAGAACGCCGCGCCGCGAGTCGTGGGCCTGCCTTCCGCTTCGAATGCGATGGCGGTTTTGGTTTCGGAGCAAGAGGGTCGGGGGCGACTGATCACCAATGCCGAGAATTCTGACATTATGCTGGACGGCAAGCCCGCCGGGGACGTCGGAGCCGACGGCGTGGCTCTGGACAACCTCGGAAAAACCGATCACGATCTGCAGGTAACTCAGGACAAGGACCGCCAGCGTTTTGTGCTGACTTACACTCCCGCCCCCACTCTGACCGCTTATGTGAAATCCGATCCCAACGCCGGAACACTAATTGTGACGACCGCTCAGGATGGTGTGGACGTCTATATCAACGATGCTCTTTACCGGCGGAAGACGGAACGCGGTCAATTACGCATTCCTTTGAAGGTCGGCGACTACGCGATCCGCGTACACAAGGCGGGATTCGCGGATCCACCTCCTCAGAGCGTCGACGTGAAAAAGGCCGAAGAAGCGGCGCTGCAATTCCGCCTGCAGTCTCTCCCGCAAGTCGCGACTGTTCAAGTCAAAGGCGCGCAACCGGGAACAATGGTTTATGTCGATAAAGATTTCGTTGGCGCGGTCGGTGCTGATGGAAATGCAAATATATCGAACGTTAAACCGGGTGACCACATCGTGGAACTCCGGCGCGACCAAGCAGTGCCGAAGCGATTCGAGCGCACATTTCGTGCCGGCGATGTGGCAGTGCTCTCGGGCCCGGATGTGATGCTCGATAATGCCGCCGCGGAAAACAAGCCGCCCTCTCCGGCTCCAGCCGCGCCGGCGCCTGCTCGCGCCACCGATACTGCCACTCGGAACGAAACCATGGAGATGGAGGGTTCGCAAATTCGTAGAGGGGGCGGATTCGTGCCTTATCACATACCAAAGGTCCCGGGCCACTACACGTTCTCGGCCCAGGGACACCTCGGCGGGTTCCTAAAGCACAGCAAGCTGCAATGGTATGCGGGTTACCAGGACGCGGACAATTATGTCTTGTTTACACTCGACGGCAAGCACGCCACTCTTCGTGAAGTTCGTGATGGCAAATCGATGGAAATCAGTCGTGTTCCGTTTAGCGTGGATTCCAACGAGTGGGTGCAAGCGGATGTCTCTGTAAAACCCGATTCCATCAGCGCCCGAGTTAAAACGCTTGATGGAAGCTGGAGCGACATCGGGTCGGTTAGCAGCTCGGGCGGCAATTTCACCCAAGGAAAGGTCGGCTTCTACATTCCGGCCAACGACGAAGTTTCGGTCTCCAACTTCAAATTTTCCAATCGTTAGTTGAGTCAAAGAACGGATCAAAAGCGTGGACGAACGTGCCTTTTATCGCGAGTCGCAGGTTAACAAGCAAGCGACACTGAATTGTCCATTTTGCAGGACCGCCGATACCTACGATCTTCGTTGGCTGCTGCGGCGCAAGGTGGATAAACTGCCGCGTCAAGCTGATGAGCGGGACCGCGCTAAGTTCGCGAAAGCTGCGAGTTACATGGTGCTCTTGGACGACAAAGCGCCGTGCAAGAATCCGCGCTGCCGCAGAACGTTTGAAATCTCCGGAATCAAGACCACCGCGTTCCTGACCGAATAATTGCGCAGCACATCGCCTCCCCAACTTGCGGGACATCCTGCGTCTACACGGCGGGATTACGCAATGGAGCGCACCACCCCACCGTCGACCCGCAGCGCGGCGCCATTGATGCCCGAAGATAACGGACTCGCAACGAACGCGACCAGCGCCGCGATCTCTTCCGGCGTTTCGAAGCGCTTCAGAATGGAACTAGGGCGCATGTGCTTGAAAAAGTCCTTCTCCACCTGATCGCGGGTGGCGCTTTGCGCGGCCGCGAAGTGGTCGACGAACTGCATCACTCCCTCCGACGCCGTGGGGCCGGGCAGCACCGCATTAACCGTCACGTTCGTCCCGGTTGTGGTCTCAGCCATGCCGCGCGCGATCGACAACTGCGCCGTTTTGGTCATGCCGTAGTGGATCATCTCAGAAGGAATCTGCAGCGCTGACTCGCTCGACACGAAGAGGATGCGGCCCCAGTTCTTTTCTTTCATGCGCGGCAGATAATGGCGGCTTAGGCGGACGCCACTCAAGACGTTCACTTCGAAAAAACGAAGCCAGTCTTCGTCGGAAATCTCTTCGAACGGCTTTGGTTCGAAGATACCGAGATTGTTGACCAGAATGTCGACCTCCGCAAACTGCTCGATTGCTTGCCGCGCCCCATCGGCAGTACCGAGATCGGCCGCGACAGGATGAACCTCGCCTGCAATCGACGCTGCGCGTAGCTTCTCGACAGCCTTTTCGACCCGCTCCTTCGTGCGCCCGTTGACGATTACGCTGGCGCCTTCCTTCGCCAGAGCTTCCGCGATGGCATAGCCGATACCCGCGGTCGATCCCGTCACCAGTGCCCGTTTGCCGTTCAGTTGAAGATCCATACCTCGGCAGATGCGAATCACTCTGGAGATGATGCCGAGGAAGGTTACGTACCGCCCTATCGGCCGAAGTCGATATATCCGCGTTGCGGATCGGTGCTGAGCAGCGTGACCCGAATCTGGTCGCCGACATCCACGCCCGCCTCGCCGCGCATCAAACGACCTTCGATGGGCGGGCGCATCACGCGAACGAAGACGCCTTTGGGGGTGACGCCGGTCACCACGGCATTGAAGCTTTCTCCTGCGCGGTCGTGAAATGCGACGGCTGCCACGCGCTTGCTCATCACGCGTTCCACCTTGCGTGCGGCGTCCTCTTTCAGCGTGCAGTTTCCCGCTATCGCAGCGAGTTCATCGTCCGAATACGGCGACCGGCCTCGTGCGACGGCAGACTTGATGAGCCGCTGCGTAACCAGATCCGCGAAGCGCCGGTTCGGTGCGGTCGAGTGCGTGTAATCGTGCGCGGCCAAGCCGAAATGTCCCTCGCTCGGATCCCCGGGCAAAGAGAGCACGTACTCCCCCGGTCCCATCAGCTTGATGACCGCCAGCGAAAGGTCCGGATAATGCACTTCGTCTTTTTCTTTCTGCTGCTGAAGAAACGCGGCCAGCGCGGCGGAATCGGGCTCAGCCGGTAGCTTCGTGCCGTAGCGCGCCGCGAGCTCGATCAGGCGCGGCCATCTCTCCGGCGATTTCACAACGCGGCGGATTCCAGAAACGCCCAGCCGCGTAAGCGTCTGAGCCATCGCCTCATTCGCCGCGATCATGAAGTCTTCGATCAAATCGCTGGCTCGATTTTTCCGCCTGTCTCGAATGCCGGTTACCTCGCCGTCAGCAAACACAGGCTCCGCTTCCACACGGTCGAAGTTCAGCGCACCCAGTCGCTGGCGCTGATCGCGCAGAGCACGTGCTGCTTCGTCCTGCAGTCTTAGCTGCGCTTCCAGGTCGACAGAGGCGGAGATCTTCGCAGGTGCCGGGGCGGATCCTTCAAGCCAAGGACCTACGCCTTCATAGGTGAGCTGCGCTTTGTTCCGAACCACCGCGCGATAGATATCGGACGAGACGATGCACCCGCGTGAATCGATCAGCATCTCGATAACTACCGCCGGCCGATCGCCCTCTTCGCCCAGCGAAGTCATGTCTGTCGATAGTTCTTCCGGCAGCATCGGAAATGTCTGGACAGCGGTATAGACCGTCGTGGTTTGCGATGCGGCGTGGCCGTCGATCGGTGAGCCGACCGGCACGCTCGAATCGACATCGGCGATTCCAATCAGAATGCGGATGCCGGAGTCCACACGCTCGGCAACTTCTATCTGATCGAGATCGCGTGAAGTGTCATTATCGATCGAAGACCATAACAGGCTGCGGAGATCGCGAACGTTCTCACCGGTCGCCGCGCCGGCCCGCGCTTTCAGAGCCGCCGCTTGTTGCTTCGTTTCGGGCGTCCAATCGGGGTTGAATCCCTCATGAATCATCTCTTCGCGCGCGCTAGCCCTGAGATCGAAGCTCGAATGAGGTGTGACCATATGTGACTAGATGAGATCAGGCTATAAGTATGGACATTCGCGGATGGAATGAGCGGTATCGATCACGGGAGCTCTCCCCTGACGACGTGGATACGAAACCGACGCCGCTTCTGGTCGAAGCAACGAAGCCCCTCGCGCGTGGAACTGCCTTGGATCTCGCATGCGGCACGGGCCGCAACGCGATTTGGCTCGCTCAATGCGGCTGGAGCGTGACGGCCATCGATGGCTCGGAAGCCGCGATCGAAGCCCTGCGGGCAAGAGTTTCTCAACTTGGAATCGATGTGGACGCCCGCGTCGCCGACTTGCAAAAGCGCGAGTACGAAATCGAGAAATCGCATTGGGACTTGGTGGCCATCTGCTATTACCTGCAGCGCGACCTCTTTGAGCCTGCCAAGAACGGAGTCAAACCCGGCGGCGTTCTGGTCGCCATCGTACACATCGCCCAGGGACGCGAGCAGCCCACCGAATCCCGCCTTCGACCGGCAGAATTGATTCAGTACTTCCGCGGCTGGCAGATCCTCCATCGTTATGAAGGGGAGCCCAGTGATCCTGCGCATCGCCGCGCTGTCGCCGAAATCGTCGCGCGGCGGCCTGACTGATTAGCGAAACGGAGCAGTCATACCGCCATCCACGATGAGTGAATTTCCTGTCATGTAGGACGCCGCGTCGGAGCACAGCCAAAGCGCGGCTTCTGCTGCTTCTTCCGGGTTGCCGATCCGGCCCATCGCGACGCGCTCTTTGTGGCGGTTCTCAATCTGCTTCCGCTTCTCGGCATCGCCGCCGCTGATCAGCTCAATAAATCCCTCCAACATCGGTGTACGGAACCCGCCCGCGACCAATGCGTTCACACGTATGTTTTTCGCTCGCATATTCAATCGCCGCCGATTTGGAAAGTCCGAGAATGCCCGCTTTCGCGGCAGAATAGAGGGACGATTTCGGCGCTCCGCCAAGCCCATTGACCGACGAAGTGTTGACAATCGCGCCCCCGCGCGGCGATTGCGAGAGCATCTGCCGAATCTCCTCCTTCATGCACAACCAGATGCTCTTCAGATTTACGCTTATCGACTCGTCAAATTGTTCTTCAGTCAGATCCGCCGTGGGAACAAAGTGTGAATGAGGAACGGCCGCTGCGTTATTGAACGCGCAGTCGAGACGTCCAAACGCCTTCAGCGTCACTTCAAACAGCAGCCTGACCTGCGCGGCATCGGCTACATCCGTCGGAACGAAGATAGCAGTGCGGCCTAGGGCTTGGATCTCGCCGAGAATGTTTTGACCGCGTTCAATCCCCCGCGCGGCGATCGCGACCTTCGCGCCCTCCCGCGCGAACGCGAGTGCAGCCGCGCGGCCGATACCTGAGCTGCCGCCAGTTACTAAAACGACTTTGTTTGCGAAGCGTGCGTTCGAATCAGACATGGCGTGGGGATGTGGGGAATGGTAGCAGTTCGCGGGACGCTCATCGAGCGAAGTCGACTGCGGCGGTGTTCCCCCCGCAAACGATAATCCCAACGCGTTCGCCCGGCTGAGGCTGATAACGGCCCGACAGGAGTGCCGCAAATGCAGCAGCTCCACCCGGTTCGGCGACAATCCGCAGCGTGTTCCAAAGCGTCTGTTGCGCGGACTGGATGTCTTCGTCTGTCACGAGCGCCACGCGATCCACGAACCGTTGCGCGACCGGAAACATAAGCTCACCGACGCGCCGCGGGGCCAGAGAATCGGCCGCGATCCCTCCCGCTTCGGCGTCCACCGGCCGTCCGGCTTCAAGAGCTTCAAAGAGAGTTGGCGAGGCGAATGGCTCGACGCCCACGACCTTCACCCTGCGTCGATACCAAGCAGCGATTCCGCCGATGAGACCTCCGCCGCCGACAGCTACCAGGACCGTGTTCAATTCGGGCGCCTGCTGTTCGAGCTCGAGTGCAACAGTTCCCTGCCCCAAAAGCGTTTCGATCTGATCGTAAGCATGGATCGCCAGAGCGCCGGTTTCCGAACCCCACACTTCGCTTGCGGCAAGAGCATTGGCGTAGCGCTCGCCTGTCACACAGAGTTCGGCCCCATATTCGCGCAAGCGGGCGAGCTTTGCCGGCGAAGTAATAGTCGGAACGAAGATCTTGGCTGCTATTCCCAATTTCCGGGCTGCGTACGCGACGGCAGCACCGTGATTTCCGCCGGATGCCGCCACTACTCCGGCCCGCGGAATATCTCTGCTCAGGAGGTTCGTAAAGGCGCCGCGCGCCTTGAACGAGCCGGAGTGTTGAAACAGCTCCAGTTTCAGCGTGACCGGCCCAGCTCCAATTCCCAAATCTTGCCCGCTCACCTCCATCACCGGCGTTCGGCGGATGTGCGGCGTAATGGTTGTGTAGGCGGCTGAAATGTTGTCTGGCGAAATCGCTCTGTGCGGATCGTGCAAACAACAATTTTCGCGCGCTGCTGGGTCCAGTGCTGCCACTTCTGTTCTTTCTCGATCATGTCCGTCCCAGGAGTGAACAGGCCGCCCCCCATACAGCGTTGACAGCATTCCATTTACGAGCGGAACGACGAGTGCCCGCTAACCGGTGGTCGCGACATACGTCTTATTCGCGCGGAGGAGGCTTCGATGAAACGCTTATTCGGATGTTCGGTGATAGCAGCAGGCGCGATTTTCCTGTCGTGCGGTGCAGCGACAGCGAAAGATTGGCCTATGACGAGCGACAAGGAATGCTCGGCCAATCGTTTTCATGTGAACGATCTCGTGAGCTACGCCGAATCCCGGCAACAGCGGCTGCCGAATGGTTCGACCAACTACGTCAACCCGGGAGAAAACGGATCCATTCGCGTGCACGGGTGGAACAACTCTGACGTCCTGGTGAAGGCCTGTATCCAGGCCGCCGCTCCGACCGATTCCGAGGCGCGGGCGCTCGCTGCGCAAGTGACCATCGCGCGCGGCGTGGGGCAGATCGAACCAACCGGCCCCGAGAAAGGAGACCAGCGCTATTGGGGCGTTTCGTATGAGATCTGGGTACCGAACGCTTCGAGTCTCGACCTCAAGGCGAATAACGGCAGCATTGGGGTTCAGAACGTGCAGGGGCAGATTCGCTTTCATACCTCGAACGGTTCGGTGCACCTGAGCGAGGTTGCCGGTGACGTGGAGGGCTCCACCACAAACGGCTCGTTGACCATCGACCTGAGCGGCAGTGGCTGGACCGGAAATGGGCTGCGCGCCCAAACCACCAACGGCAGTGTGCGGCTGAACGTTCCCGAAAATTTCTCCGCGCACGTGCAAGCCTCCACTGTGAATGGCAGAGTTCAGGTCGATTTCCCAATCACCGTTAGTGGCGAGGTGGGTAAGAGCATGTCCTTCCAACTCGGCAGCGGCGGCCCGCTGATCGAGGCGAAAACCGTCAACGGAAGCGTTCACATCGGCCGAAAGGCGTAGCACCTGCTGCGCTTTTTCCCGTGCCCGTTAACGCGCACTAGGCCGTCGCCGCCAGTTGGCGATGGCCCCTTGCGGAGCTGATCGCTTCCATATTCGTGAGTCGCGTGCCGGCGCGGCCGCATGGACAAATCGCAGTGTCGACGCAGGCGCTCAAACCCGTGGGTGTACGACCTGAGCCGCGGCCCTCGAGAATCACTTCGCCGTCGACCAGCGACAATGTCACGCCGCGCTCCACATGCCACCCTTCGTGTGCTTCGCATTCACATGCGATCAGCACGCCGGGAGGCGCCACGAACAGCTCGTAAACGGGCACGCCGAATGCCTGCCACAGCACAACCCGGCACAGATCGCTGAGCGGCCGATCGCCGCACGCGTCAAGACAAAGGTGGCGTGATCGACGCTCGCAAGGTCAAGCACCCTCCGCTCCCCCAGTTCGGCGAGGCTGCGGAGATCGGCCGCCGAACCCACCAGCACACCTGGACGAAAAGCTTCCAACGTGTCCCATCGATCGCGGCAGAACACTTGTACTGAATCGAAGTCCATAGCTGACGCACTGACTTGCGCCACACGCACATTCGACTTGGCGGGCAGCGGGAGCTTACGACGGCTCCTGTTCTGCGCGCGGAATCGGGTGATATTGGATGGGAGTTGAAGCATCGGGGGCTACCGAAAAGAGAGTACCGAGTACCCACCGGATTTTAGTGTCAGGTTTTTCTGAGGCCCTCCGACGGAGGTGTAAGACAACCGCGCACCGGTGGAAAACCAAGCAAAAGTTCGCGCCCAACGGGGGAAAGCGAAGACCGGATCTTCAGCGAGTCGCCGCCTGTGCTGCCAAAACGCGCGGCTCAAGCACTCGCTCCAAATTCAAGCTCAGAATTTGGCTCGCTTGCTCTTCGTTCAGCCCCAACTCATAAAGAGCTTTCGTTTGCTGTTTGAAGATTTCGGCGTGCCAGCCGCGTGGGAAGAAACTCGAATCGGTGCCGAACAGCAGGCGCGAAGCCCCCACCGCCTCGATTGCTCGGCTATACACTGACCTGATATCCAGGCCTTCATAAGCCATCCAACGATTGCTGCTCGACGTGTCTAGGTAAACGTTCGGACATAGATCCGCAAGCATCAACGCTTCGCGCGTGAGGCCCGCCCCAAAATGCGGCACGATGAAGCGGATTTGCGGAAAATGCAACGCCACCGGGTGCAGATCGAGCGGATTCGAGTACCGCATGTCGAACTGGCTGGATAATCCGAGCCGCTTCCGAACTCCCACCGTGATCGCTCCGCAGTGCACGAACACCGCCAGCCGATGGTCTGAGGCGACCTCGAGCATGGGCACCAATCGCGAATCCGCGATGGAGTAGGTGTGCATCGCAGGAAACAGGCAGACGCAGTGGAGATACGGATTATTCGCGGCCGCAGTCAGACGAGGGAGCGCATCCGACTGCAGCGGATCCAGCATGAAGTATCCGTAAAAACGATCCGGGTACGCGGCGACTGCAGCTGCAACACTCGCCTCATCGCCGTGGCCGCTAGCGATGAGACAGATCCGATGCAAGCCGTTGCGATCGAGTTCGCTCACCCACCGCGCTGCGAGGGCCAACTCATCGCGCGAAGGAATTTCCCAGTCGAGCAGCGGCCCCAGCGCTTCGGGACTATCCAACTTTTTTTGCCGCGCCAGTGCGGAATAGAAGCCGTTTGTGAAGAAATGAACGTGCGCGTCGTTGACGGGCACGTCGCCCCAAGGAGTCTGCGCCATGCTGCGTTGATTGTAGCGGGGCTGACCGCTAATGGCAGCGATCTCCTCCTACTAAAGCGATCCGGCAACCACTGCCGACGGGGGCGGCTGGCAAGGGTTGCCGCGACTGGCGCTTACGTGCCCAAACCGCAGGCGACGCGTCTTCGACGGTTGACCGCGTTACAGGGCGCTGCGACGGCCAGCCAGCAGGCTAACCAGGAACAGCACCAGGAAAATGACGAAACAGATTTTCGCGATTCCGGCGGATGCGGCCGCAATACCACCGAACCCGAGCACGGCAGCAATAATCGCAATCACCAGAAACACCCAGGCGTACCAGAGCATGATTGTTCTCCTCCTGCGCTAGAACAGCACGTTATCTGCCACCCCCAGCCTGTTGCCAACTTACTCTTCCATACACCCGCAAGATTAAGGTTCTGTGGACCTTACTCTTTCGGGCCGCCCACGTGGGCCGCTCCATCCAGCCGTGATGATGCTGAAGAATTTTCGCAATTCGCGGAAGAATTCGCCGGTCGACTGACGTAACTAACAACTTATTGCCTTAGTAAATCGCGACTACCCCGTACTTTGTTAAGAAATATGCCCGTGACGCATCTATAGAAAAGTTCAACGCTCTCACAAAACAAGCGAGGTAGAAATGAAGATAGGAAATAGGAGTGTCTTCTTTGTCGCGATAAGTGCCGCATTGTTCTCTCTGCCGGCAACCGTTTCGGCAGCGAGTTGTCTTGGTACGCCTGGCTACACTTGCCAAACCATCAACGACCAGGCCGATAATAATCCGCCCAACACCATGACGGCGGAAACCTTCACTCAACTGCTCGGCATCAACAATGCCAACACCGTCGTGGGCTATTACGGAAGCGGCACCACTGCCGACCATCCAAATAAGGGCATCGTCATTCCCAACGGGTTTGCTTCGACCCCCACATTCAATCATGAAAATTTTCCCGCCTCGGTACAAACCCAGGTTGTCGGCATCAACAATTCAGCCAGTCCCACCACCGTCGGATTTTGGGTCGACGGCGCCGGCAATAACTTCGGCTTCTACCAGCTCGGTGCTGCAACTGCTGTTTCAGTGACCAATCCTGCTACCACTGGCACGACCAACCAGCTGCTCGGCGTCAACAACGCCAATTTAGCGGCCGGCTTCTACACGGATGCAGGCGGCGCGAACCATGCTTACACGTTCAACATCGGGACTGCGGCATTCAATGCGATCACCCCAAGCGGAGCCGCATCGAGCACAGCGACCGGCGTCAACAACGGCGCATCCGTCTCGGGGTTCTTTACAGACAGCGCCGGAAACACCCACGGGTTCATCGATGTCGGCGGAACCATCACTCCGTACGACGACCCTAACGGTAATGGCACGAACACCATGTTCTTCGGCATCAATAATCTTGGCGACGTCGTCGGCAGTTATACGGATGCGGCGGGCATGTCGAATGGACTTTGGTTCAATCCGTCCACAAATACTTGGTTGACGGTCGACGATCCGAACCAATCGGCTGTGGGCGCTTTCGGCGTTACCGGCACGATTCTCAATGGCCTCAACGATGCCAACGATCTGGTCGGCTTCTATGCCGATGCAAACGGCGGCATCGACGGCATGCTGGCGTCCGTACCCGAGCCTGCTTCTTTGGGCTTCATGGCTTTGGCCGCTCTCGCAGCTGGATGCCTCTACACTCGCAAGAGGCGTAGCGCCGCATAGACATGGCGCATACGCTCACAAACTCATACCTGGAAGACTCGTTAACCCTTTTTCGCCATTACAAGAAAATGGCGGAAGGGGCGATGGCCCAGGTCACCGATGAGCAACTTTTCAGCGTGCTTGACGATGAGATGAACTCCATCGCCGTCATTGTCAAGCACATGACCGGGAATATGCGGTCACGCTGGATCGACTTCCTGTCGAGCGATGGCGAAAAACCGGACCGCAGCCGCGACAGTGAGTTTGTCGATCCTCCGTCGACGCGTGAAGCTCTCATGGAGAACTGGGAGGGAGGGTGGGCTCACGTCTTTACTGCCCTTGAGCCGCTCTCTGACGCCGACCTGAGCCGAACCGTCACCATCCGTGGCGAGCCGCATTCCGTCATGCAGGCCATCAACCGGCAAATTGCGCACTACACGTCCCACATCGGACAGATCATCATGCTGGCGAAACACTTCCAGCATGATAATGGAAATCGCTCAGCGTCCCGAGGAATCGCTCGGCCGAATTCAATCGCGCTGTACTCGCCCACGAAGCGAGCCAACGGTAAACATCGCGTTTAAGCCGCGGTAGTCTTCTTCGACGCCGCAGACCCAGCACGGCCGGGTTGCTTCTTAGCCGCCTGTCTCTCTGGGTTCTGCCTTCTTTCATGCTGTCGGGCTGCTGTTGCCACGCGTCCCATAACTTTGACCAATCGCGCGTCAGTTGCCGCGGTTTCGGTTCATACACCCGCTGCCCGAGAGACATCGAGTTTTCACGCAACTCGCGCTGGTACTGATCGCCCAGCGCGAGAAACAGCTGCACTTCCTTCTCTTCCCCGTACTGCCCGGCTTTATCTTCCAGTTTCGACCAGAGAACCACCAGATTGTGATCGTCTCCCAGCCAGGTTTCGAGGTTTTTCAAACTGCCTTCATGAGCCTGCATCACGTCCGTCCACAAGCTTTCGAGCAAGCGCATGTGGTACCAATGATCCTTCACGCGCTTCCGCCAATTCATGATAATTCTCGGGGCTGGATCATTCTGCGCCGTCCCATCGAGCGCCGCCCGCGCCGATAGCGATTTTCCAGGCCCGGCGCGACGGCCTGAAAGCCATCGTTCTTCAGCGGCCAATTCTTCGCGCGCTTGCCATGCCCCGCGAGCGTGGTCAGCGCGCGCTCTACCGACCTTCCGTATGTTCAGCGCCTGCTCGGTCTCGCGTTTGCTCTTTTCCAGCCCCCGGCGGATCGGCAAAAACGCGCCCTTTTGCAGCTCGCCCTTGTATTTCTCGATCAAGCCATCGAACACTTCCATAATCGCCGTCGCGTCGCGTATTTCCGATAGCTTGCTGTCCCATGTCCCGCATGCGGGCGTTCTCAGCGCTGTAAACGCGCCCCAGCTCCGGCTCGACCAGACGTAATGCGCCGCGAATCTTCTTCAGGCTCTTACGCGCTTCGTGAATGGCTTCGTCGCGATTCTTCCCGCCGCTGAGTTGTTCGCTCGCCGAATCGATCTCTTCGTGAACAATTCGCCGGATCCCTTCCGGAACCGGTTCCCTGCGTTTTAAACGATAAGCCATCGTGAACCCCCTGCCCACGTCCCTTCAGGAGTGGCCCTCCTGCGGTGACGTCGGCGCAACATTCGTCGTGTCGCTCCCGTATTCCTTGTCCGCTTCCGCATTCCGGCCCAGCAAACGAAGAGCGGCGGAAGTCACGTGCTCGGCCGTGAAACCGAAATTCTTCATGATCTCCGCGCCCGGAGCAGAAGCCCCGTAGTGATCGATCCCGATGATCGTCCCTTCATCCCCCGCCCAACGCTCCCAACCATAGGTAGACGCCGCCTCCACCGTAACTCGCTTCTTCATCGCCTTCGGCAGCACGCTTTCGCGATATCCTTCGTCCTGCTTTTCGAACAGATACCAGCTCGGCATGCTGACCACCCGCGCCTTGACGCCGTAGCCCGCCAGCTTCTCCTGCGCGTTCATGCACAGCGCCACTTCGGAACCGCGTGCCGATCAGAATCACCTCGCGGCGACCCGCCCTCCGCTTCCGACAGAATGTAAGCGCCTTTAGCGACGTCCGCCGTTCTTCGCCTTGCTGCGATCCAGGTGCGGAACGTTCTGCCGCGTGAGACGCAAACAGCGTCGGGCCGTTGTGCTGAATCGCAACCGCCCACGCTTCCGAGGTCTCGGTCGCATCCGCCGGACGCATCACGTTCAGGCCTGGAATCGCGCGCAATCCGGCGATCTGCTCGACGGGCTCGTGCGTTGGACCATCCTCGCCCACGCCTACGCTGTCGTGCGTGAACACGTAAAACGCCTTCAGCTTGCTCAGCGCGCCCAGCCGGATCGCCGGCTTCATGTAATCGGAGAACACCAGGAATGTCGCGCTGAAAGGAAGCACGCCGCCGTGCGCCGCCATGCCGTTCACCGCCGCTCCCATGGCGTGCTCGCGAACACCGAACGCAATGTTGCGCCCCGCGTATCCCCACACTCCGCCGACCGCGCCCTGGCTCGACGGTCCACCGAATTCCGCCGGCTGAAAATCGCCCATCACCTTTCAGAGCAGTGTTCGTCGACGGGTTCAAATCGGCCGACCCGCCCATGATGTTCGGAATGTGCTTCGCCAGCGCATTCATCGCCTGCCCGCCCGCAGCGCGAGTCGCAATCGGCTTGTCTTCCGGCTTCCACTTGGGCAGATCCGCTCCCCAGTTGTCCGGAAGCTTGCCGCTCATCATCTGCTCCGAGTTCGGCGGCCTCGCTCGGAAAATCCTTCTTATAAGCATCGAACCTCTTCTGCCATTCCTGCTGCGTCTTGGCGCCTTTGCCGCCCGCCTCCCGGAAGAACTTCACCGCATCTTCGGGCAAATAAAACTTGTCCATGCTCGGCCAGCCGAGCGCCTTCTTCGCGGCCTGCAACTCTTCTTCACCCAGCGGATTGCCGTGCGCCTCGAAGGTGTCCTGCTTCTTTGGGCTGCCGTAACCGATATGCGTGCGCACCAGGATCAACGACGGGCGCTCCCGCTCGGCTTGCGCCTCTTCAATCGCTTTGGCGATGTCTTCGGTATCGTTGCCTTCTTTCACGTGGCGCGTGTGCCAGCCGTAGGCTTCGAACCGTTCCCCGACATCTTCGGTGAAACACAAGACTCGTCCGCCCGCAAGCGAGATGTGGTTCTGGTCATACAGATAGATCAGCTTTCCCAGCCGCAGATGGCCTGCCAGCGACGCCGCTTCCTGCGTGACTCCTTCCATCAGGTCCCCATCGCCGCAGATCGCGTACGTGTAGTGATCGACAATCGTGTGCCCCGGCCGGTTGTAGCGCGCCGCGAGCCAAGCCTCCGCGATCGCCATGCCGACCCCGTTCGCAAAACCTTGCCCCAGCGGCCCGGTCGCCACCTCGACGCCCACTGTGTGCCCGCGCTCCGGATGTCCCGGCGTCTTGCTGCCCCATTGCCGAAACCGCTTGAGTTCGTCAAGCGGCAAATCGTAGCCGGTCAGATACAGCAGGCTGTACAGCAGCATCGAGCCGTGGCCGGCGGAAAGTACGAACCGGTCGCGGTCGAACCACTGCGGGTCCTTCGGATTGAACTTCAGAAATTTCGTCCACAATGTGTACGCCATCGCCGCGGCCCCCATGGGCATTCCGGGATGTCCCGAGTTCGCGTTCTGCACCGCATCGGCGGAGAGAAAGCGAATCGTATTGATGCACAGTTCTTCTAGTGTTTGCGTTTCCGTCAGAGTTTGCGTTTGCGTAGTGGACAAAATATTTCTCTCCTGCTTGACCTATATGGTTTGACAATACCCCAGCCATCTTGTGAAGCCCGAAACGGCGGGGTCGTCCGCGGCGAAACCACTTCTTCGCCTCCTCGTGGAACTGTTCCGGCGAGGCGATCTCCATACGGTGCGTAATGCGGTCCTTTTTCGCGAACCCTCCGGTTATCGATCGGCGCTCCAGTAAATCGTCCGCAAACACTCTTTCTGCCCAGCCATGCTGCCAGCATATCCAAGTTCCCGCCCCGGAACTCTACGCGCGTTGTCTGAACGAGACAGGCTTATTGCGGCCGTGTGCCGTGGCGTATCGCACAAGCCTACTTTTTAGAAGCCCTTGAGTGCGCCGGTCACCGGTAAACCAGAGTAGTGGTCGCATACGATGTGCCACGTTCCATTCTCCTTGTGGTAGACCTGAGATTCGCGCCCCTTCGTTGTGATCTGCTTGCCCCCGTTACTAGTGGTCGCGTGAAACGTCCAAGTGAACTCGCCCCATGCCGTATCGCCGTACACGTGGATGGCTGGGCTCTCAATCAGAAGTTGCCGTTGAGAAAAGGTGTTTCCCATGGCCTGTTCGTAAAAGTTCTTCTCAATGGCGTTAAGACCCCGCTCCGTACCGCGTGGCTGAATGAGGATCACTTCCGGGGCGTGGGACCATATCTGATTCGCGAGATTGAGGTCGATGTGGTCTACAGAGGCGACGTACTTCCTTAGTAACTCCTGGATTTGTCCGACCGCTGCCGGGTCACCCGTGCTGGCCCGACCACTCGCCGCTTCGCCGCTTGCCGCCTTCGTCATGAGACCGAGGCACATTGCCGCAGCGACAACTGCCCGTGATGTTGCACGAGTAATCATCATTCATTTCCGCAGTTCTTTGATCAATGATACGCGCGGTGAACTCATCGGGCAAGTCGGCGCTGGGCGGCGCCGGGGCTCGCGCGACGTCGCACTCATACCGGCTCGTGAACTTGCGGCATTGATGGAGACCGCACATCTCCTGCGATCGCCGGCAAACGCCCGTCGGCTGCTCGCAGCGCTCAATCGAGCGGCGCAGAGCAAAGGAAAGCCCGCGACCATAACCCAATTGCGCCGCGAGATCCTCGGTGGCAAAGGAGACTAAACGCTTCGCTGTTTTTCAGCCCGAGTTCAGCGACGATCTTCGGTATTGGGTCACGTCCGACCGCAACACTGCAATCAGAGTGCTGGAACTGGTCGAAGCAGCGTTGTGCGATCCCCTCCAGGGACTCGGCAAACCCGAACCGCTTCGATACACGCTTGCCGGCTGCTGGTCAAGGCGCATCACCCAGGAACACCGGCTGGTCTACCACGTCAGCGGCGACCGTATCGACTTTCTCCAGGCTCGTTACCACTATTAGCCGCGGAAAAGTTAGCCGCTCTAGTCCCGATGCTCCATCTCGCCGCGACAGCACGTCACCACTTATGCGCTTGAAACATCAAATCGAACCACGGTTTCCACGTCTTCCCGCCGTCGGTCGATCGCACTGCTGCCTCCCGCACGCCCTCCTTCACCGGCTTCCACGTGCCGCGAACTTGCCTTGCTTGTCCGCCCACATGATCCACACCGCTGAGGACCATCTCCTCGCCTTCCAATTTTCCTTCGATAACCAGCAGCTCGCCTCGATTCGTGACCCAACTCTGATGCCACACGCGCCTCGATGTGTCGTAGATGCTGAAGCTCTGGCCTTTCGACCCATCCGCGCCTTCATACCGCTCCCACAAAACGCAACCGTCGAGCACCGGATCGACTCGCGTTCGCGCGACGGCCTTTCTCGAGTCGCCAACCTCAAACACGTCCCAATCACCGATCCAAAAGTCAAACTGCCGATACTCGGGCGCCGTACACGCCGCGGCTTTCACAGAGTATGCCGCGGAAACCGGACGTGTAGTTCGCCCTTCGACATTCGAGAACAGTATGAGAACGCAGAGAATGCATAGCGTTTCTCTTCTCCGCACCGTTAGTGCCGTCCTACCGGCTCAGACCCAAAGTGGCCGAACGCTGCCCGTCGCATAATCTGCTGCCGCACACTCTCCGGCACAAGCACGTTGGGCGTTTCACCCGCCTCGTCTCCGTCGCTGCTTGGGATCGCGAGAAATGCCGGAGTGTCGTTGCCCGATGGACAGCCGCCGTCGGCGATGACGCACGCTTGCCCCGTAATCTCTCCACGATCATTGATGCCATCGGCGGCCAACAAAAGCAGCGAAGAGTTATGCGCGATCAGGCTGTTGAGGTCCCTCATTACCCCATTCTCGTAGATAAAGGCGTGAGTCGAAGGAAACGAGACGCCCACCACCTGGCCCTCGTCGTTAATGTCCAACGCTTCACTGATATTGTCTCCCGGGAGCACGCCGATATCCGTCATACGGCCCGTCTCTTTGGTCCAAAGGAAAGCGTGGAAATTGGCGTTGAGCTGTCCGCCGCTCACGTCCCCCGACAAGTCGGAAAATCCGACAATGTCACCGTGATTGTTGATCGCCATCGGAGTGTTCCACCCTGCGCCTCCCAGGCTGCCCAGGTTGATCACCGTGCCGTTCTGCCACAGCAGTGCGTGCTTGGCGGTAAATGCGCCCACCGCCACGTCGCAAGTACCCGAGATACCCACCACCTGACCCACGTCGTTAATTGCTGTTGCGGCTCCGTCTGGGTCACCGGAAAAATTCGGGAGTTGATGGATCTGCCCCGCTCCCGGCCCATACACCACCGGCTCGAATTGCAGGACCTGAGAGCCCGAACAGGTTGGGTCATGAACCGTTTCTCCGCCCACCCGACAATTTGGTCCTCGTTGTTCGCCCCCGTGGCAAAACCATTATTGCCGCCCAGCGTCAGAAGCGCGGTCATAACGCCCCACTGCCACGAGAACCCGACACATACATGGTCCGTCGGAGTGCCCGTCGGGGTAAACGCAGTGCAGCTCCACGACTCATGAAGCGGATCGAGAGCAGCGGTTTCCGACCAACCCGCCACCAGGCCATGATCGTTTTTCACCGGCCACTGCACGTCGCTGTTCGGGCCGCCGAGCGTGCCGAGGTCAAATCGTAATCCGTAAATCCAGACTGTGGCGTGCTCGGTCGTGTTGCCCGACAAATTGGCGCTCCCCATCGCCCAACCAACATTGTTAATCGTGTTGCCCGAGCTCGACGTTCCGCTGAGATTGCCGAGGTTCATGACGCGATAGTGCGCGCCTCCGCTTTCGTGCCGCTCCTGTGCCCCGAGCCGAAGCGCGACCAACAGCCACGCCGACAAGATCACCGCGCTAACGTATGTCACTATTCTGGATCGCATGTTGTCACGATAAGTCGATAACGCGGAATCCGTTGGACATTTGCGGACCTCCAACGGATTCGTAATCGGCTCGCTCGCCTTACGCCCCCAATAACCTCGAATAGTGCCCAGTTTTGAACGTTTCGGTCATGGTCCGAAAACGTCCACTCTTGTATCCGAAGATTGATTATGATGAGTCGGCCAACGATGAATCTGGATCGGCAGGTGTGCTCGCGTGCCAGGCTTTCACGCGATGCGCGCTTCGACGGAAAATTCTTCATCGCTGTGTTGAGCACCCGAATCTACTGCCGTCCCATTTGTCCCGCGCGTGCTTCGAAAGAGGAAAATGTCCGTTATTTCCCCACCGCTGCTGCTGCGGCCGAAGCCGGTTTTCGCCCCTGCCTGCGTTGCCGCCCCGAATGCTCGCCCGGAACTCCCGCGTGGTTCGGAACTTCGAATACGGTGTCGCGCGCTCTGCGGCTCATCCGTGAAAGCGGCCTCGAAGACGGCGGCGTGGAAGCTCTGGCGGGCCACCTCGGCGTTGGCTCACGCCACCTGCGCCGCCTCTTTCTCAAGCACCTCGGCGCCACTCCCAGTGCCGTCGCTCAGACACGCCGTCTGCATTTCGCCAAAAAGCTCATCGATGAGACCAGTTTGTCCATGACCCAGGTCGCCCTTTCCGCGGGCTTCGGTTGTGTACGAAGGTTTAACGCCGAGATCAGAAAGACCTATCATCGAACGCCGACACAAATTCGCGGCCTTGCGCGGCACACCGCCATTCAGCCCGGAAACCAGTACGTCTTCCGTCTTCCCTTTCGTCCGCCCCTCGATTGGAACGATGTCTTGTCCTTTCTGGCAGCTCGCGCGACGCCCGGCGTCGAGGTGGTCGAGCTGGGCACGTATCGTCGTTCCATTTCCTTAAATGGCGCGCACGGCTATTTCGAAGCCTCGCTCGATGAGCGCAGCTACTCGCTCGCCGTGCGTGTTCAATTTCCCGATCCAGGCGCGCTCTTCTTCATCATCGAGCGCATCCGTGCCATCTTCGATCTGAACGCCGATTGGGCAACGATTGTGCGAACTCTGCGAAGCGACCCGGCCTTGTCCGCGCCCGTCGAGGCCCATCCGGGACTGCGCGTTCCCGGCTGCTGGAACGGTTTCGAACTCGCCACGCGCGCCATCCTCGGCCAACAGATCGGCGTCAAGAGCGCCGCAACGCTCGCAGGCCGCTTGGTAACCGCTTTCGGACAACCTTTCTCAGCGGCCAAAAACCTCACCCATCTCTTCCCCTCGCCCGAAGTTCTTGCCGATGCCAAGCTCGCCGCCATAGGTCTGCCCAAGGCGCGAGCCGAAACCATCCGGGCTCTCTCGCGTGCCGTTTCCGAAGGGCGGATCGGCTTTGAACGCATCGCCGACACCGACGCGTTCGTAACTCGCCTCTGTGAAATTCCTGGAGTTGGTAAATGGATCGCGCAATATATAGTCATGCGCGCGCTCGGAGAACCCGATGCGCTTCCGTTCGGTGACCTCGCTCTTCTACGCGCGTTGAATTTAAGGAGTGCCCAGGAACTCGGCCGGCGCGCCGAAGCGTGGCGGCCTTGGCGAGCTTACGCTACCATGTACCTCTGGAATGCTGCCGGCGAATCCGGAATTCGCAGAAGCACAAAGGTGATCCAGAGAGAAACCGCTTCTCACCACAGCATCTCAACCGCTGTGTAGCCGCGCCGCTTATACAAGTTGCCGCCGAGCCGGCCGTACCCACGAATGTCCACTGCACTCGCAAGAGAACTGGTCATGGCGTATGGCTGGAACGCCACTTCCTGCCAAATCCTTAATCCCGGCATCGACCACTGGTTTTCTTCCACCACGCGCGCCGTTGTCGGCTACACTCGCCGCGGCAGCTTACTGGCGGTCGCCGGTGGTCCCGTATGCGCGCCGGAGCTGCTGCCGAATATTTGCGCGGAGTTTGAGGCGTATGCCTACCGCGAGCGTTGTCGAATCTGCTACGTATGCGCCGAAGGCCGATTGCGCACTCTATTTGCGCACTCTCCGAATCACTCTGCGGTTGTGCTCGGCGCGCAGCCGGCATGGCGTCCCCACACTTGGCCCGCAATCGTCCAAGGGCATGCTTCGCTCCGCGCGCAATTAAGCCGTTCAAGAAACAAGGGCGTCATCATCGAGTCCCTCGCGCCACAGCAAGCGGCGGCGAACCCCGAGCTCCGGCAAGTCTTGCGCCAGTGGCTCCACGCGCGGATGCTTCCTCCTCTGCATTTCCTGGTCGAGCCCAACGTGCTTGAGGGTGTCGTCGAAAATCGCGTCGTCCTGGTTGCAACCCGTAATGGCAAAGTTGTCGCGTTCTTGGTTGCCTCGCCGATTCTCGCGAAGGACGGCTATCTCGTGGAGCTTCTGGCGCGATCGCCCTCTGCTCCGAACGGCACGAGCGAGCTGCTGATCGACTCTGCCATGCAGCGCTTCGCGAGAGAGGATCGCAAGTACGTCACGCTGGGACTGGTCGCGCTGGCACATGCAGTCCATCGGGATATGCGTCGAAATCCGCTATGGCTGCGTGGCTTGATGTGGTTTGCCCGCGCGCACGCCAACCGGTTTTATAATTTCCGCGGGCTCGAGCAGTTTCGCCTCAAGATGTTTCCCAACTGTTGGGAACCGGTGTATGCCATCTCGAATGAAAAGACTTTCTCCCTGCGTACCTTGTACAACATCGGTGGGGCGTTCTCCGGTATTTCACCTTGGCTCGCCATCGGAATCGCCGCCGCCAAGGCGATTCGCCGCGAATTCAGCCGAGCAGGAACCCCACCCCGTCCCCGATAAAGTGCGCGAGAATGTTGCAGACCAAATCGCGCCGCCACAGGTAAAGCGCAGTCAGAACCGCACCACCGTAACCGGCGACGATCAATTGCGCCCACCCCCATGATCCGAGATGCGCGGCCGTGAACGCTACCCAGGACACCAGTGCCGCTATCCACGTCCGGCCCGTCAGCTCCTCGATGCGTGGAATCGGGTAGCCGCGAAACAGGATTTCCTCGCACACCGCCGCGCGCGTTACCAGCAGCAGTCGATACCAGAATGGCGTCGCCCCCAGCTTAGCCATCTCGACAGTGTTCATATGCAAGTGCAGCAACGGAAACACGACGAAATAGATAAGCGGTATGCCGATCGCCAAGGCAGCGCCTGCGGGAATCGCCCACAGTGTGCCCCACGTCGGCCGCTTGAATCCGATCGACGAAAGCGGCAACCGCTCTACGAATAGGATGAAGGCTAGAACCACCGCGACCAGCGCCCACCACAGCACCTCGCGGCCGAATAATGGCCCCATCCCGCTGTACCGCTCGCCCAGGCTGCCGAGACCAATGTTCGCCCCGCCGAGCGTCAGCAGCAGCCCCACGATAATTTGAAAACGTCGCGCCGGGATTCCAGTTTGCTGCATGGCTTAATCGAGTCTAAAAGGTTTCGGCTCGTCCGGTCTCTCACACGACCGAACGCAGCCCGAGGTGTCTGACGAACGCATCGAAATCCCGATCGCTGTGCAACAGGTCATAGCCGCTCTCGATGCATCGTGTGGCGATCACTAGATCGATGGTCTTACGAACGGTAACGCCTGATTTACGCAGCACTCGAAAATGCCGCGCCGCCTGAATTGCCACATCCTGGCCGCCCAGCTCCACCACTGTCAAGGATGTCAGGAGTTTCCTTGCTTGCTTGAACTCTCGTTCATCGTCGAAACCTTGAAGGACCTCAGTAAGGATCAAATCACCGATCGCTAAAGGTTCGGACCCCAGTAAGCCGTCGAGTTTCTCGGTCTGAGGTTTGATTGCCCCTTTGAAGTAGTCGATCCATACGCTCGAATCCACAAGAATCAGTTTTCGGTCCTCATTTGATCGAGATCGCCGCGCCAGTCCAGTTTGCCGCGTAGCCCTCGAATCCGCGCCTGTTTGCGCAGATGTAGCAGCGTCCGCAAGCCGAGTTCAACGGCCTCGCGCTTCGTCTTTAAGCCTGTAAGACGAAGCGTGTCCCGCATCAGTTTGTCGTCGATAACTATGTTTGTCCGCATCGTGTGTATCCGGGCAGCAGATCATACACATTCTAGCGCTGGAACCCGCACACGCGCAACACGCCGCCCCTGAGCAGCCCCCGAACTCTTAACTCTGACGTTTGGCGATCAATTTCCTGACCTGCGGCACAAGTTCGTAAGGAATACTCATCACCGTTCAGAGGACTCCACCCCCGCTTCGTCCTCGGCCACTGTTTGCTCTGCCATCTGCCCTTCGTACGAGGCCAAGGCCTTTTTTACTCTGGCTTCGTCCCACCCTTTCGGGAATTTGCTTTCTTTCATTGATGCTTTCTCCTTGGGCGCCTGCGATACGCTGCAAGATCCGCCGCCGGGGCGATCTTCGTCGGGCTTTTCCAACACGTATGTGACCATACGAATTCAGCGCTTCCCTACAACCCGGGTCACAACACACGAAAATATTTTCATCCTCCTGACTCGACTTGATTTACCCCCGTTTCTCCCACTCACCCCGATCCGTTTTTTCGGTTTCTTGTGCTAGCGTCAGGCAGGCTCAACCAGAACCACTCGCCCTCAGCACGTGGCCGCCGCGCGGCACGCTGAACGATCCGGTTCGTCGAGCCATTTCTATTTCCGAGGAGACTCTTCTCATGCCCACTTCCGCGCAAATTGACGCGAATCGAAACAACGCGCAACTCTCCACCGGCCCCACCTCCGACAACGGGAAAGCCAAATCATCCTTAAACGCCGTCAAAACGGGCCTCACCGGCCGCACCATTCTGCTTCCCAGCGACGATGCCGCCATGTACGAAACGCATATCGCTGGATTCATCGATCGCTGGGCGCCCGGCGACGACGGTGAACGCAACCTCGTTCAATCTCTGGCCGACACGGAGTGGCGTTTGCTGCGCATCCCTTCGCTCGAAATGGGCATTTACGCGCTCGGCCGTCTCGAATTCGCCGAACTCTTCGCAAACGAGGACGACTCCGTCCGCAAGCACCTGATCGAATCGAAGATCCTCCTCGCCTATCGCCGCGACCTCAGTAATCTCAGCATTCAGGAAAGCCGCCTCCGCCGCCAGCGCGAGAAGGACACCGCGGCCCTGCGCGAACTTCAATTCGAGCGCCAGCGCGTGGCCAGAGTACGCCTGGACAAAATCGCCAAGCACATCCTCGCCGTTCACGAAGAACGTAACGACAAGTTCGACTACGCCGCATTTGGGTTCGAATTTTCACCAACCGAAATCGAACTCCGCGCCCTGGAAATCAAGCCCGATCTCTTCGCAGCTTATTGGCGCGAACAGGCCGGAGCAAAGAAAGTTGCGTAAGAATTTCGGCGCACTAAACCATCGTGGAGTCACTTGCAAAAAACTAATCTTCAATCCCAACGACGACTTGAAACTGAGCCGGAAGCGTAAGCGACCTAATCCGGTTGAGTGTTTGCCTCATCGATAGTCGAGTAGTCGGAAGTTGAGTGAGTTTGCAAGTCGGTCGGCGCGCGAACTTTTAGCTAAGCTGCCACGATATCCTGGAGTTACAATGGCGTGGCGAGCTGCGATAGTTGTGCTCCTGGCCTGTTTCCTCGTCGCCGCACAGAGTCCCGCTGGTGCCTCCGGGCAGCCCGATTCCACCGCGGCAACGCCGGATGCTCCGCAGATTGTGAGCTGTCCCGCGGGTGGTCCGCTCGGTGCCGTCGATCTTCTGGTCGAGTCTCCGAAAACCGGCGAGCAGCCCCTCCCTTTCCGCAACATCAATCATCTGAGCGAGGCCGATACGCTGCTCTATGCTCCGATCCTGCGCGGAAAAGAGAAGCGGCCCGGCGAGATCGCGCTGGTCCTCGTGCCCGAAAAGCGCCAACAGGCCTCCGGGAAGCGCGAATCGGAGGAAGAGTCAGTCATCGTTACCGATCCCAAGCCCGCCGACAAGCCGCAGCGCTGGAAGATTTCACAAACCATTTCTCTCGCCGCCTTCGTGTACGGACCCGCGGGTCTGAGTAAGAAAAAAGTTCGCAACTTCTTGTCGCGCGACGATCTTCTCATCGCGCAGCTCGCCGATTACGCCGACAAAACTGCCCAGGCGGAAGCCCTCGTAACCGCCTTATCGAATAGCGAGAGCTCTTCCGCCAGCGTCAATGCCGCGCTCACCGGCTTCGCATCGCAATACGGGTTTGCGGTACAACTCGATCGAAATGCGCCTCCCGCCGTTCAAGCGCAGACGCTGTTCGCCACCATGAATCCGCAGCTCGCCACCTACAATCCCCTCGCGAGCTCGACAGCGATGCGCGCCGGTCAAACTGCGAGCCTCGCCACTGCGGCAGCCACGCTCTTCTTCGGCAACCCCGTGGGACTCGCGGCGGGCGGTACCGCAATGCTGCTCGATTTGCGCGCCATAGCCTTCCCCGATACGCAATTTCGTTCGTCCTTCGCTCTGCCGCTTCCCAAATCGGGAGTAAATTTGTGTGGCCAACAAGCTCCCACTCCGCCGCACACCAGAGTCGCCTATATATGGGCCAGCCGCATCCCGAACGCCCCCACTCCTTCCATCCGTCTCGAAGCCGCGGATTTTATTCCCACCACACAAAAAACACCCGTGCCCGTGGACGTGCCCGAATCCGAATGGAAGTATCTTCAGCGCGCGCGCCAATGGGCTTTGCAGAATGGCACGCGGAAAACTCCTGTGACAGTCTTGAAGCTCGGCAATCAGAAGGCGCTCGAAATCGACCTCACAAAAGTGAAGTTACCCGCCGGAGATTATCGCCTGACGGGCTATTGGGATTGGACGCCGTTTGAAAGTACGGGCGAGGTGCACGTCCGACCTCTGAGCGAGTTTCAGCGCGCTAAGCTCGAGCCCGCCTCGCAAGATCGACTGCTCGCGAAATCCGGCAAAATTCCCGTCACTTTGGCCGGCAGCGATTTCGAGTTCACTACCAAGGTGGAGCTCAAGAAGGTGAACGACGAATTTGCCACAGCCGAGCCGGTACGTTTTCTCCTGCCGAAAGGTCTGCGTCTGGGTCCGCAAGATCGCATGGACGTCCTAGATCGACACGCGCGATCTCGACCCCGGCGAATACCAGTTACTGCTATCGCAACAGGACGACAAGAGCCACCCGGTAGCTTTCAAGATCCTGCCGAATCCGCCGAAAATTGAGAACCTGCCGATTCTGGCCAACCAGGGAATCGCAACACAGCACTATGTTTTGAAAGGCGAGCGCCTGGCGTTGCTTGCGAGGCTCGAAGCGCCGGGCGCGATTCTACAACTGAGCCCGCCCGCGGCCGACGAACGCGAACGCAATGTGACGGTGCAGTTGAACTCCACTCCCGCGCCCGGAACGGCGCTGCCCATCGAGGCCTATATCGAAGATCGAAATGAGCCGCTCACTTTCCCGGGCGCGCTTCAAATCACGGGACCGCTTCCCGTTATTGCGAGCTCGAAGCTGTCGCTGCCGGCTGGAATGGCCATCGCGATTCGTCCCGAAGAATTTCCCGCCGGCTACACCTTTACCGCCATGCTCGACGTGAAGAATATCGAAGGAAAAAGCGTTCTGCGGCTCGCCTGCTCCGATGATCCGGAGCAAAGTGTCGCTCTGCATCTCGGCGAACAGACCGCAAAGTCGAACCTGCAGCGGTTATCGGAAGATCAACTCTTCCTCTCATTCGACACCAGTGCATGGCCGGCCGGATGTTCCTTACAGGCCGTCATCGACAACGGTCGGGACGGCAAATCGCAGCCTTTTACACTCGCGCACCTCATCCGCCTGCCCCAGATTGACTCGTTCACCACCACCGGCGATCCTCCGCAAAACGGCGCTCGCCCCTACGTCCTGACCGGACAGAATCTGGAGATGATCGAAAAAGCGGGATGGGATCAAACCACCGGCGTGCCCATAGATCGGCTTCCCGCCCCAATTCCGGGCGCAGGGCAAAAACAAACTTTGCAAGTAAGCCTGCCCGATCCGCCGAATTTACCAGCCGCCACGCTATACATTTGGTTGCGCGGCGACAAGCAAGCGCGTGCCACCTCGATTAAGGCAACTCCGCTTCTTTCGTCTGCATCATAGGAACGTTTCGCGTGTTTGGTTCGCTTAGTTTGTTTCGGTTCGCATACTTTATAGTTGAGTACAATTGACGAACTTACCCAATCTGCTGACGCTGGTTCGCATCTTCCTGGTGCCGCTGCTGGTGGCGGCGCTGGTTCAGCAGAATTTTCGCATTCACTGGGGTGACAAGCTCCTGCTGGCGAACAACTTTTTCGCGCTCACCGTATTTCTCGCCGCCGCCCTCACCGACTTGCTGGACGGCTATCTGGCCCGCCGCTGGAAGCAAGTCACCACCGTGGGAACGCTGCTCGATCCCGTCGCCGACAAGCTGCTGATTTCCGCCGCCCTTATCTCGCTTGTCGAAATTCGTCTGCTGCCCGGCTGGATGGTCATTCTCATCATCAGCCGTGAATTTGCCGTCTCCGGGCTTCGCAGCATCGCGTCCGCCGAAGGCTACACCATCAAGGCCGGCGAGCTAGGAAAATCGAAGATGATGTTTCAGGTGCTCGGCGTTGCCCTAGTGCATGCTTTCCATTCGTTGGCCGGTTCTGCGACCCTACGCTTTGGCGGCATGTGGGCTGTGGTGATTTTTGGCCTCGCCTCAGCCGTGATTACTTCCGGAAATTCTGGCGCAAAGTGGACATGAGCATCAAGCTTCGCCGCAGGCACGAGCTCCTCATGCATGGAACGCCAGAAGCGCCGTCTGCAGCGCGCTGCAGAACGGGCCGCGCCGGGTCCGCGGAACCGGAGAGTTCGTCCGTCGAAACCGCCGGCTCTATTCGGCGTTAGGGCTGGAATGCGTCATCGCCACGGGCGGCGAGCCTTCCAGCACTTCGTAATTGTCTTTTGTGAAGACGACCGTTCGGACTTGACCGCGTGGTCCCAAAGTCCCGATCGGCTTGCCGTTGAACACGAAATTGATCGCGCCGGCGTTCCCGGTGCGGATGCGCGCCGTTTCGTGTCCTTCCAGTACTTTGGTTTCGGCCGGCTCTAGGATTCCACTGAATGTTTCCCTGCCGTCTGCGACTATCGATAGCCAAGTGCGCTCGATCGCCGAGAGCTCGACGTGGAAGGCTGAGTCGGTTGCCTCAGTTTTCGCCGGCTTCGGTTGTGACGCATCGGTGCGAAGTCCGTCGGGCTCCGATTCGTTAGCCGCGCTGTCCTTTGCCGTTTCAGAAGCGCTCGGAAGAGCCTGCGGAGGCGGTTGAGGAATAGCCGGGGAGATTTGCGCCAGCACGGGCTGCGTGATCCAACGCGCGTATTCTGCGGGGTTGCTGATTAGAAAGCTAGACTAAAGCCGCCACCGAGCCATGTCCAATTCGATCTGGAATTCTGCCACACGGCGTAAAAAGACGAGCAGGCGACTAACATGAGTACAAACGATGCAGCGGAATAGACCCAGCGCAGTTTTTTTGGCCGAGCCATCTCGAGCGGAGCGATCTTCGGCCGTGCAGCCCGCCTTCTCCCTGCGATTTGCGCCGGGCATTAGCGGCTGCGGCATGGCAGCCGGTGACCGCTCTGAACGGCTGGCGCCAAAACGCTATAGTCCAGATTCAGCTGCTCCGCGAACTGCCGCACGAAACTTCTGTAGAAGAAAGCCGAAGCGATGCGCAGAGGTCATCGTTCTTCCATCGCCTGCAGATTCTTCGGAAATGCGGGTTTTTGCGCTCGTCTTGCTCGAGCGATAAGCCCGAGTCTTCAGGCGCGCTTCGCGGAGTTGATGTCCGACTGACTCCATATTTTCCCCAGGGGCAACCTTGGTGCAAAGTTATAATACAACAGTCCTTCGCCACGTGTCCAGGTCTGCCGTGCCGCTGACGCATGACCCCCAAACCAGTCCAAACTCAGTGAAATCTGATGTACAGATCTAATCGGCTCAATTTCTTAAAACTTTATGCCAGGTACCGCTTTCGTGGCTTTCAGTTGCGCTCTTCGCTTGCGCGCAAGCCTACCCGTCGCTGCCGCTCCCGTGCGTTTCTCCCGTGTTCAGCGGCGCTGCCGCTCTCGCGGATACCAAACACGCTGTGTCATTTGGCGAACGTCCGTCCGGTTCAGACGCTATCGCGCATCTGCGGGAATGGATTGTTTCGGAACTGAGCCCCTCGGCGGACAACTCTCGCTCGACCCCTTTACCGGCCAAACGCCCACTGGCCCTGTTCCCGATGGTGAACCTGATTCTGAAGTTCCCAGGCGCTTCCGGCAAGGCTGTCGTCGTTACCGGCCATTACGACACCAAGCGCATTCCCATGGTTCATTTCGTGGGCGCAAACGATGGCGGCTCCTCCACTGGCTTTCTGATCGAATTCGCGCGGGTAGCTGCGACCATGAAGCATCCGGACGACATCTACATCGTGTTCTTCGATGGCGAAGAAGCCGTAGTGAACTGGACCGATACCGACAGTCTGCTATGGCAGCCGGCATCTGGCCGCAAAGTGGGCGGCCGACGGCACGCTGTCGCGCATTAAGGCCCTGATCAACGTCGACATGATCGGCGATAAGGACCTGGACATTTCGGATGACGCGAACTCTTCGCAATCTCTGCGCACCATGGTTTCGCAGATTGCGGAAAGCTTGGCGACACCAAATATTTTCGCCGCGATCCCGGCGGAATCGAGGACGATCACAGGCCGTTCGTCGATTCGGGAGTGAACGCCATCGACATCATCGATCTCGATTACGGCCCCCACAACAGCTTATTGGCACACCGCGCAAGACACCATGGACAAGCTGAGCGCGCACAGCTTCCAAGTGGTAGGGGATGTTGTAGTCGAACTGGTTAAGGAGCTCGAACCGAGCTAAGGCTTTGCCGAGCCGCTCGGCTCGCCCGTGGTGCCCTGCTTCAACTCGTGCGTCGAGCACCGGCTTCAGTGTGGCGAGATCGATCGCACCGTTGTAGCGCTGGCCGTTTACGAAAATGGTTGGCGTCCCTTCCACGCCGGCGCGATCGCCATCTTGCACATCGCGGACCACCGTTTCGCGCACCGCGGTCGAATCGATGTCGCTCTCGAAGCGATCCATGTTGAGGCCGTTGTCCTTCGCTAAGCCCAGGATCGTTTTGCGGGACAGGTCGTCGTGATGCGCAAACATCGCGTCATGCATCGCCCAAAACTTTCCCTGTTTCTGCGCCGCAATAGCAGCCGCTGCAGCTAAATCGGCCTGCGAGTGAATTTCCAGCGGGAACTCTTTGAAAATCAGCCGGACCTGCGTCGGATAGGCCTGCAGTATCGACTTGATTTCCGGAAACGCGGCTACACAGTACGGACACTGAAAGTCTGAGAATTCGACCAGCGTGATTTGCGCCTTCTGCGGGCCGATCGATGGCGCGCCGCTCACGGGTATGGAAACCGGGCTGTCTAATATATGAGGCGCCCACTTCGACGCATTCGCTGCTGCGATCGCCTCAGTCTCGCTCTTGCCCTGCTTCACTGCCGCGACAATTACCGCAGCCAAGCCAGTGCTGTAAGAGCACGGTGGATCAACCACGCGACACTCCGCCAGCTTCATGCCGCAGCCGCACGTACAGTTCTGCTCGCGCAATATCTTGAGCACAGTCGCCTTCTGAGCGGGAGACAAGTTGCCCAGGTCCACCCCCTGTAAAGACACGGCCGTCTTCCAATCCTGCGCCATTAAAAGGCTGGCGCTCAAGCTGCACAACACCACCAGCCAACGAGCGCGCAGGAGAAAAGAGGTCATTACTTTATTGTAAGAGGGTTATGAGCAATGATCTACTCGAACATGCCCTACTCGAACATGCCGCACTCGAACACACGACAGCCATTCCGCGGCGCATTTGGCTGAAGCTATTGCCGGCGCTCGCAGCTATATGCCGGGTGGAAGCACAATCGCCGCCGCCCTCCCCTGCACCGGGCCAACAAAACACCGCCGCACCCGCCGCTCAGATCTCGCAAGAGAACCTGCAGCAGGCCCTGCGGCTGGCCGAACTCGAGTTCACCGATGGCCAGCTCGCGATGATGCTCGCCGACATCAATCGCAACCTTGGAATGTATGAGGCGCTGCGAAAGAAAGACGTGCCGCTCGATACCGAACCGGCCTTTCGCTTCGAACCCATGCCGGCCGCCGACCTCCCTGCCGAGCGCAAGCGGAAGCACTTGTTTCGTCCGCGGAAAGTGAAGGCCTCGCTTCGCCCGGATTCCATCGAGGAACTTGCGTTCGCTCCCGTCACCCAGCTCGCCCCGCTTCTGCGAGCCAAGCGCATCTCTTCAGTCGAGCTCACCACCATGTACTTGAACCGGCTGAAGAAGTACGCGCCGAAACTCAATTGCGTGATTACGCTAACCGAAGAACTCGCCATCGCGCGGGCCCAGCAGGCCGATCGAGAGATCCACAGCGGGCACTACAAGGGTCCGCTTCATGGCGTCCCTTATGGCGCGAAAGATCTGTTCGCCACCAAGGGAATTCGTACCACCTGGGGTGCCGAGCCCTACATGAACAACGTGCCGGATTACGACGCCACCGCCATCACTCGCCTGGCCGATGCCGGAGCGGTGTTGCTCGCGAAGCTTTCGATGGGCGCTTTAGCGCAAGGGGGACTGTGGTTCGGCGGAATGACTAAAACGCCGTGGAACTTGGACGAAACCTCCAGCGGCTCTTCCGCCGGTTCCGCTTCCGCCACCTCGGCAGGTTTAGTCGGCTTCTCCATCGGCACCGAAACGCTCGGCTCTATCGTCTCCCCCAGCACGCGGTGCGGTGTCACCGGCTTGCGTCCCACCTATGGACGAGTGAGCCGCTACGGAGCCATGGGCTTGTCCTGGACCATGGACAAGATCGGTCCCATCTGCCGAACCGTGGAAGATTGCGCGCTCGTGCTCAACGCGATGTACGGCCCGGACGGACACGATTTGACAGTTACCGATATTCCGCTCGCCTGGAACGCCGAGGCGCCGCTGGAAAAACTGAGAATCGGCGTCCTCCAGGCCGAGTTCGACAGGCTGAATGGCGAACCGAAGGACGTCTATGCCAAAGCGCTCGATTCGCTTGGCAAAACCAAGGCGCACCTCGAACGCGTCGATTTCCCCGCCTTCGGAGCCGAGTCGTTACGGCTCATTCTCAATGCCGAGGCCGCCGCCGCCTTCGACGATCTGACACGCTCCGGCGGCGTAACCCAGCTAAAGGGACAAGCGCCGAACGATTGGCCGAATACCTTCCGCGTCGCCCGCACCATTCCCGCCGTCGAATACATTCGAGCGCAGCGCGCCCGAACTTTGCTTCTCCACGGCATGAACCAGTTCATGTCGCAATGGGATGTGCTCGTTTCGCCCACCCGATCGGGCACTCTGCTGGTGACCAACTTAACCGGCAATCCTCAAGTGGTCGTACCTTGCGGTTTCATTAACAAACTCCCGGCCGGTCTGCTTTTCACGGGCAAGACCTACGAGGAAGGCATGCCTCTGCGAGCCGCCCTCGCCTTCGAACAATCGACCGATTGGCACAACATGCATCCCAAGGTCGACTGGACCTAAGCGTATTAGTACGCGTTCGTTACATTTTCGAAAACTGATAAAATACTTCCACATACAGGGGTTTCCCACTGCAACGGCTTCAGGAGGTTGGTTTACTATGTACGGCAATTATCGAATGGACTTGTCTCGCGTTCCTAGGCTCGGCGCTCGCTTTCTAGTCGCGCTCACGGCTCTTTTGCTGACTGGAATCGCGTTTGGGCAAAGCACCGGAACCATCGCGGGAACAGTCACCGATCCCACCGGTGCGGTACTGCCCGGTGCGTCGGTGACGATTACCAATCAGCAAACTGCTGAAACTCACCCGCTGAAAACCGACAGCGCGGGCTTGTATTCCCTTCCCGGTTTGGCGCCGGGCACCTACAAAGTCCAGGTGCAATCGCAAGGCATGCAGACCACCGTGGCAAACGACCTTGTTGTGGCGGTCGGCACCACGACCACGCAAAATTTTAGCGTGAAGATCGCCAGTACCTCCACGACCATCGAAATTCAAGCAGCAACTCCGGTGGTTGAAAGCAGTTCCATCTCGGTCGGAACGGTTATCGATCAAAGAACCGTACAGGAAATACCGCTCAATGGACGCCACTTCGTGGATCTCGCGCTGCTGATTCCCGGGTCCGTCACACCACCGCAGAACGGCTTCCTTACCGCGCCTCTACGCGGCCAGGGCTCCTTCGCCTTCAATTCGGCAGGAGGTCGCGAAGACGAGATCAATTTCATGATCAACGGCATACAGATGAGTGATATGTCGCAAAATCAGATCACCTTCCAGCCGACAATCAATACCGTTGAGGAGTTCAAGATCGACAATTCGACTTACAGCGCCGAGTACGGACGCAACGCTGGGTCGATCGTTAACATCGCGACGCGCGCCGGAACCAATCAACTCCACGGCGAGGCATACTATTTCCTTCGCAACAATGCCCTCGATGCGCGAAACTTCGGCAATCCCTCCGGAATCCCGCAATCGCCCTTCAGACGCAACCAGTTCGGCGGCGACGGTGGCGGCCCAATCAAGAAAGACAAGACGTTTGTATATCTCAGTTATGAAGAGTTGATTCAGCGTCAAAGCGTTCCCTTGACAAGCGTAGTTTTGAGCCCTGCTCAGCGCGCGGCGGTCACCGACCCCATCGTTCAGAAGCTTCTGCCGCTGATACCTCTGCCCAACTCTCCGGGAAACTCGTTCATCAGCTCAGCCATCGCTCCCGTGAACATTTATCAGGGCACCGCGAACTTTACCCAACAGATCTCGGAAAACAACCGTTTTAACGCCTACTACGCCATGCAGCACGATCAGAGGAATGAACCGCCGACTACCCAAGGCAATACGCTTCCGGGATATGGCGACTCGCGTACGGGATGGCGGCAACTCCTGGCATTAAACGAAACAGCTACGCTTTCGCCGACCCTGGTAAACGAAGCTCGCGCCGGTTTTAACCGCATCCATATCACTTTCTCCGCCGAGAATACCTTAAACGCAGCCGCGTACGGGATAAACAGCGGCATAAATGCCCCCATCGGGCTGCCTCAGATCTCCGTCGCCGGCGCCTTCGAATTTGGTGGAATCAGCGGTTTCCCGCAAGGCCGCGGCGACGACACCATTACGCTTTCCGATACGTTGAGCTGGGTGCATGGCAAGCATTCCGTCAAGTTCGGTCCTGAGTATTATCACGTCATCGCCGACAGCTTCAGTGCCACGCCAGGCACCTTCTCGTTCCCAAGCGTCACTGCGTTTATCAACGATCAGGCCAACTCATTCAGCTCCAATGCCTCGAACCGCCCAGCCCGCGTCCGTATCAATTCGATCGGCGCGTTCGTGCAGGACAGCTGGAAAGTAGCTTCCCGGCTGACGCTCGATTTGGGCGTTCGCTACGACTGGAACGGTACTCCGACGGAAGCGGAAAATAGATTTGTGATTTTCAACCCTGTCGCTGATTCTCTCCAGCAGGTCGGCGTCAGCGGCGGTCCGAGTCACGCTTACAACGAGAGCGCTCGCAATTTTGAACCGCGGGCCGGCTTCGCCTGGGACCCCTTCGGCAACGGCAAAACGGTAATCCGCAGCGCCTATGCGATCTTCGTCGACCAGCCGGTGGAAGGACTGATTGGCGGACTATACTCGAACCCGCCTTTCGCGTTTCCGGTGAACAGTACTGCGTCGACTCTCAACTTCGCCAACGCCTACACGCTCGCTTCCGGCAGCGTCGCACCAACTTCTGTCGCGCAGAATTACAGGGATGCCTACGTCCAGTCCTGGAACTTCAACATTCAACAAGAGCTCGGGAACGACTATGGCGTAATGGCCGGGTATTTCGCCAATAAAGGCACCGATCTCAACGTCGCGCGTAACTACAATCAGCCGATAAATGGCTTGCGCCCATACCCGGCACTTTCGGCGAGTAGTCCAATCGATCCCGGCAAGCCGTTGGGAAACATCATCGTTTACGAAAGCGATGCGAATTCTTCCTACAACGCTCTCTGGTTGACGGCGCAGAAGCGCTTTTCTAGCGGCCTGCAGTTCAATACGAATTACACCTGGTCGAAATCAATCGATGAGAACTCGCGAAATGTAGAGGGTCTCGTAATTCAGGACAGCTATAACATCCATGGCGATCGCGGCTTGTCGGATTTCGACGCACGAAATCGCTTTGTCCTCAGTTCAGTTTATGACTTGCCGTTCAAGGGCAATCGTTTTGTCGAAGGGTGGGAATTCTCCATGATCGAGCAGATACAAAGCGGCAATCCCATCAACTTCCACACCACCAATACCTCGTTTACAGGTGCCGGCACTCTGCGGCCAAGCGTTAATGGTCCGGTTACAACCGGGTACTCGCCGGCAACCAACTTGAATGCGGCCTATGTGACGTACATTCAAAACCCGACGGCGGTGTTCTTCAACCAGGGGAACGCATTCGGAAATCTCGGCCGAAATGTAATCATCGGGCCCGGTTTCTCCAACCTTGACTTCGCGTTTGTAAAAGACACGAAGATCAGCGAGCGCTTCACTTGGGAAATTCGGGCAGACGCATTCGATCTGTTGAATCAGGCCAACTTCGGTCAGCCCGGCTCCACGTTTGGAACCAGCACCTTCGGATTAATTAGCGGGACCAGATTCCCACCCGGTGATTCCGGATCGTCGCGCCAGCTTCAACTCGCGATGAAGCTGAAGTTTTAGATAGTCGAGCGACTTTCTTGCCGTAAGAGTTTCCGGATGGCCCGTATTACGGGCATTGAGTGCGGCGCTGAATCGGCCAGCCTAATCGGCCATGCGCCGCCAGACGAGTACGTCTTTTTCGTCTGGGACTTGGCGCGTGAGGATTAGTTGGCCCGACGAATCGATTTCAAACGCTCGCACCAGACTGGTGCCGACCCAAGAGGGGACCAGTGCTGCCTCGAGGTGATGAGTCACCTTGCTTGCCGCTTCATCTATCGAGTACGTGCCGAAATATGACATGAACCCGCTCACGGCCTCGCGCATTTCCTGCTCCGTCGCCTGTGAGGAGCCGTAGTCGATCCCCGGAGGCACGGTGCTGTGCCGCCCTGGTCGCATGATCTGCACCGACATGCGACCGTTGCTCAGATAGATGATCTGGCCGACCGGATTCTCTCCCCAGGGTAAAGAGGTGCTGCCCTCCTTATGCGTTCGAACGCAGCTCACTAGGCGCCATATCCCAGTCAGTGGGACCTTCGGCGTTGCTGCTTGGGCAAACCCAATCGCTGCGGCGGCCATTGTGGAGACCGCGAGTCGTCTTTTCATAGGCACAGAGTTTACCCTAAGTTAGGGACTGCGGACAGCGTGTGGTTTAGAACTCTGGATCGCGAGCAGTTGGTCGGCAAAGGAGATTGCCAGTGAAGCGTCGTGATTTTCTCAAGAGCGCAGCATCAGTGCTTCCAGCAGCAGGCTTTCCAGCGGCAGGGTTCGAGGCTTTCGCCCTCGGCCAGAGTGCTGCGCTTCCGCCATCTGGCGGGATACATCCGGTGGAAGCGGGGCAAGACCGGTTTGGGGAGACGCACTCGCTGGGATACAGCACGATTCTGTTTAAGGCGGTGCCACGCGAGACCAATGGCGGCTTACTCATGATTGAACACAAGAACCTGATGAAGGGTGGTCCTCCACGGCACTTCCATCTCCATCAGGAAGAGTGGTTCTACGTGATGGAGGGCGAGGTGCTGTTTCAGGTTGGCGACAGCCGGAGGACCTTGCGCGCGGGGGAATCGATTCTGGGGCCGCGCGGGATTCCGCATGCTTTTTCTGGCGTGGGCGAGAAACCGGCCCACATGTTGATTGCGTTTACTCCCGCGGGGAAGATGGAGGAGTTCTTCCGCTACGTGGCGGTGCCGAACGGGCCGAAGATGGACGCGGAAGTGTTTGCGCGGTACGAGATGCAATATGTTGGGCCGCCGCTAGTGGCATAGTTGCCCGCTATGCCGGAGGATGCCGCGTGTGCCATGCTGTTTCGCGCTCATAGGCATGCGCCAGCGCCAATACCGTGGATTCCGCGAATGGAGCGCCGCTTATCTGAAGACCGATCGGCAACCCAGCCGCGGAAAAGCCGCACGGCACCGTAATCGTAGGTAATCCAAATGCGTTGAATGGAGATGTGTTACGTGTACCCTGCGGATCGAAGTTCTTGCTTTCCGCAAAGCTCTCTGCCGTGCGCATCATGGTCGGCGTGACGAGCAGGTCGATGGTGGAAAATACCTTCGTGATCTCTCTACGCTGCAGGTTCATTTGCCGAAGTGCGTCGGCATACCCCGCTGCCTTCAGACCGGTCGATCCAAGAAGCCTCTGGCGAGCGTCGGCAATTCGGAAACAACTTTCCCCCTCAAGTTAAACGCTGATCGGGCAGAGCCCCATTCAGGCGGAGTCGATTGTGCCTGCGCCTCCTTTCCGGTTGTGCATGCCACTTACTACCTTGGCCCGGCGCGCGCTGCAGCGGTATGATGCTGGTATGACCAGGTCGAAGATCGCCATCAGTTTGCCCCGGGATCAACTGGCGAGAGTGCAACAGGAGGTCCGCGCTGGACGAGCGGACTCGGTGTCGGGTTACATCACGCGCGTGCTTACGGAAGAAGAGAAGCGCGAGTCTCTCCGGGCGCTGCTGCGGGATTTGGTGCGACAACACGGCGCGCCGGACGCCGAGGACATTAAATGGGCAGAACGCGCGCTCGCACCGCGACGGGGATAACGCTGGATGCGGGCGCGCTGATCGCCTTGGATCGTGGAGATAAACGGATGATCGCGTTGCTCGATCGGGCATTAACGCAAGGCCGGGTATTTCGGGTGCCTTCGGGCGTGCTGGGACAAGCCTGGCGCAATGGCCGTGTTCAAGTTACATTAGCGCGGTTCTTGCGGACTGAGGAAGTGGAGATCGTTCCTCTTGACGAGCAACTCGCGCGTTCGTGTGGGGAACTCTGCGCAGCCACCAACACGTCGGATCTCATCGACGCCTCCGTGGTGATCCTCGCCAGGGAGCGGCGAGACCCAATCGTTACAAGCGATCCCAAGGATCTACGGCGTTTAGACCCGGCGGCCACCATTGTTTCGGTCTAAAGGCCAACTTCGGGCAGCCCGGCTCCACCTTTGGAACGAGCACTTTCGGACTGATCAGTGGAACCAGATTTCCTCCCGGCCATTCGGGATCGTCGCGCCAGCTTCAACTCGCGATGAAATTAATTTTCTAGTAGATCCGCGCGCCTTCCGACCGTAAGAGTCGAGCTATCGAGCCACAGGCCGAGATCAGCGGGCAAGCATCCGCTGATCCTTTCTGTTTTCGTGCTGATCCCGCTAGCTCCAGCTCCGCCGTGCTCGAGACGCCCCGGAGGCGTGTGTTTCCCCAGCCGAACTTTGGTTTTCTGGAGCTAATCATCTTATCCTTGAATTGTTCTTCTGTGCACTTCGATCTCCGCGTTCGAACTGAAAACATAGAGAACACCGCTGAGGCCCAAGCCATTCGGGCCGTGAACGAAGCCGCGTTCGGAGAAGCGGAAGAAGCTGATCTGGTCGACAAACTGCGGAGACACGGTAGTGTTCTTATCTCGCTCGTGGCTGAATTGGAAGCAGCCATAATTGGCCACGTCCTGTTCAGCAGAGTGTACATCAACACCGCGTCAGGGCTGGTACCCGCCGTCGCTCTAGGTCCTGTCGCGGTGCTTCCTGAACATCAGCGCAATGGAATCGGCCAGCGGCTAATCACGCACGGACTGGATATGCTACGAGTTCGAGGCGAGCGAATCGTAATAGTGCTTGGAGATCCTAGCTACTATCCGCGCTTCGGGTTTTCGACGACCAAGGCCGCTTTACTGGAAGCACCATTCCCTCGCGAAGCGTTCATGGCGATGGAACTGGTGAATGACGCTCTTGTAGGCGTTCAGGGGGAGGTCATCTATGCGCCGCCATTCGGTATCTGAACGGGAGCGTGCTTCACACACATTGCCCGTGAGGCTATTCGCAGGGAATCTGTCCAGTTTCCGTGTGGCGCGTCACCTGGACGCTATCCCGAAACTTGGGCTTCAGGGATTTGTAAACGCTTAGCGACTAGAACGAAGCCGCTGGCGCGGCGGCCGGAAGAGCATTTCGGACGCTTGAACGATTAGCGTTGGTTGCAGAGAAAGGAGTTCTCTGTGACCATACTCTTGCAGCGGATGCGCGAGGAACTCGTGCGCCGCACCTATTCGGAAACAACGATCCGTTCTTATCTGCATGCGGTGGAAGCGTTCCGCCAGCACGTAGGGAAGCGGCTCGATCATCTGGGACCTGACGATCTTCGCGGCTATCAGGTGTATCTACTCGAAGACAGGAAACTGGCGAACGGCACGGTCGTCATCCAGATTTCCGCGCTTCGATTCTTTTACATCAAGGTGCTGAAGCGTCGGGATATGAAGGAGGATCTGCCGTACCCAAAGCGTCTGAAGCAACTGCCGGTCGTTCTCAGCCAGGAGGAAGTTTCCCGGCTGATCGACTGTGCCCGGAACCTTTTTCATCGAGCGATGCTCCTGACGATGTACGCAGCCGGACTCAGGCGCAGCGAACTGTGTCGCTTGAAGGTCAGCAACATCGATAGCCAGCGCATGATGCTACGGATCGAGCGGAGCAAGAACGGCGTGGATCGTGATGTTCCCGTAAGTGCGAAGTTACTGGAGACACTGCGCGAGTATTGGCGCTGGATGCGGCCCAAAACCTATCTATTTCCGGGCACGCAAAACGGCTGGCGCGCCGATAAGCCGATCACTCCGAAGGTTATCTGGGAGGCTGTTCAACAAGCCGCCCGACGCGCCGGCATTCAGAAACACGTCACACCGCACACCCTCCGCCACAGCTACGCAACTCATCTGCTGGAAGCCGGCGCGGACATTCGCACGATTCAGATGCTACTTGGTCACGCGGATCTTACGCACACCACGGTGTATCTGCACCTTTCACAGAAACATCTGCAGGGAGCACCGAATCCACTCGACCGTGTTCAGGTTTCCAGTACTGCACAGCTAAAACGGTCGCGGAGGCTGCATAAGCCGGAATGAGCCGGCCTGCCGTGGAGGTGGCCGATATCCTTCGCGCGCACGAGGCCCGCTTTCTTGACAAGAATCGATCTTGGCTAAGCTTCCAGCAACTGACAGTGCTGCGAGCGATCGCCCGTTGCCGCACTGCGGCGTTGGGTGGCCATCTCGATTCCTGTTCTCAATGCGGCCATCAGGCCATCTCCTATAACTCCTGTCGTAACAGGCACTGCCCGAAGTGCCAGACACAAGCGCGCCAACGCTGGCTCACTGCGCGTGAGCAAGAAGTGCTCGATGTACCTTACTTTCACGTCGTCTTCACACTTCCGCATGAACTGAATCCGCTTTGCCAACGGAACCAGAAGGTGCTTTATGACCTGTTGTTTCGTTCAAGCGCCGCCGCGATGCTCGAAGTCGCTGCGGACCCGAAGCACTTGGGAGCGGAGATTGGCTTCCTGTCCATTCTGCATACCTGGGGGCAGAACTTACTCTTGCATCCACACGTTCACTGTGTGGTTCCCGCTGGAGGACTAGCACCGGATCACCAGCGCTGGATTCATCCTCAGTATGCTTTTTTCCTCCCTGTCAAAGTTTTGGGCAAGGTCTGCCGGCGCAAGTTCATTCAAGGACTTCGCCGCGCTTTCCGTTGAAGAAGCTATGCTTCAGCGGCGCGGCTTCTGCCCTCGCCGGACCCAAGCAGTTTTCGGCGCTTGTACAAAAACTCCGCCGCCAGGACTGGGTGGTCTACGCCAAGGCCGCCTTCGGCGGCCCAGGCGCAGTCCTCCGTTATCTCGGCCGCTACACTCATCGAGTGGCGATCAGCAACCATCGGATCGTGGCCCACGAAGGGGACCAAGTCACGTTTCGCTGGAAAGATTACGCTCGCGGCAACAAGCAACGGCTCATGACGCTAACTGCCGAAGAGTTCTTACGCCGCTTCGTCCAGCATGTACTTCCTCGCGGCTTCGTTCGCATTCGGCAGTTTGGGTTCTTAGCTAACGCGCGTCGGAGCGCGCTCCTTCCTGTCAGCCGCAAACTGCTCGCCTTCACCCCAGACGTTCGTGCATCGTCAACTGAACTTCCAAAGATGGCTGTCTGGCAGTGCCCGCATTGTGGCGCTCCCATGCACATCCAGGAAAAGCTATCAGCCTTTCAGCTTAAGAGACGGTGCAGTTTCATCGATACGTCTTAATAACTCGCTGTCACAACTCCACGCCACGACGTGCGCACGCACGCCTTCGCATACGTGTGCGCTTTTCGAGGTATCTATCGGGCTTGCGTCGATTGCATCCAGTCCACAGCCGGTTCAGAGGCTTCATTCGGCCCGTTCCGCTTCTCTTTCCTAAGCTATCGAGCCGCTTTCACCCCGCTCTACGCTTCGAGTAACTACCAAAACACGCTAGTAGCTCCATACTCGGCCCGCCCCGCCAGCGGCTTCCTTCAAGTCTCGTTATCGAAAGTGCCTCGGCATCCACTTTGTCGCGTCTCCCCACTGTCCTCGCCGAGGCACTCCCGATGAACGCTAACGACTACAGCGGATCTGTCGACCTCAAGGTGGTTCTGTCCGGATCGCCGACAATGCGTCAGCGCCGGAGTTTCTGCTTCTCCACGATGCATATCTATGGCCGCTGCGGCCCGCTGAAACCACATTGCTGAACACAGGAGTTGCAAAATCTCTCGGATGCTGGATAACCTGATGCTACTTCTTAATGCCAAGCGACCCATCGCCGCGGCCGCGCAAAAGTATTCCCGGCGCTCTCCTGCTGGTTCTACTCTTGCTTGCGATTTCTGCCTTTATCAACTACGTGGATCGCGGGAATCTCTCCATTGCTGCTCCCATGCTCAAGGACGAGCTCGGCATTTCCGCCTCGCAACTGGGCATATTGCTCTCCGCGTTTTTCTGGACCTACGCCTGTCTGCAGCCCTTCTCGGGCTGGCTGGTGGATCGTTGGAATGTCAACCGGGTATTCGCCGGGGCATTCTTCCTCTGGTCTGTCGCGACCGCAGCAACGGGAATGGTCCACACGTTCGTGGCGCTCATTTGCTTGCGGCTGCTTGTGGGCATGGGTGAATCTATAGCCTACCCGTCTTACTCCAAGATCCTGGCACTCAACTTTGAGGAAGAGCACCGAGGGCTTGCCAACGCAACGATCTCCGCCGGCTTGGTGTTAGGCCCAGGGTTTGGCATGCTCTTTGGCGGCCTGCTCATGGCACGATTCGGATGGCGTCCCTTCTTCCTGGTGCTCGGCCTCGTCAGCCTGCTTTGGCTGGCTCCCTGGATGAGGTGGATGCCGAAAAAGCAGGACGCCGGTTCCGAACGCGCAGACGCGCCAAGTCTTTCCGAATTTCTGCGTCTGCGATCCGCCTGGGGAACCAGTATTGGCCTCTTCTGTGCAAATTACCTCAACTATTTCCTGATCACCTGGCTTCCCTTTTATCTGGTGCGCGAACGGCACTTCTCCATGGACAACATGGCGAAGACCGGAGGGATTGCCTACCTGTCAGGCGCTTGCTTCGCGGCGCTAACGGGTTGGCTTTCGGATCGCTGGATCATCTCAGGAGCAACTCCCACACTGGTCCGCAAAACGGTTATCGGTGGTGGACTCGCACTGGCCGGAGTTTTCGTTGGGCTTGCGGGCGTCGTCGGATCGTTCTACTCCGTTGCGGCGCTCGTACTCGGCGTGGTTTTTTTCGGCGTCGCTTCTTCCAATATCTGGGCCGTCACGCAGACTCTCGCAGGACCCCAAGCCGCCGGACGATGGACAGGCTTCCAGAATTTCGTTGGTAATCTCGCGGGTGTCGTGGCCCCCGCAGTCACCGGGCTAGTTTTGGACCGGACGGGACAATTCTACTGGGCGTTCGCCATCCTGACAACCGTTGCGTTGACAGGCGCGACATCTTTCGTTTTCGTGGTAGGACCAGTCGAGCAAGTGATATGGCGCAAAACGCTCCCTGGTCCGGTCGTTGTCCATAGCTGCTGAGAAATCCTCAGCGGATCTCACTCAGGCCCGGGACGGTATTGTTCCCGAATGATCCGCCATCCGGAAACTGAACCACGCGGCGACATAGGTCGCCAGTAAGGGCGAAGTGTTTAGTTTCCGAGTTGCTCCTGGATCGTGGGGGAACCGGGAGACTATCTCCGAGTAGTGAGCCGGGAGCAGCAGACTCGTAAAGGCGGCCAATCCCGCCCACTCGTGAGCGTTCGGGTTGCGTTGTCACGCGTTCAGGTTGCTGGCGGAGTTATGTTGATCGATTGTGGAGAAATGCTTTTCACAGAGCGAGCTTGAGGCTGTTGCAGCGGCGCTGGGCGATACTTCGGAAATAACTTTCGCCTTAAGTTGACGCTTATCGGCCAGAGCCCCAGTCAAGCCGAGTCGATCGTGCCTGCGCCTCCTTTCCGGTTGTGCATGCCGGCGGCAAAGCAGCTATCCCGGCGGGCTACTTCTTGAGTTCGATCACGATCGCTTCGACGGGTGTATCGCCCGTATTCTCCGGCAGGTGCTTTGTGGCATCCTCCCAAATCGCATTATGGGCCTTGCTGTTGACGTCCCGCGAGGTGCCGTCCGCCATCACAAACTTGGTCCTGCCGCCGGTCATGTACACGACCACCGCGGCTGGATGTTCGTGCATCACCGATTTCTCGTGCGGCCCGTACGTTGCCCGCAGCACGCGAACCTGGTCATTATCGAGGACCACTTTGTAGTGTTTGGGATCTACTTTGGCGGGGTCTAGCGTGGTGTTCGCCGCGACACCCGTGCCCGGCTCCTTTAACTCCACCATGACGGATTCCGAAGTCGCGCCGGCAAGCTCCTCGGATGCGTGGGTCACAGGTTTGGAGTACGTCACTTCGCCCGCTTTCGTACGTTCCTTGCTGGTTTTTCCGTCGGGGAGCGTGTACCTGGAATAATCATTCGTGAACCCCACCGCGACATAGGCGGGATGCGAATGCATGGCAAGCTTGCTGTATGGCGGCTCAGTGAAGCGAAGCACGCGCACGCGATCGTTCTCAAAGACCACTTTCACTCGATCGGGCGCTAACTGAACCACGTCCTGGGCGAAAGCAGGGACTGCGGTGAGGGCCACGGCGACAGCGAACATGACACGCATAATTTATTTGCTCCTTCAAGAACGCGGATTTTTACGACGGCGCGTATAAGTGTACACGGTTGGCGCGTAGCCTGCGTCCGAAATGCGTACTAGTACGGTTGCCCAGTACAGCTGAGCGGAGAAACAGGGCTCGAAGAAGTAAAGCCGCTCGCCTGCGGAGGCGAAGATACGCCAGAAAACATGCAGTGGCAAACCAGAGAGGCCGCGAAACAAAAGGACACCTGGGAGCGCGCTGGCTGCGGGCAATAAGCGCCGCCAATCAACTCGGCTTCTGGCGCGTTTGTTTCGCGCCCGCCATTTTGTCACGCATATTATTGCCCAAATTAACGCTTACAGGGCAGAGCCCCAGTCAGGCGAACTCGAACGCCGATCGTCAATCCAATCACGTCAACCCTCTACCGCAGCGCCCTTGTACGATCACAATCCGTCCAAAATCTCTATCTCCCTCCACTTCAGTCGTCTAACCGCCGAAACTCCCCCGCCCCGCCCGCCCACCCTCCACACTCTGAGCGGAATTATGGCGATCTCTAAACGGAAACTTGCAGCCAATCGCGCGAACGCGCAAAAAAGTACCGGGCCCACCTCCAGCACAGGCAAGGAATCGGTCTCGCAAAACAGTCGCAAGCACGGTCTCTGCGGCGCCTTCAAAGTGCTCGAAGGGGAAAGCCAGGCCGACTACGACGACCTGCTCGAGCGCTACCTGCGAATCGAACAGCCCGCCGACGATGTCGAACGCGAACTGGTCGCCAAAATGGTCCGCCATACCTGGCTCTCGGAACGCGCCGTTCGCCTCCAGGAAGCCTGCTTCCTGGTCCAGCCGCTCACGGCCGAAGATATCGCCAACGGCAAACAAGGAATCTGCGTGCGCGCCGACCTCGATCTCTACCTCCGCTACCAGCCGGCCCACGATCGGGCCTATCAGCGCGCCGCCAATGAGCTGGCAAAGAGAAGAAAGCTAAGGCTGCAAGCCGAAGTTGGCTTTGTTTCGCAAAAACGGGCGCAGGCGCGGGAAGAACGGGCCGATGCACAGGAAGAACGCCGCCAAAAACAGCAGGCGCAGCGCGACGAGCTCCATTCCTACAAGCTGGCGACAGCGAAATTTCTCCTCCAGGAGCAAGAAACGCACTTCTACGCCGCTAATCCACCATGCCGGCACCAGACACGAGCCCAATCGTCCCCTGAATCATGCCGACAATTCGCTTGCTCGTGCGCGGCAACGCCACAACTGCCTCAGGAAAAAACCGTGCGCGTCAGCAAGCGCTTTCTTGTCCCAAGCACACACCGAGCGTGGTGTCCCGCCGAGATCTAGAATTATAAGTATGGATCTCGTCATCAACGGAGCACGGGTGCGCCTCGACGTCGACCCGCAGCGCCCTCTGCTGTTCGTTCTCCGCAACGAACTCGACCTGACCGGAGCGAAATACGGCTGCGGCGAGGGCCAGTGCGGCGCATGTACTGTCCTGATCGATGGCGAACCTCATCGATCCTGCATTACGCCCGTCGGAACAGTCGCAGGCAAAAAGATTACGACCATCGAAGCATTGAGTGATGGAAACCGCTTGCATCCTTTGCAGCAGGCCTTCATCGAATGCGACGCGATGCAGTGCGGCTATTGCACGCCCGGAATGATCGTTGAAAGTGTGGCGCTGTTGCGCAAGAATGCTGCGCCGTCGGAGGAAGAAATTAAGCAGGGGCTCGAAGGGCACATCTGCCGTTGCGGAACTTATAACAGAATCGTCGCCGCCGTCCGTATGGCGGCACGAACCATGACCGCGGAAGTAAAGGAGCGGCACCATGCTTGAGACGAAGAACCTCCTCGCCGCGAACCGCCGTGACTTCTTAAAGTCGATGGGTGGCGGGCTGCTCGTCCTCTTTTCATTAGAAGAGGCAGACGCGCAGGAATCCGGCAGAGCCGGACATCGCCCTGGCGGCGGCCAGGCGCTTCCCGAAAATGTAGCTGCTTGGCTGCACATCGCTCCCGACGGAACTATCACTACATTCACCGGCAAAGTGGAAGTGGGCCAGAATATTCGGACCTCCTTGACCCAGGCGGTCGCGGATGAGTTGCGCTGCCCCGTCTCCTCAGTTCAGCTGGTCATGGGCGACACCGCCCAAACTCCCTGGGACATGGGAACTTTCGGCAGCAGAACCACGCCGACTATGGCGCCCGTTCTTCGCAAAATGGCTGCGACTGCGCGCGAGACATTGCTTGACGCGGCGGCAAAGAATTGGAGCGTCGATCGCAACTCATTGACGGTTTCAAATAGCTGCATTAAGAACTCCGTTTCTGGCAAGAGTGCCAAGTTCGGCGAACTGGCGGCAACGGTTGATTGGGTGCATACCATCGGCAAGAGCGATTGTGTAACTCCGGCGGATAAATGGCAGGTCGCCGGCGCCAGCGTGCCGAAAGTGAATGCCCGTGAAATGGTCTCGGGCAAACATAAGTTTGCTTCCGATCACAAGCTCCCCGCAATGCTGTATGGACGAGTGCTGCGTGCCCCAAGTTTTGGCGCGAAACTTGTTAGTGCAGATACCGGCAATGCCGCGCAGATGCCGGGCGTGACTGTGGTTCGCGACGCAGACTTTATCGGGGTAGTCGCACCCAACGAGCACATCGCACAAAAAGCGCTCGACAGTATCAATGCCAAATGGGAAGAACAGCCGCAACAGGTTTCCGCGCGCGATCTGTTTGGCTATATCAAGTCAAATGCCGAGAACGGTAGCGGCGACGGTCATGTTGAGAGCGCATACAAAGCACTGAACGCCACCTACACAGTTGCTTACATTGCGCACGTTCCGCTGGAGCCGCGCGCCGCCGTCGCAGATTGGACTGCAGGAAAGTTAACCGTTTGGACCGGCACGCAGCGGCCATTCGGCGTGCGAACTCAGTTGGCCGAGACGTTCGGAATGCCTGAAAATGAAGTCCACGTGTTGATGCCGGATACTGGGTCGGCGTACGGGGGTAAGCATACTGGCGAGTGCGCGATCGAGGCCGCGCGACTGGCGAAGGGCGCAGGCAAACCGGTCAAACTGATCTGGACGCGCGAGGAAGAATTCACCTGGGCGTACTTCCGTCCCGCCGGAGTCATCGATGTAAAGAGCAGCGTCGCGAAAGACGGCACCTTGCTGTCATGGGATTTCCGCAATTATCTCTCCGGGCCGTCCGGTCTCGACACACCTTACGAAGCTGCTACTCATAACGCCGAATATCGTCCGGTAAAATCGCCGCTGCGAGAAGGTTCCTATCGAGGTTTGGCCGCCACCGCCAATCACTTCGCGCGGGAATCGCACATGGATGAGCTCGCGGCCGCCATCGGCATGGACCCGCTTGCCTTTCGCTTGAAGAACCTGCAAAATCCCCGCATGCGCGCCGTCCTCGAAGCGGCCGCCGAGCGCTTTCAATGGTCAAAGAACACGCCATCTAAGAATCGCGGATACGGGTTGGCGTGCGGTACTGAGAAGGGCGGCTACGTAGCGTGTTGCGCGGAAGTTTCGATCGGTCGACAAGATGTCCACATAGAGCGGGTCGTCGAAGCTTGGGAATGTGGAGCCGTCGTTAATCCGGAGCACTTGAAAAATCAAGTCGAAGGCGCAATTGTGATGGGCATCGGTGGGGCGCTGTTCGAAGCTATCGATTTCGCGGACGGAAAGATCCTGAACCCACTATTGTCGAAATATCGTGTGCCCCGCTTCAGCGATGTGCCGAAAATCGATCTGGTCATCCTCGATCGCAAGGATCTGCCTTCGGCGGGAGCAGGAGAAACTCCGATCGTCGGCATCGCACCCGCCGTGGCGAATGCAATCTGCAATGCAACGGGCGTACGCGTTCGCTCCATGCCGATGCTGCCGTCGTTTAGAGCATAGCTATGAAGATTGGATTTATCGGAGCCGCAAAGATGGGCTCGGGAATGGCCCGCAGTCTGCTGCGCGCCGGCCATGAAGTCACTGTTTACAACCGCACGCGAGCAAAGGCCGAAGCCCTAAGCGGTGATGGTGCACGAGTAGTCGATTCGCCTGCCGACGCTGCCGTCGATGCCGAAGCAGTATTTACCGTTCTATCGGACGACCAGGCCGTCGCGGAAGTGGTGTTCGGGGAACACGGATTTGCCTCGACCCTGAAAAAAAGCGCAGCTCATATCTCGAGCAGCACCATCAGCGTTGGCTTTGCGCGGCGGCTGAATGAAGAACATGGGGCCCGAGGGCAAGCGTTTGTGGCAGCGAACATTTTCGGCCGTCCGGAAGCGGCGGAAAAAGCACAGCTCATTGTCGTTGCCGCGGGCGAGAAACACACCGTCGAGCGCTTCCGTCCCTTGTTCGACGCGATCGGCAAAAAAACTTTCGTCGCAGGTGATGAGCCTTGGCAGGCAACCACCATCAAGCTGTGCGGGAATTTTATGATTGCGAGTATGCTCGAGGCGTTCGGCGAAGCTTTCGCCACCGTGCGCAAAGCCGGAATCGACGAGCATATCTTCCTCGATGTAGTGGGCGACTTGTTCAACTCTCCCGTATATAGAAATTACGGTCGAATCATCGCAGATCGAGAATTCGAGCCCGCTGGATTCACCCTGAAGCTCGGTCTAAAAGACGTGAGACAGGCCATCGACGCCGCACAGGAATTCGGCGTGGCCATGCCGTTCGCAAGCGTTCTACGCGATCACTTCATCTCAGCGATGGCGCATGGCCAGGAAAAATTGGATTGGTCCAGCATTGCCCTGGTCCTGGCACGCAGCGCCGGAATCGAAGCACCGAAGCCGAAAGCGGCCGGCGCATAGCGTCCGAAACTAGCTCGAGAAGCGCATAACCACCCACTGCTGCTTATCCGGGTCGAAGGCGAAAGACACGCTGGCGTCGTACTCTTTTGGACTGGGCCGGTTCCCGCAATACACGATGTGATCCAAGTCCAGTTGCGCCGGATGGGACGTCTGGTCCGGCAGATCGAGCTTGTACTCGCAAGTGGCGTCCTGCTTTTTCACGTGGATCATCCACGCTTCCGCCTTCGTGTTGTAGTGAAGCAGTTCCGCTGCGCCTCCGGGTGTCAGTGACGGTATTGCCGGTTTCGGCTTGCTGCACCCAACGAGAAACAGCATCAACGCAACACAAGCGAGTTTGCTCATTCCGTGCATCGTATCATCTACCCGAGTCGCTTCGCACGAAAAAGCCGTACAGCCATGGCGCCGAACGCACGTCGCGCGCGCGAGTCTCGCAGAAACATCCAATCCAGCGTTCGAACCGAAACAGGCGCTCGCCAGGATGGATCGCGCTCTTTTCGACGCTCGATGATACCCGCGAGAGTCGCTTTCGGTTGAGTTCGGAAGCTGTCGAGCATGGCCGTCTGATGCACGCAGGAGATGGTGCAAAACGGGGCGCAGCCTTTCGGTTTAGCGCCCTCCCGCAGCAAGTCTTCCTGCGTATACTGGGCCAGCGGAATACCGGGAAACCCGCGCTGCTGGGAGCAGTAGTGAACCAGTCCGTCTTCGCAGATATAGAGGAAGCGGCCGCCCGCCGCGCAATGCCACTGATTCGGCAGCGCGCGAACAATGTTGCGCTGAAACCCGTCGTGGTGCGCGAACGAGAATAACCCGCTGCCAAGGCCAAGAATGCGATCGTACACACCCGTCTGCAATACGTTCAGCGGCTGCAGCTGGCCGCCCCCATCGTGCAAGACTCCGACCGTGCTGTTGAATCCGAGCTCGCGTGCGCGCGTGGCGATTCGATACGCGTCTTCCGGCTGCTTAATATCGCTCCCCAACACCGAGTTGATGGTGACATCGAACGTCGCATATTCGGCCAGCCATTCGAGCTTCCGATCCAACACCTTCAGGCTCTTCTTCGAGACCTCATCCGGCTGCACGTTATCGATGCTGATCTGTAAATAATCGAGACCGGCTGCGTTCAAGCGCTTAATGCGATCTGGCGTGAGGAAATAACCGTTGGTGATGACGGTTGCGATCGCCTCGTGTCGCCGGACCCGCTGAATCAATAGGTCGAGATCGGGGTGCAGCATCGGCTCGCCGCCGCTAAAGGTAATGATGCTGGTTCCGAATTCCCCCAATTTGTCGACGCGCCGCAGCATCTCATCGGTCGGAACCGGAGGCGAGTGCTTGTCGAATTCGTTGCAATAGGTGCAGGCCAGATTGCACCGTCGTATCGGAATAATTTGGGCGAGAATCGGATGCTTTGCCGACGCCATGGCGTGCACGAACATGCGGATTTCGCGCCGGCGACGATTCAATCTGACAAGCGCTCGCATAAACGATGTAGACGTTTTAAGCGTACGATACGACCGGCGCTTCATTGGCTATCTATCCTTAAAAGGATGCGCCGCGATCCCGACTTTTTCGGCCAGGCTGAGCTCGATCTCATCTATATGGCTAGACGGCTTCGAGATGCACTCCGCCTCGAAAACCTTCTCACCGAAGCTGGTATCGATTACCTGGTCGAGACCGGTGTCTACACTGCTGGTCTGTTGCTGAAGCGTGACTTGGCAGGCGCATTCTTCTATGTCGCAAGCGCGGATGTGGATGGTGCACGTGAACTCCTAGTGAAGAACCGCTACAAGCCCTACGAACCGGAATAGCTGGGGGTCGCCGGTTCACATTTGCGCAGGCTTTCGGCCATATCTTCCGGCGCCGTGTCCGCCAGAAATGTCCCATAGGCGGTCTCCATGCTCGCCAGGTATTTCAGTTTCGTGGCGCTACGTTGCAAAGGCAAGAACTGGACATAGAAGTGATACGCTGCATCCGGTTGCTGTAAAGGTGCTTGCCTTGCCGTCATCATGAGCGGCATCACAAACCCGTACAGGTTGTCGTATTTCTTGCGGATGATGCTAATCAGGCTGGCGAGACTCATTCGTTCTGTGTCGCTCAAGTCAAGCAGCGTCCGAACGTGCCTACGGGCGTACATCGAAATTTCGGCGGGAAAGCGCGCAGCATAAGGCACGAACGCGGCAAAATCGTCGTTCACCCCCACCACGCGCGAACCATTCTTCAACTCCTCCGCGAGAAGTCGACAGAACAGGCACTCGCCACTGTTTGCGCCTGCATACTCGCGTGCAGAGGCGAGTTCCTTTTCGACAATAGGTGGAATGAAAGGGACCGCATAAATCTGCCCGTGCGGATGTGGCATGGTCACGCCGACAGCCTCGCCGCAATTTTCGAAAGGCGCGACGAGGGCAATCTCTGGATTCGCGGCGTGCTGCCGAGTCCTCTCCGTCCAGAGGTCGATAACTTTGCGCCAAGTCTCAACGCTCAGCTTGGACGGCGGAAGCGTGTGTTCAGGCGAGTACAACACGACGTCACAGGCGCCCCGCGGCCCGGTTTCCGCAAATAAGCCCGGCTCGGGTGCGAATGGCTCGGCGTCAGGAGAAAACGCCGGGAAGTCGTTCGGATAAAGATATACGTCGTAGTGATCGGGAACGTGGCCCGATCCGGGATCGAACGGGCACCAATTCGCCGGCATCTGCGGACGGTTCTGCCGCGCCGTCGTGACCACTACCCACTGCTGCAGTAAAGCATGCCAGCGAAGCTGATGCATTAATTAGTGGACTGTGTTTTGTACAGGAATGGTGACAGTGTTGCTCACCGCAGCGTCTTGCGAAATAAGGAATGGAGTCTTCCTGTCGCCTGGGAGATCTGCGGGCAGCTGAACGCGAACCTGATAGACACCGATCGACCCGTGCGGCAAAGTGGCGGAGATCACCTGCGCAGTCCGTCCGCTCACCAAAGCGCCGACCGGGTTGAGCACGGCTGCATCGGGTCCGTCATTAGGCACTCCCGCGATGAGTTCCTTAGCATCGACTCCACCATGAACGAGGCCTAATCCGGCTGCCCAAACCACCACCACGTCGCCGGGACTTGCTGGATCCTCGGCAGTAACCGGAGTTCCGGGCTGCCCCGTGATGCTATCGGTGTGCAGCACCATTCCAATTCGAGGTTCGTTTCCGCCAAACCCGAACAGCCCTGGAGTAGAGGCAAGCAGCTTGACCGCCGCTGCAGTGGTTATGGTTACCCTACCGTCAATATGTTTGGTGCGAACATACAAACTAGCTACTGTCGCGTTGCCGAGATCGTAGGGAAACTGCGCGCGAACTTGCGCAGGTGAAGCGGAAAGCAGCGGCAGCATCATGCCGTTGAGGAAAACTTCCACGCCGGCCAGCTCGTTCGGCAAGGGCTGCGCACCGTCATCCGGGGCGGATTCGCTCAGATCGCCCAACTCTCGCCCGGTAATGGTAATCAGGGTTCCCGGGGCGGCCGGGCCAGCAGCGAGGCTCGCCGAGTTCACAACGGCGTTGCCCGCGAGCGGCGTATCGGCGGCTGTGAAAACAAGGATGCGGTGATCGACCGCGTCCGCTACGAAGAGATTCGCTCCATCGGAGGCAAGCGCACTGGGACGGGCGATGGTATCCGGTCCCGGAATGTCAACGCTGTTTACGGACGTCGAGCTCTGTTGACCGAGAACCGCATCGGCTGGTTGATTGTCCGAGGCGGGCAGCGAGTTCCAGATCAGAACGCGATGCAGAGCGGCATCACCCACAAAAAGTCGCTTACCGTCGAAGGCGACAGAGATCGGGTCGGCGATTGTCGAGGCGGAAATCAGCGAGGCGTCGCCGCTGGATTTACCAAGAACCACATCGGGACCTTTCCCCGCATGCGGCGTACTACTGTCGCGCCAAATCAGCACGTGATGAGCCGCCGTATCCGCAATGACGACTGTCTTTCCGAAAGCGCTCACCGATGCAACTCCCGGCAGAACCGTTTGCGCAAATGACGAAACGGGCGAAAAACCGCACAACGTACAGACCGAACCAGGCCGGGCCGCGAGATCGTCCTTCGGTCCTGGAATTTGCGTGAGATCAAAAGTCAACACCCGGCGCGATGCATCCGCGGCATAGAGACGTGTGCTCGAGATAGACAGTGCGGTGGGCGTAATCGCCGCCTCATGCCCTGAAAACGAATATTGCCCGATTACCGCGCGAGCAGCTTGACCAGTTTCGAAATCCGCAGCCCAGATGGATGTCCCGATCAGCAATAGTGTGGTGAGGCGGTTGATTCGGTCCATCCAAATTCTTCATCGGCGGCGAGCCGCCCAGTTAATAGCCTTACTTCCTCTTACGCCTGTAGGTTGCCGTCACGCGGGTCGAAATTCCTCCCCGCGCCGCGAAATCTCCGACCACGCTCGCTTGCACCGGGTCCGCGGCTTTCACCACGTCGGCCAACACGCGGTTCACCACGTTCTCCTGAAAAATACCCAGATTCCGGTAGGCCAGTGTATATAGTTTAAGCGATTTCAGCTCCAAACAGTGACTTAAGGGCGTATACAGCAGGCGCAATGTTCCATGGTCCGGCAGCCCGGTTTTTGGGCACACCGAAGTAAATTCCGGCATTACGATTTCTATCTCGTATCCTTTGTACTGATTCGGCCAGGTTTCGATTTCAGGCAGCGCGGCGTCGACGCCGGCGTGCGCATGCTCGTCCGTATATTGAACGGTTCTCTTCATTCAAACTTCTAATTTGCTGGCAAGCAAATCTAGAAAAAGTCCCACATCGGTCACTACTCCAATGGCTTGACCTGTGCCCCGGTCGCTTACTTTGGTCGGTACAGCCGGATTTATATCCACGCAGACAATCTTGACCCACGCGGGCAGCATATTCCCAACAGCGATGGAGTGGAGCATAGAGCTGAGACACAACACCACGCCCGCATCACGGAGCCGCGCTGCGTACGCATCCTGAGCCTGGTTCATGTCTGTAATGACCTCAGGTAGCGGGCCGTCATCGCGCAGGCTCCCAGCAAGTACAAACGGTACATTGGCCTTCACGCATTCGAACATGACTCCGGTCTTCAAGCGCCCGGATTCTACGGCGCTCCTGATTCCGCCCGCGCGATAAATGGCATTGATCGCGCGCATATGATTTCGATGTCCGTGTTCCTCCAGTCGCCCGTCGGAAGTGCGAACGCCTAGAGAAGTCCCGAGCAGAGCCGCTTCTATGTCGTGTACGGCGAGCGCGTTTCCGGCCAGCAACACATCGATCCAGCCATTGCGAATCAGCCGCGTCATTGCCTGGCACCCGCCGGTATGTACTACGACGGGCCCCGCGACTGCGATTATCTTTTTACCTTCGCCGCGGACCTGCTGCATAATCGCCGCGGTCTGCGCAACCGCCGTTTCCACTTGGCGCTCGGAGGAGATTTCGTTGCTCATAAAAGCGAAACCCAGGCGGTCCCGCTCTTTCGCCTCCGGAATGACTCGGATACCTTTCATGCCGACTACTACCGGATCGCCGGCTTTGAGGTCGCGCAGCCGGCGGCATTGTGCCATTCCCTCGCGCACCACGATCATCGCGTCCATGCGCTGATCCCGCACTTCCATCCACTGGCCCGCTTGGCGCACCAGCGTTCGTTGGTTGGTGGTGGAGTAGAAATCGTCGGGCGCGCAGCGGTCTTGCTCAGCGGCTTTCAGCTCCACCTCGCCGGAGGCGACTGCGGTGCAGCCAAGCCGCACCAAAACGGTCATCAGGCGTTCCATCTGGTCTTGCGATGGCGCTTCTACTCGCAAGCGCAGCGAAGATGAATCGCTGTTCGTGCGGCCAATTGAAAAATGCTCTACTTCGAACCGTCCGCCCGCCTCGACGACGGAATCGAAGATCCGCTCCATGATGTGCGAATCGATCAGATGTCCTTGCGCTTCGACAACCTCGCAGAGCGGCATCTCCGCTTCGGACGACAGCTGAGCCATGTTCAGACGTGTGTAAGGAACAGCGACTGGCCTTCCTTACTGGTGTAGCTGGGACGGTAGCGATCCTTGTTATACATATGTTCGACGTCGACATGGCGCGGCCCAAGCTTCGGATCGGGGATCTCCACCATGGCGAACTTCCCTTCCGAGACAGCGGCCATCAGGCCCGTCTTGTGCGAGGTAATCGCGTCATAAGCCATCGTGCCAAACGTAGTCGCTATCATCGTGTCCAAGAAATCGGGAGCGCCGCTCCGCAAATCGTAGGTCAAGTCGCTAACCACCGTCTCGGTCCCGGTTTTTTTCACCACTTCGTCGCTGAAAGCTTCCGCCACGCTGAACTTTTTGCGATGCCCGAACGCATCAGGCTCGCCATACTCCTTCACCACATAGCCTTCCCATTGCGCCCCTTCCGACAGAATCACCAAACAGTAATTGCTCGGGTTATTCTTCTTGTCTGTCATGAGCAACTCGATCATGTGATCGAGATCGAACTTGTACTCCGGGATGCCGCAACGGATCGAAGTCACGTACGCCGTATAGAGTGCCGTGTAGCCGGCATCTCGTCCGAAAACGCGAAAGATTCCGACGCGCTCGTGCGAGCCGACCGTAGTGCGTTGCCGCTGAATCGCATCCTTGGCACGCGAAATCGCGGTCGAGAACCCGATGCAGTATTCCGTGTTCCGAACATCGTTGTCCATTGTTTTCGGAATGCCGATCACGTTAAAACCCATTTTGTCTACCACTGCCGCGTAGCCGAGCGTGTCATCACCGCCGATGGCCACCAGATGATCGATCTCGAGCTTTTCCAGGTTGGACAAAACCCGTTTGCTCATGTCATACGTAGTAGTCTTCTGGCCGTCTTTGGTGGTCTCGGTCGCGGGAAAGTCCTGCGGCTTCAAGAAATCCGGCAGCTTCTTCATTTTCGATGGGTTCGTACGGCTGGTGTGCAAGAACGTACCGCCGCTACGATCGATAGTTCTTGTGTTTTCCCGCGTCAGCGGGAGAATGTACCGATGTTTGCTTTCCGGGTCATCGAAATCGAGGTCGGTGAGGCCTTTCCAACCGAGACGAATGCCGGTCACCTCGTGGCCATCCGTGGTGCTGCGATAAACAACGTTCTTGATCACGGCATTCAGACCGGGCACATCGCCCCCGCCGGTCAAAATGCCGATCTTTTTCCCAGACATGAATCTCCTATTATTGCGAACCTCTAAACCCACCAGGGTGCGGCGGGTTGCTCGCGAATAACGATCTGATTCAGAAATTCCGCAGCTTTCGTAAGTCCTTCATCCGGTGACATGAGAGTGTCCTCATGCTCAATCGAGAGCACATAGTCGTAGCCATACATGCGCAGGGTGGAGATGAATTCTTTCCACCAGCCGTAGGGATGGCCGTAGCCGCAAGCACGGAAAATCCAGGCGCGATTTCGCTCATCCGTGTATTTCTTCGTATCGAGCACCCCGGTCTTCGGCAGATTGTAATCGTAGATCTGCGTGTCCTTGGCGTGAACGTGAAAAATGGAGTCGCCTAGTACGCGAACAGCCTTAATTGGATCGATTCCCTGCCAGAACATATGGCTCGGGTCATAGTTACATCCGACGCTTTCACCAGCAATCGAGCGCAGCTTCAGCATCGTCTCGGGGCTGTAAACCACGAAGCCCGGATGCATCTCGATAGCAATCTTTACGCCATGATCTTTGGCGAACTTGCCGTGTTCCGTCCAATAAGGCGTTACCTTCTTTTCCCACTGCCATTCGAGCACTTCCAGATACTCAGGAGGCCATGGGCAGGTCACCCAATTTGGATACTTCGCATGATCGCTATCTCCCGGACATCCGGAAAAATCGATCACGACCGGAACACCCAGTTTCGCCGCAAGCTCTATGGTTCGCTTGCTGGTCTCGGCATAGCTCTTCGCGACGGCTCGATCGGGGTGTAGCGGATTGCCGTGCGAGCTCAAAGCGCTGATTGAGAAACCGTGATCCGTGAGCTTCTTCTGAAACTCCTTCAGCTCGTTTTCGTTATGAAGCATCGAGAGCTTACAATGCGGATCCCCAGGATAATTCCCCGTTCCGAGCTCCACGGTTGCGATGTCCAGGGTCTTTAGTTTTTCGAGCGCTTTTTCGAGCGGAAACTGCGACAGCAACGGGGTAAAACATCCAACTCTCATGAGCGAAAGCGTAGCACAAAAGTTGAATTTACCGGCCTATTTGAGATTGCCGGAGCGCGAGCACTTCCACACCAGCCAAGCGACGGCCACGATAAATCCCAGCAGCGCTTTGTACTCCTGATTGCGCCTGTAGCGAGCCCAGCAGAAGCGCCGCCCGTCGCCGGCCCAGTGCGCGACCGGCAGGAAGCGGCGGATGCGCTTCGCGTAATCCCGGTAAGTTGAGAACACATCTGCCAGATGCTGCTCCTCCAATTCAACGGCAGGGAGATAAATAAGGACGAAAACCAGCGCAAAGATCGCGGCGAGCCAGAGATTGCGCGAAGCGATCACAACGCCCAACGCTACGATCAGCGTGCCTGCATAGAGGGGGTTCCGGACGTACGCATACGGACCGGTGGTCGCGAGTTCCTGATCTTTCGCCACGTGGCCCGCGGCCCAGGCCCGGAGGACGAGCCCGAAAACCGAGATAGGCAGCCCGATCAGCATCGACCAGCGTGAAGGATTGGACAACCAGGCGAACGCAATCAGCAGTAAGAAGCCGCATAACACTCGAAACCGCTGCACGAAGTCGGCGTAAGCTTTAGGAAACCAGGGACGCAAGGTTGGTTGCTCGCGAGCGCTCACGTATGCGGCACCGGAATCGAGCCGTGTTTCGTCGCCGCTCGCTGGCGGTCCAGAACAAACTGAACAAACTCGGCGGATCGAGCGGTTTCGGCTTCAGCATCTTCGACGATCTGAACATCGGCGCCCTCGGGGAGGGCGGATTGCCAGCGCTGTGGCTCTGCCGTTGCGACTAGGTCAACATCGCGAAGTGCGGCGAGCAACTCTGCGCGTGCATTGGCCGGCAGCAGCGCATCCTTTGTCTCCAAAACAATTGCGAACAGCTTTCGGCGGCCGTTTCTCGCAATGTCGGCTAATCTGCACGCTTGAACAGCTGTGAGAGGATCAAACAACCCTATAACGGCCACCCACGGAGCCATTCCAAGCAGTGCCCCTACCCTATCCAGCGGGACAATCTTTTCCCTTGTATTCAACCCGGTATTCCGCTCTATTTATTTTCTATTTCAACAAGGCTCAATGCCACTTCGGCGACGCGCTCGGCACTCACGCGCGTCATGCAGCGATGATCGATGGGACACTCGCGAAGCAGGCACGGACTGCACTCCACCGGCTCGCGCACTACCCGGCTTTGCGTGCCGGTTGGCCCAGTAGCCACATCATCGGTTGCTCCGAATATCGCCACCGTCGGTACGCCCAGCGCAGAAGCGATATGCATCGGACCCGAATCATTCGTCAGATAAACGTCGCACGCCGCGGCCAGTTCGATGAATTCAGCCAAGCTGGTCGATCCGGCAAAGTTGACACACTGCTGCCCGGCTGCTTCCACCCGCCGCTGGACCAGTTCGCCGATGTTCGATTCTTCTTTAGATCCGAAAATGGCGATGGCGGCGCCCCGCTCGCGCGCGACGGTTAGCGCGGCATCGGCGAACCGGTCGGGCAACCATCGTTTCGCACTGCCATAGGCCGCCCCGGGACTCACGCCGACGACCGCGCCGTTGATTGCTGCGTCTCGCAATCGAACTCGGCCCGCCTGCGCCGCCGCTCGTGCCCCCGAAAGACGAATCGGGCAGTCCGATAAATAGTTATGGATGAGTCCGGCGCGTTTCAACAGTTCCAAATAATAGAAGCGCTGGTGACGCGGCGTGTCGCCCGGTCGCGGAACCGGAACAGCGCGGGTCAAAAGCCAACCTCGCGCATCGCGATCGTAGCCGATACGCACGGGAACGCCCGCCAGCCGGACGAGCGCCGCTGCTTCGAAGGCATTTTGAAACAGAATCGCGCAGTCGAACTTGCGGCGGCGCAGCTCGGAAGCGATCGTAACTTTGTGACGCAAACCTCGCAACCCGGTCGAAGAACCATAGGGAATCAGTTCATCGCAAAATGGCTCACGACCGTACAGAGCAGCCACCCAAGGTCGCGCCAGGATGGAGATATGCGCGTCCGGAAAATGCTCGCGCAACGCCTGCAGCGCAGACACGGACATGACCGCATCGCCGACCCAGTTGGTTGCGCGGACTATTATCTTTTGAAACTGTATTTTCCGTGCCATGCGCCGCAATGCTGAAATTTCAGCATACTTGTTTTGGCAAACCAGTCTGCATTCCGGCCCGAGTTGCGCCTGGCCAATCGTAAAATGAGAGTGGTAATGGGCCGTTTCTACTCGCGCGAAGAACTGGTCGAACAGCGCAGCCACTGGAAATCGAAGGGCAAGAAGGTTGTATTCACGAATGGCTGTTACGACATTCTGCACCCCGGTCACGTTCGGCTGCTCGAGCGCGCGCGCTCGCTCGGCGACGTGCTTATTCTCGCGTTGAATACAGATTCGAGTGTGCAGCGGCTGAAAGGTCCGTCGCGGCCCTTTTTCGATCAGCAGACGCGCGCAGAACTCGCGCTGCAGTTCGAGGCGGTCGATGCGGTGACTCTCTTCGATGAAGATACACCTCGCGAGCTGATCGCCGCGGTGCTGCCCGATGTCCTCGTGAAAGGCGCGGACTGGGCGCATTTCATTGCTGGACGCGAAGAAGTGGAAGCTGCTGGAGGCGAAGTGCATGCGCTGCCGCTGGAGCCGGGCTACTCAACCACCGACATTGCCGAGAAGATTCTCAAGCGGCACGCTAGCCAGTGACCCATCCCGCTACTCGCGAGCTCCTTCAGTCCGCAGCGAGACAGGCTGATTTCCAGCTGCTCCTGCAACGCCTCACTCGCGGCGAGCAAGGCCCGTTCTCCATATCGGGGCTGGTAAATACGGCCAAGGCGCTGTATCTGATCTTGCTATATCAGGCCACTGAAAAGCCGCTGTTCGTCATGGTCGACGGCAACAAGCAAGCAGAAACGTTGCTCGAATCCGTGCAGGTCTTCTTTCAATTGTTTTTCGAAGGCCGGGATTTGGCGGAGCCGCATTTAATTCCGGCTCTCGATGTCTTGCCGCATCAGCGGCTATCACCTCACAACGAGATTGCGGAGGAGCGAGCGGTGGGCTTGTGGCGTCTTTCTGCCCAAAAGATGCCCATCACCATCGTTCCCGTTGCGGCGGCTCTGCTTCGCACCGAATCTGCCGAGTTCTATCGTCAGCTCGCGCTGCGGTTGCGCGTGGGCGAAGAGATCCCGCTCGAAGATCTCGTCCAGCACCTCGAAAGCATTGGTTACGAGCGCCGCGAGCCGGTTGAAATGGTCGGCGAATATTCTGTCCGAGGCGGCATCTTCGACGTATTCCCAGCCGAAGCATCGCGTCCCGTGCGCGTCGAATTTTTCGGCGATGAAATCGAATCCATTCGCCAGTTCGAGGTAGAGTCGCAGCGCTCGATCCTCAAGATTTCCTCCACCGTGCTATTGCCTTTGGCCGAATACCCACGATCGCGCCCCCTGCTTCGGCAGCTCGCGGAGGCGGCGGAACAGGCCGATTTGGAGTTGTCCAATCCAGGTGAAATCTTTTCCGGTTGGGAGTTCCTGGTTCCGCTCGTTCGCCCTCGTGTCCACAATTTGTTCGCGCTTCATCCCGAGGGTTTTGTGGTTCTCGACGAACCGGAAGCAATTGAATCGGCTGCCGACCGCTTATGGCAGCGTCTCGATCATCCCGATAAGCCTGCGCCGATAGCTCCGGAAAGCAACTTCGCGCGTTGGGATGAATTGAAAGCGGCGCTCGGAAACCGCACGCAGGTCAGCTTGCGGGAACTGGAAGTGGTCGGCGGAGCAAATGCGAACAGCTCGGAGCATTTGCACATTCCAAGCCGCCCCTCGCTGACGTTTCAGGGCAACATGCCGGTGGCAGTCGCCGAAGCGCGCAATCTTATCCAGGCCGGGAATCGCGTGGCCTTCTTTGCCGCTTCGACGGGAGAAGTGGAACGACTAGCGGACGTTCTCCAGGAATACGCCGTTCCCTATCAGCTCGGTTTGGAATCGAGCTCCGGCACGCGTCCTTCTATCGCGGACCGTGCTTATCACGCCGGTGCAGTCTCGAGCGCCTACCTTATTAAAGGCTGCGTCCGCCGCGGAGCCGTTTTGCCGGATTCACATCTGGCCATACTTGGCTCAGAAGATCTCTTTGAGACTTCCGATCTGATTGCGCGCCAGGCAACCAAATCGCAGCTCGCCGCATTTGCTGCCGACGTGGCGGATCTCAAGCCCGGCGATTTCGTCGTTCACACCGTGCACGGCATTGGCCAGTTTCTCGGCATTCGCGAGATCGTGCAAGGCGACCAAAGGGGCGACTTCATGTTGCTCGAATATGCGAGCGACGCGAAACTATACGTTCCCCTGACGCGGCTGGATCTGGTTCAGAAATATCGAGGCGCCGGTGAGGCGAAACCGCACGTGGACCGGCTCGGCGGCGTCACCTGGGAAAAGACAAAGTCGCGCGTCAAGGTCAAAATGCGCGACATGGCGGATGAACTTTTGAAGTTGTACGCTCAGCGCCGGATGGCGAAAGGTTTCTCGTTTTCTCATGACGGTAACTGGCAGCGCGAGTTTGAAGATGCTTTCGAATACACGCCGACGAAAGACCAGCTGAGCGCCGTCACCCATATCAAGGGTGACATGGAGAGCGAACAGCCGATGGATCGCCTGCTGTGCGGCGATGTGGGCTTTGGAAAAACGGAAGTTGCTATGCGGGCGGCATTCAAGGCGCTCGGCGACGGCAAACAAATAGCCGTGCTCGCGCCGACCACGGTTCTTTCCTTCCAGCATTACGAAACGTTTCGCCGCCGTTTCGCTTCGTTTCCTGTACGCGTTGAGCTCGTCAGTCGATTTCGAACGGCGAAAGAGATCAAAGCCGTGCTCGAAGACCTCGCGACAGGGAAGGTGGACATCCTGATCGGCACTCACCGCCTGCTCTCGAAGGATGTGCAGTTCTATGATCTCGGCCTGCTGATCGTAGACGAGGAGCAGCGCTTCGGAGTGCGGCACAAAGAGCTCCTGAAACAACTCAGGCACAACGTGGATGTGCTGACCATGAGCGCCACGCCGATTCCTCGCACGCTCCACATGTCTTTACTGGGCTTGCGAGACATGTCGGTTATCGAGACCGCGCCCAAAGATCGACTTTCCATCAATACGGTGGTCGCACACTTTAATCCCGATCTCATCAAAGCGGCTATCGAGCAGGAGCTGGCGCGCCAGGGTCAGGTGTATTTCGTTCACAATCGCGTCGACACGATCTTCATGCGCGCGGCCTCCATCCAGGAAATGCTTCCGCAATGCCGCATCGGCGTCGGCCACGGCCAGATGGGTGAAGCGGAGCTCGAGCGAGTGCTGCTCGGCTTCATGAAGCACGATTACGACGTGTTTGTGTGTACAACCATCGTCGAAAATGGCCTGGACATTCCGCTGGCAAATACGATCGTCATCGAAAACGCGGAGCGCTACGGGTTGAGCGAGCTTTATCAGTTGCGCGGGCGCGTGGGACGATCGAACCGGCGTGCCTACGCTTATCTGCTTGTGCCCGCCGATACGCAGTTGAGTGAAGTGGCGCGAAAGCGGCTTGCGGCGCTAAAAGAGTTCAGCGATCTTGGCGCGGGATTTAAGATTGCCGCGCTCGACCTGGAACTTCGGGGAGCCGGCAATCTACTGGGCGGCGAACAGCACGGACATATTGAGGCGGTTGGATACGACACTTACGTCAGACTCTTGGAGGAAGCCGTCAAGGAGCTCAAGGGCGAAGAAGTGCCTCTCGAAATCCATTCGACGCTCAACCTGGGCCTGGATATCCGGATCCCTGCCACGTACATAAGCGACGAAGCTCAACGCTTGCGCTCGTATAAGCGGATTGCGGATGTAAAGGACGACGATCAAGCGAAACGCGTGGCCGACGAGCTTGCAGACCGCTACGGACCTGTTCCCGAAGAAGTCATGAATCTGGTGCGCTTCTCACTTTTGAAGAGCTTCGCAGAGCGTGCGGGAGTGGAATCGGTCGACCGCCGGCAAGGAGTCGCGAACATCAAGTTCCACCAGCAATCGAAAGTCGATCCATTCAAGCTGATGGCGCTGGTTCGCAACACTCCGGGCGCGCAATTCACGCCCGCGGGCGTTTTGAAGCTGCCGCTGGGTGCATCGAAGAATCCCGAACAGCTTCTCGATGAGTTGAGGTCCGCTCTGCTACTCCTGACCGCCGAAGAGCCAGTCGGTGCGAAAACGTAATATCGCGCTGCTACATCGGCAGCGCACAGGCGCCAGACTCTTGGCATAATAAAAAGCATAGCCATGAAATCGAAGTGCCTGATTGCGCTCGCGTTCGCCAGCCTGTCCTTCGCCGCGGATGATCTTACCGTCGTGGACCAGATTGTCGCCAAAGTCAATGGCGATATCGTCAGCCAGGACGAATTGCACCGCTTGGCGCGCGAGCTTGGGCAAGAGTTGAAAGCGCAGGGCGCCGGGGGACCGCAGCTCGATCAGGAGTACGGGAAGCGGGAGAAAGATATTCTTCGCGACCGGATCGATGAGCTACTGCTCATTCAAAAAGGGAAGGAACTGAACATCAACGTAGATTCCGACGTCAGCAAGTACATGGCGAACTTGCAACGGCAATCGGCAATCACGGATCCCGACAAGTTTCACGAATATGTCCGGCAGCAGTCCGGAATGAGCTATGAGGATTTTCTTTCCGAGACGAAAAATCAGTTCGTGACGCGCGAGGTTATCGGACAGGAAGTCGGACGGCATGTAAACTTCAGCGATAAAGAAGTTCAAGATTATTACAACGCCCACAAACAGGATTTCATCCGAGACGAAAAGGTTTATCTGAGCGAGATACTAATCTCAACCGAAGGCAAGGATTCGGCTGCCGCCGCTGCCGCCGAACAAAAGGCTAAACAGATTGCGGATGAAGCTTCGAAAGGCGAGCGCTTCAGTGATCTGGCACGCGATAATTCCGATGCGATCACGGCAAAAGACGGCGGCATGCTCGGTGGTTATAAGAAAGGCGATCTGGCCAAACAAATCGACGATGTGGTCTGGAGCCTCCCGAAGGGCGCGGTTACGCAGACCCATCAAGATGCCAACCGGGTTCGAGATCTTTAAAGTAGAAGACCACACCAAAGCTGGCCTGGAAAGTCTGGCCGATGCGAAAGCGGAGATTGAGAATCAGTTGTACGGACCCAAGATGCAACCGAAAATTCGAGAGTATCTGATGGCGTTGCGCAAGCAGGCGTTCCTGCAAATCAAACCGGGTTTTGTGGACACCGGCGCCGCGCCGGGCCAGAATACAGCTTGGCAAGATCCGGCACAGCTGAAACCGGAAACCGTCACAAAAGCACAATTGGAGCAGAAGACGCGCCACAAGCGGTTGCTTTGGATCATTCCGGTCCCGGGTACGGAAACGACCGTTACGGGAAAGAGTAGTTCCCGATAAGCGCCGTATGAAGTCGCCGTACATCGGCAATCTTGCGCCGAATGAGGTAGTGACAGCGCAGTTCCTGGTAATCTCGAAAGAAATCCGGCAGAAGAAAACCGGCGAGCCTTATCTTTCAATTCATCTCGCGGACCGGACGGGCGAGCTTGAGGCGAAAATGTGGGACAACGTCGTCGAGGTGATGGACACCTTCGATCGGGACGACTTCGTCAAAGTGAAAGGTCTGCTTCAGATTTATCAAAGCCGTTCGCAGTTTACCGTTCACCGCTTGCGGCGCCTGGAAGATCACGAGGTCGATTTCGCTGACTACTTCCCTTGCTCCGATCGCGATCCGGACGAAATGTTCGCCGAATTGCGGGGCATCATTGCAAATCTCGGAAATTCGCATCTCCGTGCATTGTTGACAGCAGTTTTCGACGACGGGCGCGTCGCCGCGCTCTACAAAATAGCTCCGGCGGCAAAGAATATTCATCACGCCTGCAGAGGCGGGCTGCTCGAACACGTTCTTTCGCTCTGCACGCTATCCCGTCTGACCGCGTCGCATTACAAAGAGATCGATCTCGATCTTCTCCTCACTGGCGCAATTCTTCACGACATAGGCAAGATCGAAGAGCTCTCGTATGCCCGCAGCTTCGGTTACAGTGCCGAGGGACAGCTGCTGGGCCACATTGTGATTGGACTGCGCATGGTTGGTTCGAAGCTCGATCAGCTTCCCGATTTCCCGCCCAAATTGCGGACTCTTGTGGAGCACATCCTCATCAGCCATCACGGAGAGCTGGAGTTCGGCTCGCCAAAGGTGCCGATTTTCCCGGAGGCGCTCTTATTTCACCATCTGGACAATCTCGATTCGAAGATTGATGCCATGCGGAGCGCGATGAGACGCGATCATCAGGCGGACAGCGACTTCACCGGCTGGATTTCGTCACTCGAACGAGTTCTGTTGAAGAAAGACCGGTTCCTTCACGTCGAGCAAAGCACAGAAACAAGTCCGAAACCTCTAACGATTCCGGTCGAAACGCCGTCGCTTCAAGACAGTACGGAGCCGTCTCCTCAGCCGCACACTTCCGGGTCGCCGGTAGCTTCTTCTGCGCCAGAAACACAGCCCGCCAGCCACGATGCCAAAGCTCAACAGAGGCTTCCGCGGACAACGTTATTCGGAGAAAAACTGCAGGCGGTTTTGGAATCGCGCAAATGAAGCCGGATGTTACCATTGGGAGTTGTCAGGCTCCGGGCTTCGTGCAATGGGCGGTCGCAAACCCCGCCAGGTCCGGAAGGGAGCAACGGTAGCGGCTTAGCTCGTGTGCCGCGGATCACCCGGGGTCTGGCATACGCACTCAAGCCCAGGTAGCGTGCTCAAACCACGCGCGCTAGATGTTTCCATGCCAGGCCATTCACCCGTAGCAGAACGTCGTCCATATCAAGTCATCGCCAGGAAGTACCGTCCGCAAAACTTCGGCGAGTTGATTGGGCAGGAGCACGTTCAGAAGACGCTCGCGAATGCGATCGAAAGCAACCGCCTCGCGCACGGCTACATTTTTTCAGGCCAGCGCGGCACCGGAAAGACGACGGTCGCCCGGATTCTGGCACGTTGCTTGAACTGCATCGACGGACCCACTCCGAACCCTTGCGGCGTCTGCTCGAGTTGCACTGAAGTCACGGCCGGCAACTCTGTCGACGTAATCGAGATCGATGCGGCCTCGAATCGAGGCATCAACGAGATGCGCGAAATCCGGGAGAACGTACGGTACCGGCCGGCGCGAGATCGCTACAAAATCTTCATCGTTGACGAAGCGCATCAGATCACAAAAGAGGCGTTCAACGCGCTGCTGAAAACGCTGGAAGAGCCTCCCGAGTGGGTCGTCTTCATCCTGTGCACGACCGAAGCTTACGAAATCCCAAACACGATCGCTTCGCGCTGCCAGCACTTCACGTTTCGATCGGTCGATTTCGCGGAGCTGATGAACCGCATGAAGTACATCGCGCAGCAGGAGGGCATCCAGGCGGACGAAGAGGTTCTGTCGGTCATCGCGCAAGCCGGTGAAGGAAGCGTTCGCGATGCACTTTCGGCTCTGGATCAGGCCATCGCCTGCTGTGGAAATACATTACAGGTGGAAGCGGTGCGCGGACTGCTTGGCGTGTTCGGAATCGAATCGCTGCGCGCCGTAGCGGAAGCCGTACAACAGCAGGACGGCGCGCGCATGCTCGGTATCGTCGAAGAACTCGAACGCAACGGTCAAAGTCTTCAGCATTTCTGCCGTGAGTTGTCCCGCTACTGGCGCAACTTGCTGGTGGCCAAGATCACGAGCAAGCCGAGCCGGCTGATTCCGGCTTCGGAACACGAACAGCGCGGATTACTCGAAACAGCCGACCGGTTCAGCGAAGAAGATCTGACGCGTTACTTGAACCTGACGCTCGATCTCTATAAGGCCCTGCAGACTTCCTTGCAGCCGCGCCTACATCTGGAACTCGGGTTAGTGAAACTTGTGCAGGCCGGCAAGTTGCAATCGATCGAACAAGCGATTGCCGGGTTGGGTGCGCCGGAACCTGCTTCAAGTCCGTCGCCGGCGGCTTCCAGCTCTCTCTTGACTGCATCCTCTCGCACGGGAGCACCCCGGCCGCCTGCATTCCAAGCGCCGCCGAAAATATTGCCAGCTACTTCTGCTCCCGAAGAGGCAAAGACCGGCGATCTTCGCCAGGATCTACTGGGCGCGCTTAACAAGGCAGGACTGAGTACAACGGTTGATGCGCTAGAGGTTTCGGAAGTGCGATTCGAGAAAGGCGAAATCCTGATCCGAGCGCCCAAAAATCAGGCCTTCATTTTACGAGAGCCGGTTGTACAGCGGATCGCATCGGAGGTGATGGGAAAGCCGGTACGCGTGCGCGTGGAGGTTTCAGACGATGCACCCGCTGCGCCCGCCGTCTCCACGGAGAAGACCAACGGCGGAGACAAGGATCTGTGGCAGCGCGCGTTATCCGATCCAGGCGTAAAGCGAGTGAAAGAACTGTTTCCCGGAGCGCAAGTGCGTGCCGTGAGAAATTTGAATGAGTAGCCAAAGGGAGCGAGAGCGATGAAGATGCCCGGCAACATGCAGTCGATGATGAAGCAAGCGCAACAGATGCAGCAGAAGATGCAGGAGCAGATTGCCACCATCCGAGTGGAGGCATCGTCGGGCGGCGGAATGGTGACGGTCAAAATGGACGGTCAAAAAAAGGTGCTGGGCGTGAAGATCGATCCCGAAGTGGCCGGCGATGTCGAAATGCTGCAAGACATGGTAACGGCTGCGTTCAACGAAGCGGCCAAGAAGGTCGACGAAGAAGCACAGTCCAAAATGGGCGGCATGCTGGGCGGTCTTGGATTGCCGCCGGGCATGTTCTAGGCCTCAGATCAAATGCCAGAGTTCGCTGAGCCGCTTGCCCGGCTTATTCAGGAATGTAAACGGCTTCCCGGCATTGGGCAGAAGTCCGCTCAACGGATCGCCTTCCATTTGTTGCGTTCGCCGCGCGAGGACGCGCAGAACCTGGCCCAGGCCATTGTCGATATCAAAGACAAACTCGGCATCTGCGCCCAATGCAACAACATCAGCGATGGCGAGCTATGCCTGTTTTGCCGCGACCCGCATCGCGAGCATTCGCAGATCTGCGTAGTGGAAGAAGCTCACAATATTCTGCCGATTGAGACGACGCGCGCGTTTCGCGGGCTCTATCATGTGCTCCACGGCGCCATTTCTCCGCTACGGGGGATCGGACCCGAGCAGCTAAAGATCAAAGGCTTGGTCGATCGCCTGCATAAAACGGAAATACAAGAGATCATCGTCGCGACGAACCCGACGGTGGAAGGCGAAGCGACCGCAGTTTATCTTTCACGTCTTTTGAAACCGCTCGGCCCACGAGTAACGCGCATTGGAATGGGCGTTCCGGTCGGCAGCGATCTCGAGTTCGCCGACGAAGTGACGATGTCGCGATCGCTCGAAAACCGACGCGAGATGTAGGCACCCATGAACCCTGAAATTGAGTTTTTTCTCGAGAAGGCGTTCCAATCGGTTCAGCCGACTTCCGCTGAGATAGGGCGTGTCGTCGTGGAGCCGGATTACGAAGTGGACCCCTCGCCGCAAGATGCCGGACATCTGGCCAGCGAGCTTGTTCAGTTCCTGCGCGAACAATCTTTGGACGCGGCCGCGCTATCTAGTCACGAAGGTTTCGAAGTCGAGATTCCCGGCAGGTATCGGCGGCTCACAAAGTACGCTCATCGCATCACTCTCCATCAAGATAAGGCGCTAGGACCGTGGGTGGAAGTGGCCCCCCCGGGCAATTGGATCTAACCAGAATTGGAGCTGGCCGGTACACTGAAAGCAGTGCTGGTCACTATCTCTTCTCAGCCTGAGCGTCCGAAGTGGCTGCGTGCTCCGGCGCCCGTGGGCGAGAATTATCGCGAGCTGAAAGAGCTCGTCACCCGGCTCCGCTTGCACACGGTCTGCGAGAGCGCGGCGTGCCCGAATGTCGGCGAATGTTGGAACCGGCGCACCGCCACATTCATGATTCTGGGCAATGTGTGCACACGGCGATGCGGCTTTTGCGCGGTCCAAAAGGGCGCGCCGCTGACCGTCGACTACGACGAGCCACGACGTGTGGCGGAAGCGTGCGCCGTCCTCGGCTTGCGCTATGCAGTCGTCACTAGCGTCAATCGCGACGATCGGAAGGACGGCGGCGCGGAATTATTCGCGTCAACGATTGCGGCCATTCGCGAGCATGTTCCCGGCTGCAGAGTAGAAATATTGGTTCCCGACTTTCAGGGCTCGCATGCCGCCATGGACGTCGTCATGAATGCACATCCGGATGTGCTCAATCACAATACGGAGACGGTGCCGCGCCTCTACCGGCAAGTCCGGCTCGGTGCTCGGTATGAGCGGTCGCTCGACATGCTGCGCTACGCGAAGCAGCTAGGGCCTCGCATCCCGACCAAGTCGGGGCTGATGCTGGGTTTGGGCGAAACCGAACCCGAAGTGCTGCAAGTGATGCGCGATTTACGCGATCACGATGTAGACATCCTCACAATCGGACAGTATTTGCGCCCGTCGCAGAAACATTTGCCGATTCTGCGTTACGTTCCGCAGCAGGAATTCGATGAATTCCGAAAGACCGGCCGCGAAATGGGTTTCGCGCACGTCGAAGCGGGCCCACTGGTGCGCAGCTCTTATCACGCCGATAGCTCGCAGGAAAGCGCACAGAGCGTTTTGCCCGGTGTGCGCGATCTCGCTTCGAGCTCGGCTGCCATTCACTCCTGCGGCGACTGAATCGGCAGGGTCAATGTGGCGACGCATCCCGGCCCATCGGGGGCGTTGCGCAGAGTGACAGATCCGTTATGCGCTTCGCTGATTTGCCGGCTCAACACCAGACCAATTCCGGAGCCGCCACGTTTAGTCGTAAAGAACGGCACAAATAGATTGGCGGTATTCGATAGGCCCGGTCCTTCATCGCGAACTGCAATTTCGACGGTCATGGCGGTGCGCTCGTGACGGAGGAAGACTCGTCCTCCGGTCTCTTGCGCGGCATCGACGGCATTCCGGATCAAATTGATCAACACCTGCTCCAATTGGTCCGCATCGCCCTGAATGGTGAGCGGCGGACATTCTTCGTAAAACACCTGCATGCGCGTTTCAAGCCTGGTGACGCGGCGGAGCAGTGCATTGACCTCCACCGGCGCGAATTTGGGAGGGGGCAATTTCGCGAGCCGGGCGTAGGAGCTCATAAATCGGCTGAGAGATTCCGAGCGGGTGGCGATGACATTCAGTCCTCGCGACATGTCGTCTGTCCAATCTTCGGGCCGCGGATCGGCCTTCACGAGATTCTCAAGACTCTGCGCGATAGATTTGATGGGAGTTAAAGAATTGTTCAACTCGTGACCGAGCACGCGCACCAGGCGCTGCCACGCCTGCAGCTCCTCTTCACGAAGAGGGCGTGTCAGATCGGTGACGACGAGTAGTTGATGGGGCAAACCACCTTCGCGAAACTGGCTGCGGCGGATGCCCCAGCGTCCGGTGCCGCCGGGGAAAGAGCGTTGAATGGTCTGCTCGGGCTCTCCGACGAGGTATTCGGCCAGACCTAAAGAGGTAGCATCGCGCGCGAGTATCCGCTCGGCGGGCTGGGCCAATAATCTTTCGGCTGCGCGATTGACCAGCCGCAGCGATTGCTGCGGATCGAAAGCGAATGCGGCCACGTCGATCTCTTCCATCACTTTGCGCAGCAGCGCGGTTGCTTCGAGTGCGCCGAGCCGCTGATCGCGCAAGGTAGCGGCCATGGCGTTTACCTGCTGCATGACCTCGCCCATCGGCTCCTTGGGATTGTCGACGCGGCCGCGAATAGAGTAGTCTCCTTCGCGCATGGCTTCGAGGAGATTCGCCAAGGTTCGCAAAGGACCCGCAACGCGCCCTCGCGCGGCAAAACAGAAGCTCAGCCAGCAAAGGACAATGAGCAGATCGAGGGTCCACTGTTCTCTGCCCGAGTAGCCGCCGGTAGCAAGCAGAACGATGCAGACCAAAATGGCGGGCAGGCCGGCGAGCAGCGCAAACAGCAGAACGCGGGCATCGTGACTGAGCCTGAATTTGTCTTGCGCGAGCTTCATGTACGCGCCTGAAATATGCCTGCTACAGGCCGAAGCGCTGCAAACGGCGGTATAAAGCGCTGCGACTCAACCCGAGGGCGCTGGCCGCATGGCTCACATTGCCGCCGTAACGGGCTAAAGCTTTCTTGATTAGAAATTCCTCGACATCTTCGAGGCTCATGTCCTCCAGCCGCGGCGAGACCGCGCTGCCGGCGCGCAAAGCGAGATCGCTCGCCTTAATCGCGTTTTCCTGCGCCATCAGCACGGCGCGCTCGACCACGTGATTAAGTTCGCGCACGTTCCCTTGCCAGGCATGATCGTACATCGCTTGCAGAGCATTGTGGTCGAAGCCGGTGATGGCTTTGCGATAGCGGCGCGCATGAATACCAAGAAAGTGGTTCGCCAAAGGAGCGATGTCTTCGCGGCGTTCCCGCAGCGGCGGCAGATGGATTTCGATGGTGTTCAGACGAAACAGCAAATCTTGACGAAAGCGGGCATTCCGCACTTCTTCGGGGAGATTGGCGTTGCTGGCGGAAATGACGCGCACGTCAACCTTCTTCGTCTTCGACGAACCGACGCGCTCCATCTCGCCCACTTCGAGAACGCGCAGGAGTTTGGCCTGCAGATTCATAGGCACGTTCGCAATCTCGTCCAAAAACAGAGTTCCGGTGTCGGCCAGTTCAAAGCGGCCCACGCGATCCATTTTGGCGTCGGTAAAGGCGCCCTTGATATGGCCGAACAGCTCACTTTCGAAAACGCCCTCGGCGAGACCGCCGGCATTTACGGTGACCATCGGTTTATTGGCGCGGCCGGAAATGGCGTGAAGAGTCCGGGCGACAACCTCTTTGCCGGTGCCGGGCTCGCCCGCAATCAGAATGTTCGCGTCGGAAGGACCCACGCGAGAGATCAAGTCGAGCACCGGCTGCATGGAAGGCGATTGCGCGATCATGGTCGGCAAATTGTCTCCGCGCAGGAGCTGATTTTCCGCTTCCAAGCGCTGGCCGCGCCGGATGGCTTCGCTCAGTTCAAGCTGAGTGCGAACGATAGACGAGAGCCGCTCATTTTCCCACGGCTTCTGGATGAAATCGCGGGCTCCGCGGCGCATCGCGTCTACAGCAATATCGACGCTGCCCCAAGCGGTCATCACGATGACGGGCAGCATGGAATCGACGGCCTGGATTTTCGCGAGCAACTCCAAGCCTTCCTGTCCGGAGGTAGTATCGCGCGTGTAATTCAGATCGATAATGGCGGCGTCATAGTCGCGGTTCTCGACCATCTGCAAAGCCTGCCGGGGAGACTCGGCCGATTCGATCTTGTAGCCCTCGCGCTTAAGCAGAAGCCGCACGGCTTCGAGCACGTCGGGCTGATCGTCAGCGACCAGTATGCGCATTTGCGACGGCACGATTTTCATATCAACGATTCAACCCGGGACGCGAGACCGCGAGGCGCGCGACGCTCAGTTCCGGGTGAGCCACCCATCCTCAATCTGGATGACTCTGTTGCCGTACTCAGCATTCTTTTCGTTGTGCGTGACCTGGATGATGGTGGCGCCCTGCTCGTTCAGCCTCTTGAAGAGCTCCATGATCTCTTTGCCTTGACTCGAATGCAGGTTGCCCGTCGGTTCGTCGGCAAGAATCAGCTTCGGGTTCGCCACCATCGCGCGAGCAATGGCGACAAGCTGTTGCTGCCCTCCCGAAAGCTGGTTCGGATAGAGATCCTTTTTCCCGACCATATTGAAGCGGTCGAGCGTGTCGCAGACTATGCTCTGCCGCTCCGATTTCTTGATGTTGCGGTAGGACAGCGGGATATCGAGGTTTTCGTACACCGTCAACGAATCGAGCAAATGATAACTCTGGAACACAAACCCGATGTATTTTTTGTAGAGCTCCGATCGATCCTTCTTGTTCAGCTTATGGATCGGTTGTTCGAGAAAGTAATATTCACCTGTCCAGGCGCTGTCGTGCATTCCAAGAAGATGGAGGAGGGTCGACTTCCCTGCCCCGGAAGGGCCCATGATCGAAATAAACTCGCCTTCCTTTATTTCGATGTTGATGCGCCGTAAGACGTAGGTCTTGGTCGGGCCATGCTCGAAGAACTTTTCGATATTGCGAAGAGAAATCATTAGGGTAGCGATGGGTCACTCATAGCGTAAAGCAGAGACGGGATCGACCCGCGCGGCGCGTATTGCGGGTATCAAGGAGGCCGCCAGCGCGACGCTCACGATCAGCAACACGGCCGAAAGATAGGCCATCGGATCGGTTTCGGAGATGCCGAATAACATCGATTTCAGCAAAGTGGAGGACCACAGTGCGGCTACGATTCCAGCGAAGACGCCTAGCGTCGCAATCGCGAGGCACTCCCGTAAAATCATCCAGAGTACATCCGCTTTGCCGGCGCCCACAGCTACGCGGATGCCAATCTCTCGCCGCCGCTGCTGAACCGAATAGGCGAGAATCGCGTAGAGGCCGATGGCTGCCAAGCCCATAGCCAAGGCGGAAAATGCAGTCAGCAGTCCCAGCAGGAAGCGTCGCTGTCCGAGAGATTCGTCGACGTAGCTGGTCAGAGATTTGACCTGGGACAGCGGCACATCTTTGTCCAGACCGCGAACGGCCGCTTCCAAGTCGACGGCGGGAAGCGAGGTACCGTTCTTGGTGCGCACGATTAAAGCGGCATTTGCGCTTAAGAGAGCCTGCGCGTAGCTGCGATAAACGTCGAGGCTGGGTGCAGCGCTGAGACCGTCCCATTTCACATTGCCGACGACGCCTACGATAGTCTCCCAAGGAGTGTCGCTGCCGGGGCGAAGGCGCTTGCCGACGGCATTTTGTCCCGGGAAAAAGCGATCCGCGAAAGTCTTGTTGACGATTACAACGGGTAAAGAGTTATGCAGATCGCGCGGACTGAAATCGCGACCGCTCAAGAGTGGGATATGCAGCGTGCCGATGGTTTCGGGGCTGACGTAGAGGTGAGACGAATAGGGAGCCTTATCCTTCGACTTGACGGGGTGACCTTCTACCTCAAAATCGCCGCCGGAATTTACACCGGTCAGAGGAATATCGGAACTGATGCCCGCGGATTCGACCCCCGGCAACGCGCGCACGCGCACAAGCAGACGATTCCAGAAATCAGTGATTTGTTGCGGCTTGACGTAACGAGAGGGAGGAAGCGAAAGCTGAGCCGTGGTCAAGCCGGCAGCTTTGAAACCCGGGTCGACCGCGAGAAGGTTCGAGAAGCTTCTAATGAACAGAAAGGCCCCGATGAGGAGGATCACAGACAGCGCTATTTCACCGGTGACAAGCACGCGGCGAAGGCGCTGCGTGCCAAGACTCGCACTTCCTTTGCCTGCTTCTTTCAGACCCTCGTTCACGTCTATGCGGCCAGCACTGAGGCCGGGTAGAAAACCTGTAATCAAAGCGGAGAGGAACGTTACGGCGATGCAGAAGATCAGGACTTCCGAATTCAAGGTGGGGGCAAGGGCTGCGGGAAGCTTATAGGGCGAATAATGATGAAGGAGCCCAAGTGCGCCGAACGCGATGCCAATGCCGAACAAACCGCCGGCAGTCGACAGGATAAAGCTCTCCGAGAGGAGAAGCCTGGTGAGCTCCCATCGGTTGGCGCCAATAGCCACGCGGATTGCAAGTTCGCGAGTGCGGCCGTTCGCCCGCGCCAGCATCAAGCCGATCAGGTTTGCGCAAGCAATCAGCAGCAGGACCACTACCGCGGTCCCAAGGACCGCGAGCGCTGGCCGAATGGAATAGACGAGCGAGGTTTGTAAGGGCATCAAAACAGCCCAGTGACCCGATTCATCGTGCGCGGCGTCGATGCGATCGGCAATGGTTCGCAGTTCGGCTCTCGCCCTGGGAAGAGGCACGCCGGGTTTGAGTCTTCCGATTCCAATCAGCCAGTGATTGCCATACGTCTCACTGATGGTCATACCCTGCAGTGCCGGTTCTACGAATTCGGGAACGGCAACGCGAGGACTTATCCATATTTGGACGTCGGGCGGGTATTCTTCATGCGCGGCAAGCACTCCGACCACGCTGAAGGATTGTCCGCTCAGCGTAATAACAGGGCCAACGATGTTCGGATCGGCGCCAAACCGGCTGCGCCACAGGGCGTCGCTTATGACTGCTACACGGTTGGTCGATCCCGGCTTATCCAGGCTCGGTGAGATCAGTCTTCCAATTTCCGCATGGGCGCCCAACACGTCAAAAAAATTCGTCGTAACCGAACGGCCTTTCAGATTCTGGGCTTCGGCGCCGCCCGTAAGAGTAACGGTCTGCCATGAAAAGGCAGCGATATCCTGGAAGGTTTTGCTTTGATGTTTGTAATCCAGGTACTCACCGGGCGACAAAGAGACGGATTCGCAACAGGGCTGACGATCGCCAATGCGGACGAGACGATCCGGATTGCGGAATGGGAGACTGCGCAGCAGGGCGGATTCGACGATGCTGAAAATTGCGGTATTTGCGCCGATCCCAAGCGCGAGAGAAGCGATGGCGACGGCTGAAAAGACAGGCTTCGCTCTCAAGGTTCGCGAAGCGAACCGCAAATCAGACCCGATGTGAGACATAAAGCGAAGCTAGTCGCGCGTGTATGGAATACGCGGAACGCGCGGGATAGCGGCGGCGGGGCTCCGATAATGGGTAAATCCGATTGTCCGCGCAGGGTTGAATTCAAAAATGACAACCTTGCGCGCGTGCGTGTACACGGCGATGCCGCACAACAGAATGCCTATGGCGATCAGATCGACATGCTTCCGGATCATGCGGGGACTTCCATATTTTCCTCAACTACGCGGCCGTCGAAGAGGTGAATGGAGCGGTCGGCATAACGCGCATAGCGAGGGTCGTGGGTCACCATGCAGATGGTGGCTCCGCCTCGATGCAGCTCACGCAGTAAGTCCATCACCTGCTCACCATTTTGGGAATCGAGATTTCCAGTAGGCTCGTCGGCCAGAAGGATGGAGGGATCGCCGGCAAGAGCGCGGGCCACGGCGACGCGCTGCTGCTGACCGCCCGAGAGCTGGGAAGGATAGTGCTTGATGCGGTGCGACATGCCCACGCGTTCAAGCGCCTCATGAACCTTCTTCTTGCGGTCGGCGGAGCCCATGCCTCGATAGGTGAGCGGCAGCTCGACATTTTCGTACACGTTCAGATCGCCAATGAGATTGAAGGCTTGAAAGATGAAACCGATCTCCCGGTTGCGGATGCGGGCGCGCTCCGACAGCTTCAGGCTCTGCACGGGCTTCCCGTTCAGGATGTAGGTACCGGAACTGGGCGAATCGAGCAGCCCGAGAATGGCAAGCAGGGTCGATTTTCCGCAGCCCGAAGGCCCTGAGATAGAAACGTATTCGCCGCGCTGTATATCGATGTGGATTCCCGCTAACGCGTGCGTCTCCACTTCATCGGTGACGAACACCTTGGTAACGCCATCGAGATGGATCAACGGCTCGGATGCACTCATTCTGCTTTCAGACCTCCTTCGTGGTTACCTACTTAATACGTGCGCTGTAAATCACTGGTTCAATACGGATCACTGATTTAAACGAATCCTGGGGTACGAATCGTATTGCGACATGTCGGACAAGATGACGCGATCGCCAACCTTCAGGCCGTCCTTGACTTCGATGGTGTTAACGGAGGCGCGGCCAAGCTTCACGGTGACGCGAGTGGCTCCCTTGCCGTCCGGATCGATCTTAAACAATCCGATGGTTGTATCCTGGTCACCGGAAACCGGCCGATCGACATAGACCACATCGCGCAAGCGCTCGATCTGGATGGTTCCATCGACGCTCAATTCCGGACGGGCACCTTCGGGCAGGGGTCCGAGCAGCGCTACGTCCACGCCGACGGTTCCGTTCAGGGCAGCCGGATCAATGCGGATTACGCGGCCGGGAATCAACCCGTTTCGAGTGTCGATGGTGGCGTCCAAGCCAATCCGGACATCTTTCATTTGCGTCTCGGCAATCTGCAGGACAGCTTTCAGCTTCTTCGGATCAGCTACCTTGGCGAGCACGGTGCCCGTGGGGACACGCTGGCCCACTTCGACATCCACCTCTTGCAATTGGCCGGAGATGGGAGAACGGATGGTCAGCTGTTCGACCTGTTTTTTCTTTTCTTCAAAAGCGGCTTCAGAGCTTTCCACGGCGACCTGCTGAGCGTCGATTTGCGCTTTGATGGATTCGTCCGCAATCCCCAGACGCTGCTTCTGCAGCCCGACGCGGTTTTGGAACTGATTGGCCTGGTCGACGGAGAGTTTCGATTCCAGATCACTCTTCAGGTTGAGGCGTGTCAATTCGAGGTCGCGGTCGGCCGTGAATTTCGCTTGCGTGTACTGCGATTCGAGCTCCGCGAGACTGGCCCTCTGGTCCAACTTGTCGCTTTCGAGCTTGACTTTCAGATTGGCGAGATTGGCCTGATCCTGTTTGAGCTGCCATTCCGCTTTTTCGGCTTCGAGCTCCAGGTCGGGATTGCTCAACACCATGATGACGGCGCCTTCCTTTATCGGGTCGATTCCCGCACGGCGAACAATTTGAACGACGCGGGAATCAACCGCCGCGTTGATCAAGTAAATCGACCTCCGGCTTCAAAGCGCCCAGACCACGCACTCTCAATTTCTATGGAACCTCGCCGCACCGTACCGGGCCACAATCCGCTCATATCCACCGAAGGAGCTGCCGGCTTTAGACGGGCGAGCGCCACAGTGGTGCCGCCGATTGCTATAACGGCCACGGCGATCAGCGCAATGCGCTTAATCAAGCGCCGCCGCGCTACTTCTTTCCCGCGAGGGACATCCATTGCCATCGAATTTCTCAGATGCACTTCAGCGGCCAGCGGCCTTGTCGGGCCGAAAGCACTGATTACAGAGGAATAATAACAGGGTAGCAAAGAAACGCGTGTCCGGTTATGGGAAAGCAACGTACGCTATGGGTACTGAGTGTCAGGAATATCCCGGTCGCGCCAGGAGGCGAATGGGGCGTTCGGCGGCGGCGTACGGAACGAACCCGGCCGCAAAGGCGAAGACATGGCGCATTTTGCGGAACGATTTCCCTAGGGACCGGAGGTGAGCTGCGGAACGAAGCGAGATTGGGTTCGTTTTTTCAAATGTGGCGAGCATGGCGCGCGGCGGTTTCGCGCCGAATCTGACCTAAATGGGTACACTCTGGTTGTTAGAGGACGAACGAGGTGGCGACTCCTGTTTCCGACAAAACCAATGATGACGTTGTCACGGTTCGGACGTTCCTTAGCGAGCCCGAGGCGGAAATTGCGAAGGGGGGCGCTAGCGTTCGGAATCGAGTGCATGTTTAGTCGCGACGATTGCGGCGGTCAGCGGCCACACCTCCTTATGGACGCAGGGATTCGGCTGCTTGTTAGATCTGGCGACGCCGGGCGAGCTGAGGAAGTGTTGGCCAGTCAAACGGAAGAATCACGCTGATCGCTTTACCATCGATCCTGTTTGGTGTGATTGGCGCGGAATCGTCGTCGGCAATCACGAGCAAGCCATCGCTGGATCGTAGTTCCGAAGCTCGTTTATCGGGACTAATCTGGCCAGACGCTCTCTTATGCCAGAGCTCTCTTATAAGTTCCGAGCAGCGGGTTTACGTTCCGAACTGGCCTTCGTCGGCGAACACAAGCTGACTTCTCATTCCTCATCGCTTCGCTTAAGGCGACGCCGACAAAGCGTTTGAGTCGTTCACATCACCGCAACTACCGTTAAAATTCGGATAGAGACGCGTTGAGAATTCTCCTCGATACAAAAGATCTCATCAATTTGCTTGAGAAACATCAACCCATTTCGGTCGCCGAGTTCGATACGCTCCTGAAAGCCCGTAGCCACGAACTGGCGTTGTCCTACGTAAATGTGACCGAGATTGTTGCTCCCCTTCGCACGGGCAAAGAATTCGCCGAAGTTCGGCCGATCCTTATCGCGCTGGGAAGTCTCCCTGTCTGCTACATCCGGGACTCAATGATCCTAGGAGATGAACTCCGTTAGGCGCGGCCGCCTTCGAGAGGAAGCAGAACCCACGTAGGATCAATCCATACGTGCGCCGTCGGCGAGCCTCGCCCCAATTGCTATTGAAGTCCATTGATGAAATTCGCGATTAGTCCCGCGGTGGTGAGTATTGCCGGAGCCACGTCTTTGACCGTTTCCGCGGCGTCTCTAAGTCCCTTGGCGGAAAGCTCTAGGATGCTTTTCTTTCGTTCCTGAGGCGGTTTCTCTGCATTGGCGACCGCCTTCTCAAGCGCGTTGGTTATTTCCTTGACCTCATCCGCGTGGTTGGCCTTAACCGCCTCAAGATCCGATTTCAGCGAGTTCACGAGCCCTTCAAGCTCTGTCTTCTGCTCCTTTTCCAGGCCGGACCCGATATCTTCTCAACGAAGATGATCAGTGGCCGCGCATGGTGGACATAAGCTGCTGTATCTTCGAGACCCGCGTCCTGCAGGAATTTCACGGTTCCCTCGATGTTTACCTGATCGCCCCATTTCACGGCAGCCTCGTCCAGAACCGATTTCGGAATGGCGAGCCGCGAGTTGCTGCTGAATCCTCTCAACCGTAATCGACGGAACAACATCCTGTTTGCGCTCGAAGTACCCGAAGTGCTCGCCGACGGCTCTGCCCGCTTCGTCAATCATTTTGGAAACGATATATGGTTTGCTCGAACCCTCCTGAACCACAATTGCCGTCACGCCCTTGCCGTCTGCCGCCTCATAGATACTGATCTCCACATCAAGCGGCGGATGCACATACTACTGGATGACTTTCCGGTGGCGATCCGAGTTCACCCTATCGAGAGGAAACGGCTTGAACTCGCTGATCCGCTCGCCTGACGTCAGTGGGTCCCGCCACGTGTCGAAGCCCAGCACGATAACGCCGCCGACAGAATTCGCCAAGGCGCTTACATCTTTCGCCAGCTCCAGCTTTTGTTTCATCCCATCGAGATGTAGGGACTTTCCTTAGCGTCCAGCCACCCGCTCTCTGGGACACCGACAAGAGCATCGAACTGCCTCGCCACCAATTCTTCCAGTACCACCGCCACGTTCACATTGACGCGTAGTCGGCTGCTCCTCCGCAATTTCCTGATGGCGCGTTATTCCGGGGGCAACAGTTCTCGTCGATCAGCTTGCGCTTCGGTATCCGGGTCCGCGAAGCGCCACGCCGGGTTTCGCGCCCGTCACCTTGCCGCCTTGCACGACGGGAACACCGTTGACAAAGACATATTCCACGCCCGTCGAGAGCTGGTTCGGGTTCTCATAGGTGGCACGGTCAATGATGGTGTCGGGGTTGAATACGGCGACGTCGGCGAAGAATCCTTCCTGGAGAATGCCGCGGTCGCGAATGCCGAGACGACGCGTCGCCGCCGAGGTCATCTTGCGGATTGCATCTTCGAGCGGCAACACTTTCTCCTCGCGCACGTAGAGACCGAGGATGCGCGGGAAGGTTCCGTAAGCGCGCGGATGGGCCAACTGGCCCTTCATCTTTTCGGGGTCGAGCCCGGGCGCGTCCATGCCGAACTTGATCCAAGGTTGCTGGAGCTGCAGTTTGACGTTGTCCTCGCTCATCAGGAAATACATTGTTTCCACACGCGTGCGTTCGCTGAGGATGAGGTCCATGGCGGCGTCCCGCCAGTCTTTGCCCATCATGGCAGCGATCTGGTTGAGGCGTTTGCCGGCGTACTTCTGGTTCTCGGGCTTATCCAGCTTGAGGACCAGGATGCCCTCGGGCCCCGCGAGCTGCCCCATGTTTTCCCAATCGGATTTCGGTTGCGCCATCTCGCGCTTGATGCGCTCGCGGGTGGCCGGGTCGGCGAGATTCTCGAACAACTTACCGTTTGCGGCAGTCCACGGAGGAAGTACGGCGGTCAGGCCCGTCGCGCCCGCGGTGTAGGGGTACATGCACGCGCTGACATCCTGGCCTGCCGCACGAGCAGCATTGATCTTCTGGATGGCGAGCACTTCCTTGTCCCAGTTGCGTTTGCCCGCAGCCTTTAGATGATAGATCTCGACCGGAGCGCCGGACTTCTGCCCGATCTCGATTGCCTCATCGAGTGCTTCGAGGAAGTGATCGGCCTCGGACCGGATGTGCGAAATGTAGATGCCGCGATACTTGCCGACGGGTTTCGTGATCTCAATCAGCTCGTCCGTATCGACATACGTGGCGGGCGGATAGATGAGAGCCGATCCGACGCCGAAGGCGCCGTCTTGCATCGCGAGATCGACGAGTTCCTGCATTTTGTGAATCTCATCGGGAGTGGCTTTGCCGGGAGCGAGACCCTTCACGTATTGCCGGACGGTAGTCGCTCCGACGTAGGAGCCGAAGTTGATTGCGGAACCGCGCTGTTCGGCGGCTCTGAGCATGGCGTCGAAACCGTGGGGGCCGTCAAATCTCTTTTCGGCCGCGCGTCTGCCCATGCCGACCGTGCCCGCGCGGGTGAGATCGTTTGCCGGCGCCTCGGTCCAGCCTTCTCCTGCGATTTCGGTGGTCGCCCCTTGCGTGATCTTGCTGATGGCGGGGCCGCCGAGCGAGCCTTGAATATCGACGAAGCCGGGCGCGACAACAAGGCCGTGTACATCTATCCGCTGCTTGGCGTTCGCGTGATCCAGCAGCCCGGCACCGGTAATCTTCGCGATGCGATTGCCGGAGATCGCAAGGTCGCCGTAGAACCACTGATTCCCGGTGCCATCGACAATCTTGCCGCCCGAGAGGATGACGTCATAGCTCTCTTGACAGAAGGCTGCCGAAGAGAGAAGCACCAGCAGCAGGGCAGATCTCATTTTGAGAAGGGTATCACGACGGCGGCGTCGCTTCGCTTGGCGACTACTTCGTGTCTTGTAGTCGGCGATTCGGAATATGGTCGCCACAACACCTCAGTTGAATGGGGCTTTGCGCAACGCTGCCCCAAGTACCTTGCCGGGGCCCGATTCTTGAACGAAGACAATGATCCGAATGTTGGCGGGGTCGATCCCGGGCTTGAGCCTGGTTTGAAAATCTTGATTGAAATCCTTCCCCGCCTCCAGGCTCCCAAGCTTTTTGAGGTACTCCACAACGGCAACGTGAGTGAGGTGTCGGCCCGTATTCTCTCCGCGCAAAACCTGAGACTCGGCATGATCGAGAGCGATTGCGAGATAGACGTCCGCTTTTTGTTTTTCGGATGCTGCATCGGTTTCGATGCGTGCTCGAACGACTGGCGGATTATTTTCAACCGTCACCGAATCAATCCGTACGGGAATCGTCGGACCGGCCGCAGCCTGTGCCAGAGTTCGGCCGATCTGGTGCGGGTCAGCGAGCCGCAATTCGACGGTCCCATCGACAATCATTTGCGGAGTGTACACCTCACTTTTTCCAAGGGCGTGGCTATAAGCGCTCTGCCGGTCAGTTAACGAAGATGAGGAGTATGGATCTTTCCAACCGTCGTGATTCCAATAGTCCACATGTTCGCTGAGGACGATCAACTGCGCACCGGGAAGAGGTTGGGAAACGTCCATTTTCTTTAGGAAAGCATCCGCCGGCGGACAACTGGAACAGCCCTCCGACGTAAACAACTCGATCAGAACGGGAGAAGCAGCGGTATCGCCAGCCACCCCGGCATGATTTCCAGCAAGCGCATATGCCAATAGAATTGGAATTGCAAAAATCTTCATAATCATTTGTGCCGAGCGGCCGCGGGGCAGCCGCAATTCTTAGTTTATTAGCTAGTGCGCAGGCAGGAGTTCACAACGAAGTAATTTGTCGAGGAGCGGAAACTCACGATCAAGATATGGGTTGCCCTCTTCGAATAGTTTGCTCTGATGCCCAGCACGCATTCCTCCCCCCGATGTTTCTCCGTAGCCGGAGTAGAGGTGATCGATCACATCCATGCCTTGCACAACTTTGCCGAAGGCCGCGAATCCCATTGCATCCTGTCGAGGTTGATTCGTTGTGTTGATGTAGATCTGCGTGGTACGCGCATTGGGACCGGTCATTGCGAAAGCGAAGGTGCCGCGGACGTTGCGCGCTCGTACGGGATCATCGGCAAAGGTTTGGGTGCGCCAGATCTTCCCTATTGAGGGATCGCCGGGAATACCGAACTGAGCAAACCTTCCGGTGATCACCCGAAAAAACCGTGAGTCATCATAGAACCCGGCGTCCACCAGATGATAGAAGCGGTCCGCACCTTTGGGAGCGAACTCACGAGTGACTTGCAGAATCACGGCGCCCTTTGTGGTCTCCATCTTGACTTGGTACTCGCTCGGACCGGGTTGGGCCCAGAACGGAAGGCGGGGATCGTGCAAAGCGAGAGTTCGCTGGTCAGGCTGGATCGAGATAGCGACACTTGCGCCTGCTATGCACAACAGCAACAACTTCAACCGGAGACTGGTACGCATCTCACTTGCGAGGCAATGCAAACGCGACAATGCTGCCGCCCGAGGGAGCTTCATTTTTCCCTCCTCCGCAGACAATCACGACATACTCGCGGCCGCCGATTTGGTACAGCGATGGCGTCGCATTTCCCGCCGCCGGAAGCTCTGCCTGCCACAGTAGCTTCCCTGTTGTTTTGTCAAAAGCGTGGAACTTTTTGTCGAAACTGGTTGCGCCGATAAATAGCAAACCGCTTGCGGTTACAACGGGGCCGCCATAGCTGTCGCTGCCCGTGTTTTTCATGCCGCGTGCAGCCAGCTCCGGGTACTCTCCGAACGGAATCTTCCAGCGAATTTCGCCCCGTTTCAGATCAATTGCGTTCAACGTACCCCAAGGCGGCTTTATAGGCGGGTAGTTCTGAGGGTCGCGAAACAAGATGTATCCTTCGTTCCGATACTTCTGCCAGTTAGGATCCGCCTGCGCGGTTGCCGCATTCAGGCTCTCGGTATCGCGCCCGGTCAGCAGATAATCGACGATCTCGTCCACGCCACGGTCCAGATAATCAAAACTCGGCATGCGCCCTCCGCCTTCGCGGACGAAGCGGATGATATCCTGGCGCGAACGCCGCTTGCCGATATCCACCAAGGACGGAAAGGTAGGCGGTGCTCCTTCCCGATTAGTGCCATGACAACTCGCACAATTGTTCTGGTAGAGCGACTTGGTCTGATGACTAACCATCCGGATAATCCACGGCTGCTCGTTTGAGTTCACGTAGAGCAGACCGCTTTTCTCGTCATAAGCCGCGCCGCCCCACTCAGCTCCTCCATCTGTTCCCGGCATCAACACCGTTCCGCGTAGGCTAGGCGGAGTAAACATGCCATTAGAATCCAGAGTTTTCAGCCTCGCCAGAACAGCCGCATGCGCTTCCGGGGTGCGGTCAGTCACCATATCTTCCGTGAACGCTTGCCGCGTGTAAGGCGGCGGTTTCACCGGGTAAGGCTGCACCTCGGAAAGCTTCTCGCCATCGAGGGGCGACGGGGGCACGCTTCGATATTTGACGGGAAACAGGGGCTCTCCCGTTCTGCGATCCAGAACAAACACATAACCGGTTTTTGTGATCTGTGCAACGGCTTCAACGTTCCGGCCGTTTCTCTTTACAGTGACCAGGCTTGGCGCTGCCGGAAAGTCCAGATCCCACACGTCATGCTTAATGCCCTGGAAGTGCCAAATGCGTTTGCCCGTACGTGCATCCAGCGCCAGAACGCAATCGGCAAAGAGGTCATCGCCAATCCTGTTCGATCCATAAAAATCAAACGACGCCGACCCGGTTGCTGCGAACACCATCCCGAGCTTTGGGTCCAGGCTCAGTCCTGCCCAGGCGTTTGCTCCACCTGAAATTTTGTACGCTTCCTTCGGCCATGTCTCGTAGCCATATTCACCCGGATGCGGGATCGTGTGGAAGATCCACCGCAACTTACCAGTGTTCACATCAAACGCGCGAATGTGTCCCGGCGAACCCGGGAGGGTCTCGGGTACCGTGCTGCCGATAATGAAAAGATCCTCAAAAACGACGCCCGGGCTGCTGGCGCTGATCGTTACGGTTTCCGGGGGCCTGTCCAGTCCCAGGCGTAAATCAATCCGGCCGGCTTCACCGAAACTCACCAAGGGTTTGCCTGTTCGCCTGTCCAGACACCAAAGGTAATTGCGATATGTGAAGAATAGCCGATCTCCGGAAACCGTCACGCCGCGATGACGGAACCGCCGTTGCGTTTCTCCGCTCGCCTTGGGATCGAAGCTCCAGATCTCTTTGCCCGTCACCGGATCGAGCGCAATAACCCGCATCTTCGGTGTCGTTGCGTATAGCATTCCGCCCACAACAATCGGGTTACTCTGCATCTCGGAGCCTTTGAATGCGTCGCCGGAATCGTACGTCCAAGCCACTTGCAAGTCCTTAACATTTGCTCGGTTGATCTGCCGCAGAGAAGAGTAGCGAATGTTGTAAGCGCCGCCATTCATGGGCCAATCAACGTCCGCGGCGTGAACGCAAAATACGCAAGCGCAAAACGTAAACAGCAGGCGCATCGCTGTGGGAATTGCAAACACGAATTTCAAATTCTAACTCACGTCTCGAACGCCGCAATCGATCTGGCTTGCCTGGACGTGCTCGGGGATTCGGTTCACAGTGAGTGGCAACATAGGGCTATGCCGAAGGTCACTATACAAATTGACCCCTTAAGCTGCATCCTGGCAGCCAACTGCGTGGGGGTGGAACCGAGGTTATTTCAGATCGGCGGCGAGTCCCACGTGGAGGTGATCGATGGGAAAGGCATCTCGCAAGGAACCGTATACACGTTCGACGCGACTGATGCGGAGTTTGAGATGGCAGACGAAGCCGCCGAGTCCTGCCGACTCGCGCCATCACGATCACGCGCGGCTGATCTTTTGAATTCGTTGCCATGGGTTATCAATTTTCCGATGCGCCGCTTTGGCCGTGTGCCAAATGATTGGTTTTACAATCTAGATCGTACCCAAGAGTCTCGACCGCTTTGCAACTGATAATTAGTGATTCATCGGAGCCGCTGTCTGGGCTTCAGGCAATTGTCAATGCGCGTTCTACTTGGCCAAGGTGTAATTCACTATCACGTTGGTGAGGATGTCGACCGGCTGGCCGTTCAGCAGTGTCGGGCGATAGCGCCATTGGCGGACGGCATCCAATGCCGATTGCGTGAGATCATCGCCCGGAGAGGAGACCACGCTGATTTCTTCGGGCACACCTTCCTTCGAAATGGCGACGTCGAGGCTAACGGTTCCTTCGATTCCAGCTGCTTTGGCAGAAGGGGGATAGATGGGCTGGACCTTGTTGGTGAGATTGGATTCGGCGACTCCTCCGCCGATGCGAAGCTGCCCTGGATGAGAAGGGATGGGCTGGGCGGCCGCGGAAGTGGAGGGGAGCTGCAGAAATAGTCCTCGTTCCACATTCGATTCGGCTTGCACGTTGAAGGCGCGGAAGAGTGAAGCGAAGCCGGGTTTCTCTATATGCAAAATATATTGACCGGCGGGCAAATTGTCGAAAACGAATTTGCCCTCGGGCGTGGTGGTGATCTGCTTGGTCGCGGTGGTGTCCGGATTATAGAGCGATGCTTTGGCGTTCGAAACAACGGCGCCAGTGGCGTCGAAAAGCGAACCTCCAATGGTGGCCGCCGAAAGACCGGCAGATGCCATCAGGCCAGCTAACAATGTGTGTTTCATAGGTGAACCTCCTGGTGAAGCAGTTACTTGTCTGGGCACAACAGTAACGGCCGAAGCCGCTACCGTGAGCAAAGTGAGAACGGAAATTCCGGTAAGCGGCAGACTTCGTCCTCGTCGCGCGGCCTGCGGAGTGAGGATGGCGGTCAACCGGCATTCTAATTCGGGAGAGTGCGGCGCAGACGTCTGGCGGCCGAAACGCAACAACGTTTGCTCGACCGTAACGGTTCCGCCGGTCAAGCGGGGCCAGAGCGCGAGATGAATCTGCGGGAGAAGGGCGGACGAGACGGGCCAGACGAGCAACATTGCGAAACCGGCGAGTACAACGCGATGCCGATAGGCGGGCGACGTTTTTCGCGGGAACCTTCGCAGCAGCTCGGCGGCAATAAGAATGACAGCCGATCGAACGAACAGGCCGGCCCAGATCCAGTGGATCAACCAGTGCATCAACGCCCCTCCTGCCTTGCCTCTTCGATTAAGGCGGCCAAGCGGTCGAATTCTTCCTCCGATAAATCACTTGCTGAAAGGTCGAGCAACGTGGCGACGGCCTGTTCCGGGGAACCGTCGAAAAACGTGTCGAGCATGTGACGGGCCGCGGATCGCCGGGCCTTCTCACGCGGTACCACGGGAATGAAGATGTAGCGGAGGTCCTTCTCTTCGTGACGCACGTGTCTTTTGTCTTCGAGAACGCGGAGCATGGCGCGGACGGCGGAGTAACTCGGGGGGTCGGGAATATTTTGATGAACCGCGGCGGCACTGGCACGGCCGAGGCGATAGAGGACGTCCATGATTTGGCGTTCACGCCGGCTGAGTTTGTGCTGTACGTTTAGCACTATAGCTCATTACAACGACGTGTCAAGAGGGCTGTCGGATCTTCATTTTGCGAGCTTTTCCGCCGCCGCTTCCCACACCCGAGGTTCAACGGATCTGACGGACAAACCGATTTGCGGCGAGGGCATTTCGATATTCGCCTCGTCCAATGCCAATTTCACAGCTTCCAAAAGCGCAAAAAAGGCGGGCTTCTCGTCTCGCGCATCTTCGATCCAGACAAAGACGAGCAGGTCGACGCTGGAGGGTCCGAGATCGTTCACCACCACCGCCGGTTCGGGTGATTTCAACCCGTAATGGACGCCTTCAATCGCGCGCAAGATGACGCGCCTCGCCGAAGGAATATCTTCCAGATATCCGATGCCGACAGGAATCTGCAATCGAGTCTCGCCATTAGTCGAGTGGTTGACCAGAATCTGATCTATCACGGTTGAATTTGGAATGACGATCCACTTGTTGTCGCGGGTTTGCAATCTCGTCGTCCGCATAGTTATCTCGGCTATTTTGCCGTAATGAGTGCCGAGAGTGACCCACTGTCCCACATGGAAGGGCTTGTCCCAAAAGATCAGGAATCCCGCCATGATGTTACTCAAGGAATCTTTTGCGGCAAAACCGATCGTCAGGCCCACTACTCCCAGGCCGGCCAAGGCAGCGCCTACGTTGATACCGAGCTGGCTAGCCGCCATGATGATGCCCAGTGCAAGTATCGAAAAGCGGTAGACGTTCACCACCATGCCTATGAAAGCCGGCTCAAAGCCGGTTCGTTGCAGGATGTGGCGAAGCGCCGAGCGGCTCACACGAAAGAGGAGCCAGAAGAAAAGAATAATCAGCGCCGCGGCCAGCAGAGAAGGCAACCAGGCCACAAACTGAGTAAGCAGCAACTCCACATTCAATCGGTCCCAAATCGGTTTCATTCTCATCTCCGTATGATTGCTCAAGACGCTTTCCCGGAAGGCACATTGAATTCGTCAGCTCAACCCATCAAAGACGTCGGGTGATGTGCAGGATTGTTTGTCGAGCGGGCCCGACAAATTGGGTCTGCCCGGCGATGTAGAATCCAATGTACATGGCATTGCATATTGCCGATTCGGAAGTGAGCCGACTTGTGACGGACTTGGCGCGGATAGAAAAGACAACCAAAACCGAAGCTCTGCGTCAACTGTTGCGGCAAGCGGTAAGAGAGCGACAACTCGCCACAAAGCGTAAAGATTTCCGGGAGGTCGCCTCACGGATTGCAGCCAGTTCCCAAAAAAAAGGCGTTTTATCCGTCACGAAGAAAGACATGGATGATTTATGGGACGTGAACCCGTAGGCCTTCATGGTCATTGACTCGTCCGCCCTTTTAGCGATCGCGCTGGGCGAACCGGATGCCGCTCGATACATCGAGGCCATCGCGCTAGCGTTGGAAAACAAGTTGCGCGTTTGTGTCCCGGCATCGGCTTTGGTCGAAGGCGGTATTGCGGCCGATCAGAGGAACTGTGGCTCAGAGTTCGACGCTCTGATGGATCGAATTCAGCCTGAGGTCGTGCCTCTGGACGTTTCGCTCGCGGAGCTGGCGCATAAGGCCTTTCGAAGATTCGGGCGCGGGCGTCATCGAGCGGGGCTCAATTTCGGAGATTGCATGAGTTACGCGACGGCTCAGTATCCGCAATTGCCACTTTTATATAAGGGCAAGCACTTTCGAGCAACCGATTTGGAACCCGCGCTGAAGAAGCATCCGGCGGTATGACAGGTAGCGTGTGCGCGGTGGCGTTACCGTGCGAAAGCAGCGTACTGCAAGGTCAGAAAAACTTCCTGGGATTGTGAAGTAGCGCCAGGTTGAAAGTCTTCGCTTCTCGCTCCCCACGACCATCGATTTGCGTACTCGAGAGCGGCGTTGTTGAGCGAGGCATTGGTCGAGGCGATCAGTTCCACATCGGTCAGATGACCATCCGACGATTGCATTCCGTGCACAACTACCATGTCGCTAGTGCCGTTGGCGGCCGCAGCGGGAGATGGGAGCATCATGTTAAAACGCAATGGGCCGGTCATGTTAGGCCCGACCCCGATGGCGTTGAGACCGGAAGGCTGAAACAGCGAGAGGTCGTTCGACGGATCGGCGATGCTGTCGGTTTGCGCTTCGATGATGGTATGCCCCGCTTGCGTGATGGTGAACTTGTTCGGAATCAGCTTGTCATGGAACGGCAGCGCTTTGGAATAGTCGTAGTAGACGTACAAGCCCGGGACCGGAGAGTAAGTGACCAGGTTGGCTGACTTAAGATCGACACAGTATTCCGGTTCGTCCCATCGACGGCCGCCGGTTGGTGCGCTTTTCGCCGCCCTGAAAGCATGGGAAACCAAAGCGCAAACAAGTTCAGTGCCATTGAGGTTTGCCGAGGCGGTTCTCAGTGACGCGCGAGGACCTAACATCGGCTGCACGAAGAAAATGGCGTCGCGAACCTGAGCCAGCCGGAGAGGAATGGCATGGGACGGTTGGTTGCTGTAGAAAACGCGATTGGAAAGGAGGTTCACGACGGAGTAAGAAGGCCCCTGGGCGGTCCAGCGGTAGAGATAGGCCGCCCGGCGAGGCGTCCTCCAGCTGCCACGATCCGTCAGAGGGGGAAGAGCCGAAGGCCGTAAAACTTGTTTTCAGATCGTAAGCATAAGCCCGCACATTGCGATGCCGATGGGCATTCAGGAGCAAATTGATAATGTCGGCGCGCTGGTTCACGTCCTGTACTGGTTGAGCATCGCCGGTGACTAATTCGAGCGGGTCCGCGGGTACCGCAGGTTGGACGATCTGGCGCGGCATCGGGGCAGTCACGGAGGGAGCCGCAGGGGAAGGAACTTGCGCAAGCATCGATGCTTGAAGAATGGCCAAGAAGGCCGGCGCAATAGGAACAGCTGCTGCGTTTCTACAGTGTTGCCGTGACAAGCTAACCTCCTGGGTATCCGGGCGAGCGGACAGGCTGGTTACAATCTCTCCAGTAATGATACAGCAAATTTCGCTTGGGTTAGTTGGGGTGACGAAGGGCTGCGGGGAAGCCGCGACGGGTTTCGTTTTCAGCACATCGTAGGATTCGAGCTAGCCGCGGCTTGGTTGAAAACCGCCACGTAATAATGGAATTTGCCGGTTGGCAACGCCAGGGGACGCCGAGGACAGCTTCCACGCATCATGTCTCTCGGATTTTATTGCCTCCCCCCGTTTTTTCCTGGAAGCGTAATTCGGGCACACAACCGCCGCGTACGAAGTGCTGGTGTGCCGTCTCGCCAAGTAGCCGGTGCGCTGGCGTAGTCAAACGAAGACTATAGGATTACCCTGCTCCTGCGCGGTACGTATTAGTTCCTCAAGATCCCTAAGCAGTTGTTCGACTTCGACAGCAGGATTCCCGCGGGCGCTGTGCCGGACCTCTACTATTTCGCGCCGCAGTTGCGGGAAATCAGAGGCTCTAATGACATCCCCGGAATGAGTGCCATTGTACAAGACCTTGGTAAGTAACACTGGAGTCGGCATGCTGATTAGCCGATCGCGACTTGTTCCGATAACCACGCAATCATGGCAGTATTCCCGAGTCGTTTCTGCAAAGCGATGAACTGCTCGTCCGATTCTGACGTGACCTCGCCGGTATGCGGGTCTATAATTACCCGGGTAAGATCGATCGCGGCCGGAAGCCGTTTAGCATTCACGTATACTCTGGCTTCGAGACCTATGACGGCTCCTGATACTTGACTGGTCCTTTTTGGTAAGAACTGTTACGCTTCCCTGAAGGTTGCCTATATTCCTTGAGCTCTTTGGATTTGCTGCACGAAATTGTGCGCACTAACCGCACATTTCTGGCCTCGGCAATAATGTTTTGTCCTTTGCTTTGCGGCATCCTGGATCGCATTTTGAGCGTGTTTGCCCTCGCGCCCGTCAGCCCTCCCAGAGACTGGGGCGCAGCCGCCGTTGTCTGCCGGTTCTCCGCATCGTACGCGAGCGTGTTCCGATTCACCGCAACTCGGCTGCCCGAGGCGTAGCTCCTCCCATTGATCTGATTGCATTCGGGATCTTCGTGAGAAACTGCCGAGGGTCTCGGTCCAAAGGTGCATGTGCTCGCCCTATTTCCAAATCGATTGTCTCGGTTCTCTAAGCACCCGCAAATCAGATCCGCTTTGAAAGGCGCAGCGTGGCCTCGAAATCCGCTACGGATTTTGTATTCAGCACGTCGTTGGGTTCGAGCCAGCCGCGGCGGGCGGTGACGACGCCGAAGCGCATGTTGAGCAAGTGCGCGGGGCGGTGTGCGTCGGTCGATATGGTGAAGCGGCAGCCCAGGCGCTTGGCGGCGCGAACGAGATGGCTGGGAAGATCGAGGCGCTCCGGGCTCGCGTTGATCTCGAGGAAAATGCCGCGCTCGGCGGCTTTGGCGGCGACCCGTTCGAAATCGAATGCATAGCCTTCGCGCTGCAGAAGAATTCGTCCCGTCGCATGACCTAGAACGCGGAGCGAATGCGATTCGAAAGCGCGCAGCAGCCGGTCCGTCATCTCCTGCGGCTCGAGATTGAAATAGCTGTGGACGCTGCCGATGACCAGGTCGAGCTCGGCGAGCGCCTCTTCGGCAATATCCATGCATCCGTCGCGCAGAATGTCGCATTCGAGTCCGGAGAAGACACGCAAGGGAAGTCCGTCGCGATTGAGCTCGCGCACTTCCTGAGCGAACTCGACGACGCGCTTCTCGTCGAGGCCGTTCGCCATCGCGAGCGCCTTAGAGTGATCCGTAATGGCGATGTACTCGTAGCCGAGTGCGGCAGCCGCTTCGGCCATTTCGCGCAGTGAGGCGCGGCCGTCGGTGGCGGTGGTGTGCATGTGGAGGTCGCCGCGAATATCGCCCGGTTCAAGCAGTTTCGGCAGTGTATTATTTTGCGCGGCTTCCAGTTCGCCGCAGTTTTCGCGCAGCTCGGGCGGAATCCACGCGTAACCGAGACGCTGGTAGACCTCTTCTTCCGTCTCCCCCGCCGCACGCTGGTTATTCTCAAGCGTGAAGAGACCGTATTCGTTCAGCGTGAGACCTTGCTTGATGGCGTTCGTGCGCAGAACGACGTTGTGGTCTTTGCTTCCGGTGAAGTACTGCAAGGCAGCTCCGAAGCTCTCATGCGGCAGCGCGCGCACATCCACCTGGATACGTTCGAGGCCGAAGGTCACGCTGGCTTTGTTGGGACCTTGGCCCAAAACTTCTTGCGCCTTGGGGTGAGCGACGAGGCGGTTCAAGGCTTCGGCGGCACCGGGGCCGGTGACCAGAAGGTCCAAGTCGCCGACGGTCTCGCGGCCGCGTCGCAGACTGCCGGCGGCTTCCACTTTTTCGATGCCGCCCAGAGCGGCAAATTCGGCGCTGAGCTCGTCGGCGGCACGGCGTGCGAAGCTCAGCAGGAAACGGCCGGCGCTCTTGCGGTAGGACTCGATTCCGCGCAGGACTTTTTCTTCGAGCTTGGCACCCATGCGGGGGAGCTCGCGGAGTTTGTGGGCGCGGCAGATGCGCTCGAGATCGTCAACGGTTTTGACACCGTGGTGTTCGTAGAGGAGCGCGATGCTTTTGGGGCCGAGACCCTGAATCTTCAAGAGCTCGAGCGCGGAAGCCGGGTATTTGGCAAGCATCTCATCGCGGCGGTCGAAGGAACCGCGCTGGCAGATCTCGGCAAGCACGAAGGCCAGTCCTTTTCCGATGCCGGCGATTTCGGTGACCTTGCGCTCGGGATTGCAGACGATGTCGGCGATACGTTCGGGGTAGCCGACGATTACGGAAGCGGCGTTGCGATAGCTGCGGATGCGAAAACCGTCTTCACCGGCTACTTCCATCAGGTCGGCCGTTTCGGAAAGAAGCCCGGCGATTTCTTTGTTTTCCATGCAGCGAAGAGGACAGGGAGATGAGGATCAGTCGCGCGCGGCGGGGACGCGGCGGCGGCGAAACCAGGTCCTGCGGCCGGCCGGATCCACTTCTTCCGAAGACAAACCGAAGGGTTCAACATGCACGAGCACGTCCGCTACCCAGTGGAGGCGCTGCTTTAATGGAATGCTTCACTTCGGCAGCGATGTGGTGCGACTCGCGCACCGTCAATTCGGGATCGACCTGGAGGTGCAGATCGACGTGATACTTCAGGCCGGTTCGGCGCGCGAAACATTTCTCAATGCCGAGTGTTCCGGGGACACTGAGCGCCACTTCGCGGATCTGACCCATCTTGCCGGGCTCGGGCATGGTGTCGAGCAACTGGTCGATGGTCCGGCGCATGACCTGTACAGAGAGTAAGACGACGAGGACGCCGATAATCATGCCGCCGACGTGATCGGCAGATCCGAAGCGTCGCGGGTTAACGAGGGTGAACGCAACTGCAAAGATGGCGACGGTGGTCGAAGCGAGATCGGTGATGTCGTGCCAACCATCGGCCTCGAGAGCGGTGCTGGCGATACGATGCGCGGTGCGGAATTTCAGGGCGGCGAGCGCGATTTTCAGGATGACAGCGGCGGCGAGCGGATAGAGCGTGTAGAACTGCAACTCGCTGCGTTCGGTGACGTGCCGCCAGCCGTGCCAGAAGATGGCCGCGCCGGCGAGCAGCAGCATCGCGCCGACGCCCAGGCCGGCGAGCGTTTCGTAGCGTCCGTGGCCGTAGGGATGTTCGTAATCGGGGGGCTTGCTCGCGAGCCAGAGCCCGGCGTAAACGATGCCGGAGGAGAGGACATCGCCGGCCGCTTCCAATCCATCCGAAACGACGGATGCGGAACCGGCGTGAAGGCCCACCCAGATTTTGGCGGCCGAGAGGAGGAGGCCGATGCTCAGGCTGAGGAGCGCGATTTGGCGGCCGATGCGTTCTTCCCGGTGCGCGACAAAAGGCGGCGGCTCGGCGACCATACGCTTCGAGGATATCGCGTGAACGGAGGCGGTAAAAGGAAAAGCCGCAGCATCCAAAGGAGAGGGTGGATGCTGCGGCTTGCAGGAGGAAGAGTTACGGTTTATGGTTCGTCGTACGATCCGTCGTCGGGAACGGCTGCGCCCCAGATGGACTGCGCACCCCAAACGGCGGAAGCACCAAAGATGGATTGCGAGCTGCTAAGCGTGCTGGCACCCCAGATGGACTGCGCGCCCCAGAGGCAACGCGATCCAGTCAGAACGGACGCACCCCACAGGGATTGAGCGCCCCAAATGGACTGCGCGCCAAAGATGGACTGCGCGCCAAAGATGGACTGGGCGCTACCGGGCGCCGCCGCACCGAAAATGGATTGGGTTCCCCAGACCGAGGATGGGTCGAAGGTGAGCGTTGTATTACCCGAACTCGGGTCGTATACGGCGATGGGCGACATGCCGGTGACGCCGGTGGGCACGGAATTGATTTGGGCCAGCGCGGCGGCGAGATCGATATAGCCGGCGCCGACCGTGAAGATGTCGTAGTAATCGACGTAGCTACCAGTGGAATCGGTCACTGTGCTCGATTGCGGGAAGGTCTTGTAAGCCGACTGCATGAGCAGGATCTTCACCTGATCGGGCGTTAGCTTGGGATTGGCGTGAAAGAGATCCGCTGCCGCGCCGCTGACGACGGCGGCCGCCATACTGGTGCCGCTGAGCGTTAAGTATTCATTCGAGATTTGGGCACCGGGCATAGGAGGCAGAATGGCAGCTTTGACCTGATGTTTGTTCGTCGGAGGAGGAGGCGGCGGAGGAGGTGTCGGGATGGCCAGGTAATACGAGACTGGTATGGTGTTGCCTGCGGCAGCAGCCGCGAGGGTGGAATTCTGGGCGAGCAGCGAGACAATCTTATTACCCGGAGCGACCACATCAGGCTTGACTACGTGATCCACCTGCGTGGGGCCTTTTGAACTGTAACTTGCCATCAAGTCATCCGTGCGCGAATATGTGCTCAGCGCTCTCATCGCGCCAACGGTGATGACATAGGGGTCGTTACCCGGCGCGTTGATGGTGCCGTAACCTTGCTCGCCGAAGGTGTTATCGCGACCGTCGTTACCGGCCGCAACGACGACGGCAATGCCCGCTTTCCAGGCGGCCTCGGCAGCTTGACACAACGGATCCTGCGTATAGCTTTCGTACACGGGCCGACCTAAGGACAAGTTGATGACGCGAATGTTGTACTTGCTTTTGAGAGAGATCGCCATCTCGATGGCAGAAATAACATCTGTGTCGCTGCCGCCGCCGTTGGCGTCAAGAACGCGCAAGTCGATCAGGCTGGAGCCGGGAGCAATCCCTTTGAACACTCTGGTGCAAATGGGGCAACCCTGGCCGTTTGCGGAGATGATTCCGGATACGTGCTGCCCGTGGCCGTACTGATCCTGGCCGTTGCCGCCCAGGAAGTCGTAACTGTAAACGATGCTTCTGCCGGGCCCCAGGTTTGGATCCGGCGTGATGCCGCTATCGATTACGGCAACGCCGACGCCGGTGCCATCCCATCCGGCGTTCCACATGCTGCTTGCATTGACAGCGGCAGCAGTGTAATCGAGCTTGGCTTTCAAGGGCCGGTCGGGTGAGATGTAGTTCACGTCCGGATCATTCGCCAACTCGGCCAATTGCCAGGCTGGAATGCTGTAGGTACCAGCCTTGATGGATGCGTGGGTCGCGTGCAGCGAGCCACCGCGGTTGAGCACTTTGTGATGCTCGGTAGTAGGGTCGTTTTTCCACTGCACGATCACCCGAACGTTCGCGAATGGGTCGGTATATCCTAGATCCGGTGCGATTTTTTTCTGTTCGGGGTGCGCCGCCGAGCACGCTACCACTGCGAAGATAAACGCTGAAATGAGTCTTCTCTTCATTGAGACCTCTCCTTCTCTCGAGTCGCCTGTGCGCTGTCGAACGAACAGCAACGCATTTGGGCGGTCAAAGAGCTTATCGAGACGCCAGTACTTAGGTTTGAGGGCCAAAAGGGCCTTATCCTCCCAGTTCAGTACGGAAAAGAAGGAGGGTCAGGCGCTTCGGAGCCAAAGGTCGCCGAGATGGCGCTGCGGGAATGACGTGGGGACGGCGATCGGCAATCGAAGGCGCTTCTTTCATTCCCCTGTACTAGGCCGGGGATCCGCCCAGCCAACCTGGTTCGTTCGAGCGTTGCAAACTCGCGGTAGACACACGGGTCATCAAACCAGCCGTCGCCTGATGTGTCATCACACGAGAGGTCATCGGGGAAATCTCCGAAGCCAGGTGCGCCGAAGACTTCCCAGGAGTTGTCGTCCGGCCAAGCTTCGCCGCCCTTGTTGAGTGCGTCCTGCAGTCCTTACCGGGATTGCTCCCGGGCCGCACCAGTATCCCGGCTGTCCCGATCCGTGAAGGAAGTTTCTTTTTCGGACGGATGCCTACGTGGTTGTGACCGGCTCGCCGGGGGCAACGGCCAATTCGGCTCCCGACGTTTTGCAGCCCAGCAACGCGAAAAAGCCGCAGCATCCAAACCGAGAGGGTGGATGCCGCGGCTCGCAGAAGGAAGAGTTTACCGTTTATGGTTCGTCGTACGATCCGTTGTCGGGAACGGCTGCGCCCCAGATAGATTGGGCACCCCAGATGGCGGAAGCACCAAAGATGGACTGCGAACTGCTAAGCGTGCTGGCGCCCCAGATGGACTGAGCACCCCAGAGGCAGCGCGATCCGGTCAGAACGGATGCGCCCCAGATGGACTGCGCACCCCAGATGGATTGGGCGCCAAAGATAGACTGAGCGCCAAAGATGGACTGCGCGCTGCCGGGCGCCGCCGCACCAAAAATCGACTGAGCCCCCCACACCGAGGATGGGTCGAAGGAGAGCGTCGTGTTACCCGAAGTGGGGTCGTAAACGGCTATGGGCGACATACCGGTGACGCCGGTGGGTACGGAGTTGATTTGGGCGAGGGCCGCGGCGAGATCGATATAGCCGGCGCCGACGGTGAAGATGTCGTAGTAATCGACGTAACTGCCGGTTGAATCGGTGACCGTGCTCGATTGCGGGAAGTTTTTGTAAGCCGACTGCATGAGCAGGATTTTCACCTGATCGGGCGTTAGGTTCGGATTGGCGTGGAAGAGATCGGCTGCCGCGCCGCTGACGACGGCGGCCGCCATGCTGGTACCGCTGAGCATCAAGTACTCGTTCGAGACCAGCTTCTTTGCGATACCGGGAGGCAGAACTGCGGCGTTTACCCAGTGCTGAAGGGACGCAGGGGTTGCCTGATAGTAGGTGATCGGCACGCTATTGCCTGACGCGGCAGCCGAGAGGGTGGAGTTCTGAGCGAGCAGCGAGACGACCTTATTACCGGGAGCTACCACGTCGGGCTTCACGACATGATCGACCTGCGTCGGTCCCTTTGAACTGTAGCTGGCCATCAGATCGTCGGTACGAGAATAGGTACTGAGCGATCTCATGGCGCCAACGGTGAGAACGTAAGGATCATTACCCGGGGCGTTGATGGTGCCATATCCTTGCTCGCCGAAGGTGTTGTCGCGGCCGTCATTACCAGCCGCAACCACGACCGCGATGCCTGCATTCCAGGCGGCCTCGGCGGCCTGGCACAACGGATCCTGTGTATAGCTTTCGTACACCGGGCGGCCTAAGGACAAGTTGATGACGCGAATGTTGTATTTGCTTTTGAGAGAGATCGCCATCTCGATGGCGGAAATCACGTCGGTGTCGCTACCGCCGCCGTTGGCGTCAAGAACGCGCAAGTCGATCAAATTGACACCCGGCGCAATGCCTTTGAAGACTCTGGTGCAAGTGTCACAAGCCGAGGTCTTGCCGTTGGCGGCGATGATTCCTGCCACGTGTTCGCCATGACCGTATTGATCGTGACCGTCTTTGCCCACGAAATCGTACGTGTACACGATGCCTTTACTGTCATCGCTGCCGAGATTTGGATCCGAATTGATGCCGCTATCGATGACGGCAACGCCGACGCCGGTTCCGTCCCATCCGGCATTCCACATGGCACTTGCGTTAATCGCGGCAGCAGTGTAATCGAGCTTGGCTTTCAAGCGCCGATCGGGCGAGATGTACTTGACGTCCGGATCGTTCGCCAATTCGGTGAGTTGCCAAGCGGGGATGCTATAGGTACCGGCGTTAATCGAGCGGTGGGTAGAGTGGAGAAAACCGCCGCGGTTGAGCACCTTGTGATGCTCGGTGCTAGGGTCGTTTTTCCACTGGACAATCACCCGAACGTTGGTAAAAGGATCGGTATCTCCGAAATCGGGCGCCAACTTTTTGTGTTCGGGACGTGCCGCCGAGCACGTTGTCACCGCGAAGACAAACGCCCAAATCAATTTTCGCTTCATTGAGACCTCTCTGTACTCTTCGAGCCGCCTGTGCGCTGTCGAACGAAACAGCAACGCATTGGTTCAAAGAGCTTATCGAGACGCCAGTACTTAGGTTTGAGCGCCAACCAGGGCCTTAGCACTCCCGTTCAGTACGGGCAAAAACGACGGTCATAAGCGGCCGCAGAAGGGGTCGCCCGCCATTACGGTTGACCTTATTAATGCGCAACTTATACGCGGACGGAAGGGCGCTGGGGGTGAAGAAAGCTAAACCCCAGTGAAACGAAGCATTTAGAATGAAAATCTCATGAAGAGAGCCGTGATTGACGGGATCCCCATGAAAAGAGCGTATCGAGATTGGAACGGAAGACCCTGTCCGCGCCAAGAGCGCTGCCAAAGGACTAAGGAAAAGATTAATGGAAAAGCTTGCGCAAAATATTCAGGAGGCGTTTCTTAACAACGCCCGAAAAGATAAAACGTTCCTCACGATTTATCTGATGAGCGGCGTGAAGCTGTCCGGGCGGATCAAAAGCTTCGACAAATATTCCGTAATCCTAGAGGCTAACAATCAGGAGCAACTCATTTTCAAGCACGCCATATCGACGGTAGTAGTTTCGAGGCCGCTTCATGGAGGCGGACACAGTGGAAGTGGCAGCACTCCGGGTGCGCCTTTGCCGGGGCCCGAGCCGGACAATAACCAGTAGTGGCCGAGCGAGAGGAACGCACGCTGGTAGTAGGGCTGGAGCTTACGCGTGCGCCGCGCGGCAAGACGCGTACAACCCCACAGCGAACCGGATGCGGAGGAATCGCTTATGGAGCTGGCGGCTCTAGCCGATAGTGCCGGGGCTAAGGTTCTGGAACGAATGATACAGGCGCGGCCGGTGATGGATGCGGCGACACTGGTGGGTTCCGGGAAAGTGGCGGAAATCAAGCAGCACATCGAAGCGGACGGGATCGATACGGTCATTTTCGATCAAGAGCTGACGCCTACGCAGCTTCGCAATCTGGAGCGGCGACTGCAGGTGAAGGTGCTCGACCGGACGCAGCTAATTCTCGACATTTTCGCGAGGCGAGCACGGACGAGCGAAGGCCAGTTGCAGGTGGAGCTGGCACAGTTGACTTATCTGCTGCCGCGCTTATCGGGACGCGGCATAGAGATGTCGCGCTTAGGCGGCGGTATCGGAACGCGAGGACCAGGCGAAACGAAGCTGGAAACGGACCGGCGCCGGATCGGGAGAAGAATCGCGAAGCTAAAGGGCGATATTGAGCGGGTTCGGGCGACGCGCGGGGTGCAGCGCTCGCAACGGCAGGCCGTGCCGCTTTCGACGGTGAGCCTGGTAGGTTATACGAACGCGGGAAAATCGACTTTGTTCAACCGGCTGACGGGGGCCGGCGTGCTGGCGGATGCGAAGATGTTCGCGACACTCGATCCGACGGTGCGGCAGATTCGACTGCCGTCGCAGCGGCGGGTTCTGGTGAGCGACACAGTCGGGTTCATTCGAAATCTTCCGACCACGCTAGTGGAGGCGTTCCGGGCCACGCTTGAAGAAGTGAGCGCGGCAGCGCTGTTGCTGCACGTGGTGGACGTGAGTTCGGCGACCGCCGCCGAACAGACCGCGCACGTGCTGAAGGTGCTGGCGGAGATCGGTGCGGAGAACACGCCGCAGATTCTGGTTCTGAACAAGAGCGACCGCCTGAACGCAGTGGAGGCGCACGACCCGGCCACGCTCACGCATCGGATGCTGGGTGAAACGGCGCGGCAGAACGCGACCGACGCGGTGCTCATTTCGGCGCAAACGGGGCTGAGCGTGGAGCAATTGCTGGAATTGATCGATAAACACCTGGTGCAAGACCCGGTGGTGAGGCAGCGTTTCCGGCTGCCGCTAGGCGAAGGTCGAGCGCTTCACCTGTTGCATGACCGCGCCGCGATTATCTCGAAGCGATACGAGAACGAATACTGCGAAGTGGTTGCCGATGCGCCGCAATCGATTCGGGATCGTCTAGCCGAGTTCGCGGTCGAGTGAAGCGCGAGTCGTGACAGGAGAGATTCCGGGCCAAGAGCAGGGCCGCAGAGATTTGAAGGCCAGATTTGAGCCCTTTGAACCCCGGGCCGCGAATTTGCGTATACTCGATTGCGATGGCAAGTACTTCCCGATTGATTTTGGCGGTTATGCCTTTCCTGGTGCTGTTGGGCGGGTGCGAATTCGATAACGCCGTGAATGGGCCCTTGCGCGACGAACCGGTTTCGGTTGACCTGGGGCATGCAAACCAGGCCAATGTGCATCTCGAGATGGCGGCAGGAGAAATGACGGTGCGAGGCGGCGCGCAGAAATTGCTCGAAGGCCACTTTGAATACAACGTGCGCGATTGGCGGCCGAAGGTTTCGAGTTCAATGGACGGCTCGGAGGCCACCGTCACCATTCGGGAGCCGGAGGGCGTACGAACAGGAGGCCACCAGCGTTACCGTTGGGATCTGGACCTGAACGATCATGTGCTGCTGGACCTTGCTTTAAACTGTGGCGCGGGAAAGGCCCGCTTGGAGTTGGGCGAACTCGACCTTCGCAGCGTCAGGGTGCAAATGGGCGCCGGGGAAGTGGATCTGGATCTGCGCGGCCATCCAACTCGCGATTACGAGGTGAACGTATCGGGCGGCGTGGGTCAGGCAACGATCCGGGTTCCAGATAACGTGGGCGTGCGGGCCGAGGCTCACGGCGGACTCGGGAGCATTCAGGTCGACGGCCTCGAGAAGCGCGGCGACTATTACGAGAACAGCCTATACGGCAATGCCAAAGCGAACATTCGCGTGCGGGTAGAGGGCGGCATTGGGCAGATTCGAATTATCGGCTAGGGCGATTTAAAAGTACTTTACAACGCGAAGTCGTGGCGCCATAATGGTGTTGTGCTGTCGCGCATCGCCGCATTGCTTGTATGGGCCGAGCACCGGCTGTGCTATTCAGGACAGTGTTCCCACCGCTACTCCTATCGGCGGACACTCGATTTCCTGAGACCGCCGGACGGGCGACCAACGGTGCCGCCGCAGTTTTCCGTGACTCCTCCGTCAGACGGCGGCCGGAATGAAAGCGACAGTTTTGAGCGCTGGAATCTACGCGCGCGCTGGTGAGGACGCGGCCTATCTGCTGTGATTGAGCCTGCGGCGGAATAGGAAGAAAGCGCAGCCCAAAAGGCCGATGACGGCGAGTTCAGCGGAGGCCGGTTCCGGCACGGAGCCATTGGCGCTAACGTTCATCTGAACGACCAGGTCGTTGTAATCCGCGTCGCCGATGCCGCTAATGGAGTCTTCGAGCCCGAGGTAATAGCCGCTCGCGCCATTGTCGAAGATCGCAACATGCTGGAAAGGCGTCAGCGAAATCCCACGGTTTGTGGTGTTCTGAGAACTGTTCATGAAGAACCAGTAATCGGTTTCGTTAGCCGTTCCTTGACCTTGGATGTTCTCGATATAGAAACCGTAATTCGTGTTCGGCGCCAAGGTGACGGATGCCGTGGTAGCGAGAGAACTACCGGCATTGAACAAGATGGTTGGCGAAGTAACAACGCCCGAGGAATTGAGCGTATAGTAACCGAAAGAGTCGAGGCCTAAAGAGGGCGTCGTCTGGGTAGTAAAGACACCGGCGAGGGAGAGCGTCACCCCGCTGCCGCCGCTGTTGAAGGACATGTTACTGACCGCCGCACTTCCGTTTCCGAAATACGGCAGCGCTCCGGGAGCATTCGGCATGGAGCAGGCGCCGCCGCCCACGAAGCACCATCCTATGTTATTAGTTGCGCCGTCTCCGGAAAGGTTATTCCAGAACGGTCCGCCGTAAGTGGGGTTGGCGGCTGTTCCGAGGGTGGCGGAACTCCAGGATTGCCACGAGCCGCTGCCGTTAAGCGTGTCGGCGTTCGCTACTGCGCCAGCCGTGATAAACAAAGCGATGGTTATCAGCGGCGAAAGGCTTGATTTCTTCATCCGGTCCTCCGATTGCGTAAAAGGGGTCGCCAATTAGATCACAATGCAGCCCGTGTTATTACAAGGAAAGTTGATCAGGGTTGTCCGGTAACCCTGCACATTGACGAAAGGAGCTGGCGAACGACCGATTCCGGATGCAAGAAATCGATCTTGAAAGCAAATTGCCGGTTGGCGGCCGCGTGAAGGGCGAGGCAGCCAAATTGCCCCGCCGCACAAAAATAGAGGGGCGCTACATCGTCCTGGTTCCGCTGGACGTGAAGGCTCACGGCGAGGCTTTGTGGGAAGCAACGCAGGGCGTGGCGAATAGCGGGCTGTGGCAATACCTGTTTGACGGACCTTTCACGAGTTACGGGGAGTTCCATTCCGCGCTGCAGAAGAAGGCGGCGGGGGGGATCCGCTTTTTTTCGCGATTTTCGACTGGGAATCGGGGCGCGCTGCGGGATACGCTGCGCTGATGCGCATCGAGCCTGTGCATCGCTGGATTGAAGTGGGCAGCATTCTTTTTACTCCGGGCTGCAGCGGACGCGCGGGGCGACCGAAGCGATGTATTTGCTGGCGCGACACGTCTTCGAGGAGCTCGGGTACCGGCGCTACGAATGGAAATGCGACGCGCTGAATGAGCCTTCGCGGCGCGCAGCTTAACGATTGGGCTTCCAATTCGAAGGAATTTTTCGCCAGCACATGATCATCAAGGGCCGCAATCGGGATACGGCGTGGTTCTCCATGCTCGACTGCGAATGGCCAGAGCGTAGAGAGGCCTTCGAGCGGTGGCTGCATCCTCGGCAACTTTGACGCGCAGGGAGGCAGTTCGCTCCTTTAGCCCGTTAGCGCGGGACTCGCAGATCGGCCGATCTGAGCCGCGCGAGAAAAAGGCCCAGCTCGAGCGTCGAGGCGGACGAGTGCGAACGAGATAAGCGGCGGCAGCAGACAAAGGATGGACATGAACTCGACCGCATCGCCGGTCTTCTGCCCGCAAATAGCCGGTATGCGTTCTCGCCGGGAGGCGCCACGGCTTTGCACAGCAGCTTTTGGTAGACCTGCGGTCGCGGCGGCAATCGGCAGGCGTAAGACCGCGCTGTTGCAAGCAGACCTTATATGTTTCATCGCTTCGGCGACGCGCGCGCTGAAGGTCCTGATGGCGAGCCATAAAGGGCCAGCACAAGCACCACCCGGTCCAGAAGGCTGTCACCAGCGAGAAAGCAGAAATTCAACGCCGTTCTGTACTTCAAATAAAGAAGGGCGCGACAAACCGGGAAAATCTCACGAGCGGGTATTCGGCGGTGTTCGCGATGTGCGGTGGCTTATGATTTTGAGATTATGGATCGACGTCACGAATCGGGCGGACCGACTGTTGAAGCTCATGGCCTTAGCGGGCGCGTGTCGCTCGCCGTGACGGTGGGGCTCGCCTCTACCGTCGAGGCGCAGCAGGCGCCTGCAGAACCGGGGGCGAACTCGACACATTACGAGGTCACTTCGCCGCTAGGGGAGGAAATTCTATTCGCTGCCGGATGAGAAGGGAGTGGTGGCGGCGGCACGGAAAGAGCTGGCCGCGGACCCGAAGAATCCGGACTTTGCTGCTGAAACTTGCGGAGGCTCAGGCGGCCGTTTGGCAGTACCGGGAAGCAGTGGATACCTGCACGAAAGCGATGGAGACAGCGGCCGAGAATGCAGATCTGTATCTGGAGCGGGGGCATCGGGAGCTGGCGCTGCGCGAATTTACGAATGCGCGCAGCGACACTGAATCGCGCGGTCACGCTGGACCCGAAAAAGCTGGATGCGCCACTATCATTTGGTTTGTCGCATTACTTTCTGGGTGAGTTCGCGCAATCGGCGGAGGCCTTCCACCATGCGGTCGATCTGGCTCCCGACACCGATAGCCGCATTAATTCAACGAACTGGCTGTATGCGTCTCTGCGCCGGGCAAATAAGCGGGAGGAAGCGGCGCGGCGCTGAAGAAAATCACGCCGGACATAACGGCCGGCGGGCATTCGGAGTTCTATTTGCACCTGGTGCGTTTTTTCCAAGGCGCGATGAAGGAATCGCGACGCAGTGCCGCCTGAGCCGACAGCGGGCGAGGCCGATCTGGAACCCGAGTTGCGGTTCGATACGGTCGGGTACGGAGTGGGTAACTGGCATCTATATAACGGGCAATCTGCGCAAGCGCGCGGAGTATTTTGAGCGCGTCGTAAAAGGCCGGGTCTGGGTGACGTGGGGATTTATTGGTTCCGAGGTGGAAATTGCGCGTATGCGCGGCGCGGGTTAGGCCTGGAGCTTCTAGCGGCCCCTCAGCGAAACGGGACCGAACCAGACGCCTTGCAGCTGCCGCTGCCAGACCGCGCCGGTTCGACGGCGCTCGGCCGGACTCGTGAATTCGTATTTGTAAAGCAGAGCGCGCATGTACCGCGGAGGTTTGGGGAAGCGGCGGGGGGTCCAGCAAGCCCGGTACGCTTGGCTCGCCCAGCAGCAGACGATACATCAGATTGCCGACCCAATTGTTCTCCTGAATATTGCCTAAAGCGGCAAACCACATCTGCCAATCGAGCCGCGGCTGATAGGGAGCAACCAGCGGCAGCCCGCGATGCAGTTCGCCAGGCTTGTAGCGGAACGAATATTCGATCCAGTTCGTTTGGTCATTTGAGCCTTCGATGACAATCTCGGGGCGGGTGGTGGTCATCACGGCGAACAAACCGTACGTGTTGACGATTTCAAAAGGAGCGATGAGGCTGAGCGGCTTGCGGGCGAGCGTCTCGGCCGCCGGAACGAACATCGTGAGCAGCTGAATGGCGCCGATCGCGATCAGAAGGGCAATGACGATATTGGAGACGGCTCGCAAGAATGAGAAAAGGCGCTTTTGGCGATCGTTAGGAGTCGGGGCGTTCGCAGCGATGGCCAGGTTTTGCGCAATAAAGGGGCGAGCGGAGCAAACGTGCAGTCGTCGAGTCCCCATAGGCACAGCGCGAGCGAGAGCAGATTGAAGAAGGCGTAATTGCCGGTCAAGAGGATCAGGACTTGCAAAAACATCAGCAGGCCGACGCCGATCTGTCGCGCGCGCCTTGGAGCAAACAGCAGGAACGGGGCGGCCAGTTCGATGACGAGAGTTCCCGCCGTCATGGCATCCAGCAGCCCGCGCGGGAAAGCGATACACGTAATAAGCGATCGGATCGGGCAGCGGCTGCGTCATGAAATCGAAGCGCAAGGCGTGCAGATTTCGCCAATTCGGGTCATGCGAGAGCAGCTTGACGGCGCCCGACTCGAACATCAGGCGGAACAGCAAAAAACGATAAGCCCAAACGATCCAGGACGTCCCGGCGAAGAGGGCCAGGAAACCCGCTTCGAGCAGGAGGGCATCCCATTGAAAACCGGTGAATGGTTGCCCGACCGACACGATGGACAGGTAAAGAACCCAGCAAACGGCCGCGGAGATTCGGGGGAAAACTCCCGCTGCGAGCAGCAGCGCGGCGAGGCATCCTACGATGCAGCAGCAGAGAAGCGCGGCATCGCTGAATCCAAACCAGAACACGGAAGGAAGCTCGAAGAAAGCTTTGGCACCGAGCTCGGTTCGTATCGCGGGCAGGATTCCCGCGGCCGGCTCAATGCCGTGCGAACCGATCGAGACCTACAATTTGCGGCCAGAAGGAGCCGAAGGCTGCCACATAAATCGAGCCCAAGAGGCGCAAGAAGAGCGCCTCCGTCAGTTCGAACGGGCCGGGTGCGGCGAGTGAGTGAAGGGCTCTAGCGGTCGCTTCGCGTAAGTTCATCCGCAGTAACGAATCTCGGTTCGATGTCGACTGGGATGTCCTTCAGACCGTCGAGCGCTTTCGTCAAGCTGGGTCGCATCACGCCGAGCTCGGCCAGCAGCTTTCTCGCGGAGGCGTAGTCGCCTCGCGCCTCGATCGTCAGCAGGTCATGCGTCAAGTTGCGGACAGCTTGCTTGATCTTTGTGTCATTCACTTCAAAGGCGCCGTCCGGGCGTGCCACGAAAGCACCGCGGTCGGTGAGGTAATTGAACTGCAGCGCCATGCCGCGGCCGTGAGCCTCGAGAATGCCGAAGCGGAGGGTGCGGAACGACGACGCCAAAAATGTATTGTAGAGCTTTCGCTCACTTGCTCGGCCGCCGGGTAAAATGCCTGTATCAAAGAAATACTGCAGCATGAATAAAGCGGTTATGTCCGCTTTCGCTTCCTCGATCGCGCTGTACAGCTCCTTCAGCTCCAGGCGCACGGAAGTTTTTCTTTCGTTGACCTGAATCTGATGCGGGCCGATACCATGGCTCAACTCGTGCGCGAGAATGTGGGTGAAGAACGAATCGAAACTCAGATCGGCTTGGGCGTCGGGCGGCAGGATGATTCGGGAGATCGGCGTCAAAATGCTATCGAACTTGGCATGCTGAACGTTCTTCAGCATGACTTTCTTGCTACCTTTCTGCTGGACGACGCGCTCGTCGTTCGGGAGATTGAAGGCAGCGCTGTGCACGCCGTGATTGCCGTCGCCGGAGGAGAGCACCTGGTTCACGACGCGGATTGGCGTGATCGGCGCGAGACTGGGGTTGCGATACGCGGCGATCGATCGGCAGATTGTTTTCGACTTCTTGCAGGTGATGGGAGAAGCCCTGGACCTTGGCGGTTTCGGCATCGTCTTTTAGACAGATATACGCTTCGAACGAAGCCTTGTAACCGAAGAGCTCGTCGTTATATGTTTCGTAGGGCCCGATGGTGACATCAATCGGCGCGTCAACAACCATCCACGCCAAGTCGCTTTCGTAATAGTCATCGTTGAGAAATGCGTGGGCGCGTGTTTGGAGGAAATGTTTGAGCGAGGTGTTGTCCGTCAGACAGGGCTGCGTCCTGTAAGAGCGTCGCTGCACGTTGTAAATCGTCGTGGAAGGCGCGGTAGTACGGCACGATTTCCAATGCGCGCGTCTGCGGATTTCGTCGGATGACGGTGAAGAAACTCTTGGCCTCCTGGGCATCCTTTTCAGGCAGACTGGCGATCCAATGCTCGAATTCGTCGCGGCTCATGTCCTCGGGATAGAAATTCGCACCCAACGGTTTGCGATCAGGGACGTCCGGAAGAAAGGCGCGGTGCTCGTCGAGGTCGGACCATGGTCCTTTATAGATGCGAAAGAGATGGAGGCGGGCGTTCCCCAGAGGCGACGTATTGCGCTCGAAGCTGTGATAGAGATTGAGGTCGCCGTTCCAAAGCTGCTGCATGAAGAGATCGTCGATGACACGGCCGACCTCAACCAGCTTCACGAGCGCCCGCCGGTCAGCGTTGCTGAGATGGGAAGTATCGACGGTCAGCGGAGTGGGCGCAAACTTCGCAGCCATCGTTTTCAGCTCGCTTATATCGGGGAAGGTTGTGGCGAGGATGGGATGATTCATGAACAGTGCGGCGAGAAGGGATGCCAAACGTACGCTTCGTCGCGAAAATCTACATTGAGCGTAGCGCGCCGCATCGATGGAAACGGCTGCCGTATGCTATGGTGCGAAGAGAACCGAAGCTTGCCGGCGCGGTAGCCAAGTGGTAAGGCAGAGGTCTGCAAAACCTTTATTCGGCGGTTCGATCCCGCCCCGCGCCTCCAACGACTTTCTTCCCTGCTTTTAGGCCCGGGTCGTCAGCGGCAGAAGCAGAGAGAAGCGGCCCATCCGGCAACGGCACAGCGCCGTGTCTTTGATACCATGCGGCAACTCTCGCCTTCTTGGCATAGATGAGCATCGCGACATGGTCCACCTCGGGGCAGCTGCGGGCGGGCGTCCACACAGATGAAGAGGTCCCAGTTATGCCCTTTTACCTGTTGGCTCCTCGTGCCACCTCCCAATGCTCACTTCCGCTTCGGCAGTGATTTCGATGCAGCCAGCAGGTTTGCACTCGGCTTGGGCGGATGCTCCAGCAACGCCAAAATCCGCAGGCTGTCTCGCTCGGAAAGTTCCAAAGGTTCTGCTTCCCCGATCACTGCCCGTGCGGCTTTCAAATTTTACTGGCGGGCGAAAGTCAACTGACAGATCATGTGTGGATTCAGAGTAGACAACTCACGTGCTAAAGGCGCGGTCGCGGGACTATTAGTTGACTTCCAATCGAAAGTAAAAGATACTATTCGAAAACATCGATTGGATTGCGTCAAAGGTTAGGGTAGGATTACACCACGCTTGGCCTCTCGTGGGCGACGTTGCGAATGTCAGCTATTTCGTGCGCCCACAGGTCTTGCTTCTGTAGTTTGGAACATCGCCGGAGTGAACTGTCGGAATGCCTAAACGAAAACCGAACCGGTTGGTTGCCGAAGAGCGGCGCCGGGAAATCGTCGGCGTTCTCGGCCAGAACGGACGCGTTACGGTCGAGGAAGTGGCGAAACGCTTCGGCATCTCGGCAGTCACCGCGCGGGGCGACCTCGATGCACTCTCTGAAAGCGGAGCCCTGATACGCTCCCATGGCGGCGGCATTCGTCCCCTCGCCGCTGCTCCCGAGCATCCCTTGAAAGTCCGGGAGGGCATGCACCACGATCAGAAGGTCCGTATTGCTCAGCAGGCCGTTCAGTTGATTCTCCCCTTGCAGACCGTCATTTTATGCACCGGGTCCACCTGCGCCGAGCTCGCGAATCAGATTCGCCACCACTGCCCGGAGAGCATCACGGTCATCACTTATGCGCTGAATATCGCCGCCAAACTAGCCGATTTGCCGAATCTTTCCCTGGTGATGCTCGGCGGCTTTCTGCGCCACCCGTCCAGCGCCTTCGTCGGCCCGCATGCAGAGCAAATGATGCACTCCCTGCATGCCGATCACTGTTTTCTGGGTACGGTGGGCCTCGATGCCGACCTCGGGCTGACCACGCTCGACATCATGGAAGCGCAACTGAACCGCCGGATGATCGAATCCGCGGCGCAAGTGACGGTGCTTGCCGATTCGAGCAAATTTGGTCATCGGAGCCTTTCTCTGATCACCGATTTCACCTCCATTCACCGGGTCATCACGGATACCGATGCTCCCGCCGCCAGCCTTGAAAAACTCCGCTCGCGGGGCCTGGAGGTGTTACTTGCATGAGCGAAATGAAACCAATGATGGAACTCCAGGTTTCGTTTGGTTGCGTTTTTTTCTTGACAGCAAAGCGAAGTATCCTTACAATCGCGTTAAAACCCCAGATCGTTATGATGCCGGGGTCTGACTTCACGCGTGGGAATGCGAGTGTTTAGAACTATGAAGAATTCATTAGCGAAGTACGAGCCAAAGATGGGCCGTTTCTGTTTTGTCCTGTTCATCGTCGTCGCGATGTTGACGGCGCGTCACTGCTTGGGGCCAAGAGGTGACGGCGGCAATCAATGGGACCGTGACCGATCCGTCCGGCGCCGCGGTTGCCCGCGCAACGGTCACGGCAACAGATTTAGAGCGGGGCGTCAAAACGACGACGACGACGAATGGCGATGGCGCATACACTTTCCCGCGCCTGCCGGTGAGCCGCTATCAGATTCGCGTGGAAGCGCCCGGGTTCCAGGCTTCGGTTCAATCGGATGTCGCTTTGGTCTTGAACCAAGTGGCTAAAGTCGACATGCAGTTGCAAGTCGGGGCAGTCAACCAAACTGTGGAGGTGACCTCGGCCGCGCCTATCCTGCAGACTGAATCCACGCAGGTCGGCACCGTCATTGACTCGCATGTCATCGCGCAAGTGCCCCTGTCCACCCGAAATTATAACCAGTTGACGCTGTTGTCGCCGGGCTCTGTCAGCACCAACGCATCCGTCGTTCGTCGGCGGCAGCGGGTCCAGCGCAGGCTTGAGTACGTTTGCCAGCGGCCGCCCTTACATCAACGGCAATCGCGAACAGGACGATAACTACCTTCTTGACGGTCTCGATAATAACCAGAGCGATGAAGGCGACGTCGCCTACACCCCCAGCGTCGATGCCATCCAGGAATTCGACTTGATTACGACCAATGCGTCCGCCGAATTCGGGAACTATCTCGGCGGCATTATCAACACCACGCTGAAATCCGGCACAAACGAGTTCCACGGCGATGTGTTCGAGTTCTTCCGCAACGACAAACTGAACGCGAACCTCTGGCAAAATAACTTCAATCATCTGCCTCGTCCGCTGCTCCGCTACAACGAATTTGGCGGAACGGCAGGCGGCCCGATTATAAAGAACAAGCTGTTCTTCTTCGGGGATTATCAGGGCGAGCGCTACGATCAACCGGGTACCAGCGGCGGCTTTACGGTTTTCACCGCAGCCGAACGCCCGGGCGGCGGACCGAATGGATCGGCCGACTTCGGAGACCTTTGTACCAGTATTGGCGGCACATTTAGTTCCGCCGGCGTGTGCAGTACCGCTTCAGGGCCAGCTTTACAATCCCTATTCGAGTTCTTCGCCAACTACTCGCACGATATTCCCCTTCAACCGAATTCCCGCCAATTTGATCAGCCCGGCAGCAGCCAAAATTCTTTCTTCATCGCTCTATCCTGCGCCGATCAACGGCAACCTGACCAACAATCAGGTGAACGCTGCCCATTCCTATACGAATGCCGATCAAGGCGATATCAAAGTCGACTGGGCTGCCAGGACAAAGATCACGTGTACGGGCGCTACACCCAGCAATATGTAACGAATCCCACCACCAATAGCCAGCCTCTGCTGTTTAATTCATCCAATGTCTTTCCGCTCTACGCCGGAGTTCTCGATTGGACGCATACCTTCGGTCCAACCTTCGTGAACGATGTGCGCGCGGGAGTCAATTATTTCCCCATCAGCTCCTACAGCACCGTGTCAGCAACGGCACGGGGCAAAATCTGCCTTCGCTGTTCGGAATCCCGGGCGTGCCCTCCACGTTCCTACCCACCATTGATCTGATTAACAGTGTCGTCAGCAACATTGGCACGAACGATATCGTGCAGGCTTTCAACGACACGACGCATTCAGGCCGAAGATACCGCGATTATTGTCAAGGGCACCCACACCATGCATGTGGGTTTCCAATTGTTCCGCTACCGGGACGACGTATTCTACTCGGGCAACGCGCGGCGCATCCGGCAATGTTTGATTTCAACGGTCAATATACGGCGCTTCCAGCGGCACCAGCTCGATTGGAAACGGAGGGGCCGATTTCCTATTGGGCATGCCCGAATTTCTCCAGCTCGGCCAAAACGTCGGAACCCGCGGACTTCGCTACAGCCATACGGGGCGTTTTTCCAGGACGATTGGCGCGTCAACAGCGCACCTGACTCTGAACCTGGGCCTGCGCTACGAACTGCACACCCCGCAATATGAAGTCGACAATCGGGCCACCAACTATGGCGAGTTCACCGGCCAAGTCGTATCTCGCCAGCAATTCGTCGAACTGCGGTTACTCAAACTGCCAAGCTTTGTACAACCAGTACAACGGCATCACGAACTATCAACCGCGTCTCGGCTTGGCCTGGACTCCGTTCGATAGCAAAACAGTCATTCGCGGCGGTTGGGGTCTGACGGACTTCTTTGAGGGAATCGGCGTGAACAACATCCCATCCGCGAATCCGCCCTGGCAAGGAGCGGTCATGCAAAGCTATCTGCCCGCCAATCCGCTACCCGGCAGCACCCTTAATCAAGGCTTTAATGTATTGCCCCCGCCGGTTTGTACTCCTGCCACAGGCAGTCTCAACGCCCTCGCCGAGCGCTTGCTTCCAGAGCCAGACGATTCACATCATCGATCCGAACTTCCGGCCGACGGTATCCGAGCAATGGAACTTCACCATTCAACACCAATTTGGGAACTCGACTACCGTACAGGTAGCCTATGTGGGAGAAAAGAATACTCATCTCACGAACATTTACTACGGCCACCAGCGCGTTCTGAACCCGAACGGCACCGTTTCAAATGGCCTCTACCTGGAGGGCAATCCAGCCCTGCAGTTGGAAACCGGCGGCGTTGTCGGCAACAATAGCGGGCATTGAACGAATTATCGACTCCAACGGCTACGGCACTTACAATGCATTCGAGGCATCCGTGCAGCATCGTCTTTCGAGTGGTCTCCAATTTCAGTTGAACTATACGTTACTCGAAATGCCTGACGAACGCATCCGGGTTTCTTCGGCCAGTATGGCGATGCCAATTCCGGACAGACGCAAGCAAATGGCGGTTACGCCTTCCCGGAATATACGTATAATCAGGCGGCTGGATTACGGCCTGCTGTCCGCACGATGTTACAAAATGAGTTTAACGGTTACGTGACTTACGATATTCCATTCGGCCGCAACCGTATGTTCGGCAAGAATGCGAATGCTGTCGTCGATGCGAATTTTGGGCGGCTGGCAGATGAATCTTCTTCTGAACGTTCATACCGGATTCCCATTTGAAGTTACTGCCCAGCGATACCTCGGGCACGCGTTCCGGAAACGAACGCGCCAATTGTATTGCCCCTCCACATGTTTTCGGCGATCAAAACAGTCCGCTCGGCGGCTACCAGTATTGGGATCCGTCGACCTTTGCGCAGCCATCGACCGGGACAATTGGGCACCTGCGGTACCGGTGTTATTCGAGGGCCCGGCATGACCGAAGCCGACTTAGGTATCTCTAAGTTGTTCCACTTTACGGAACGTCAAAGCCTGGAGCTCCGTGGGGAAGCGATCAACGTCGCCAACACGGTGATCCTCGATGCGCCGACCGGCAGGATTGGAGCGAGTTTTGGTCTGGTGCAGACCGCGCAACTGCCTCGCAACATCCAACTCGCTTTGAAATATAATTTCTGAGTCACGGCTGAAAACTGTGCAGCAACTGCCCGATTGCGTTTGACATCTGGTAGTTGTTGCGCCGGTCTTGGTTAATAGCCCAGAACATAGCTCCCTTGAACCTCGGATAACCTGAGGATTGCGAGCAGTTTATACGCGGCTCCGGTATATGGTTTACCTTCGATGAGATAGCGGAAAGCGTCTTCAATAGCCGGTATCTCCGTATAGTTCCGCGCCGAGGCAGGTGTAGCGGGAAAACCAATGGCCACCTTTTCCGGAGGAAGCGGCGGGAAGTACGCCTTGGGGTCGCCGCCAACCGGAAAGCCATGCACCAGCATCTCGGCTAAGAGCGACGTGGTAATCGGCATTGCCGGGGAAATAATAGTTTCCGTCGAGGCCCTCGAGCGGAGGCGTATTGTAGTCCTGCGCATCGACAAACGAGAGAATGTCTCGCGTGGCGTAAATAACAGGCAGGAAGCATCCGAACTGTCCGCGGTAAGCCTGCATGCCGGCCTGGGCCTGCGCCGCTTCCGGTACTTCGCTGATCATAAATTTCGGGCCGAAATGCTTCCGCAACTGATGCATTGCCGCAATCAAGTTCACGATCGAGGGAGTGGTCGGCTTGCGGAAGTCCGTATCACCTGGGTTGATCAGCAGGGAAGGTGTCTCGATATCGAGATCGACGCCGTCGAAGCCGTACTTCTCTACAATCGCCGTTACCGAGCGGACGAAGTTACTAAGATCTTCAGCGGTATTCAAGGTCACGACCTGCCCGCCGCCTCCGAGCGAAATCAATACTTTCTTACCGATGCTCTGCAGGTAGGCAACATCGCTCTTGAAGCGGTCCTCGCCTAAGGCGCGCAGGCGGCTCAAAGTGAAGCAGGCTTGTCGAGCCTTTCACCGGCGCAGCGAAGGTGGCAATGATGATGTCCCATTGTGGAGACACATCTCTCAGCGGAGTGGACGTCTGAGCCGACGCATAGCCTTCCCAATAGCCGATCAGTGCATGTCCATTCGGTGAGCCTGGCCGGGCGAGGGGCGAAGCGGATGGCTGCGTATCGCGGTTGCGGACGGCAGAACAAGGCTCCGCATGAGCCGATAGCGCCTTCGTATCGGGGAAGCTATATGCTCCCTGAAATGTTTCGGTAGCGGCACGCTGTGCGAACCAGGGCAGCAGCGCCATATTTTCCAGGTGATAGATGTTGCCATGGCTCGTGATCTGCGCCGAATTGGATGCCGGCAAATAATCGGTTGGCTGTTCCAGAAGATAGGAGCTGCTTTCCCCTCTGCCGCCGCAGCCAAGATTTTCCGGCGGCTTCAGCCAACCGGGAAAATTATTCGGGCGATACCCATGCAGTGGATCGTTCATCCACTCGGCAACCTGCTGGCTTATGCCTTGGATATCCGTGTAGCGCGGCACTCACGCTTTTGTCAAAATACGAGCCGATCACAAATGCTTGCGCGGACGTACCCGAAGAATCGAGCTGCGCACCGTGCGTGCCTACCGAGCAACACACGGTCGCATCGCTGAGCGAATAGAACACCACGTTCGCGGTCAGCGCGATCAGAAGCTTGTCCGACCAGGCGCCTGTACTTGCCAGATTTTGGAACAGCTGTTTTTGAACGAAGTCGAGGTCCACCACGCCCAGCGACTTTCCGGTTCGCCGGGAATGCAATGCGTAACCATTGGCGGCCGGAACTTCGATGTGAATTGTCGCAGCCACATGGGGCTGATGCTCCAGCAACGTGTGCCACGAGGCCTTTGCTGCGGTCTTATAAAATTGGGCCCGCTGTACTGCGTCGCCATACTGTGTTTTCCCAGTCGCAAAGGCAAAGCTCTGAAAGACCGGCGAGTGCAGAATCTCCGGCACATCCGCTTCCGCATTCATCACGATGCCGTTACGTCCACTTTCCCCGCCACCTGCGGTAAACGAAAGGGAAAGCGGAACGATCACGGTCGGGATCGTGGTCGTTCCACCGGATTCCGGCTTGTGGCCCGCCATGGTGTAGGAATACTGGTTGCCGTCAGTCACAAAGGAGCCGGTGAACGTGGGAACGGTTCGGACCTCTTGTAGTGGTGCAGTCTGCCCAAGCGCAGCTTGAACGATTACGGAGAGACCGAGGAACAGGCAAATTGAAACGTTTCGCATACCTTCCTCAATTGTCATCCGGCTCTTGAACGCTAACGCGCGGAACTCTGAACAGCACGAACGTGTCACATAATCTGGGTACGTAATCTGGGTATATGGCCCGCGAATCAAAGCAGCGGTTCTGGCCGCTGTTGCCGCGAGACGTCAGGCAGCGATTCGGTCTCGCTCCATGAAGCTGACCCGCCTGCGCGTTTTCACTTTGAGCGCCGCCGTGATTGCTTTTATCTTCGCGGGTGTCGTCTTCATATCGGCTCCGTGAGCGCGACACCGCCGCGAATGCGCGTTCAGACTGACCGGCCTACGATTGAACAGGTACTGTATTGGGCAGCGGATGATTGGTGAGGAGAAACTTCCCGCCGCTTTTGGCAACTACGTTCAGGCTAGAGTGCGCAACCAAATTTTGAGTTGGTGAACATCCGGCAGCTCGGCGACGATGTAATAGCGATCGGGTTTCCGCCAAAGCCGTTGAAAATCCCCGTTATCGATGAATACAGGCGGCGCGCCGGGTGCATTTGAACCGTATTCGAAATTGAACTCGCGGCCGTTCAAAAGTAGCGCAGTTCTATTCGTGTAGAAAATCACCGATGAAAACGGATAGTAGTGATGCTCTACAATCAGCTCACCGCGGGGCGACTTAAGCAGGGCATCGGCAAGCGGGCGCGAAGACATGTAGGGATTGAATGCGACGAGCGCCAGGCGCGCCGCCTGGAAAAAGATCACCATCATGATGCCGATGGCGAGAAAAGCGCGTTTCCCATTCGCTCGCAGAGTTCCTGATGCTCCCGACTGCGAAAGCAACGGCGGCGAGTGCGAGCGGCAGGCGAAGGTATGCGAAGGATCGAAGTGTCAAGTCCTCGATGTGGCCGAGCGACAGCGTATACGCGTCAGGATGATCCGATAGAGCCGACGCGATGTCGCCTGGAGCAGGTACGTTTCTTACGAGGATCAGCAATATGACCGCTGCGACAGCCGCACATCCCACGAGGATGGAAAGCACGCGAGTCCCGCGCCGGATCCATTTGCCGCCGGCAGCGATGGCCGAACCCAGCAACAAGGCGAGCGCTGGATAGCACGGCATCGAGTAGTACTCCTGCGTTGTCGAAAACGTGAAAAAAATCAGCACTACGCCGGCCCAGCACAGTACGAACAAACGCACCCGCCCGGCGCGATCCAGTGGCTTGAATGAGAGCTTCGCCACGGCGGGAAGATAGACGCTCCAGGGAAACAGCCAGAGTAAATGTAACAGCCAGAACCAAAGGCGCGGAACGGTGTTATAGTCCCGCGGGTATCGCATGTTTAGAAAACGAAGCAGTTGCTCATTGATGAAATAGAACCACAAGAATCCGTGATAACGGCCGGGGCCGCTGTGAAGCGTAAAGGCAAAGTAGGGCGGATTGCGCAGCGTGGCGAGAACGTGCCAAGGCGCGGCGATCGCCAGGATTACGAGTATGCCGCTGAATGGACGAAGCCGCTTCCAAGTTCGTGCCAGAAATAGCTGGTGCGTCAGAAACAGGTAAACGAGTCCGCTCCCACGGGGAAGACAGCGCCGATCAGACTTTTTAGCAACAGGCCTACCCCGATGGAGGCGGCAAGAAGAAATGCCCAAACGCGCGGGTGCCGCTCCTGTTCGTCGACTACGCGCAGAAATGCCCACATGCCCAGCGTTATGGTGCCCGTCAGCATTACGTCGGGAATTAAAATCCGTGTGAAGAGAAACAACCCGGCGCACGTCGAGATACATAGCCCCGCGTAGAACCCTGCGCGTCTTCCGAAGGCCCAAATCCCAAAAGCAGTTGTCAGTTATGCCAGCGCGATCGCGGATAGCGCGATCGGAATGCGTGAGGCCCAGTCGTACACCCCGAAGATTTTGTAGGACAGCGCAATCGCCCAATAAACGAGCGGCGCCTTCTCCAGATATGGAACACCATCGAGGCGCGCCGTGACCCAGTCACCCGAACTCAGCATGTTGCGGGCGATCTGCGCCTGCACAGCGTCGACGTCGTCCATTAAAGAGGGAGGAGAGACAATGCAGCCCAGATAGATGGCCGCCGCAAAGAGTGCGACTGCTAAATACAGGTAGCGGCGCTTCGGTTTTTTCGGGAGGGCGGTTCGGCTGTAGTTACTGCAGTTTGAAATTCCGGCTGCGGAGTCGAAACTGGCGTGAATAAGCCCAAAGCTTAGTAACATCTCCACGATAACAGTTGGTGTGTCGCCATCATTGCACTTCTAATGAAACATTCAACGCGACGTTGGGCAATTTCAGTCGGAGACATCCTGAGCACAACCCTAAGCGATCGGTACCAGCATTCCTTCCCGGATGGAGTAGTTTTTTCCGCGCCATCTAATCGTATTTCGGCCAAAGCTGACGAGCCAAATAACGGCGACCATGGCGTCCCATACAGGTATCAAGAGAATCTTTTTCCAAATTCGTGCCTGTTTCATTCCCCAGGAGCCGATTAGCCAGGTAATTGCCACTCGAGATGCCACATAGGCGGAAGCATACGCGAGTGCAACGGAGGCCGAGGGGCTTATCGCGATCGCCAGCAGCAACCACGGTAATCCCAACGTGAACATCAACCCAAAATGCCCCCACGGCCGCATAACGCGCATCACCGTCATCCAGCGCACGCGCTTATAGAACAGGTCGCCGAGAGATTCAAAATCCGCCACCGTCTCGACTACATAGGGAAGTAGCTTCACTTCAAGGCCCTGCTCGGCAATCAAGCGTCCGACGCGCAGATCGTCGCCAGGGAGATTCTCGATGGTCTCGTAACCGCCGAATCCAGCGAGATTCCGGCGAGTAGTAACGATGGTTTGGCCGAACATGAATTTGATGCCATCGAGCTTCCACGCCACGATGGTGCCGGCGAAAAAGTCCGAGATCATGCCGATTGACTGGAGCTCCTGGACCAGCGTCATTTCTCTCGTGGACGTGTACAAGCACGTTACGCCGCCCACCTTCGAGTTGCGGAAGGGCGCCGCCATCGCGCGCAGGTAATCCGGACCCACGCGCACATCGCCGTCGGTGATCACCAGTAATTCGTGGCGAGCTTCGCTGACCAGACGCACCAGCCTGGCGACTTTGTCATTCATAGCGCTGCGGCCGGAACCGTAGAGCAATCGAATCTCACGGCCGGGAAAGTCGCGGCGCAGTCTTTCGAGCACGGGCACCGCGGGATCGTCTTCGTCCACGCAAAAAACAATCTCGTAATTCGGATAGTCTTGCCTGCAAAAGCTGGCGTAGTTCTCGTAGGCATCGGGATCGAGGCCTCGTATCGGCTTAAGACAGCTTATGGGAGGCGTGAAATCCGGATTCTGCGCGGGTTTTCGCTTGCCCGCTCGGAAAAACTGAGCGGTGCTATAGAGAACCAGCAGGTAATAGACCACCGGTATGGAAGCCACCGCGAGAAGAACGTATTGGACAGAGTTCACGCTTGGACCTGGCGATTCAGCGAGCGGCGGAAGCTGCCTCAGCGATAGCGTTCGCTGGTGCTGTGCCTGTCTCTCTCCGGTTAGTGGCGTTTCGCCAATTCACCTGCGGAAGGAACAACGACGGATCGATGCGATCGCGGTACCGCACGGCAATGTTCATCAGCGAATCCAGCAAGCGAATCGGAAAGGAAATGCGGCTTGAGCCGAGGTCCATCAGTTTGGAATGTTTCGCGTTGTAATAGTGCTGCCTCGGCTTCGACGCGCGGATCGGGCAGGTGTTCGATTTCGACCTTCAAGCCCACTTTTCGTCCGGCCGCCTGCACCAGTCTGCGCAAGTTCCAGAACCGAAAACTGCTCGGTGAACTGGTTGAAGACGCGGCATTCGCCCGGCTCGGCGGGATTTAGACAGGCCAGCTCAACACAGCGCACGGTATCGCGAATATCCAGGAAGCCACGCGTTTGGCCGCCCTTTCCGTAAACCGTGAGCGGATGGCCGATCGCGGCCTGCACGCAAAAGCGGTTCAGCACCGTGCCGAATACTTCGTCGTAATCGAATCGGTTGATGAGCGCTTCATCAGTGCGCCACTTCGTCCGTCACGGTGCCGTAGACGACGCCTTGGTTCAAATCGGTGGCGCGCAGGCCCCAGATCTTGCAGGCGAACATAATGTTGTGGCTGTCGTGCACTTTGGAGAGGTGATAGAACGAGCCGGGTTGCTTGGGAAACGGCAGCACATCCTTGCGCCCGTTGTGCTCGATGGCGATGTAGCCCTCTTCGATATCGATGTTGGGGGTGCCGTATTCGCCCATCGTTCCGAGCTTCACGAGATGACAGTCGGGCTGCAGCTCGCGGAGCGCGAACAGCAGATTCAAGCGTCCCGACAACGTTGTTGACCTGAGTGAAGACCGCGTGCTTGCGGTCGATCATCGAATACGGCGCGGAACGCTGTTCGGCGAAATGGATGACCGCATCCGGCTCGAAAGCTTCGAATGGTGGCGGCGAGGAAATCGTATTCAGTGACATCGCCGACAAAAGCTCGATCTCTTTGCCGGTCAGCTCCTGCCAGACGCGCAGCCTGTCGGAAGGGGACGAATGGGAGTAAGCGTCTGCACGCCGAGTTCGTGGTCCCATTGACGGCGCGCGAAATTGTCGACAATAGCGACCGAATGGCCTCTTCGCCGATAAGTAAAGCGCGGTCGCCCACCCGCAATAGCCGTCTCCTCCGAGCACGCCAATTTTCATGTGTGAATCGAAGACTCCTGTTTTATTTGTAAGTGCTCACACTAGGGTTTCCGAGCATCAGGTGCAATGCGACGGAATACAGTTCTCTTTTGAGACGACATGAATGCTCGTCAGGTAACAACGGATTGGCGCTTCGGCGCTCATGCCGGTAGTTTGCGGGCAGTCTGCCTGGCAAAGTGTAAGAAATTGGCTAAATGCTTAGAATGGAGGCCTTTCACATAGCGGGCGAAATGACACCACGACAGGCGCCCAGACCAATGCGCGCACAACCTTCCGCAGTGCAATAACCCGTCAAAATGACCTCATCACCGTCTTCAAGGAACAGACGCGTCGCTTGGCCGGGAAGATTCAACGGATCTTTCCCTTTCCACGTCAGCTCAAGCAGACAGCCCCGGTTGCTCTTGTCAGGGCCCGATACAGTGCCGCTTGCGACCAGATCGCCGGGCCGTAACGGACATCCATTAGAAGTGTGGTGCGCCACCATCTGCGCAAGCGTCCAGTACATGTCTTTGAAGGATCCGCGGCTGATTCGCACTGCGTCCGTTCCAGCAGGCCGCAGCCAGACCTCCATCGTAATGTCGAAACCACCCGGTTTTGGCGCGGCGAGGTACCCGAGCGTCGGCACCTCGTGCTCTAGGGCAGGAACGCGAAACGGCTCCAGGGCTTCGAGCGTTACAAGCCACGGTGAGATGGAGGTTGCAAAGCTTTTGGCAAGAAAAGGGCCCAGCGGCTGATATTCCCAGCGCTGAATGTCACGGGCGGACCAATCGTTCAAAAGGCACACGCCGGCGATGTGTTGCTCGGCTTCTGAAATTGGAATCGATTGACCCATCGCGTTGCCCGGGCCCAGAAATGCCGCTAGCTCCAGTTCGTAATCCAGCTCGTTGGAAGACCCGAAACGGCCTTCTCCGAGTTGTCCGGCGGGACGCCGGACGGCCGTCCCGCTGACGACGATGGAAGAAGCGCGGCCATGATACGCGATCGGAACGTGCTTATAGTTCGGCAGCAGCGGATTGTCGGGCCGGAACATTTTTCCGACATTCGTGGCGTGATCGATGGAGGCGTAGAAGTCGGTGTAATCGCCTATCGTGGCCGGCAGCAGCATCTCGCAATGCGCCTGTGGCATCAGATCTTGTTTGCGCGCGCCTTCGCGAAGAGCGTTGCTCAGCTCGCGGCGCAAATCGCGACGTTGTCCCGCGGGAAGGCTCATGTATACATTCAACGTGCGGCCCGGCAACCCATCTGGCAACCAGGCGTGCACGTCAAGTATGAAGTCGCCGATTGCAACCCCGACACGAGGGTGCGCGTCGGAGCGCGTACGAAACACTCCCAGCGGCAGGTTCTGTATCGGGAAATCGCAATCGCGGCGATTCGCAGATTCCACCCAGCTCTTGAGCTCGGGATCGTGCGTCTCATCTATCACGTGCGGCCCACACAGCAGAGCCGAATCGGCGCCCTCATAGCCATCCTAGCGATTCGAGCTCACTCACCGGCTCTTCGAAGGAACACGATCCGAACGAATGTGCGAAATCTTTGCGTGCTTGGGTGATTTGGCCCGCTGACAGCGACCAGTCACGCCAGTGCGCCCGATCGTCGAAGCGGAATGCAGACGGTTCTGTTTCGGCGAGAATTTCACTAATTTCCGGTTCGCCATGAAAGGCGAACGCTGCCGCGAGAAACACATTTATGAACCCGTGCATGGTCGCCCGAGGCGCGTGCGTATCGTACGTTAAAGCGTGAAGGGACCGGATCGGATGATGCAGCCCGGCGGTCGCTTTGAATGGCAAGCGTCGTTCAGCGCAGGCCAGGATGTACTCCGCGAGAGCCGATATCGAAGGAATTGCTTCAGGCGTGACACCGCCGGTGCGGATCTTCGCAAACGATCCCGCTGTTTTCACGTCGTCGAGAGCAGCGAGCGGTGATTCGCAATAGGTCGGCAGCGAGGTCCGAACGATCTTCTTAGACTCGATCGCGCTGGCGCGCGGGTGATCCGAATCGCTCAAGACTGCGAAGGGCCAGTCGAGATCGGCGGGAATGTTGTGCAGGGCCGCAGCCTGCACCACGAATCGGCCCAACATCCATGCGCGCCCGCTCTCGCGATAGTGTCCGTAGTTTGCGAACGCTGCGTCGCTCGAAAGTCCTGCCGGAGGAAACATCCCCGCATATTCGATCAGATTGGCGGCGAGCGCACGGAGCGCCGGTGCAGCGGGCTGCGTACGTTCTGCAGATACAACGGGCGCGCTGATGTTCCCGGATGCTATGAGTCCAGCCATGACAGGTAATAATCGGGATCTTCGGCCTTCAACGCCTCGCGGCTCACGTGCAGGCCGTGGAAGGTGTCCACCATCACGGCGAGCTCATCCGTTTGCTTCTGACCGATCGACGCCTCCGTACGCCCGGGCTGCGGGCCATGCGCGAGTCCATCGGGATGAAGTGTGATCGAGCCGTACTCAATACCCTTCCGACTCATGAATTCGGAGTTGGCGTAAAACAGCACCTCATCGGACATCACATTCGAATGGCTATAGGGCGCGGGCACAGCTTCAGGATCGAAGTCGTAGGGCCGTGGGCAAAACGAGCAGACTACGAAATTGTCACCTTCGAACGTTTGGTGAGTCGGCGGCGGAAGATGGAACCGCCCCACGCGGGGTTCGAAGTTGCGGATATTCAGAGCCCAAGGGTAGTAATAGCCGTCCCAGCCGATCACGTCGAACGGATGATAGGCAAGCACCATCTCCGTAAAAGTGTTCGCTTTCTTGACGATCAGTTTGAACTCGCCCTTTTCATCGTGGGTCTCGAGATTCTGCGGGCAGCGGATGTCCCGCTCTGAATAAGGACTGTCTTCGGTGAGCTGCCCAAACTCGTTGCGATAACGGTCGCGGCGTGCGTACATATCCGGCGCTCTCAATGATCAACAACAGCCGTTTGTCCGAAGTAAAGCGGTAACGATGCAGAATGCCGCGAGGGATGACCAGGTAATCGCCGCCGCTGAAAGCTATGCTTCCGAAAGGCGATTCGAGTATGCCCTCGCCTTCGCTGACATACACGATCTCATCGCCTTGCGCGTTCCGATAGAAATCGGAAATGTCTTCGACTGGGCGGACGATGGACATGGAAACGTCGTTGTTGAAGAGCAGCGGGGTTCGTTCGAGTGATCGCGTCTCCGGGTTTTCGAAAGCTTGGTGCTCGGAAATGCCGGTGCCGTAAAGGTTGCGATGGCGCAGCCTCCCACTTGACTCTTTCAGAGTTTCGAAGGCGCGAACGGCGGTCGGGCGGCGCACGTGATACAGCAGCGACGACGGGCCGACGAATCCCATGTTGCCCATGAGCTCTTCGGAATAAAGTTCGCCGGAGGGCTTGCGAAAGATCTTGTGTCTCTTTGGACGGTATCTCTCCGAGTTGATGGTAAACCGGCATTGTGACCTCCTAAGTCTTAAGATCGCGCATGCGCCTTACCTGATACTCCATTGCGCCGGACACCGGGACGCGGCCCCCACACGTCGCGTCCGAGTGCGTTCAATTGCCCGCGCGTAATGTCGGCAATGACCGCTTCATGGGCTGCGGCCGCATTCTTTTTTCTGATGGCTTCCACAACGGCTTTGAGCAACGTCTCGATATCCCGCGGGACTTCCTTCGAGCCGCTCGCCGCCAAATAAACCAGCCGGGTCGAACGTTCCAACACGCCGCGCAGCAGCGTCTCCAGTTCGCGGTTGTGAGTCATGCGACGCGATCTGCAAATGGAATTTCTGATTCGCTTCGATGAAAGCGTCGAGGCCATTCTGGTGCGGGCCGCTTGCAAGGCGTCTTTGTAATGCCGTTCGAGCGCCGCAATCTCCGCGGCTCGGCCCGCAGCGCCGCCAGTTCGGCCGCCACTCCTTCCAGCACAATTCTCAATTCCAGCAGGTCACGAACTCCGCGAAAGCTCAGCTCAGGGACGAAGTAGCCCCGGCGCGGCACCACTTCCAGAAGCTGCTCGTTGTGAAGCCGGTTGCAGGCTTCGCGAAACGGCGTCCGGCCGATCGCATACCGCGACAAGATCTCGGATTCCGTGAGAAATGCGCCTTCGGGAAATTCGCCGCGCAAAATCCGTGCTTGACCAGACGGTATGCGCGGTCGGCCAGCGTGCCGCTGGACTGCTGCTTTGTTCTAGACCGAGGCATTAAAGGCGCCGTTCACCGGCAAACGTAATATACTACGAGTATATTGCTGATCGACGGAGCATATCCACTTTGATCTCTCCGGATATCCTGGTTCCTCCGCACATATTGAATCTGCGCGCTTATGAGCCGGGTCTCAATGCGGAAGAGGTGAAACAGCGATTTGGCCTCTCACGGGTCGTTAAGCTGGCCTCCAACGAAAATCCTCTCGGTACCTCCCCAAAAGCTCTGGAATCCGCCCAGCGCGCTCTCCAAGAAATGTCCTTGTATCCGGACGGTGGTCTCGCGCTGCGGCGGGAATTGGCCGACCGCTTTCATTTGAAGATCGAGAACGTGATCGCCGGCGCCGGAAGCGAAGGCATCATGGCGAATGTGGTGCGCACGTTTCTTGTGCGACAACGATGAGGTTCTCACCACCGAAGCGGCTTTCGGAGGATTTCAGGTTCTGGCGCGCGGCCGCGGAGTCGCTTACCGCACTGTCCCATACCGGAACTGGTGTTACGATTTGCCCGTGCTTGCCGACGCAATCACCGAGCGAACCAAACTGATTTACCTCGCCAATCCCAATAATCCGACTGGCACATTCTTCACGCGCGAGGTGTTTGAGGCCTTTTACGCGCGAGTTCCAGAGCGAGTGTTAATCATTCTCGACGAAGCGTATTTCGAGTTCGCAATGGATGGTCCGTCCTATCCGGACTCCATGCATTATCGCTTCGACAATGTCATCACGCTACGCACGTTCTCGAAAGCATACGGCCTGGCCGGGGTACGCGCGGGGTATGGATTCGCCCATGAAAGCCTGATTTCCGTGTTGCTGAAAGTGAAGCTGCCCTTTGAACCGAGCGGCGTGGCCGCCGCGGCCGCTATCGGGGCACTCGAAGATCGCGAATTCCTGCAGCGCTCGCTCCAGAATAATGTGCAGGGGCTTGCTTTCCTGACGCGATCCTTGCGAGAAATGGGTATGGAAGTAGTGCCTTCCTCGGCCAACTTCATCATGGTTGTTTTCCAACAGCGGAGGACGCCGAAAAGGTGTTCGAGCAGCTTCTTCGGCAGGGCGTCATCGTCCGTCCGCTCAAGGCGACGGGCCTCCCGCGTTGTCTTGAGAATTTCGATTGGAACACCTGAAGAAAATGAAATTTGCGTTGACGCGCTCCAACGTGTGCGCGCCCAATTAGAGGTGAATCGTTATGCCACAAGTTACTGAACGGACTGGAACGGTATCCACGGCTCAGGATGATTTTCTCCCCATTCACGGGACAGATCACATCGAGTTCTATGTAGGCAATGCCAAGCAGGCCGCCTATTTCTATCGCTCATCGATGGGTTTCTCTCTCGTCGCCTATCGCGGTCCGGAGACCGGCACGCGCGATCGAGTCTCCTATGTTCTCGAACAGAATAAAATTCGATTCGTCCTCACCACGCCTTTACTGCCGTCCGGCGAAATTGCCGACCATGTCTACCGTCACGGTGACGGAGTGAAGTCCGTCGCGCTTTGGGTCGATGACGCGCAATCGGCGTGGGAAGAGACTACGGCGAGAGGCGCTCGCGCTGTTCAGCCTCCCTTCACCATTCAAGACGATAACGGCACGGCGCGCCTCTGCTCGATCGGAATTTACGCCGACACGATTCACACCTTTGTGGAACGGCGCGATTATAGCGGCTCTTTCCTGCCCGGGTTCGTCGATGTCCCCGGTCCTGATCGCGTAGCTCGCGCGACCGGCCTTCTGCACGTCGATCACACGGTCGGGAACGTCGGCTGGGGGGAGATGAACAAATGGGTGTCGTTCTACGAGAACGTGATGGGATTCCGCATGTTCAAGCATTTCGACGACGAAGACATCTCGACCGAATACTCGGCGCTCATGTCGAAGGTGCTGAGTAATGGGAATGAGAAAGTGCGGTTTCCTATCAACGAACCCGCGGAGGGCAGGAGAAAATCGCAGATCGAAGAATACCTCGACTTTTATGGCAGCCCCGGTGTACAGCACATCGCCATGGCGACGAAGGACATCATCGGCACCGTCACCAAATTGCGCGACCAAGGTGTCGAGTTCCTGTCCATTCCGACCAGTTACTACGAAGAACTGACCTCGCGCGTTGGCAAGATCGATGAGCCGCTTGATGAGCTCGCCGAGCTCGGCATTCTGGTTGATCGCGATGACGAAGGCTACATGCTTCAGATCTTCACGCAACCCGTGGAAGACCGGCCCACGCTCTTCTACGAAATTATTCAACGAAAGGGCAGCCGCAGCTTTGGCAAGGGCAACTTCAAGGCCCTGTTTGAAGCCATTGAACGCGAACAGGCCCGACGCGGAAATCTTTAATCTAGTCAGCGAAGAAAAGGAGAAACGAGCTTGCCCCATCTTCATCAAAAAGGCGGAGGACGAAATGGCCCTTCAAGATCTCCGGCAGAGCGCGATGATGACGCATCTGCTGGATGCGCTCGATCGGGGCGAAGATATCGGGCACTACGGCCGGCTGGTTTTTGTGATGATCGCGCATTATTTTTTGCCCGATGAAGAAGTCGTCGAGCAGTTGACCAAAGATCCGGATTGTGACGAACAGAAGGCGTGGAGCTTAGTCAAGCAGGTGGAAGCGCGCGGATACAATCCGCCCAAGCGTGAACGGATTCTGGAATGGATGAACCAGCAGGATTTTCCGATCTGCCACGACCCGGAAAACAAGGGCGCGTGCAATGTGTACAAGAACCTTGATTTCCCGCCAGAAGTGTACGAGAAGATTTCTTCTTTCTATCAGGATTCGCAACGCTAGATTGCGTCAGGAGCTTACGGCATCGGTACGCCGGAACTCTTGTCGCAACCAGTCCACCATCTTGTGCTTGTAACCGCTGGCGAGTCCGGGCGAGGATTCCCACCAGCGGATGCCGTGACCGCCGCCTACGACGGGATAAAGTTCGCAACTCGCACCTGCCCTCTTCATGCGGTCGCACATGTCGCGCGACTGTTCAAAGGGGACTAGTGAATCGTCGGTTCCGTGAATGAAGAGGAACGGCGGCATATCACGCCGCACGTTATCGATGGGCGATAACTGCGTCAGGCCAGCCAGAATCAGACTCTCCCAAGGAGTGCCGTTGATGGAATTGCGAATTCGGGCGGGAATATAGTTTGAGTTCTTCACGAGCTCGACCAGATCGCTGGGCGTATACAGAGCCACGACCGCGCGCACCGCGGTATCGCCGCGACCGCGCAACGCAGCCATCGCGGCCAACTGCCCACCGGCGGATTCTCCGATCAGAGCGATTTTGTCGGGATCGATGTTGTATTCCGCGGCATGAGATCGCACGTACCGGACAGCGCTTTGTACGTCATTGATGGCTACGCCGAACCGTGTCATGTCAGTCGCGAGGCGATAGCTGATTGAGAACCACGCGAATCCGGCATCGCTCAGCGGTTTGAAAAGCGGCTGAACCTCGATGCGCCGGTCTCCGGCCACCCACCCGCCGCCGTGAACGATGATCACTGCGGGCGTCCTCTCCGCGTTTGCAGGGAGGGAAGCATCCATCCGCAAACTCTCTCCGTCGACGCGTGCGTACTCGATATCTCTCAGCTGTTCCGGGCTATGCACGCTTTTACCGGCGGCGCTCAAACGATTCGCCATGACGAGAGAAAACAGGAGGGGAAGGACCCAAGTCCGGCCAGCCATCTAGTAAGTGAGATGTATTACGGGCCGTGGAGGTTGCGTCAAGACCGTACGACGAACTCCGTCATCACCGCTTTGCGAAGCAGATCGGGGGGCAAGAGGCCCTGCGACAAAATGAAGTCGTGGAACTGTTGCACGTTAAATTTTAGGCCAAGAGCCTTCTCAGCTTCTGAACGAATCTGGCGCAACCGCGTATACCCGTCGAAATAGGATACGGCTTGTCCGGGCATGCGGAACGTAAAGCGGTCTACCTCTTCGGTCGCAAATGCGTCCGATAAAACCACGTCGTTCATCAAAACTTGTTTGGCTTGTTGCGGCGTGATTTTGCCCTGCTGCAGCTCAGGATCCAAAAAGGCACGGGCTGCGCGGAGCAGGCGCAACTGCAGGGAAATGAGTTTCCCGTCCTCCGGCATGTAAGGAAGCATGAACCACTCCGAGTACAAGCCCCACCCTTCTACATTTGTGCTGTTGAAAGCAAAGATGGCGCGCGCCTGCGAAACACCGCGCTCGATCATCGCTGCAAATTGCAATTCATGGCCGGGGCGCGCTTCATGCGCGGTCAGCGTCCACGAAGCGGCCGAGAAAGTGAAGTCGTCGTACTTCAGCGGCTTTCCATCTGGACCTACGGTGCTGCCTGGAAGAACGAACTGCCCGCGTTCGCCGTGATTGTTCACGAGCGGCGGTGCATCCATGTGCGGCGCCGGTTGTTGGGCGGTTTCCGCGGCTGAAGCGAGGCGAATGATGCAAGCACGTTCGGGAAGCGTCACCAGGTGCTCGCGCCGAATGATCGCCTCGATCTGGTTTAGCCGGTCGTGATATAGAGGCATCACCTCATCGGGTTTCAGTTGTTCTTTTTTGAGCGCTTTCACCACGTCGCGGTAATCGGACGAAGGCAGATTCCGCTGCTTCGCGACCTTCGCTGCAACGCTTTGCATTTGGCCCTGTATCTCCGTGAAGCTTTGGTGCGCTAAGCGCGCGAGCTCCTCCGGCGTATAGTCCACGCCAACATTCGCCAGATTGATGGCGTAAAGCTGCGGCGGAAGCCGGAAATCGGAACGCGCTTTGGGCAGAACTTCTTTGCGAACGAACTCACGATATCCCGCAAGCTGATCTTTCAGCTTCGCGTAGGAGCCCTGGTAATTCTTCATCTTGTACTTCTCGAGCAACAGTCCGATGCCCGTGACGTATTGGTCCATGGTCGCGAGGTCCTGATCGACCTCAAGCTTCGGCGGTCCAAGCAGGCCAGGCGTGTTTACTTTCTGGCGGAAGAGCTTTTCGGCCAACACGATTGTGGGCGTATATCCTTGATCCACGCCTGTATACTTCCGCAGCCGGACGACGGCAGCGGCGCGTCGATCGGGCGCGATCTGATCATCCAACAAACCATGCATGCCGGCAAAAATGGTTCCCGCCACGTTCTCATACGGCAGCAGATGATGCTCATACGCGTCGGAGGCACGAATGTCGCGTTGCGCGGCGCCGATGAGTATTTCCAGATCTTGCTCGACCAGCGGATCGCTCTCGGCCGCAAGCCGGGCCTGTAGAGTTTTGATGGCCTCCGCTGTATCTCGCCGCGCGCGCTCCGGAGTATCGGCGGAAGGAACGGAAATTTGTTCGTCCAATCCGGCAACGCCGAGCGACCCGGCACCTTCCGGCGCGTAACGCGCCATGATGTTGAGCAAAAGCTCGGCGTTCCGATTGCTCTTTGCAACCCAGGGCAGCTGTGCTTGCCCCCACAGCGAAAACGCACCAAGAAGTGTCAGCACAAAAAACCGCATGTATCCAGCGTAGACCGGCCCTTTGCGAAGCGCGTATACTCAGAGATACTCGAAAACAGGATTTTTGGCTGAGTTCATGCGTTCTGCCGATTTCAGGACCGGTCTCACACGTGTCGCCGCATTCGGTAGGCACTTTCGCTTGCCGTACGGGATGCTTGCGTCCATGGAACGTCCGTACACACGTGGTTGGCGGCTTCTTGCCGGAGGAGCAGTCATTGTGACGCTTCTGCTGATGGCCGCTTGGTATGCCGGCCGCGAATCGGCAGGCCTTGAAGCGGAGCGCGTCAGTACTGAACTGAATCAGCTTTCCAACCAAGTCGCCGCCACGCACCTCGCGCTGGCACAACAGAAGGCGAAGACCGATCAGTTAGAGAACGCGTTGAAAGGTTCCAACCAGACCGCAACGATGGCGCTGCAGTCGCAACTGTATCAGCAGCTTTTGCGCTCACAAGCGGAGGCGAATCAGTACAAAGCGATTGTGGAACGGGAGCGGCAAGCCTCGACCGACAGCGCTCGGATTTTCGATGCGCTCACCACTCCGCACGCCCGCCTGCTTCCGCTGAAAGGCGTCGACGCAGCCGCGGAATCGACAGCCTACGCGCTGATTGTGGAAAACCTGCGGCTGCTTTTTATTGCTTCCAACCTGCCTCAACCGGCGGACGGCCGCCAGTTTCAACTATGGCTGGTACGGAAGCAAGATCCGAAATTCGTGAGCTTAGGAGTCTTCAGGCCGGACGAGAGCAACCAGGTGCTCATGAGCTTCGACGACGCCTCTGTTCTCTCCGATATCGCGCTTGTCGAGGTAACCGATGAGCCGGAAGGTGGAAGCTCAGTTCCCACCGGAACCAAACTGCTCGAAGCCGGAAATGGCACCGTTGAACCGGCTCGCGGCAGTGACGAGCCTAAGGTTTAGCGAAGCAGGTCTTCGAGGCGAATCTTGGTTTCCGTTCCCGCATCGCGGTACTTCACGATCACCGGGGTGTAGAGCGAAATGCCCCAATCCTTGCCGATGCCCGTCTTCACCTGACGCGAGCCGGCCACGATCACGGCCTCCTCAGGAATAACGAGCGGCATGTCTTCGGTGGCGCGATGCACGCTGCCGCGCACCAGGTCGTAAACAGGTGTAGAGCGATTGAGAATTGTCCCGCTTCCGAGTACTGCGCGCCGCTTGACGACAGTCCCTTCATAGACCCCGCAGTTACCGCCGACCAATACGTCGTCCTCAATGATTACCGGAAGCGCACCCACCGGTTCCAAAACGCCGCCGATCTGGGAGGCGGCCGAAATGTGACAATTGCGGCCGATCTGCGCACAGCTTCCGATGAGAGCGTGAGAATCGACCATGGCGCCATCACCAACATACGCTCCGGCGTTGATGAACATGGGCGGCATGCAAGTGACACCGCGGCCGACGTAACAGCCGTCGCGAATACTCGAGCCGCCGGGAACGATGCGGACGGCGTCATCCACATTGAACTTCTTAAGCGGATAGGTCCACTTGTCGAAGAACTGCGAGGGACCGCCTGTCACCGCGATTTCGAACGATGCCGCCCATCCGAAACCCCAGCAGAATACCTTTTTTCACCCAGGGGTTTACGCGCCATCCGGTTGGTTGGGAGGCGTCGGGCTCCGCCGCGCGGACGATTCCCCCGTTCAGCAAGTCACGGAATTCGAGGAAGAGTTGTTGCTGCTCTTCCGAATACGTCTCGGGCTTTTCTTCGAATAACTTTTCGATGCTGTGCTGGAAAGATTCGAGATCCGGCGGACGGCTCAAACATGAACTCCGGAGAGCAATCGGAGCGATTCCAAGACAGTCTCGATCTTTTGTTGTGAAGCGTGTTGCGGCGCAACCATCGGCAATCGCCATACGGGTTGGAGCAAGCCCATGCGCGACATCGCAAACTTCACTGGTCCGGGACTGGTCTCGACGAAGTTGATCTCCATCAGGCCCTGATATTTTCGCTGCAGCTCGCGCGCCCGGGAAAAGTCGCCGTCGAGCGCCGAGCGCGTGAGTTGACGGAATTCAGCGGGAATTTCATTCGATACGACCGAGATCACGCCGCGTCCACCCAACGCGATCAGCGGCAGCGTAATTGCATCGTCACCGGACAAGACGAGGAAGGAATCCGGCACGCGCGCCAGAATGCTGCCCATTTGGGAGATGCTGCCGGAGGCCTCTTTAACCCCGACGATATTGGGAATCTCGGAAAGCCGGACCAGCGTGGCAGGCTCGACATTCACCGATGTACGCGGCGGAACGTTATAGACGACGATGGGAAGCGGCGTCGATTCCGCAATGGTCCGGTAATGCTGATACAAACCTTCTTGCGTGGGCTTGTTGTAATACGGCGTTACCGATAAAATTCCGGAAGCGCCGACGGCTTTCAGGCGGGTTATGAGGTCGATGACTTCGTCCGTGTCGTAACCGCCCGCTCCGCCAAGCACTGGCACGCGTCCACGCGCCTCTTGCACCGTAAGCTCCACGATGCGCAGATGTTCATCGCGCTTGAGCGTAGGACTCTCACCGGTTGTGCCACACGGGCACAGGAAATCGATACCCGCATCGATCTGCCGGTTTATGAGAGCACGCAGCGTGTCCTCGTCGAGCGAGCGATCCTGCCGAAACGGCGTCACCATCGCCGTGCCACAGCCGGTAAACATTTGCCCTCCGTTCACCACTCGTCCTTAACCAATAGTCCCGAACAGAACCTCTTCGAAAGTGTAGACGCCTTTGCGATCCAGAATCCATCGAGCGGCCTTTAGAGCGCCGTGCGCGAATCCCTCGCGGCTGCGTGCCGTGTGCCGCAAAGTAATCGTATCAGCCGCTGAATCGAACCCGATTTCGTGAGTTCCCGGATGCTTCCCTGCCCTATTGGAGCTGACATCGATGTTCCTCGCGAACCCATGCTGTCGCATGGTCTCGATGAGGTGGAGAAGCGTTCCGGAGGGCGCATCTTTTTTTGAGTCATGGTGGATCTCCCAGGCCCACGCGCCATAGTTCTCCTCGTTGCGCAAGAGCTCCGAGGCGACTCCCACGATCCTGCGAAAAACCGCGACACCAACAGAAAAGTTCGGACTCCACACAAGGCCCGTACCGGCTTCGTCGACGGAATTTCTGACCTCATCCAGCGTGACTGGTCCACCCGGTGGTTCCCGTTACTGCTGGAATTCCGAGGCTGCCACTCGCTTTACGTTGTCCGGCGCCGATTCCGGGGTTGAAAATTCAATCGCGACGTCGACGCCGGCGAAGGACGCCGCCGTGATGCCCTCGCGTCCACGATTGCGGCTCCCTCCAGCCGCAGAATCACCTCGAAACCGTGTTGGGGTGCAAGCTGCTCAACCAAGCGACCCATTTTGCCGTAGCCGACCAATGCGATCTTTTTGGATCCGTCATCTCATTCCTTCTCGATTGCTTCCGAACACTTTTTCGAAAACCGCGGGATCGAGTTCGAAAAAGAACTCGTCGTGCAGCGCGGCCACGGTTTCCTTCAGATCGCTTTCGGAAACCACGAATCCGAGATTTAAGCGCGAAGCTCCTTGCGAAATCATTCGAATGTTTCGGTTGTGCAGCGCCTGAAAAGCGCGGCCTGCAATTCCGGGCGTGTGGCGGATGTTTTCGCCCACCAGGCAAACAATCGACTGCCCGTCTTCCATGCTCACATGCGCAAACTCGCGCAGCTCTCTGCAGATCGGCTCCAAGTGGTCGCGATTGTCGACCGTGAGAGACACGCTGACCTCGGACGTAGAAACCATGTCAACGCTGGTATCGTAGCGGTCGAAGATCTCGAAAATGCGGCGAAGAAAGCCGTGCGCCATCAGCATTCGCATCGAGTGGATGTTGAGAATCGTGATGTCGCGCTTGCATGAAATCGATTTCACCGCGTTCTTGCACGGCGCCGGTTCGGATGTGATGCGCGTGCCCGCTATCTCCGGTCGCCGAGAATTCAGGATCAGTACGGGAATGCCTTTCTCCACAGCCGGAAGAACGGTAGCGGGATGAAGCACCTTCGCGCCGAAGTAAGCCATTTCGGCAGCCTCGGCGAATGAGATGCTTTTCACACGGCGGCCTCCGGGAATGATGCGGGGATCCGCTGTCAGCATCCCATCGACATCCGTCCAGATCTGGATCTCTTCGGCATCGAGTCCAGCACCCACGATGGATGCTGAATAATCGGAGCCGCCGCGGCCGAGGGTGGTGGTCTGGCCGTCTTTCGTCGCGCCGATAAATCCGCCCATCACCACCACCGCCGTTTCCGCCGCCGGCTTCACGTTTTCGCGAACCAGGGCGTAGGTCTCCTCAAGAAACGGTTGCGCTTGGGTAAACCGATCGTCGGTGAGAATCACGCGACGCGCATCGACGTGCTGGGTCTTCATTCCCGCGGATTGAAAAGCAAAAGTGACCACCAGGCTCGACAGGCGCTCACCGACGCTCGCAATCGCGTCCATCGAGCGCGCTGAAAGCTCGCCGACGACGGAAAGCCCAGTGACCAATTCGTCGAGCCAATCGAAATGAGCACGGATGTAGCGGTCGAGGTCGGCGGCCGCAGCCCCGGCGAGCGGAAGACCATGCGTCAAGTGATGCGCGCGCAGTTCGTCCACGAGCGCGAGAGCCTGGTCGCGTCTACCGCCCGCTGCTTCTCTCGCCGCCTGCAATAACTTATTTGTCGTTTTGCCCATCGCCGATACGACGACGACGGGGCGGCGAGATTCGTAGCTGCGAACAATGGCGGCAGCTCGGGCGATGGCCTCGTGCGACTCGACGGAGGTTCCGCCGAATTTCATAACGATCATTGCGACGCGTACCTAATCGAGGAACCCTTCGGAAACCATCAGCTCGGCGTTGAGAACCGCGGCACCAGCCGCCCCTCGGATCGTATTATGTCCACACGCGACAAACTTGATGTCGAGAACGGGGCATTCGCGCAAACGCCCGACGAAGACACTCATTCCGTTCTCACGCCCGGCATCGCGCCGGGGCTGGGGGCGATCCTGCTGCTCCATATATATGATGGGCCGGCGGGGAGCACTGGGCAGGTTTCGTTCCTGCGGGACGCCGCGAAAAGTATTCAGAGAGTGCCGTATCTCATCGACCCCCCGGTTTGTCGCGAAATTCAACTGAGACCGCGACCGTGTGCCCATCGGTAACTGGCACGCGATGGCACTGCGCGCTAACACGCGCATTCAGCGGCGCGGCTCTGCCGTCGGAAACACCGCCGAGAATCTTCTGCGTCTCCTGCTGCATCTTCTCTTCTTCACCGCCAATGAAAGGAATCACGTTCGCAAGTATGTCCACGGAAGCCACGCCAGGATAACCGGCACCGGAGACGGCCTGCATGGTCGACGCGATCACGCGTTCTATCCCAAAGTCGACGAGCGGCGCCAATGCCATGGTCAGCACGACCGTCGAGCAATTCGGATTTGTGATAATCATGCCCTTCCAGCCGCGATTCTTCTGCTGTGAATGGATCAGCGTCAGGTGGCCTGGATTGATTTCCGGGACAAGCAGCGGAACATCCGTTTCCATGCGGTGGTTGCGCGAGTTCGACACCACGATGTGACCGGCCTGCGCGAATTCACGCTCGATTTCGGTCGCTACCGATGCATCCATCGCCGAGAACACAAGGCGGGGAGCATCGCCGGGCTTCGAGTTGCAGACCATCGATCTCCGCAGCGGTAGCCGGGATTTCTCCATCCAACCGCCACGGGGCCGCGTCTTTCAGCTTTTTTCCGGCAGAGCGCTCGCTCGCTCCGAGCCACGTGAGGCGGAACCACGGATGCCCCTGCAAGAAACGGATGAAATGCTGGCCGACCATTCCCGTGCCGCCTAGAACGCCAACTTCGATCGGTCTCATCTTTCTTTCTTCCGTCGACACGGGCCGCTTGTCCACACTGCCCGCCGATGCGCGATATCTATTGCGAGAGCTTTTCCACCAACTGCTTATATAACTCCACACTCTCCAGCAACTGCGATTTGGGAATGCGCTCGTCGGTGGTGTGTGCCACATGAACACTTCCCGGACCAATCAGAAACGGTTCGCCCCAACCCGGTCCAAAGGCGGGGATGTCCGTTGTGAAAGCGACCACGGTGGTCTGGAACCCGTCTAATGCGGCCAAGTGGACGGCCGGAATCATCAAAATTTCCCGCGCTTCCGCCTCGGGAGCTGCCGCACGCTGAATCTCTTCGCGAAGCTTCGTCACGTCTCCTACTACGCGGATGAAAACCTCGGCTTGTGCAGCATCGGGTATGACATTCGGCGCCCGTCCGCCTTGGATGGTTCCGATGTTCAAGGTGCTAGGGCCAAGTACTTCGTCGCTCGGCAATTCCACGCGTCGAATCCGCTCGAGTGCATCCAGTAGTTTCTCGATCGCCGACTCGCCGAGAGCGGGATAAGCGGAATGAGCCATGCGGCCGCGCGCAACAACCTCATACCGCAGGGCTCCTTTCGACCCGAGCGCCAGTTTGTTCTCGGTTGGTTCGCCGTTGATCAGGAACTTGCTGCCGCGCGGATTGCGAGCTGCCACGTGCGCGCCTGCGCTGTTGCGCTCTTCACCGACGACAAAGAGCAGACCGAAATTGCGCCTACCGGCCGCAAGCAGTTCTTCAGCCGCCGTAATCATGGAGGCGATGATCCCCTTTGTGTCGCACGCGCCACGGCCCCAAATGTGAAGCTCATCCTCACGCGATGGCATGAACGGCGGAACCGTATCTATGTGCGTCGACAGAACGACGATGGGGTCGCCGAACCTGGCAAAGATGTTGTCGCGATCCTGCTCGACCGGCATTCGTTCGACCTGCCCATCAAAGTGCCGCGCGATCTCGCCGAGCCGTCGCCAGAGGAAATCTCCGATTTCGCGCTCATTCGGCGTGATCGATTCGATATCGATAAGCCTCCGAGTTAGTTCGAATACGTGCATGCTAGTGTTGTCGAGACCTCCAGCTGATGGTTCAGCGAGAGAGAACTGAAGAGCAGCGAGGAGTGCTGCAAAAAACAAAGAATAGCAGCGTCGAGGTGAACGCTCCGATGAAGTGGGCTGAAATGAGGGTCGGCGGACACGCCTCTAAGCGGCTTTGGACAATGTTTCGTCCGGATCGAACGGCTCTTGCGGCCCGTTTTGCGAAACGGAGCCGGTTTCGGCAGGGCGATTCGCTTGGTCTGCATCGTTTGCGAAACGAACCCGAGGTTCGGTCTGGGAAACGAAGCCACGTTCGGGGCGAAGAATAGGCGCATTTTGCGGAACGATTTCCGGGTGCGCGCGAGCGCTTGTGTCGTTTTGCGAAACGAACCCGATGTGTTGCCGAGCCGTAGGAGCTGGGCGTGCCCAGCCCCTACGAAGAGGGATGAGCGCGTGGAGAGCTTTGTAGGACGCGCGGTCGTGGGCGGTTTGATAGCGCAGATATAAAGGATAGGAGTTTCTCGTCGCGCAGGAGGGCTTGGAAGGCGGCGCGGTCTTCGCCTGGAATGATGAGTTCGCCGGAGGCGAGCCCGTGTTTGAGGGAATTACGAGACGAAGCCAACTTGCCCGAGGGGGTGGGTGGGCCGCTCGAGTGGGCGGCGTTAGCGCGGTTGATTTCCGAGCGGCTGCGCGTGACGTTTTGCGGAACGAACCGAGCGGGGACGGCGGAAGTGGCGGCGTTTTGCGAAACGAACCCAATTTCAGTCGCTGCAGCCTTGCGGGCGAGTTTGGCCGCCTTTCTTCCGCGGCGGCGCGGCGGGCTGTGCGAGCTTCGCGAGATGTCATGACGGTGAGTGCCTCCCAAAAGTAAATGGGCAAGAGACGGCGAGCGGCCGTCTCCGAATCAGCGCGCGGACGCGAACCGGCCCCGTGCACTTGGCAGGCGAAAGAGTAGCACGGGCGAGCAAGCGTGTGGCCCCGGTCAGAGGCCGCTTCGAGGTGTAAGCCGCTGAGAAGAATTGACGCGGGTTTATTTTCTCGCGCTGTGACAGCGGTTACGGGTGTTCGGGAATTTGCGGACTGGATAGCGGCAAATGGCGCGGCGCGGAGCCCTCAATTATGAAAGGGATTGCGGCCGCTGTGTGCCTGCGCCTAGTGACTTGGCTAGCGTCGCTGTTCTTCTACGGATGGCAAGGGGACCGGCAAAGACATTTCCGAATAAAGCGCGGTTTGACGCTGCAGGTGTTAATGGCAGGCGAAACAGACGCGATTTCCACATTTTTATTTCTAACTTTTTGGAATAAGGGCTTTCTGGCCTGTATACTAGCCGTGGCCCGGTGATGATTCTCGATCGTCGGCTGCAAGGCCGGATGTCGGCAAACGAATTTTCAAAGGACAACAACTCTAAATGAATCGGTCTGTTGCAAGTGTGGTGCGCGTGTGTGCGTTGGCGTCTTTGATGGGGGTACCGGTGGCGTCTTCGGCCGCGACAGCAGCGGCCTTCAGTAACTTCGGCTCCGGGTTCAGTTACGATACCACCGAGGGCAACACTGTTGGAAACGACGGCCAAAATGACGGCGTCCCCTTCGCCGAGGGTGACACATTTTCGCCAAGCTTTACCGGCCCTTTGGTGTCCCTTCAGATTGCGTTGAGCTGCGCTTTCGCGTGCCCGAATAATTTCACGGTTTCGCTCAACAACGACAATGGAGGGCAACCCGGGACAGCGATCGAATCGTTCATGTATGCGGGAACCACGCTGGGGACGCTTGGGAACAACAACACCCCCGTGGTGCTGACCTCCGTGCTGCAACCCGTCCTCACCGGCGGGACCGCTTATTGGGTGGAGGTACAACCCGATTCGAGCAATGCTGACTCGATTGCATGGAATTTGAACTTGACGGGCGACTCGTCCTCTGAAGCAATCTCGACCGACGGAGGTGCTACCTGGTTTGCGCCTTCGGGTCAAACCCCCGGCGCGTACGAGGTGAACGCCACAACTCCCGAGCCGGCCAGCCTGGGGCTGCTTTTGGGCGGCGGATTATTACTGGGCTTGTTCCGGAAGAAGCTCCGGGTGGGCGGCCCCGATCAGCGCTACGACGTCAAAAAGGGCACAAGGCTGCGAAGCAGTTCGTTTGGCCGCAGCAGCCGGATCGCATTCGGGTTAGCCATCTTGCTGGGCTTGTTTTTGAGTGCACCGGTCCGCAGCTTCGCCGCGAGCTGGAATGCGCTCAGCAATCTCGCCCCGGCCGGCGCGGGCGTGATGATCGAGCTAACCGACGGCACGATTATGATCCAGAACGGAAGTTCGCAGAACTGGATGCGGCTGACGCCGGACGCCACGGGCAGTTATGTGAATGGCACGTGGACGGCGAATCCGATCGCCCCCATGATGCTCGATCGCCTCTACTTCGCAGCGCAGGTGTTGCAAAGCGGGAAGGTTTGGGTGCTGGGAGGCGAATACAGCGGACCCAATCTGGACGTCAATATCACGCCTTACGCCGAGATATGGGACCCGCTGTCAAATACCTGGTCGCAGGCAGCGCCATACCCGACTGAAAACCGTAGCAATCACTGCGGGAACCGTCCTGTGAGCTCTAACACAAACGAAGCCGCCGGATCCACCGTACTCACAGGCATTTACTCGACGGCGCTCATGCAGGTGGGCTGGACGGTAAGCGGATCGGGCATTCCTACCGGCACCACGATAACCAGCGTGGATTCGGCTACACAAGTTAGCATTTCCAATGCTGCGACGGCGACACAAACCACCAGAGTCACCTTCACGGGCCAGACGTTGGCCTGCTTCGGCGACGACCCGGCCATACTGCTGCCGAATGGAGACATCCTAGCCGGGAACATTTTCACCAATGAGGTCTACACTTACTCGGTAGCGAACAACTCATGGTCGTTTACTGCGAATAAGTACTACAACGACAGAAGCGACGAAGAGGGTTGGGCCAAGTTAGCGGACAACAAAGTCTTAACTTATGACCTATTCCAGACCGTAAGCGCCGCGAACGGGAACGGTTACGCCGAACTGTACGATCCTTCGACTCAGACGTGGACGGGGATCAGTCCTGTCGACAACACGGCGCATGGCACGCTTCCGGTGTTGAGCAGCATCGCTCTGGGATATGAACTCGGTCCGACGCTCCGGCTGCAGGACGGCCGCATTTTCCAAATCGGCGCAAACCAGCATACCGCTCTCTACACCGAATCGACGAACACCTGGGCGGCGGGACCGGACATTATTGGATCTTTGACGAACAGCCAAGGCACGACTTCGGGAACGTTCGGCGCAGACGATGCTCCGGCCGCGATACTGCCGAACGGCCACGTGGTGCTCGCGGCAGATGCGGGTCCCGCTGTTGTCACGACAACGGGCAATGTGACAAGCGGCTCGAGAGTCATCACGAACATCCCTTCGACCGCCGGCCTGCAAGTAGGTTGGAGCATCACGGGAACAATCGGCAGCACCACTGTCATTTCCGGATCGATTTCCAGCGTGGACTCCGCGACCCAAGTGACTGCGTCGAGGAGCGCGACAGCTACGGCCACGGGCATCAGCATTACGTTCGGAGGCGAGTTCAGCCGCCCCACGCAGTTGTTCGATTTCGATCCGAATGCGAACACGCTGTCTCCGGTTTCGCCGGCGATTCCCGACAGCTCGTTGAACAGTAGAGCTTCTTACGTAACGCGAATGCTGGTGCTTCCGACCGGCCAGCTGCTGTTCTCCGATTCATCCAATCAGCTGTACGTCTATACGCCGGACGGTACGCCCGCCCCGGCGCTGCGCCCGGTGGTGAATAAAATTGCCTACAGCAGCGGCGGCGTGTTCACCCTGGCCGGCAAACAATTGAACGGGCAATCCGCCGGCTCAGCGTATGGTGACGATGTCCAGAACGACGAAAACTATCCGATCGTTCGCCTCGCGGATGCGAGCGGGAATGTCTTCTACTGCCGAACGACCAACTGGAGCTCGACCGGAGTGGGTCAGAGCACGACTCCGGAAACGGTGGCCTTCACGCTGAATCCGGCGATAACGGCCGGGAATTACACGCTTGTCGTGACGGGTGCGGGCATCTCGTCATTCCCGACGTTCATCAACATCACGCAAGCGGAAGTCAACGGCCAGTAGGCGCGGCTTAATCGGGCAGCAGGACGAGCGAGGCCCCCTCCGCCGGAATCCGCCTCCGCGGCAGGGCGATGTGTGCCCCGAAGGCGACATTTGGCTATGATCGTGTCAGCGAGGAGCCACGGCCATGCCGGACAGCGTTGGGACACCTGCGGAAACGACCCGTTTCGCGAGCCGCCCCAACTTCATCATGATCGAGCCTGGCCTCGCCGCGCAAACCTTGTGGCTGCTGCGGCGCGCGTTCATCGCTGGATATGAGGACAACTGCTTCGGGATAGCCAAAGGAGCCGCCTACTCGTTCTTGCTTTCGTTGTTCCCCGTTTTGACGACGCTCTTGTCGATACTTATTCAGGCGAACGCGCAATCCGTGGTGCATGTCATTGCGAATTTCGTACGGCAGGTGGTGCCTCCGGGAACAGAAGACATCGTTCTGTGGCGACTGCGCGAACGCGGCGCAAGACCCATCTCCATACCGGTGGTGGCCATCGTCTTGTCTTTGTGGGCCGGCTCGGGCGCGATGATCAGCCTGATGGAAGGATTCCAAGCGGCCTACCGCATCCCGTCCGGCCGTCCTTTTCTGAAGCAGCGCGCCATGGCGATCTTCCTGGTGTTGATTGCGGCGTTGCCGGCGGTCGGCGCTTCTTCGCTGATCATTTTCGGGGACCGCGGTGAAGCGGCGTTCATTCATTGGCTTGGCGTCTCAGATATCAGAACCAACGTTCAGGTGGTGTGGCGGATTGCTCGTTATGTCCTGGCATTTTGCACGACTACGTTTGTGATGGGATTGCTGTATTATTTCGGTCCCAACCACCGGAGTGAGCCGGAGCGTGTCGAAAAGTTCAGCCGCTCACGATTCATGCGGGTCTGGCCGGGCGCTTTCATTTCGACGATTCTGTGGCTGGTGGCTACCGCGGGGTTCGCCTGGTATGTCGGGCATCTGGCCCACTACAACATTTTTTATGGAAGCATCGGTACGGTTATCGTGCTTCTGATCTGGCTTTACCTGATCGCGTGTATCGCCCTGATCGGCTGCGAGTTCAATGCCGAACGCGAGCGCCTAACCGCAATCCCTTTCCTGCCTTAGCCAAGAGCCGCGCGTAGCAGGTATTGGGGGGACTGCACGGCGCTTTCTTTATACTGAGGTCGTGCCGTTCAAATTAGTCATCGATTACGAACCTCGCGGGGACCAGGCAACTGCCATCCAACAACTGACCCGCGGTATTTTCGATGGCGAAAAGCACCAGGTCCTGTTAGGCGTCACCGGATCGGGCAAGACTTTCACGATGGCGAAAGTCATCGAGGCGTGCGGGCCGCCCCTCGCTGGTACTGGCCCACAACAAGACACTTGCGGCGCAGCTTTATCACGAGTTCAAAACCTTCTTTCCGGGTAACTCCGTCGAATATTTCGTCAGTTACTACGACTATTACCAGCCGGAAGCGTACATTCCCTCGGGCGATATCTACATCGAGAAGGAAGCAACCATCAACGATGAGTTAGATAAGCTGCGGCTCTCCGCCACCCGATCCTTATTCGAGCGCCGCGACTGCATCATTGTCGCAAGCGTCAGTTGTATTTATGGCCTCGGGTCGCCGGAAGCCTATTATGGCATGTTGCTGATGCTCGAAAAAGGGCAGCGCATCGGCCGGAAAGAGCTGTTGCAGCGCTTAGTCGAAATTCTGTACGAGCGGAACGATCACGATTTCCGGCGCGGCACCTTTCGTGTGCGCGGGGATGTGGTCGAACTCTATCCTACTTACGATGACAACGCGTACCGGATCGAGCTTTGGGGCGACGAAATCGAATCGCTCAGTCAAATCGACCCGCTGTTAGGACAGGTGAAGCAGACTTATTTGCGATTGCCCATTTATCCGAAAACGCACTACGTCATGGATGCGCCCACGCGCCAGCAGGCGATGCAGAGCATCGAAAACGAGCTGCAGTGGTGGCATAAAGAGCTGGAATCCAGCGGCAAGCTGATTGAAGCGCAGCGGGTATACCAGCGCACGATGTTCGATCTGGAGATGATCAAGCAGATCGGGTTTTGTCATGGAATTGAAAACTACTCGCGGCATTTCTCGGGCCGGCTTCCGGGCGAAGCGCCTCCCACGCTGCTCGATTACCTGCCAAACGACGCGCTTGCTGTTCATTGACGAGAGCCATCAAACCGTTCCGCAGCTGAAGCGGCATGTATCACGGCGACCGCTCGCGGAAGAACATTCTGGTCGAATATGGTTTCCGCCTTCCGAGCGCGCGGGACAATCGCCCGCTGACTTTCGAAGAGTTTGAGAACCGCGTGGATCAGGTGGTTTACGTGTCCGCGACGCCGGGTCCTTATGAGCTGACCAAATCCGCGGGAGTGGTGGTTGAACAGATCATCCGGCCTACGGGCTTAATCGATCCGGAAATCGACGTTCGCCCCATCAAAGGGCAAGTGGACGATCTGCTGCATGAAATTCGGCTGCGCGCCGAGCGCAACGAACGCGTGCTGGTAACTACGCTAACTAAGCGCATGGCGGAGGATCTGGCCGAATACTACGCGGAGGTGGGTGTCAAATGCGCGTACCTTACATTCCGAGGTAAGTACGCTGGATCGCATTAAAATCCTTCGCGATTTGCGCCGCGGAGTTTATGATGTCCTCATCGGGGTCAACTTGCTTCGGGAAGGGCTCGATCTTCCCGAGGTTTCTCTGGTGGCGATTTTGGACGCCGACAAGGAGGGCTTTCTACGCTCTAGCGGATCGTTGATTCAAACCATCGGCCGCGCGGCTCGAAACGTGGAAGGGCGCGCCATTCTGTATGCGGACGTGATCACGGCAGAGCATGCAACGGGCTATGCGCGAAACCGAACGCCGGCGCGCTATTCAACAGGCCTATAACGAAGCGAACAACATAACGCCTCAGATCGATTATCAAACCGATTGACATGAGCCTTGTCGCGGTCGCCGAAGGCGATTACGTCACTGTGCCGCTGGACGTCCGAACCGGATTCGGAGGCGGAGTTAACGCCGGAAGAACGCGATGCGCTGATTGCCGAGCTGGAAGTGAAGATGCGCGAGGCGGCGAAGATCTTTGAGTTCGAAAAAGCGGCGCAGTTCCGGGATCGAATCAAGGCGCTGAAAGCGAGCAGCGTTTATGAAGAAGCAGCTGCAACTCGGCCTGGTGGTGGAGGGTAACTCCGTCACTTCCGCCGTTCTGCGCCTGCCGAAGATTAGCCGAAGAACTTGGTCCGGTAAAATCTGCTTCGCTGCGTGTCGCGCGCCGGCTGTCGAACATGCTGCGCGCCGGCTATGCGGTTGCCGATTACGAAGAACTGCAGGCCGCGCGGTTGATCCTGCTGCGTGTGCCCGATCCGCGCCGTTCCGCGCATTGTGGATGAGCTCTGCGCGTCCGATCTGGTATTTAAGGACCTGGCATTCGTGTTGTGCGAGAGCTGGCTGACGATCGATGTATTGGAACCGCTGCGCGCTCGCGGCGCGTCGGTTGCGACCCTGCTCGGCGTTGCCCAGCACGCAGCCGGACTGGTTTATCGTGGAGGGCCAGAGTCTCCGCGGTCCGCCAGACGCGGCGGTTTCTGGAGCGGAACGAAGTGCCGCGCTCGGAAATCCGCCCGGGCACCAAAGCATCTTCTATTTCGCGGCGGAGCTTCTTGCCACGGCCCTCCCGATGCCGCATTCTGATTGCCGCTCAGCAGAGCGCTTCGCGGAAGCGGCCTTTCGGGAAATCCATCTGTCCGCGCTGCTCGATCAACATGACTACAAAAGCTGTTTCAAGATTTTCTAAAAGGCGCGAGGATCACTTGGGGTGGACCTTTGACGGAGTGCTCCCCGAAACAGCGAAGTCGACATTTGGAGAGCCTACGCGAAATCATCCGGAAATCGCCGAAGTTTTGGATGAGCAGCTTGGATGGGCCGAGCGCGCGGAATGTCGAAATACAGGCCTTCGAACGCCGAGCCGGCAAGATGCGATCCCAACCTCCCACCCGCTCGCATCGCGATAATCAGCTGGGCCACGCTCCAAAGCTGAGCTGGACAGCCGCCCGGCCGCTGAGGCGCTTCGGCATCGTACACTTCGCTCAACGATCCGAAACAGCAAGCTTGCAGTTCGTCTTCCAGGCGGCGAGATGATCTCGCGGCAGAAAGCGATCGTCTCTTCGCGACTCACCGTACGCATAAAGATAAGCCGCAATGAAACGGTCCCATCAGCCACGGCCAAACGGTGCCCTTGATGATAGCGCGGTCGCGATCTGCCATGGAGCCTTCAAAACGGGGCCGGTACGCGGATCGCCCGGCTCGAGCGTTCGCACGCCCACCGGCGTCAGCAATTCTCTTCGAACGATATCCACGACATTGCGCGCCCGGTCGCGCGCCGATCAAGCAGCGGAAACGGCAGCGATAACGCGAACAGCTGATTGGGCCGGACGCTTGCATCGCGCGACGACGGCGTGATCACGTCGTACAGGCAGTCGCGTTCGGCATTCCAGAAACTCTTTTGAAATGACAGCGAGCACGCTCTTCCGCTTCGGCGTGCAGACGCTTGCCTGCTCTTCGCAGTAGCCGAGCATTTCCGACCACTGGCGAGAATTCGCAAAGCGTTGTACCAGAGCGCGTTGATCTCGACCGGCTTTCCCCATCGGGGCGTGACGGCGTATCGCCGATCTTCGCATCCATCCATGTCAGTTGCGTTTCACTGGCGTCCCGGCAGCAAAGCAAATGATCCGCCGGATCCACGCCGAATGCCGTACTGGTTCCGCGCCTGATGCCAGTTCGACGATGTCGCTGCGCGGCGGGATAAAAAGTCTCGCGGAGAAGCTCGACATCTTGCGTCGGCTCGATCAGAGTCGTGTGCCGCGACGAACCACCAGAGGCTGGCGTCGGCGGTGTTGTATTCGGGCGCGCAATGCGCGATCGGAGAAGCGGTTCGGCAGCAAGCCTTGTGAACGCTCGCGCACTCAGCATTTCCAAAATGTCTTTCGTCTCCTGCTCGGGAAATCCTGCAATCGACAGCGCCGGAAGGCTGATCAGCGTATCGCGGCTCCAATCCGTAAACCACGGATAGCCGGCGATCAGCGAAGGCCGCCCGTCGGATCGAATGATCCGGAACTGATCGAGCGCGCGCGTCAACGTGGATTGATCGCCGTGATGGCAGCTGATCGAACTGTCGTGCGCTGCGCTTCTCGCTTCGCAGAATGATGACTCGACATCCGGCTTCGCGAGTTCGGCGGAAAGCGATCCGCTGAGGCTCGAGCGTCGCGACGAACCAGCGCATCGCGCTCGCGGTCCTACATCGAAACTCGACGAGCCCGGCGAAAAGAGATCTTCTCGAAAATCCAGACCTCGCTCGAGCTCGCGCAGATACTCGTGGTCCAGAACCAAACCTGCATCGGGCTGAAAGACTGCCGCGTGAAAGACGGTCAGCGGCGGCAAATCCGGATAAGGATCGAAGCAAATGCTGCCTGTCGGCAGTTCCAGCGCTCGTCGCGAAGCGCATCGTTCTGATGCGTCAGTGAATGGTAATCACGAAACGAAAGGAACAGCCGCACCTGCAAGCGGCACGCCTCCGTCGCTCTGGTACCGCACCAGCACGGTTTGCTGCTCAGTCCAGCAAGCAAACGGTCTTCGTAATCGCCGCCGCGCCGCAGCGGTATCGCCACGTCGGAAACGGATCGAGCCGGAACTCTTCCAGCAGTTCGAAACCGCGCGGCTGAACGGCGCCCGGATACTGCACTGTCGCCAGTTCGAAGCGTTTCATCGCCGGCGATCGGCTCGCTCCTCGACGCGCGGAAGAATCGAATAGCGATCCGCGGGCGGATTCAGAGAAGCAATCAGCAGTGCATGATAACGGCGCGTATTCACGCCGGCCACGGTTCCCATCGCGTACGCGCCGGTATGATTTGTGTCGAGCCACTCCAGTCGCGAGGCGCGCTCGAAGTCGCGGCAAACATCTCTCGGAACGATCAGGCGTGCGCACTGGCGCAATCTGGCTCCAGGACGTCTGCCACACTCATAGTCTAGGGAATGGAAAAACGCTATCAGTGGAAGTTGAAGCAGCGTGAAATCGTGCTGGGCGAGCGAACGCTTGCTGATGGGCGTGTTGAACGTCACGCCCGATTCCTTCTCCGATGGCGGGAAATACTCCGATCCCGATCGCGCCTTTGCGCGCGCCGTCGAATTGGAAGATGAAGGCGCGGACATACTCGATATCGGCGCCGAATCGACGCGCCCTGGCTCGCAACGTATCTCCGAAGCGGAAGAATTGCGCCGCCTCATCCCGGTGCTGAAACGGCTGCGCGACAAACTGAGCATTCCGATTTCGGTCGATACCTACAAATCGGGAGTCGCGGAAAAAGCGCTGGAGCACGGCGCGGAAATTATCAACGATCCCGAGCGGAATCCTGCTGGATCTGCAACTGCCGAAAATCGTCACCAAATACGATGCCGGGCTGATCATCAATCACATGCGCGGCAACCCGGAGACCTGGGCCAAGTTGCCTCCTCTGAAAGATCTGATGCGCTCCATCTGCATTGATCTGGAAGCGGCAGTGCATCGCACGCGGCAGGCGGGCGTCCAGAAACATCAGATCGCGATCGATCCCGGCCTGGGCTTCGGCAAACGACGCGAACAGAATTCGGAGATCATCGCTCATCTGGAGTTGCTGAAGATCCTTCGATCTGCCGATCGTGATTGGCCCTTCGCGAAAATCGTTTCTGAAAAAGGAGCAGCAGGACGATACGGAGTTTGCGACGGCAGGCGCTGTGGCCGCGAGCGTTCTGAATGGCGCGCATATCGTGCGCGTACACGATGTGAAGGCCATGAAGAGCGTGGTGGAAGTGGTGGACGTCATTCGGCAAGCGGCTTACGCCGAAGCGGAGCAGCCAGTCACTCAGGCCGTTGGCATCGCGGACAATAGTGCGTTCCGCGTTGCGCCGACGACGATGCGCCGGATCGGTGTGCCGCAGCGGGGGCACGGCTTCCCCGCCCTGCCATAGACGTTGTGAAGCTGCTGAAATCCGCCGCGCTCTCCCGCGCTGTCCACGTAATCGGAGATGGATGATCCGCGATGCTGAATCGCGAGTGCGAAGCACTTCGATGAGATGCTCGTGTGCAGGCGTTGCGCGCGCGCTTTCGACATACGGCTGGCCGAGGTGCGCGGGTGAATGCCCGCGGCAAATAACGCTTCATCCGCATAGATGTTTCCCACGCCGCCGAGAAACGACTGATTCAGCAGCAAGGCCTTGATACGTGACCGATGCTGCTTCAGGCGCGCGTAGAATTCTTCAAAGGCGACGCCAGCGCATCGGGACCGACGCGATCGAGCAGTCTGCGGGAATTGCTCTCGTAAAACTCGACTCGGCCGAACTGGCGGATATCGTCGTAAACGAGCGTGCCGTTGTCCAGTTCAAACACGGCGCGCGTATATTTGCCGGCGCGCCGCATTCCACAGCAGCTTGCCGGTCATCCCGAGATGAATGTAGAGAACGCCGCGATCAAGATCGAAGAAAATCTGTTTGCCGCGGCGGCGGACGCCTCGAATCGCGCGCCCGGCAAGCGCCCGCGCGGTTTCGGCGAGTCCGCCCCGCGTCACCCGGCGCGAAGTAAACTCGGCGCGCTCGATCGTTCGCGCCAACGATATGGGGAGCAATGGAGCGAACAACGGTTTCAACTTCGGGCAATTCTGGCAAGGGCGTTTTCCACCATAGCGACGGCGGTAACCGACTGGAGAGGCAAGCGACTGCGCTAAACTGAGAAAGTCCAAGCCACCCTAGCTCAGTTGGTAGAGCGGCTGATTCGTAATCAGCAGGTCGCCGGTTCGATCCCGGCGGGTGGCTCCAGATCCTCTCTGATTTCAAAGCACTTAGCAAATTCGGAGCACCTCTTATTTCATCCTTTTTGTTCCAACTGTGCCAAAACTGTGTCAAAACAGGCTACGCCGCCTCGCCTGTGCCAAAATCCGGCCCTTCGTTCGCACGCCGATTTAGCTTTGCCAGCGCCTCCCGCCTCATCTGCAGCTTCATCTGTGAGTACTTCTTGAACACCTTCGCATCGCCCTGCCGAAGCATCTGAGTAACCCATTCATCGGCTACGCCGCCGGCGCTCAACCGTGTTGAATACGTCGACCGCAGATCGTAAATCCGGAAGTATGGCACCTCCGCGTTGCGGAGCGTGGTTCGCCCAGACCTTCTTGAAGCTCCCCTGGTAGCCCAATGGGTTTTCGTCATTGGGAAACAGGAACGGGCTCGGACCGGCAATCGCCATCTGATCCCGAAAGGCCTCCAGGGCCAGTTCCGTAAGAGGCACCTCGGCGATTCCGCTTTCCGTCTTGGAATCTGGAATCCACACCAGGGCGTTCTTCAGATCGACATCCTCCTTTTTCATCGGCGTCAGCTCCTTGTAAACTCGCAGCCCCGTCTCCGTGATAATCCGGACGACGTTGCGGAGGTATTGAGGAGCATGCTGCTCGATTTTCTGCTGTTCCGACCACGTCACATAATGCGGCCGGAAGAGCCTCTTTACCCGCACCGGGAACTCCACTCCGGCACAAGATTGCTACCCAGCATCTTCTTGCGAACGGCAACATTCAGCATGCGCCGGAGGACTCGAAACTCCTGGTGAACCGTCGAAGGCTTCACCAAGTCTTTCGAAACCTTCCCGTTCTTCGTCGTCACCTCGACTCGTTGCTTCAACCGCCGCCGGATGTAAGCCTCAATGACCTCGGCGGTGATATCGGGGAGCCGTTGGCCTCCGAAGCTCTCGTTTAAATGTTTGGCCACGCGTTCGTAAGAGAGGTGCGTCTTCTCCGCGCGAATCGGCGGCTTGGAAAAGTTTTCGAGAAAATACTCGGCCCACTGCTTGAAACTGAGATCCTGTCCCTTCCGCAGTAATGGCAGCGAGTTGCTGTCTCGAGCCTGTAGCCGTTCGCGCAAAAGCCGCTGAGCTTCGTCCCAGTCGTCGGTTTGCGTTGATTCCCTCTGGCGTTTGCCGTCCCGATCTCGGTATTGCATCCACCAGACCTTTGAACCTCCTCTCTTGAAAAGACTTCCGTCATGCTTTCTAGGTCTTGCCATTTCCCACCTCTTCTCTGAAAGTTGCGCGGAAGGGCTCGAGGTCCGATTTCAGGAACCGGATGTTCCGGCCCATCACGCGGAGATGGGGAATCTGCTTTCGCTCTACCCAAAGATACACGGTCTGAAGGCTGACTCCGAGGTAGACAGCGGCGTCTCGCACCGTCAGGGGCAATTCATCGGGGACGAACGCGATCCGCGGAGCCGCACTTATCGCAGAGCGGCTTGCGGGCAGGTGCTTGGAATTCATGTCTCTTTGTAGAGCATGTTGTGCCTTCAGTCAAAAGAAGAGTGGCGGCGTATCGGAGCAATAACCAGTACGCCGATGCCTGAAACATCGCGCGCCAGACATCGGGGTTTGTATGTGGGTGTGACAAGAGACGCCTCGCGGCATCTTCATCTACTCGCCGCCTATCTGCAAGGCCGCCCAGTGAACACGCTGCTCGGGCGTTTGACAATGTAGCATTGCTGCAACCAATGCAAATAGGATCTCTTAACTGTCACCCTCGCCTTTGTTGGCTTTGGAACGACACGCTGATTGAAAGCTCACTCTCAGGGCCTGGGCGGCATTCCGCGAAACGTAACAGAACGTCGTCACAGGTTATCCGTGCACAGCGGTTCGTTTGGAGGATCACGCCACCGAAAGGGTACGACCACTTTACCCACCGCTTTCGGAGTCCAAGCCGAAGTAAACCCGAACCCCTTTCGCTCCACCGACTTTCTCGCCTATGGCAGATCTGACTTGTGAATCACTTTGAACCGAGCGAGCGAGAGACAAACTCAATAAACACTACTGAAATTCCAGTTTGCTTCGGTCGAGCAAAACCGATTTCTGTTTTCCTGTTACTGCGCTGCCACTGAACGCCAACCTGTCACAGCGGCACGAGCGCGCGTCGAAGCGGGCGGATCTGTCCATTCGACGCCTGAGGACATCGGAGTGAACGTTTGGCCGGATTGCGGCGTGGTTGCCGATTGGTTGTCAAAATTCTTCAAAAGACGGCCGAAGCAATGGTTCTGGCACCTTCTTGGGTTCGAGGTCTGTCTGCTAACTAGTTGATTCTGTTCGAGGGTTGGTACGCCCGAGAGAATTCGAACCTCTGACCTTTTGCTCCGGAGGCAAAGGCTCTGTCCTGCTATCTTATTTCTTTTTACGATCGAATCGGTTCTGGTTGCCAATTGGTTGCCAGAATTCTTCTTTTTCTGGTTGCGAATGCTCGCGATGTCGATGACGTTGATCGCTTTCTCCGGTTTCCAGATGCGGTTCGAAATCGTTTCCACGCCGGCCCTCATTCGTTCTCGGTCCTCTTGCGTGTAACGGTCCGTCATTTCGGCGGACGCATGGCCCATCAATGCCATCCGGTCGTTCACATGCATCTCGAGCGTCTTCGTCAGAGTCGAGTGGGTGTGTCGAAAACGTGCCAGGAAAGCCAAGGCATATCGAGCGCCGTGCCGATCGGCTTGAGGATTCGCTTGGCCATATTGTTCTCATTGACGGGCGTTCCGTTCCGGGAGGCAAACACTGGATCATTCGGATTGGTAAATCGGGAATGAGAGCGGATCTCCAGAAACATTCGCAAAACGATTTCGGAAATCGGCAGCAGTCTCTTGCGTTTTCCCGTCTTCAGCGAACCGCGCTCATTCTGGTAATAGTGGTCCCGAACGGCGATGTGGAGTGGTGGAATCACATCGCCGTCAAGGGGAGACCATTCCGGCGTCAGGTTCAGATGCTTCCATTTCAGCCCGCGCATTTCGGAAGCGTTCATGCTCGTCGCGATGGAAAGCAACGCCATCTCTCGGGCATAGTAGGGCGCGGACGGAAGCGAAGGCAACAGCTTCTCACATTCCTCCCAAGTTAGAGAATGAACTTCGCGGGCGGGCTGTATTTCCATGCGCCCGATTAGGGTCGCCGGATTATCTCCGGCAGCGCACTGAACGCGCTTCGCGTGAGAGAACACAGCCGATAGAACTTTTCGGACGTGCTTCGCCGTTGCGCTGGAACGGCCGGACGCCATTACGTTGCCGATGATCGTTTCCGCATGATCGGGAGAAAGCTCAAAGAGTCTCACATGACCGACCGCCGGCTGTATCCAGTTCTTCCAGAGGTTACCGTATTGATTGCGAGTAGCCTTTTTCAGTTTGGGCAGCACCTGCGTCTTGAACTTCGAGTTCCAGAACTCATCCAGAGTCATAGTGGACTTCGGATGAAGCGCCGTATTGTCAATTTTTGCGAGAAAGTGGTCCCATGCAAATCGCTCGGCTTGTTTCCGGGTAAGCTTGCCTGGACCTTCCGCGGGGCCGATCGACACCGTGGGTCGAGCGGGAACGGATTTTCGCTTTTCCGCATCCCAGCGATAAACGCGATAGGTGAGCAACCACGTGCCGTTCTTCTCGTGAAGCCAACCGTCGCGCTGCCCGCGCCTTCGCGCCATATTGTCTTCGGCTCTCCCTCTGAACACCGAGGATACCGAACTTGTAACGATGGATTTGGCAGCCGTTGGGGAATGCACACCCACTACTCCGTTTGAGAGTTTGCGGCGGATTTCTCGAGTTCCGTTCGGTACGGATTTGCGTCGCTCCAAGCGGCAGACATTGTGCCGAAAATGCTTTTGAAAATGCCGTTTTGCCGTCTGAGCCGGTCCAACGCGTCAAGCAATTGCATTCCGACCTCCTGCAGGACGGGCTGATTTGCTGCGAGTTGGTCGGTCTGGCGAATCGCGAATCGAATACGCTCGACTGCGACGCGCGCTTGGTAAGCGAATTCGAACGTAGATGCGGCTTGGCGTGTGCGTAACAATGACTTCTTGAGATGTGCGGCGGCGCTCCATTACGCGGGAGTCTGGGCAGAACCGACCGGGGATAAAGCCAGTCATGTAAGTCTTGTACGCATCTTTACAGGCGAAGTCAAAAATGGCAGCCTAGCCACTCGTTGGTGCCACCGGCGAGGGACTCGCAGATCGGGATGAAAGCCCTCGATCAAGTGTTGTTACCTGAGGCAGCTCGAACTGCTTCGCAGAAGTCTGGAAGATCTATCAAGCTGGACTTTCGTGTGTTTTGTCGAAACACGTTCTTTACGTTCCGATAGTTACAGAGCGCTCGTCAATCGCAGTTCATGGTGAACCAGTCTTGCCCACCAGAATTGTGAAGAGCAGTGTCGGGCGGTATGAATGACTTTTTGCAGCGGCGAATGTATGGCTCTGGAAGCAGAGAAAGTTCCCCAGTGGGCATATTGCCGGTCGCCACTATCTTGAGATCACCGCTGGGACCCGATGATACACAAGAGCGTACCTCGGGCAGTGAACGGTTCGCGGGAGTTCCTGGAAGAAGAAAAAAAGCGAATCCCTGGAAATGTTTTGTTCGAAGCGGACAGGCTGGAGTGCCAGCTCGTTGCAGGCTACGATCCAACCTTCCACGGCGACGAGCCTCCCGAACTGTGAGCCATTCATCGTGTCAGACATGTGTTGCCATTTGAAGTGCCTCAGTCCCTGAAAACTCCACGCACATTCGCTCATTTGCAGCTAGCATGTTGATCCGGAACTTCGGCTGCCGATTAGTTCTACCCTTCGCGACTACCCCGATCGGACGAAAATCACTGTCCTGGCAAGGGAAATACGGGCATCAATAAACCTTGTCCATGCCCGCGTAGCGCCGCTCTGTGCTAATCGGCAGTGGGATCTGTCGTTTTCTATGTGCTTACCCGGCAATCGGGGCTGCTAACTTCTAGTTCGAGGACGAACTGGCGATAACAGAGATTCGTGCGGCTAAATGCTGGCTCAGGCGGGTCGGGTTCTTTTGGCCGTCGATCCGCATCAGGAGCGAAGCGTTACGAACTCCTGCCTCAACCAGAACTGAAACGCCGGGGCGCAATCCCAAGCGGTCGATTTCTCTCAGCTCTGAGGAATTGCGGTCGGAAACACTGCTCACCACAGCCGGAACACCGCAGGCCCAGTTGAGCAGGTTCACTTCTTGCCTCGGCGACACCGCCCCGCTTCTTTCGGGAATCACATGTCCGTGCGGGTCCAACTGCGGGTCTCCCAGCTTCGCCGCGATCCGGTCTTCGAGCTTCTCCGATATGAAATGCTCCAGCCGCTCCGCTTCCTCGTGAACTTCGTCCCACCCGTAATCGAGGAAATCGTGCAGAAACCGTTCTAGCAATCGGTGATGCCGCAAAACCTCAAGCGCCCGCTTCTTCCCGGCCGCTGTTAAGCGCGCCCCGTGGTGCTTCTCGTATTTCACCAACGGCGGCTTGCTCGCCGAAAGCTTCTGGAGCATCCCGGTCACCGACGCAGCACGGACGCCCAAGCGCTCCGCCAGTCCGTTGCTCGGAACTTGCTTGTCCTCGGGACCACTCAGTTCCAGAATGGCCTTTAGGTAATCGTCGACCGATTCTGTGTTGACAGGACCATCAGATCTAGGTGGCACTAAATCAGAGTGTATCGTTCCACTCACGGCTCGAGCGCACCAAATTGGCCATTGCAGTAAGCAGTCAGCTAATGCTACAGTCTTAATTTAGGCATGCCTAAATCTATAACTCACGCAATCTTCGTTCTGCTCGCCCTTTGGATTTCGCTTCCCTGGGTCTGCCGCGCACAGGGTGAAACCACCAGCGCCATCGCAGGCCAAGTCAGGGACGCCACCGGCGCCACCGTGCCTGAGGCTCACGTCACAATCTCCAACAACGGAACCGGCCTGAAGCGCACCGTTCAGACCGATAGCGCGGGCCGCTTCCAGTTTCCGCAGCTGACACCTGGTACTTACACCGTGCAAGTGGCCGTACCAGGCTTTGAGGAGCAGCAGAACAACTCGGTTGCGGCGCCGCTTGGCCGTACCCAAATCGTAGATTTCGTTCTGCAGCCGCAGAAAGTAAAGCAGGAGGTCACGGTCGGCGAACAGACTCCACTCCTCAACACGGAAAACGCAAATACGGCGACGACCATGACTGCGCATGCACTCGAAAATCTGCCGAATCCGGGCGGCGATCTTACTTATCCGCTCCAATTCGCCGCGGGCGCCGTAATGAACACGGCCGGCAGCGGAAACGACTTTGTAGGCGGGACAAATGGCTACGGCAATGTCGAGTTCAACGGTCTTCCCGCGCTCTCAAACGGCTACATCGTGGACGGTTTGGAGACAAACGACCCTTTGACGAACCTCAACAGCGGCCTCTCGACAAATCTTGTGCTCGGCTTGAATTCCATTGCGGAAGTGACGGTCAACACGCTGTCCTATGCGGTCGATCAGGGCCGTTATGGCGCGTCTCAAGTCAACTACGTAACCAAGTCCGGCACGAACCAGTTTCACGGTAACCTCTACGAACTGTGGAACGGCTCGCTGCTGAACGCGGCGGATTTCTTTACGAACGCAACTCCCGGAAATCACAAGCCGCGCTCGACAGTCAACCACTTCGGCGGCAGCTTGGGCGGTCCCATCCTTCACAACAAGCTTTTTTTCTTCTTCGACTCCGAATGGGTGCGCATTGCGCTACCTATCGTCACGGAGACAACCGTCCCCACACCAGCTCTGGAGAGCTACATATTGAGCCAGCTTCCGATAGGCGGACGCGATGCGATCACGGGAGCGCTCTACCCGGCGCAACCCCAGCTTGTGCCTTTTTACAAGAAGTTGTTTTCTCTGTACGGCAACACGGCCGGTACGCCGCTCGCGATGCTCGGGTGTCCGTTCAATAGCAACGGAGTCGCCGCAGCCGGCAATCCGCCGAACGGGAACGGCTGTGCGAATCGCCAGAGTGTCTCGCATTCCAGCGATGATCACGAGCAGGTCCAGACCGCACGCATCGATTACAACATCAACGAAAGGAACATGACCTGGTACCGCTTCCAGGCGGACACGGGTTTGCAGGCTGCTTGGACCGATCCTATAAATCCCGTGTTTGACGCCCTCTCTCCTCAGCCCCTTTACTCATTTGCGGCCGGCTTCACGCACGTTTTCTCTCAGAATCTTGTGAATTACTTCAATCCAGCCTTCTCCTGGTATCAGAGCCTTTTTGGTCCAGCGAATTTAGCGCAGACACTTTCGGCCTTTCCGATTGTTCTTGAGCCGAGCGGTTCCAGCGCGCCATTCACCGCGCTCGGTGGTCTCGACAACACGTGGGTGCAAGGGCGGCGGGCAAGCCGATTCTTTATCAATGACAATCTTGCTTGGACCATCGGCTCGCACGAACTCCGCTTCGGCACAAACACGCGCATCTTCCGCTTGAACGACTATGATTTCGGCGAAGGTACCGTTCCCACAGTCACCTACACGGATCTTCCTGAGTTCATTTATGGCGTGGCATCCACTGCGACCGCCACTTACCCGCTTGCTGACTCGCAGCCATTTAATTTCTTGAATGCCGATTTCTACGCTCAGGACAAATGGCAGGTCACTCCGCGCTTGACATGGACGTTCGGCATGCGGGCCACTCACAACTCGAATCCACTGAACCCGCACGATCTGGTGGCGCGCTTGCCCGGATCGTTCGCCTCTATCTCGCACGACGTGAATGAACCGCTCAACTCGGTGATTCAAACCAACCTCGGGAACGTGTTTCAATCGACACCGCTCGCCATTTTGCAGCCGAGAACAGCCGTTGCATGGCAAATCAGGCCCAAAACTGTGCTGCGAACCGGGTTCGGTCTGTTCAGCGATCTTCTTCCAGGCAGCGTTGCCGATCTGGTAGGCAACAATCCGCCTTACGTGAACACGTTCCAGGGAGGCTTGTTGGGTACGGTGGGCGGCCTTGCTGTGGCTCCGGGAGTGGCTAACAGCGCAGTCGACGCAACCGCAACCGCAGCGCAAAATTTTATGAGTGGTTTCGCGCAGGGCGAACTCTCGTGTGCTTCGCCTTTGGCGAATAAAAACGCGTGCCTTCCTCCCGTTTCCATGACGGCCGTGCCCGACGGCAAGCTCCATGCGCCCTACTTCATGCAATGGAGTTTTGCGCTCGAACACCAAGTGGGCAACACGGTGAGTTTGCGAGCGCAGTATGTCGGGACGCGTGCCGTCAATCAGCCATACACGATGCAGGTCAACGGATATCAGACCGTGTGCCCGGGCTGCTTCTCGCCGTTTCCCTATGCCCAGCCAACCGACCCGCGCTTCGCGGCTGTTACGCAACTCGAAACTGGCGCAAACAGCCACTACAACGGACTGCAGCTCACGGCCGAAAAACGGTTAGCTCACGGCCTTCAAGGGCAGATCAATTACACCTGGAGCCATTGCATCGATACCGTCTCAAACGGTGGATTCCTGCAGTTCTCTGCCGGCGGCATCCTTTCGCCTTTGCCCTACAATCTCGCCCGTGACCAGGGGCCCTGCGACTACGATATTCGACAGAACCTGACGGCCAACTACGTGTATCAACTGCCGCTGAAAGTACACAACCGGCTGCTTGGATACGCCCTAAACGGCTGGCAGATATCTGGCTCGGTGTTCTGGCATAGCGGCATTCCGTTCTCCGTCCTGAGCGCAGCTTACACAGCAGGCGGAAACGGCATCGTAAACGGCAGCGGATCTGAGTTTGCCAGCGTAGTGCCGGGTGTTCCCTTGTACGACCACAACGCCATCCCAGGCGTGACCCAACCCGGAACCATTCAATGGCTAAACCCGAATGCGTTCGTTTCCGCCGTTGATCCAAGCACCGGCGCATGTGCGGGAGGAGATAGTCTTTCGAGCTGCCAGTTCGGGAATCTCGGCCGCAATGCGTTACGCGGTCCCGATTTTGTGTGGAGCGACTTCTATCTGACTAAGTGGTTTACTCTGACCGAGCGAGTCAAGTTGCGTCTGGAGGGACAGTTCTTCAATGTATTTAACCACCCGAATTTCGCACTGCCTTCCATCGTGATTGCAGGCATTCCCGGTCAGCCTTCAACCCAGACCGGATTCGGCGCTCTTACCGCAACCACCTCGCCGCCAACCGGACTCCTTGGCGTCGGTCTCGGCGGCGACAGTTCCCCCCGCATGATCGCCTTTCAGGCAAGACTAGA
>CAVRBR010000002.1:0-993404 GCA_963719335.1 Terriglobia bacterium | reverse complement strand
GAGAGGAAAGTCCGGTCTTCATAGGGCAGCATGCCGGCTAACGGCCGGGGGCTGCGCTCAAGCGCACGCTACGGAAAGTGCCACAGAAAATATACCGCTCCCCGGCTCCGCCGGTCGAGTAAGGGTGAAATGGTGCGGTAAGAGCGCACCGCGAGTCCGAGTAATCGGACCGGCAGGGCAAACCCCATGTGAAGCAAGACCAAATAGGGGAGGAGGAGTCGCCCGCTCGGTCACCACTTCCGGGTAGGTCGCTCGAGCCTTTCAGCAATGGAAGGCCTAGACGAATGGTTGCCGCCCGCGTCGTCGGGACACAGAAACCGGCTTATCGATCGCGCAGGCTTCTTACTTTCGAACCGCCGTGTCGGCGAGGCCGCCGCTCGCCTTTGTCCCTGACGCGTTTCGCGTGGATAATAGTTTCCCTTACACAATTAAATCTGTGCGAGCAACAGCGTACTAAACAGTACCACACGTGGGCGAGTCTACCACCATGTTATGGAAATTGTAGTTAGACTCTGATACACTCGGCTGGTTTCCAAATTTAATCATCTGAGTTGCCGGGCAGCTGCGATCGAAACGGCATATAAGAGGACCCTCCCAGCCATGCGCCAGCGCAGTCTCCTTTCAGCGGCCCTGTTATGCTCGACCGCTGCTACTCATACGGAAGTTGCACGGCATCTTCGCCGTACACGTGTACCGGCGGCGGTCTTACGATTGGCGCAACCCATCAGAACGGCAATCGGCTTCTGACGCACAGACGTATCGGGCATCTCCGGGATCGATCGCCCGATCACTGTCACTCTCAACAATTGGACGGACAGCAACGGCGACACGGACCGCGAGTTCATGCTCGTATTTCAGCCCACTGGTCGCAACAGCAGCACTTGCGAGCAGACCTTCCAATTTGCCGGCGGCGTGGGTGCTCGGAGTAATGGTAGTGGGATCAGTGGCGCGACAGTGACCTTCGCGGACGGAGCAACCAATCACGCACCAGGCCCATATGATGGCGATCCATCCAATAACGCCACTTACAAACCGACTGTCAATAATGTCGAGACGACCTGCTCGGGCGACGGCAACGGAGCAACTTCGGCGGCGGGGCGCCATCCGCCTCCGCTCCCTGCGCGACGTACAACACCGCCGACCCGAACGACGGGCCGAGCGAGGGAACTGCTACCTTTGCCTCGCAGTTCAGCGGCACTGCGAACGGCACCTGGACACTCTATGTTTGGACCAATTCGGAGGTCGAGGACAACTCCGCGAGCATCGGCAGTTGGACATTGAGCATCACGGCGGCGAATGCGACGAACACCTCGACCTCGTTGAGCTCGAACCAGCCGAATAACGAGGCCAACGAAGGCGTCTCACTGACACTCACCGCCACCGTCAGCCCCACCCCCGACGGCGGCACCGTCACCTTCACCGACAATGGAAACGATCTGAGCTGTGCGGCCGGGAACCCAGTCGCGGTGAGCGGCGGCGTCGCCACCTGTACCACCAGCTTCTCAACCGAAGGCAACCATCCCCTGGAGGCGGCCTACAACGGTGACAGCAATTTCGGCACCAGCCACGGCACTTTGAACTTCTTCGTCGATCACCCGACCTCCAATCCATCCTCTGGCGTATATTGCAATACCGGAACGATCACCATCAACACCGCTACTTCGCCGGGAACGACTCCCTATCCGCAGCACATCACGATTCCCTCGACCAGCTTTACCATCAGCGACGTTAGCCTGACGCTGAACAGCATCACCACCGACGGTAACGGCTCCATTTCCGACTACAATTTCTTGCTGGTCGATCCCAATGGTCATGAATTCATTCCGCTCGCGGGCTCCGGCGGCCAGACGGCCGCTAGCAACGTCACCTTGGTCTTGAGCGATGGCGGCTCCAGTGCGGTCCCGAATCCCGTGGGCAGCGCGGTTTCCGGCACCTATTTGCCGACGGATGACAAGAGCGGCTTAAGCTTCCCGTCGGGCACCCCGAGCGGCCCCTACAGCCTGCCGCAAAATCAGGGCGGCGCGACGTTTGATGACACCTTCGGCGGCGCGAATCCCAGCGGCCAGTGGAGCTTGTACGTGTACGATACGTCGGGCCAGCAGACGGATCCATCGGCGGCTATTGCCTGAACATCACAACCAGCAATGCGGCCTCGACCGTGACGACCGTCACTTCCTCGCCTAACGGCGAAGCGACGACGGGCGCACAGGTGACCTTCACGGCAACCGTGAAGAGCGGCGGCAATCCGATCTCGAGCGGCACCGTAACCTTTAAAGAGAGCGGAACAGTGCTTTCGGGCCCGACAGGCCTCAACGGCAGCGGCCAGGTCACGTTCCAGACCTCCTCGCTGAGCGAAGGCATCCACACCATCACGGCGAACTACAGCGGTGTGACCGGAACCTATCAGGTGAGCTCGGGGCAAGTGACGATCGAGATCGACACCGCGACGACGAACCCCTCGAGCGGCGTATACTGCAATCCGGGCGGTATCAACATTTCGGCCTCGAACAACAGCAATATTCCGGCCGCGCCCTACCCCTCACGCGTGGATGTGACGAACCTCGCGGGGACCGTGAACACGGTCGGCGTGAGCCTGAACAACTTCAGCACCGCGGAGTCGGAATCGCAGGTGATGCTGCTCGAAGGCCCCACCGCAACCAATATCGTTTTCTGGAACGGCGTCGGAAACGGCGACAACGGATTCAGCAGCCTGAATCTGACGATCGCCGATTCAGCGGGATCCGGCAATCCGATTCCCGCGCCTCCTACGAATAACCAAACGTATTATCCGACCTCGGACCAGGACGGGCTGCCGAACCCGGCATTCCCGGCGCCCGCCCCAGCCAGCCTGTCGTATGCGCCTTCCATGGGATCGCAGACCTTCACGACCGGCTTCGGCGCCAACGGCGGAATCAACGGGAACGGCTATTGGAGCCTCTTTATCTACAGCCGGTTCGGCCAATCGCTCAGCATTGGAACTGGTGCTTGAACATCACGACGAATCCGCCAGTGCTGGCAATCGGCGAAACGGGCCCCGCATCGGCGGCGCAGGGCCAAACGGGTTTGCAGTACACGATTACGGTGACGAACAACGGACCAGGCTCGACGGCGGGAACCATTACCGTAACGCCGAGTTCGAGCACTGGCCTGACTCTCACGAACCTGAGTTCGACCGATACGAACTGGACATGTTCGGCAACAAGCTGCACGCGCACCGCGCCCCTCAGCTCCGGCGCCGGAAATGCAACCACGATTACCGCGACGTATTCGGTGAGCAGCACGGCCAGTTCTCCGCAAACGGCTTCGGCAACCGTTTCGGGCGGCGGAGCTGCCAACGCGACCTCGAACACGGTTTCTACGACCATTAATTCACCGGCGACGGTCACGAACGTTTCGTCAACTACCGCCAACGGCTCCTACACCGTGGGCGCGGTGATTGCGATCACAGTAACTTTCAGCAAGGCGGTTAATGTAACCGGAACTCCGCAGCTCGCGCTCAATTCGGGCGGCACGGCGAGTTACAGCGGTGGCTCGGGAACGAGTACTCTGACGTTCTCCTACACAGTCGCGGCTGGCCAGAATAGCTCGCATCTGGACTACACATCCACTTCCGCTCTCACTCTGAACGGCGGCACGATCACCGATTCAAGCTCGCTCGCCGCGAAGTTGACGCTCCCGGCCCGGGCGCAGCGGGTTCGCTAAGCGCGAATACAAACATCGTGATCGACACGACTGCACCAACAGTGACCAGCTTTAGCGTGCTGTTCGGATCGCAGAGCTACAACTTGGTGGGGTCCACTCGCTTTGATCTGCCTTGGCAAATCACCGGCATTCGGGTGGTCTTCTCGAAACCAATCGCCGCCGGGAGCACGGCCAGTTTGAGCGGAGTCGCAGCCACAGCCCTCACGGGCTTGGGCACGAACACGTTGAGCTGGACCATCAGTCCTCTCACCGTCGCATCGAGCGTAACCGCGACGCTTGCCACTACCGGAGCGAACGCCTTGAAGGATGCTGCCGGAAACACTTTGACCGGGTCGAACACGGCTGAGACATTTGCCGTACTGTACGGCGATTTCAATGCCGACGGTGCGGTGGCTTCGGCCGACATGGTGTCTGTGCAGAACGCGACCGCACAGCCGTACAACATCTTTGCCGACATTAACGGCGACGGCATAGTGAGTATCGCCGACACCCAGGTGGTTCGAAGCCGCATCGGTACGCATTTTTAATTCAACGGAGGCACTGAACATATGACCAAACGTTTCTTCTTGGCGGTCGCCCTAGCTTGCTTTCTCTCGGCAAGCGCGGCTTGGGGTTCGTTGATCGTCTCGGTCCAGCCGCTGTCGACGCCGGCAGCGCCCGGCAGCACGGGTAACTCCTTTGATGTGTTGTTAAGCAACACAGGGCTGAGTTCGGTGACCATCGGCGGATTCAGCTTTGGGATTACGACCACCGATACAGATGTTACGTTCACCGACGCGACTACGGGTACCTCCGCGCTCACGCCGTACATCTTTGACGGGAATTCCCTCTTCGGTCCGGATATCGCTACTACGTCGGGAGCGCAGGAAGTAGCTGCCTCCGACTATGATGCTGATCCGGCAGGCGCAACCTTGGGAGCGGGCGCGGTAGTAGGGTTGGGTCACGTCCTCTACGACGTCGCGCCCAACGCGACTCTTGGCACGTTTGATCTGACCCTCGAGGCATATCCAACCACCAGCTTTTCGGATCCGAATGGAAATACGGTGACGCCCGACACGTTCACCAACGGCGTCGGCCTCATCGCTCCCGCGACCTCGGGAGTTCCTGAACCGGGCTCCGGCTTCCTGATGCTCGCTGGCTTCCTCGTTGCGGGACTTGTGGCGCGGCTGCGCGTACGCGCTCGTACCCTGTAGGCCGCTCGCGTCTGCAGCACGAGGTCGAGTAAGGGTGAAAAGGTGCGGTAAGAGCGCACCGCGAGTCCGAGTAATCGGACCGGCAGGGCAAACCCCATGTGAAGCAAGACCAAATAGGGGAGGAGGAGTGGCCCGCTCCGTTACCACTTCCGGGTAGGTCGCTCGAGCCTTTCAGCAATGGAAGGCCTAGACGAATGGTTGCCGCCCGCGTTGTCGGGACACAGAAACCGGCTTATCGATCGCGCAGGTTTCTCACGCTTTCCGGCATCACCGCTTCGCCGCGCGTGTAAAGCGGTATCGGCAATTCCATCGAAAGTGGAGCTTTCAAAATACCGCGCGGCGACGCATCATCAGAACAGATGAACCGCTCCCGCCGGATGTTCATAGCACTTTTTCCATCCGTTGCCGTACTTCTATACCTCTTGAGCGCCGGCACGCTCATTCCGGCCCGGACCGATTCAACCGAAGCGATGACTCATAGTGATTATCCGGTGATCGAGTTTCGCCGCTACACAATCAAAGAGGGCCAGCGGGGGAATTTCGCCAAGCGCTTCGAGAGCTATTTTCCCGAAGCCATCCAGCAGACCGGCGCAATCGTTGCTGGCGAGTTCTTGGAGCGTGCGAATCACTCCATGTTCACCTGGATCAGGGGTTTTCACGATCTGGACGACCGCGCAAGACTGAATGCAGCTTTGTATTACGGGCCGGTGTGGAAAGAACACCGATCCGCGATGAACGATCTTCTGGTCAATAGCGACAACGTGCTCTTACTTCATCCGCTCGACCCGCAGCGAGGCGTCGCAATCCTGCCTGCAGTAGATCCAGCTAAGGAAATCGATGGCGCTCACGGCGTGGTCGTAGCTCAGATATTCGCGTTGAAGCCCGACCGCGTGAAAGCGTTTTCGCAACAAGCGGAACCTGTGTTCGCCGGCTACCGCGCCGCAGGGGCGCGCGAGATGGGAGTAGTGGTCACTCTCGACGTGCCCAATAACTTCCCGCAGCTTCCTATCCGCACGGACGGCCCCTACTTAGTCTGGTTAGGAATCCTCAAAGATAATCGGCCCTACGAGGACCGTTTTAATCCGTTAGCCGAGCAGGCCTCGCACTCTTCTCCGCCACGGATCTGCTCCGAGGTCCCCCGGAATTGGTAGTCCTCGATCCGGCGCCTCGATCGCGAATGAGGTGGCTCCCCGAGTAGCAATGATGGGACGGCCACAGAGTTCCGAAGCAGCCCCTTACTATTTCACCTACATCAATCGTGTCGCCGAGGACGACGTCATTCCCGTTCTTTCCAACCAGCTCGATGAAACCTTGATTCTCTTCGCGAAAGTTTCTGAAGAACAGTCATTCAACCGTTACGCCGAAGACAAGTGGAGCATCCGGCAAGTCTTAAACCACCTAACGGACTCCGAACGATTGTTTGCCTTTCGCGCCCTCTGGTTCGCCCGCGGCTTCGCGACACCGCTACCCAGCTTCGATCAGAACCTCGCCGCCGCCCACGCTGAGGCAGATTGCATGCCTTGGGCAGCCCATGTAAAGGAGTTCCGGCGTGTACGCCTCTCCTCCATCTCGCTGTTTGAAAATATGCCTCCCAAAGCCTGGCTGCGCGGCGGGATTGCGAGCGATAACTACTTTACGGTACGCGCACTGGCCTACATCATCGCCGGACACTTGGCCCACCATGCGAGCCTACTGCTGGAAAAATATCGACTGACGTGATTTTCAGCCCACAACCCTCGCCGCCAGCCTTCCAAACAGTGCCTATTGCTTGGCGGGCGACGGCAGTCGAGTGCGCCAGCTGGAGCCGGCACGTAAGCAAGAAGCGAATAGAGATCCTGTAAGCCACCTACAAAATTACTGTTCCATCCCAAAGAGAGCTTGAAATGGAGCCGGAAGCGTAAGCGACCGAATATGGCTGAGTGTTCGCCCAATTAGTTTCGCCAACTCGAGTGGAAGCGATTGGTGATCGGAAACATGGGGTAATCGCTTGGATAAAACGGCATTGGTAGCAGCGGAGTTCACGATCCGATCGGAGCTCGTCCAAGCTCTCCATCGCCCACACTTCCCGCGCGGCTATCCTAAAAAAGCCCATTCCCGTTGAGAGGCAAACATCGTGAACCGTTGGCCGTGGCCCAAAATTGTTTCTCGCATTGCCTGCTTTACGGTTCTTCTCGGAATGGCGCCTCTGGCGTACTTCTATTGGTTCGGATTCACCCACAACCCCCATCCGCTCCTCATGCCGCTTCCGCTCAAGCGCGGCGAATACTCATCCCCGTTTTTTAAAACAGACCTGAACGAGTCTTACCAAATTGATTTAGAGTGGGACGGTCGCATCGACGAACGCATGCATCTGGATATGACTTGGAGAGTCGTGGATGACAGCGGCGCTGTCATCCAACGAGGAATCTATAAGGACAAATTACTCGGCAACTCAGTGACGCTTGGCGACTATGAGCCAAAACCCGGAGTGCGCCAAAAGATTGTACTGAGAAATCTTCAGGATGCCCAAGGCATGGACTCGGCCCATCCGACACTGGAGATCGGTGTGCCGGAGATCGACTTGGAAATGGCCTATGGAATCGCTTTTGCCGTTAGGTTCGCGTTCATGGTGGCGGCTCCCGGCGTGCTCACGCTTCTTTTCCTTTTGATCTGGCGCGCGATCCGCCGGAATACCGTCGTCGCTCGCAGTCGGACATAGTCCGCCCGCCTCGAATCACTTACTGGCAACTTGGATCGAAGAAACGAAGCTCTTCACATGCGCGAACTCCGCGCGTCCCGATTGCGCCCCATCGTCGGTCGCCTTCATCAGTGCGGAATAGTATCTCTCGGCTCTTGCCTTGTCGCCGATCGCTTCCGCCGCCAGCCCCGCATGGAATAGGCCGTTGAACCGGTTCGGACTCATCTTGAGCGCACGGTCGAATTCCACCAGCGCCTGCTCCGGTTGGTGAAGCTCCAGCAGCATGTCTGCCAGCATCTCGCGTGCCGGAATATCCACTTCAGCCTGGCCGACCTTGTCTTGTAAGTCCGCGCTTCTCCGCATCTCGCTGACTGCCTTCTCCCCATTGCCTTCCGCGAAAGCAGTCCAGGCGAGCACTTCGCCGTGCTCGATTTGTGCGCCGGTCGACTCCGCGGAATAAGCGTGCTTGCCCTTCTTAACTTGGTCGATCAAAGTTTCGTAGGTCGTCAAGTCAGCGCGTGCCGCTTGCGGCTGCCGTAAATGTCCGGCGGCCACCGTACGCGCCCAGTAAGTCAAGGTCTCGACCTGCGGAGGCGCCCCCGCGATCGGTTCCAGCGCCGCTGCCGCCTTCCAGTCCCGCATCTCGAGATCGTAAAAAACCGGGAATTTGCTGCGATAGTAAGGCAGCATGTCGCTCATGCCGTGACGCACCATATCCGGCATCGCCTCAAAGTGCGTAATCAGTGCTGCGGTCTTGTCCAGCACGCCTTTGGCGCGCGCATCCTCGCCGCTCTGAAGGTAGGCGTAAAGCAGGAAGTCGTCGGCATGAAGCTGATCGAAGGCGCCGCTCTCATGCCGTTCCTCCGCTTTTTGCGATGCCGCCACCGAGGCGAGATTGGATTCGATATCTTGCTGCCACATCCCAAGCCGGGCATAGATGTGCGACGGCATGTGCGCCGCGTGCGGAGCGGTCGGCGCGATCTCGCCGTAGCGCTCGGCGGCCTTCAGTCCCTGCGGCGCCAACAACGGGTTATCGCAGGCATGAATGATGTAGTGCGCCACTCCCGGATGATCCGGATTTTTCGCGAACAAAGGTGTCAGCACCGCCAGCGCTTTTCGCTCATGGTCCACGCTCGCGTCGTTCGGAGCTCTGTCGGCCAGCAGCGAAAGCCCGTAAAAAGCACCCGCGTCGACATCGTCCGGGTAATGGCTGTAGAGCCTGGACATCGCCGCCGAGTACGCCTCGATGCGCGCTTGGTAGTCCTGTTCGCCGGGCTCATAAAAAGCGCTGAGCGCCGAGATATATTCGCGCTCGCGATCGGTCTTCGCTGCCGCCGATCGAGCCTTCTGCAGTTCGCCCCATCCGTTCGCCATGACTTTCTCATCGGGCCGGTTCCAGATCTGATGGAACTCGCTCATCGCCTCGCCCCAATGCGCCATGGCGCAACCGGGATCGGCCTTCGCAATCTGCTCGAATTGACGCTGGGCCTCTTCGTACCAAAAGTCATGCAGGAGCGCAACCCCACGATCGAACGATGCCTGTACCGGCTGCGCACACGACGTCGAGAAAGAGACCGTTCCCAGGCGCTCCGCAGCCGCGCCCGCCGGCAAGCTTGCAGCTACCAACACCAGCAGGATGGACACGAGAAATTTCATACTGGCCTATTGTAGAGCTTTTTGGCTTTCCGCCGTTAGAGCACGACGGGGCGCGCCTCTACTTATGAGCACAAGCTCCGATTGGAAATGTCGAGCCCTCCATCTTCGGCACCCTCCTCGAACGCGCCTTGGATAAAAACGAGCGCCATCGTCTCGGAGCGCATTACACGCCCCCGCGATTATGCCTTCCGCCACGCGTCCAGCCCATGAGGGTCTCCATGAAAATGCACGCTATTTGGCGTAAGACCAGGCGGTATCCCTAGCGTATTATGAAGGACTCACAGCCATCCGAGGCTCTATGCAGCGGAGCGGGACATGAAGATCGCGCGCGCATTCTTTTTGGACTCGTCGAGTCGTCGAATCAACCCGTTCTGGCGCGGTCATTTGTTCCTGTTCGACAGATCGCGGACAACCAGTTACTCCTCACCGCAAGGCTACAAGCTTCTGGCGCTCTTCGTTCTTCTCGAATTCGCCCTGCGTCCTCTTCTGCGTGCCGAGGCGGAGCGATCGGGTATCGCAAGCCGTTCCTGGTGGCAGCTGCTCGAAATGGGCCTCCTGGCGACATTGGCATGCTGGCTCGTCGTCAGATTCTCCGGTGTGCGCTTGTCCGAACTGGGTCTGCATTCGTGGTCTCGTTGGTCTCAAACAGAGAAGCTCTATTTTCCCCAGATCGTATTCATCTCGGCAGCCGTGTTTTGTTTCTTTGTATCGGCGGACCTGAAAGCGTTATGGTCGCGTCACGATCTGTGGAAGATTGGAATCTTCGTCTTTGTGCCGCAGATGATCTGGGCGTTTTATCAGGAGTTCCTCTACCGCGGCCTGCTCCAGACTGAACTGGTCCGCCGCTGGGGAACTCTGTCAGGCATCCTGGTGAGCAATCTCATATTCACCTTTGGCCCACTCCACGAGTATCACTTCGCACTGGCCCGGACGAATCCATCGCATCTTTGGATTTTTGCAGGGATATTCTCGATCGGTATGTTCTTCGCTGTTTTATTTTGGCGCTCCGGTAATCTCTGGATGATTGCGATCCTGCATGGTCTGGGAGACTGCTTCATAGATGGCTTGGCGCAGGTGTCTCGAATGCCAACATGAGAAGAAGTTTGAAGCGATCGACTGCAAGTTCCAGCGTTAACCGTCATGCACCAAAAGTGCGGAAGAGCCGAGCTATCGAGAGAACTGGTGGATTCCTGGCGAGCCTCGAAGCGACTTCCGCCCCGCGCTCGTCACGACGTAAAAGAGATTGCTGAAATCCTCGTTTCGCTAAACCAAGCGCGTCGAGTAAAGAACCGCTACACACTCTAGAGAATCGCACCGCATAAAATAATTCGTTCCGCAAAATGCGCTGTCTCTTCGCCTTTTGCTCAAAATTCAGCTAACCCGCCCATTCGTCAAAACCGGCCCGCGCCCCACCGCCACGCCCGGTAACAGCTTCGCCGTTTTTCTTTTCTTCATTTCCCTTCATCGACTTCCACCCGCTTCCCGCCTTCATCGCCGCACTCGCTGCGCCACGCTCGTGTGCAAAAGCATGCCCACCGGCCCAAATACCCCGCACGGAAAGTCGAACTCCAGCATGAACCGCCTGACCCACGGCTGCTGTTCCGAAAAACTCATCCTCCCCGACGAAAAGGAAGAAGACTGGAACGCGCTCCGCCAAAGCTGGCTGGACGATTACCAGCCCGACAACCAGACCTTCGCGTCCATGCTCGAACAAACCGCCCGCGCCCAATGGTTCCTGTGGCGCAAAACCCGCCAGTACAACGAATGTGAGCAGTCCCTCTCCGCCAAATACGCCGCCTCCATCGACTGGTCCGAGGAAGATCACCTCAAAGTCGAGCGCTTCACCCGCTACCGCACCACCGCCGAGCGCGCCTTTCACCGCGAGCGCAACGCCGTCGAGCAAATCCGCAAAAATCGCGCGCTTGAAGCCCACCGCCGCGAACTCCTCGACCTGGAATTAGCGCGCGAAGCACGCACCAACGCAAAAACGTCCGCTAAGTCCGCTAAGCAGGTCGACCCGGAACCTTCCGGCCCGTTCGCCAACTTCGACCTCGACGCCTACTTGGCCAAACGTGTGACCGTCCTTCCGCAGCTCACCCAGTATGTCGACGTCATCTACGAAGACGGTAAAACCACCACCAAAGCGTCTCCCAGTAACGAAGTTCTGCTCGAGAAGAGCAAGACTATGGATCCGCCGCCGGTCGTAGTGACGCGCTCGATGTCCTTTCACGGCGGCATTCCGGCCATTTACCGCTGGGTGCGCAAAGAGGTTCCCGGCATCAGCACCGGCCGCGATCAGGAACTCACCTTCGACGAATGGCTCATCGTCATTGAGCAGGAGCGCGAACGCTTCCTCGCCACCGGTCACATCGGACCCAAAGATCTCGCCGACCTGGCCCTCTGCGACATGACCTGGGAAGACGCCAAAATTATCCTCAAAAAACTTTCTGACGACCGCTCCAAATGAAACATCCCAGCACCGTAACTTTGCTGAACAGCGCCCCCAGCCACTGGTAAACTGGAAAGTTCCATGGCAATCGGTAAAGAGCTGCTGGAAATCCTCGTCTGTCCCGTCTGCAAAGCCAAGGTAGTTTTGAAAGAAGATGGAACAGGACTGAAGTGTGTCGAATGCAAGCGCGTCTATCCGGTTCGCGACGACATCCCCATCATGCTCGTCGATCAAGCGACCATTGAACCCTAACCTCGCATGACGATTTTGGAGCAATTGCCGGAAGCTTCGCGCGTTGCCGTTATCCGTCTGCGATCGCTGGGCGATTGCATTCTCACCACGCCCGCCCTGGCCCTATTGAAACGGTCCCGGCCCGATCTCGCCATCGGCGTCGCCGTCGAGGATCAATTCAAAGCCGTGTTCGAGGGCAACCCGCACATCAGTCACCTCATCGCCCCCACCTGGAGAGCGGTGCGCGGTTGGAAATCCGGCCTGTGCGTGAACCTCCATGGCGGCACGCGCAGCCAATGGATGACCGCGCTCTCTGGAGCGAAATGGCGCGCCGGTTTCGCCCACCACAGCGTGACCTTCGCCTATAACTTTAAGATCAAGCGCGCGCAGCGCATCCTGGGCGTCAATCGAACTGTTCATACTGTCGAACACCTCGCCTCCGCTTTTTTCGCGTTGGGCGTACCCATGCAACAAGTTCCTCGCGCGGAACTCTACGCCGGGAATTCACCAATCGCCGGCAAATACGCCGTTTTGCATCCCTTCGCCTCCGCTCCGGAAAAGCAGTGGCCGCCGGAACGGTTTTGCGAAGTCGCGCGCTACTTGAAACTCTGGAATATTACTCCCGTTTTCCTGTCCGGCCCCGCCGATGACCCCTCGCCTTTCCGCATCATCAGGTCGTGCAAGGCCCGCTCGCCGACGCGAAAGCCGTCATCTCGAAAAGCGTGGTGTTCATCGGAAATGACAGCGGCCCCGCCCATATCGCCGCCGCCTTCGGCGTTCCCAGCGTTGTTCTCTTCAGTACTTCGAATCCCGCCATCTGGGGGCCTTGGCGTACCGAATCCGAAATCGTCGTTGCGCCCGACGGCCTTAGCAAAATCAGCGTCTCGCGCGTGATCGCCGCACTCGAACGCTTGCGCATGTTCGAAGAGGCGCACGCTTGAACGATCTGTACCGCCTGCTGCGCTATGCGAAACCGTATGCGCCGGCCCTTGTCGCATCCGTCATCTTGATGGCCGTTGTCGGCCTTTCCCAAGGTTTTCTCGTCAAGCTCATTCCCCTTATCTTCGAGCGCGTGCTGAACCCAACCACGCCGATAACGCGCCCGCCCTGCTCCTTTCCATTCCGCATGCGCCATTCAAATCTATCTGAGAGACCTGATCCCTTCCTTCGTCACGAACATCTGGACCATGGTCGCCATCGGCATGTTCATGTGCTTCGTAGCCAAAGGCGTCTGCGATTACTTCGGGAATTACCTCATCAATTGGGTCGGCATCAGCGCCATCATGGATCTTCGCCAGGAAGTCTTTGACCGGGTTTTGCGGCAGGATGCCCGCTTCTTTGAAGACCAAAGCACCGGCCTCATCATGTCGGCCGTGATGAATGACATCGACAAGATTCAGGTCGCCGTCTCGACCATGCTCGCCGATTGGCTTCGTCAGATGTTCACCGCCATCTTCCTGTTTTTGGCCATGTCTGCCATCGACTGGCGATTTTCCCTCATCAGTGTTCTGATTTTTCCTGTCGTCGCGCTCTTAACCATCCGGCTTGGCCGCCGCATCCGCCGCATCACGCGCCACGCGCAGGATATGGCCGCAGGTCTGAATCATATCCTGCAGGAAACCATCACCGGACATCAGGTGGTAAAAAGTTTCGGCGCGGAAGATTATGAGTCGAAGCGCTTCCGCTTGGCGGCGCAGCGGCTCAAAACCGGCAACCTCAGATATGTCGCTCAACAGGCGCTCGCCTCCCCCCTCATCGAAATCTTCGGAGCGCTGACCATTATTCTTTTGCTGTGGCTCGCGCGTCTCCAAGTGAAGAGCGGCACCATGACCGCCGGCACCTTCACTGGGTTTGTGCTGGCGCTCGTCATGCTCTATGAGCCCATCAAGCGGCTGACGAATATTCACAACATCTTTCAGCAAGGAATCGGCGCTGCCCTCAAAGTCTTCGGCTATTTGGATCGCCAGCAGGACGTCGCCGACAAGCCTGGAGCGTTGCGCCTGTCGAAATTCGAGAAGAGCATCCGCTTTGAAAACGTTCGCTTTAACTACCCGGCCGCACCCGATTGCGTCGTGCTCGATGGAGTCGACCTCGAAGTGAACGCCGGTGAGATGGTCGCCATCGTCGGTCCAAGCGGCGCCGGAAAAACAACCTTCGCTAATTTAGTGCCGCGCTTCTACGATGTCGAAAGAAGGCGCCGTTCTGAATCGATGGCAAAGACGTTCGCGACATCCGGCTCAACAGCCTGCGCGAAAACATCAGCATCGTCGCTCAAGACACCTTTTTGTTCAACGACACCGTCTTCGACAACATTGCCTATGGCCGGCCCGATGCGAAGCAAGACGAAGTTTTCGCATGCGGCGCGTACCGCCCTCGCCCACGATTTCATTCGAGCAGCTGCCCGACGCCTACCAGACTTTGATCGGAGAACGCGGCTTGCGGCTCAGCGGCGGCCAGCGCCAGCGCATCGCCATCGCGCGCGCGCTCCTCAAAGACGCGCCCATTCTGATCCTCGACGAGGCAACTTCGCATCTAGATACTGAATCCGAGCGGCTGGTTCAGCAAGCCTTGACGGCTCTGATGAAGCGCAGCACTGTTCTCGTGATTGCGCACCGCCTTTCCACCATTCGAAAGCGGATAAAATCGTGGTCCTTCACGCCGGAAAAATCAGTGAAATTGGAACGCACGATGAGTTGCTTGCCCGCCGTGGCATCTACCATCGTCTCCACGACTTGCAGCATTCGGATGCGAATGCAACCGTCGGATAGCGGGTTGCCCAAGCGCGCAACCGCTCCCCAAGAGAACGCGACACCGGCGGTCCCCATTCGCAGCATGACCGGTTTTGCGCTCGTCCGCGCCCAAACCACCGCAGGCGAACTGACCGTCACGCTGCGCAGCGTCAATCACCGCGCCCTCGATCTGCACTTTCATCAGAACGGACCGCTCCTCCAGTTTGAAAACGCCATGCGCGTTCTCCTCAAACAGCGGATTGCCCGAGGTCACGTCGAAATCCGCATGTCCCTCGCGCCGGATGCCGAAACCGACGGCATCGTTTACAACCGCAACCTTTTGAAACGCTATCTAACCTTATTCCGGCAAGCGTCCGACGAGTTCGGATTGGAAAGCAAGCCGGATCTGAATACCTTCTTCGCCATGCCCGGCGTATTCGACAGTGCGCGGGAAACCAAGCTGCTCGACAAAAATCTGGAATCCGAGGTCCTCGCGGCCCTTGCAGCCTGCCTGGATGAGCTGAATGCCGCATCGCGAGCGCGAAGGACAAGATCTGCGCAAGAGTTTCCATTGCGAGATCGCCGCCATAGAACAACAGGTGGCGCAAACAGGCGAGATTCGCGAACAAGCCGTCGCCCATTTCCTTCAAAGGTTGCGCGAGCGTTTAAAGAATCTGTTAAGTGATTCCAGCATCTCTGAAAGCCGCCTGGCCGAAGAGGCCGCGCTGCTCGCCGACAGATCCGATGTGCAGGAGGAACTGGCCCGCTTGGCCGTCCATACCGACGAGCTCCGTCGTGTTCTCGAAAACGGCGGAGAAATTGGGAAACGCGCCGACTTTCTTCTGCAGGAAATGAATCGCGAGGCCAATACCGTCCTGTCGAAAACCTCCGGAATCGGCGAAGCCGGACTCACCATTACGAACCTCGCCTTGGCGACAAAGGCTAATATCGAAAGAATGCGCGAACAGGCTCTCAATCTTGAATAGCTCGCTGGCACAAGACCAGATTGGGTCTCATGACCGCGCTCCGGCTGAACGCATGACCACAGTCTTCATCATTTCGGCGCCGTCCGGCTCGGGAAAATCGACGCTCGTCTCCAGGCTCCTGGCGAGCGACCCGGGATTGCGATTCTCGGTCTCTTACACGACGCGCAAGCCGCGCGGAAACGAAAAGCCCGGTGAGAGCTACATCTACATCTCCCATCAGGAGTTCAACGATCGCATACAGCGCGATGAATTTCTTGAACACGCGCAAGTCTTTGGAAACTACTACGGCACGAATCGAAAAGTACTGGACCAGGCGCAGCGCGAAGGCAAGGACCTCATACTCGACATCGACGTTCAGGGTGCGAGACAATTGAAGAAGAGACTTCCCGAGGCCGTCACCATCTTTATCCTCGCTCCCTCGCGTGACATTCTGGAGCAGCGATTGCGTGCGCGGTCTGAGGATTCAGAGCAAGTTATCCAGCGGCGCCTGAAAGATGCCGCCGAAGAGATTCGCAACTACGTCCAGTACGACTTTGTGCTGGTCAACCACCAGGTGGAAGAGTCGGTGGCCACGCTTGCCGCTATCGTGAGAGCCGAGCGAGTCCGCCGCACGCGTATGGAAGAACAGATTCGACCGATCCTCAGAAGTTTTGAAGATCCGGACCCTTCATTGTTTTGAAGAAATAACGGGACACGCCTCGAGCGTTCCTTTGTTGGAGAGAAAAATGGCAGATAAATCGAGAAACGCACAATATTGTATTCCGGATGATGCTTCTTCTAGCACGTACCGGTTCATCATCGTCGCCGCCAAGCGCGCGCGCCAACTCCAGAACGGTCAGCGTAGCGTGCTTCCGGCCGCGAATAAAAAGCCCACCGTCCTCGCCATGGAAGAAGTCCGCCGCGGCTTGGTTCCCTATTCGGACGAAATTCAGCAGCAAGAGCAGCCGATCCTACCGGAATAAACCGCGCATGCGCGTTGTCCTGGGTGTCGGCGGAGGAATCGCGGCGTACAAGTCCGCGGAACTCGTACGCGCGCTGCAGGAGCGCGGACACCTCGTTCAAGTTGTCATGACACGCGCGGCCGGGGAGTTCATTCGGCCTCTCACCTTTGCAGCTCTGACCGGACGTAAGGTCATCACCGGCCTGTTCTCCGACGCGAGCGCGGACGAAACTCTGTCCAGCGCCGTCGAGCACATCGCCGTCGCGCAGAGCAATGACGCTCTCATCGTTGCCCCCGCAACCGCCGATCTCATCGCTAAATTCGCGCACGGTCTCGCGGACGACTTTCTGTCGACGCTTTATCTCGCTTTCACGGGTCGCGTCGTTATCGCTCCCGCGATGAATACCGCCATGTGGGAACATCCGGCCACGCAAGCCAACCTGGAAAGCCTTCGCGCGCGTGGTTGCTCCATCGTCGATCCCGGTGATGGTTGGCTGGCCTGCGGAACCATCGGCGCCGGACGCCTGGCCGACCCCGAAAGCATCGCCGACCACGTCGATTCGCTGCTCGACCGGAAACATGACCTTCAGGGTGAATGCGTCGCTTATTACTGCCGGACCCACCCAGGAGCCGATCGATCCCGTTCGCTACATCAGCAATCATTCGAGCGGCAAAATGGGTTACGCCATCGCGGATGCGGCCGCCAAGCGCGGGGCCCGCGTGGTGTTGGTGTCCGGCCCTGTAAGCATTGCCGCGCCGACGGGCGTCGAGCTGATTACCGTCAAAACCGCCGAACAAATGCGCAACGCTGTCATCGACCGTCTCCCCGAGTCGACCATCATCATCAAGAGCGCGGCCGTAGCCGACTACTACGTTCCCGAAGTTCCGAAGCAAAAACTCAAAAAAACGCAAGCCCGCCTCTCTCTGGAGCTCGATCCAACTCCCGACATTTTGGCCGAGATCGGCCATCGCAAAGGGGATCGCCTGCTCGTCGGCTTCGCGGCCGAAACGCAAAATCTGGTGGAAGAAGCACGGCGTAAAATGATCGCGAAACAGTGCGACATGATGGTGGCCAATCTCGTGGGCCAGGAGGGTATCGGCTTTGAATCCGACCGGAACGAGGTCGAAATTATCACCCGCTCCAATCAGACTGTCCATGCCGGCCCCGCGGACAAGAAACAGATCGCCGAACGTATTCTCGATCAAGTGGCGATTTTGCGCCTCTCGCTTCGCACCGTGGACGCCTCAGCCTAAGGCGCGATGACACAAGAACAGATCCGCCAGTACCTGGAGTTCTATCGCGACCTCGGTATCGATTCCATTTACATACGGCCGCCGATCGCCACCTCGCAACCGATACTCCCGAACACTTCCGCGCCCGCAGCCCCGCCTGCAGTACCGGAAACCTCCGCGCTTCCCAGCCTCGTTCCCGCAGGCGATACACTGCAAGCCATTCGCGCCGATATCGGCGATTGCAAGCGTTGCCGCCTCTGTGAAAGTCGCCAAACCATTGTCTTCGGGTCTGGTGCCGAACAGTCCTCGCTTGTGTTCGTCGGCGAGGGTCCAGGCGCCGACGAAGATGAACAGGGCCTCCCATTTGTCGGTCGCGCCGGTCAACTGCTGACTCAGATGATCGACAACACCGCCTCCAAAGAGGGAATCTCCATCAGCCGCTCCGACGTTTACATCTGCAATGTCGTCAAGTGCCGTCCGCCGCAGAATCGCACCCCTCTTCCGGACGAGATGGAGATCTGCGGACAATTCCTGTTTCGTCAGCTCCTGGCCATCAAGCCGAAAGCCATCTGCGCGCTTGGCGCCACCGCGATGAAAGCGCTCTTGAATAACAAAGAGGGCATCACCAAGTCGCGCGGAAAATGGCACAAATGGCGCGATATCCCCGTGATGATCACCTATCATCCGTCCTATTTGCTGCGCCAATATAATCAGGTCGCCAGGCGCGAGGCCTGGGAAGATCTCAAAACGCTGCTGCACTTCGTGTATGACTGACTCCCCTCGCGTCACACGCGGATTGTTCGTCACCTTTGAAGGCACCGAAGGAAGCGGCAAGACGACTCAAATGCGCCTGCTCGTCGAGCGCCTGCGGGACGCCGGCTATTCTGTAACGGAAAATCAGGAGCCTGGTGCGACCAGAATCGGCCGGCAGATCCGTCGCATTCTTTTGGACCCCGTCCATCAGGAAATGGCGCCAATGACGGAACTTCTGCTGATGTTTGCATCGCGCGCTCAGGCTGCCGCCGAGATCATTCGCCCCGCGCTCGAACGCGGTGACATCGTCGTTAGCGACCGCTTTACGGATTCCACGCTCGCTTATCAAGGACAGGGCCGCGGCCTGGGTTTCGAGACGGTTCGCCAAGCGCATCGCATCGCGCTCGGCGATCTGCTGCCCGATCTCACCATCTGCGTCGACATCGATATCGAAACCGGCCTCTCGCGAGCTCACCGCCGCAATCGTGGAAGCGCCACGGACGCAAGCGAAGCGCGCCTCGATAAGCAATCGCTTGAGTTTCACCAGCGAGTGGGCGCCGGCTATCGAGACATTGCCGCACTGGAACCGCGGCGTTTCCGCATCGTCGATGGACATGGCGAGAGGCAAGCGGTTGCCGAGCGCGTTTGGGCGGAAGTGAGCCCGCTGCTTACTGCTGCGGCCACACAAATGGTGCGTTCCTGATGCCTCCGTTCCCAAACTTCCACGGCAATTCGAGCCGTCGCCGAAACTCTCGCGCATGCCATCGAGCAGAACCGCATCCCTCAGACCATTCTTCTCAGCGGTCCCGAAGGCGTCGGAAAGGCAACGTTGGCCCGGCGCTTTGCCGCTGTCCTGCTGGGCGATGCCGCAAAGATCGAGCGCGACGATCTGAGCCTGCCTTCCAACCTCGACATTGTCGAGCAGCGGGAAAAGTGGACTTCGGAAAAGCGCGCTGAGGATCCGCTCCTGTTTTCCACTCATCCCGATTTCGTCACTTTCGCTCCGGACGGCCCCTTGCGCCAGATCACCATTCAGCAGATGCGCCTGCTCCGCGAGCGCGCTCAGCTGAAACCTCTGCGCGGAGCGCGTACCGTTTTTCTCATCGATCGTCTCGATCACGCCAATGAACAGTCCGCCAACTCTCTGCTGAAAGTGCTCGAAGAACCGCCCGATCACCTCGTGATTCTCGCGACCGCCGAAAACCTCTACGATCTCGTGCCGACAATTCGGTCTCGCTCAATCGTCTTCCAGATGTCCAAACTGTCGGACCCTGAGATGCTCGAATTCTCGCGAGTCCGCACCCTCCCGGACGCCGAACTGCGAATCGCGTTGTCCGAAGGCAGCCCGGGAGTGGCCGCATCCATCGATCTCGAAACCTTCCGCAAGCGCCGCGCTCTCCTCCTCGCGGCTTTTGAGTGCGCTGCCGGACTAATCCCCTTCTCCGCCTGGGTCGAGAATTCCGAATCGTTCGCCTCCAGCAAGTCCGATAAGTTGGAAGGCTATCTCAAGCTCACATACGGGCTCCTCGAAGATATTTTGGCGACTCTGTACGGCCAAACTGGCCCCAAGAATCGAGACGTTCAGCCACGCATTGCCCGTATCGCCCAGGCGATTAACTTCTCATGGCTCGAACGCGCCGTGCGCTACGTCGACGAACTTGTACTGATGGTGCGTCGAAATATTCAAAAAACCGCAGCGCTCGACGCTATGATTATTAATTTGCGTAACCCGCCGCAGAGCGTGAGCACCTAAATAGCAAATCCCTGGCTCGCTTCGCATGGGCGGGCAAAAAATCGTCGGGCAACCACACTGAGGACAAATGATCGAGGAGAGGCGTCTGGATTCCCTTATCAGAAAACCGGTACGTAATGCTGGCGGAGATGTCAAAGATCCGAGCCGCCGCCCACCTGTCGCGAAAAAAACCACCCCCCCGGACCAGACCAACGCGGAGCAATTCTACTATTCGAAACAGATGCAGAGCAAGACGCGCATGATCGTCCACCTTACAGATGGCGAGCAGCTCGAAGGCGTCATCGAATGGTATGACCGCGACTGTCTGAAGTTAAATCGTGACGGCGCGCCGAATCTGCTGTTGTTCAAGCATTGTATTAAGTACATGTACAAGGCGGATCCGGAGTAGGCATCAGCAGTTCAAATAGAGGCTGTGACTCTGCGTAGGCAGGATATGACGCCACTCGCGGATAATCTCGCGATACGTTTCACCTGCCGGCCGGATCTTGCGATCCAGGTCGTATAGCCCGAGCGGATTCACGTTACCCTCATCGCGGACCAAAGCACTGTCCCAATCCACCTGGTCCGTCAGGCTGTAGTACGTAAAACCTAAAATCGGCATCCCGTCCTCACGCAGCCGGTGAACGTTCGCCCATTCCTTTCGTATCCACGCCGGCGCCCGCTCGTTATCGGGAAGATTGGTTTCGGTGTGCATGACCGGCAAATGATAACGGTCGAAATACTGATGCGTGATGACGTAGTAGCCGAAGATCTCGCCGGACGGACTCACCGACCCGTCGTCACTGACCAGATGCTCATTGGTCTCGTAGTAGTCCGTTCCCATGACGCAATGTTCTTTCCGGTGGTTATTGCAAAACCAGTGATACTCTTCCCGCGTCATGCCGTTGTCCATCAGGTACTCGTACATATCGAACGTGACCGGCTGCCCGAACGTCAGATCGAGCGAGAGAAAGCGCCGCTGGTTATAAATGTAAGCCGTGGCCGCGCAGGAGGGATTGCGTGGATGATGAAACTCGGAAGCCTCGCTCAACACGAAAATCACCTTCGGATTCACATCCAGCATGGCATGCATGGCAAGCACGTTTGCTTTGCAAAGATTGTGTAGGGCCGTCACGAAACTGAGGTCCCCTTCAGCCGCTCGTTCCACCAGCCGAACTGCGCCGAGAATGTCGCCGCAATGTAGATTTCGTTGATCGGCGTAACAAAGCGCACCCACGGATATCTCTTCACAAAGGCCTTCGCATACTCGGCGAACAAAGGCGGCCAATCCTTGTTCTGGAAATTCCCGATCCAGTCCGGCACGCCGAAATGGCAGAGATCGGCAATGGGCTTGATCCCAATCTGCTCCATCCTGTGGAAGGTCATGTCCGTGAACTCCCAATCGTATTTGCCCGGTCCCAGATGGGTGCTGAAGTACGGCGGCCCGTAGCGCAGATACTCGATGCCCAGCTCACGAACAAGTTCGAAGTCCTCCTCCCAATACTCGTAGTGCTTACATTTCGCCATCTCGTCGACGCGCTTAGTCGACCCATCGGGCAGGCTGATGGTCGGATAGCTATTCTCGATTCCCGTAGCAAACATGAATTGCGCCATCAGATATCTTTTCTTGGTTTTATCTCTGAATGCGAGGCGATAGGCTCTGCGATCCGCCGCTTCTTCATAACGGCGCTTCTCTTCGTCCGTCTCGGGAACAATGGGCGGATACGGCATGCGCTTCCCTGACAGGTCCAACAGCGACGAAGGTCAGATAGGCAGATGAAGTATGTTTCAGCTCGCCGCTATGAAGGTTCTCCACCCAAACCTTTACGCCGACCTCCATGGACGTTCGGAAAACTCGTTGACCTGCGATTTCAACCTACCAGTTCGCCGATGCGGATGGGATGCAGGAAACTCATCTGATCGATCGAGGCCGTCACGACCGTAGAGCGGGAGTGCCGCATAGCGGCGATCGCGCCGCACAAATCCACCAGGTGCATGACGTGTCCGCCCAGCATGTTGCCGAGCAAATTGGCATCGTTCGGCAGACTGACCTCCGAGTATTCGGATTGGGACTGGCGCACACCGTGCGGACTTTGTCCGGGGCTTATGCGAATCGACAGCAAGAGAATTGGATTCGATGCTGGACATGAAGAAGGAAGTGAACGGAGGCTGAGTCGGAGAACCGCTTCAGATAGCTGCGGCAGAAATGCCAGAATTGTGCGCGCATACAGTGGTCGGTGCAATTCCGGATTCTATCGCGCTCGGTGTCACAGAAATATTGGATCGAATGCCAATGCAACGGGCGCATACTGCTGCTCCTCGACGCACAGAATCTCTAGAGCGGCCGCACTTCTGCCGCACCACGTCGTAGCGCAGCCCCGACCGGGCTCGCCGGCAGGAAAGCGGTCGCAGCATCCCCGCGAATACCCGTGATTGCAGTACCGGAATCGAAGCCCCGCGGGAGCAACGCAACGGATCGCTTTGCGCGTGACACAGCCCGTCGTATTCATCGATGAAGGGCAAGCGCGCGGTCGCATGCTTCGGATCGGTCGCGACCCGTTGCGGCTCGAAATACGGGCACGGCATACATCGAGTATCTCAGTCCCGGGTGCAAAGTTTCGACTTGCTTCTCGTTGACGCTACCATGGCCACCATCCAGTGGTGACGTAGAGCCGCTGCTCGGGGCGGTTCAGTCGGGGATGCGCGCGCCTGCGCCACAGCGCAGCGAAGCGTGCCGAGAAGCAGTTTTTGGTTCCTGCTTGGCTCCAGCTTTTCGTGCACCGAGCTTGTTGAAGAGCATCCCGCACATCAAAATGCGGGATCGTGTGCAATGCCTCGGGCGACGTCGCGGATTACCACGAAGATGAAGATCGGCTATCGACTCCGGCGGACCCACGCCTGCCGAAGTCGCGCAAGCGCCGACTGTGCGGACTGTAAGAAAGCGTGCTGCGATGACGCTTTCCGTACAGACGGCCGCAATAGGCCGCGCCGATAAAGCGAGCCTTCTACGCTACGATACAAACGGCGGTCGAGTAGCGAGCATGAAAATCGTCGAGCAGCCTTTACGACCATCAGCGGATCGCCTTTGAGCCCCTCTACGGCCCCAGTGACAGCTGAAGAGTTTCGACCCCGCGCGCGAGCTGGGAGATCCCGGCGAATTTCCCTACACGCGCGGCATTCACCGCGACATGTATCGCGGAAAACTGTGGACGATGCGCCAGTTCTCCGGGTTCGCCACGCCGGAAGAAACCAATCGCCGCTATCACTATTTGCTCGAACAAGGCCAGACGGGACTATCGGTCGCTTTCGATTTGCCCACGCTGATGGGCTACGACGCCGACCACCCGATGAGCGAAGGCGAAGTCGGCAAGTGCGGAGTTTCCATATCTTCGCTCGAAGATATGGAGATTCTGTTCCGCGGCATTCCGCTCGGCCGACGTGACTGTCTCGATGACCATCAACTCGCCCGCCTCGGTGCTTTGGGCGATGTACCTGGCGGTCGCGGAGCAACAGGGACGTCGATTGGAAGCGGTTTCGGGCACGCTTCAGAACGACATTCTGAAGGAGTACATCGCGCAGAAGGAATACATTTTTCCGCCGCGGCCCTCCATGCGACTGGTGACGGACACCATCGAGTTCGGCGCGCGTCACACGCCGCGCTTCAACCCGATCTCGATCAGCGGTTATCACATTCGCGAAGCCGGCTCGACCGCCGCGCAGGAGCTGGCGTTCACGCTGCGCGATGGCATGGAGTATGTCGACTGGGCGCTCGAGCGCGGGTTATCAAGTCGACGATTTCGCTCCGCGGCTCAGCTTCTTTTTCAACGCGCACAGCGACTTCTTCGAAGAGATCGCGAAGTATCGCGCCGCACGGAAAATTTGGGCTCACGTGATGCGAGAACGTTATGGCGCGCGAGAACGAGCGCAGCCTGAAGCTGCGCTTTCACGCGCAGACGGCCGGCTGTTCGCTCACCTGGCAGCAGCCGTATAACAACGTGGTCCGCACGGCGTGGCAGGCCATGGCGGCAGTCCTCGGAGGCGCGCAATCCCTGCATACGAACTCTCTCGATGAAGCGTATGCGCTACCGAGTGAGCAAGCGGTCACCATCGCTCTTCGCACGCAGCAGATTCTGGCCTATGAAACCGGCGTTCGCGAATACCCCGGACCCGCTGGGCGGTTCGTATTTCATCGAGAAACTGACGCTCGAGATGGAGAACGCCGCGAACGAATACATCGAGCGGATCGATCGGATGGGCGGCATGATCCCGGCCATCGAAGCAGGATTTCCGCAGAGCGAGATTGCCAGTGCCAGTTATCGGTACCAGCGCGAAGTGGAGGATGGCGAGCGGGTCATTGTCGGCGCAAACCGGTTTCAATCGGAAGACCAGCCGATCGAACTACTGCAAATCGACCAGACCGCGCAGAAAAGCAAGAAGAGAAACTTGCCGGGTTCGCGACCCGCCGCAATCAGAATGCTGTCGCTCAAATCGCTGGATGCATTACGAACTGCGGCGGAAGGCACCGAGAACACCATGCCGTATCTTCTCGATGCGGTTCGATGCTTATGCGACGCTGGGCGAGATCTGCGACGCGCTGCGCGATGTTTTTGGCACATATACTGAAACCACTCACCTGTAGATCTTCATACATAATCAGGTAGGAGGACAAATGAAAGACAACTCGAGAAACAGCCTGGTTGGCGCCGCACTGATCGGCGTCGGGTGCGGATTGACGGCGGTTGGGCATCGCCATGGTGATTCCGGCGTGCACAAACTGGTCGCTGGATCTGATGGGTGCAAGCTGTCAAGAGAGGGCGCGAAAGCCTGAACTGCGGGGATGGAAACGGCCGCCTCGCTGGCGGGACAAATTGCACGGAACGGCACACCGCAAATTCGGAGAGGCTTCGAAAACGGCGCGGGAGAAGTACAGCGAAAGCGGCAGGGCTGTCGAGAACGCCGCGCGTCGCGTGCGCGAAAACGCATCTTAGCTCTGGAGCGCGGCGGAATGGCGACTAACCGCGTCGAAATCCTGAGGCAGATGGTCGCCAAGACCCGAACAACGCCTTCGCGCGCTATGGTCTGGCGATGGAATATGCAACAGCGGCGACTTTCGATAAGGCCGTAGCGGAATTTCGATCGCTGCTCGAGCACGACGAGAACTATGCTGCAGCGTATTTTCACGGCGGACAGGCGCTCGAGAAGCTGGGCGAATTGGACGAGGCGCGCGCGATGTACGAGAAAGGAATCGAGATCACCACGCGCAAAGGCGACTCGCATACGCGCTCGGAAATCGAGGCGGCGCTCAGTTTGCTGCCGATTTAGGGCACGTTCGTGCCGTCTTGGCGTCACGGACTGCATCCACGAGCTTCTGAATTGCCGGCGCGATGGCAATCAGGATGTCGCCTTGCGTTGCGCGGCATCGCGCACTGCCGCGAGATTTCGCTGTTTCCAATCGGTCGCCGGATGTGACGTCGAATCGTTGGAGAGTAAGAAAGCGCTTCTTGCCCCGCCTTGCACAGCGTCACGATGGCGTCGGCTACCGGCAGGTTTTCCGTTAAGATTTGCGTTGATCTGCAGAATCGGTCTGACGGCCGCCGCGTTTTCCTGCCAAATCAGTAAGCCACTTCCGCAGCGCATCGGCCTCGCCGCTGATCTTTCGCAGCGAGATATCGATCCACTGCGTCACGGAAATCGCGGGCCGCATCGCTTTCGGGCGGGATCGAGTCTACCAGCCGGTTCAGAGGCGTGGAGCTGCGTGTATCGTTCGGCGTGACGCGCAGTAACCTTTTACCGGCTCCAGAATGGATGCCAAGCGGTCGAGCGGCTGGTACGGCATGCTGCCAGCCAGACGTTGCCGCATCAATTCGAGGTTGGAACGCTGGGTCAACCCGAGCCACTCGAGCCACCGGTTTGTCACTTCCAACCGCTGATACATGGAAGCCACATCTGTGACCGATTGCGGGCGACCAGAACCGTTCCGCAATCGCCGCCAGCCTCGGCCATAGCTTCGCGTCCAGATTCTCAGCTGTCGCCAACTCCTCCCACATGGCCGCTTCGCCGCCGAGAATGAGCTTCTTCTGTTCGGGTAGTCAGCGTCGGCCTGCTGCGCCGCTCAGCGGGTCTATCCGCGTAGTGCTGCGCCGCGGAATGCATCAGATCGAGGTAATAGCCGGCGGCAAGAATACCTTGATATCCCTCCCGAGCACCTGCGGCCAAAGGACTTGTTGTTGCGCCATGCCTCGATCACGATTGTCTTCGGCAATTCGGGCTGCAAGATCTCATCCCAACCCTCCATGCGCTTGTGGTGCTTGGTCACGATCTTCAACAGGCGCTGATTGAAGTAGGTCTGGAGCGCTTTCGCATTCGCGAGGTGATGCTTTCTCATGAACGCCTGAATCTTCGGATTCTCGTTCCACTCTTTCGGCGACGACTTCATCTCCGCCGATGTGAAAGTATTCGTCCGGAAACAGCTTCGCCATCTCGCCCACAAAGCCGTCCAGAAATCGGTAGGTGGATTCCTTGGTCGGGTCCATCAACGCGGTCAGAATGCCGTGCCCATGCACGATCTCGTAAGGCCCCGGGCCGCTCCCGAGCTTCGGATAACCGGGTAGCCAGCTCGTCGCGTGCCCGGGCATGTCGAATTCGGGCACGATCCGCACGCCGCGATCGCGCGCGTAGGCGATCACGTCACGAACTTCCGCTTGCGTGTAGTACAGGCCGTCCGAACCGTACTGCTGGAGACGCGGGTACTTCTTGCTTTCCACGCGGAAGCCCTGGTCGTCCGACAAGATGCCAGTGCAGGACGTTCAGCTTCACCGCCGACAAGCCGTCGATGGTGCGCTTTACTTCGTCGACCGGAATGAAGTGCCGGGAGACATCGAGCGAAAGACCTCGCCACGGGAAGCGGGGCTCATCGTGAATGGTGACGTGCGGGGACGGAAAAGCCCGGAGAAGCCGGCACGTTGCCGCGTATTGGTGTTCTGCTGAACGAGCTGTAGAAATGTCTCGATACCACGCAACGCACCCAGCGGAGCATCGGCGGAAATTCGTGATGCGTCCATTCGATACTTCGAGCGAATACCGCTCGTCATCGCCCAGCCGCTGCGGCGCACGATGGTCGCGCTGTTCGACAATGACGCTGAGGTCGCGCTCGCCGGACTGGCAGTACGTGCGGCAGTATTGGGATTCCGGTTTGGCGCGCAGACCCTTGCGAACGTCCGCTGAACGGCATCCTTGACGCGCGGATCAGATGCGCCGGCACCTGCAGTGAGATGCTGAAATTTGCGTCGATGGCAACGGAGCCGCTTCGCGTGATGATGTTCGCGGGCCATGGCATCAGCGGCAAAGCGCCGGGCGGGAGAGTCTCGCGCAGACCGAAGCGAGAACAGTGAAAGCGCGAACAGAGCCGCGCAAGCGCCGCAGCGGTCGTCAGAGCTGATCGTGAGCCTGAGTTAAAACGGGCTCTTGCCTTGCGCGGCGGCGATGGAGCCGACCACAATTGCACCGACCGCGCAAACACCAGCAGTCCAAAGAATCGCTTTCTTATCGGAGATCGGACCCTTTTCGGCGGGAGCGGCGCCGGTCGGTGCGGCCGGGCTGCGCCGGTTTGGCCCGGGATTGGCGCCGGATTGGACTGGTGTTCTGGAACGACATTTTGGTTCCAGCGGCGACGCGCGTCAGCATCGCTCCTCCGTCGGTCACCTTTACTGTGCCGCCGATCGAAGCAACTTCGATGGTCTTGCCCGGTCATGCGCACGATCGCTTGCGCTGCCGGGCGTGTCAGCTTGCACTTGGAGATCGTTGCACCTGCACCGGATAACTGTCGAAATTCGCCATGCGCACCGCGCCCTCTCTTAACACCATATGGTCGCCGAATACTGTTCCAGCCGACCTGGTTGCGAGCCGGACATCGACGCCGTTCTCGAGATGCACGTTGCTCGGAGCAACCGTCGTCCGAAGCTGCGCTCCATCGAAGACATCGACGTTCCCTGTTACAGAGGCATTGTTCACCGAAAATGCACCGACGGCGGTAGCGACGCCGATGGCGGGACTCGCTGCAAAGACGGGAGCCGCGGAAAGTACTGCTGCGACCACGAGAGTGAGAAAGACGTTCCGTGTCATATACCCTTTTGATCTCCTACCACCCCTATTCAAGGCAACTCAGGGGGCTTATGGCTTAGTAGATCACAAAAGCGTTATGAATGTCACTGGAATGTAGCGATGCGGGAACCTTAGCGGTAGCCTGCTGCCTGCAGTTCGAACAGTTCGGCGTATTTCCGGCCGAGTGCCACCAGTTGGCGATGCGAGCCCTGCTCCACGATTCGCCCGTGCTCGAGAACGAGTATCCGGTCGGCCATGCGAACTGTGGAGAACCGGTGGGAAATCAGAACCGCCATTTTTCCCGCGGTCAGATCGACGAAGCGCTGGTAGACTTCGAACTCGGCCCGGGCATCCAGGCTGGCGGTCGGCTCATCGAGAATCAGGATCTGCGCATCGCGCATGTAGGCGCGGGCCGAGCGCGATTTTCTGCCATTGGCCGGTGGACAAATCGACGCCTCCTTCAAAGCGCCTGCCCAGCATCTGGCGGTACGCTTCGGGCAGTTTTCGAGACCACGCCGGCCGCCAGGCTCTTCTCCGCCGAGCGGTCACACGGCTCTTCATTCTGCAAGCTCCTCGATCCTGCCAAACTCCAATATTTTCAGACACTAACATGTCATATCGCATGTAATCCTGGAAGATCACGCCGATCTCGTGCCGAAGACTCCTCGACCTGTACTCGCGCAGGTCGACCCCGTCGAGCAGAATGCGGCCTTCCGTCGGATCGTAGAGCCGCGCCAGCAATTTCACCAGCGTGGTCTTCCCCGCCCCGTTCTCGCCGACCAGAGCGATCCGCTCGCCCGGGTCGAAGCGGAAGCTGACGTCGCTCAAAACGTTCCGATCCGAGCTCGGATAGGCAAACGACACGTTTTGAAATTCGAACCCATCCCGAATCGGCCGGGGAGCGGGCAATGCGTCGGGCGGCGAGGAGATGAGAGGGTTTGTTTCGAAAAAGTCGAACAAGTCTTTGATAAATAAGGCCTGTTCGGAAACGCCGACCAATCCGGAGACCAGATTTCCATGATGTTGCGGGCGCGGGAAAACGCTCCCGACGATCAAGGTCAGATCGCCGACGGTCAGCGCTCCGGCCAGGGCCCTGCAGCATAATGAGGCGTAAGCGGCGTAGTAGGCGCCGGTGGGAATCAGATTGAGCAGCGCGCCGTGGACGGCCCGGTGCATCGCCAGATGCTTGTTCTCGGCGTAGAAACGCTCAAAGAGCGCCCGCGAACGCTCGGCCAGGTACTTTCCGAGGCCGAAGATCTTGACCTCCTTGGCGCTTTCGTTGCTCGCGCCGAGCTAGCGCAGGTAATCGAGCTCACGACGCTCCGGCGTATAGCGGTACAGCATGGAGTAGTTCAGCATGGCGAACCGCGTCTCGCCGAAGAAAACCGGAACGGTCGCGGCGATCAGCAGCAACAACAGCCAGGGAGAAAAAAATATTACGGCCGAAAGCAGCGACAGCAGAGTCAGGAGCTGCTGGGCCATGCCGGCGAATCCGGCCAGCATTCCGAGGCGGGCGGTGGTCTGCCGCCGGGCACGCTCCATCTTGTCGTAAAACACCGGATCCTCAAAGGAAACCAGATCGAGCGAATTGGCATGCTCCATCAGCCGGATGCTGACGTGATTGGTGAACTTGTCGCCCAGCAGGCTGTCGACCAGCGAGATGAAGCGGCCCGAGCGTGTCGGATGCCACGGCAAGAGCGAGTTCCAGCATCAATAACTTCCAGATGCGTGAATTGTCGACCGGCTGGTGCCGGATGGCGCGAACGACCAAATCGATGATCAGCTTCGATACCCAGAGAGTCGCCAGCGGAAAAAGGGCCGCAACGAAGCGCAGCAGGAGCGTACAGACACTCAGAAGCGGCTGGTTTCCCAGACCATTCCGAGCAGCGGAGGAATGTTCCGGAGCGCCTCGAGGCGCTCCCGCCAAGTTTGAGGCAGCTTCGGTGCTTTTGGGGGGAGCCGGTCTCATGCAGGGAGTATCGGCCGATAAGTAAAAGAAAATGCTCATTCTCTCGAATGAGCATTTTTCTTCCTGTTTCCAGGCCTCTGGCGCACCAGAGGTTACGTTTGATGGGAGAACCAGATTCGACGGTATCGCAACCGTCAAAACCTGTTTGTGATTGGAGTGTAGGGCCAGCGCCGGGGTGAAGTCAAGGGCATTTTTCCGGCACGAGATACATCCTGTAAGTACCAGTACAAACCATTTATAGGCGAACAGATGTTTTTCACAGGCTGTGGAAAAGCGCTGTTTTCCAGTGGAAAACCAGTGAGTTGCACAGAGCTAAGTTCCGCGTTCTGCGCGGCTTGCAAGCTTCGACGAAGCTACTCGCCAGTGAGATGCAAGGTGGTCATGGCCTCATCGGCTTCGAGCGTGCCGTACCTGCGGCGATAGATTCTCATGCCGGCATACATGAGCCCGGCCAGCAGGCATACGGCGGACAATACGATGCTCAAATACATGATGTTCATCAGCAGTTGATAGAGCGGTTTGATCGGGCTGGGCGGCGGAGTCTCGTTCCAGGTAATCTTGGCCTCGTATTGCACGCGGCTCAGCAGCGTGTCGGCTTGCGCATCGCTCGCACGCCAAACACCACGGCGACCAGCACGCCTGAGCGCTTCACGTGCGCGCTCGGAATCAGCCTGAAGTCGATGCTGTGCAGACGTGCCATTTCCGGCGTCGGATAGTCGAAAATTGCCAAATGAACCGGGCTTCGCCGTTGTCCAGCTTGTATTCGGCAACTGCGCCTCCGCGCCTTGATCGAAACCGGGATTCGCGGAAGCCAGCTCGGGAGCAAACGCCTGAAGCGACGCCGGTCCCAGTACGTATCGGCGGAATCCGGCACCAGACCTCTGCTGCGGAAGAAAGGTCAGGATGGCGGGCAGCGATGTGTCGCGCTTGTTCGGCAGCGCCTTCAGCAGAGCGTCGACTTGGGCTTTCTTGGGGATTCCGCCGTCGAAACACAACCACGTAATTGTCGTCCGAAGACGACGGTTTGTTTCGCATCTCCGCTGCAGAATGCAGCCAAATCGCAGGAGCGCCCATCGGCGGGACGAAGCCATTCCCAGGCGGCCAGCGCACCGGTGATGTCTTTCATCTGGTAGGTGGTGATAGTGGAGCTTGCCCTGTTTGCCGGTTTCGGTCCGGACCAAGCCGTATTCCCGCCAGAGCGCTTGATCGTCGGCGAGAACGGTGCCGGTTAGAGACAAGGAAAGCAAGCGCTAGTTTGCGCTCCGTGACATTTCTTGTACTTCTTTCCGCTGCCGCAGGGGCAAAGCTCGTTTCGTCCAACCTTGCGGCCTTGGCCACGGTTGGTTGGCTGCGCTGGCGGTGCCGTCGCCGCCGGTGAACTGCAGCTCGGCCAGTTCGCGGTCCTTTTTGCGTTGAATGTTTCTGGTCAGATCGAGGACGGATTGCTGCGCTTCACGCTGTTGCGCTTGCACGTGCGCGGCAACAAGCTCGGGCTCTTCCTCGTTCTCGTCGTCCTCATCGTCGTCCTCGGGTCCCAGCTCCGGATAAGGCAGCGGCGGTTCCGGGCCCACCTCTCGATCCGCATGAAGTACAGATACCTGATGGTCTCGTCTTCGATGCGATCCATCATGTCCTGGAACATGGTGAAGGATTCCTTCTTGTATTCGATGAGCGGATCCTTCTGGCCGTAACCGCGGAGACCGATGCCCTCCTTCAGGTGATCCATCGACAGCAGATGATCTTTCCACTGGTTGTCGACGACGTTGAGCATGATGATGCGCTCGGCCTGGCGCAAGTTGTCAGGACCGATCATCCGTTCCTTCTCGTCGTAGCGCTCGGTCAACAACTCGTTGACTCTCTCTTCGATCTCGCGGCGGCCCAACCCGGCCAGTTCTTCGGGATCGAGCTTGGCTCCGAACTGATTCAGCACGGCCGTTTGAAGACCGGGCAGATCGTACTGGTCGTAGCGCGCGTTTTCAGCGACAAACTGATCGATGAAGCTGCCGACGATGCCACGCACGATGTCGAGGATGCGTTCCTTTTGGTTTTCGCCCTTCGAGCAACTGCCGGCGCATGGAGTAGACGGCCTGGCGCTGCTTATTCATGACGTCGTCGTATTCGAGCACGTGCTTACGAGAGGCGAAATGCTGCGCTTCGACGGCCTTTTGAGCCGCGGCAATGCGCTTGGTGATCAGGCGGGATTCGATCGGCACATCTTCTTCCATGCCCAGGCGCAGCATCAGATTCTGCATGCGGTCGCCGCCGAAAATGCGGAGCAGATCGTCTTGCAGAGATAAATAAAAACGCGAACTGCCAGGGTCGCCTTGGCGTCCCGCGCGACCGCGCAACTGGTTATCGATACGCCGCGATTCGTGGCGCTCAGTGCCGAGAATGTGCAAGCCGCCTAACGCCACCACTTCATCATGTTCGACCTGGATCTCGTGTTTGATCTGCTCCTTGATTTGATCCAGCTCGCCAGGAGGGAGCATGTCGGCGGATTTTCCGAGCTTCTTCAGGCGCTCTTCGAGCAAGAAATCAGGATTGCCGCCGAGCAAAATATCGGTGCCGCGGCCGGCCATGTTGGTCGATACGGTGACGGCGCCTTTGCGTCCGGCTTGCGCCACGATGTGCGCTTCGCGCTCGTGATTCTTAGCGTTCAGTACCTCATGCCTGACGCCCATCTTTTTAAGGACGCTCGAAAGCCTTTCGGACTTTTCCACCGAAATCGTGCCGACGAGAATCGGCTGTCCTTTTTCATGCAGCGTCTTGATCTCTTTTGCGGCATTCCGGAACTTTTCGTCTTCAGTGCGATAGACCATGTCCGAATTTTCGATTCGGATCATCGGCTTGTTTGTCGGAACGACGGTGACATCGAGCTTGTAGATGTTGCCGAACTCAGCCGCTTCCGTATCGGCAGTACCGGTCATTCCAGCCAGCTTCTTGTACATGCGGAAGAAGTTCTGGAAGGTGATGGTGGCGAGCGTTTGTGTTTCACGCTCAATTTTTACGTTTTCTTTGGCTTCGACGGCCTGATGAAGCCCGTCGCTCCAGCGGCGGCCGGGCATCAAACGTCCGGTGAATTCATCGACGATGATGACTTCGCCTTCACGCACGACGTAATCGCGATCGCGCTGATAAAGCACGTGTGCTCTGAGCGCCTGCCTCGACATGGTGCTTCCATTCGATGGTGTCGAGGCTGTAGATGTCTTTCACGCCCAAAAGATGGGCAGCCTTGTCGTAACCTTCTTCCGTGAGCCCGACGGCACGATGCTTCTCGTCGACCGTGAAGTCACCGGTTGTATAGGACTGGCCGGGTTCTTTACCTTCGATGACCTCGCCGCGCTTAAGAGAAGGAATGATGCGGTTGACGCGGTAATACTTGTCGGTGGATTCTTCGCTCGGGCCGGCGATGATCAGCGGAGTTCGTGCTTCGTCGATCAAAATGGAGTCGACTTCATCGACAATCGCGAAATTGAAATCGCGCTGAACATAATCTTCCAGGCGGAATTTCATGTTGTCGCGCAGATAATCGAAGCCGAACTCGTTGTTGGTGCCGTATGTGATATCCGAGTTGTAGGCTTCCCACCGTTGCCGCTCGTCGAGGTCGTGAACGATGGTGCCGACGCTGAGCCCGAGCGCGCGATGAATGCGGCCCATCCACTCCGCATCGCGGCGGGCCAGATAATCGTTCACCGTGACGATGTGAACGCCTTTGCCGCCGAGTGCGTTCAAGTAGCTGGGGAGCGTAGCGACGAGCGTTTTTCCTTCGCCGGTTTTCATTTCGGCGATGCGGCCGCGGTGAAGGACGACTCCGCCGATGAGCTGGACATCGAAATGGCGCATATTGAGAATGCGCCGCCCTGCTTCCCGGCATACGGCAAAGGCTTCGATCAGAATGTCATCGAGCGCTGCTCCGTTCGCGATTCGCTGCTTGAAATCGACCGTCTTCGCAGCCAGATCGGCGTCGGAGAGTTGCTTGAATCCCGGTTCGAGATCGTTAATGGCCGCCACGATGGGCCGTATCTTCTTAATTTCGCGGTCATGTTTCGTGCCAAAAACCTTGGCTAGCGCGCTTTCGAGCATACGTGTGGCTTTGTTTCTAGTGTAGCTGGGAAGATGACGGTAGTGTATGTTCTCTTCGTCAATTCCGGGGTCACTGCCGCTGGCCTGAACCTGGGGACGCGATGCCGTAATATGACTGTTTATAACTGATTTCTGTAATGGGCAGACCGCGCCTTTTGATCGCCGATGACAACGAGGCGACACGCTACATGTTTAAGTTGCTGACCGAAGCCGAATGCGAGATAGTGGGCGAGGCCGAAAATGGGCAGCAAGCAATTGAGGCGGCCGAGCAATTGCGTCCCGACATATTGGTGATGGATGTTTCCATGCCAGGAATCGATGGCTTTCAGGCTGCACGCCTGTTAAGAGAACGCACGCCGGAGCTAAGTATCATCCTGGCGAGCCAGCACGCTCAGCGGGCCTATGCCGATGAAGCCCTCAAGCTTGGAATTAAGGGATATGTTCTCAAGCAGGCGGCTGCAACGGAGCTGAGAATTGCCATTCGAGAGGTGCTCGCGGGACGACTATTCCGGTCTCCGCGGGTGCCGCTCTAGTTGGCGCGGGACACACTTGTGAGCGACAGAATAACATTAAAAGCCGATTCAAACGATCAAGATCTCGCGCAACTGTATCGCCTGCAGGTACGGGAACTTGACGATTTTGCGATGTTCCTATCCACCCCTGAAGGCCTGATCAGCACCTGGAACCTGGGAGTCGAAAAGACGTTCGGGTATTCGGAGCAGGAGTGGATCGGTCAGGATGTCAGCCTTATCTTCACGGAGGAGGACCGTGCCGCCGGAATCGTCGAACAGGAATTGCGAACGGCGGCCGAGCGAGGACGCTGCGTAGATCTGCGCTGGCACCGGCGCAAGGACGGTTCACGGGTGTATATGACGGGCGTGCTGAAAGGACTGCGCGACAAAGAAGGCACGCTAATCGGCTACTCCAAAGTATTTTTGGACGACACGGCACGCAAGCAACTGGAGGATGCGCTGACGCAATCCAATATCGATCTCCAGCAGTTTGCGTTCGTCGCCAGTCACGATTTGCAGGAACCGCTGCGAACGATCTCCTCCTTTGCGGAATTGCTGAACGAACGTTACCGGGACCGACTCGACCCGGAGGCGGATAAAATTCTGGGGTTCGTGATGGATGCCGCAGAACGCATGGGCAAGCTCATCAGCGATCTACTGGCCTACTCGCAACTGGCCCAAAACGAAGGCCGTGTCGCCTCCGTTCACCTGGACGAGGATGTGGAGACCGCGAAGAGTCTGCTGCGCACCAGCATCGAAGCAACAGGAGCGGTAATTACCCACGGTCCGCTTCCGAACATACAACTGGATCGCAACCAAATGGTGCGGGTGTTTGGAAACCTGCTCGGGAACGCCATCAAGTTCCGTAAACGAGGCGAGCCGCCGCGTATCCACGTATCAGCGGAGCTGAAAGAAAAAGAGTGGGTGCTTCGCGTAGCGGATAACGGGATTGGTTTTGCGCCGGAGCAGGCGGAAACCATTTTTGCTCCATTCACGCGTTTGCACAGCACGCGGGAATATCCGGGTTCAGGGATCGGTTTGGCGGCATGCAAGCGCATTGTCGAGCGATACGGAGGCCGGATCGGGGCTGAGTCAAAGCTGGGGGAGGGCTCTACCTTCTGGTTCACAGTTCCGGTCAGTGATCCGGGCCGCGAAGAATCTCACACCGACGATGCTCTTGGGTTAACGGGCCCACTCCAGTAAATTCCCTCCGCAAAGGAATTCTCATAGCCGGTTGCAGAACGCTTCAGCAGTTCCGCTATAAACCTCACCCGTGGAGTGGCAGCAAAGGCATGCCGCAAATCCGCTCGAGAATCGAGATGGGCGCCTTCGCCGGGTCTGCGAGAGCGCCGCGCGCAACGATGAACGTTTGCTCCAGTGCGTGCTGGCCGGAGTGGACCGAATGCGGAAGCACGTCCGTAAAGGTCAGCCAAAGGGAACCGGGCGGAAAATCAAACGGGTACTTTGGGCAGTTCTTCTGAAATTCCTCGTTCCGCTTCAGGTAATCGTGAAAGCGCAACATAAAGCGGTCATAAGCGGATCGCGGAAGGACGGGAACGCCGAAATTGCGCAAGACGCGCGCCGAGCGGTTCAAAAGGCGAGCGCCCGCGGAGGTGGATCCGGCAGCAATCCGTTTTAGTCCGGCGTCGCAGGCATAGCGTTCGGCGATGAAGCGGAAAGGATCGGTCGTAATCCAATTTCGCGACTTCGTGGGATGGATATTCGTGAAGACACGCAGGATCAAGTTGCCATTGGTTGGTCGCGAAGGAAACGCATCCGTATGGATGAGGTCGTTGCGCTTCAGCAAGGGAAGCTTTCGCCCCTTTTCCTCGAGCGGTCGAAAGCTTGTGTAATCCAATTGCCAAGTTGCTGCATACTGCGGAAGCAGGGCGCTCGCGAACCGCACGACATTGCGCGAGTATTCACGCAAGATCGCTTTGATGCGATCTAGTTCCGGAGGATCGGCTTCGACGCCGGTGACTCGATCGCTTGCCGGCCGGTATGCGATGTTCTTGTGAAGCGCACCCCCTTCGAAATTCAAGTTGCGGAGATAGTCTTTGGAATCGTCGGGGAAAGCGAACGGGACTTGCGGCAGAAACAGAACATTGCCGGATTCCAATTCAGATCGATAATCGACCGGTTCAGCCGGCGGCCAACTCTCGATCATGGCGACTTTCATCATCACCAGATTATCCGGGTCGCGGATTTCCGCAATGCTGCACGGCTAACTTCATTGCTGCGCTACTCCGCGCTCTTGGTGTGCGGGCGGCTGGTCATCGCTTTTAAGATGTCGTCGAGGAGAGCGGGCGTACGGGGCTGGCGCACCAGGTGCGGGTACTTTTCTCCGCCGTGGTAATCGATTTTCACAACCTTATAGAATCCCGTATTTTCGACGATCAACTCGATTGGCGTCGTCCGGGCACCACGGATGGCTTGCCGCAACAACTCGTCGTTTGCGCCGCGTCCATTCACCGCGATCAGCTTCATATCGGGTCCTAAACCTGCGTTGTAGGCAGGAGACCCGATGAGGACGTCGCGGACGGTGTTGTCGGAGACCCGAATTCCAAGCGAATACCAGGCGTTCACGCCACGATCCTTGGATTCTTGCGCGCGGATGAATTCGTTCGGCTGATCCGTGTATTCGATATCGTACCCGCCGCCTTCAATGCCCCCAAGCGGCGCGTGCGGGGACTTCGAGGTCAGACGGTCATTCAGAAAGTGACCCCAGTCGTAGGGCTGAATCTGATTGAGCACACTCACGAGCTGTTGGAAGTTATAGGGCACCACTTCGGGAGGCGTGTTGCCGCCCAAGCCGAGAAAGCGCGCACAAAAGTCGTTCAGCGACCGCTTCCCACCGGAGAGCTTGCGGATGGTGGTATCAACGTCAAGCCAGATCAACTCGCCCTCCGCGTAATAATCCACTGAGCGACGCCAGTTATCCCATTGCTCGCTCGAGCTATAGAGAGTTTGGGCTGCCGTGGCGGTGTCCTGCAAATCGCGCCAGGTACGCCCTGGGCGGTGATCCATCTCAGCGGCGGATGCAGCCAGATACGAATGGTACTGTGCGGTGGTCCAGATGCCGCTGCGGGCGGCAAGCACATCGCCGAGGTACTGAGTGAGCCCTTCATAGACCCACAGCAGCTCGCCCTTCATGGGCTGCTGGTAATTGGATGTTGCGAGGCCTGCAGGACGCCGATATTTGCCGTTCCAGGAGTGGGTAAATTCGTGGGGCAGCAGATCGCCTGAAAGCAGGTTGAGGTCGTCGTCAAGGAACGTGCGCGCTTCGACCCGATCGTCGCTCGATTGATGGTGCTCGAGACCGAAGTGCGCGACGCTGTCGCTGAGAGTCAGCAGGAAATGATAGCTGTTGTAGTGGCGCGAAGCGTACAACGCGCCCGTTTCGCGGACCAGATTGCTGAACGCATCCAGCTGGTCAGAGCTCACGTTCAGATCTTCGGGACCGTCAGCCGCCATGTCGAGGTAATGCTTGGGCGTGACTTCTTCGGCGAGCGAAACTTCTTTGAAGAACCGCCCCGCCAGGAGGGGCGAATCGACCAGCATCTGAAGCGGCACCGGGCGGAAGCGCGTGATTGTGCCTTCCGTCGAAGATGGCGTGAGCGCTGTACCGAACTTCCATCCCTCGGGAACTTTGATCGACGGTTCAAACTCGATTTCCGCGGAGGGCGTGCCGGAGGGATAGAGAACCACCTCGTTCCAGCTGACGACGCACAGGTTGGCGTTCGTCGATGCGCCGGCGGAAAAGCCAGCGGCAGCGGCGGTGGCGAGGAAATCCGCCTTAGCTTCCAGCGTGTGAACGCCAGGCGGAATACTCAGGTGGAACGCAAACATGTTCACGTCGTCGCGCGTCCACGGTATAGTTTGCCCGTTAGCGGAAAATACGATGCCGGCGAGATTGTCGATGGGGCCGGTCGGTCCATGCTCGCCGGGAATCCACTCCGGATACACGAGTGTCAATTCGCCCGGCTGAACGGGAATCGAAAGGTGCGCGCGCAGCATTTTGCGGGGCGCGTCCGTGATGTCGAGCGAAACCGTGATCGGCCTATTGGCCTGACCGAACGCGGAAAACGCTAGAAACGACACGAGGCAAAGGGAGAATGAAGATCGGGTGAACAACTTCCATCATAGGGCTGGGGCGTGTTTAGACGTCCGACTGGCGAAGCCTAATCGACTTTCGGTATCATAAAGAAGTTCGGATTGTCTTCCAGCGAAAGCTGTTCGTGTGCCCCGGCTGATACGCTCTGGCGGCATCGCCCTGGAAGCATAAACTCACTGAAAAAGGTTTAAATTATGTACGCTGTGATTGAGACCGGCGGTAAACAGTATCGCGTCACGCCTGGCCAGACGATTGAAATTGATACGCTCAACGGGGACATTGGGACCGATGTTGAATTCGACCGGGTTCTCGCGATCTCCAACGATTCCAACGAGCTGGTGATCGGGGACGCTTTGAAGAGTGCTCGCGTGCGGGGCAAGATCGCAGCTCACGGCCGCGGTGCCAAGATCCTGGTCTTCAAATTCAAACGCAAGAAGCAGTACAAGCGGACAATCGGGCATCGCCAGCATTACACGCGCGTGGAAGTACAGGAGATTTTGGCTTAATGGCACACAAGAAAGGTTTAGGCAGTTCGAAAAATGGCCGCGATTCAAATTCGCAGCGGCTGGGAGTGAAAGTCTTCTCAGGCGAATTTGTCACCGGCGGCTCGATCATTGTGCGCCAGCGCGGCACGCGCTTCAAGCCCGGCAAGAACGTTGGCGTCGGTAAAGACGACACGCTGTTTGCGACGATTACCGGAACAGTCGAGTTCCGCAACCGCGGACGCCTCGGCAAGTTCGTCAACATCATCGCTGCCCAGGCGTAGTGCCGGTTCTCCTCGCGCGGCGGGACCGTCACCGGACGGTGGAACCTACATCGCCCATCTCCTCTCGTTAAGAATCCTGCTGTGTTCATCGACCAAGTCACGATTACCGTCAAGGCGGGCAATGGCGGCAATGGCTGTCTGGCGTTTCGACGAGAGAAGTTTGTCCCACGCGGCGGTCCAAGCGGCGGGGATGGCGGACGCGGCGGGGATGTCGTCTTAGTTTCAAGCGACCACTACAACACTCTGTTGCACTTCCGCTTCAATCCGGAGCACACTGCCGAACGCGGACGCCATGGCGAGGGCAGCAACCGAACCGGCCGCGAGGGACACAGCGTCGAGGTGCCGGTTCCGGTCGGCACAATCGTCTACAACGCGGAAACGGGCGAGCAGTTGTTCGACTTCACGGCGGCAGAACAGCGCTTCACGGTAGCGCAGGGGGGTCGCGGAGGACGGGGCAATGCGCGGTTCGCCACGTCGACGCACCAAGCTCCAACCGAGCACGAAGAAGGCAAACCGGGCGATCTCTTCAAGCTGCGCTTGGAGCTGAAGCTGCTTGCCGATGTCGGGTTAGTGGGGTTTCCAAATGCTGGAAAATCGACCCTCATTTCGCGGCTGTCGGCGGCGAGACCGAAGATCGCCGATTATCCGTTCACGACGCTCGAGCCCAACCTCGGAGTAGTTCAGGCGGGAGACCGCACCTTCGTGTTGGCAGATATTCCGGGACTGATCGAAGGCGCGCATGAAGGGCACGGCCTGGGGATGCAGTTCCTGCGGCACATCGAACGCACGCGATTGTTGGTGCATCTGGTGGACGTATCGGAGTTCAGCGGGCGCGATCCTGGGCGCGACTTCGACATTATTCTTGGCGAGTTGGCGGAGTACAGTCAAGATCTCACGGCCAAGCCAGTGATCGTTGTTGCGTCGAAGATCGATGCGTGCCAGGACCCATCCCGGATTGAAGCGGTGCGGTCGAAAGCGAAGGACCACAGTCTGGAGTTTCTCGCGATTTCGAGCGTAACCGGCGCCGGATTAGAAGAGCTGCGTTACGCCATCGGCGCGCACTTATTTGAGCGTGCGGCGAACGGTACAATCGCAATCGGAAGCTAGACTCTGCCGGTGCAGGGCCCGGTCTTCAAAACCGGAGTGCGGCACTAACGTTGTCACGGGTGGGTTCGACTCCCATTAGCTTCCGCCAGTTACTTATTCAAAGAGGGATCTGACTTTCCCTGACTTTTGTTCGAATGGAAATCACGATCGAAGCTGACTGGTTTCAGAACGTTACGGGTATATCGCAGGCCAATGGGCAACCAATTCGCTACAAGCCATCCTCGTCTGATCGCCTGGATCGGTAAACAGATCGCCATTACTCGCGACTTATCTGATCTTGGGTTCGGTTAGCCGAGTATCTGAGAGCTATTCAGAAGCTACCTTCGTGGCTGTAAAACCATGTCCAGCTGACCAGAGCACCGCTTGCGATAAATGTTAAGAAACCGTTGGCGCAGGGGCCAGCGCGTGACGAGTCCCTCAAAGCAGCTTCTGGAAATTTATCCAATGCAGCTTCAACTCCGCCAGAAACGCCGCAAACCAGGCGTCTCCGCGAACATCTCCCAAATTGGCATCGCTATTGAATCAGGGGTAGCAAGGAAACCCGTCCATAGCCGCGGGCATTCGACCAACGATTGCGCCTCGCGCCCTTTTTGTTCCCCGCTGCTGCCGCCAACACAGCCTGCATACTGACCAAACAAACAGTTCGCCTCTCTCGTACCTGAGTCGAGTGGGGTTGGTGTCGTTTGATCGGGTCGGATAGCAAACACTGCTTCGTTACTTATGATCTTCATCAAAAAATGCCGTCGGCTTGAGGGCTCAGATCGGTTTGCCTTCGATAATTGCTGTCACTGTGGGTGGTGCGGTTGTGACTACTCGAGTCAACTTAAAACCGGCAGCGCGGTAAAGCTCACCATACTCTCCCTCGGTTTACTCGCATCCACTAGTTCGAAGAAGCATGTTCAGGTCGGAGAATACTGGATACATCGTTCCGCTGTTGGGCCGAAATATAGTTTCGAGCAGGACCAATTTACCCCCTGGAGTGATCGCCTCTCACCCTCGTCAGAATGACAATTGCCTTTTCATCGTTCCAGTCGTGACTCGCAAAAGAGGGTAGGCATCACCGCCGGGCGGGAGAGATACCAAAAAAATCGCCCGAAATGATTTCACAGGGGTTTGTTAGGCCTTCTTCGGCAATGATCTTTCGGGCGCCATCGACCACATCTAGTAGATCGAACAGCACCCCACACATGCCTGGATTTCGCTTGAGTATCTTCCCATAATTTTGCCGCGACCTCCGTCCGCGATCTTTAGTGTCGGAGCGAAATCATAAGCCTCCAGCACTCCCGTGAAATGCAGCACTGAATATGGGGTCATCATGGAACTGAAGAGCCCGGCTCGCACAAGATAGGGTTCGCAGCGGACGTGGCGAATTCACGCTCATGAGCCCTAACTAACCTCCGCATCGGCGTAACCGATAAAAGCGCTCCCTTCATTTCGATTTGACATGACCGTTCACCGGTGGCATAAACGATTATGCGAATTCGTTCGGGGTCCGCTTTGATTCGTGTGATCGCTTTTCGCTGCTCCTCACAATGCACGCTGCGCCTGCGTTTTGCGTTACTTCTTCTGCTTCCGTTGCTCCTTGCCTCCGAAGCTTCCCTTTTTGCGCAGGTGGGCACCGCTACGCTTTCCGGAACCGTAACCGATCCCAGTGGGGCGGTCGTGGTAAACGCGGAGGTGCAGGCAGTGAACACAGGTACCAACTTTGCTCAAATCACGCATAGCAACTCGACCGGCCTTTATGTCTTCGACAGCCTTCCGCCTGGCCACTATCGATTAACGGGCAAGAGCCCGGGGTTCAAGGAAGTTCTCGAGCAAGGCCTGATCCTGCACGTTCAAGACACTGTGACCGTAAACCTCAAAATGGAACTCGGCTCACCATCGGAAAGCGTTACCGTCAAGGCAGACGCGTTATTGATCAACACGCAAGACGCGACGGTGGGCACAGTAGTGGAGCGGCAGATTGTCGAGAACATGCCGTTGAACGGGCGCAGCTTTCAGGGCCTCATTGCACTCTCGCCTGGTGTCGCCACCATCGCCGCTGGAAACGCGAGTACAGGACAATTCGTGGTAAACGGGCAACGTTCAGACACCAACTACTTCACGGTTGACGGCGTAAGCGCCAACGCGGGCGCCCCGCCTAGCGGTTCGCTCAGTTCGAATGGGACCGGTACCACACCTATCAATTCGGCGACTGGCGGATACAACAACATGGTGTCCATCGACGCGTTACAGGAGTTCCGCATCTCCACTTCGAGCTTTGCACCTGAATTTGGACGCTCGCCCGGAGGACAAATTTCCCTAATTTCGCGCGGGGGGACTAATTCCTTCCATGGCGATGTCTTCGATTATTTCCGCAATACCGTACTGGACGCCAATGACTGGTTCGTGAATGCAGCGGGCAAGCCTCGTAGCGTAGTACAGCAGAACGATTTTGGTGGAGTTGTCGGCGGCCCCATCATCAGAAACAAGCTGTTCTTTTTCGTGTCCTACGAAGGATTGCGCCTCGATGCGCCAAGCCCGGCGGTCAAGCAGGTTCCCACTCAGGCTGCGCGTACCTTGGCGGCAGCGGCGAAGGCGAATGGCGTGGTCGGTTACATGGCGCAGTTCGCGAACGCCTATCCCCTGCCCGATGGAAATGCCAGTACTCCTTGCACATCTTTCGCTACATGTACCGCGAATTACACGGCAAGCTTCCCGAATATATCAGCGCTCGACTCGACCAGCGGCCGGATCGACTACAACCTCAGCAAGAGCTTCACGTTGTTCGGCCGTTATTCCCATTCGCCGTCGAGCTTGACCGTAGATAACAGCGCGACCGCAACCACTTTTGTCGAAGGCAACGATGTCTACACAGCGGGCTTGACCTGGGCCATCAGCAACTCAATGAACAATGATTTGCGCTTCAACTTTACACATACAACGGCGCTGCAGGCCGTAAATCCCATCCGATTTGCTGGGAGCTTGAGCACGATTTTTCCATCAGGTTTTGCGCAACCGCCGTCGACCTTTTTATCCGACCCTGCAACCATCGCGGTTCAGATCCGCGGTCTACCGACTGATGGCTTGCTCATCGAGCCGGCGGCCGACAACAACGGTAATGATCAGCAAAATATTACCGACAGCTTTGGTTGGGTCAAAGGGTCTCACAGTCTCAAGTTCGGAGTGGATTTTCGGCAACTGGATCCCGCTTACGACCAGTCCAACTTCAACTTGAATAGCACGTTCGCGCAGACCACTACGGCATTAGCCGGCTTTCCATCCGTTCAAAACGTTTGCCCGGCGTCAAGCCTGCCGGCAGGCTCCGGCGCGGCTGTGCCCGGCTATATCTGCGGTCAGGCCAGTCTTTCGAATCTGCAACACAACTTCATCCAACATTTTCGTTACCGGCAGTTCTCGTCTTTTGCTCAGGACACCTGGAAAGTCAACACTCGCCTTACTCTCACCTACGGTGTGCGTTGGGAGATTAATCCGCCATTCCAATGGACCAGCAACAATCCTGGTTTTTCTGTTCAAAGGTCTACTTTCAATCGTTCCAACCTCTCGCAAATCAACATCAATCCCTTTGGCACACCTGCTTATGCAACCACGTGGGGCAATTTTTCGCCTCGTGTCGGCGTGGCGTATCAGCTTTCCAAAGATCCCAAGTGGGGCCGCGTGCTGCGGGCCGGCTACGGAATGTTTTATGATACCGGCGCGCAGGTCGGCAGTTCCCTAAGCAATCCTTTCAACGCAAGGTTCAACAACATAGGGTCGGGCGCGACTGCCCCCACCGTCCAGTACCCAGTCGCGACCAGCAACACGTTTTATCTAACTCCGCCGGCCGCCAGGACCAACCTCCCAGTGAGTAATGGTGGAACAGATAACCTGATAGATCCTAATTTCACGCTGCCATACGTGCATGAGGTAAACGTGACTCTGGAGCAGCAACTCGGCGGTAACCAAACATTGACCGCGAGTTACGTGGGGGCGTTCGGAAGACGGCTCATTGGCGACTTACTCTATCCCGCAAACGACGGGAATCCAGCTGTTTTTGCGCAGGTCAATCCGACCACCGGAGTTGCGACTCCGGATGCGTTGGTTATCATCGGTAACTACTCCTCATCGAGTTACGACTCCTTCCAAACCAAGTTTCAGCGGCAGTTTTCCAGCGGGCTGGCCGCTATTGCTTCTTATACCTGGGCGCATTCAATCGACGACGCATCGGTGAATAGTCAAGTCGCAACCCAAACTCTACCCACCTCCTCCCAGTTGGGTTCAGGTTTGCCGCTTGCGTTGCTGCGAGGGGATTCGGACTTTGACGTCCGCCAAAACCTGGCTCTCTCTATGGTCTACGACTTTCCCAACCCGTCGAATGCTTTCGCCCGAGCCATATTGGGGCACTGGTCCTTTGATCCGATCTACCACTACCAGACGGCCATGCCTCTCGATATTCTTACTGGCGTCACCAGCGCGATAGGAGGCACGGGTTACCAACAGCGCCCTAATTTGATGCAAGGAGTTCCCATGTACGTATACGGAGCAGACTGCGCCGCATTGAACAAAGGGCAAGCATGCCCCGGCGGCGAAGCTCTGAACACCGCCCCCGTCTCGGCAGCGGCAGTAGCCGCGGCAGGCTGCGCGGCGCCGACTAGCACGAATGCTAAAGGAGCCTTTTGTACGCCGCTGCTGGTTAAAGGACAAGCGGTTTCCGGCGATGTCGGTCGTAACGCTCTCCGCGGATTTCCCCTGCAGGAGCTTGACTTTTCCATACATCGCGACTTCCCGATCCACGAGCAGATTCGTCTTCGATTTCAAGCGGATATGTTCAACGTCTTCAATCACCCCGTCTTCGGTCCTGAGAACGTCACGCTTAACAGCCCGCAATTCGGTACTACCACCGCCATGGCAAATAGCAGCCTTGGCGCCAATGCGATCAATGGCTCGGGCTTCAACGCGATCTTCAACACCGGCGGTCCGCGCAACTTTCAGTTAGCCTTAAAACTTTCTTTCTGAGTCTGGACGTGAATATCTCCCCCGTACGTCGATTGTTGTTTTTGTATCTGACGGCGCTGGTTCTTTCGGCTACCGGGGCCGAGAAATCGCTGGTGGTAGTGGCGAACTCCGGCGATTCCACAGTATCCATTTACGCGGCGACACACATAGGCTCTACGGGTGACGCTTCCCTCGCGATACTCAAGGTCCTTCCGACCGGGAAGACACCTAACGAGGTATGCATTTCTCCGGATGGGAAGCGGGCCTACGTCACGAATCGCGGAGAGAATTCAGTCACGGTACTCGATTTGGACGCGGTAACCGTTGCGTCCACCATAAGCGAACCAGGGCTGAAGAATCCAGACGGATGCACCGTTGATCGGACAGGGGCGAAATTGTATGTCGCAGCAGCCGGCCAGAAGTCAGTCTTCGTCTTTTCCACCGCGGACGGGCACAAGCTCGCGGAATTAACGGTTGGCGAGGAGCCCCGCAGGCTGCTGTTTTCGCCGGATGCAAATCGGCTTTATGTTTCGAATGGTGGAGAGAGATTCCTGAGCGTAATCGATCCCAAGACCGATACCGTCATCGAAAGAATAAAGGCAGGCCGAGATCCTCGTGCGATGGCGTTCACGCCGGACGGAAGGTATTTGGCCATCAGTAACGTCAGCGACGACACCGTTCAATTCGTTAAACCTGGCGAGACTGCGCCGGAATTCGTGGTCGGCGTTCCCAAGTCTCCTCAACGCCTCGTCCTGTCCCCAGCAAAGCAGCTGTTGTTTGCAATTGGAAGAGTCGATAACGTAATCGCAATTCTCGATGTACGGCCAATGGAAGAGTTTGGTCGCGTTGTTTCGACCCTCCCTGTGGGCCACTTACCTTGGGGTATGGCTCTGAGTGCAGCCGGCGATTCTCTGTACGTCACAAATACTTCGGACAATACTATTTCCGTCGTCGACCTGCGGCTGATGCGTACCACGTTCTCCATTCCAACTGGCAAGGGGCCCTTGGGCATCGCTCTTAGATGAGATTTCGGATGAGAATCGGGTCAGGACCACTGAGGGATGTGGTCAACACCTCGCGAGCCATTTGAACTTGATATTTGCGTGGCATCAGGAGAGCGGTATATGGCCGGGCGGCAACCGACCGGATAAAGGAGAAACATGTCAACAATCATGAAAGCTATCTTAGCGGTGCTTGCGTTCGCCGCTATGACGCCGGCGCAGGCTCCAATGCTAGCCGTGTCGGCTCGTGGCGACCAGGTAGTCAATCTTTATAGCGTTCTCGGCGGAGGGGCGTCGCTTCAACTCGCCAAATCTGTTCCCGTCGGAAAGCAACCCGGGGAGATGTGCCTGGCACCGGATCGAAAGAACCTATTCGTCAGCAATGTTGGAGACAAGAACATCGCCATGATCGACCTTGAAAGCAAGGCTGTCGTGACGAACTTCTCCGGCCCCGGCATGCAATCGCCCGATGGCTGCACGGTCAGCCCCGATTCGAAGGAGTTATATTCGGTCGATCAGCATGCAAATGCTCTCTTTGTCTTTTCTGTGGACTCCAAGCGAATGTTGACGAAAATTCCAGTGGGCAAGGAGCCACGCCGGGCCGTTTTTTCACCCGACGGAAAGACATTGCTGGTTTCCAACTCTCAATCGGATACCCTCAGCCTCATTGATCCCGCGACCGACAAAGCGGTCAAGACAATCAAGACCGGGGACGAACCTCGCGACATGGTCTTCTCACCTGATGGAAAGCTTCTTGCCGTGACCTTGATCAATGACGATAGTATCGAATTTTTCAAAGCCGATACGCTGGAGCGAAAGCAGCAGGTCGCCGCGGTGCGATCACCGCAGCACATGGAATTTTCTCCTGACTCGCAACGTCTTTTCGTCCTGGGAAAAATCAACGATGAGATCGGCGTCCTGCGCACCGAGCCACTTGCCCGGCTGATGGATACGATTCCCATTACCCGTGGGCCGCTGGGAGTGCTGAACTCCTGGGGCCTCGCCATGAGTGCCGACGGGAAGTTCTTGTACACGACGAACCTGGGCGAGGACAGCATCTCACTGATTGATTTGCAATTGATGAAGACCTTTCGAGCGTTTCCCGCTAGCAAGACTCCAGTGGCGGCAATTTATATTAAGCCTTCCGGCGGCGGTATCGCTGGTATGGGAGCATCGGCAAAGCTGGATCGTTTTCGTTCCGTAGCCCAGATGGCGATGGATGCAGTCAAGAAAAATGATCTGACAGCGGCCAGCAAATTTTGCCAGACTCTCGAATTGGAATGGGACGAAGGGGAGCAAGCCTTGCGCCAGAGTTCTCCCGAGGTGTGGAATCAGATCGATCAAGCAATGGATGACTTTATCCATCCGATCATGAACAGCGGGGGAGTGGCTCCGGATACAGCCACATTGAATGCCGTGTACCAGAAATTCCTCGCGAAGCTGAAGCTGGCCCACTAAAGAAAAGAGTGACCGTGAACTGAACGGCCAGTGCTTGGCGCGTGAATTTCGATATTGACAAGACAGTTTTGGTCTCCAGAGCTTAAGCTGTACGCCGAAAGCTGCTCAGCAGAACCGTTCGACATCAACCGATATGACCCGAAAAATTCGCATCCTGACCCACTGCGCGCTGCTTATCATCTGTTTCCCCTTCGCCCGCGGAACGGCAACTGCGCAGAGTATGATTCGCTCGTTCGATGGTGACAGCGGCCCTGGTTGGCGGTGTGCCAATCGGGCGTGACCCACTGCGATCGTCCGGAAATGGACGCTGCTGTAAACGGAAAGCAGCTAGTACAGGTGACCTGGCAGAACGTTCGTATCTACGATTACAACGGCCACCTGCTGCAATCCGTGCCAATGCCTGAGTTCATTCGGAAGGCCGGGTTGAACCCCATACCACCCAAAGCGCAAGGGCCATTCGAGCCGCACGTGATCTATAACGAATTCATCAATCGTTGGATCATGGCTCTCACTTGCCAGAACGATTGTCTGCTGGTCAGCGCCTCTTCTGACCCGGCGGGTTCGTGGGGTGGAGTTTATTTGTCCTGCTTGGACGGTGGCCCGTGTCTTAACTTCGACCCGGCCATTCACATTGGTTATGACAAGAATGGTGTCTACGAATGCGCGGGCCATCTCGGAGACGATAATTCTGTTACGGTCACCGGTGTCGCATATGACTGCTTGGCTGTACCTTCGGGCGAGATCGAAGCCATAGGCCGTGGTGCACCGCCTACTCACACCAATCGCATGCACAATATGCCCCTCGATATCCTCCCGGCGGTCGACCACAATCGAGACAAGTCGACGAGCGCTCCGGCATTCTTCGCTGCCAAGACCTGCGCCCGCTTACCAGTAAGTGCCTGCCAAAACGGAATGAACTATCCGTTCCAATGGGTAGTGAACACGTTTACTTGGAACGAACCCACAGGGACCTACAACATCGGCGGTCAGCAAGAGGTCAAGACGGTATAGGTTCGAAGCAAAACATTTGGCTATACAGCAGGCCTTGCTGTACTGAGACAGGTTCAATTGCACAGGCTGGGAACGAGGCAGTCACACTGCGCGTATCGAGAGTCACAGGTTGATGAATCTTGTTCAGTTCGGGGCTCACTTGCATGGTGCACTTGGCTCAGGACCCTGCACTGGTTCGTGTGGATCGCAAGGCACAGACACCAATAATGTGATGTTTTGGGTCGATTTGGATTGCCCGAAAACGACGGCGTGTGTCGTCAGCCAGACAGCCAAAATCTCCGGTCCGAATTTCAACCCGGAGTTTGCGACCGTTGGAGTGGATGCCGCGGGGAACATCGGCATCGTGGCGGAGTCGTCCACTTCTAGCACTGATTTGTCTGTCCTGCTGTGGACCCACAGCACATCCGATCCTTCGAACACGTTCAACGGCCCAACCACAATCGTCTCTGGAACACAGCCCTACACCTGCCTGAACAACAGAAATCTCGCCCCGATTGGCAACGCCGTCGGCGTCCTGACAGCGCTCGATCCACTGGACGGCACGAAGCTCTTGGACGACCCAGCAGTCGTCCGGTGATGCCGCACGCTGTGTCTGGAACACGCGCATCGTTCAATACCAAATTGCTGCACCGCAGGCGACTTCGGTCAGGCCTTCAAAACGCAAGAACCCGAAAAGACCATAGCTGCTTCCGTCGGGGCCACGGTGACGAAACATAGCGCCTTAGTTGCTCGTCGCCATTCATCACTTCAGCCTGCGGTTGAAAAAGTCGGCAGTCGCTTTATACGTCCGCACCCAGTCACGCCACAGGAGCAGCTCATGAATCTCGTCGGGAAGAACAATCTCCTCGAAATAGACCCGCTGTTTTTTCAGTCGCTGAACCAGGTCGGTAGTTAGCTCGAACGCTACGTTACGATCGTCATCGCCATGGATCAGCAATACGGGCGAACGCCATGTATCGACGGATGAATCCGGCGACGACCTCCAGGCCAAGCTCTCGGCCGCACGCTGGTCAGGGGGCGTACCGAGCCCGCTTTGGAAGCGCGAAAGGCGCACCGACCAATCGTGCACGCCATGGTAGTCCACGCCCGCCTTAAAAATATCCGAGTTGCGTGCGAGTCCCATGGCGGTGAGGTAACCACCGTAGGAACCGCCCCATAGCCCAATCTTGCTTCGGATCCACATTCGGCAGCCCCGTAGATACTTCGCCGCCGCCAAGATGTCGTTGTACTCAGAAGCTCCTCGCCAGCTACATTCGCCGCATGCGCGAAAGTCGCAGCCGTACATAATTCCCAGCCGATAGTTCACCGACAGCACGGTGTAGCCCAGGCTGGCCAGGTACTGATTTTTCGCGTAGGCATTGTGGTAATAGCCCATGTAATGAAAGCCCAGCATCATCTGTCTAGGCGGCCCTCCATGGCTGAAAATCAGGGCGGGGCCCTTGCCGGTCTGATTCGAGGAACGAACAGCTGGCCATGAATAACAAGACCATCGCCGCTCCGAAAAGTCGCCTCTTTCGGCACCACGAGCTGATCCTTTGGAAAGTCGCTCGGAATGGTTTCTTGGGCCAACATCTGGCGACCTGAGCTGGTGATGCGATATGGCATTGCTGGTGATGTGGCGCTCGAACCGAGGCAGAGAACGGCTTTGCCGTCGGCCATCGATACGGGCGTCCACTCAATCGCTTCGCCCTTCGTGAGTGGGCGCTGCGGCGCACCGCCGGCCACGCTCACGCTCCATACGTGCCGCCGATCGACGTCATCCTGATTGGACGAGAACAGGATGGTTTCACCCTCCGGAGTGAGATATACATCTTCCACATCGAAATCGCCGGGTGTGAGTTCAACTGGCTGTCCGCCCGCGGCGGGAATGGAATAGAGATGATTCCGATTGCTCTGCTCCGAGACAAACAGTATGCGGCTGCCTGCAAAATACAGCGAAGGACCCGCAAACCGCGGCAGTGAATCGCGCAGAGAATTGCCGCTTTTCCAGATCTGCGTGGCCGTATAGCTGCTCGGTTCGCCCACCCAGAGACTCCAGGGTTCCGGGCGCAGTGGGATCAAAGGAAGCTTATTTTCTTCGCCGGGAGCGCGGATGAAGACGACCTGACGCCCATCGGGCGACCACCGCGGGTGGAGATCGCGCTCGACGGACGGCTGCACGTAATGAATCTCCTTGAGCAAGGGCGCCGGCTTGTTTGGATTGTGTGATGAAGAGGAGGAGGTTGAAAATGCACTCCCGAGTTCAGCTGTGTTCACGTCAGCGATCGTGATCAGCGAGTGAGATCCACGATCTACAACAAACATGATCCGCTGCCCATCCGGCGACCATTGCGGATCACCCACACTGCCTCGGATATCCGTTAGCTGCCTCGCGGAACCATGGTTTCCCGAGACGGGAGCAATCCACAACTGATGTTTGGCTTCCCACACCGCATATCGCCCGTCTCGTGAGATCTGGATGTCCTCGCAATGTTCGAATTCGCAACCCATGTCCCCAAGCAGCCGAGGCTCACCTTCGTTTATGTTCACGGCCCAAACCTGTTGCTTCGGAGGTGTGGTCAGCCCAAGTGGATTGGCTGCGCGCCCCTCGCGGTTCAACTCGGTTCCGTGCGCGTAGACGGCGACGTCGCCCATCGGAGTGAGGCGCAGAGATGCGATTGGCTGACCGTCGTCTTCGTCGTAATGCGTCACTTGCCTGGCGGAGAATTCGGGCGCGCTTGCGACCCAAACGTTGCTTGCACCCCTGATGTTCGCCACCCAGGCGGCGGTGTCTGCTTTCGTCGCAGCCGTTAGCTCGCTGGTGAACGGACCGCTCATAACTTGCTCTACGCTGAATCCCTGAGAAAAACCGGGAATAGCGACCAGCAGGAAAGCGGCTATCGAACAAGCGCAACGGTAGATTGTCAACTGAACTCCTCCCCAGCAACGTAATCAGAACAATGTAATGCGATGGTCGTGGCTCTGTCCAACGCGACAGCAGCTACTGACCCTCAGGCTCACTAATTCACAGTAAAGAGGGGCACGGCGCATGTCAAACAATTTGGGCCTACAGCGCTCCACTAATCGACTGAATCGATAAGTGACAGATCGAATAATCAATTTGACAAGCTTGCTTGTGGGGGCGATGCTGACAGTCAAGCAGAAGGGACTAAGAGTGAAAGCGTTAGCCTGTTTGTTCGTCTTCGCGACCGGTGCTATCTATGCAGCGAACACGGGCGCCATCACGGGATACGTAACTGATCCGTCAGGCGCCATCGTACCAGGCGCCGCGCTGGTTCTAACATCGGTCGAGACTGGACTCACCCTGAAGAGCAAGGTGGATGATCATGGTTTCTATCAGTTTCAGGAACTGGCGCCGGGTAAATATGCGCTGAATGTGGAAGCTGTTGGTTTTCGCAGAGAGGTAATACCGGATATCAATGTCTTGCTCGACCAGATCGTTTCCTACAATGTCAAGCTCACGGTCGGGCAAATTACCGAAACGGTTGAGGTAGCGGGCGGAGTAAATGCGCTCATCGAACCCGAAAAGGTTGCCACCTCGGCGAATATCTCGCCGCAGATGGTGCAAAACCTTCCCGTTCTCAATCGAACCTTCGACAGTTTCTGGCTGTTGACCCCTGGCGCTACCCAGGCTGCCGCGGGCAGTCAATCCGGCAGTACGTCGATCTCTGCGGCCGGCTCGCGCACTGGTTCGATGAATCAGACCATTGATGGCATCAACAACATCGACCGGCAGATCGGCACGCCAATTAATAAGTTCCGCATCGCTGATGCAGTACAGGAGTTCAGCGTGACTACTACGGTGGCCGGTGCCGATGTTGGCCGCCAGTCCGGACCGCAGATCAACGTCATCACTAAAAGTGGCACCAATTTCTTCCACGGGAGCGCCTTCTGGTTTCTTCGCAATGACGCTCTGCAAGCCGACAATTTCTTTACCAATAAACTCGACTCTCCTAAGCCGATCCTCCGTCAGGATCAGTACGGCGGCACCCTTGGTGGTCCGGTGATTCTTCCGAAATATAACGGCAAGGACAAGACGTTCTTTTTCTTTAGCTGGGAGTCGCTATACCAGAATGCACCTTCGGCAGCCGCCAACTCGGTGGTGCCGAGTTTATCCGACCGTGCCAGCATTGTCGATCCCGTTGCGAAAAACATCGTCGCCTTTTATCCATTGCCGAACATTCCCAACGCGGCCCGGGGATCGGCAAATTTCGTCGCTAATCCGGCCAACAAACTTACCGATAACACCTATCTCGGCAGGGTTGACCAAGTCTTTAGCGATTCGGATCGCATGACAGTTCGTTACGTCTGGTATGGCGGGACTGGCTTCACGGCCGGCCCGCTGCTGACCACTGGAGGCACCAGTAGCAAACCCGGGGCGGAATCTATTATGTTCTCGGAAACTCACATCTTTTCGCCGACCTTCTTGGGCGAACTGCGGGGCGGCTTTTCGCGCGATGTGACGTTTATTCTTCCACAGGATTATGGGCTGAACGCCGCCGATGTCCTTACCGGAGTGCCGGGAGTTTACAACAGTGCGCTCTCTGGACCTCTTGAAAGCGGGCTACCGCAGATCAGCATCACCGGATATGCAACGGTCGGGCGCGGCAGTACGAGCACCCCCCAAGAGCTGTACGTGAACACTTACGACTTGCTCGCCAATTTCACTAAATTCTCTCCGAACGGGTGGTCGAGGCACACTTTTAAATTCGGCGGAGACGGTCGCCGCGAAGAAGTGAAGCGGCTGAATGATGGCGGCGCAAGCGGCACAGTGAACTTCACCAGCTTTGCCAATTTCGCAGGCACCTGCAAGACTTGCGCGGGACAGTCGTTGCTGAACACCTCGTCCATCCTGACCGGCACTTCGCTGTCTTACTGGTATCGGTACCCGTTTGCTTTCTATTTCCAGGACGACATCAAAGCCAGCAGGAGCTTGACCTTGAACATCGGCGTGCGTTATGAATACCCGAGCGCAGTCCGAGAGAAGTCCGATCGCGGGACCAATTTCGTCGACGGAGTGGGCCCAATGCTGCTGGGCACGAACAAATTGCTGCAGGTCAATCCTAATCTGGTTGGACCTGCGTCGATCTATTACGTACAGGGGCCGTTTACGTTACCCGCCGCCGGAACAACTAGCGATAAGAACAATTTCGCTCCCATTTTTGGCTTCGCCTACGCGCCGCAATGGGGCCACGGTCCTGGATTCCTGAAGGACGGCAAGACGGTACTCAGGGGAGGTTTCCGCATCAGTTACGACGAGACTTACAACAACGTCACAGTCAACCAGTCGATCGGCGCGCCCTGGAATATCAGCACAACACAGCGCGCCGGCGTAACTCAACCGGCCGCGGGATATGGGTGGAATCTCGCGTTCAATCAGAACGTGCCCTTCGTTACGCGGACCACTCAGGCGCCCGGAGCGCCCGCAGTCGGCCTGCTCAGCTTCTTCGGTCTGTCGGAAAATCCCCCGACAGCTTACGTCTATAACTGGAACCTCGGCGTGCAGCGGGAAATCAGCCATCGAGTTGGCGTTGACGTGAGTTATATCGGCTCGGCCGGCCGTAAGTTCGGGGTATACGTCAACCCCAATCAGCCGACGGTACTCATTAACAATCCTGGTTATCGTGGGTCTCAGGCGCCAAACCAGCAGTTCTATGCCTTCCCACAATTCGGTACATCATCTCGTATCGCAGTATTCGATGGAAATTCCAACTACAACGCGCTGGTTGCTACAGCGAAGATTCACGTCCGCATGCTGGACATGATGAGCGCTTATACCTGGAGCCACTCGATTGATAACGACAGTTCGTACGCAGCGGACACTTACGATGCGGGTACACCTGTAAACCGCAATCAGATGAACTTAGAGCGGGCCGATAGCGCCAATGATCAACGGCAGAGATTCTTAAACTACTTCGTCTTTACCGTGCCATTCGGGGCCGGACAGCGATATCTCAGCTCCGCGCATGGCTTCGTCCAGCAGCTTTTGGGCGGGTGGCAAATTTCGGCGATTACCAACCTCACTACCGGCCAACCCTTCACTGTTTGGGCGAACAGAAGTGTAGATTTCAGCGGCTTTGGCACGTTGGTCGATCGTCCCGATATCCAGGAAGACGGGCCGTTGGTGATGAACTATAGCAATCCCGACGCCATGTTCAGTCCAGCCTACTTCGGCAAAATCGGGAACGGCAGTAATATCTGTCCAGGCTACTCTGTGGCATCCGGAGTAACGGCCGCGAATGGCTGCGCGCCGGCTGGCCGGGTGGGCACGTCGCCGCGAAACGCCTATCGCCTGCCGGGTGCGATCAACCTGGATACCAGCCTGGGAAAGAGGTTTCCGCTTTATCGGGAGAGGGTCGGCTTGACGTTTCGCGCCGACTTATTCAATGTTCTGAACCATACGAACTTCACCACGCTGGTGACGACGATGAGTAGTTCACAGTTCGGCCAGGCAATAGCAGCGGCGCCGGCCAGGGTCATGCAACTTACCCTGCGACTTGACTTCTAGGTCACGCAGCGGAAGCCCCCCTCGCCCACGCCCGTTGCAACGCGCTGAATCGGCTTATTCTTTTTGGGTGTTTTTTGGCGCGAAAGAATCCAAGCATTGAATGAACCGATCACGCGCTACCGGAACAATCGATTTGACAGTTGTTGAGATCTGCCGATACGATAGCGCTTAACTGGGCATTCCATGCGAAAACTGCTTTTCAATCTACATCTTTACTGTGCGCTAATCGTCGGGGTTTTCGTCGTGATTATCGGGTTGAGCGGCAGTATCATTGCCTTTGAGCCTGAACTGGACCGCCTGATGAACCCGCACTTGTTTCGAGTCGAGCCGCAGGGACAGACGCTCTCCGTCGCCGAACTATTCCAGGACGCGGCGCGGGCTTACCCTGGTCAGAAAATTGGAAACCTTCACCTTCCGCAGAGCGCTACCGACTCGGCCGAGTTCAACATCAAAGGACCGCGTCAGGTATTCATGAACCCCTACACCGGCGCGATCATAGGAGAGCGCAACCCAAGGACCCTGTTATCAAACATCCATCAAATTCATCAGCGCCTCCTGATCGGGGGAGGTGAATCGCACACGGGAGCCAACGTCGTTGCGTTCATCACGGGCATACTGGTTTTCCTGGTAATCTCCGGCGTGTATCTCTGGTGGCCGTTAAAGCGCGTGAAGATCAAATGGAACGGCAGCGCCCGCAGGGTGCACTTCGATCTGCACAACACCGTGGGAATTTATTCCGCGCTGTTCTTATTAGTGCTCGGGATAACGGGCTTGGTGGTTCGTTTCGATGACGACATCGAACAGTATCTTCTCCGCACTTCGGGCGCGCACAAGATCGGGAAGAACGCACGCTCGACTCCTCAAAAGGGAGGAACCTCGATCACTCCCGATGAAGCGATCCAGATTGCGCTGAACGCGATGCCGGGTACGCAGGCACTTTCCATTTCGAGGCCACCGAACCCAAAGGCATCCTATCTGGTGGCATTGCATTTCCCCGAAGACTTAACGCCCGGCGGGCGAAGCTGGGTAAACGTTGATCAATATAGCGGCAAAGTCGTGAACGAGCAGAATTCGCGGACGGTGGCGATGGGCAGTCGCGCCATCATTTGGAATCGTAGAATTCACACGGGCGATCTCCTCGGTCTACCGACAAAAGCTCTGATGTCCCTCTCGTGTATGATGCTGATAATTCAGGCGATTACCGGCTATTACATGTGGTGGAAGAAGCTCCGCGCGCGGCAGCGGCAAACTGAACTGGCGGCGAAACCAACTTTGGCCTGATCGGCTCGGTGCTCTGCGGCCGACGCTCTTGACGGGCGACGCTTCGGGGCCATGTCTAACGATTTGCGTCCCATCGCAAGATGGTCAGCAGGATTTTTTGGATTCCCTTGAAAGAACCCGCGGGCTGAAACCATTCTTCCGGAGAATGCAGGTTGCCGGCGCCGCCGCCGCCGTCCACCGTCATGGACGGGATGCCGGCGCTCGCGGCCGCATTCGAATCGGTGCTCCCGGCCTTCAAAATCGGCTTGCCGAGTCCTACCGCTTCTGAAGCATACTCAATCGCTTCGACGAGCGGCGCGTTCTTGGGGTTCGCAATCGCATGCCGGATAGCAATTCGCTCCGGATCCAGCTTTAATGTTGTCCCGGATTCGGAACGAAATCGATTTTCCTCATTGACGCCCTGCTGTACGAGTTTAAGAAACTCCTGCTCGAGCCGGATCAGCTCCTGTTCGTCTTCGGAACGCATATCGAATTCCATCCAGACTTCGAACGGCACGGAGTTCACCGATGTCCCGCCGCCCAGCCGGCCCACGTTGTAAGTGGTCTTGGGAGAAGAGGGAACCTTCATATTGGCCAGCAGCGCAATGGCGCGCCCGAGCGCATGCGCAGGGTTGACGCGTCCGAAATTCAGATAACTATGGCCGCCCGGTCCGCTGACGGTGACGCGATAGCGACGGCTGCCTATTTCCCTGTTGAAGACCGTATTTGCTCCATCTCCATCGACGGAGATGAATGCATCGATCTGGCTGCGATACTTGCCCGCGCCGACGAGGTACTTAATCCCGCGAAGGTTCCCGAGCCCCTCCTCGCCGACATCCGCGATGAAGAGCAGGGAGTGCCGAGTCTGGATAGCGTTTTTATCAAGCGCCTCGGCGAGCGAAATGATTACCGCTAGACCGCGGCTGTCGTCGACTAAACCAGGTCCGTTGAGCCGCTCTCCCGCCCGCTTTACCTTCACATCCGTACCGGCGGGAAAAACCGTGTCTAGGTGCGCCGCGATTACCAGCGCCCGCGGCGAAGAGCTCTTGCGCCACCCCAAAACGTTTCCGGCCCCGTCGACTTCGACGTCCTCGAGATGAACCCTACGAAATTCGGCCGCCACCACCATCGCACGTTCGCTTTCATGAAACGGGGGTGCTGGAACTTGCGCGATCTTCACTTGAAGAGCAACTTGCTCGTCCTCATGCTGTGCAATGTACTGTAAGGCTTCGCGAACCGCGGGACGGGTGGTCAGCTGGTCGGCGGGCGGCAGGAGGCCGACCCCGGAGGTGACTAATAAGGCGGCCGATCTCAGAAATCGCATGTGATTTCCCAACGTAAACCGGTGTTTTGCAGAATGTACAATTGCGTCAATCCAGTCCTTCAGACCGGATTCCATTCCATTCCCACTCCGGTCGCGCATGCGCGCTCATAGATGGCAGCGGCGGCGGCTACGTCCTGAATCGCGGTGCCAGTTGAATCGAACACAATCACCTCTTTCGCACACGTGCGGCCTGGGCGTGTTCCGGCGACGATCTCACCCAACTCGGCGTGGATCTGGCGTGGATCCAGCAATCCCCGCGCCACCGCATGATGGGTTTCTCCCACATCCACAGCTTGACCACGCAAATCGGCTACGATCTTAACGCAAGCTAGTAATTGGGGGTCGAGTTCCTGTTTATCCGGGCTATCGGCACCGACTGCGGCGATGAACATTCCCGGTGGAACGTACTCCCGCCACAAAAATGGGGCTCTTGCAGGCGTGCAGGTCACGCACGCGTCACTCTGCCGTAATGCGGCTGCCAAGTCGGTCGTCGGTGTCACGGGAATCCCCAGTTCCTCTGTCATTTCCCCCGCGAAGACCTGCGCGCGTTCGTATTGCCGCGACCAAGCAAAAGCCTGCTCAACCGGCAGCGCGTGGCACAGCGCCCTGAGCTGGACGCGACCTTGCGTGCCGCATCCGCAAACGGTGCAGACTCGCGAATCAGGGCGCGCCAGATATTGTGCAGCAACAGCTGTGGCAGCTCCCGTCCGTTGCATCGTGATCTCAATCGAGTCCATAGCGGCTAGTGGCACGCCATTGTCGGCGCGACTTAGGACGATGAGCCCCTGAATATTCGGCAACCCGAACCGGGTCCGGTTCTGAAAGAATCCGCCATTGACTTTCAGAGCGAAATAAGGTGGGCTCCCGCGCAAGCCGCCGGCTTTGATGTGGAACTCCCCTTCGTCAGCGTCGACATGGGATAGAGCGGGTTCGAAGGCGCCTCCTTCTGCATGCACGCGAAATGCGTCTTCCACAATCTTTACGTAGTCGGCAAACTTTAGCAGTGAGGAAACGTCAGAACGCGAAAGCAGTAACACGGATTCCAATCCTTTTCGGAATGCCAAACCCCTGGCGGCCCCATCGTATCGTGCGGTTTGCGAGAGGTCAAATAGGGAAGCAGCACACCGACTTATCGGTTTAGCCGATTGGATGTCCGATTCCTTGCGGGCACGGACACCTTTCCTCTGTTCTGTGCGTAATCGATAAAACCGATTAAGCAGGTGCTAAATTACTGATTTGACGAATGGTAGGTCGCGACGATACTATGTTCAGCTAGTTGGAGTATTGCGCAGGAGGGTGTCATGCGACCTATTCTCGGTGCTTTGCTGTCGTTGCTCTGCGTTGTCGCCGTTTGGAGCCAAACCGATACGGCCGCATTGTCGGGCCGTGTGACGGATCCGTCCGGCGCTGTCATTGTGGGCGCCGATGTGACGATCACCAACACCGCTACCAATACGTCAAACGAGATGAAGACCAACCAAGCGGGGTTGTACAGTTTCTCCGCACTTCCCCCCGGCACATATACCCTTTTGGTGCGCTCTAAAGGATTTCAGCAGGTCGAGCGGCGGGGCTTCGTACTTCATGTTGAGGATCGCGCGACACAGGACATCGCGCTGCCAGTCGGATCGAGCGTTCAAACGGTGGTGGTGCAGGGAGAATCGACCGAAATCAACACGCAGTCCGCCGCCGTGGGCAGTGTCGTAACTCGAGATTTCGTGGCAAACCTTCCGCTGAACGGCCGCAGTATCCAATCTTTGATCACGCTCACACCTAGCGTAGTGGTCACCCCCGTAACATCCGGCAGTCCGGGCCAATTCAGCATCAATGGCCAGCGGCCCGACGCGAACTACTTCACCGTGGATGGAGTAAGCGCAAATGTAAGCGTGGGTGCGGGCGCCAGCGTGCTAGCCGGCGCGTCGGGGTCGGGCGTTCAGCCGAGCGCCAGCGGCGGCTTTAATAACTTGGCCTCAATCGACGCGATCCAGGAATTCAAAATTCAGACTTCCACCTTCGCCCCCGAGTTCGGCCGTACGCCAGGAGGCCAGGTTTCCATCATTACGCGTAGCGGCGGCAATCAGTTTCACGGTGACGCTTTCGATTATCTTCGCAATAACGTCCTCGATGCGAATGACTGGTTCCTGAACAGTCTCCCGCCGAAGGCAGGGGTCCCCGTGCATCCGCCGGAGCGCCAAAACGATTTCGGTGGCGTCGTGGGAGGCCCAATCTGGAAAAATAAGCTCTTCTTCTTTGCTTCCTATGAAGGCGTCCGGCTAGTTCAGCCAACTCCCTTGCTCAAATACGTGCCATCGCTGTGCGCGCGCGGGGAAGGTCCGTGTCCGGCGGGCGCGACCCCGGCAGTACCCGCGATTCGACCTGTGCTGAATGCGTATCCGCTACCAACGCCCGGCGGCTGCGGAAGCGCGCTGCCGTCCAGTGCCGACCCGCTGTTAAGTCCGTTTTGCCTTGGCTATCCGTCCTTGGTGAACATGGATACCGGCAGCATTCGAGGCGATTATTACATCAACAGTAAATTAAACGCTTTTTTCCGGTGGGTGGATTCGCCGTCGACCTCCGAAGCGCGGAGCGCCAATGCCACTTCGCTGTTTGTTACGCAACCGGGATGGACGTCGGCGACCGCGGGCGGCGTGTACATCATTACGCCCACTCTTGTCAACGATTTCCGCTTCAACTACAGCGTCGCCACCGGTTATGCGTACAGCGTTCTTGACACGTTAGGAGGAGCCGTGCCGATCCAGCCCTCGAACACGGCAGTATTCCCGCCGCTTAGTTTGCCGAATGTCGGCACTTTGACTCCCTCCGATACTCGTTTCTTTATTACATACACGCCCGGCTCATCGTGGCGTGACGGCGAGGAAACCAACAACAAAGCAAGCCAGTGGAATTATGTCGACGGCCTGAGTTGGACAGCCGGAAAGCACGAAATGAAGTTTGGCATTGATTTCCGCCGGTTGGCGCCAGTTCAGGCGCGTGCACCCTACCAGCAAAGCTATACGTTTACTACGTCCGCCGCCATGAACAGGGGGGTTGCCAATACTTATCTTTCGTTGATCAATCCATACACCGTCTCGCTTCTGCACAATTTGAGCCTATATGCTCAGGACACCTGGAAGCTCACATCGAAGTTGACGATGACTTACGGATTGCGCTGGGAATTCAATCCAGCGCCTGGAACTCTCAATAACACTCCCGATTTGGGGTTCACGCAACTCAGTTACTCCAATTTGGCGGCGACGCAAGTGGCTCCAATCGGCTCGCCAATTTACAAAACACAGTGGAATGCGCTCGCTCCGCGTATTGGCATTGCATATCAACAATCGACCAATCCGGCATGGGGCAGAGTGATACGCGCGGGGTTCGGAGTCTTTTACGACACCACCGGCGATTACTCCAACATTTCATCGCTCAACGGCGGCAGCGCTTCTCTTTCGAATGTGGCCTTCCCCGCCACTCCGTTTCAGCAGGACCCCCGAAATATCAATTCCAACCCAAACACCGCACCATGGCCTTACACGGAAAGCACCAATCCCAATCTCCGCTTGCCGAGGGTCTATCAGATGAATGTGGCGGTGGAACAGTCCTTGGGGGCGGCGAACCTTCTCACCGTTACGTATGCCGGTGCTATCGGCCGCAATCTTTTTGTGACCCAGGCCTTTGCTCCGCCGAATTCAAACCTGCCTCAAGGTTTCGAAGCTATGACTAACGAAGGCACATCCGATTACCATTCTTTGCAGGTCCTCTTCCTGCGCCGGTTGACTAAAGGCGTTCAGGCGATGGCTTCCTACACGTGGTCGCACTCGATTGACAACGGCTCGAATTCGGCTTACACGTTTCCAAACAATATTGTCGAAGCCGTTTCGAATGAGCGCGCCAGCTCAGATTTCGATATTCGGCATTCGTTCCAGGCGGCCGTTACATACAGCATTCCTACGCCGGGCCATAATCGTTTCGTGCGTGCGCTGGCGGGCGGCTGGGGTACGGACTTGATGTTCCGGGCACGTACTGCCTCGCCCATCAATATTACGGATAACACGGTATTCTTCTCTGAGTTTCTTCCCGGCGCTCAAGTTACGGAGCGGCCCAATATTGTTCCCGGCAAGCCGTTCTTCCTGTACGGGTCGGCTTGTGCCGCCGCTTACAAAATCGCCGCCTGTCCCGGTGGGATGGGTCTGAACAAAGCGGCCTTCACTGCGCCGGTCTCCGGTATCCAGGGAGACCTGCCGCGCAACGCGCTGAGGGGCTTCGGCTGGAGCGAACTCGACCTCACCCTGCGCCGGCAATTTCCTATTCACGAGTCGCTGGCCCTGCAGTTCCGTGCGGACATTTTCAATGTCACGAACAGTCCCTATTTCGCTCTCACGGCGAACTCGCTGAATTTCGCGAATGCGGCGTTCGGCGTGTCATCGACAATGTTGAACAACGCGCTGTTTGCCTCGGGGACGGTTGCGGGTTTTAACCCGCTGTATCAGATTGGCGGGCCGCGCTCCATTCAGCTTTCATTGAAGCTCGTGTTCTAGATCCCGGGCGCCCGGCGACCAGCGCGTTGCCGGCAAAGAACGCGTGCGCTACAGCTCCTTTACCATTCGCGAGTGAATGAGGGATTCGAATAATGTGCTTGTTCTTCCAGTCAGCTCGTAATTGTGGGACTTGTAGAAAGGGATAGCGTCTTCGCGGGCATTTAGAACGATCCGCTTCGCACCGCGTGCCCGGGCATTCGCTTCAAGCTCGTGCAGAACGAGGCTTCCGATGCCGCGGCGTCCGTGATCCTTCTCAACGGCCATATATCGCACCTGAGCCTCTTCCGGGGAGTTGAAGTGGAGCCGGCCCACGCCAACGAGGAGTTCGCCTTCCCATGCCATGATGTGGAAGGCATCACGCTCATACTCGTCTTGTGCGCTTTCGCGCACCTGAGTCCACGGCTCCCGAAGTATGCGCCAGCGAAGATCGTAATAGAGTTGAAAATCTTCCTCTGTGTTCGGCTCGCGCAGTTCTATCTGCATTGAACCAATCCAATTTTACGTTCCAACCATCGCGGTGTGCGCACCCATTCTTCAGGATGGAAGCGGCACAGCGGGCCGCGGAACACCGGTGCTGCCATGCACTGACGCATAGTGTTCCACTACTTTATCGGTAGCTTTGAGGCCGCTGCCGGTCAGCATGACGGCGAGCCGCTCACGCGGGCCGATAATACCCGCGTCACGGAGCGACGACAGCGCAGCCGGTGCTGCCGCAGCCGTGGGCTCTACATAGATGCCTTGGCTCCCCAGTTTCTCGAGATTTTTCCACACTGCTTCGTCGGTTACCGTCGTAACAACTCCTCTGGAATTGCGAATCGCTTGCAAAATCGTCTTACCCCGAACAGGTTTCGCGACCGAGATTCCCTCCATAGCAGTTGGTTTTTTTTCGCTTTCCGGCACGTCCGCGCAGCCCGCATTCCAAGCGCGATAGATTGGGTCGCAACTGGCCGACTGCACAGCCGCCAACCGCGGAATCGCCGAAATAAGTCCCGCGTTAAGCAGATCGACAAACCCAAGATATAAGCCGACAAGCAAACTACCGCCGCCCGCCGGAGTCAGAATCCAGTCGGGAGGTTGCCACGAATACTGTTCCGCTAGCTCGTACGCGGCCGTTTTCATGCCGGCGAGGAAAAACGGGCTCCAGTTATGGCTCGCGTAGAAGACCTCGGCGGCCGCTTCCCACGCAGCCCGGGCGGTGTCTTCCCGAGTGCCGGCAATCTTGACGAGAGTGGCGCCGTATAGACGAATTTGCGCGGCTTTCCCGAGAGACGTACTTTCCGGAATGTAGATGTTGGCGCGAATACCTGCTAAGGCCGCGTAGGCGGCAACGGACGCACCGGCATTCCCGGAGGAATCCTCGATCACTTCCGTAACGCCCCACTCCTTCAATTTGCTAACCATAACCGAACTGCCGCGATCCTTATATGAACCTGTAGGGCACAGGTAATCGAGTTTAACCGCTGTCGAGTAACCATCCAAACTTATGTTGACCAGCGGCGTCGAGCCTTCGCCTAAAGACACGATGTTCGCGGAGTCTTGTATTCCCAGCGCCTCCCGGTAACGCCAAAGGCCCGGTGGCCGTTTCGGTAGATCTTCCTGCCGAAACATCCCTTGGGAGTTCAGGATCAGATAACCACCGCAATCGCATTGCCAGCGAGGTTCGGCGGTAGAAAAAACACGACTACAGTTTGAACAAACCAGCATAAGAAAAAATCTGACTATTCGGCAGATCTTTATTATGGGGACGCCGTGCCCGCAAGACAAATTCGCATTTGCGCTCGCACTTCATCGCTTTTACCGATGAGACGAGCAAATCATACTGGCGCTCGTTTTGCCAAGCGATTATTGCGAAAGTGCTGTTGCAATATCTCCACCATCGCCAGCGCCGCCGGCCGAAGCCCGCGCGGACGCGGGTAAACCACCGCGAGCGACCGGCTCAGCTCTTTTCTCGGAATCGGGAAAACGCGGAGCCCTGGCAACGCGCCTGAATTCCGAAATGCACTTCGCGGCAGGATGGAGACACCGAGTCCGCGGGCAACCATGGCCTTGATGGCTTCAGTTTCCGCCAGCTCAATTGCGACGGTGGGCGTTATGCGCTGCTTGAACAGATAGCGATCCACCAGTTTTCGTGTATTTTGTCCCTGGCGGTGCAAAATGAAGCGTTCGTTGGCAATGTCGGAGATACTCAATCGAGATCTCTTGGAGAGCACATGAGCAGAGGACATTACGCCGGCGAACGATTCCTCAAACAAGATAATTTTTTCTAATCCCGGCGAACTCAGTGGCAGCACCACCAGTGCAAGATCCAAGTCTCCGGATAACATGCTGTTCGAGACGTCCTGAATGGTGCCGCCCGTGATATTCAGTTCTACGTTCGGATACTTGGCGGCGTAATCCGTCAGAACGTCAGGTAAGTGGTAGAGCAGAGTCGTCGACGCGCACCCAAAAGAGACTTTTCCGCTATACGGATCTCGCACCGTCTGTACGGCGGTTTCCGCATCCCCAAGCATTTGGAAAATATTCCGGCCGTATTCCAACAGAGTTTCTCCGGCGGGTGTGAGAGCGACGTTGCGTCGATTTCGGCTGAAGAGTTTAATATTCAGTGAATCTTCGAGCTCGCGGATGTGTTGGCTGACTGTGGATTGCGAGATGAACAAGGTGTGACTGGCGCGTGTAAAGCTTTTGGTTTGGGCGACGGCGCGAAACACCTCCAGCTGGCGAAAGTTAATCGGCACTGGATAGCATTGTACCGATTAATGGCCCTATGGTTTATCGGTATCGGCCAATAACGATTCAGCGTTCGGCTTGACTGCTGCGGTATTGCCGGCCACGTAGCGATCGAACCAGTAAATCTGCCATTCGAGAACCTCAATAAGGTGCTTCGGTTCAGTGCGCAGGCTATGCGGCTCGCGCGGAAAAATAACCAGTTCCGTAGGAACACCGAAATGATAGAGGGCGCGGAAGAACTCTTCGCCCTGGCCGAGCGGAACGCGTTGATCGCTGTCGCCATGCAAAATCAGCGTGGGAGTCTTGACCTGTGGCGCATTGCGGATGGGCGAATATTTCCAATAGAGATCGAAATTCTTCCAGAGGTCGCCGCCGAAATCGCGATCGTGCCCATAAAAACCGTCGCGAGTTCCTTCCACGCTGATCAAATCCGAAATTCCGGCCAGCGTGACCGCACCTTTAAAACGGTTCGTCTGGCCGACGATCCAGTCCGTCATGAAGCCGCCAAAACTCTGGCCGGTGACGCCCAGCCGGTTGGGGTCAATCCACGGATATTTGAGAATAGCGGCGTTCACTCCCGCCATGATGTCTTGATATGCTTTGCCGCCCCATTGCTCGTTGACTCCACGTTGAAACGCTTCGCCGTAACCTGACGATCCACGCGGATTGGTCATCAATACGGCCCAGCCGTGCGCTGCGTATGACTGCGCCTCCAGGTTCCAATTCACGCCCCACATGCCATTCGGACCCCCGTGAATCATCAGGATCATCGGATACGTCTTCCCAGGTTGCCAGCCGAGCGGCTTCAAGAAGAAACCTTCGATGTCCCATTGATCCGGTGCCTTGAAAGGCAAACGCTCGACTGGTTGTAGAGTTACTGCGGAGAGCAGCTTGTCGCTCACATGCGTGACCTGCGCTAGTTCTTTGCCTTTCAGATCGGCGATGAACAGATCTGCAGGATGCTGGTAGTCGGCGCTGGCATAAACGATCTTTCCGGCGGTTTCATCCACATCCATTGAGAGGATAACCAGGCCGGAAGCCAATTCCGTCGGCTTGCCACTTGCGATATCCAGGCGGAAGAGCGGGTGCTCCCCACGGTACGCGCCGCTAACATAGAATGCGGTTCCGTCTTTGGTCCACTCGATGTCGTTCGGGTATGTCACCGTTTGACTGACAAGCCTGTACTTGCCGCCGTCCGCCGGAGAAATCCAGATTTTCGGAATGGCGACTTCATCGACGCTGCCGACGTATGCCAGGCTTCGCCCGTCGGGCGACCAGCGCAAGGCGCTGAGGGCGGTCTCTGGCGCCGGCAGTCGCACGGGCGCTCCGCCCGCGGCGGGTATCACGTTCAGCTCGCTATCGCGCAGTAGAGACTTGTCCGTCCGCTGCGTCAGAAACGCGATGCGCTGCCCGTCGGGGGACCATCGCGGCGTCGAGTCATTTCGCTGGTCGCCGAAGGTGATCTGAGTGGTCGCGGCTTTGGCGACATCCACCACCCAGATGTGATCGCGGCGATCATCATAGAAGCCTTTGCCGTCCACCTTGTATTCAGCTGCCGTGTAATCGCGCACATCGCTGCGCGGTTTGCCCGGCGGAACGGAATCGCTGGGTCCAATCTTTGCCACACACGCGATCTTCTGCCCGTCGGGTGACCATTCAAGGGCTGTGACGCCATTCTTCAAATCCGTAATGCGCCGCGCTTCGCCTCCGCTCATCGAGAGCAGATAGATCTGTGCCTTCTGAAGCGCCCCACTCCGCGGATCGTGCCGGGCCGAAATGAAGGCGAGCGCGTGGCCGTCCGGACTCCAGCGCGGCGAAGTAGCGCTTTCCGCATCGGTGAATGCCCAGGGTTCGCGGGAGCGGTCGAGCGCCGCCATCCAGATCTGCGTTATCTTGCGGTTCTGTTTGCGATCGATCGTGGTGACGGTGTAAGCGACGAGCTTGCCATCGGGCGAGATATGTGGATCGCCTGCAGTCTCGACCGAATAGTAGTCACTCGGTGTGATACCGCGTCTACTTTGACCATCGGCCGCATAGGAAACGATGGCTGAAAGGGCGAGGACGCTGCAGACGGCGAGAAATGATCTCATTGTGTATCGCGGATTGCGCGCTAAGAAACGTTCATGGCTGTGGCACGAAGATCGCAAACGATTTCTCCTTCTTTCATAACCAGCAATGGACTCCGAAGATGATTCAGATTTTTCAACGGATTGCCGCTTAGCAGCAAAAGATCCGCTAAATAACCTTGCTCTACACGGCCTAAGAGCGGCTGATTCAAGCACCGTGCGCTGTCGGACGTGGCGCTTCTGAGGGCCCCGGCGGTGGACATTCCCGCATCCACGTATTCCAGAAGCTCATCGACGAGCGAATCGAATGGTGTGTTTGCGACGCCGCAATCCGTGCCCGCCATGATGCGTACGCCCGACTCACAAAATCGTGCCGTGTGTCGCCTTCGCGATTCGAGGCGCACAATCGCGTCCGGGTCCTGGCCATTGTGCTCGCCGGATTCGCGGATGGTCTGAGCGATCCGCATTCCGGAGATGGTCGTGGGGCTCACGACGACGCCTTGATCTCGGATGCGCGCCGCGATCTCGGGATCAAACTGTGGGGGACCGTGCGGCCGCACAAAACTCGCGTGCTCGATCGTATCGACGCCTGAATCCAGGGCCCGCACGATACTTTCCACCGCGTGGCAATGCGCCGATACATGTATCCCATTACCCCGCGCCGCTATGACTGCTTCCTTCATCACTGGCAGGGAAAGATCCGCTTCGACCGGGCTCGTACCCGGAGTCAGACCGCCGCCGGAAGCGATTAATTTCACGAATGCGGCGCCCTGCCGGACTTGGCTATCGACAGCGCGGCGAACCTCGGCCGGCGTAGTTACCTCGATGCCGAAAAAGTGACAGTGTCCTTTCGGGCGCGTCAGCGGAGAGCCGGCCGCGAGTATGCGCGGCCCTGGAACATCCCCGCGTTGTACCGCTTGTTGGAAAGGGAACAAAAGTGCAGCCGGAGCACCGCAATCGCGAACGGTGGTGATGCCGGCAGAAATGGCCAGCGCCGCATTGCGTGCGGCCGTTTTCAGCTTCTCCTGGTCGGAGGTCTTCAAGAAACTGACGCGCGGAACCGGTCCCGCGTCGAGGAAAAGATGTACGTGTCCGTCAATCAGCCCGGGAGAAACGTACGCCCCTTGCCCGTCAATCACCTGATCATACGCAGTTGCCACTACTTTCGATACGGATTCGATCCGGCCATCGCGAACCAAAATGCTCATCTCGCCCGTAGCAGTACCGGCCTCTGGGTCGATCACAGTCACATTAGAGATCAACGTCGATGTCTTCATGCATGCCGCACGACTTCAAATGGCTAAACGTTTATTGTACGGACGACCCTAAACGGAAGACAAATCGATATTTCGTGATTCCAGTGATCAGTTCTATCGATGGGACCGGGCGTGCATTATGACAGCTATTCCCGATGCTTTCGCGCCGAGAATATCGATTTGACATGTTACCCAGGCGCAATGATACTGGCCATTTGAGTAGATTCCTTATGTTTAGATGGCTTGCATTCGCGCTTCTGACGGGTGTTCTGGCGCTAGCAGGAACAGTCGATCGCTTCGATTTGGGCACGCTGAAGTGGCGGAACGTCGGGCCGAATCGAGGAGGTCGCTCACAGGCGGCCGCCGGGAGTTTGCGTCGTCCTTTGGAATATTACTTCGGTGCGACCGGAGGCGGCTTGTGGAAAACTACCAACGGCGGAACTACCTGGTTTCCGGTCACTGACGGCCAAATCCATAGTTCTTCGGTGGGCGCCGTCGCAGTATCGGAATCGAATCCTGACATCGTCTACATCGGCATGGGGGAAACGGAGCTGCGCAGCAGTGTCATGCAAGGCGACGGTGTGTACAAAAGCATGGACGCCGGGAAGACTTGGAAACACATCGGGCTCGCTGACACCCAGGCGATATCGCGCATTCGCATCGATCCGACCAATCCCGACGTGGTGTATGTGGCTGCGCTGGGGCATCCCTTTGGGCGTAATGAGGAACGCGGCGTTTTCCGCTCCACAGACGGGGGAGACACGTGGAAGCGCGTCTTGTTCCGGAATGATCGGGCGGGTGCCATCGATCTCGCTATGGACGTCCATAATCCACACGTGCTCTTCGCGACCATCTGGGACGTTTATCGCTCCCCATGGATGCTTTCGAGCGGAGGCCCTGCCAGCGGCATGTTCAAATCGACGGACGGCGGCGACACGTGGACGGACATCACGCACCACACCGGGCTACCGAAGGGACTGATCGGGAAAATCAACGTCAGCATTTCCGGGGCGGATTCGAACCGGGTATACGCGATGGTTGAAGCGGATGACGGGGGTCTTTTTCAATCGAACGACGCGGGAGAGTCGTGGAAACTGGTGAATTCGGATCGCAATATTCGCCAGCGCGCCTTCTATTTCTCGCGCATTCTTGCCGATCCGAAAAAACGCGACACCATCTATGCCATGAACGTCGAGTTCTATCGCTCGGAGGATGGCGGCGCAACTTTCCAAGTGATGCACACGCCGCATGCCGATCACCACGATCTTTGGATTGCGCCGAACGATTCGCGCAGGATGATCAGCAGCGACGATGGCGGCGGTGCCGTTTCGGTGGATGGCGGCAACACATGGACCCCGGAGCACTATCCGACAGGGCAGTTCTACCATGTGTCAACCACTGTGGACGTTCCCTATGACATTTGCGGGTCGCAGCAGGATGACGGAACGGCTTGCGTGCCCAGCGGCCCGGCATTGAACATGCACAATCCCACCGCTGAGCCAGGCGATTGGTTTTATAGCGTTGCTGGCGGCGAGGCTGGTTACGTAGCCCCTGACCCGAAGAACGCAAACATATTTTACGGCGGTGATCAGGCCGGATTGGTCACGCGCTACGATCGACGCACCGGTGAGACGCGGTCCGTCACCGTATTCCCGGTGTTCTTTTCCGGCATGCCCGCAGCCGCGCTGAAAGAGCGCTGGCAGTGGACATTTCCGATTGTATTTTCGCCAGTGGACCCGAACGTTCTTTATACCTCGTCACAACATCTCTGGAAAACCACGACCGAGGGACAGCACTGGCAAATGATCAGTCCTGACCTGACTCAAAACGATCCCACGACCTTAGGTGATTCCGGCGGGCCGATCACCAAAGACCAAAACGGACCCGAGACTTACGGCACGATATTCTCAATTGCACCCTCGAGGCACGACGTAAATACGATCTGGACGGGGTCTGACGACGGACTTGTTCAGATCACGCGCGACGGCGGGAAGACGTGGAAGAATGTAACTCCGCCAGGACTGAAAGAATTCACCCGCATCAGCCTCGTTGAAGCATCCACGCACGATCCGGGTGGCGCCTATATTGCGGCGAGACGCAACCAGCTTGATGACCGCACACCGTACGTGTACAAGACCCACGATTATGGAAAAACCTGGACGAAGATCGTCGCCGGCATTCCGGAACACGATTTCGCGCAATCGATTCGCGAGGATACAGTGCGGCCCGGACTGCTGTACCTGGGAACGGAGCACGGCATTTATTTTTCCTTTGACGACGGCGCTAATTGGCAATCTTTGTCACTGAACGTGCCGGATACACAGGTGGCTGACATCGCGGTTGAGCGACACGATCTGGTGATCGCGACGCACGGGCGGGCCTTTTATGTGCTCGATGATATTGATGCATTGCGGCAATTTACTGCGCAGGTCATGAGCGCCAAGGCTTATCTTTTCGCACCGGAGGCGGCCATACGACCGTCGCGGCCGGCGGTCATCGACTATTATGTGGCGCAGCCGGAATCCAAGGTGATTTTGGAGATACTCGATGCCCAAGGACATGTGATCCGCAGCTTCGACAGTAGCGCCGCGGACCATGCGCACAGCTTGCCGGCTCACAGCGGGACAAACCGCGTCAGGTGGGACCTCCGGTATCCGGGCGCAACCACTTTCCCGGGACTCATACTTCGCTATGCCGTGCCGGGCGAGGGTCCTGTGGCGCCTCCCGGGAAATACACTGTTCGATTGACTGCGAACGGCTTCACCCAAACGCAGCAACTGCTGGTCCATCGCGACCCCCGGCTGACCAACATCACGGATACCGATCTTCAGGAACAGTTCAAGCTGGCGATGCAAATTCGCGATGAGCTCAGCCGTGCCCATGAAACTGTGATTCGGATTCGGTCGCTGGATAGTCAACTGAAAAAGAGTGCCACGGACGCAGCAGACCCCGACATCTCCCGCGCTGCGGCAACCATCAAATCCAAGCTCGATGAGATCGAGTCCGATCTGTACCAGGTGAAAAATCGGAGCCCGCGCGACACCCTGAACTATCCCATCAAACTGAACAACCAATTGGCGGTTTTGCAAAGAATCGTGGACACCGGAGATTATCGACCCACGGATCAGGATTATGCAGTGTTCCACATCTTGACCGTGCGTCTCGATGAGATCATCGGCCGCATGAATCACGTAATTGCAACAAACCTAAAAGAGCTCAACGATCAGCTTGCTCAGCGCAAGCTGCCAGTGCTTCCTTCGAAGTGACAGTGGTTATTGTTTCCTGATCCGGTAGTAGCTGCCGGCGGTGAGCTTTGTGGCTCTGCCGGATTGATCCACATCGAACTTTAGTAATTCACCGTCCATCGATCCGCCGTGCATCCTGAATGTGTCAGGGCCGACTGGCGTCAATTGTACCCGTGAGTCCCAGGGATTTGCAGATTCAGGAGAAATCATGATCAGTTCGCCGTCCGCGATCAGGATTTCAGAATCGACGTGCTTCCATGTGTAAGTGCCGGTGTATTTCGACCATGCTGGTTCGGCAACGGGCTTAGTCTTTGGCGCCGCGGTTGCTTTCGCGATCGCCGGTCCCATGATGTCCAGAGCTTCGTTCACATAATAGGTCGGATCGGAATCGTATCCATTGATCAGAACGACGACGCCGAACTTCTCCGCCGGAACCCACTCCATCAGGCTCTTATAACCCGGCGCGGCGCCATCTTTCCCGACCCGGATTTGCTGACCCACGTGGCGGACTCCGAAACCGAGCCCTTGCCCGCTTTGCCAATTTGGCTGCAACCATTGGACACGCTGCATCTCGCGCAACGTCGAGCCCTTCAGGATCTGAGATCCCGCGGCAGGGCCATCGCGAAATTGCAGGCTGACAAACTTCGCGAGGTCCTCCACGTTTGAGGCAAGGCCCGCTGAGGGAGTAAGGGCGCGGGCATCGATGAACTCCTCCGGTTCTCTCGGCAAACCGGTCTCGCGCTTGCGATATCCGACTGCCATATTCGGAGTTGTCGGGGTTGGCTCTATCGAAGTGAATGACATCCCGAGTGGGCGCAGGATGTGGTTCTCTATGTACCGTCGGTACGGCTCCCCCGAAACTGCGGCGACCACCTCGCCGGCAATTGCCAGCGCGAGATTGGAGTACTTGTATTCGGTATCGGGAGGAAAAACTGCAGGTTCCTCCGGTACCAGCCGCATCATCTCTTCGCGGCTCGGAAACTTCAGGTCGTTCCAGTACGAGAGCGGAAGCTCCCGGGCCAATCCCGAAGTATGCGTCAAAAGATTCCAGATTGTGATCGGCGGCGAATCCGGCTTGGGTTCCTTCACGCGAAACCACGTAAGATGCTTCGATACGGGGTCGTCGAGTTGGAGTTTGCCCGCATCCCGGAGCTGCATAATAGCGGTAGCGGTAAACACCTTCGATATCGACGCGATCCGGTATAGGGTGGACGGCGTAGCAGGAATCCGTTTCTCGAGGTTCGCGAAACCATAGCCCTTTGACCAAATAAGGTCCTGGTCGTATACGATCCCAATCGATAGCCCAGGCTCCTGCCGCGAAATCACGGCTGCCTGTAGCCACGCGTCGAGCACTTCGAGTGGGCCCGCAACCTCGGGTGTTTGCGCCAGATCACCGGCCCGCGCTCCGCATGGGAGCGCAGCAAGTATAAGGCAAACAGCAGTTATCCCGATAGTCCTAAAACTTCGCAATGGCGATCCCACTTTCCCCAGCAACCGAGTAGAGCAAGTAAGTCTGCCCGTTCTCATGGAAAATTGCTGGATCTCTGAGTTGTCTCACCTTGCTCGGGGCGAGGTCCATCTTCGAGGCCTCCAGAGGCATATCCACTCCTTCGTAATCGGTTTCCGGAGCGAGCACCGTCACTGGTGGCGAGGCTTTCCATTTCGTCCAGTCCGGAGTCAGGTCGATGTGTGACAAAAGAATGCTCTCCGGCCTATCGCCTATCCGCGAATAGTAGACCGACAGGCGATTTCCTTCCACGTCCACGGCTGCGTGTCGCAACACCAGATTTGGATCCTCATTAAAAAGCGTTGGGCCTTGCTCGAACGGAGTTCTTCCGTCGCATGATCGAAGAAACACTCCGGCCCGGGCTATCGCGTAACGACAACCGTTCCAGCGGAAGACACGGAAGTATGCCGGACCTAGTGCTACCGGCTGCGCCGTAAAATGAAGACCGTCCGGCGAGGTCGCAAGTAACGTCTTCTGCACCTCGATTTGCTTTCCGGCACCTTCGGCGGGACAGTGGAAGTACATCAGAATCTGGTGTGTCTCCGCATCCACGTGGACATCCGGAGACGCTACGTGGTCATGGCAAAGGCTGACCTTATTCAAATGCAAGGTTCCCGGTTCGTATATTTTCCACGGGCCATCGAGTTGCTCGGCATACGCCAGCCGAATAAATTTTCCCTGATGGTGGGCGAAGTAAAGATAGTATTTGCCAAGTGGCTGCTGCACCCATGCCGGCACGCGAATCAGCGACGGCCCATTGATATTCTCTCCAAGCGACGGGCTGAGTGCCGGGGTAATGATCGGGTTGTGAGGCAGTCTTACCGGATGAATTGCTACTGCAAACAGTAGAGCTGTCAAAAGTCTCATACATCTTTACCGCGGGGGCCCGCGTGCGTCCCTTTAGCAATCCCGCCGAGCGCTTGATCGAGATCGGCAATCAGGTCTTGTACGTTTTCGATTCCGCTCGAATACCGAACCAGCGCCTCGGGGATGCCCATTGCGGCCCGATCCGACGCGCTGACTTCCACATGGCTCGTCGTCGCCGGCGGCCCCACGATCGTCTCGACAGAGCCTAGGTTTGCCGCGCGATGCGCCACGCGGAGCCGCGGAAGGAATGTCCTCACGGCATCATAACCGCCATGAAGGACAAAGCTCATCATTCCGCCGAAGCCACCAGTCATTTGCTTTGTGGCGATATCGTGCTGCGGGTGCGATTCCAGTCCGGGATAATACACGTGATCTATCGCAACGTGCCCTTCAAGATATCGCGCGATTTCGGCAGCGTTCGAATTTTGCCGCGCCACGCGAATTTCCAGCGTCTTCATTCCGCGCACCAGCAGGTAAGCGGCAAACGGATCAAGCGCTGCGCCGGTTATCTCTCGGTAATGGTAGATCTGTTGGATCAGATTCTTGGGACCGCACACGATGCCTCCGAGCGCATCCGCATGCCCGCCCAAAAATTTCGATGCGCTGTGCAAAACCAGGTCCGAGCCAAGCTCGAGCGGCAGCTGGTTGATGGGAGTAGCGAACGTATTGTCCGTAATGACAATTGCTTTGACGCCGTGAGCCGCGCGCGCGGCGCGCTCGATGTCTATCACCTTCAGCGTGGGATTGGTCGGCGTTTCCAGGTACAGTAGCCGGCAACCCTTGTGGACTTCCGCCTCGATCTGCTCGGAATCGCCTGTATTGCAGAAGCAAACATCCACGTTGATCTTTGGCAGAAATTCGCGAAACAACTGGTTGGTGCCGCCGTACGTGTCTTTTACCGTTACGATTCGATCGCCCGGCCTGACGAGCGCAAAAATCGTGTTGCTGATAGCGGCCATGCCCGATGCAAAACTCGTGGCCGCTTCGGCTCCTTCGAGCAGCCGGAGTTTTTCCTCGAATACATGAACCGTGGGGTTTGTATTTCGGCTGTAGATGTCGCCGGATTTTTCTCCTAGAGCAACCGCCTGCCACTCGTCCAGGTCGGCATAACCGAACGACACACTTTGCACGATGGCGGCCTGAGTGGGGCCTCCCGATACCGGATCCTGCTCCCCGCCCCACACCGCTTCGGTGCCATTCTGGAAGCGTTTTTCTTTGTGTGTCGGGCTCACTCTATTCCAGTCTGTTTCTGTGAAGGCGTAGTGCACTCCGCGCTGCAACCGGGCGGAACGACTTCGCCGTGCGTGGGTATACTCTCTCTTATCCGCCTGCCGGCAGGTAAATGTCAAGTCGAAAAGTGGATCGATGGCTAATCGGTTTTAACGATCAAAAGCACTGTAGGGATGGGCTTTGCGGGTCTTGACTTTACCTTTGTAACTTAGCTATATTTATAAGCCATTGGAGGGATCGATGTCCCTACAGCCTGTGTCGACCGGCTGGCGTCAAGAGCCCGCTTTCCCCGCGCGAACTCTCCGCGATGTACTCGGGAGTTTCCCCACCGGCGTTGCCGTGGTGACCGCTGCAGGAATCACCGGTGAATCTTACGGCATCACCGTAAACTCATTCAATTCCGTTTCGCTCGATCCGCCATTGGTGCTCTTCAGTCTCTCCCGCCGGCTATTGAGCCTTGACGGCATATTACGCGCTGGAGCTTTTGCCATCAACTTTCTTCGCGATGATCAAGCGCACCTCTCAGCACGCTTTGCAAGTGCGTTATCAGACAAATGGACGGGGGTCGAATTCCGATCGGGCGCTAATGGCAGTCCCGTTTTAGTCCCCACACTCGCAGTGCTGGAATGTCATCCCTACGCGCACTATGATGGCGGCGACCACGTCATCGTAGTGGGCCGTGTCACAAGTGTGGAAATGGATTCCGGCCGCCACCCGCTGGTCTTCTTTCGCGGCCGATACCACACGCTTTCAATCCAGGAGCACGGCATATGAAAACAGGGCGGGACCACCTCACGTCACTGCGCGATGGCCGTGACGTATACATCCTAGGTGAAAGAGTTGCGGATGTTACAACGCATCCCGCCTTCCGCAATTCGGTCGCGTCCGCCGCTCACCTATATGATTTTCAAGGCCTTCCGGAGAATATCGAAAAATTGACCTTTCCGTCACCCGGCAATGGTGAGCGGATTAGCCGCGCATGGCAGCTTCCGACGAGCTATGCGGAACTGGTTGCGCGGCGTGAAGCGTTGGTCGCTTTGGCCGAAACGCATTTCGGTTTCATGGGTCGTTCGCCGGATCACGTAACTTCCTGTCTGGCCGGGATGTACATGGGCATCGAGCAATTCGAGGCTTTTGATCCCGAACGGGCTGCGGCGTTGCGCGACTATTTCCATTTCGCTCGAGACCGCGACCTCTACCTAACTTACGCAATCATCAATCCGCAGGCCGATCGCTCGAAAACGGCGGGCGAACAGCCGGCCATGTTCCATGCGGCGCGAATTTGCGATCAAAACTCGTCCGGAATCACTGTTAAGGGCTCCAAGATGCTGGTGACCAGCGCCATCATGGCAAACGAGGTATTCGTCACGTGTATCCAGCCGCTCATGCCGCAAGACGCCCCATATGCATTCTCATTTGCGGTGCCGATAAGTACGCCGGGCCTGAAGATTCTCTCTAGGAAGTCGTATGAATGGGGCGCCGGCTCTACCTTCGATAACCCTCTTTCCAGCCGCTTCGACGAAAACGACGCCGTTCTCTATTTCGATGAAGTGACGGTTCCTTGGCACCGTGTTTTCATCGCGCAGGACGTCGCAATGTGCCAGAAGCAGTTCCACTGCACCCCCGCTCACGTGTACCAAAACTATCAGTGCCAGATCCGCTTGATGGTGAAAATGCGCTTCCTGATCGGCGTGGCGAAAGAGATTTGCAACGTGAATGGCACCGAAAATTTCCCTCAGGTGCGCGAAACACTTGGGCAGTTAGCGGCTGAGGCGGCCATGGTAGAGGCATTCGTTACCGCGATGGAAAGCAAGGGAACACACTGCGGCCCATATTACGTGCCCGACCGGCACATGCTGTATGCGTCGCAGGTCCTCACCCAGCAGCTTTACCCCAAGGTAATCCACACGTTGCGTGACCTCGCCGGCGGCAACATGATCATGTTGCCTTCTGGCGTTGAGGATTTGAAGGACCCCACAATCGCCGCTTATGTTCTGAACGCGCAGGGCTCCGGCGCGCGAACGCCCGAAGATCGGGTCAAGTTCTTCAAACTGGCTTGGGATGCCGTTGGGTCTGAGTTTGCCTCGCGGCATACGCAATACGAAATGTTCTACGCGGGAGCAGGGTTCGTCACTAAGGGCCATTCGTTTCGCTCATATGACTGGCAATGCAGCACGGATATGGTGGAGCGGATGCTCGACAGCTACGGCTCTCCGAACCAGCCTGCAGCACAAAACCTTCTAACTCACGCACAATGTTGCGGCGTGAACGGATCGACGACCGACCTCGCGTGAGGCAATTGCGAATGTCAGCGCGAGTATTCGATGAAGCAAAAGTTTCCCAGCACGCAGCGAAGTCGGTACCTCTTACGGTGTCTCGCTCGGCACTGCTCTCCGGCGACTCCGACTCAGAATTCCGCACCCTCGTTCATGGGATGCTGGCTTTTGCCAGCCAGCTCGAGAGCGTACGTGCTGGCTTTGCCCGTTTGGTCGGACTGACGCCCATTCAGTACACAATCCTGATCTCGGTGAGTGATCTGGAGAGCGCCGGAGACGTCAGCGTGAACATGCTAGCCGATCATTTGCAGCTAAGCGGCGCCTTCATTACCATTGAAACCGGCAAACTCCTCAAGCAAGGCCTCCTAAATAAAAAGCAGGATCGCAGTGACCGTCGCCGCGTCTCTCTGAAAACCACTCCAACGGCTCGCCGCCTGCTCGGTTCTTTAGCTTCTACTCAGGTGCCGGTCAACGACGTCCTGTTTGAGTTCCTGGATGCCTCTGCTTTCCGGCAACTCCTCGGCACGATTGAGCGCATGACCTCCTGCGGCGACCGGGCACTGGCGCTCTTGTACTACCTGTCTGAACAGCGGAGGGCGGTCCGATAATTAAGCTCCTCCTGAAGCTGCGCAAAAACAGCGAAGCTCGATCGATTGAGGTTCCCATCCGTGACCTCGTAATTGCGGGATGGACCGGCCGTGACCGGGGTGCCCTCGACGCCCACATTAGAGAACTCGCCGACTTGGGTATAGCTCCGCCCAATCGGACACCCATCTTCTATCGCGTCTCGGTGTCGCTACTCACGCGGGCGAACCGCATTCAGGTCCTTGGTTCTGATTCCACCGGCGAGGTCGAAGTCGTGCTCATCCGGGCGTTAGACAGATTGCTTGTCGGGCTGGGATCTGATCATACGGATCGCAAGGTCGAAGCCATCAGCGTCGCCTTATCCAAGCAGATGTGCCCCAAGCTGCTGGCGCAGGAGGTCTGGGATTTCAGCAGCGTCGAGCCCCATTGGGATGACTTGATATTGCGATCCTACGCCATGGTCGGCGGCCAACGCACGATATATCAGGAGGGAAGCATCGCTGCGATCCTCCATCCCAGGGACCTGATACAACGTTACGCCACCGCTAGCGCTCGCACCTTTTCGGCCGACATGGCAATGTTCTGCGGGACACTGCCCGTCATCGGGGGCCTTCGCTCTGGTGCCGAATTCGTGATGGAATTGGAAGACCCCATCCTGAACCGCACGATCACTGACAGCTATTCGATCCAGGAGTTGCCGGTTGAAAGTTAAGTAGCTTCGCGAATGGAGAATGGAATGTTACAGAAGCCGCACCTTGAGTTCTTTCCCGTTGATATGAGATCGGGCTGGGAGACTCCATCGGGATATAAAGAGGGCTTCGCGCAAAAAATTCTGGCCAGCGATTTGGATGAAGTGAACAAGTCGGGCAGCCGCTCCCGGCTGCTGCGCATCGCTCCCGGAGTGTTTTCGGAACATCCTTTCATTCATGACCACTGGGAGGAGGTGTATCTGGTTGAGGGCGAACTCATTGTCGGCAATGACGAGCACGGAAACGGGGGAACGCATTTTCACGCGCCTACCTACGCTTGCCGGCCACCAGGTGTGTACCACGGTCCCTTCAAATCAGAAAAGGGTTGTGTCCTCTTCGAGATTCACTATTATTGACACGAGAAGACACGCTTCTCGACGTAAAGAGTGCAACGTCCTTAATTTGAGCGTGGAACGGCCGCGATTTATCCTGTCCACTGTTAGCATCAGGATTGATAACCCGGCGACAGTTTCTGCAATCGAGTGCAGCCGGAGCTACTGCTAGGATCCTGAGCGCACGGTCGGACGAATCCGCAGTGGCGGACTACACCATAACCATCGCCACCAGTGCGGTGGAAGTTTCTCGCAATCGCATTATCCGGACAATCGTTTACAACTCACAAGTGCCTGGACCATTGCTCCGCTTCCTGGAAGGGCGGCCAGTTACCATCGATGTTACAAATCGCACGAGCAATCCCGAGGTGATTCACTGGCATGGTCTCTTCTTGCCGTCTGACGTGGATGGGGCGATGGAAGAGGGCACTCGGCCGATCGCCCCGAACTCGACTGCAAGGTACACATTCACGCCACGGCCTGCGGGGTTTCGGTGGTATCACACACATACCTTTGCGGGCCGCGATCTCAACAGGGGCCAATACACTGGGCAGCACGGATTTCTCTCCATAGAGCCGCGCGAGAACCCGGCGCGCTACGATGCTGAAAGTTTTCTGGCACTGCACGACTGGAGAGGCCACCTGCTGGCAAGCGACGACGGTTCGATGAACCCGTACTACGATTTGTCAACAATCAACGGACGAGTGCTTGGGTTTGGTGAGCCGTTGCGTGTAAAAGCTGGTCAGTCTCTCCTCTTACAGGTGCTGAATGTGAGCGCGACCGACTGTCACTGGATCGCGCTGGCCGGGCACGAATTTCAGGTGATTGCCCTGGATGGTAATCCCGTGCCGAATCCTTGCACTGTGCCCATGCTCAACCTTGCTCCCGGTGAGCGAGTGAGCGCCATTGTGCAGCTCAACAATCCGGGAGTTTGGATTTTGGGAGAAGTTCGCACGCACATTAGGAGCGCAGGGATGGGCATTGTAGTGGAATACGCGGGGAAAAGTGGAGAACCTCAGTGGCAGCAACCTGAGGCTCTATCTTGGGACTATCGGCGGTTCGAGAGCGCGCGGGCAATTTCGTCTGATGATAGTGGCACCATTGAGATTCCCTTAATATTCAAATCGAAGTTCACTGGACATGGTGACATGGACCATTGGACGATTAATGGCAAGTCGTTCCCGCACACCGAAACCGTCGATCTAAGGCAAGGAGAACGGTATCGTTTGCAGTTCAAGAATGAAAGCATGGATGATCATCCTGTGCACCTGCACCGACACGTCTTCGAATTACGCAACATATCCAACCACCGGACTCGTGGCATTATGAAAGATACAGTTCTGGTGAAATCGCATACGCAGGTGGATGTGGAATTCACTGCCAATGATCCTGGCCCAACCCTCTTCCATTGCCACCAGCAGGATCACATGGATATGGGTTTTATGATGCTGTTCCGCTACGTTTGATATTGAGAGCGCTAGCGTATACCTCGTGCCGGTTCGGCCATCCATCGGTCTTCCTATTGACGTTTGGGCTTATGGCAGGTATTTTTTCTTTGCCGGTCAACGGGCAAGGAAATTACGAGATTCAGGTCTACGGGTCCGATACGGTTCCACCGGACAGCACAATGGTGGAATTGCATTCCAACTTCACCGCGCTCGGCCAACGTTATTTGATTCAGGGCGTGTACCCCACGTATCACCAGGAGCACGAGACGCTCGAGATCACGCAGGGCATCAATGATTGGGCGGAGGTGGGCTTCTATATTTTCACTAGCGAACAGAACGGCCACGGAGTGCAGTGGGTGGGCGATCACATTCGGCCGCGGGTGCGAGTGCCGTCGTCATGGCATTGGCCCATAGGACTGAGTCTCTCGACCGAGATCGGCTATCAGCGTGCGGTCTACTCTCTCGATACGTGGACCTGGGAAATCCGACCGATCATCGACAAGGCGATAGACCGCTGGTACTTCGCTTTCAATCCCGCGCTCGAACGCACTTGGCACGGCCCGGACGTGCATCAGGGGCTGGCTTTCGCTCCCGCTGCAAAAATCAGCTATGACTTCACACAACAGATCAGCGGCGGCGTTGAGTATTATGCCGATTACGGCGCATTGAAGCAATTTGATGCGTTTCGTGACCAGCAGCAACAGTTCTTTGCCGCCACTGACCTGAACGTTTCGCCCAAATGGGAGATTAATTTCGGCGTAGGCATTGGTGTTACCGCGGGCACAGACCATTTGATAGTCAAAGGAATCCTTGGACGGCATTTCGATTGGCACAAGCGATCAGCGGTGGAATGAACGGATTCTGATCCGTGCAGGTCGTGCAATTCGCGTGCTGGCAAGCTTCGCTAACTTCCCCTTTTACGGAACACAGTACGCAAGGGTTCACAGTCGAATTGCAGGCCAGGCGGTGATGATGCTCGCAATTGAACTCCCTCCAGATGTCGAACCGTTCTAGGCTGCCGAGGCCGATGGCGCGGGGTTGCCTTTGAGCCGCTACATCATGGATCAACCATAGCCAACGCTCGATCGGCACAACCGCCGCACGAGCCCTCGAGACGTGGACTCAATCTACAGCAGCTGCGCGGCACGATAATCGGCATGTTTGAGGAGGTAGGACATCTATGATGATCGCGGATGAATCTCTCACCGGGGTGCCTCCTCAATGCACAATGCAATGCGGTACGCTCGTCCTGAACCAGGTGCTCGCGCTAGGGATAAGTTCATCCGTCAGAATCGCCCGCAGCCGCCGCACTCGTCCTTCACCTCCGAATTGGCAAACGTCCATTTAGCATTCGTGTAGTGTTGGACAGAGGATATAGAGGGTCGGTTGGATATAGAGGAACGTAGAATCAGCAAGTTACTGATTCCAGGAGCAGGGGGCTTCTCCGACTCCCATTAGCTTCCGCCAGTCTTTTAATTTCCAGTATTTAGCTGCTTCGATTGAGTATTAGCGGCTGTGGCATGTGAGTGGCAACCTTACTAGCTAATTCATTGATTGCACAAAGGGAAGAATGACTGACACGAGTGAATGTGACGCCCATTAGCCTCAGACAACGGTCGAGCTGAATTTGAAGATTTCACCAGGGGTAGCGATCGGGAAGAGTGGCGCGGATCCCTCCGAAAGAGCCAGTCCGGAAAAGAAGAAGAACGCTTAAGCACCAAGCACGTGGACCGTCTTCGTGACCACCCCATTGAGAACGCGGAGGACGTCATTTGGTGTTCCGAAACGGTTTTGAGGGTCGGCGTAAGGCATCCCTGAATGGCCACTTCCCATTTGCGCGCTCAGTTCCGTGGTTTCCAAATCTTCAAGGCAAGCGCCCGTCCTTTCTCGAACCTCGTCCGGTTCCACCGCTCTTGGTTCGTGGCAAGGGCACATATACGGCGATGCTAGAGCCGATCAACCCGGTCAGCACGACCCAAAGCATCGAATGCGTTGCACTCGCTCGAACGCACGACCGATCGGGAACGGAAACGCTTCAGCAGCTCGACTGGCGATTCGTATAACCTACATGCGGTCCTTCAATTCGAGCTGCCCAGCCCTCGCAGGATCTTCGGAACTTCTTGCGTCGTGATCTCGTTCAACTGAGTCAACTCGCTTGATAATCGACCCGATAAGTCATTAAAGACATCGACGGCTTGCTGAGTGGGCGCCGTATCGGAACTTTCAACGACAACCGTCAACGCCGCGAATTGGATGTTCAGTGTTTTGGGAGGAAGAAACATCGGATTCGGTCCCATAATTCGCGTAAGTGTCCCCTCGATCTTCGTAAGCTTCTCGTTTAACTTGGCCGCCGCGGCAACTTCTGTCTGCGAATCAGCGCGTCCGCCGGCGCGATGCGCGGCCTCGTCGATCTGGCTGCGCAGTTTGCGAATCTGATTCACCGTGTCCGTTACTTGACCCAGCTTCTCTTGAATCCGCGCCATCAAAGCGAACTGCGCTTCCAGATCCTTCTGACTCGCACTCACTCGCGGATCTTTCCCAATCTCAAATGCCTGTTCGTAGTCCTCGCCTCCCACGCGCAGCCGCACCTTGTAACTGCCCGGAGGCGCAATCGGCGGCAGGGCATGGGCCCATTCAAGGGGAAGGAATCGTCCGGTAGGAATTTCGTTTGCTCCCGGATACGCCATATCCCATACAAATTCGTTCGTGCCGGCATCCGCCGATACCCGTGCCTCACGCCCGCCCTGCGCTGCGTTCGTGAATTTTCGGATGACACGATTGTTTGCGTCCACGAACGTAATGGAAACGTCGCCTTCAGGCTTGCGCTTCAGGTAGTACATCACCACCACCCCATTCGGTGGATTGTTGCCCGCGTTTAAGTACGTTCGCTCCGTCGAACCATCCGCTCTCCGGGATACGCGAAGAGCCAGTCCATCACCGGAAATGCGCAGATAGTCCGGACCGAAGCTCGCCGCTCGACCACCGCCGCCTTCACGCTCACCTCCCAACAGACGGTACGTCGGTTCGACTGTAAACAGGTGCACGGACGATTCGGCCACTTCGCGGTTCATCTCACGCAACCCCGTCAGATTATCGAGAATCCAAAACGCACGCCCATGCGTCGCGGCGACCAGATCGTTATCCTTCACGACGAGATCGTATACCGGCACAGCCGGCAAATTGAGCTGTAACGACTGCCAGCTTCCACCGCCGTCAAACGACACATAGGCGCCGGTTTCTGTCCCTCCATAGAGAAGGCCCTTACGGACAGGATCTTCACGAATCACTCTGGCGAAGTCCCCGTCGCGGATTCCGTTATCGATGGAATGCCACGATTTGCCGTAATCCGTTGTCTTCAGGAAGTACGGACGCTTATCGTCGAGTTCGTGCCGGTTCGCAGCCACATAAGCCGTGCCGGAATCGTGAGGCGACACTTCGATCGTGCTGATGTTCGTCCAATCCGGCAGATCTTTCGGCGACACGTTCTCCCAGGTTTTCCCGCCATCATGCGTGAGGTGAATTTCTCCGTCGTCTGAGCCTGCCCACAGCTCACCTTGTTTCAGGCGCGACTCGGCGAGCGCAAAAACGACACTGCTGTACTGCGATGAGAATTCCTGTGAAGTAATCGGGCCGCCATCGATCTCCTGCATCCTGCTGCGATCGTTTCGCGTCAGGTCGGGGCTGATTACTTTCCAACTGTCGCCTTCGTTTGTGGATCGAAACACCTTGTTGGCCGCCACATAAAGAACATTAGGATTGTGCGGCGAAAGCAGCACCGGATACGTGAAATGGAATCGATACTTCACGTCCTTGACCGGCGAGCCGTACTGATCTTCCGGCCAGACCGTAATCATCGTTTGCTGCTGGGTGCGACGATCGTAGCGCAGAAGATTTCCGCCTCCCCCTCCCGAACTGCCGATCGACCCCGCGAAGACGACGTTCGGATTATCGGCCCTCACTGCTATGCCTCCGCTTTCGGCCGTTCCTACCGTGTAGCAGTCTTTCCATTCAATCGCGCTCTCGTGCGTCTTGCTCGGAACGCTGATTGCCGTATTGTCCATCTGAGTCGCGTACACACGATACGGATACTGCGTGTCTACTGCGGCGTGAAAGAATTCTGCGGTGGGCTGATTGTCTTGCGATGACCAGGAATTACCGCCGTTCAGCGTCACGATCGCTCCTCCATCGCTTCCTTCGATCATGCGTTTTGGATTATTTGGGTCGATCCACAACGCATGGTGATCCGAGTGCGGCATCGGCAGAGCGGTCAGCGTATGGCCACCGTCGATCGACTTGAACAACTGCATCCAGGGAACATATATCGTGTCCGGATCCTTCGTATCCGCGATGATGTGACTGTAAGAAGACGCCAAAAAGCGATAATCGCGCTGATTGTTCACAAGTTGCCAGGTCGCGCCGCTGTCGTCGGATCGAAATATGCCTCCATCCGCCGCTTCGATAATTGCGTAGATCCGGCTTGGCCGGGCCGGCGAGATTGCCACGCCGATTTTTCCCAGCACGTCCTTCGGCATTCCGGGATTTCTGCTGATGTCTTTCCAGGTATCGCCCCCGTCGGTCGATTTATACAGGCCGCATTCCGGGCCGCCGCTGACTTCACTCCAGGGTTGGCGGATCAGCTGGTACATCGACGCGTAGAGAATGTTCGGGTTCGTCGGATCCATCGACAGGTCCGCGGCCCCGGTCTTCTCATCCTTAGATAGAACCTGCTGCCACATGTGCCCGCCATCTTTGGATCGGTACACGCCGCGCTCACGGTTATATCCGAAGTGGTGGCCCATCGCGGCGACGAAAACGATGTTCGGATCTCTCGGATTGATGACGATTCTGCCGATGTGCTCGCTATCTTTCAGCCCCAGGTTCACCCATGTCTTACCCGCATCGGTCGACTTGTAGATACCATCCCCGTTTTCGATGTCCGGGTGCGTGCAGATCTCACCCGTGCCCGCATAGATCACGTTGGGATCGGATTGGGACACCGCGAGAGCTCCCACCGATGCCGTCGTGAAGAAACCGTCGGAGATGTTCTGCCAATATGTCCCGGCATCATATGTTTTCCAGACTCCGCCGCCGGCCGCCCCCATGTAGAACACCAGTGGATTGCGAGGGTCTCCCACAACCGCGGGCGCGCGGCCGGCTCTAGGCGGTCCGATAGAACGCCACGCTAATGCCCGGAACAGTCTCGTATCGAAATGCGGATTAGGTCTCGAGCCGTGCGGTTCCTGTTTGCCGGCTGCTCGGGAGAAAAAGATGCTGGATGCCAGAGCGAGGCCGGCGCCGAATATTACCACCCTGAATTTCATAGCAAGCTTTCTCCTGCCGAATGTGCTGCCGTGCTTCTACGCGCACGGGTTCGTTATTGCTGCTGCTTCAACACCGCTCCGCCCCTCATCACGAATTTCACGCGAGTAAGTGCCGCTAGGTCTTGAAGCGGGTTGCCATCCACCGCAATGATATCTGCAAAATGACCCGGCGACACGCTTCCAAGATCTTTTGTCTTTCTCAACAAATCGGCTGCCTCGGTGTCGCACTGCGAATTGCCTCCAGAGGTGTCATGCCGTAATCCACCATGAATTGGAACTCACGTGCGTTTTCGCCGTGGCTCGAGCAGCATGTGCGTATGGCAATCGATCAGCCCCGGCAGCACCGTCCAGGAATCCGGCAAAACAACGGTCTGCGCCGATTCCGCCGAGCCCGCGGACGGTCGCGCTGCGTTTTCGGAAACCGACTCGATGCGGTCGCCTCGTATCGAGATCAGAACGCTCGACATCATCCGGCCTGACACCGGGTCTAGCATCTTTGGAGCGAATACCGTTCGCGCATCCGTGCTCCCCGCTGCGGCTTGGCCGAAAATCGCGGCGCAGGTTGCAGCCGCGACGAACAACAACGCAAGCAGAAGACGCGTACGCGCGCTCATTGCAGGCCTTCACCTCTGGCATTAGCTGACACCCCGATGACCGGCATGTTCCGCTCTTTCAGCATGTTGTTCATATCAGCCACATCCTTATTCAGAAGCTGTTTGAGCTGCGCCTGCAAATCTCGAATTTCTTGCGTATACTGCCGGTTCACCGCTATCTGCTGCGACGTCGGCGCGAAATCGGCATCCTGCAGCTCGCTCGCCAAATGCGAGATTTTCTCTTCGAGCCTGGCCGGCCATCTCATCCCGTCCTGACCCCCCGTGATCCGCAGTTGATATAAGCGCTCTTCTAAATCGGTCAGCTTTTGGTTTAATCCTCCCGCTGCGCTCTTCACCTGCGGAGCATCGCTGTTATTTGCGTTGTCCAGGCCATCCAGCTGTTTGCGCATCGTTTCGATCTGCTCAATCATGGCGCCCACGTTTTTCAAATTCTCCTGGACAGTTTCGAGGAACGCGAATTGAGCGCGAATGTCGGCTTCCGTCCCCCCCGAATGCGGATCCTTAATCACCAGCAACGGCTCGACGAAATCCTGTCCGCCCACCGTGAGTTTCACTTTGTATTCTCCGGGGGCGCCAGCAGCGACATCCGGCCACCTATCGGGCGTCCCTTCTCCCCCACTTGCATCCAAGATGCGTAAATCGGGCTTGTCCGCAGCACGATCTGCGAAGACGGCGTGTACCGAAAATCCCACCAAACGCGATTGATTCCAGCGTTCTTTGTCCCGCGCAGCGTTCGGACAGTTTTCCCGCTCGCATCCACAATCGCGAGTTGCACACCGCCCGTCGCCGCCGATTTCAGGTAGTAATTAATGTCCGCGCCATAGGGCGGATTCTGTCCGTCCGTTGCATCATAAGAAACCGCCATCTCCGGAGTGATTCCGCGGAACCGGTATGCCGGCCTCGGCGGGAATAAATGAGCCTCGGCATTCACCACCTCAGGATCCATTCGCCGAAGCGACGTGATGTCGTCGAGAATCCAAAAGCCGCGCCCATACGTCGCGAGCACCAGGTCGTTGAAGTGTTCCTGAACAGTAATCCCGTATACCGGCACGTGCGGCAAGTTGAGTTGCAAAGGTTGCCAACTATCGCCATCGTTGAACGATACGTAAAGCGCGTTCTCCGTTCCCAGATACAACATTCCCTGCCGCACCGGATCTTCCTTGATGCAATGCGCATAACTCAATGCGCTCTTCGGAATCGTGCTACTGATGCTCTTCCAGGTCTTTCCGTAATCGTTTGTCTTATACACGAACGGATCGCGATTGTCTTGTTGATGTAAATCGACGGTGATGTACGCAGTCCCGGCGTTGTAACGTGACGGCTCCACGCTGTAAATCGTGCCCCACACCGGAAGATCCGGTATGTTGGCCGTTACGTTTGTCCAGGTCTTGCCGCCGTTGCGCGTCACCTGCACCTGCCCGTCGTCGCTGCCCGTCCAGATGAGTCCCGCCGCTTTCGGCGATTCCGCGATGGCCATCAGCGTATCGCCATACTCGGGCCCGATATTGTCTCCCGTCAAGCCACCCGAGGACTTCTGTTTCGTTTTGTCGTTCAGGGTCAGGTCGGGGCTGATCACGTGCCAACTCTGCCCGCCATCGGTCGTCATGTGTACGTACTGGCTGCCGACATACACCTTGTTGTGATCGTGCGGCGACATCGCAACCGGGAATGTCCAGTTGAATCGGTACTTCAACTCACCCGCCGGAAAGCCTTCGGTCGAATCCGGCCAAACCTCGACACCCCGATATTGCCGCGTCCGCTCGTCGTACCGGTCAATGCTCCCGCCGATGCTGCCCGCGCCTGTTCCGCTGGACCAGATAATGTTCGAATCGGTCGGATCGGAGATCGTCCACCCGCTCTCCCCGCCGCCCACCGTCATCCACTGATCACGCGAGATCTCATGCACGAATTGTCCATATCCGAAGATGCGGCTGTTACTCGGTCCGCGAAACGACGGGCCGTCTTGACGATTCCCATACACGTAATACGGAATTTGATTGTCCGTAGTGACGTGATAAACCTGCGCGTTCGGAAACTGCACGCGATTCCATGTGCGCCCCCGGTTCACTGAAATGCCGACGCCCCCATCGTTCGACACAATGATGCGATCGCCATTCCCGGGATCGATCCAGATATCGTGGAAATCGCCCAATGGAGGCGCGCCCAGCACATGCCCTCCGGCCGTCAGTGGATAGCCGCGCATCACGCGCAGCGTCTCGCCGCCGTCTTCCGACTTCGCGTAGGACGCCGTCAAAAAATACAACTCATCCGGATTATCCGGTTCGATGGCCATGCGCGAGTAATAGTGCGGACGCCCCGCCACATCGTGGCTCGCGGTCATCGCCCGCCAGTTCGCGCCTCCATCGTCCGACCGCCACAGATACGCAGGCGCTGTGGGCTTTCCCTTCCACGGCTCACCCGTGCCGGTCTCGATAATCGCGTAGATCCGCTTCGGATCGCTCTTCGAAATCGCGAGGCCGATTTTCCCCACCTCCTGATCCGGCAAGCCGTGTCCTGCCACCCGCGCCCACGTGTTGCCGCCATCTCGCGACATGAAAATCCCACTCCCGGGACCACCGCTCATCTGCCCCCAGGTGTGAATCACAAACTGCCACGTGCCCGCGAACAGTACCTGCGGATTTTCCGGAGACATAACGATGTCCGAGCAGCCCGTATTTTCATCGACGAACAAAACTCTTTCCCAACTCTTGCCGCCATCCTTTGTCCGAAACACTCCGCGATCCTGCTGCGGTCCATAGTTGTGCCCCATCGCAGCGGCGAACACTGTATTCGGATCTTCCGGATCGATGACGATCCGGGCGATTCTGCCCGTTTTCTCGAGCCCCATCAGCTTCCATGTCTTACCCGTGTCCGTCGATTTGTAAATCCCCATTCCTAACGAAATATGGCTTCGAATCCACGGCTCTCCCGTTCCTGCCCACACCACGTTGGAGTCGGACGGATCGACCGCAAGCGAACCGATCGACGACACAGGCTGACCGTCAAAAATCGGCTGCCACGTGATGCCGCCGTCGACCGTCTTGAAAATCCCTCCCGAAGCGGAGCCTGCGTAGTACACCAACGGATTCCCCGGAACACCCGCGACCGACGCGACACGATTCCCGACCGGTCCGATGTAACGAAACGCCAGGTGACTATATAGCTCGGAATTGATTTCCGTTTGCCCCGACTCGTTCCCGGCGCGCATCGGCAGCGAAACAGCCACGAACACGCACGCCGCTAAGACCACTGCCGCACTCGCGTTTAGGCGAATTTCGAATTTATTCCTCATCGTGTTCTCCGCATCGCTTTATCTTCCGCCCCGATCTAAGATCCGGATACCGGAGCTAATTCCGATCCCGCCAGTGCCGCATTCAAATCTGGAAGCTGGCGCTGAAGAAGTCGGTTGAGCGTTGTCAGCTGCTCCTCGAGTTCCGCGTTCAGCTCCTTGAAAACCGCATAGGATGCATCGGTCGGCCGGAAATCCCCCGTATCGACGACCGCTTGTAGCGCACCCAGCTTATTGTTCAGTTGCGGCGGGAAATTCAGCGGGTCTTTGGTGGCGCGGTTTCGATACTGATACAAACGGCCTTCAATCACGGTAAGCGCCGCATTCAACTGATCCGCTCGGGCTGTCACCGATGTGTTCTTCGCCTTCGCCGTACGATCCGCAATATCAGCCTTGATTCGCCGTATCCGGACGACGGTGTCATTCGTTCGGCTGAATGCATTTTGAATTTCTCGAGCGAGCCGGTACTGCTCATCCAAATCGGCTTGTGTCACATTCGATAAGCGCGAATCTTCCCGAATAGCGAAATTGTGCGTCAGCACCTTGTGATCCACCGTCAGCCGTACCTGGTAATCTCCCGGTGGAACGCGCGGTCCGTGGGTCGTCGCTTGGTACATGATCAGCCCGGGGAAAACATCCGAGGGCATCGACCGCATGTCCCAAACGAACCGATTGACTCCTGCAGCTGCCGGTACGTGCGAAACGGGCGGCGGCGGCCCTGATTCTTCATCCGTTTTCCCCACGGCATTCGACCTCGCCTCCGCGCCCGAAAATCCGGCGAGGCTTCGCACCACCTGTCCTTTGGAATCCAGAATCTCCAGCTTCAACGATTCAGGTGCAGTTTTCAGAAAATAATCGACCGTGACACCGCGCGCTACCGGGCGCGTCGCATTCGCCGGCTGAAACAGATACGCTTCCGAAGTAGATACTTCCGGACTGAGCTGTCGAAGGATGTCGACATTATCGAGCACATAAAATCCGCGGCCATGGGTTGCAATGACGATATCGTTCTTTTCCGAAACGATGTCATGAACCGGGGTGACGGGCAGATTCAATTGCAGCGGCTGCCACTCAGCCCCCCCGCTGAACGATACGTAAACCCCGCGCTCCGTCCCGAGATAGAGCAGGTCCGGCCGCACCGTGTCCTCGCGAATCGCGCGTGGAAAAATGTCATGCGGAATTCCCTCGATAATCTTCGTCCAGTCAGCACCGAAATTCGTCGTCTTATACACGTACGGCGACCGATCCGAAAGTTGATACCGATTCGCTGCCAAATACGCAGTTCCCGCGCTGTGCGGCGACGCCTCGATTAAGCTGATCCGGCTGAAGCGCGGCAGGTCCCGCGGAGTCACATCTTTCCAATTCTTCCCGCCGTCTCTTGTGATGTGTACAAGCCCGTCATCCGACCCCGTCCAGATGGTGTTCACGTCTTGATGCGACGGCGCGACCGTAAAGATTGTGCCGTACGTCTCGACTCCGGTTTGGTCGAGCGTCAACGGTCCGCCCGATGGCCCCAGCGTCGACGGGTCGTGCCGTGTCAGATCCGGGCTGATCTGCGTCCACGTCTGTCCTTGGTTCGTCGTACGCCAAAGATGCTGTGAACTTACGTAAAGAAGATTGGGATCGATCGGCGAGAGCACGATCGGAGTGGTCCACTGAAACCGCTCTTTCAAATCCTTCGCCGATTGGCCCACCGGATATTCCGGCCACACATTGATATCTCGCCGCTGGTTGGTCTTGCGGTCGAAAGAAGTGATATAGCCGCCGTAGGCGCCGGCGTAAAACAGGTTTGGGTCTCTCGGATCGGACGCAACATATCCGCTTTCACCGCCGCCCGCTTCATAAAACGAAGATCCGCGGCCATTACTCGGAACGCACACTGTCGTGTTGTCCTGCTGCGCGCCGCACACGTCGTACGGAACGTTCGTCGTCGTGACAGCGTGATAGAGCTGGGCTGTCGCGTAGGTCTGAGCCGTCCAGGTCCGGCCCCCATCCACCGAAACGTTTCCTCCCCCGTCATTCGAATCGATCATGCGCTTCGGGTTATTGGACGCGATCCAGAAATCGTGGTGATCCCCGTGTGGAGTTCTGATTTTTGCGAATGTCTTCCCGCCATTCTCGGAACGCCACAGATCGTAATTCGATACGTACAGCGTGTCGCGCGCCTTCGGATCGGCATATACGCGCAGAAAATAGAACGAGCGCTGCCAAAGCTCCCGGTCATTATTGATAAGCCTCCACGTCGCACCGCCATCGTCCGATCGGAATAGCCCGCCATCGTGAGCCTCGACCAGCGCGTATATGCGATTCGAATCGGCGCCCGAAACCGCGACGCTGATTTTGCCGATGACACCGGGCGGCATGCCGGGGTTGCGGGTCAGCTCCGTCCACGTCTCACCGCCATCCGTCGATTTAAATAAGCCGCTGCCCGGACCTCCGCTCGACATCGAATAGGGAGTTCGGAATGCTTCCCACAGCGATGCATACAGCACCTTGGGATTGTTCGGATCGATGTTCAGGTCTTCCGCGCCGGTCTTGTTGTCGCGAAACAAAACTTTCTTCCAAGTGCCGCCGCCATCGTTCGAGCGAAACACTCCGCGATCCGGCGTAGCACTGTACGGATCACCGAACGCCGCAACATAGACCAAATCAGGATTGGAAGGATCGATGCGCACCCGCGCGACCGCCATCGTCTTATCGAGCCCTACGCGCGTCCAACTCTTCCCGGCATCACTGGATTTGTAAACGCCGTCGCCTTGAATAATGTTCCCTCGCAGCTCACTCTCGCCCATTCCCACATACACAACGTCCGGGTTCGATGCCGAGACCGCAACCGCGCCCACCGAAGACGTGCGGAAAAATGCGTCCGATATAGGGTTCCAGCTCGTCCCGCCGTCCACCGTCTTCCATAGCCCGCCGCCCACCGCTCCGAAATAGTATTCGAGCGGTCGAGACGCGCTGCCCGCCACAGCCAGCGATCTGCCTCCACGCAGCGGTCCAATGCTGCGCCACTTCAGAGGGTGGAAGAGCGCTTCGTCGTATTTGCCCGCGTTCCCGTTCGGCGCTCGATTCTGCGCTCCCGCCGATAAGTTCCGTACCGATAGCGAAAACATCGTGCACCCGGCGACTGCGCACAATCCAATTAATAAGCGCCTGTGCATAAAGAACTCCTCCTGTGAATCCCGGCCGCGCCGTTTGCAACCCGCAGCGTCATCGCCCGCTAGCCGGAGACATGCTTCGCACTGGCCGACGAGCCGTTGCGCGGAAAGTGCCCGGCGATTTCGTCTGCCGAGCGAAGCGTCACTGCAACGAAGGTCAACGTGCCGTTCGTGCATCCCGCCTTCGGCAGCGTCGGCGCTCCGACCACGAAGAGATTTTCATGCTCATGCGTCCGTCCGTAGCTGTTACACACGCTCGTCGCCGCATCCGCCCCCATGCGGCAGCCGCCCGCGGGATGATCCAGATAATTTCCTTCCCTCACCGTAAGGATCTTGCCGCCGTCGGCGCGTGCCAGCCGCGCAAACACATTATTGATGTGCTGCTTGGTCTCAGGTAAAGCGCTCTGCGTCTCGGTATCCAGCCGATGCACAATCTTCGGCATCGGATCGCCCCACTTATTCCGCAGCGAATCGTCCAACGTGAGTTCACTGTTCTCCGCCGGATGCACGTCGTAATAAGCGCGCACTCGCCCGACGCCCGCGCTTGTTGCGCGAGCGCCAATCACTCACTGTCTCCTCACCCAGAAGAATGTGGCCGCTCGCGTCTTTCAGGCGCGCCGACGAACGCTCATTTGCCCATATGCGCAAATCGTGCCGCACGTACGGCTGATCGGCCGGGCATCGGAAGAACTGCCGTGAGATCAACCCGATACTGCGGATTCATCCCCGGATAAATGTCCGCGTCCAACTCGATCAATGACGAAATGAACGCATGGCCGTTCATGTACTTCCCGACTTGCCCGGTCCGATTCGCGAGCCCATTCGGGAATTGCGAAGACGAAGACAGCAGAAGAAGGTGCGGGCTCCACGTGTACCCGGAGGCCACCACAAACACCCGCGCGCGATACTCCACCTCTTGCTCCGGATTCTCGCGATGCACCGCATGAGCGCTCTCGACCGTCGTCTTCCCCTCGTTCAGCACTAGCTTTCGAACCAGTGTCCGGTCATGCAACGTGATCTTCTTTTGCGCCAGCAGCCGCTTGAACGTGAAGTCCGGCGAATACTTCGCTCCCGTCGGGCAAATGTCGCACGTCCCGCAGCGCAAGCAGACCGATCTCCCGTCGTATGGAACCGTATTCTTCGATTGCGGCGTGCCCTGGAACGGAATGCCGCTCTGATCGCCCCAGCTCTTCAACTGCTGCAGGCTCCACGTCAGCGGCATCGCCGCCATCGGATACGGCTGTGACCGTCGATCGCCCGGAAAAGGGCTCGGCTCACCCGACACCCCCAGCCGCCGTTCCGCTTCGCAATAATATTTTTCGAGTTCCGCCCACTCGATCGGCCAATCGACATAACGGTCATACATCGATTTCAAACGAAGATCCTCTTCCGAGAACCGGTTGCAAGTGCCGCCCCAGTGCAGAGCCTGGCCGCCCACCGCCATGCTCCGCGAAATCTGCCCTTCGCCGCGCTGATCCGGAATGAAATCGCCCGGCCACGGATTCTCGCCGTACTCGATCATGCGCGCGCGGTACTTGAATCGGTTTTCCAAGTCGAAAATCGATCGCCCCGCTTCGACCACCGTGATCGAAAGGCCCGGGCGCAGATCCGACAGCTTTTGCGCCAGCATGGCCGAAGAAATTCCGGCGCCGATGATGCAAATATCGCTTTCGTAAACGGGCATTTCCGCTCCTCACGACAATGGCGCAGGCCGCTGCGCCGACGTTGACAGCCCCCGGCAATCATCGCGCTTAATCGCCGCGTTGTAAAGGAAATCCTGGCCATCGGCGCTGTTGTAGAAAAATGCCAGAAGATCCGCAGCGACATGTTTGCCATTGGGGCGCGAAGGAATCCGATCGATCCTGCGCCTTCTCTAACGCCGCCGCCACGATCTCGCGCTCGCCTGCTGCATCCAGTTTCGCGAACGAACTTGCCTTCGCCGCCGCTCCGTTTCCAGTGCCTCAACTGATCTGGATAATTCGTCGCCGGATTCGGCTGGCAGCACGTGCGGCTGCGGAAATCCATACCCGTATCCTGCATCCGCGCCCGCTCTGTAGTTTCGCGTCCATTCCGCAAAGCTGCTGCAGCGATTTCGCCGCAGCGCGCTGGGCCGATGGAAGCCGGCAATACCACCGCCGCAAGCTCGCGACAGCATCGGCCATCATCGCTCTTCGCCAGTCCTTCGGCTTGCGCCCGCGATCCATCGCGGACATGATGAGCGGAACTACGCTCATCGAAATCCATCTGGAAAAATTACGTCGCAGCATACCGCGCCCTCCGCGAGCTTACCTCTCAGCCGAAGCTGTCGTTGCGCCCGCTGCTCCGCCCGCCAACGAAAACGCCACCAGCTGCGGCATTAGGCCCGGAACCCGCCGCAATCACCACGAACTGATTTCCTTCGCGCGTCCGATACGTCATCGGCGTACCGTACGATCGCGCCGGCAGCGCGCCTTGCCACAGGTCTTTTCCCGTCGCTTTTCGATCGCATGCAGCGCTATATCCTCGGCCCCCACGAACAGCAGCCCTCCTTTGGTCACGATTGCCCCTTGCGGACCCGCCACGCCCAGCACCGTCCGGCAGCTTCACGCCCGCCAGCGCCGGACTTGCGGCGAGCTCCGGCCAATCGCCGTACGCTTCGTTCCACGCAATCGTTCCGTGATTCAAATCAATCGCCGTGAAGTAGGCGTAGGGAGGCTTCGTCAACGGCAATCCATCGTGGAAAGTTGCGTTCGTGCCCGCCAAATCGCCGCTCAAATCCGCATCCACTTCGGCCGCCCGCGGATTCGCGCCCGATTTGTCGGGACGCTTCACCCGCGCCACGTGCGCCATGTTCGTCGACTTCACATACAGCATTTCCGTTTCCGGATCGAACGCTGCCCCGCCCCAGTTCGCGCCTCCCAACATCCCCGGCAGCATCAATGTTCCCTTGAAAGACGGCGGCGTGAACAGCGGTCCCATTCTGTACTTCTTCATCTCTGCCTGCGCTTCCGCCTTCAGCTCCGGCGTCGCATCGAAGGCATCGTCCAGCGTCACGCCCTGCGGACTGAAAGCCGGCGGCTTGCTGGGAAACGGCTGTGTCGGCGACGCATGCTCGCCCGGAATATCGCTCGCGGGCACGGCATGCTCCGCAATCGGCCACACCGGCTTCCCGCTCACCCGATCGAACACGAAACCGATATCCTTCTTTTGTTTCCTGCACCACCGCGTCGATCCTCCGTCCATCCACATGGATTGTCACCAAAGTCGGAGGCGAGCACAAATCGTAATCCCACAAGCCGTGATGCACGATCTGGAAATGCCATTTCCGTTCGCCCGTCACCGCATTCAGGCACACCAGCGTTTCGCCGTATAAGTTGTTGCCCGGCCGATTGCCCCCATAAAAATCGTTGCTCGGAGTACTGACCGGCAGATACACCAGCCCGCGCTGCTCGTCGATCGTCATCGGAGCCCAGACGTTTGTGTGTCCCGTGAACTTCCACGAGTCCTTTCCCCACGTATCATTGCCCACTTCGCCCGCCTGCGGAATAGTGTGAAAACTCCAAAGCTGTTTGCCCGTGTGCGCATCGAAATCCGCGCACGTCTCCCGGCGGATCGTTGCGATACACCAGCCGGTCCCCCACGCCGTTCCCGACAATTACGATGTTCTTGTACACCACCGGCGGAGACGTTTCCGTGTAGTGCAATTTATTAATCGGCCACACCAGTCCCTGACTGAGATCCACTACGCCGTTATCGCCGAAAGAGTTCACCGGCTTGCCCGTTTGCGCATCCAGGCAAATCAATCGGTAGCGGCTGTTCATGAAGATTCGCAACTTGCCGCCATCGCGCCACGCCGCGACACCGCGATGAACGTATCCTGTTCCGTTCGCCGGCTGGCCCATTTCATAAGCCTTCGGATCGTAGCTCCACTTAACATCGCCCGTCTCCGCATTCAGCGCCACGACTTTGTTATAAGGCGTGCTGAGATACAGCACGTCATCGATCATGATCGGCGTGTTTTCAAACATTCCGGGCCGCGTGCCGTATTGCGGCAGCGCCGTTTCGCCCGGTCTTCCAACTCCACGCCATGTGCAGCCGCGACACGTTTCCGAGCGTTGATATCCCTCAGCGTCGAATACTTCGTCGCCCCCTTGATCGCCGCCGTAGAACGGCCACTGCACCATGCCCGCATTCGGAGACTCGACCGCCGAAATGCAGGCTATTGCAGCCGCGCACGAAATCACCAGGAATAATGGGTTGTTCTCATTACAAGAATTTTTATTGCGGCTCAGATAGTGCTGAACATCACTACTATTTCATGGCGTTCTGGCGCGCTGAGTTTTCGGCGGAGTTCCCCTCATTCCCGCACTCCTCTTCGCCGTGTGCGCCAGATCCTCGAACACCTTCCCGTGTTTCATCACGAACACCACTCGCCGCACCGACGTGATGTCCTGCAGCGGATTGCCGTCGATCCCGATGATGTCCGCCTGCATCCCCGGAGCGATCGACCCGATCTCGTCCGGCAGATTAAGCGATTGCGCCGCGAGCGATGTCGCAGAGATCATCGCCGCCATCGGATCCTCTCCGCCATCGCGAACCCGCACGATGAACTCCTCGTAGTTCTGCCGTGCGCGCCCGCCGTTGCATCCGTGCCGAATACGATTTTCAGGTTCTTGTGCTTCAACGCTTTCTTGAACGTGTCGAGCATAATCGCGAGACCTTTCTGCATGAACGCGAAGCCTTCCTCGTTGTAGTTGCCGATACCCATGAACTTCTGTTTGTTCTCCAGGTAATTCTGCAGCACCAGCCCGATATTCGGGTCGTAATAGGTTCCGCGCTCCGCCATCAAATCGAATACATCATCGGTCACGTATGCTCCGTGTTCAATCGATGTGCAACCCGCCAGCGTCGCGGCCTTCGCCGCTGCAGCCGAATGCGCGTGAACCAGCGTTCGCATCCCAAGCGCTTTCGCTTCGCCGCACGCCGCCTCAAGTTGCGCATCCGTCATCGTCTGTCCTCCGCCCTCGCGAATGCTTTTCGAAGCGAACAGTTTGATGAAATCGGCGCCTTGCGCTTTTCTCTCCCGAACCAACTCGCGAAGCTTTTCCGGCGGCCCGCTGTTTTCAAATAAAGGCTGCAGCGACGTCAAAATGCGGGGACCTGGAATGATCTCGCGTGCGATCGCGTCCCGCAGATCCTTGTCTGCGTTCATCCCCGGACTCTGAATCGTCGTAAACCCCGCTTCGAGCGTCAGAATCGCATTATCCACGCCGTGCAGCATCGCTTGCACCGGTGGCTCGTCGCGTCCCGCCAGCCGATTGTTGTTGTCGAAGTGATACATCATGTGCGCATGTGTATCGATCCAACCGGGCGACACCGTTAACCCGCTGAGGTCGTATACCACCGCGCCCGCCGGTACCGAATTGGCCAGCCGCGTAATTTTTGAGCCCTCGACAATAATCACCGTGTTCCGGACGATCTTGCCTTTTCCATCCATCATCAGCGGAGCTTTCAGCGCGATGACCTGATCCTGCGCAATACCGATTGCAGGCACCAGCACCAGAGCGCTCAACATCCATTTAAAAAGTTTTTGCATTAGAGTTCCTACAATTCCTGTTCGAATTCCCACCGCGTTCCGCCGCCCGTGACGCCACCACAAAAGTTAGAACCTGATTTGGCCTCCCAATCGCAACAGCCGGCCGAAATCGATTCCCGACGGCTTCAGCAGCGACGGCCCAATGGTAGTAACGGCGCTCGTCACAGCGCTGCAGTTGAACACGTTGAATAAATCCGCAATCGGTTCAATCTGTATACGCTCTCCGATATGGAAGATCTTGGACAAACGAACATCGAGCAGGTTCTGCCACGGATAACGATACGCTCCCGGCGGCGCCACCAGAACCGCCTGCGTCACCTGTGTCAGACCCGGCACGATACCCTGCGTCACGTTGTACGTCCGCGACTCCGGCAGCCCGGAATTTTCTCGCAGCGAACCCGAAACTAGAATGCCCCACCGGAATTGATAGCTGCCGCCGGCCCGCACTTGATATGGCGAATCGTAGCCCAAATTACCCGCGTAGTTGATCAAGTTGTTCGGATTGTTGAAGTCCATCGTCGTGACAGACCCGTCCGGCGTTCCGTAGTCCTTGCCGTACGTGAACCCCCCAAACAACGTGGCCCTCGCCAATTGCGTGTTCACCTGAAATTCGATTCCGTTGTATCTCTGATAAAGGTTGGGCAGCGTGTTCTCCAAAAGGTTAATTTGCCCTAGCGTCGACCTGTTTTGGTTGTAAACCGTCATCGGTTGATTTGTAACCGGATTGTTGATTGTCACCGGCGCGTAGTCGGAAGCGGGAACCGCCGTGTTCGTAATCCCGTACAGGTCATAAAACCGCCTGTGATAGTAGCCCACGCTCACCGACGTGTGGCCTCCCACTTGACGTTGCACCATCACGTCGTATTCCAATTGGTACGGTCGCTTGATGTTCGGGTCGATGTGATTGTTGTTTCCCGAGAACGGCGTGCACGCAACTCCAACCAGCTGAGCGGGGGAAGTAGGCAGCACATTTGACGTCCATGGGCAGGTGCTGTAGGCGAGAAAATTCGGATTCACATTCTGCACCAGCGTCGTTCCTTCCAGCCGGTCGTACTTGCTGATTCCTCCGCGGATGGCAGTCTTCGAATCGCCGAATACATCCCAGGCGAATCCAAGGCGCGGCGACCACGTGTTCCAATTGACCAAGCCGTTCTGAGCCGCGAATGAGCGTGGACCCACCCACGTCCCGCCCGGTGCTCCTTGTGCGGGAATCGTCATCACCATGTGCTCGAATCGTATGCCAGGACTCAGTGTGAATCGCCTCGTGATCTTCCAGGTATCTTGCAAGAACCAACCTAGATCGGGGTCCAGATTTTCGCGATGAGTCAGCGGCGTGTTGTAAAGCCGAATCGAGTTCGGAACCCCGTTAGTCAAGATCTGCACCATGTCGTTGTTCATCACGAACCCTTCTTGGAAATACCCGGTTCGCGCTTCCACACCGGTTTTTAGATCGTGTGAGCCGGTCACGTACGAGATGTTGCCCATGTACGTTTGCATCACGCCCCGGTCGAAATCTTCGCGCGGCGAGGCTCCCAGAATCGTCGACGTCACGATGTCATACTGCGAAATCGCGCCCGGCGTGACCCCTGGTTCGAAGAGCAGGTTGTAATCCACCGGCATCAAAGCGTAACCGGCTTGGATCACAATCCGGGACGAAGGCGTCGACGTCCACTTCGCCTGCGCCATATAGTTCAGCCAGCTATGCTGCACTACGTCGGCGATCGGATCGGAGAACTGGGCCCCGATTAGATTATTGAAGCGGTGTCCCCGGAATTTGAAACCGCGATCGTACGACACCGAAATCTTGTTATTCTTGCTCAACTGATAGGTCAGTCGCAGCGCCAGATCGGTCAGGCGATTGTCGTCGAGGGCCTGTTTGCCTTCCGGTGTAAATGTGTTCGCGAGAAAGTTGTTCGCGCCCCAGCGCCGGAAACTTGCATAGAACCATAGCCGGTCCTTTATGATCGGCCCGCCCAGCCCCGCGTTGAGATCGTAGACGCTGTCAATCTTGTTTTGAGCTTTCAGACCCTGTGCCATAAGCGCGGATGTGAGGTTGTTGCTCTCCATGCCCTGTTCCGCCCCGCTGCCGAAGATGGATCCGTGAAACTGATTGCCTCCTTCCCGCGGAATCATGTTGATCTGTATCCCCCCGATCGGAGCCTCGGCGGGCAGCGTGCTCGTCGTGTAGCTGATCTCCTGCATCAGGTTGTCGTTGAAATAGAACCCTGTTTGGTTGCCCGAAAAAGCAACGTGCTGAATCCACATTCCGTCCACCATGAACACGTTGTCGTTCCCCGACGACCCGTGAACTTGTAGCGTCGGCTGCTGCATTCCCATCGTTCCGCCCACATCGGGGACCGAAGTGGATACCCCCGCGATCAACTGTCCCACTGCAAACGGATCGCGCCCACTCGGAATCACATCCAGTCTGCGGCGATCCATCACCTGCTCAGTGGTCGCGTCCGCGACATCCACCAGCGGAGCAGCGGTCGTGACCGTGACCTGTTGCTGGCTTTGCCCCAGCTCTAGATTTGCATCTACCGTCGCGGTGAACGATGCCTCCAAACTGATGGCTTCTCTCTTCAAGCTGCGGAAGCCCGGAATCGCAAACGTCACCGTATAAATACCCGGCCGCAGATCCACCACTCGGTATTGGCCGTTGCTGTCGGTCTTAGTGCTTCGTGCGCCTTCAATCATCGCAGGACTTGCAACCGTGACATCCACGCCTACCAGCACTGCTCCGCTTGGGTCTCTGACCACACCCGCAATCGCACTTTCGCTTTGTGCCAAGGCAAGACTTCTGCAAAAGAAGAGGCCGGCAACCAGGACGAACACGGCCTGACCCGCCACCTTCCCGCCTCTCCGTCCCGTCTTTGCGCACTGCGAAACAGCTCGCCTGATGATCCCGGTAATCGACTCGGTCATGTTGTTTCCCCTTTCTGCGAGGCACAATGGCCATTTCGGTGAAGTGTATGCTGAACGGCTTAATTTGTCAATGGGTATGTTGAGCGGCTATTTTTTGAAAATATGCTCCTGATTCGCCGTTTTCCTGAAGTTTTTGGGAAATTCCTCTTCTCGCGTTGATTTCTTTCGATTTGCCCGCGTATAATACCCGCGGGAAGGCACTCACTCTCAACGAGCAAACTCACTTTGCCGGTCTACACGGATTCACGCGCCGAGTACTCGGAACTTCACCTCGGGCAAACCATTCGAGAGCATAGAAAACGACGCAGTTGGACCTTGCAGGAGTTGGCGTCCCGATTGTCCATCTCGACCGCTAACCTCTCCGCCATCGAGAACGAGAAAGTCGTGCTCGACATGGAGCGGTTGGTGGCCATAGCGGACGTCTTCGGCATGCGCGCCGATGCCATGTTCCCCAAAAATCCGAGCCGCCATTTCCACGTCGTGCGCCACGCCGCACTCGAGGACATGCCCGCCGCAACCCTCAATCTGCTCGATCGGCGCAGCGGCAGGGTGACCGCCCATCACAACTTGTTACGTCCCTTGGCCGACGTGTTTGTCGGAAAGCACATGGAACCGTTTCACGTCGAGGTGCTGCCTCTCGCCGATGAAGACCTCAAATTCATCAGCCATCATCAGGAGGAGTTTTTCTTCGTCGTACGCGGGCGAGTGGAGTATTTGACGGAAACTCCCGACGGATTAGCCAGCGAGATACTCAACCCCGGCGACTGCATGTATTTCAGGTCAAACCTGCCGCACTGCATTCGCTCGCTCGACAACCAGAACTCATTGTCCATTCACGTTCTGTACTCGCCCTACAGCACCGCGGATTCCGAACACGGCGAAACCTCCATTTATTTCAAAAATGGCGGCCCGAGAAACTTGACTGAGCAGATCGCCGATCAAATCGCTACGCTGCGCCAGGCGCGCGGCATGTCAATGGGCGAGTTCGCGCGTGAACTGGAAATCAGCGTCCGCCAGCTTGCCGAAATCGAGCGCGGCCGAAAAGTGGTCTCCATCGATCTGCTTCTCACCGCCTGCCGGCGTTTCCGCAAGCCGCTTGAATATTTCCTTTCGAACACGCTGCTCGATCGACCCTTCTACTTCATTCAAAGAGCCAGCGAAATCAAACAGACCCCGGTTCGTACTCGCCGGCGCCTCGTTGATGCTGGCTGGAGCGAAACTCAATTCCGATCGTTGGCTTCCGGTTTCGGTCCACGCGGCATGTATCCCTATTATGTGAAGCTCCGCCATCCCGGCGGTCACAACCTGACGCTCCACGAGCATCATGGTCAAGAGTTTGTCTACGTGTTGAACGGGCGCGTTACCTTGGTCACGATTCTCGATGGAAAACGCGCCGCCGAAACTCTTGTCGCCGGCGACACCTGCTTCATCGATTCAACCGTGCCTCACCGCTTTGTCGGCATGGGCCTCAGTCCATACCACGAGTCGAGCGCCGAGATCGTCGACGTATACTGGTGTCCTCTCGGCGAGAGCTACTTATTCGAAGATGATGCGGCCGGAGACAGACCGCCCTCGGAGCAGCGGAGCGATTCGGCCGGCGCCGGCGCTCCATCCGACACCGCCTGAGGTTCGAATGGTTTCGCTTCAAGACAGTGTTTGAGTGTCGGTCTGTTGTAGTGCGCGGCAAGCTCGATGTCGGCCTGGCAAGCGGCATTTAACCCGTCCGCAAACCAACGCAGCGTTTGCATCTCGTCTATAGCGCCCTGAATCTGATAGCCCAAGGTTCCGAGCCAGTAGACCGTAAATTCTGCGCCTAGCTGATGGCCAATCCTGATGGTGTTTTCGAACCGCCATGCACTGTACCGCCGAACCTTAGGAGCTTCCGCGGCTGGGCCGGCTGCGAACGCCGCGTTGAAAAATGTCTCCGTGGTAACCGTCGAGCACTTCATGCCATTACTGGCCAGTGCCTTCTTTATTCTTTCCACGATTTCGACCTGCTGTTCGTTGCCGAGAGCTTGGACGGGCACTACATCGGTGTCGTGCGAACACCAGTACCCGATTCCGATTTCAGCCTATTGTCCGATACTTCCTCAAACGTCACAGGCTTTCGTGCAGGAGCGTGGAACAGCGCCTGACCCTCGTAAGCCGCAGCCCATTGAGGGCCGGTGATGTAGTACTTACGCCTTCTTTCCGAAGAATAGCTTCCACCGCAACTGGTCATCAAACGATCCACTAGACGACGCTGCTCGTTAATAGGAATGGCTTTCATCGTGATAAGTAACTCGCTCCTGGGCGTTATTGTCAGGACGAATCGGCATAGCGAGTGCTTGCTCATCCAAACGCATCGCGGTTCCGGTGATATTGCAGCGACCCGAGAGGACGGCCGTAGTGACTGCATCGGCACCTTTCGCACCAGGCTGTTTTCCGCCGACTGAAATTTTCGATCATGCCCGGTTCGAGGACGCGACGCCCGTCCGAGTCGACTCTAGCCATCAAGCGTGGGACCAGCGTAAACTCAACTGTCTTCTTCTGTCCTGGATCGAGTGAAATCCTTTCAAATCCCTCAAGCGCCCGGATTGGCCCGGATGAAGGGACGTTCGTATGCTTCAGATAAAGTTGAACGTCCTCTTCCCCGGCACGTGTTCCAACATTTTCGACTTGGACAGACACCTTCAAGCTGCTACCCACTTGAACCTGTTCCGAAATGAGTAGATTCCGATAAGCGAAACTCGTGTAGCTCAAACCGTAGCCAAACGAATAGAGCGGATCGCCATCGAAGTAGCGATAGGTTCGGCCTTTCATGCCGCAATCGGCAAACGGCGGCAGCTGGTTCTCCGATTTGTAAAAGGTGACGGGGAGTCTTCCAGCGGGGTTATAATCGCCGAAAAGCACAGTAAATGGGCCAAGGAGTTGGACTACAGGCTCATCAAGGAACTCTGGGCGTTCACCGGATACAGCATCGCGGTACGCTTCACCCACGAGTGGCACGACGACTCGGGTCATCGGTATCGCTCCTAGGCAATGAGAACTGGGAATTCAATGACGACGGGCTGATGGCGTCACGGTATGCGTCAATCAACGACCTTCCCCTTTTGGAATCAGATCGCAAATACCACTGGCTGCCTGGGTGCGGTCCCGAAGACCACCCAGGATTAAGTGATCTGCGCCTGTAGAAGGGCCAATTTTGGCTGAACAGCTTTCAGAAATTTTCGTCTAACCGGCGCGGCGCGTACCGGCGTGGCTCGGAAGGTTCCATTGCGGACGAATGAAATGGCAGGTGTAACCATTTGGGTAACGCTCCAGGTAGTCTTGGTGCTCAGGCTCAGCTTCCCAAAACGGACCCGCTTGCGTCATTTCGGTCACGACCTTGCCCGGCCAAATGCCTGAGGCATCGACGTCCGCAATCGTTTGCTTGGCGATTCGCTTCTGTTCGTCATTCGTGTAGAAAATCGCGGAGCGATAGCTGGCGCCTCTATCGTTGCCTTGCCGATTCAGCGTAGTCGGATCATGGATTTGGAAGAAAAACTCCAGGAGCCTTCGATAGCTGAGCTTCTCTGGGTCAAAAACGATCTCGATGGCTTCGGCATGCGTTCCGTGATTGCGGTAGGTTGCATTCGGGACGTCGCCGCCCGTGTAGCCAACACGCGTCGAAATCACGCCCGGGTAACGACGTATCAAATCCTGCATACCCCAGAAGCATCCGCCGGCAAAAATCGCGGTTTCAGTTGACATGACTACCTCTTGCTCCTTCTCCTGATCCGTGGAAGAGTGTGCGATAACCCCCGTATCCTTCGGTTTCGAGCTGGTCGACGGGAATAAAGCGCAGCGAAGCGGAATTGGTGCAATAACGCAGACCGCCCGCTTCACGAGGGCCATCGGGGAACACGTGGCCCAAGTGGCTATCGCCAGCACTGGAGCGAACTTCAGTCCGAATCATGCCGTGACTAATATCGCGATTCTCAAAGACGTGCCCTCCGTCGATCGGCTTCGTAAAACTCGGCCAGCCACATCCACTGTTGAACTTGTCCATGGATGTAAATAGAGGTTCGGCCCGAAACCACGTCAACGTACAGACCCGGTTCCTTGTTGTCCCAAAAGCATTCTTGAAGGCGCGTTCGGTCCCGTTACGCTGTGTTACTTCGTACTGCTCAGGAGAGAGACGTGAGATGACTTCTGGATTTTTGTGATAATTCGACATTGCAATTGCCTTGCTTTCATTGGATTCCAGCCGACTGGGTTCGTTGCAGGCATTTCCGTTTGGCCGATCTTTAGAACTGTTCCCTGTACGAGACCTTCTGACCTGCACCCTAAATCCGCACATCTGACGATACAACTTTCAACCATCCGCCAGTTCTTTGAAAGCGGGGATGGGGGTGTGGGGCGAGGGGCCGGCAATTGAGGTCCCTTGCCCCGCCTCAGTCCACCTGCAGTTATTCAAGGCCGCGAACTCCGCTGGCGTCTGGTACGCGAGGCTGCTATGCGGCCGGAGCTGGTTGTAATCGCTACGCCAGGCGGCGATCTTCCGCCGTGCATCGAATAGATTGCGGAACCAACTGACATTCAGGCATTCGTCCCGCAGCTTTCCATTGAAGCTTTCGACGTGTCCGTTCTGCATCGGTCTTCCGGGCTGAATATGCACGAGTAAGATCCGCCATTCAATGCACCATGCGAGGAAGTGCCGGCTGGTTAGCTCTGGTCCGTTATCGCACCGGATGCTCTGTGGCCGCCCACGCTGGCGGATGATCTGCTCCAGCACGCGCGTGACGCGGCGGCTGGCGAAGCTGGTATCGGCCTCAACGCCAGGCATTCGCGAGTGAAGGTGTCGACAACTCCAAGCACGCGCACTGTACGGCCGGTTGCCAGCACGTCAGCAGCAAAGTCCAGTGCCCATTCCTGATTCGCTGCTATCACGATCGCGGGCTTCATGCCGGCCCGCACCAGGCGTTTACGCTTGCGACGCTTCACGCACAATCCCGCTTCGCGGTATACGCGCCAAACACGTTTATGGTTCACCGGTTCGCCATCGCGCCGCAGTAATACATGCAAGCGGCGGTAACCAAACCGCGGCTTCTCCCGCGCTAACTCAACGAGCTTCTCTCGTAAGTCGGCATCGCAGCGTACCGACTGATAGCGGAACGTCGACACCGGAGACGCAGCACCTCGCAAGCGCGCCGTTCACTGAAGGCAAAGTCCTCTTTCACATGCTCCACAGCGGCCTTCATGGCTGCGAGCTCCAGCCGTTTTTTCGAATTACCGATTGCAGCGCATCTTTGTCCAGGCTAAGGTCTGCAACCAGCTTCTTCAGACGTGCATTCTCTTCCCGCAGTTGCCGCGCTTCCTGCGCTTGGCTGACGTCCATCCCGCCGTACTTCGCCTTCCAGGCGTAGATCGTGTACGTGCCTTCAGCGCCGATTGCGCTCGGCGGCCGCGTTTTTCCGCTGTGGCTTCGCGCTTCGGGTTGTGGAGCGGCACGCTCGACCCCAAGCACTTTGCGAGTTTAATCAATACACGGCAACGGTGAATTCGTTCGTGCCGAGGCCATCGTTCCTGGCCTGCGAGGCGACTGTCGCCGTGGAGTAGCGCCATAGTTGTCGCGACATCTCTTATGGCAGGCTACGGCACCGCGAATTTGCGTGTTCAGGAAAGAAATAACGGGCAATTACTGCATGCGCGCGAAGTGATATGGCGCGTATGGTTTGCAAACGACACCCAGACTCTTGAGAAGATGGTGCCCCCAGAGAGCATCGTCATCAGTTCCGGGCAGAAGCAATGGAGCAATCAGGCGGATGTGCTTCGACACGCCGCTGAATTTCACGCGAAAGGCGGAAGACTTATCCGGCTTGAGTTCCCGCGCACGGAACACGTCCGGACGAGTTACTGAAACGTTCGTATTGCGCGATCGTTAGTGGACCAATCCGGGCTGGCACACCGACGAGGAAAAATGATTCACGCCCCGTGGAGATGACCTTCGCGGCCAAGTCGAGACCGAGAGGGACGATCTACGCATCAGCCCGGTTGCGCCGAGCCCGAACGACACCTAGCAGTCCCAAGATTCCGGCCGCGAACAAGCCAAATGTCGCGGGCTCCGGTGTTCCCGTGACGCCCACGTTGCTTGTGGTAATCGAGAAATCGAGTGCAGCGTTGCTCGGATATCGATCAACGTAAAAGAGGACCAAGGGATAGACCCCCGGAGCCAGAGTCTGCGATGTCACAGGAGCGGGCGTATCCGCGTGGACCCCTCCTACAGAAGTCACCAGAGATCCGTTCAAATATAAGAACGAATCATCGTCCGAACCCAAGTTGAAGACAACCGATTCAGTTGTGGGAATACTGAGCGCACCGGTATATACTGCGGCGAGATAGCCATTGGCATCATTCCCCGATGGGTTCTGACCCTGGGGCGGATACATGGCAGCGCTGCTGAACGGTAGCATCACGATTCCGGTGCCGGATGAAGTTACATGCGAATCGAAGGCCGGACTCCACCAGGAGATCTCACCGTTTACGTTCACGTCATTAATGTGGGGACCACCGTAAGAAGTATTAAGGACGGGCAAGCCGTCCGGCCCAAGATTGTTGGTAACCATGTTGGTGTAGACACCACAGCACTGCGTTCCGAAATCCGGGTCAGTGGTAGACACCGTGTAGTAAGAACCAGATAACGAGCTTGCGTACGCGGATGCTATCCCAAGCAGAGCCAGTGAAACAGTACGTACACCAAAGAAACCTTTACGGATGGCGTTCAAATGCGTGCCTCTTTCCATCACTTCGGGAGAATGTGTTTGATTTAATTATAGGGCGGAAATGCCCAATGTTTCACTGCAATTTACTCTTGGGGCGAGTCCATGAGTACTTTCTATCTCGATTTTAGGACTAAATCACCCTCTCGTTATTTGTTCATAATGGCGCGCCCACTTAGTTGCCGCGCGTCCAGTTCAGACTGGCCGAAGCGCCGCCGCCGATTTGGAAGTAATCGACTTCGATGAGGTGCGTACCGGCACTTAACGCGACACTCTGATTCAGGGGATAGGAGCCGTGCGCACCCCATTCGCTGGCCACTTGTTGCCCATCGATGTACAGCACTGAGCCATCGTCGGTCGCCAGAGTAAACGTGTACGTGCCACCAGTAAAGGTGAAGGCTCCCTGCCAACGTACGGAAAAGTTGTACGCACCCATCCCCGAGCCGGGACCGTCGGTACCCCAGTTGAAGTTGATCTGCGGGTCGACTCGCGTGAATCCCAGGCCGCTAGAACTCCCGAAATTTGTATCCAAGTAATAACAGCCGGTAAAAGCGTTAGTACCGGGCGGCGCACACGAGGCGTTTAAGGGTGCAGAGATGGCAGCCGATGGTGACAAACTGATACTCGCAGTTGCGGTCTTAGTACCATCCGCTGCGCTGGTCGCCTGTACGGCTACCGTTTGTTGCGTGGTAACCCAGGGAGGCGCCGTGTAGAGCCCTGACGAGGAGATAGTACCCATCCCTGCCGGCGAAATGCTCCAATTCACTTGCTGATTCGCAGTTCCAGTAACATCGGCTGTAAGCTGCAGCGTTTGTCCGGCATTCAAATTTCCCGCCGTCGGGCTGATTGAGATCCCCAGGGCCGGGTTCGTCCAACTCAAATTAGCGGACGCGCCCCCGCCGACTTGGTAGTAATCGACCTCGATCAAGTGCGCACCCGCGGTCAGAGTGACGGTTTGGCTGGTCGGATAGGCCGCGTGGACGCCCCACTCATTCACAACTTGTTGTCCATCGATTAACAGCATGGATCCGTCGTCGGTCGACAAAGTGAAGGTGTAAGCCGAAGCGTCAAAAGTGAAATAACCTTGCCAGCGAACGGAGAAGTTATACGGCCCGACGCCGGAACCGGGTCCGTTGGTGTACCAGTTGAAATTGATCTGCGGATCGACACGGCTAAATCCAAGACCATTGGAAGTTCCAAAAGTGGTGTCGAGATAATAGCAGCCTGTGAAGGCGTTTGTGCTTGGGGGCCCGCAGGAACCGCTTGTTGTTGTCGAGGGAGTCAGCGTGACAGTAGCCGCGGCTGACTTCGTGGGGTCCATCTCGCTGGTGGCCTGTACGGAGACAGTTTGCTGCGACGTAACGGATGCCGGGGCCGTATAAAGACCGGAAGACGAGACAGCGCCCGCACCGGCCGGCGAAATACTCCAAGTCACCTGTTGATTGGCGGTTCCCGTCACCGTGGGTGTAAACTGCTGCGTCTGGCCGGCATTAAGCGTACTGCTCGTCGGACTCAACGAGATGCCGATTGGCGCTGACCCGTTGGTCCAGCTCAGACTGGCAGACGCGTTTCCGCCGGCCTGGTAATAATCGAGCTCAATCAGGTGCGAACCGGCGGACAAGGTGACTGTCTGAGTGGTTGGAGAGGCGCCGTGGATGCCCCACTCATTCATAACCGCCTGCCCGTCGATGTACAGAATGGATCCGTCGTCAGTGGACAGTGTGAACGCATAAGGAAGGGCCGCAAAACTGAAATAACCTTGCCATCGAACTGAGAAGTTGTATGGCCCGACGCCGGAACCGGGTCCGTTCGTGTACCAGTTGAAATTGATCTGGGGATCGATGCGTTTAAATCCAAGACCGTTGGAATTTCCAAAAGCCGTATCCAGGTAATAGCAGCCCGTGAACACATTGGTTCCAGGCGTTGCGCAGGATGGCGATGGGCCCGCTGAAGAAGATGTGGAGGGCGGCAGAATGAGAGTGGCCGTTGCGGATTTCGTCGGATCGGCTACGCTCGTAGCTTGCACTGTGACGGTCTGCTGCGTGGCGACCTGAGCCGGCGCCGTATAAAGACCCGAAGACGAAATCGAACCCATGCCGGTGGGCAAGATGTTCCACGTCACCTGCTGGTTACTGCTCCCAGTCACGCCGGTTGAGAACTGCTGAGTCTGGCCCGCATTCAAATTTCCGAGCGTCGGACTAATAGAGACGAGTAACGGCGTGTTCGTCCACGTCAGGCTGGCCGAGGCGTTGCCACCCGCTTGAAAATAATCGAACTCGATCAGATGCGTGCCGGCGGTCAGAGTCACTGCCTGGGTCAAGGGATAAGCCGCGTGTACACTCCAGTCGTTGATCACCTGTTGGCCGTCGATATACAGAATCGATCCGTCGTCGGTTGACAGTGTGAACGTGTATGCGCCAGCACTGAAGGTGAAATTGCCCTGCCATCGGACGGAGAAATTGTACGGTCCAAAGCCAGACCCTGGGCCGCTGGCGTACCAGTTGAAGTTTATCTGTGGATCGACGCGGCTGAATCCAAGACCACTGGAGGCTCCGAAAACAGTATCGGGGTAATAGCAGCCGGTGAAAGCATTCGTACTTGGTCCAGGGCAGATTGAAGGGCTCAAAGTAATGATGGCGCTGGCGGATTTTGTGCTATCGGCCAAACTGGTGGCCTGCACAGTGACCGCTTGCTGAGAAAGGATCGAGGCGGGCGCGGTGTAAAGGCCGGATGGCGAGATGGCCCCCGCGCCTGACGGAGCGAGGGTCCAATTCACCTGCTGGTTGGCGGTTCCGGTGACCGTAGCTGACAATTGCAAGGTTTGCCCACGCGTCAACACTCCCGTCGTGACATTGAGTGAAACTGTCACGGTCGGATTCAGCGTGACTGTAGCCGTGGCGTACTTGGTCGCGTCGGCTAAGCTGGTTGCCTGCACCGCTACGGTTTGTTGCGAAGCAACGAAGGCAGGCGCGGTGTAGAGGCCCGCAGGTGAAATGGCGCCGATGCCTGCGGGTGAGAGGTTCCAGGTCACTTGCTGGTTTGTTGTGCCGCTGAGCGTTGGTGTGAACTGTATCGTCTGGCTGGCGGTTAAGGTTCCACTGGTTGGATTTAGTGAAATTGCTACGGTTGGAACGAGCGTAACCGTGGCCGTAGCGAATTTAGTCGCATCGCTCACGCTGGTGGCTTGTACGGTTATTGCCTGCCGTGATGTGATCGACATCGGCGCCGTGTACGACCCAGAACTGGAAATTGTTCCTGCACCTGAGGGCGAAATGCTCCAGTTCACCTGGCTGATGCCTTCGGTCACCGTGGAGAATTGCAAAGTCTGTCCCGCCGTCAACGTTCCCGTCAGGGGATTCAGCAAAACTGCAGCTGCCGGATTCAGCGTAATTGTAGCGGTGACGGACTTAGTCGGATCGGCCGCACTGGTCGCCTGTACGGAAATAGTTTGCTGGGAAGTGATGGACGCCGGAGCGGTGTAAAGGCCGGATGGCGAAAGGGTGCCGGGACTACCGGAAGCCAGAAGCCAGGTGACATGCGAATTGGTGTTCCCCGTCACTACAGGCGTAAACTGCAGGAGCTGATTCGGACCCAATGACCCACTTTGCGGAATCAGCGAGATGCCAACCTGTGGACTTAGCGTGAGGAAAGCGGTACCCAGCTTCGTAGTATCCGCAACGCTGGTGGCCTGTATTGTGATCGTCTGCTGCGCAGCAATGGAACCCGGCGCTGTATAGAGACCGGAAGGCGAGAGGCTTCCCACTCCGCCGCCGGCGATACGCCAGGTAACCTGTTGATTTACGGTCCCTGCAACTATAGACGTAAACTGCACGGCTTGGCCCGCGCCAGTCGTCGAGGCAGTGGGGTTCACCGAAACGACAGTTGGGGAACTGACGCCCGCCGTTTGATAAATGCTTTGGACAAGCTGATTCTGCGGATCATTCCACCAACTGCGATACAAAAGAATGTCGCCGTGCTGCACAGCAGTGACTAAGCTACTGAAGGACTGTTGAATTGGCCCATCCGCCGTATAAATGACGCTAAACGAGTTCGGATACATGAACCTGTCACCAGCGGGCGTTGAGGTAAAGCCGCCGGCTAACTCCATGTACGGAGCGCTGTAACCCCAGTACTGGGCGACAGAATGCTCAGGACTGAACAAAGAATCGGGAAGTGCGGCTTGTAAAGTCTTGAAGATCGTGGGATCGATGGCATTTGGGTCGGTCGCGCTATTTACGTTGGAATCGACGTAGAACAGTGTCGCGCCCCAACGGGCATGGGCATAGGTGGCTTTAGCGAGGAGCAACTGGGTGGGATTAGGAACGAAATATTCCTGGATAGAACTTCCGTCCGGGGCCACCGCAAGCTGTTGCGGGCGAAGGTTCACTCCTATTTTGAAACCGGCAGCAGTGAAGCGCTGGAAATAGGCATCCACGATTCCCGCCATCTCCGGGGCAACAGTGACGAGCGCGGTAGGGTCACCAATGTATCCGGGAAATTGCTGCCCTTCAAGATCCCAGGTGATCATCCCCTGTGCATTCATGATCTGCATAATCGAGATGCTGTAATCCGCGTAGGAAAGTATTCGCTGTTGCAGATTGGCGATGCCCGCAGGAGTCGTTACATCGATAGTCTTGTCGCTCAGCCAACCCCGAGGATTTGTTGACCAGCCCGTCAAACCCTGCGTCAGCGTGGAAAGATGAAGCGACCCAATGGGGCGATGGTCGGGCCAAGAGAAGGTGGGCGGAAAGGCTGTTGCAAAGTTCTGATAGACGTCGCTTGCCAAGCTCGTTGCGGTCGACCCGGCCGGCCCGAAACGCAACGAGAACAGAAAGGTGTCGCTGCCGTACGGAGCGATGGGACGGTTGATGGTGGGATAACAGCCGCAGTAAGAACTGACGCGGTCCGTGTTCAGCGTTATGGGAAACATGGTGCTAGCCGGGCTATTAAATGTGTAGGGAAAGCCCAACTGCAGGGGTTTCAGAACATCGTCAGCCGCCAGGACCATCGTTCCGCTGCTGTAGGTCATGCTTTGAATGCCTGGCTGACCTAGAGTGTTCGTGATGAGCGGGTAGCCCGGCGCGAATTCCTGAATCGCGGAAGGAAAGTTCAGACCAAGAGGCTCAAGCAAGATGCCTTGTATTGTGTTTGGCAGTCGGTTCTGGACTACGACTTGAACGTTAAGCTGGTTCCCCACCACAGAATAATGCGTGACGATGGTTCCCCAATCATAGGTTCTCGTCTGTGTCTGTTGCACGGAATCGATCGCAACCGTGCTGCCGGTGTCGCCGGTGAACGTCGTGCCGTCTGAGTTCAGGAACGTGACTAGGTCAAGGCGGAAATCTCCATACTGCAAGAATTCGGTTCCGTTGTATTGGATGGAACTAAGCCCAACATTATTGAACGCGATGCTCACGCCTGACTGTGCTTGGCTGTTTTGAGGCAAGCCAAGCGACACAGCGGCACAAGCAAGCAGCGTACGCAGAGCACGTTTAGCTTTCATTGAGCAAGTTCTGTCGCTTTGGTTTCAGATACTCTCTTGGTTTCTTCGCGTTGGCGAAGAACCTGAACGAGGGCTTCCAAACGCCGGTTTCTATCCCGTAATCTCTGAATCACGTCTGCATCCGCCGGCAAGGCAGGCCGCCCTTCCCGTGCATTCGGTTGCACTTCGGCGGGGATTACAGGTTTGGCAACCGGGCCGGAGGAAGCAGGCGATGTTGCACTCTGCTGCGATGTTTCCGCATTACGATTCACACTGGCTGGCGATACTTGGCCGCTGCGCAATAGCAGCGCCGCAATCGTCCAGACCAGACAAATAGCCATCAGCGCCGCTGCGCCAATCTTCTTCGATCTCGATTTCTGGAAAATAGATGCAATGAATCTTTGCCTGTCAGGTTCGTTTTGGGCCGACTTGGGAAGTTCATAGACGCGGAGGTAATGATCGGTATTCACCAGCTGCTCAGGTGAAAGCTTTTTGCATTCCGAGGTTTCGGGGAGGTTCCCATCCGGGATGGGATTGTTATTGTCTGCCGGGTTGGCCATAATTGTGGGTACAACGACTGTACGTTAGCTACTGCTCGACGGATTGGTAACGAAGGTCTTCAGTACTAGTAAACAGGCGTGGAACATTCCATTCTTTGTTGTAATTCGTTCGATTGCCTTGTACTGCTGATCATGCCTGGTTGCGCACTCGGACTAGCTCATGCTGACGTACCGTAGACCGGCTCGTACGAGCTTCTCCCGGTCGAGCGCGTGACGCCCATCCAGGATAAATGGATTTCGCATTCTCTTGGCAACCAGTTCCCAATCGAGATCGCGATACTCGTTCCATTCGGTCACTAAAACGAGCGCATCGCATGCGTCCGCGACCTCGCATGATCTCGCGCAGAGCTGGACGCCCAACGAACTATATTCGCGCTGGAATCGATCCATGGCGACGGGATCATGGGCCTTCACACGCACCCCACGGTCAATCAGCTTTTGTGCGATTTCGACTGCCGGCGATTCGCGCAAATCATCGGTATTAGGTTTGAAGGCCAACCCCAATAAACCAATGGTTCTGCCCTTCAAGATCTTCAGCTCATGCAGAAGTTTCTCAACTACGCGATCTCGCTGCCGCGAATTGATCTTTCGGGACGCTTCCGCTATCGGCAGATGTAATCCGTATTCTCCAGCGGTTGCGATCAAAGCCGCCGTGTCTTTGCCGAAACAGGAGCCGCCCCAGCCAATGCCGGCGCTGAGGAATCGGGGCCCAATTCGCGAATCCAAGCCGATACCGCGCGCCACCTCCGAGACGTTCGCCCCAACGCGCTCCACAATCAAGCCAATCTCGTTGATAAAGCTGATTTTTAGCGCCAGGAAAGCATTGGCTGCGTACTTGATTAGTTCGGCTGAGGCTAGATCGGTGGATACAAGAGGCACCGCCGTCACAGACTCGGGTCTAGATAAATAAGTAGGAGGGTTGAAGGTTTGATCCAGAATCGGGCGGTACAGCGAATAGAGCACCTCAAGCGCGCGTGGCTCATCAGCGCCGATCACAATTCTATCCGGATATAAGCTGTCGTGCAGCGCCGAACCTTCTCGAAGGAATTCCGGATTTGCAGCTACCGCGAAGTGGGCAGCCGAGCCGTCCTTCCGCTGTTCGCAGCACTCCCGGAGCAGCGAATCAACCCAGTTTCCGCTCCCAATCGGCACGGTCGACTTATTCACCACAACCACAAAGTCTCCATTGACATGCTGTCCGATTGAGCGAGCGGCCTGTGACAAGAACTCCAGGTTCGGAGCCCCCGATGGCGTCGGCGGAGTTCCAACCGCAATAAAAACTACTTCCGCTCCCTGAATTGCCTCGGCGGAACTGGTTGTGAATCGCAGGTTCGGTCTCGCTTCTTCGAGCAACTCAGCGAGACTAGGTTCGTAAATCGGGATAATTCCGGCTGCTAAAGCCTCGATCTTATTGGCTTCCGTGTCAAGACAACAAACTGAGTGGCCAATAAAGGCGAGGCAAACCCCTGTTGTCAAGCCAACGTATCCGGTTCCGATGATCGCTACGCGCATATTTGGTGGTGAAGTTGTCGATTAGAAAGTTCGCTGAGGGCGACGGTGCAGGCGTTGATCAATCTGGGTGTCCTACGACACCAGATCGGTGGCGTGTCGTGACTCCCAGGCTTCGAAGCGGCTTTCCACGCGCAACCTGGGCTCGCCCGTATGGATCCCGAGCGCCTCACGGACGACATAGAGTGGACGCTGCTTTATCTCCTCATATATGCGCCCGATGTACTCGCCGAGAATACCGAGACACACCAACTGGACGCCGCCGAGGAAGAGAACCGCGATCAGCAATGACGTGAATCCGCGAGGGGGTGGGTTGGCCTGTAAGAAATATGCCAAGACATAAATAACGACCAGGACGAACGCGATGAGAGACATGACGACTCCCATCCAGGTCGCGAGCCGGAGTGGCTTGTTACTGAAGCTGATCATGGCGTCAAGGGCATACTTGATCAGCCGACGCAGATTCTGCTTCGGTTCCCCTGCGGCACGCTCCAAGCGGTCATAGACCACGCTGGTCTGCGAGAAGCCCAACCAAGTGCGGAGACCCGGAATAAAGCGGTTACGCTCGGAAAGCTTATTGAACTCCTGGACTACGGACCGATCCATCAGGCCGAAAATGCCGGCTTCGGCCCCTTGCGGCATTTCGCTGATGAACCGCATGAGCGGATAGAACAGACGGAAGCCTAATCCCCGCAAGCCACTATCCGCGCGGCTCTGCCGTTCGGCGAGGACGATTTGATAGCCTTCACGCCATTTGGCGACCAGCTGCGGAATCATTTCCGGAGGATCTTGCAGATCTCCGTCAAGAACGATGACGCACTGCCCGTGCGCGTAATGTATACCGGCAGTGACTGCGGGCTGATGCCCGAAGTTGCGCGAAAAGTCAATCAGCTTTATGCGCCGATCTTCGGCATGATACCCGCGAATAATTTGTTCCGAACGATCGCTGCTGCCATCGTTCACTAGGATCAACTCCCACGACTCACCAGTGGCATCAAGCGCGGCGGACACCCGTCGTCTCAGCTCCGGGAGATTCTCTTCCTCATTGAAGATGGGCACTACAGTCGAAATCATTGATATGGCACCTGATGGATCTGACCCTAACGACTGACTGATAACGCGTTGGGCCATCGCTGGATGTAAATTCTACGATCGGAGGGTGGCAGCCACGTTCGGTAGGTGACAGGCGCAAACCCCGATTTTGCTAAGCATGCTTTCGGAGAGAAGACAACAAAGTAGCGGGGCTTTATCGCCGGACTATACTTGCTGAACCAAAAGCGACAACTTTCCGGTAGCGCGTGTACGGGCTCGAATTTGTGGTACGCGCCGACAGGAATTTCTAAGCGGAAGTCATTGACGTAACCAGTGGCGTCGATTTGGGTCCAGCCGTCGTATTCCCAGCCGCCTTCGATCTCCGTCCGGGGAATACCCGCTGCTTGGACTCTCGACGCAGCTGCCAACCGGGCGCGGTTCGTAGCAAAGTAGTCGTGAGTGGTTGCCACGCTGTAGGCCGAGAAGACTGCCAGCGCTAAAAAGCTGAAAGCCGGTGGGCGCTCTTTGACGCGCTGCTGGTAAAACAGCAAAAGGACCAGGACGAAAATTGCAAGCAGAGGAATGGTATAGCGGTCCAGAAGAACATCGAACGTGGCACGCGGGAGAAGTAGGATGAGGTACGCGAATGTGAAGGGAGTTAGAAGGGCAAGAATGACACGCCAAGAAAGGATCTGGTGTTCTGGGCGCCAGCTTTGAAACCCGCGTGAGCGGCTCAGCACTGCACTTATGAACGCGCACGCTGCGCTCAGCATCACCACAGTGAGGATAAATCGCACGGGCGGGAGAAGGAGCAGCGGCTTTTGTCCGAGACTCTCCCATTCGCCCGAACCTCCGACGCCATACTCCGTTACTAAGTTTGGCAACCACGGCGCTAACGCCAGCACTCCGCGGCTATATACCCGAACCATTAGCAGTAGCAGTGAGATTCCCAGCAGTGACAGCAATAGTTTTCTGGGTAGCGTCGCCACCGCAGCGAGGTAAGCGACGAGTGCAGGCAGAGCTAAAAGCAGGACGGATTGAAAAAGATCCCTTAGCTGTTGAGCGACATGGGGAACAAGACCCGCCGTGAACTCTCCCGCGATGAGTTTTTCCGGTATTGAATAAGGCTGATGCTGAAACCAGTACATGCAGGCAACGATCGCGAGGGTGCCGGACAACCAGAGGAGAACAGCGCTCGATAGCACTCCTCGCCGTTTGCGGAGCAACCATGCGGCGGAGGGAACCATCACCAGAGTTCCCAGCCAGATAATTTGCCGACCGGTGCCGCCAGCTACGCTACTGAGCGTGGCGAAGGCGAGCCAGAGAATAGCCGCCCGCGCACTTTTTGCAGCTAAAGCGTGTAAGCAAGAATAGAGGCAAACCAGAAGCCAGAAAAACCCCGGCACATCGGTCATGAAGCTGGCCGCTAAAGGCAGAAACACGGGCGACAGAACGATTGTGAGCGTACCGAGTATTGCATTTTGAGCATTGAGGCCGAAGCGAACGAAAATCTGATGCAGCAGGTACGCCGATCCCATCGCAAACGGCAAAGCGGAAAGCCGTAACACGAAAAAGGAAAACCCGAATAGCTTGATAGCGAGGGCGCCCCAAAAGACTTGCCAACCAAGCATCGCCGCCGCCCACCCGTTGTAGATAACGTGGCCCGTGCGGACCAGGTCGAGAGACGTGCGCACATAAGACCAATCGTCATTGGTGCCCATCTCAAGCCTAGGGTTCGTGGCAAAGATGCACAACCCTACCAGCAAGGCGCAAAATAGACCTCTCCAGCGAGACATAGCGAACGAACCACACGAACGTGCAAGGCCGGAGAAAAGCCCTGGGGTGCGATAGACCGAAGTCGGGGACGTGTCAGCGATAGAGGCCGATGTTCTCATCGATGTTATAGAAAAGGGTGTCGCTTTAAAAGAACTTACAGTTAAACAGGAGTGAAATTAACCCGCACTTACACTCGTCCGCCGCTGCGTATCAAGGTGTTTTTAAAAAGTAGCTCTAACGGGAGTGAAGCTGCTGCTGGATATAAATTTGACGTTGGAATGGAGGAAGCCAGGCATGGTACGACACGGGCATAAAGTTCGAAGGAGCCAAACATGATTGCGGAGAGAAGACAACAAAGTACCGAGGCATGACCGCGGGCGTGAAGCTATTGAACCAGAAGCGGCATTGCTGGGGCAGCGTGCCAGGAAACCTAACCTTATGATATGCACCGGGCGGGATCTCCAGACGCGGGTCGTTGATAAAACCTGCGGTCTCAATTTGGGTCCAGGCGTCGTACTCCCAGCCGCCTTGGATTTCGACCCGGGGAACGCCGGTTGCGCGGATGGCCGATGCTGCCGCTAATCGGGCGCGGTTCGTTGCAAAGTAATCGTGCGTTGATGCTACGCCGTATAAGCAGAAACAGGCCAGCACTGCGAAACTGAGAGCAGGCGGCCGAGCGCGAATTCTCTCTTGGTAATAGCGTAAGAGCGCGATCAGACAAACTGCAACGAGAGGTATGAGATATCGGTCAACAGTTACAACGAAGGCTGCTCGGGGGAGCAGCAGTAAGAGGTAGGCAATCGTAAACGGTGTGAGAAGAATCAAGATAACAGCCCAGGACGGCCCCTCGTTTGTTACCGGTCCGTTCTGGAGGCGACGTCGGCGACCCAGCATTGCAGCGCCGCAAGCACAAGCCGCCGTTAGTACGGCAAAGGTAACGACCAGTCTTACTGGGAAGGACAGTACAAGTGGCTTTACGCCCAAATTTTCCAACACGCCGGAACCCAAAACTCCGTATTCCGTAATCATGTTGGGCAGCCAGGGCGCAAGGGCTAACGCGTGATCCCCGTGTGCACGAACAGCGATCAATAATATTGCGCTCACTAATAACGAGAAGAACAGCCTTTTTGAAATGATGGGGATGACGGTTAGAAAGGCCGCCAAAACGGGCAGGATCAGAAGCAGCACTGTCAGGAAAGAGTTTCTGATTTGTTGCAGAAGCGCGGGCACGATAGCCCATGTAAGGTTTCCATTCAAGAACTTTTCGGGTATTGAATAGGGTTGGTGCTGGAACCAATACATGCAGGCAAGGAGCATGACAATACTGCCGAACCAGAGGACGATGGTGCTGGCGAGCACTCCTTGCCGCTTGCGGAGCAGCCAGGCTGTCGAGGGCATCATAACCAAGGCTCCCAGCCAAACAATTTGCCGGCCGGTACCGCCCACGACACTACCGAGCGTGGCAGAGCTGAGCCACAAGATAGCCGCTCGGCTATGTTTTTCGTCCAAAGCACGTAAACAGGAATAGAGGCACACCAGAATCCAAAAGAACCCGGGAACGTCGGTCATGAAGCTCGCTGTGACTGGAAGAAAAACCGGCGAAAGAACAATGGTTAGGGTGCCGAGTACGGCATGTCTGGCATTGAGACCGAAGCGAATCAAAATCTGGTGAAGCAGGTAGGCCGAGCCCATAGCGAACGGCAAAGTAGAGAGGCGCAAGGCCAAAAAGGAAAAGCCGAACAGTTTGATAACGAGAGCGCCCCAGAACACTTGCCAACCCAGCATGGCCGTTGTCCAACCGTTATAGACAACGTGGCCCGTACGGGCCAGATCGAGAGACGTGAGCGCGTAAGACCAATCATCGTTGGTGCCCATCTCAAGCGTGGGATTGATCGCGAAAATACAGAACCCCACTAACAAGGCGCACAACAGGCCATTTCTGTGATGCCGGCCGAAACTGCGGGGCGAGGCGGAATTCCGCCTTGTCCGCGAGACGTCGAGCGAACGGTCTATTTGCGTTTCTGTTTGAGAGAGTATTTCCATGCCTGTACAGATCGATGTTGTGAATTCCGGCTTGAATGCTCAGCCGCTTAAGAGCAGTACGGAAAATGCGCTTTCATGCGTAGGAACGGTTCTTCTAACAGCTTCCACGATAGTCTTGCAAACGCGTAAGACACGACAAGGCATGTAAGCACCGAACACAAAGCAAACACGGCATCGTAGTCGCGCTTCCAGTACTCGCTAGCTCTGTTGAGCAGATTGCGAACAACGATGTACACAGGGAGATGTACTACGTAAATTGCATAACTGTATTTTCCGAGACTCAAGAGAGCGGGCCTACGGAGTTGCATGACAAGCAATCCTGGACTACGAGATGCAGAAGCCGCGCCAAAAACCAGGCATCCATAGAACGCTGCGAACAGTGTGTAGCCGACGGTCCTTATTGCCACGTGTTCGAAACTTACAGCCCCACAGAACGTCACGAGTACAACGAGACTTAAGCCGAGCGCGGCCAATATTCTTCTGCTATAAGCCCGATACCTACGAGCCCAATCAGTATTTCTGAAGATCAAACAAGCCACTGCACCGAATGCAAGGGTGTCGATACGAAACGGGGTTAGGAACTGAAGAATCGGCGGATGAAGAACCGATACAAGCGAACAGCGTAAAATCAGGCAACTCGAGATGACTGCAAAGCACAGTTTCAATAGCTGGGACTCGGAGAGCATGAGGACAATCAATGGCCACAGCACGTAAAACTGCTCTTCAATTGCTAACGACCAAAAATGGTTCAAATAGTTCTCGCGAGTAAAGCCAAGGCCCACGCGCCAGTTCGATAAGTAAAGCCAATACCATTTCTGCGCAGAAGAGGTAACCAGCGAACCATGCCCAAGCGCATGTGCAATCGGGACTGCAACCCAGAAGAATACAAGGACGAAAGCCATGTAAAGCGGAAAGATCCGAAGGACGCGCCGCATGTAAAACGAAGAAAAATATTTCTCAGACTTCTTCGTATCCAGCAAAATCCCTGTGATCAGAAAACCCGATAAAACGAAAAACAGATCCACCCCCGACCATCCCAGGCTTACGCCCGTAACAAGCCGCAACAGCCGCGAAAAGGCAGTCGTTGAATTGAATGTTCCGCAGTGAAATAGGAGTACCAGGAGAATGGCGATTCCTCGAATACCATCCAGCTCCGTCATGCGAGTATTTACAATTCTGTTATCCGAAGGTTGAACTGTAACCGGGGCGGTGATAGTTGCCGTTGACATGATCGCCTGACGAAGCAAACCTCCTTGATAACGAGTAAATTATTTGGCGCTCGCCGCCGCAGGTCGAACAACTAAAAGCCGAGGCGGCTTGGCGTCCGCTTCGAGCAACCACACTGCGCGGTCCGGATAGTAGTCGATTATCTCGCGATCACGGTTTGCATCCATTTCATGCGCCCAAACGACTTTCGACTTGTCGACATCTGCCCTGTTGTATACCCATTCTTCGTCGGGTTTGTGATTGGCGGCGTACCGGACAATGATTAGGTCACCATGCGCATCACTACTGAAATGGTTGAGAATGCGCTGACGTTCTCGGGCCCAGGGCTGTCGAGAGTCGATATAGGTCGGATGGTGGAACACAGCTGCCGCGATAAGCGCGACATGGAACAGGGCGGCCAGTGCTACGGCCGCTTGTCCAACAGCGAGGTTTCTCCATCGCCACGACCACAGTGCCGCGAGACACTGCGCGATAAGTAGATACACCAGCCCTGTGAGAGGCGCAGCATAATGGGGGAAAACCCAAGTCTCAAAAAGTATGACGGTTCCGGTCAAGACACACGTCAAGAGTGCAAACCGCATCCACGGATCTCGCAGGAGGGCCCGTATCGCGAGCAGCGGGATGACAAGGCCTAAGCCGAGATAAAACCCCCACAGAGTAGAGATCTTCGTTACGGCGGCATCTGCAAAGCCGTGGATCGAGCGCTGCTTTGCGAATTCCTCCATGTCTCGTAAGTACTGAACTCTCAAGTAATCATGGGTGAAAGCGGGGCTTGGCCCGGGGCGCCCGAATACTAGATAAGGAATCGGATAGTATGCCTCGTAATGGACCTGTTGTGCGAACTTCAGTGCATTCCCAGTTGTACGCCAATTGTAGGTGGCCATCAGCATCAAGGTCACGGCCACTACGGACAGCGCCGGAAGCGCTAGCCGCCGAATGAGCATCGGCGCTGGAGCTATCGGGAATCGAACGCCTGAAACGCACAAAGCGAGTACAGCGGCCGCGCATGTCACCAGGCTTTCGAACGGTCGGGTATTCGCTAAAATCGCGAGTCCTAACCCAATCGCCAACCCATCCACTATCCGGAAATCTCGGTAGGCGCGGCGTAGCCCGCCGAAGAGCAAGGCTCCGCCAAGGGCCGCTACAGATCCTCCCCAATAGGTGTAATTCCAGTAGTTAGCTACTAAATGGGCGGTCGCAATAAGCGCTCCCAAAAGAGCCCATTGAGGCGCTATCCATTGCCACAGCATCCAGCAGATTGCAGCACTTGCGACCGCCGTACTCAACCAAACGCCGACAATGGGATGACCGAACAGTATTTGCCCGAATGCAAGGGCGATGCTCTGCCCCGGTGGATACTTGCCGGTGTACGAGGGCCGTTGAATCACAAACATCGATTCGAAATGGCGCCAGAGAGGATGGGTTGGATTGGTGATGCGCCCCGATGCGAATGTGTCAGCGGTGAGCAGATAACCAGACTCGTCTTGCGCGACAGGCGGAGGAATGCCCCACAAAAGTCCCTTCCCTAGACCACAGAGTAACGTTAAAACAGCGAGGCCTAACATCGCCCTGTGCATCGATGGCATCCAGCGCTGCATACTTGCAGATACGCCAGTAAAGCCGAAACGAGACACCTCGGCCAGCGATCCTGAGTGTTGCAGCCATCGATCTGAATTTAGTTGCATGCGATCTTACTTATCCGCCGATTGATTACTCGCGTGCCGCCGAGCCTCGACTTCCCTTCGGGGCAAGCGTCGTTACGGCAGCCTGGGTGGGGATAGTAGGACTGAATGCGGATCGCACCCATGGGATATCAACAAGGAAGAGAAGCAGCATGACTGTTGAGCATACAAACACTGAACCGACCAGCCCACGCTCACGATAAAGTCCCTCCGGGCGCTGAACAGAGCTGTTCGGCTGAAACGAAAGATCTAGGTAAAGGGCCATAACCAGCGCAATGAGCGGAACGGCAAGTATCAGCTCCATGCGGTATCGCATAATGAAGGCGCCAAGGAACAACATGGCGGCCGAACTGTAAAAGAGAACGGAGGCGAGGAGGCGTTCTTCGGTGTAGAACGCGAATGACTTGCGATACAACGCCGCAATCCGTGTGTTTCCCAAATCGCGGTATTCGGCATACCGCTTGAGCGCCATGAAATAGCATCCAATCATCCAGTAACTCAGGAGGAGAGATGCCGGAGGGACCAGTGCGGTGCCTGTCATATACCATCCTGCTAGCATTCGTAGCGGATTATTGACTGCCTCCGATACGACGTCTAAGTATGGTACGTCCTTTGTTCGGACGGGTGCGATGTTATACGCACATCCCATAATCCAGAGCGCAAGAATCGTACACATAAAGGGCCAAGATATGGGCGTGGCAAGTGCCAGTGCCCCTGCGAGTAGTAGCAGCCATTGGACATATGCCAGGGGAACGCTCACTCTTCCTGAAGGCACAGGACGGGAAGATTTCAGCGGATGCATTCGGTCGAAAGGCGCATCCAGCAATTCGTTCAAGACGTAATTGCTTGAAGTGACCAACGACACGGCGAACAGTCCGAGGATAATCCGCATCAACAGCCCTGGGGACCAATGTGTTGGATCTACAACAAGAGGAATTAAAATACCCGGCAGAACGAAGACATTCTTCACCCAATGATCTATTCGGGCGATCTCCAGATGACCGCGAAAGCTAGGGCGATTGAGTGCAAGAACAGGCTGAAGGCGAGAACCGGACACGATAAACTCCTGGAATTTAGGAAAAAAGGATCTGATGCAGGTAGGCCGGAGGTGTTATGAGGAGCAACTGCGGCTGGGACGAAAGAATCGTCGACAAACGAGACGTATCGGAGACTGGGTAGTCGGTATTTCGCAATCTATTCTGACGCCTAATTTCTGAATTTTTCGAAGAATCGAGGGCCGGGCGTTTACGACGACCGCCGCTTCGGCTTCCGCCCACACGGCCAGGTCTGACCGGGAGTTTCCCGCATACGCGAATTGAGCGCCGTTCAGGTAATCTTTGATGGCGGCAGCTTTTCTTTTGCCTGTTAGGTTAATATTACAATCACTGCAGAGAACCGCCTCGAACAATCCAAAATGCGCAGCAATCGCGTTAGCGATTCCCCTGGGAGCTCCAGTTGCGAGAATCAAACGCCGCTTGCGGCCCGTTTCAGAGGCGAGATAAAGCAGTAAGTCCAAGTTATAAGGCAGGCGTGAAATTTCGAGAGGTGTTATTTCCGCAATGCACACTTTGAAAACGGCGCGGCCTTTCGGGAGGTAAAAAAGAGCCTTTACTGCTGCCCAGGGTCTTTTTCGTAGAGTGACTAGAAACGCTTCCCATAGAGTGTCTGTCAAGACAAGGGTACCGTCGACATCCACGACAAGAGGAGACACTTAGGCAACCTCTCGCAAACGACCCTGCATTTTTCGCTCCAACAGTGAGTACAGCATGGGTTACGGCGTGAGAAGGGTCCGTATCTTTTCATTTTGTGGATCGCGCCACCACGTGCGATACATCAGACTGTCGCCGTGCTTAACTGCGGTGGCGAGCTTCTTGTGGTAATAATCGATCAGACCATCCGCGGTGTAAAGGACTGTGAACGCCTTAGGGTATGTGTCAAGCGTGCGTTCCGGTGTCCCGGTGAAGCCCTGTCGCAACTCTCTGTAAGGAGCTGTATAGGCGTAGTAGCGCAAATTAGCGTGTTCCGGTATCAGGAGAACATCGGGGAAAGCCGCCGCCACTTTCTGTAAAACATCTGCGTTGGTGGGATTCGAGTCGCGGAGATTAGTATTGGAATCAATGTAGACCAGTGAAATGCCCCATCGTTTTTTTGCATAACCGATTTTGTCGATGAGGAGTTGCGTCGGATCGTCGACCACTGTCTGCGTGGCCGTTTTCCGGTCGGGCGCGATTTGTAACTCCTGTGGTCTGACACAGATTCCTACACGGAGGCCCGCCTTACGAAATCGTTCGAAATAATCGTCTGCCGCGGGTCCCATCTCCGGGGCCAATTCATCGGTGCGGCGCGGATCTCCAATGTAACTAACTGCGTGTGCGTATTCCTGACCCTCGATGTCCCAAGTAATCGCGCCTTGGGCATTCATATCTTTCATAATTGCGATTGCGCCGTCCGCAACGGCAAGGAGCTTTTGCCGAAACTCAGCGCGACCCTCAGCTGTCATGACATTAAGCTGCGCATCGTTAAGCCAACCGCGCGGATTGCCTACCCATCCTTGCGCTGAAGACGCAAGGAAAATCGCGCCAATCGGGCGACGGTCGGGCCATTTCAGTTGTGCGGGGTACGCTTGGCCGAATTGCTTATAGAGATCCTCGGCAAAATCGGCTTCACTTTCGTTGGCAGGGCCAAAACGTATACTTATTCGGTATTCATCCGTTTCTCCGGGCAGGATGGGCCTGTTTATCGCGGGGTAACTATCTGGATATGATTGCACGCGGCCGGTACTGACGCTCAATGGAAAGATCGTGTTTTCCGGTCGATTATCCGCCCACGGGAAACCCACCATTAAAGGCTTTTTGATGTCCTCGGCTACGACCGCGAGTGCGCCCGATGCGTAAGATGCCTTAATCACGGCGACATCGCCGATGTTGTGGGCAAGCAGAGGAATCGATCCGTCGTATTCCTTAACCTTGGCAGGGAACCTCAAAGTGAGGGGCTGATACCAGAGGCTCTCGATCGTATCTGAATGGGATGTATTTGTCGTCGTGATAGCGACGGCGAGGCGATTGCCAGAAGCAGAGTACTCGAGCTTTACGTTCCCCCACGGAAAGGCCGTCTGACTCTCGTGATGTTCCGCGTCAACCTTCACCTCGCCATAGATCGAGCCTGAATGAACCTGTCCTTGTGCATTCTTTAAGAGGACTTGGTGGACATTCAATTCCCCGCCTTGAAGGTAGTCGACGCCATTACAAGTCAGATATTTCAGTCCCCGGTTTGTGAATCCAATCTTTACCGGGTATCTTCGGTGCGCTAACGTAACGACAAGGGCGAACGCTATGACTGCGCCTGCCACAGCAAGGATCAGTGGTTTGGATAATTTCATGAGATCTCCCGAACAAAACGGAACGAGGCGGGCTTTCGAAGCTCTTAGCGGGACTCAGCTATTCGAGGGTCATTCAGCTAGGGCTTCTCTGGCAAGGTGAACGCTACATACTCGTCGCCTTGCGCGCTTTCAACCATTGAGCCGCCGGCCGCCGCAACAACGACATACTGCTTACCTTTCACTGCATAGGTAGAGGGGGTCGCGTGCGCGGCGGCATCGAGCTCCGTTTCCCACAAGACCTTCCCGGTATCGACGTCGAAAGCTCTAAACATTCGGTCCGTCGTGGCTCCGAGGAAAATCAGGCCTCCCGCGGTGATGATGGAGCCGCCGGCATTCTCAGTACCGGTCGGAGGAATACCGCGTGCCGTAAGCTCTCGATATTCACCCAAGGGAATCTGCCAGAGGATGTCACCCGTGTTCAAGTCAATCTCAGTAAGTTTTCCCCACGGCGGCTTGACGGCGGGATACCCTTCTGGATCGAGGAATTGCTGAAATCCTTGAAAGCTGAACCTATAACGCTGCCACAGTCTTGAATTCCTCATCTGCAGGATGTATGGAACATTGTTTGTGTTAATTACGAGTCGGGCCGTTCGCGGGTCGAATGACGCGCCGCTCCAGTTCGCTCCGCCGTGAAACCCCGGCGTGACGATATTCCCTCTCTTGGATGGAGGGGCATAAATGCGCGCACTTGCTACTTCATGAAACTTGCGAACAGCGAAGGCGTGTGCTTCTGGAGAGAGATCAGTAAGATCGTCCTCCGTGATTTCTAATCTGGCGAGCGGAGGCGGTTTCAGGGGGAACGGCTGGGTTGGCCAAGCTTGCTCGCCGTCCAGAATGGAGCTTGGAACAGGCCTTTCCTCCACAGGAAATATTGGTTTGCCGGTGTCACGGTTAAGAACAAAAAGCAGACCGTTCTTAAGAGGCTGCACCGCCGCGTCCACTGACTTTCCGTTCCGATGAAGGGTAACCAGGTTGGGCGGACAGGGGAGATCGTAGTCCCAAAGGTCGTGATGGACCATCTGGTAATACCAGACCAGCTTGCCGCTGTCTGCCCGGAGAGCAACTAAAGAGTCGCTGAACAAATTTTTCCCAACTCGATCGCCTCCATAAAAGTCGAATGTCGCCGCCCCATTGGGGACGAAGACTAGACCGCGAGCCTCATCGACGCTCATCCCACCCCAGGGATTCGAACCTCCCACGCGCTTCCATGCGTCGCTCGGCCAAGTGTTGTAACCAACCTCGCCGGGGTACGGAATTGTATGAAAAATCCACTTCTGTTCTCCGGTTCGCACATCGTAAGCGCGAACATGTCCGGGCGCCGCTGGGAGAGGGCCTTCGCCGACTTTTGCTCCGATGATAATAAGGTCTTTGTAGATGACACCCGGGGATGTCACAGCATAGGTCAAGCCATCGATGTTGCGGCCTAATCCGCGGGTTAGGTTCACGACGCCGTTCTTTCCAAAGTTAGGCACCGGCTTGCCAGTGAGTGCGTCCAAAGCGACCAAGCGGTGCCCTCCCGCGAAGAAGATTCGCTTATCGGGGCCAGCCTCCCAGTAAGTCAGTCCTCTATTTGGCCCTTGCCGTCGTTCTTCGGCCATCGGATTAGGCAGCAAACGAGCGAAGAAAGTATTTCCCGCCAAAAGCACGAGTAACACTCCGCATTGACAACTCGCCGCGACGGTTACCTTACTGCGACTTCGATTCCGAATCCGCAGAGAGAAGAACACAGTTGCTAAGAGTGCAACCAATCCCAGAGCATTAAGATACCAATGGAGCGGCTGTCCTTCAAAGGGAAATGGATTGTATTTCCAGATCTCCCGCCCTGTCACGCCATCGAGTGCAATTACTTCCAGTACAGGCGACGTGACGTACACGGTTCCATTCACGATCAGCGGATTACATTCTATTGTCGTTTTCAACGCGGCGTTCGCGTGGCCGGTGTGGTAGATCCACGCGATCTTAAGCTTGTTTACGTTGCCTTTGTCGATTTGACCGAGCTGGGAGAAATGACTGAAGCCAGGATCTTTCCCGTAAGACCTCCAGTCCGCGTCGGCGGGTGCTGCAGCCTTAAGGGTCACAAGGGAGAGAACGAGAGCTAGTGCTATACTAAGTTTAGATACCATTTGAGATCTCGCCTTGCGTTCCGGTGCGCCTCGGAATTCTCGCGCCTACCATCTCCTGCATGTTTGGCAGGCCTCGCCTCATGTGCCTTTCCGAAAATAGACAACTTTATCGCCAAAGCTAGCGCGGGCTTCGTAATTCCTTCGAATGTAATCAAACATGGGGAACTCGACTAACGGATTACAGGCCAAGCGCTTTGAGCGCCAGACGAATGATGGGAATGTGCATCCGGTGTTCATGCAGATCCCGTAAGTTGCCTGAAAGTTCTCGCCTCCATTCGCGACTACGATCCTCGGCGCATGTTGACGAAGAAGGAAATCGTCGAGTGCCAAGTATTTTGCGGGCGGTGCGAGCGCCGTGAACTGGGTGGAAAAGATTGGACTTGGCCGATGATCGCTGAAATTTAACCCACCTCCTAGCGCGAGATCAAGAATCGGCTCTCTGGGTGCGGTGTGCGTTGAAAGGTAAGCGTACATTTGAGGAGCAACCGACATATCCTTTAGCCGTACACTGCCCGCTGGAGTTACGACTTTCGCATGAGGAGCTTTCAGTTCAGTCATTCCCAGTGCCGCGAATCTCAGGAATATGAAGGCGCCAATCAATGCAACGACAGGCATCGGAGGTCTTCGCCGTTCCAATCCACGGTCAGCGGTGTTCTTCTCTGCGCTTCCGAGAAAGCGAATTAAAAGATGCGGGCCGATCACGAACCATAGCGGGTATGCGGCCACACTCGCGAGACTCAGCTGGCTCATTGTTCCGCTGAATAACCCACGAACGGACATCAGCACCGCTGCCGTGAGAATCATGAGCATGAGACCGTCGTAAATGGTCCATGCAGTACGCGGCGCACGATAGAACCTAACCACGAGAATCGCCCATAGCAGGATGGAGCACCACATTACCGGGATCAGCGCCGTTCCCGTCGAAAGGAGGTATGTGAGCGTGTGAGAAATCGTCAGACGCCCGTGGAACATGGGGAGTTCAGCAGCGCAATAGGGTAAATAGAGAACCGCGAGAAGCAGAGATGCGGCGGACGCTCCCCACAGCCACCAATATCGATTCCCGAATCGTTGCAAAAAGAGTCGAACGCGAGTGAGCGAGAACAGACTCGCCACTATCACACCGTATCCCACGCCGACCAGCGCTCCAAAAAGGCCGAGGCCGGTAGGCCACCACGGGCAACTGAGAGATGCCAGTCCATATCCCCCAACACCCGCGATGACATTGTCGAGGCCGCATGCTGCTGCAACAACAAAATAGATGCATGCGGCAGGCGCGACCGAGACGAGCAGCAGTTTTGCGTATGCGGTTATCCATGCTGTACGCGGACGATCCCGATACCAAAGCCGCAGGTCGGACAGCGCAAGCGCCGCCAAGCATCCGAGCGCTCCCAAAACAAATTCGGGTTTGCTGAGCAGACAGATTGTCGCACCAGTCGAGATCCAAAACTTACTTGGAACACTATATTGGCCCGTCTGCAGATAATCGACAATCTCGCGCAAGACAATCAGTAAGCCCATCATTCCCACCAAAATCGCCGGCGTGTAGATCTGAAGAGAAAAGAGGGCGAAATTGCTGGAATTGGAGGCGCCGGCGCACGCCAGCGCAGCAGCAACTAGCACGGGGAGCGGCTTCGGCAGCAACCGGCGTGCAAAATCCCATGTGAGGATCACCACGGCGGCGCTTAGTAGATCCAGGGTCATTTGTACGACAGCAAATGTGGACCCGAAGAGTCGAAGACTTGCACTGAATACCAAGAGCGGCAGCGGAGGATATTGCCACGCGAAGTCTTTGTAAAGAAGGTCGCCTGACGAGCCACGGTAGGCCTCGAAAATCCATCGCGGCGAGTCTCCCCAAAAGCTGTCCAGTATGCACCATCGCGCCATCGCAAGCGTTACGCTCAAGCCAATCAAAATAGCTAACTCGCGCCACGCGACGCTCCACCTGCGATTGGCAGAGATCCGTACGCCAGCTTCGGCCCCGGTACTAAGTTCCATGCCAGCCGATTGCGATAGGTCGCCCTCGACCGATATTAGAGATAACTTAGACAACGTTGAGGCGCTCACGTGCCGTGGAAGATACGGTGCTGTTAGTCTCAGATTCCACGAAGTACAGCGGTTGGTCTTTGGTTTCGTCCAGGATTCGCGCAATGTATTCTGCCAGGATTGTCATGATGACGAAGAGAAGCAGAAACATCAGCGTGTGCGTCAGAGACGTGGTTAGCCAACCTTCAGCAATTTGAGCCTTGATTAAGGTAACTACAAGAATGTAGACAAGATAAAGCAAATTTGCAGCACAGGCCAACAGGCCGAGAAACGAGGCAAACCGTAACGGCGTTGCGCTGTTGGAGACCAGAATATCCGACGCGGCAATCACTTGGCCAGCTACTCGACGGACGGGAGAAAGGCTAGTACGCGGAGACGCAGCCTTATAGAACATCGTGCATTGTTGAAGACCGATAGATCCGTTGAGACAAGTCAGATAACGATTCTTACTCCGGATTCTGATGATAGAGTTCACGATGCGGCGGCTGAACACTCTGTAATAAGATTCGTCGGGACGCACTTGAAACCCTAGAATATGGCTTACAAGACGGTAGATCGGTCCCGACACGCAGCGCTGAAGCGTGCCGGCCGGGTGGTTGGCAGGTTCGGCTACAACGGTGTCGCAGCCTTCGCAGGCCCGGGCGACCAGCGAGGGAACCAAACCGGGCGGATCTGTAAGTGGATCCATTACCACGACATAGTCGCCTAGGCAATGATCGAGCGCCGCCGCGAGGGCTACTTCCCTGCTGTAATGACGCGAAAGACGGAGGAGGCGGACGTTTGGAAGCTTGCCAAGTAAGGCCTGAACGCTTCTATTAAGGTCTGGGGTCAACCCATTATCGATAAGCAGAAGTTCATGATAGGTGTAATGCGTATCCAGGACGTCCAGCATTGCTCGAACGAAAGACTCGCTCGCCTTCAGATCGGGCGGGATGATCGCTGAGATCGATACAACAATGTCCTCATTGGGGTGACCGCTCGTTGTGTCCGCCGGGTCGAGATACTCAACAGCAGGTTTCATAAACAGGCCTCCGGGCAAAGTATTGCGTTTCCACTGTCTCGAGAATGTCGTAAATGTTGTCAATCTTCGCACCCAGGATCACGAACAGATTCTTGATACCGTGATCGGCACGACACAATATGGGCCGGCCGTCATCCACTTCGTTCTGCAAGAGAACGGTTTTGGTTTCAAAAAGCGACCTCACAGCGCGTGCTTCTCGAAGCGCGGGCACATATCTCTGTGCATCTTTGAGCATGAGAATGCTTTTCGAGGCTTGTTGGTGGGCTCGATTCCGAAGGTGCGGCTCTTCGAAATCGCTCCACGCCTGGTGTGGCGTGTACCTCACATGAGAAAGAGTATGAAGGCCGAGCGAGGGAAACGGCATCGTCGAAAAGAAGGGGCCATCCATCACAGTCAGCCCGATGCCCTTTAACTCGCTAGGAACTTCGATAAGTACGAGTTCGGCTACTTCGTGTTTCAGCGGGACACGGGGCAATTCCGACCGTGTTAGCAGCTGGTTGATTTCAGAGTAAGCGCAATTAAATACGTAAGAAGCGCTAAATTCACGCCCATCCCGTAGAATGACGCGCACTGAATCACGTGCTCCCGAGAGAATCCTTTCGACCTCTTGATTGCACGCAACCGTCACACCAAGCAGCTGAAGCTTTCGCAGCATTTCCGTCTTTAACTTCACGGCGTCAAATGCACATTCCTCAGTGCAGAATGCTGCCTCGATCAACGCAGGATTCAACAGCTTCATAATCGACTGCGGAGCCTGGCGTATTGGAATACCCACCTGTTCACAAAATTTTTGGAATTGATAGGCAGTCACCTTGGACGTGCCGCGTGCGATTGCATAGATCTGGAGGAAGCTATCGTCGATACAGTCACGGAATTCCGTCGTGAAACGCGGATAGTTCGCAGCCGATCGCATAGCGGTCAGCAGACTGCGCGGATAATGATATCCATTGTGCACTCGCGCCTGGTTAGCATGTGAAGCTCGCATCAGGAGATTCTGCTCGCGTTCCACGATCAAGATGCGGGCAAAGCGAGAACTCAGAGAAAGCGCCAGACAGCAACCATAAAAGCCGCCCCCTACGATGATCGCGTCATAGCTAAGGTTCTGTGAATTTTCCTGCTTCATCGAATTCGGATCACTTCGGCGTGGACTTCCCGCGATGCTCGAACAATCAATCATCAAGCCACTATGAGATCCGGCTCTGGCGATCCCGTAATCGCTCCCAGGTCTCGCAATTTCACGTCGAAGCGCTCGACAAAGGGGGCAATCAGCATTGAAAGCCCAGGAAGGCGCGAATCGTGCCCGAACGTGATCGAGTCCGACGGAGAAAGCCGAATTTGGAGTGAGTGCGGAAACTTGGAACCTTTGCTTTCCCGTTCGTCTTTAAATAGCCTTCCGTTTAGGCGTACTGCCACGTAAGTGAATTCGGCCTCCCGGCATGCATCCCTCAGTACAGTCCAGCACTGGTCGATGCTAGTAGCGGCGGCAAGCGAATTCTCGTAATCCCTCAGGCAGATTCTGAGCCGCAATGCGCCTCTAAGTTCACCTCTGAAGAGGAATTGCCTCAGCGTCGTAAACTCCGTGTATCGCAACGAGCGGAATCCAAGAAATGCAACTGTCAGGAAAAGGAGCAGCAAAACGGTAGCCAGTTGAGGACGAAGAACCGTCTGGAGTAGAGCCAAAACAGCAGCCAACCCGGAAACGACATACAACGCCAACACTGCTCGGCGCTGGCTCAAGCCCAGAGAGAGCATCCTATGGTGAATATGGTTACGATCCGCTCCGAAGATCGGTCGCTGTCTAAGAAAGCGACGCATAATCGAAATCAAAACTTCGGCAACAGGAAACGCCAAAGCGACGAGAGGAGCAGCCATGCCCAGTCCGCTCGACGCATGGCGGTTCCACATGAGTCCATAAGACCCAAGTAAAAACCCGACCAACAGACTTCCCGAATCGCCGAGGAAGACAGTCGCGGGGTTGAAATTGTAGCAGAGGAATCCAAACAGTCCTCCGATAAAGGGAGCGATGGCGAGCGCCAATTCCGGATGATGATGAATGACGGCAGCCATGAGAAGACTAATAGAAGCAAGCAGAGCTACACCTGTCGCCAATCCATCGATGCCGTCGATCAGATTGATAGCGTTTGCGCAAAATACAAGCCAAAGAATGCTGACGATGTCCACGAGGATCGCCGGCCCAGAGTAACCAACGGGGGTTGAAAGCCTGATACCAACCCAGCATGCGCAGGCTCCGGCCGCGCCCTCGCCTAAAAGCTTCTGCCAAGGAGTCAAGCCGACAAAATCATCAAGTAACCCCGTAATAAAAATTAGTCCCGCGGCGGGGAGCACCCGAATGACGAGCTGAATGGTTGGATCATGAAGACTAAGTAGGTCTTTCCACCGCCAATGAAGGATCAACAACGCGATTAATACGAGAGAATAGCTGACCGCAAGCGGTATCCCGCCCACGCGCGGAATGGGTCGTGCGTGAATCTTACGACGCAAATCCGGCTTGTCCATCAGTGCGAGAAAGCCGAAAAAGTCCCGAAAGAACGGCGTCAGCACAAGCGAAACCAAAAGCGAACAACACGATACCAGTATCAGTGTGAACATCGGTACTCCGAAGTCGACCGCTTGCCGGATAGCTCCAGTGCGCTGTCTAAGCTGCGCATATTTGTATAGCGAGATAAACTGTTCAAGGGGTTAAGATCTGCTTCAGTGGTGCAACCGCAGGCACTCTGAAGCTCACAGAAGAGCGGGAGTTGTTATTTATACCGCCTCATCAGCGGCGACTTGATGACTACCTACCTACCGGAACGAGCATTTGACTCTCGATCCATTCGTAGGTGCGGGCCAGACCGTCTTTCAATCGGATCGACGGTTCCCAGTGCAGATACTGCCGGATTTTTGTATTGTCGCTATTGCGCCCGTTTACTCCCTTCGGAGCCTCGAGCTTATAGGAGCGCTTCAGCTTTACATCCGCGATGTCCTCGACCATGTCCACAAGTTGATTGATAGTGACCAACTCGCTACTGCCGAGGTTGATCGGCTCACGGATATCGCTCTGCAGAATCATCTGCGTCCCCTTCACGCAATCGTCGATGTACATGAAGCTGCGGGTCTGTGTACCATCCCCCCAGATCTCGATTTCGTGTTTGCCGGACTGTTTCGCTTGTATGACTTTACGGCAGATGGCTGCAGGGGCCTTCTCGCGTCCTCCGTCGTAGGTTCCGAGCGGCCCGTACACATTGTGGTACCGAGCAACCCGGCACTCAAATCCAAAATCTTCCTCAAAGTGGCGGCACATACGCTCACTGAAGAGTTTTTCCCAGCCGTATCCGTCCTCCGGTAACGCCGGGTATGCATCCTCTTCCTTCAAAGCAGTGCCTTGGGGATTCTTCTGTTTCTCGCCATTGTAGACGCACGCCGAGGAAGCGTAGAACAATCGTTCCACCTGTGCGTCGCGCGAAGCGAGTAGAAGGTGTGTATTGATGAGGACGCTCAGCATGCATAGGGCTTTGTTGTTTTCAATGAACCCCATGCCACCCATGTCTGCAGCAAGGTTGAATACAATGTCCATGCCCTCTACTGCCTCTTCGCAGGCATGCTTATCCTTCAGATCCAATACTAAGTTTTCAACTGCTGGAAACTCTTGGTACCACTCGTGCCGGGGCTTGATATCGACGGCCCGCGCCACGTTGAGGCGTTGGTCGAGGAGGCCCTTGGCCAAGTGTCCCCCGATGAATCCGCCTCCACCACAAATAACAATCTTATGATTAGAGAGCTTCACTAGATTCGCTCCTTGTTTAAGTATTTGAAGGACACAAAGCACTCATAGCTACAGGTTAAATGTGAGTTAACGCTAAGAGGAGAATGAAACGCCGCTTGCCGACTGATCCGCGACGTGCTTTGCTCGCTCGCCGGAGAGGCTGCGAAGATCCAGATTGAAACGATCGAGAAGCAAGTCGCGAGAGAAATAGCTTTGGTATACGCGATGGCAGTGCTCGCGCAAGTCGTTCATCGATAATGGCTGGTCGGCGAAGGTCCGGAGTTCTCTTGCGACCTTAAGCTCGGCGCCAGGCGAACAAACCCATCCTACGCCATGTTTTCGGATAACGCGTGCGATGTAGGATTCTTCACTCCCTATAAATAGGACCGGTCTTCCAGCGGCCAAGGCTCCGAAGAATTTGGAAGGCACCACGGTCCCAGTCCACTCGCCGCGCAGGGAAACAACGTGAATATCGGCGGCGCTAAGACGCGCGGCCAGCCGCTCTTGACTGGCAAATGGGATAAAGGATATATTGCGATCCTCGGGGGTGACCGAACCGCGAACCTCCGCTGCGCGGTTGCCCCGGATACTGAACGCGAAATGCGCATCGACATCGCGCATAGCCCGCGCGATGGTTAGCAACTCGGCGTAAGAATGCGCGCGGCCGAAGTTTCCTGAGTACATCAGCGCAAGCTTCGCATCACCGAAGATAGTTCTTCGTTCGACGTTATCCACCGGCAAAGGCTGCGGCGATTCTAACAACGCCCAAGCCGGCAAGGTCGTCGCTTGTGCGGGGCTCAAGTAAGTAGATAATCGCTCGCGCATGCAGTCACCGATGTCCGCAATCAAATCAAGTCGGCGGTATGCTGCGCGCATGAGGCGCCTTAACACCGAAAGCACAAGCCCTGGCTTCAAGATTCCGTCGGAAACTGCGGCTTCCGGATAGAGGTCAAAGCACCAATGAACCGTCCGTGTTTTCCTTCTCGCGAGTTTCCACGGTACAGCTGCCAGCACGCTCAAGACCGGATCCGTTCCAATAATAAGGACGTCCGGATCGGCAATAAGCGAATGCAGCGACCAGGCACTTATCATCCAGGCACAATTCATCAGACGACCCCAGCCGGAATCCTGCGGAAACGCGGGTCGCCAAACACGTTTGATAGTGACGCCCCCGTGAGTATCGTTCGCGGGATACCGGCAGCTCTTGTCACGGCAGCTTCGATTGCAGGGCATGGCTGTGACCTTCCATCCGCGGCGGGCCAATCCCTCTGCCAGTTCCGTCAGATGTAACGAACTCACTACGTCGTCGGGATAAAAGTATTGATATAGGATCAGCGCAGAAGGCATGTCATGATATCGCCGCAGGGAACAAAGAGGATGACGTTACTTCAGCTGCGATGCAGTCGCAAAATGCGAGATAGTAGCCAGCGGCGCAGCCTTGGCGCCGATATTGCGCACACGCGTAAATGTAGCCGGATTGCCGGCGTGAATTTCAAAGGAGGGAATGTTCTTAGTAACTACAGCTCCCAGCCCGACCACAGCGCACTCCCCGATTACTATTCCCGGAGCAACCGAGGATCGCGCTCCCACCCACGCGCCATCGTGGATTCGAATTGGTCGAACGATCAAACCGAAAGACGGATCTGACCAATCATGATTTCCCGTCCCCAGGTACGCACCTTGCGAGATGCAGACGTTATTACCGATCACTACCGGGGCCAGATTGTCGATCCAACTATCCTCGCCGAACCAACAATTGTTGCCAGCTTTCAAATGCCACGGGTACTTCACACGAAAGCCCGGCTTCATCACTGAACCTTCTCCTACATCTGCACCGAAGAGGTGCAGCAGAGCACGTCGAAAGCGAGAAGAGGGGAGAATGGAACAGCGCAGCAGCGGAAGCCCTATCAGGAACCATATCACTCTGATCATCCACGGGCGCCCTGGATAATAGGAGCTGTTTTCGAAACGCGATAAATCGACAGTAGCCTGCATCGCGGTGCCTTATGCAATCTCCACGTTCGTTGGTTTAGGACCGCCGAGCATCCAATCATAGACTTCCGCCATCTGCTTGCCAATTACCGGCCAACGAAACCGTTCTTCGACGAGATCTCTGCCCCGTTCGCCCATTCGAACTGCTTCTTCCGGCGGCAATTGAAGGAATTCTCTCAGCGAGCCTTCCAGTTGTTTGATTTCGGGCTCGATCACCCATCCGCAGTTGTGTCCCAAGACTTCGGGAATATGGCAGGCATCTGTAACAATCACCGGGACACCCATCGCCAGCGCCTCAAGAACCGCCACGCTGAAGCCTTCTGAATACGACGGCAGCACAAACAACCCGGCTGCTCGCAGCGCACTCCACTTGTGCTCTATATCGAGCATCCCCGTGAAGGTAACGCAAGAGCGCAGCCCCAGACTTTCGACAAGGGCTTCCAAGGAGGAAAGCGTTCCGTCGGAGTCCGGTCCAGCAATGACAAGATGTACGTCATCGGCCCGTTTCGCGACCCGCTCCCACGCCTGGAGGAGCAGTGGCAGACCCTTCTTCTGGTGAATACGTCCGAGAAAGAGAACGATGCGTCGGCCCGCCAGCTGCGGGTACATCTCCCAGAAGAGATGACCCGTTATGCCGCGCGGCACCTCGACTCCAGTCGGCACAATGGCAATAGGATTTGCAAGACCAACACGACGATAATCGTTAACCTCATCTGGTGTGAGGGCTCGCAAACACGTTGCGCGTTGGAGATTACGGGCTTCCACCAGTGCCGCATAGAGCGCCTTTCTTATTCGCTTCTGACGCAATGCCCAATGCTCCAGCATCCCGTGGGCGGAAATAATATAAGGCCGTTTGCAGACCCGGGCGGCGGCGGCGGCCACGGCGCAGTGCGGTTCCCAAACACCGTGAATGTGAACGCCTTGAACGGCCCGAATTGTCTCTCTGAATCGATGACGCAGATTCTGATCCAAAGTCCAACGCATTCTGCCGGAAGAGAAACGTTCCACTCTGGCAAGGTCCTCCGTCGGAGTCTGCTCCCGCGCATCGCAGAACCCTGCGATCGGACATTCATATCCGCCGAGGGCTTCGGTGGCGCGGGACATCTGCGGAACCGACGAAGCGATGCCGCCGAACTGCGGGTCCACGTGGGAGAGGACCTGCAGCCAGCAGGCCGCTTCTTCGCATTCACGCGGCCGAACTGCTTGCGCTGGGCGTAATGCCTGCAATGCGGACTACCTCCTCTGCCCACAAACGGGGGCAGTAACGGGCAATAATTTCTCTGGATCTTTGAGCCATCCGCTCACGTTGAGCCTCGTCGATCGCGGTTACTCGCAACATGATCTGCGACAAAGAATCCCGCTCGGACGGACTGAACGAGTAGCCGTTCTTGCCGGGTTCCAGCAGATCATCGGAGCAACCGCAACGGTCGGAAAGGATCACCGGCAAACCCGCCGCCATGGCCTCGTTCACTACCAGCCCCCACGGTTCGCGCCAGCTGGGCAGGATGAACCATTCAGCAAAAGCGTAGTACCCGACAATATCTTGGATACTTTTCATACCGGTGAAAACAACACAATGAGTCAGGCCTTCCGAACTGACGCGCTCTCGAAGGGAGCGTGAAGCGGGCCCCTCGCCCACAATTACAAGAGATAATGCCCCGCCGCGTTGACGGTACCGTGAAAACTCGTCAAGCAACCCGTCCACGTTTTTCTCCGGCGCCAAACGGCCGACGTATAGAAAATATCGTTGAGGCAAGTTCATTGATGCGCAGGAGGTTTGCCTCCGGCACTGATTAGCCTGATGCGCGAAATAGTCGCTGTCGACTACGTTGTAAAACCGTGCAATGTTGGTTTCGCGAAATCCGAGTTCCTTGAGATATGCAGTCTGTCGGACACCTCCGGCGATTGCAGCTTGGAACGCTCGCGCCAACACCGCGCGCTTCATGGCTTCCTTATACGTCTTGCGGGTGTGATCCTGCCATGTGGATTCACTCATAAGAATGGCTTTCTTCCGGTTTCGCCGAGCCCAAAGCAGAGCGGCAACAGCAGGAAAGGTGTAATACCCGGGAATCAGGACAGTTTCCGGCTGCAGCTCATCAAGCTTCGCCCAGAGCAGTCGTGAGAGCCGATACTGTCCCGCCTCTTTCCAACTGCAGGCGGGCATGAGAGTACTGATGGGTAATCCTTCTCTTTCGTGAGCCCGAAATACAAGGCCACTGTGAACGCCCGCCCCGCCTACCAACTCGATACCTTCGACGCGTTTGTGCAGAACCGGATGAGTTGTGAGAGCGCGGAAGCGCGCGACGTGGTATGCATACCAGTCGATCCAAATGACCGCAACGAGTGTCCTTTCGGGGGGGCGGGGTGAACGCGGCGATCGCACGAATGAAGTTCTACTAACCACGCGTCAGGCTTTCAGTTGGTCGAAGTGCAGGACCACGGCCGAACACTAAAGGCCTTGCATCATGAATGTTTGTGGGTGACTGACGTCGTGCGAAATACCACGCCAAGCAGGCCGGAATTGAAAGAATCAGTAAACGAAAGATCACGGCTTCCATTGTTTGCATCACGAAGTAAATGGAAAGGGCGGACATCAGGATGTATTCGGTTATCCATGGGCCCCCGGCGATGCAGGCCTTCCGCCAAGCCTTGCCATAGAGTCTGCCAATGAACCAGAGAATAGGAATGTTCAACCATCGAAACTCCAGCCACAGGTCTGCAATTATTCCTGGCGCGGATCCTTCGGCGCCTTCCCATCCGAGTGTTTCCGTAAAGCCTTCGCCGGTTCCCGCGTTATGTGTAAGTTCAGGAAGATCAAAATCTTCGTACTTAGTGGGCCAAATACTATGTGGAATCGGCCTAACCACGATCTGCGCCAGATAACGGCGCCCCAGTAGAACGCTTGACGTTGTTCGGAACTGAGAATGGTGCCCGTGCCATAAACGTATTCATTCCCGGTGTCCGGCTTATCGACAACGGAACTGACATCGGTGATCAATTGCTGATCAGATCCCATATAGATGTTGCCTCGATTTAGCACCAAGAACAGCATCACGAAACCAAGCAATACCCCTGCGGCGGCGGTCGCCAATAACGAAGGACGCTTGCGGCGATTCATGTACCAGCCCATCGCGAGCATGACGGTAATCATGAAAGTTGGGCCTCGTCGAGCCGTGAAAACCGCCTGTAGGATCCAGGGGCCAATGAATAGCAGCAGAAATCCCAAATAGGTAATCCGGAAACCAAAGCGCGCAATCACCGCGAGAATGAGCAGGACCGCCGGGAACATCAGAAGGGAACCGTCACGCACGTAGCCGTTGTCATCCCAACCGCCGCTGTACGCCTGGCTGAATGCTTGCCTCAGCCCGCCTACATTGATGAGCGCGATGGCCCAGGCTCCGAGCCCGACAAATCCGATCAACACAGCGCTTACGATGAGCGCGCGCGCCGTAGGACGCGAGATCGGCTCCGCTGGGCGGATGCTTGGTAACCTGCAACCCGGGCTAAGACATCCCAACACGAAGCAAGCAATAGCTGCTACGTTGATCGACTGGACAAATACCAATTGGTCAATTTGAAAGAACCCGTCGAGGCCTCCACTTTCGTAAAGCTTCATGGGCATCCAGGCGTACATGAACACCATCATTGGACCGATGAACATCAGCGGATGAAAAACGTCGCGACCTCCGGCATATGCGTAGCACATCCCGCAGCCAACTATTACAACCACTAGCCAGATCAGGAGCTCAAACACAGTTCTCTCTCTTGGCAATCGGTTGAATGCTGGAGAATGCGGCCGACAACCGCGCCCAGATGCTGTCGAAAGCGCTGCCACGTGAAATACTCAGCCCGTCTTCGTGCCGCTTCGCCCATAGACTGGATTCTTTCTGGCTTAAGCAGGAAGTGCTCGATGTGTTTCGCAAGCTCAACTGCATCGCCTGGAGGGAGAATGAATCCTTCTTCTCCGTGCCGTATCAGATCCGGTGCAGCGGTACTCGTCGTACTGATAATCGGCAGACCAGAGGCCATCGCCTCGAGAAGAACATGAGCGAATCCTTCAGCTAAAGACGGAAAAACGAAAACATCGGCATATCGGTACGCTTCAAGTAGCTCCTCCGCGCTGATGGACGGTCGTAGCCGGATTGGCACTCGGCTGTTCTGAAACAGCTCCAGGTCGTCGACAGCGCGGCCACAAAAAGTTAGCTCCACGGAGCCGGCTGGCAAGAGTTCAAGCGCCTCGAGTAAGTACTTGACGCCTTTACGCTGAGCTAGCGTTCCGACAAAGAGCAGTCGAAGAGGACGATGTCCAGGGGGGATCGCCGCTTTAGGCGTAAATCTGGCCAAATCGATTCCGTACGGAACGACGTCGACGCGCTCGGCTGGTACACCGTTTTCAATCAAAGTTTGTTTGGTAAACGACGAGGCGGCCAGGCAGTATTCGGCCATCGCTGGTTCTTGCACAAGCCGGGAAAAGTCCTGCTCAGGCAGAGCTAACTCCCATTCCCTGTCAAGGGATGAAGCGCATTCCGGCCACAGAGTACGCTCACGAAGTAAAATGTTGCGGACACTCGTAGGATGCGGATGCAACTGAAACAGGATTCGGGGCTGATGACCTTCGTAGTTTGAGAAGGCGCTGTGTCCGTAGTAGCTATAACTGAGTAAAGCGGCACTTCGAGAGGTAGCGAGTTGGCCCGCGCGACGGCCAAGAAGCCGATCACACCATCGCACAGCCTCGCGTTGCCGTTCAAACGAGATGGAACGCACTTTGTTCATGACAAGCGCATACAAACCAGCGGGCCAGCACGATACAACGTCCTCCGCGGCCACTCCTTCCGCGTGTCGGAGACGCAACATCTCCGGGAGAGAGCGCGGTGCAATGCGCTCGAAACTCTGAGCCCAGCGACGATCTGCCGGCCAATAGACGTCCGTAACAAGCGCCTCCAGCATTCCCGCTTCGCTCAACGCGCGGGCAACCTGGTAACTGTCCCGTGCGCCGCGATGTACCGTCACAATTTTCATGAAGACGACAGAAAGGTTTCGTTCGTTTGCCGGAGCAGTGCGTGGATCTTGATATTGGGCGTATGCCGGAACGGTACTCGCGTCTACAACAGACTTGAATAAAGTTGGTGCAGCTGAGCGGCAGAGGCCGCCCACGTGAATCTTGCAGCACGTTGCCGCCCCTGATCTTGCAGGCGAGACCGCAGCACCGGGTCGCTCAGAATGTTTTCTATTGCGTCGACATTTTCAGCCACCGACTCGGGATCAACCAAAACTGCGGCGCTCCCAGCGATCTCCGGTATAGATGACGCGTTGCTTGCGACTACTGAAGCACCGCACGCCATTGCCTCCAAAACAGGCATTCCGAAACCTTCGTACCGACTTGGAAACCAGACAACCTGCGCACCATGGTAGAGCGCGCACAATTCGTCGTCTTCCACAAACCCGGTGAGCAAGGGCGATCTACATAAATGAGCGGCACGTGCCCTCAGATGCGGATCACAATGCCCCGAAACAACTAAGACCAGATCCGGAACCCGCTCCTGGAGAATAGGCCAAGCTCGCAAGATCAGATCCGCGTTCTTGCGGTAATGTAGTCCGCCGGGTACCAAAACGTAACGCTTTTCGGCTAGCCCGCTGCGCGACAGGAACTCTTCGCCCTGCGCGTTGACGGGATCGAAGAATCGCTGCGGAACGGCATTGTGAATAACGTGAAGTCGAGAACGGATTTTGGGGAAAACTATGCCCAGTCTCTCGGCGGAGAAATTGGACACAGTATGGAACGCATCCACGGTGCGGGACAAGGTAGCGTAGAGAAAGCGCCACTTCAATTGCTGCCGTACCGTGGCCAAGTTCCTAGGGTGAGCGCTCTTTTCGAAGTACGCAGCATCATGCACCGTCACAACAAGACGGGCGCGCAAGGTTGGTACGTAAGACTCGCCCGTGCAGTGCACGATCTCCGCTTGTGGCCAATACTCTTCAGCTTTCGGATGATGAAGCAACAACCAACGCGCTTGCTGGGCTGAGGTATCGCTGGAGAACAGATGATAAGGAAAGGTCGTCCACGGCTTGCCGACTTTCGAAACAACTGCTCCGTGGTCCGAGCGATCTGCCAGAATGTGCATGTTTACGTGATCTCGACACGCGACATGCTCGGTCAGTTGTCGCGCCACGCGTCCAGCTCCGGTAGAGCGGTGAATATTGCGCAAATGAACGTATGCCAGCACGTTCATGATCGTGTTACTCGATCCATTTGAAGAGCCGTCGGCTTGCCCGGATCTTTCAGCCCAGCCCCTATACGAGCTTGTGCGGCCAGCAAAGCTTCCGCCCGTACGTCCCATGTTTCGCGGCGGCTAACCTTCCACCGAAGCTCCTCGTATCCGTCGCGGAAGCCACTGGTTCGAAGATCTTCAACCTGCTGTGCTAGATCTTCGGCATTGTTCACTAACTTCAAGAGCGGCTCCTTCGTGAGCAACTCGGCATGTCCCCGACTCGCCAGGATCGGCCGGCATGCCGACAGATGCTCATAGAAGCGTGTGGCACTCCCCGAAAAGGTGGGCTCCTGTCTGAGATATGGAATTAGGGCAACGTCAAACGCGCGAGCGTAATGGGCCAGTTGACTATAGTGTTTCCGCCCCACGAAGCGAACGATTCCTCCCTTTTGCATGAGGTTTTGACGTGCTTTCCGGTGAGCGGCATTCGGGATCTTCATGTCGGTAGGACCCACAAATGCCCAACTGACGTTCCGCGATCGCTCCACCGCTTCTTGCAGCAGCATCCAATCCATATTGGCCGCGAGGTTACCGATCACTCCTATAATTGGCCGCTGCAGGTCGGCCAGATCAGTTGGCGGCTTCGCCGGTAGGGTCAAAGGTTTGTTCAGGACGTTCTGTGCTCGCGTGGCATTCGGAATGACGACGACCTTTTCGGGAGAACAAGCAGCCTCGCTGCATAAGTACTCGGCGATGCGCCGCGAGTTAGGACAAACCACATGTGCTACCCGGCACATCCTTTGATCGAGACAAACGATCTGCGCCGAGTTCATCCCTGCATATTCTTTTGTTAGGTCTGTCAAGTAGTAAACGATCTTCCCAGGCCAACGTTCAGCGACGGGAGCGTAAAACGGGCTCGTGCAAATTAGGGTGGATTCTTCGGGTCTGGGCGAGCCGCGCAAGAGGCGATCGACGATGCTACATTCCGACCTGAACAGGCGGTTTACCGGAAACCGAGCGTAGCCGCGCTGCAGTGGGAACCGGATGATTTTTATGGGAGGGTCGGTCACGTCTTCCACTCTTTCCCAGTTCTCCAAGTGGCCGAAATTCCGAATATTGGGAATCCAGTTCCGCGTTAGGACCATCGTCCCAAGAGCAAACGCGAATTCCTTCAACCAAACGCTTCCCGCATCGAGCATGTGCCAACAAATCTGGCTTTCTTCGCTCGAACTGTATCGCGACAGCGGCTTCATGAGCGTCCGCCTTGAAGCGATCGGTGGTAATACCCGTGTGCCATCAAGCCGGTCGCATCATGGCACGAACAGATTTCAATCTTAGCGTGGCCAAGGCCGACTCCAACATCGAAGTCCAGTCGATTTGTTTCGGCAGGGCTCCGCAGCTCTGTCCTAAACGAAGCAGGAGCATTGCTCCAAATGTTGTTACGGCGATCAGGAGTAGATCCGCTGTGACCGCATAATGCGGATGCGTAGCTCGAGCCCATGAAAGCGAGCCAAACGCCACCGCGACCGCTATGTCCAAGATCGCAATGCCCACGAGTCCCGTAGATAGCGAACCCAGACGTTTAAAAGCAAACAGAACCAGGATCACGGAAAGGACGTGAGCGGCAAAAAGAGTGGCTGTCGCCGCGGTCGCGCCCCAACTTGGGATCAGCAGAGTTCCCACTACGAGAACAAACAGCGACCAAACCAAATTGATACCGCCTGTCCATCGCAACGAGAGGACCGTCAGTCGAGAAGCTGCGGGAGACATTCCCATATGGACCAGCGCGGTCGCAATCGCGAATGCCGTAGGCAACTCAGCAGCTGCGTATCCTTGTCCATAAAAGTGCCTCAGCACGAATGGAATAGGCAGAATCACGATCCCCGAGCACAAGATTGCAAGTGCGCTCGAAAAAATGGAGCTGACCGTGATTACGCGCGACGCTCCGCCAAAGTCCGCCGCGCCTTGATCTGTGAAAAACGCAAAGTTGCCCTGCGGAACCATGCCGGGCAACAGCGCTGACAGATTTCGCCATTGAGTGGCCACGGAGTAAAACGCCATTTGAAGCAGCGACGAGTCCCCTCTGGCAACCAGCGATGCCGTCCACCAGCCCGCGGCATTTAGGCCCACCACACCCCCCAATTGGACCAAACCGAATCGCCACACTGCGCCTAGAGAAGTTTTCTCAACTTCGCGGCTCAATGGCTTTGGCTTGGGCGCCCGGCGCCAGGCGATCAGAAACACACTCACAAGAACCGCGGCTACGACCGCTCCAACCTGTCCCGTCACCATTGAGGTCGCGCCCAGGTGGGCGAGGCTGGGGACCGCCAGCAATAAACCGGCCCCCAAGACGCACGAGAGGAGGAAGAGTGGGACGAAACTTCGCGTACCGATGAACACGCCCCGGCAACATTCGAGAAGCACGAATGCCGCCGCCGAGAGAGCAGCTATTTTCAGCGGACGCTCCAAGGCGCGATTTCGCAGGAAAGAGGCTGCCAGCGGCGAAGCGCCCATCCAAAGCAGAACTCCCGCCAAACTGGCGGACAGAACTGCGAAAAGCGACAGCGAACGAAGAACCCGTTCACGGCCTTCGCTACCCGGAGCGTGTTCGGCAGTAAATCGAGTCGCGGTGTACCCGATTCCCGCGCCTGCATAAGAAGCGACGTTATTGGCGGTCGTCAGCGCGATGGAGTAGGCTCCGAAAGTGGACGCGCCTGCGAAGCGGGCGGCTAACAAATTCGAAAGGAAGCTGGCGCCGCGTTCGATCGCGAACGCACCACCCAAGGAACAAACTCCCACGATCAGTGAGCGCCCGAGAGACGGCGCTCCCGAAGAGCAGCCGATCTGTGCAAGCGGTGAGGCATTCTCAAGCGGCTCATCGCTGCCCCCCACCGTGAAAGTTGCGGCTTCCACGATCTCCTTGCCGGAATCGACAATTTCGGTCATGATGTCGCGTGTAAGTACGACGCGTACGCACCGTATTTCGAGCTCTTTCTCGCATTCCAGTCATTGAGAACTGTCCCGAGGACCCGAATGCCATCTTGTAGAAGGCATTCATATGCAGCGAGCGCGTCGTCTATCGTGGTCCTGCGCGCTCGGAAAACGAGCACGACGCCGTCCGCTCGGGAGCCGAGCACTCTAGCATCCGAAAGGTGAAGCATCGGAGGACTGTCAATGATAACCACGTCAAATTCACTGCGCAGCCGCTCCAACAGAATACGCAAACGGTTGGAATGGAGTTTAGCTGCCGTGCCTTCGGAGGCAACGGCAGTAGGTAAGACGAACAGATTCGGCAGCCGTGTAGGCGAAACTAGTTCGGAAATTGGCCGCTGCTCGATGCCGTTGTCTTCCTCCAGCAGTTTTGCAAGGCCCCGCTCGGGATCGACATCAAAAACCTGGTGCAAGCGCGGCTTTCGCAGGTCGCCATCAACTACCACAACTCGTCGACCGATCTGCGCCAGCGCAATGGCCAGGTTAGTTGCGACCGTCGTCTTACCATCGCCACCCTCCGGGCTGGTTAATACGATAACCTTCGCCGCAGTGCCGTTGCTGCTGCACAAGAGCAGCGAATTCATGGTTGCGAAGAATGCTTCCGCGACGGCGGTCGATCTCGCTGGAACGCCGCCTGCAAAATTATGTTCGGTTCGTGAACCTGTGGCTTCCTGTTGCGGAATGGCGGCAGCCCCGCCGCGCAAGAAGAGAGTTCTACCGAATAAACCTCGAAATGCCTTGTTGTGAACGGAAGGAATAACTCCTAACTCACGAAGCTGCAGATGGTAAGAAGCTTCTCCGGGACCGTGCAAGCTTCGGTCGGAACGCAGCCGAAGAAAGGAGAACACAAGGCCTATGCACGACCCGGCGAAGAGCCCGACCGCGATGCTGACGTAATGCTTTGGGGAGTACGGGAAAACTGGAGGCACAGCCGGATCGACGACGCTGATGGTGCTGGTGCGCATGGCCGTCGCTAACCCGACTTCGTCGACCTTTTGTAGCAAGGTTTCGTAAAGTCTACGCTCGGAATCGACGTCTCGCCTGAGCATGTTGTACTGAACTGACTTGTTGCCGACTTGTGCAACCTGCGCGGACTGCTTATTATAGGCGGCCGAAAGCATGGATTCCTCGCGCATCGCAGCTTCATAGTTTGCTTTCAGACGGCTGATCAAGTCGCTGCGCTCTTTCTCGAGCGCGCCTTGCATCTGTGTGATTTCTCTCTGTACCTCTCGCACTCGATAGTGCTCCGGCGTCATTGTGGACGAGAGATCGGCAAGCTGTCGTTTAAGATCCTCGAGCTTGACTCGATAGTCGCGGATCGGTCCGGAGTCCATCGCGAGAGGGAGCGAGTCCGCTGACCTTGTGACAGCAATTTCGTAATCCGACTCCTTCGCGATTCGTTCCGCTTGTATTCGGGAGAGCTCCGCCTGTATTTGTCGGAGTTTGTCCTGAGCCAGGCTGTCGGTACCCTCTGCATCGGTAACAAAGGAGGAATCGTTAGCCGAGTCCTTTAATTCGTTCTCAGCTTTTGTCAAGCGGCGACGTACGTCATCCAGTTGGCTTTGTAACCATTGGCCCGTTTCCTTAGTGCTTTCATAACGGGATTCCAAATTGTATTCGATGTACGTGCGAGCAACGCTATTGCATACGGATGCAGCAAGCTGAGCGTCGCGGGCATCGCAGAGAACCTCCACAATCCGCGTGTTACCGACAGCCCGGATCTTGACTCTGCGGCCAGCGTCGGCGATCAAATCTTTATAGGGAACCGCTGATGTGTCGAATCTTCCTAAAACGGACTGCCAGAACGAAGGTGACTGCTGGTCGGTTTTCTGAACCGCTCCCTGGGGATTACTCAACCGGCTCAACGCGCGTTTGCGAAGCGATTCACTCTGTAAAATCTTGATTTCGGTCTGAATGTACGACTCCGGCAAAACGCCGCCGGTACCGATGGGTGAACCTTCTCGGGAGTTCAAGAAATTCTCATTTAGGCTCCGAATATCTAAGACGGTTCGCGCCTGGTACATTGACGGCTGCAGCATCGAAACCAGCCAGCCGGCGGCGCCTCCGATAAGAGCTAGAAGGCAGATCCACCCAAAACTGCCGCGAATTACTACCCAGTACTCCAGGAGTTGGCTCGGAGGAGCGGAAGCTACTCCGGCCCTGTTCGTAGGAAAGCTTGGCGACCCAGGATCGAGATTAATAGCCGCCAGTGAGTGCGGGCGAGCTTTGGATTCGTTGCTTAGATATTGCATTTCGTGTATATCTGGATTCTGCTAAATTAGCCGGACTTACTGAGGACCTTTTCTAGTGGAAGATAAGAACGCCCGTCCCGATCGATATCGCCGCCTCAATCGTTCGCGCGCTAACCGCTTTAGCTAAACTACTCGGGACGAACAGAATATCATTGGGGCGCATAATAATATCTGGCGCCTTGCCGGCCAAGATCTTTTGAATATCGACCGGGATATCCATCGAGTCCGTCGCAATCTGTGACTCCCGTCTGAGAATTCGGGCGTGTTTCGGCGCGGCCCTCGGGTCTAGTCCCTCCGCTAACGATAGAGCTTGCAGAACCGACAGATTCGGCTTGCCTCCTAAGGCAAAGCCGCCAGCCCTTTTGACATTCCCAATAACGTAGACGACCTCCGCGGGAGGAACCGAGATTACGTCATGGGGCTGCACTGCAATGTTCTCGGAGGAGTCGCTCGCTTCCATCAGGCTTTTTAGATTGATCTCGACGACACTGGTTCCCGGGGCCACCTGGTGTGCAGTGGGGTATGGAATTTGTCCGTAGAGGCTACTTTCGCGGCTGACTCTAACGACCGGCCCGGCGTCGGCGCGAACCCCTCCTGCTGCAGAAAGGATGTCGAGCAGAGTTGTCTGACCGTGCATCTGATGAACGCCCGGCACGCCGACAGCGCCGATCACGGAAACAGGCTCTTCGTGAAAGGCAGAGATACTTACAGCGATGTCCGGTTCCAAGTAATAAGCCTTCAACTTCGCAGCTATTTCCACCTCAGCTGCGTGAACAGTGGCGCCGGCTAAATGCACTCGACCAATGAGCGGAAAATTAACTTCTCCATTCTGGTCGACGCGGAACGATTTGTCGGTAATCTCCTTGACCTGTAAGCTGCGGACCGTAATTTCATCGTCAGAGTGAAGCACGTATGACGGTTGAGCGGTATAGCCGGTCGGCTCTCCCACTTTCTCGGCGCGCCCGGAGTAACCGGGAAGCGAGTACGGAAGGAGTATCAATGTGGAAATCCAGCAACAAAGTTTGCTTGCGGATGCGGTCATACGAGGCTTCACTCCTGATACCCGAACTTTACGAGACCGGATGGACATCGAACTATAGCTCACGGCTTTCAGTTACCTACACATCTGTGTTATAAGCAATGGGGCCCGTATTCAAACCTGTTGTCTTATAACCTTTATTATGCTGAGTCGAACTTGCCTCATCGGATATACCGGGTTTATCGGATCGAACCTAGTGCGGCAACACGTCTTCGAAGATCTATATCGTTCGACTAACATTGACGAAATTCGAGGGAAGGAATACGATCTTGTCGTGTGCGCCGGTGCTCCAGCGGTGAAATGGCGTGCCAATAAATTTCCGCGGGAGGACCGTGCCGCAATTGATCGGCTTCTGAATAGCCTTTCCTCGGTGCAAGCTTCCAAGATGGTTCTTATCTCTACAGTGGACGTTTATCCTGGCGCCGGCGAGATGGACGAATCGTTTGATTGCGGTAGCGGCGCCAATCACGCTTACGGTGCTCACCGTCTCCTGCTTGAGAAGACCCTCGGCACGTTATTCACCGAGGTCCACACGATACGTCTGCCGGGAGTATTCGGACCCGGGCTGAAAAAAAATGTGATCTACGATCTTTTGCACGACAACTGCTTGACTACGATCAACCCGGAGAGCTTCTTTCAGTATTACGACGTAAGCTGCCTATGGGCGGACATAAAAACCGTTCTGAGTCACGACATCCGACTTATCAATTTCGCTACCGAACCCATAGCGACACGCACGATAGTGGACGCTTATTTCCCGGGGAAATGTATTGGGACGGATGCGGGAGCGCCTGCGTATTACAACATTTGCACTCGACATGCCGCCGTATTTGGAAAACAGGGCAAATATCGCTTCGATGCTGCAGAGGTGCTTGGGAGCCTAGGTGCATACATCGGTGATGTCCGCCTTTCAGAAACTTCATGAATCTCGCGGTCTCAAACATTGCCTGGTCGCCTAGACTTGAAGACCCGGCGCTGACGCTTTTGCGCAGCCTTGGTATCGCTGGCGTAGAGGTTGCGCCTACGCGGATATGGCCGGACTGGAAGATAGCCTCTGTCGTCGCGGCCGTTACGTGCCGCCGGCGGTATGCGACGGAGGGTTTCTCAGTACCCGCACTGCAGGCGATTCTCTTCGGCAAGCCCGAATTAAAACTGTTCGGCACCGACAGTGAGCGGGAAGGACTCATCGCCCATCTCGACAAGGTTGCCCATTTAGCGCAGGCGATCGGCGCTCGCAGCCTGGTGTTCGGGGCTCCTTCGAATCGACAGCTTAATGGCATGCCGCACCAAGCCGCGTTCGACTTAGCAAGAGAGTTCTTTGCTACCGTTGCCACGTATTATCACCGCTGTGGAGTTTGCTTGTGCGTCGAAGCGAACCCGGTGCAATATGGCTGCAGCTTTGCCGTCGATAGCGGCGAAGCAGCACGGCTCGTCAGAGCGGTGAACTCGCCTGGGCTTCGCCTTCATCTCGATACAGCTTGCATGTTTCTCGCCGGAGAAGATATCGCTACTGCGATTCGAGACAACGCCGACGTGCTGAGCCATTTCCACGTGAGTGAACCTTTCCTGGCGTCGTTCAGTGCCCCTGTAATCGATCACGTTCAAGCTTTCACTGCTTTGCGGGCGGCCGGATATGAAGGGTGGATCTCTTTGGAAATGCGTGAAACTGAAAATCCGATCCTCGATCTCAGGCGAGCCGCCGAGTTCTTGGTACAAACGTACGGAGAAGGCTGAAGTGGAAGGAATCCGAAGGCAAGAGCCCTCCTGGCAGGTTCCGGAATATAGCGATCTCGAGTTCGATGTACGCCGCTCGAAGTACTGCGTTTGCATTCCGGTTATCAACGAGGGTAAGAAGCTCACCGCGCAACTTGAACGCATGGCAAAACTGGAGCCCTCGTTCGATCTCATCATCGGCGACGGTGGGAGTACGGATGGAAGCGTAGATCCTGAATTGCTGCGCGCTCTGAAAATTCGAACCCTACTAACTAAAATCGGGCCCGGCCGGCTCAGCGCGCAGATGCGCATGCTGTTTGCATATTCACTTAAACAGGGATATCCGGGGCTTGTTACAGTCGACGGCAACGGGAAGGATGGCATCGAAGTCATCCCCGAGTTCCTGAAAGCGCTCGAGGAAGGCTATGATTTCGTGCAAGGTTCACGGTATGTGCCCGGCGGCTCGGAGCGCAACACGCCGCTCGATCGCAAGTTAGCTTTGAAATTAATCCACGCACCGCTTATCAGTCTCGCGTCCGGATTTCGGTATACAGATACAACTAACGGCTTCCGTGCCTACAGTGCACGTTTTCTCTTGGATCCGGCTGTACAGCCTTTCCGCAACGTATTTGACACGTATAATCTGCATTACTATCTCTCGATCAAGGCGCCAAAACTTGGTTATCGTGTGAAGGAACTTGCCGTCAGCAGATCATATCCGGACCGAGGGCCGGTCCCTTCCAAAATATCGGGAGTCGCTGGGAAAGCCTCCATTCTGAAGCTGCTTCTCTTAGCTGCACTGGGACGCTACGACCCGAAATAGCGGCCGGTCCACTCATAGAGCTAGAACAATTCGGATTAACGTTTAACCCCGTTCACAGACTTAGGTCCCAGTGTTTCCGACGGTCCGAGAAGATCGAGGATTTGATCATTTAAATCCGTAAGCGCTACATTCAAACCCTGCAACTTGACGGTTAATGTGGCGAGATCCTTTGTCAGGAGTCCTGTCGCTCCGCACAAAAGTGAAATTCTCTGCTGAATGATCTCGCGGACGAAATCGGAAAGACTACGCGCCCCCTCCTTCGTGCAGAGCTCCTTTAGCTGCTCATGCTCACCCGTCGAAAGGCGGACGGTAATGAGATTGTTTCTGTTATGAAGAAGCGGCATTCGAACGCACGAGCCTTGAGGTCGGATGTATTCGCTTACGTTACAGCTCGGGACTAAGGGTGTGAGATAACCCGATCAAAGGAATGGCGTCGCAAGTGATCCACTCGCGATCCATTTCAACAAGTACCGACCGTTGCAGAAGACTGATGGAAAGCACCAGTCGCGTTTGGCCCTTGAGTTCGACCAGAATTCCCCGTCTCCCGGCTAGCGGACCGGCAGTGACGCGAATCGTTTGACCGACTTGCAGGTACGGCCATGGATGTACCGCCATTCTGGAACGTTGCACCGCCTGCAGAGCGCTTATCTCATCCTCATCCACGGGGGCCAACCTCGTTCCAAAACGTACCGCATCGACGATACCGGGAGTCTTCATAATTTGCGCCCACGCGGGCCGATCAAAACGACAGAATATATACCCGGCAAATACCGGCATGTCAACATCTTGAGTTCTTTGCGCCCAGCGCCGTCTGACTCGATAGAGCGGTAGAAACTCTTCATACCCTTGGAAGTCAATCAGTTCGGACACTCGCTTCTCGTGGTTGGGCTTCACTCGAAGCGCAAACCACTGGAAACCGCCGTTCTCAGGTCTTAGTTCGCTAGACATAATTGCAATGACTTAAAAGTTAAAAACCCGACTGTGGAGTGACGGAACCTATGAAAAGGCAGGCTCCCGCCATCGTTAACTACATGCGAACTCGTTTGGAATGCGGTTGAAATACATACAACCGCTCTCTGCAGGCTACTTAGCTTCAGAAAGGAATACGAAACGGGGATAAAACCGGATTACACGATCCTAAGGTAAGTCCGAGTGTCTGTCAATCTGGCTATATAAGTAGAATTCACTAGTACTAAAACTGTACTGTGTGCTTTCGAGATTCGCTACGCCACTGCGGCACGTTTGCCGCTGATCTGTGGGGCTTCTCAAACGGTTCGACCATCTTGAAGCGGACAAAGGGTTTACGGTTCAGAGGTGTTTTTTCGCGTACCCGTCCTTGCAGGCTTAGCTCATCTGCGAAGCGCTGGCCCAGCGCCGCTATTGACGCGAAAGGTAGGTCGGGAGGAGAATGATTGAGTGATCGATATGTAGTACTAGTACGTTTTGTGGGAAAACTATTCTCTTGCAAAAACTTTCGATCTCGCTGACCTGCCTCGATTTGTTCTTGGCCGATGTGGCTTGAAGCAATTTTCTCTTTACAGGGAAGTAAATGGTGTCTGATTCTAGCGACGAGACCCAATCAGTTCTTCGGCTGTGGACTTACTCGCAGGCTCCACTTGAGTTTAGACAGGCGTTGGACGGAATAGACGCCCAGAGTTGGGTGGCGCATGTTCCTCCGGACTTGATCGGGGAACCGGTGCTATCCCTATTGGAAATGAACAGCACCTCTTCCAAATTGACGCGCGTCCTTCTCGCCGACGGCAGCGCTTTGTTTGCGGGTCCTTTTCCCACTTCCGAATCCATCGTGGACCGGAGTTTGGAGACGGCCCCGGCTCAAAGACAAGATGAGCGGGACAGCCCCGTTCGCTCATAGGGACCGAGCGCGAACATCCATTTGACTACTTGGGAGGAGCAGTCCAGGTATCGGCGGAGGCATTGGCGGCAGCTTGGTAGATTTGGAATACTTGGCCGTTCAGCGGTTCATCGTCGAACCAGGCGCGGAAAGAAAGAATGTCTCCGTTTTTGACGGCCTGCACGAATTCGTTCCACTGATTGGGGTCCGCCGGGTTGTTCGTCAGATCGTGATTGGACGCATCGCCTATATACGTTACGGTGAAGGCGCCGGGCCACATCGTCTTCTCGTCGGGGGTGGTGTGCAGCGGTTTATAGCTCGCCCAAAAACTAGCTAAAGGCGCAGTGTAGGCGGAATCTTTGGGCCAGATATTCTCGGGAATGATCAGCACGTTGGGCAAGGCCTGCTGTACCTGCTGAAAAGTGGCAGGAGCGGTGGCGTTATCCGGTCCATCGTCGGAATCCACATAAAAGATCGTACAGCCCCAGCGATTGTAGGCGTATTGCATTTTTTGAATCATCACGGCCGCTTCGTTTTGAATCGGCACGCTATTTTGATTCGGCGGCGATACCGAAAAATCCAGCTGCTGCGGCCGAATCGTCATACCGCATTTCAGACCGGCATCGGTGAACTTCTTGAAAAAGGCATTGGCCACCCCATCCATTTCGGGAGCCATTAAGGGCAGTTGACTGGGGTCGCCCACGTAGCTCGTATTCGGTTGCGGATATTGCTGGCCCTCCAAATCCCACACAATCGCGCCTTGCGCATTCATGTTCTTCAAGATCTGCACCGAATTGTCGGCATAGGCCAGCACCGCTTGTTGGAACGCAGCCAGCCCCTGCGGGGTTTGAATATCGACGTTTTGCGCCACCGTGTAGTTGCGCGGGTTGCGACTGCCATTGGGAGTGGCCGAGGAGGTCGGGTTCGTCATGAAAAGTTCCCCGATGGGCCGCCGGTCGCTCCATTGCAGGGTCTGCGGCCAAGTCTGGGCGAAGGTCGTCAACACGTCGTTGGCAATCGCGTGGTAATCGGTGCCGGCGGGTGCAAACCGCAGCGCAAACGAATAGACGTCGCTTTGCCCCGCCGCCACCGGCCGATTCACCGGCATGGCGCTCGAGAGAAATCCTTGCGTGCTGTCGTTGATCGTTCCCACCTGCAGCCCATAATGGTTCGCCGGCCCCGACGGACTAAACCCCAGATTAAGCGGTTTCGCGTCCCCATCCGCCAGCACCAACATTCCCGACCCATAATCGGCCGTCACCAGAGACGGCCCATCCAGATTGTTATGAAACTGCGGATAACTCGCAGCTCCAAAGCTTTGCGGAAGCACCGGAAACTGAAGCCCCAAAGGATAAATCTGGATCCCGTTCAGCGTCTGTCCGCTGCTATTGTTCACCGTCACCGACACCGCCAAGGTGCTGCTCCCCGCCGGCGTCGCAAACTGGCAGCTCACACTCCCCCAACTGTACGACCACGTCAGCACCTGCGTGCTCGCATTCCAATGCACAGTGTTCCCGATCCCTCCCCATCCTCCATTGCCGCCCAGGTTGTATCCCCCTACATAAAACGCATCCCCCAGACCCCCATTCAGATCCACCAACGACACGCCCCTGTAGGAAAGACTCACCAACCCCCTCTGGTCGTAGCTCGTCTCCAACGCTTGCGTCGATTGGGCCGAGGGTGCCAGCGTGATAATGGCGCTGGCGGTTTTGGCGGCATCGGCCAGACTGGTCGCCTGCAGGGTGACGGTCTGCTGCGCCGGGATCGAGGAGGGCGCCGTATAAAGTCCCCCAGCGGAGATGCTGCCCAGCCCGCCCGGTGTGATGTTCCAACTCACTTGCTGGTTGGTCGTCCCCGTCACCGAAGCCGTAAACTGCTGCGTCTGGCCCGCGTTCAAAGTCGCGGTCTGGGGACTGAGGGAAACTCCCACTTGCGGGTTCGTCCAACTCAGATTCGCCGAAGCAAAACCGCCGTCTTGGTAATAGTCAACCTGGACGAGGTGGTTGCCCGCCGACAACGGAACCTGTTGGCTAATCGAATACGCCGGATGATCCGACCAATCGTCCAGAACCAACTGCCCGTCGATGTACAGCCTTGAACCATCGTCGGTATCCAAAGTGAACGTATACATTGCGGCGTCAAAAGTGAAATATCCCTGCCATCTCACCGAGAAATTGTACGGTCCGACCCCTGAGCCGGCCCCGTTCGTATACCAGTTGAAATTGATCTGCGGGTCTACTCGGCTAAAAGCCAGCGTGCCAAAGGATTGATCCTGGTAATAACAGCCCGTAAACGCATTTACGCTCGGCCCGCCGCACGACGCGACTGCTAGCGAGGGTGCCAGCGTGATAATGGCGCTGGCGGTTTTGGTGGCATCGGCCAGACTGGTCGCCTGCAGGGTGACGGTCTGCTGCGCCGGGATCGAGGAGGGCGCCGTATAAAGTCCCCCAGCGGAGATGCTGCCCAGCCCGCCCGGTGTGATGTTCCAACTCACTTGCTGGTTGGTCGTCCCCGTCACCGAAGCCGTAAACTGCTGCGTCTGGCCCGCGTTCAAAGTCGCGGTCTGGGGACTGAGGGAAACTCCCACTTGCGGGTTCGTCCAACTCAGATTCGCCGAAGCAAAACCGCCGTCTTGGTAATAGTCAACCTGGACGAGGTGGTTGCCCGCCGACAACGGAACCTGTTGGCTAATCGAATACGCCGGATGATCCGACCAATCGTCCAGAACCAACTGCCCGTCGATGTACAGCCTTGAACCATCGTCGGTATCCAAAGTGAACGTATACATTGCGGCGTCAAAAGTGAAATATCCCTGCCATCTCACCGAGAAATTGTACGGTCCGACCCCTGAGCCGGCCCCGTTCGTATACCAGTTGAAATTGATCTGCGGGTCTACTCGGCTAAAAGCCAGCGTGCCAAAGGATTGATCCTGGTAATAGCAGCCCGTAAACGCATTTACGCTCGGCCCGCCGCACGACGCGACTGCTAGCGAGGGTGCCAGCGTGATAATGGCGCTGGCGGTTTTGGTGCCATCGGCCAGACTGGTCGCCTGCAGGGTAACGGTCTGCTGCGCCGGGATCGAGGAGGGCGCCGTATAAAGTCCCCCGGCGGAGATGCTGCCCAGCCCGCCCGGTGCGATGTTCCAACTCACTTGCTGGTTGGTCGTCCCCGTCACCGAAGCCGTAAACTGCTGCGTCTGGCCCGCGTTCAAAGTCGCGGCCTGGGGACTGAGGGAAACTCCCACTTGCGGGTTCGTCCAACTCAGATTCGCCGAAGCAAAACCGCCGTCTTGGTAATAGTCAACCTGGACGAGGTGGTTGCCCGCCGACAACGGAACCTGTTGGCTAATCGAATACGCCGGATGATCCGACCAATCGTCCAGAACCAACTGCCCGTCGATGTACAGCCTTGAACCATCGTCGGTATCCAAAGTGAACGTATACATTGCGGCGTCAAAAGTGAAATATCCCTGCCATCTCACCGAGAAATTGTACGGTCCGACCCCTGAGCCGGCCCCGTTCGTATACCAGTTGAAATTGATCTGCGGGTCTACTCGGCTAAAAGCCAGCGTGCCAAAGGATTGATCCTGGTAATAGCAGCCCGTAAACGCATTTACGCTCGGCCCGCCGCACGACGCGACTGCTGTTGGCGCGGAGCCGATTACAGCGGTGTCAGGTAAAACACTCACATTTGCTTCGGCGTGCGCCACAGGAGCCAAAGCGGCGCAAATCAGAAGAAATGCGGCGTAGCCGCTCGCGAAGCATGAAACCCAGTGCGCTGATCGATTTCGGCTGTGATTACGCGTTAAGAAGGCATTGCCCGTATCAGAACAAGCACAGAAAGTCCGAGGTATTCGTTTTAGTAATAGACACATTCGCCGAGACAGTTTAGCAGATCGATTGATCTGCTAGTGCCGAGACGAGCGCGAATATCTCAATTGTGTTCGGTATCGAAATTTGGGCGTCACTGTTCGGCGCAAACTATTTCCGATTAAGGCTGATATACGTAAAACAATCTCGGGAATTGAGCGCGGAATTAAGGTGTCTCGGTGTTATTTTGACGAGCAGATCCCAGGAGCGGCGTTATTTGGGATGCGAACCAATCGTTACCGGGGAGGGTGAGACGGAACCCGCGCGGAGGGCGCGGCAGCTTGGTAGATTTGGAATACTTGGCCGTTCAGCGGTTCATCGTCGAACCAGGCGCGGAAAGAAAGAATGTCTCCGTTTTTGACGGCCTGCACGAATTCGTTCCACTGATTGGGGTCCGCCGGGTTGTTCGTCAGATCGTGATTGGACGCATCGCCTATATACGTTACGGTGAAGGCGCCGGGCCACATCGTCTTCTCGTCGGGGGTGGTGTGCAGCGGTTTATAGCTCGCCCAAAAACTAGCTAAAGGCGCAGTGTAGGCGGAATCTTTGGGCCAGATATTCTCGGGAATGATCAGCACGTTGGGCAAGGCCTGCTGTACCTGCTGAAAAGTGGCAGGAGCGGTGGCGTTATCCGGTCCATCGTCGGAATCCACATAAAAGATCGTACAGCCCCAGCGATTGTAGGCGTATTGCATTTTTTGAATCATCACGGCCGCTTCGTTTTGAATCGGCACGCTATTTTGATTCGGCGGCGATACCGAAAAATCCAGCTGCTGCGGCCGAATCGTCATACCGCATTTCAGACCGGCATCGGTGAACTTCTTGAAAAAGGCATTGGCCACCCCATCCATTTCGGGAGCCATTAAGGGCAGTTGACTGGGGTCGCCCACGTAGCTCGTATTCGGCTGCGGATATTGCTGGCCTTCCAAATCCCACACAATCGCGCCTTGCGCATTCATGTTCTTCAAGATCTGCACCGAATTGTCGGCATAGGCCAGCACCGCTTGTTGGAACGCAGCCAGCCCCTGCGGGGTTTGAATATCGACGTTTTGCGCCACCGTGTAGTTGCGCGGGTTGCGACTGCCATTGGGAGTGGCCGAGGAGGTCGGGTTCGTCATGAAAAGTTCCCCGATGGGCCGCCGGTCGCTCCATTGCAGGGTCTGCGGCCAAGTCTGGGCGAAGGTCGTCAACACGTCGTTGGCAATCGCGTGGTAATCGGTGCCGGCGGGTGCAAACCGCAGCGCAAACGAATAGACGTCGCTTTGCCCCGCCGCCACCGGCCGATTCACCGGCATGGCGCTCGAGAGAAATCCTTGCGTGCTGTCGTTGATCGTTCCCACCTGCAGCCCATAATGGTTCGCCGGCCCCGACGGACTAAACCCCAGATTAAGCGGTTTCGCGTCCCCATCCGCCAGCACCAACATTCCCGACCCATAATCGGCCGTCACCAGAGACGGCCCATCCAGATTGTTATGAAACTGCGGATAACTCGCAGCTCCAAAGCTTTGCGGAAGCATCGGAAACTGAAGCCCCAAAGGATAAATCTGGATCCCGTTCAGCGTCTGTCCGCTGCTATTGTTCACCGTCACCGACACCGCCAAGGTGCTGCTCCCCGCCGGCGTCGCAAACTGGCAGCTCACACTCCCCCAACTGTACGACCACGTCAGCACCTGCGTGCTCGCATTCCAATGCACAGTGTTCCCGATCCCTCCCCATCCTCCATTGCCGCCCAGGTTGTATCCCCCTACATAAAACGCATCCCCCAGACCCCCATTCAGATCCACCAACGACACGCCCCTGTAGGAAAGACTCACCAACCCCCTCTGGTCGTAGCTCGTCTCCAACGCTTGCGTCGATTGGCCCCTGACCAGAAGGACCATAGATGTTGCTAACAGGAAACTTTTGATCCTCTTGATCATGTCGTCATTGTAAGTTCCCGTCGAGATTGTTGCGTCATCACAGCCAACCTGTTCCTCAATCTAATCTACTAGGGCCGCGCCGACCCCATTTCTAGTGCATCAATAGGTGCAGTTCTACTGTGTTGGCGCTGCGGCCCGACTTCGTTCGGATGCGTCCAATACGTAGGAGAACGTAAATGCTAGGGCAAAAGATTCGCTGGCACTTATTGCCGATTCTACTTACTTCAGCCGCCCTCAGTTTCGGACAGATCAGTTTTGGGCAGACCAATGGTATGTCTTCGCGCGACCCGCGGGGCCAGGAGATCAACGGCAACAACCCGGGAGTCCGACCGGAGCCGGTCGGACCGGGAACTATCAATTATGTCGAGGGACAAGTCTCTTTGAACGGTCAGAACCTCACGCCGCAGTCAGTTGGAACCGCAATTCTGAAGCCTGGCCAAGTGCTCGACACAGGTGCGGGATACGTAGAGGTGCTGCTGACACCCGGAGCATTCCTGCGCATCGGGAATAACAGTGAAGTTCGACTTCTGTCAGCGGGCTTAGCCGACACGAGAACTGAGCTGGTACATGGCGCAAGCATTCTCGAAGTCGACCAGATGATCAAAGGTACCCACCTTGGCCTAGTGCTGAACGGGAGTACCACAGAAATCGAAAAGAAAGGTCTGTATGACTTCGATGCCGCGCAGCAGGCGGTAATGGTGCTCGACGGCAAGGCAAAGATCCAAGAGTCCTCAGGCAGCCAAACTCTCGATAAACACCATGAGGTACTGCTTGCGAGCAGACGCCCCTTAAAGAAACGCGGGTTTAAAGAGAACGCCGTAAAGGTAGAACCGTTGTATGTGTGGAGTAGAGCGCGCAGTGAAGATGAAGCACAAGCGAGTGTGAGTGCCGCAAGCAATGCCGATCTCTATGCAGCGGCCGGCTCTGGGTGGTATTGGGACCCAGCTTGGGATTTCTATGGGTTCTGGCCGGCGGATTATGCGCTGTACAGTCCGTTTGGCTGGGGCTTCTACTCGCCCGCCTTCTTCGGCTTTGGGTATTACGGAGGCGGTTACTACGGCGACACTTACGGAGGCCGCTGGTATGGACACTCAGGATGGAGAGGTCATTCAGGCTGGGCGGCGGGACGCATGGGTAACGGGCTGTATGGACATGGGCGTGTAGGCGGGATGAACGCCAGAATAGATGGTTTCCGCGGCGGAATGGGCGGCGGCTTTCACGGCGGCGGTTTCCACGGCGGCATGGGTGGTGGCGGGTTTCACGGCGGCGGCGGACGTCGCTAATCTAACAAGGAACCAAACTGGAGAATGGCGACCTACACAAATTCGGCTACGTGCTCTCGGCATTCCGCTCACCGCCCGCAACGCACCGTCTGGTGCCCCTTCCAAGAAAGGCGTGTAACCTTACCGTCGGCACCAATTGCCGCCTCTGCGCAGGAGATCCACTCGTCTGCATCCTGAGATAAGGTGACAGCATCCGACTTCACGCTTGGGCCCTGACCCAAATCGCTCTTCGCGAGATTTAGGGTTTACGCGCTATTCGGGAATGGGAATGCCCGTGCGGTCGGGGTTATCGCAAGCACAAGGACAGTCGCGCCGTAAACCGGAATAGAGTCGCATCTTCACCCATCGCACCTCAAGACAGGTCCTGACAAATCCCAGGTACGGTTGTTCCAGAGCTCTTCCTTTTCATCAAGCTTCGGAGGTACCTCGGGAGTTCTACGTTCGGGGAGAGACGCAGGTCCGGGACCGGATTTTTCCAGCCGTGCTCTGCGGGTACGATCCCGGCCCAATGCGGTAACGAGTAATCGGCTTCATCATCGAGAACCGGTCCTTCTCGCACCTTGGCTGAAGCTTCCTCGATTGTCATTTGAAGCACAGCTGTAGCCTTCAATTCTTTGATGCTCGGCGGCCGCACATCGCGCCATCTTCCGGCGAGCAGGTGCTCCGAAATGACTTCCAAACCCACCAGCTTTTCGCCGCCTTCAACGAGTCGTGCTGTCCCGAAGATCACTACAGACCTGTAGTTCATGGAGTGGTTAAACGCTGATCGCGCCAACACTAAACCATCCACCAGCGTGACGGTGGCGCAAACAGCCACGCCCGTCCGCAGATTCTTCAGCATTCGGCTCGCTGCAGAGCCGTGCAGAAATATCGTGTTTTCGCGTCGTCCATAGAGCGTTGGGATGACAAATGGCTGAGAATCGACGAGCAACCCGATGTGGGCTAGGAAGCCAGCGTCTAGAATCCGATGAATAGAACTCTCATCGTATTGCGCTCTCTTCGGAAGGCGCCGCAGTTGCGCTCGTGCAGTATTCACCATTGACTCCTCTAGGAATTCACACTCGTATGTAAAGCACGGGTGCGGACGCTTACGCAGTCGGCAGTTCAACCGCGAAGTCGTCGATTACCAAGAAGCAGGTGCGGCTCTGGTATTCGAGATTCTCGTATCATCAGCAATCCAGTTCGTCTCCCAGGTCCTTCCGCCATCGTCAGAGAAGGCCTGTTCAAAATGGCATCTATTCGCGGTGATATCTGACCAGATGTTTCGAACAAATATCATCCGACCGTTGACGGCTTCCTGGTCGTAGAACTCTCCGCGCCGATTTTTAAACTCACCCACGGTCGGTACGCCCATCGTTCCTCCTGTGGCGTTTGCAAAGTTCAAGCTCCACTGATGGGAGGTAGGGTTGTAGAGCCGGAGATTGATAGCTTCAACATGGCCCGTCGGACCGTCCACTTCCAGTTCCACCATGTTGGCGCGGCCCCCCCAAATGCTGTGCACAACGCTCGTGCCTTCGTACTCGACCCAGGTGGCGGCTCCCTTTAGAGGGTGACGAAGCACCTTCAAGTGAGTCTTCCAGGTCCCCAACTCAAAGTCGAAATCATGCTGCCCGTCGTGTTGGGCCGGGGCGGGTGCGGTCGCTGGAACCGCTGGCGTTTGCGCGTCAATCACAGCTGCTACGTTCGCGAAGATAAAGACGGATAGCGTGACTTCGCGAACTTTTCGAGAATTGTTCATTACCCTTCCAACTGAAAGCAGGTCTACATCAGAATCCGCGAATTTCGATTTGACGACAATGTCCACTTTCGCGCATTCCGGCATGCCAGTCTTCTGCCTGGTTGGCGGTTTCAGCCAATCAAAAGTGCCCGTTGGCTGTGTGTTTACCACTCGCTTGCGAAAAGTATACCTGCGCCGCGATGCGGCTGGCTGATCGAGCCGGGAGCGATTGGAAGATGCCTCGTGGGACTGAGTCCTACCTAAGGTGTGATTGTCGAACGCAGCTAGGCTGTCAAAGGATCAGACCAAACGCATCTTCGTGCTTTCCTTCAATTCGATGCAGGTCCGCAGCTTGCGCACGCCGTCCTGTATGCCTTCGATATTGACACCGCCGTAGCCCAGAACCAGACCGCCTCGCTCTCCTGAACTTATGCGACACGAAGATAGCGGCATGGCTGATACTCCCCTACGTGCTGCCTCGTACGATACCGCCAAATCGTTGACTCCGGGACGCAACAATATTACGAGATGCATGCCTGCCTCAGCACCGACGATCTCGACCGAGTCTCGTAAGCTGCTCTGTAAGGCATTGACCAGCGCCTTTCGCCGCTCCATGTAGAGCATCCGCATTCGGCGAAGATGTCGCGCGAAGTGTCCTTCCCGAATAAATTCCGCCATCACTGCTTGAGTCAATGTAGGAGAAAAGATATCCATGCAATCTCTCGCTGCTGTGCAGACTGCGACGAGATCTTTGGGGAGCACAAGATAACCCAAACGCAATGCAGGGGACATCACTTTGCTGAAAGTTCCCATATAGAGAACACGCGCGTCTAAATCCAGGCCTTGTAGCGCCGCAATCGGTCTACTGTCGAACCGGTATTCGCTGTTGTAATCATCTTCAATGACCCATGTGCCGTTGCCAGCCGCCCAATTGAGGAGTTGCATGCGACGCGCGGCGCTCATCGTCATACCCATTGGGTACTGGTGCGAAGGCGTCACGTATACCACCTTTGCGCGTTTTCCTTTCCGTGCCAGTTCAGAGACGACCAGGCCTTCGGCGTCGGTCTTGATTGGGATAGTTTGCGCGTCAGCCATCGCAAATGCCTGCCGTGCGCCTGGGTAGCCAGGTTCTTCCATGCAGACCCGATCCTTAGGGTCTAATAGCACCTGCGATGCGATCTGCAGAGCTTGCTGCGAGCCCGTAGTCACCAGAATCTGCGAGGCCTCGCATCGAACCCCTCTCACTGTCCTGACATATTCCGCAATAGCTTCGCGCAGCGGCCCATATCCCTTCGCATCGCCATAGGCGAGCATGGTTCGCGAAACTGCTCTCGAATGACGCGCACTCACCTTTGACCAAATGTTTACTGGAAAGTGATCAAGGGCGGGAAGGCTAACGCGAAAGGCGCCGAGCGCGTTGAGCCAAGGTTGAGCCGGTGACTTGTTCCACAAGGAAGCTCGATGTGAAAGTTTTCGCGGCGCCGCACTCGCGGCATGCCCTCCGGAATTTCTTGCCTGTCGTACGCTTGTGATCTTGAGCGATTCGCTCGGAATAGACCTTGCGACACGAGTGCCGACTCCGACGAAAGTCTCGAAATAGCCCTCGGCATGCAACTGTTCGTACGCGTTTACCACCGGTATCCGGGATACTCCAAGTTCTGCCGCAAGCCCTCTGCTTGAAGGTACGCGCCCGCCCGGCCGAATCCGGCCTTCAGTGATTGCACTTTGGAACCACTCATAAATCTGGCGGTGGATCGGCGGTGAAGCGCCACGCTCGATAATGATGGATGGAACAAAGGTTGCCGCGACGCGCTTCACATTATGCTCCAGTGGTCATCATATAAAGGCAGTTTGTGGCCATTTGTGGGGCCCACGTAAAACGATAGTATTGCGCTTATGCTTGAGAAAGCAGTCCCGCAATCCTTGGATGAAACGGGCAAGAGGAGTGATCGCCCTGGGTGGTCTGAGGAGATGAAGCGCTTCGATTTTCTACAGGGCGAATGGGATGCACTCTGCGGGTCCGAGTCGCCGGACGGGAGATGGCGTAAAGGGCACGGTACCCTCACGGCAACGAAGGCGCTTGATGGATGCATATCCGTCGAACACTTTGAAGGTCCATATTGTGGGTCACTCATCAAGGGCCTTGGCTTACGTGCCTTCAATCGCCAGAGTGGTCAATGGGAGCACACCTGGACGGACTCTCTTGAACCCGGGAACTTTTTCGTTTGGCGAGGACGCTTTGAGGACGATTCCATTCATCTGAACGGTGAGTGGACAGAGCCTAGCGCTCAGCATGTCCTGTCTCGATTGACTTGGTCCCGGATCACACCGAGTTCTGCCCATTGGGTCAGTCACCGATCCATCGATGAAGGACAGACGTGGAACAAACATTGGGAGATCGAATTCAGGAAAAGATCCGCTGGCGCAGTTGGGACGACAGTGGCCTCAAAGCAGGCTTTTATGAGAGCGCGCTTCGGAAAGACGAACTTGAGAAGGTGCTGATGCCGATGCTGAAGAAGTACGACGTGGCGGCTGTAGATGATCCAGACGGCGTGGTTCGCTGGAGAGCTCTTCGACGCAGTGAGGCTCATCCTCATATCTGCCGTTAGAGGGTTTCGAATCCAGGGAAAGTGCCGAGTCGAGACATGAAACCAATCACGAGATCCATAGAAATATTTGCATCTTGTATTCTTCCCGTTGCGGTGTTGGCGCAACAACCGCAACCGCTTTCCGCCATAACACAGCCGACTGTTGCGTCGGTGATGGAGACGCAGTTGCAACTTCTCGAAGGTCAATTTGTAGCAGCCGCTGAGGCGATGCCTGAAGATCGATATTCATTCTCGCCCAGAGATGGCGACTACAAGGGCGTCAGGACATTTGCGCTGGAAATCAAGCACGTTGCGACGGCGAATATTGTTTTCTATGGTGCAATCCTCGGCCAAGCACCGCCGGCGGGAGTTAGCCTGGCCGGACCGATGAACGGTCCCGATGCGGTGCAAACCAAACAACAGATCCTCCAGTATCTGAAGGACTCATTTGCGCTGGGTCACAAAGCACTTGCGACACTCACGTCGGAGAATTCAACAAAGCCTGTTGCGAATCCACTTATCGCCTTCATGAATACGAGGCTCGCTCTTGCAACCTTTAGCCTTGGCCACGCATGGGATCATTACGGTCAAATGGCTGAGTATTTGCGAATGAATGGAATTGTTCCACCGGCGAGTAAAGGGCAGCCACCTGCAAATCCTGGGACCCACTGATAACCCGGAACGACAAGACCGGTGCGTGGTGTGTTCCGCCGCGTCAAAGAACTCATCGCCGCCATCGAGGTGGTTGATGTTTGCCGGAGTTTGGTTTGGCTAGTCCAAAAAGCCGATTCGGCGCTTGATTCCGCTTACCGAATACTTTCCAGAGCAGATCACGGAACTGCATCGCACACAGCGCAAGAGTCTAGAGGCCCAAGATTAAGGAGACCGGACCGGCGGGAACCGGTAGCACCAATCAAGTCACTACGCCCTTTCGCACCGCATACAGGATCAACTCCGGAATACTGTGGACATTCAGTTTTTGCATGAGATGTCCGCGATGCGTATCGACGGTGTGAGGGCTTACGCCAAGCAGGCCCGCTATGTCCTTCGTGGATTTAAGTTCAGCTACCAGCTGCAGCAATTCTCGTTCTCTCGCAGTTAGCAGATCGTAGGGATCTTCTACGCCCTGATGCTGAAGTTGCCGCACGTAATCGTCCGCCAAAACTTTGCTCACAGCGGGGCTAAAGAACGCCTTGCCGCCGCAAACTGCGCGTATGGCTTGGATGAGGTCCGCTTCCGCTGAATCTTTGAGCAGGTAACCGCGCGCTCCTGCTCTTAAAGCCTTAAGAATATAACCTTCGTCCGAATGCATACTGAGGATTACGATCGCAGTGCGCAGCCGCTCTTCGTAGATTCTTTTCGCCGCTTCGATTCCGTTCAAGAGAGGCATGGCGATATCCATGACCACGACGTCGGGATTCTCACGAATCACGATGTCGATCGCCTCTCTTCCATTATTTGCCTCGCCGACCACCTTGAAATCCGGTTGTCGCTCGAGTACCAAACGGAGCCCGTTCCGCATAAGTGTGTGATCGTCGGCCAATACGATACGCGTTGCCATCACGTTCCTACCGTCACGGTGCGTTCTGAGAAAGGCAGCTCGACGCGAATGGACGTGCCTACGCCCGGCGTCGATTCGATGCGAAAGCATCCGTGCAGATGGTTTACCCTCTCCTCCATTCCCAGCAGGCCCAAGCCCTTCTCTCGTTCTGGTATAAATCCGGTTCCATCGTCTTGGATGGTGAGGACTAGTTCCTGACCGATCTGATCCAAGTTAATCCGAACGGTTTTCGCGTTCGCATGCCGCACAACGTTACGCAGCGCTTCCTGGACAATGCGGTAAATGCACGTCCTGTGTTCTTCTGGGAGATCCTCCGGCACGGACTCAGCCTTTACCTGCACGGAGACGTTACTGGTCCGGCCCACCTCGCGAGCCTGCCACTGTACAGCCGGGATCAGCCCGAGATCGTCAAGCATGGACGGGCGCAGCAAGAGCGACATGTCTCTCACAACCGCCACGGTCCTTTCCGCTAGTCGACGAAGATCCTGGAGCTGCGCGCGAGCGTCGGCATTGGCATCGGCCGGGAGAACGGCGGCCACGTTCCCTATTCCTAACAGTAGCGCCGAAAGCGACTGCCCGATTTCGTCGTGCAATTCGCGGGATAGCGAGCGCCGATCCGACTCTTGAACGGCGATGAGGCGAGCGGAAAGCTCTCTCAAAGCCGTGCGAGCGTGCTCGACTTCCTCGAAACGCGCAGCAGATAAACGTTCCAGCCGCAAAATGCGCTGAATACTTCCGCCCGCGAGCAGCGCTCCGCAAACGAGCGTGAGGACCAGGAACAGAATGAGAAACCGCCGAAACGTCGAAAACAGATTGAGGATATGTTGGTTGCCGGTCTCCATCTGCTTTTGATTGACCGCGCCAATTTGATCTGCCAAATTTACGATAGTCAAGCGACGCGGCAGCAGAGAATCTTTCATGAAGGCGTAGCCAAAGGCGTGACGTTGAGCCGCGTTCCACTCAAGGGCGGGCCTGAGCGAGTCGAAGTATGACTCGACTTCTTTTGCAAACTCACGGAATGGGCCTCGCTCTTCGCTGCGGAGCATTCCGTTGTAACGTGCAACGTTGGCCTTTACGCGCGCTCGAGTTTCCTGTAACTCTCGCCGATGTAGATCGGCCCGGGTGGGGTCCTGCTCAAGGAGCAGATCCCGCACGTATGTTCCTGAGAGGTATATGTCTGAACGCAGCTGTTCGAGAATCCGATCGCGGCTAAAGTAGTCCTCGCGAATAGTCTCACTCCGTATTTCGATTTTTCGCAATACGGAAAGTGCATTCAGTCCTGTAAAGGCCAGGAGCAGTAAGAGGCCGCCGAACCCGAGCAATAGCAGGCGTCGCGTCTGCCGATCAGCACTCACCATTTCCGCTCCTCTCAGATCTGCCGCTCCAGGCAGGCTACCCGCGTCTGCCCGACGCTAATGCAACAAGCCCAATGTGTATTGAAGTGCTGCGTACGCTTCTTCGTAGTCGTATTGCGCGCTGAGATTCTGGACTTGCCCTTGAGTTTGCCCCAATTGCGCCTGGGTCAGCTCTACGATAGAGGCCAGTCCCAAGTTATATCGTCCTTGGGATAGGTTCAGAGCCAGATTGGCTTGTGCGAGAAGTTGCTGGCTCGGCCCGATCGCTTCATAGGCCGTCCTCGCATGTTCCCAAGAGGTGCGGACGTCGCGTGAGATCCGATCTTGCAGATCGCGCACGCGCTGATTGGCTGCCTGTAATTCGTACTCCGCCGCGCGGCGTCGCGCTGAAAACAGGTGGCCGTTAAATACAGGAATCTGGACGTTCACCGCAGCGGCCTCGTATCCCTGGGGTATACCCGGATTCGCGTTACCTGGCTCGATATAGGGCAGAGCGCCGCCGACCGCAATAAGATTAACGGTCGGCCGCTTGAGATCGCGTTCCGCATAAACGCATCTTCTGTGCCGCTTCACTTTGAAGGCGCAGACTTGCCACCTCCGGGCGGTTCTGAAAGGCTTGCGCGATCAACTGATCGGGATTATCGGGGGGAGTGGGCGGAGCTGGCTGCGGAGTTAGCTGGTATGGGATGGACTGGTTCGTACCCAGTGCTTGGCCAAGGTTCGCGTACGCTGTCGCCAGCCGGTCTCTTGCTCGGATCAGCATCAATTGAGCGTCGGAGAGATTCACTTGCGCGAAGCTCAAGTCGACCTGGGACTTAAGCTGATTCTGCGTTAAGGCGGTCACTTGATCCACGACGGTTTGGCGGGTCGCAACGGTCTGTTGGGCGACTTTGATCAGTTCCTGTGAGAGCAGCACCTCGAAATATGCCTGCTCAACGCCAAAAACGATGTCGTATCGTGTCGCCTGGTAGTCCTGGCGGCTCGCTTGCGCTTGCAGCCGCGAGTTGGCTACCAAATTGGGAGTTCGCCCTGAATCCGTAATCAGCTGGGAAAGGGCGAGGCCAGAGCCGAAGTGATTGAACAAACGAGGGTCGTTAATAACCCCGGAGCCGAGGCGACTGTTTACATTCGCCTGAGCTCCGGTGATATTGCCGTTCAGTGCGGGATAATACGCGGAACGCGTTTCCGTCACGATCTCACCTTGCCGCAAGTAATTGGCTTGCGAGGCAAGCACCTGCGGATGATTCTTCAGGGCCATCGCCTCAGCATCTTGCAATGTAAGCTGCGGCCCGGTTGTTTGCGCCGATGCTACTTCGGCAAGAGGCGCGATCAGCATGGCGATGGCAGCAACGATTCGTCGCATCGCGATACATCTATGCATAAGCCGGCTCATTCTGTTTCGGCCGTTGCCGATCCTTTTTGCCGTACACCAGCAGGTATGCCGCGGGAACGATAAAGACCGTCAGTATGACCGACGAAGTCAAGCCGCCGATAATGGCGCGGGCCATCGGGGCGTATTGTTCGGAGCCGGTGCCCATCTTCAGCGCCATGGGCAGCATACCGATGATGGTGGCGAGAGAAGTCATGAGAATGGGTCGCAATCGCACGCGGCAAGAAGTGATGACGGCATCGGCGACGGAGAGGTTTTGCTCCTCGAGTTTATGAGCGAAATCTACGATGAGGATGCTGTTGGATCCAGCGACTCCGATGAGCATCAGTACACCCATCAGCGACATCACGTTGAGAGTCGTTCCCGTCAGAAAAAGGATCAGCAACACCCCGATAAACCCCATCGGTATGGCTAACATGATGAGAAATGGATCGATGAACGAGCGGAACTGAGCAACCAGAATGATATAGAGAAGCATCGCGGCAAGAATGAAACCTTGAGCGAAGCTCTTGAACGATTGATTCATGCCTTGCACCATTCCACGTAAGTTCACGCGAACGTTTCCGGGAACCTTCGCGTCAGTGACGATTTTCTGGATTGCGCTCGAAATCCGGCCGAGGTCCTCACCTTTGGGTGTCACATACACGTCCGCCGCCCGCTGGATCTGATAGTGGTCGATCTCGGTAGGAGTCTCGATGTGAGACAGTTTAACCACCGAATCGAGAGTGGTCGGTTCCTTCAGGTTTGGCGCCTTCAAAGGAATGTTCGTCAGGTCAAGGAAGCTGTGAATCGCCGGTTTACCGTGCTCGTAATATTGGACGGTGAGAAAGTAATCGTTTCCGGTTTTGTAATCGACCCAGTAATTGGGAGCGATCATAGCGTTCGAATTAAGGGCAGTGATTACGTTATCTACTACATCTTTCTCCGTCAAGCCCAATTCGCCCGCGTGAACGCGGTCGATGTCCATTCGCACCGCCGGATAGTTTATGTCCTGCGGAATATAAATTTGTCCCACTCCGGACAGCTTCCGAATCCGGTTGCCAAGTTCCTCGGCTAATTCATAATCCTGCCGGTTGTTTCGGCCGGTAACTTGGACGTCGATGGGAGCGGGCATGCCTGAGTTCAAGGTTGCATCCACCATTGAGCCGGTTTGAACGAAGGTGCGAATCTCCGGAAACTGCTGAGCGATCGCATTCTGAACCCGGTCCATATACACGAAGGTGCTGACGCTATGGTCGTCGTTTAACGCCGCTTGTACAGTAGCGGTATACGGACCCGCATTGTTGGTGTAGAGTGCTGAGAAGTCCGGTACGATGCCGATATTTGAAACGACCATTTTGAGGTCGTGCCCGACGGTTTGACGAATCACGTTTTCAATTTTGGCCGCATACTCATTCGTCAGTTCGATGCGCGATCCCGTAGGCGCCTTCATGTTGATGGTGAATTGACCGGCGTCGGTTTGCGGGAAGAAAGCAACACCCAGCAAGGGATAAATCACCAGGCTCACCACAAACACGCCCGCCAGCGCAACGACAGTTAACCCGGGACGCCGCAGACATCTTCTTACCGAGGATTCATAAATGTTGAGTAGTCGGTTAAAACCTGCATTGAAGGCCTCGGTGAACTTGGCCCACCAAGACCGCTTGTGCCCGGATTCGGCGTGATCGGCCGGCTCCGCTGGATTTCCCCCGTGATGAGCCGCGTGCGGAACGTTTTTCAAGAAGCGTGAGCAAAAAAGGGGGATCACCGTCATGGCAACGACGAACGAGATGATCAACGAAAGGCAAAAAGATAAGGCCAGAGCCGAAAACAGGAATTTACTTACACCGGCCAGGAATGTAACCGGAAAGAATGCGACGACACCGACTAGAGTAGCCGCAAGTACAGCTAGCGTCACCTCCGAGCCTCCGGTTTCCGCGGCCATTCTGGGCGGTTCTCCGAGTTCGAGGTGACGATAGATGTTCTCGATCGAGATTACCGAGTTGTCGATGACACGTGAGAATGCCAAGGCCATGCCGCCGAGGATCAAGGTATTGATGGTCGCGCCCAGCATATACAGAATGATGAAAGTAGCCAGCGCCGACAACGGAATCGAAAGCAGAACGGCTGACGTTGCACGTGCGCTTCCCAAGAACACGAGAATCATGACGATCGTGAGCACCAGGCCAATAAGGCCCTCGTGGAGTACCGTCTCAATGGCTTCCTTTACGAAAACGGATTGATCGAAAACGATGTTAGTAACGAGCTGCTTAGGAACGTCGTAGAGAGTAGTAAGCAGGCTGCGCACACCGTTCACCACGGCAATCGTATTAGTGTCACCTCCCTGCTTCATGATCGGAATGTAAGTTGACTTTTGACCATCGACGCGTACGATGTTGTACTGAATGGCGCTGGAGTCCTCGGCTTTACCCACGTCTTTGATGGAAACCCAGGAATCTCCGACAGTCTTAATCGGAAGATCGTTCAGTTCCTTCATGTTGTCGACAAGACTGTTGGAATACACGTAGTAATCGAACGGGCCGAGTTTCACGTCTCCTGCCGGCAGGATCAGGTTCGACTGATTGACGGCTGTTACTACATCCATGGGGCTCAATTGCCGCGACATGAGCTTGTAGGGATCGACGTAGACCATGACTTGCCGGTACTTTCCCCCGAACGGCGGGGGGATGGTCGCGCCCTGGACAGTGGCGATCTGGTTACGGATCGTAAACTGTGCCAGATCGTGGAGCTGGGTTTCCGAGAGGCCCGCTCCTTTTACGGTTACTAGGCAGACAGGCTGGCTGGAAGCATCGAATTTCAGGACAACCGGAGGAAGAGTGCCAGGCGGCAAGCGTTTGAGATCCGCCAGCGCCAAGTTTGACAATTCAGTGACGTCCGTATCGGCGTTGGTTCCCGGTTGAAAGATGACCTTGATCAAGCTGACCCCAAGAAGGGACCGCGACTCCATGTGATCCACGCCGGCAGCCATCGTGAAAAATCTTTCCAGCGGGTTAGTAATGTCGTCTTCGATATCCGCGGGCGGCATGCCGGAGTAAAAGGTCGCAACTACGACGGTCGGTATGTTAATCGTCGGAAAAAGATCAACGGGCATCCGGACGATGCTGGCCGCGCCGATTAGCGAGAGCGCGAGGCAAACGGCAATGACGAAATACGGATTGCGAATTGAAAAAGTTGACATATTACTGGAGTATTCGTGTTAACGTCGGCTCAGCTTTGGCTCTGATACGTCGCGGCTTTCGTGATTTGTGGGTGTACTACTTCACCGGGTCGCAAGCCGCTCCTGTCACTGATCACAACCTGATCACCTTCGCTGAGGCCGGAGAGAACCTCAGCATTGCTCTCTGTCTGTATCCCTAGAGTGATCTGGCGATCTTCAATTTTGTTGGCCGGATCGACCATCAATACACTCGCGTGATCGGCCCCCTGGTTCACCGCCTGTAGGGGCACGACGAGTGCATCGCCTTTCCTGTCGAGTGTGAGCGTGGCTTCCGCGTATACTCCAGGAATCAGGACACCCTGTGGATTCGGCACATCGACCTCGGTGTGCATGGTGCGCGTCGATCCCGTCACGTCAACGGAGAAGCGCGCAACTCTTCCTGGAAAATCCCTGCCCAAAGCAGGAACCTGGACTTTGACCTGGTCGCCTATTTCGATGTAGCGGACATAGGATTCCGGGACCGGTATCACCAGGCGGAAGAGATCTTCTTCTGACAGCTTGACTAGCGGCAGCGCCTGAGTGGAATTCGTGCCGCCTTGCATCAAGGTTCCAAGATTTGCGTATCGTTGGGTTACAACACCTGCAAACGGAGCGGTTATATTCGAGTAATCGAAAAGAGCCTGGTCACGCACCAGTTTCGACTGCGCGACAGCCATCTGGCTTTGTGCGGCTTGCAAGCTCGACTTGGCGCCTTCGACTTGAGCCTCGGCGGCCAAGTCCTTTCCTTGCGCGTCGTCAACTTCCTGTTGTGCTACAAGGCCCGGTTTGCTCTTCGCCACGCCATTTAGCCGGTCGTACTGGAGGTGTAGAACTTTGTGCTGGGCTTCGATTCGGCCCATCTGGTGCTCCGCGTCGGTTACCTGATCCGCCGCATTCTTGATGGATGCCTGGTCCTCTTGTAACTGCGCTTGCAACTCCGGTATCTCGAGAACGGCCATGAGCTGGCCCTTTTTCACGTGAGAGCCGTAATCGACGTTCAGTTTCGAAACGAAGCCCGATTCCTTCGCATAAACATCGATTTCTTGAAAAGGCACCAACTCAGACGAGATGGTGAGATAACGCGCCATGGGCTTTCTTGTCACCTTTGTGACCGCGACCTCCGGGAGAGCGCTCTGCGTGGAACCGGCCCCTCCGGCTCGGGCAACATCGTTCCTTCCGCAAGAGACGAGCGCCATTGCCATCACCATCCCGAGACACGCTAGAACGCCTTTCTCAGCGCGGCGTGCACAAGTAAAAAAGTGGTTAGGCTGGCGAATAATCATTTTGGATCTTGATCGGGTTTACCGATTTGAGTCGAAACACGTTGGATTTTTTCAGTCAGTCGTTGGAACGAAAAATCTGCAGAGGAGCAAAACTCGATAAGTTCTTTTTCCGCTTCTAACATCTCCGCCGCTACTGTCGGGATCTCGTCGATGATTGACAAAGGAATGCTCACAATTCCGTGCTGATCGCCCTGGAGCACATCTCCTGGTTTGATCTGCAGTCCGCCCATCTCGACAGGTTCGCCGAAATCTACAATGTGAGCATAGGCATGCGAAACCGCTACATTTCCGGCGAAAGCCTGAATTCCCGCAGCTTCAATACCTGGTAAATCACGGACCGCGCCATTCGTCGCATAAGCGATGCCGCCAAGAGCTTTGGATATTCGGGCATGCACTTCACCGAACAACGCTCCTAGACCGGGTATTGGGTCAACATCTTCCGCAACGATGAATCGAGGAGCGGGAATGGTTAGTAGGTAAGACCACCAATCCATCCGCTCGTAATACCATCGCCCTGCAATCGGAGTGGCGGAAGTGCGAATACGCGCTGTTACCGCGTAACCCACTCTGGGCGACAAGTGCGGAAACATGCACCGAACCGAGCCATTCACGAAACCTTCATTGCGAGTCCTGACATGAAACGTCTCTATCGCATTTGAAACCGTACACGTATCGAATCGTTGGAGCTTCTCAATGATGTTGTCCGGTGCTGTTGCCAAGTCGCGATGCATCAATGTGTCACCCGAAGCGCGCGTCTCGCAAAACGAGAGCTGCGAATCCGGCGCCGACGAGAAACGACGCACATGGTAGTGATATCTGCACTCGCGCAGCGAGATTGGGGAAGCGGTTTGTCATCGTCTTAAGAGAGAGTTGGCTAGTTCCTGTGCACGGGACGAAATCACGGCACGACAACTCCACTGTAAAGAACCCAAACTGCCAAGACCATACCCTGACAGCATGATTTTTTCGACTGAGCGGCAGTAGCTGCGACTCTTTGTCGTTCACCGCTCGTTGGCCCTGCCGACTAGTAACATCCCTCATCCGCCGCGAAAACGGACGCTCAACGGGTCCGCTCGTACTGTCAAAATACCGCGAGAATACCGCCGCGGCACGATGGCTAAGCATGGAAGAAGCCAGTAAGATTCGGTCATGGACTCCGGACGAGCTTGCTCGGTCCATTATGAAACCCACTCGCATCCTGCTTTGTAATCATCACCCGATCGTCCGCGGCAGTTTGCGCCTGTTACTCGAACGAGAATCGTCGTTTCGGGTCATCGGCGAGGCTGCAAACGGCCGCGAAGCGGTGGTGCTTGCCGAGCACACCCATCCGGATGTCGTGCTTCTCGACGTCAAACTGCCCCACATAAGCGGGATCGCTGCTGCACGCGAGATCTGTTTCAAGGATCGGAGCGTAGGTATCGTCTTCGTTACCGTGCACGTGGATGAAGAGTACGTTACCGAAGCCTTCAAGGCGGGGGCTCGGGGATATGGGATTGCCGACTCGGCTCAAAGCGATCTGATCCGTGCCGTCCAGGTAATCGCAAAGGGTCATAGATTCTTGAGTCCCAGCATAACCTCTCAACTTCTTGAGGAATACACGAGAAAAGACGAGCACGACCTAACTTCGGAGCACGAGAAACAGCTATTTTGCTTGCTTGCGGAAGGGTACGACGATCAGGAAATCGCCCGCCACTTCAACACAACAGTTGATACTGCTATGTCGGACTGCCGAAAGGCGAAAAACACGCTCCTCCACGTCGGGATACCAGAACTGGTTCGACAATCTATCGGAACGCTCGCGATTCAATGACTTTGGAAATGGAGTCGTCCCTACTGCCTCAAAACCACACAAATACCGTCGCGGCAGTATTGTCTTGCCCGGATGAACCCATTACTGTACGAATCGAGGGGAGGCGGAACCTTGTTGTACAAGACGCTTGACTCCAACCCCAAACCCCAACACGGCGCCTTGCCGCATTCTCCCCTCACCACTCGAGATCTCATGTCTGAAACATCTAGCCACGTCGGCGGGTCCGGAACAGGGCGTGACCGCATGAAGCGCCGAGACGCCGTCGTGTTGTTAATCGAGCGGGATGGACATCTCACCTATGTTCCATTGGAACTGAATTAAACTCGCCCGAGGCCTCAGACCAGGACGGCAGTCCGCAACCGCTCCGTCGCAAGTCCGACCTCTAGCTGTTCATTCCTTGCCAAGACGCTGCTGTCTAGACGCGGAGCTGCCGGTTACCGAATGCATTGAACCGTGCCCAAGAAACCGCGTTTCCGCGGAGTATTCGTGTAGTGTTGATGGGAGGACGAAACTCCACAAGTTAACCAGCCGGGGACACATATCCTCCGCGCGTTTATGACGGAAAACTTCTCAAGACGATCATTCGCTAAGACACTCGCTGCCGTAACTGCCGGTGCTTCCTTCGCTAAGAAGTCGGGAGCGCAGTCTGGCGCGCCATCGCCCTCAAATACTGATGACAACGGGTGGCGCACATTCCCGAAGGATTTCCTGTGGGGATGTGCAACGGCCTCTTACCAGATCGAGGGCGCCGTCGCCGAAGACGGGCGTAAGCCGTGCATCTGGGATACGTTTTCCCACACTCCTGGGAAGACCTATCACGGAGAAACAGGCGATATAGCCGACGATTCCTATCACCTCTACAACACAGACATTCAGCTATTGAAGAATCTCGGCGTATCTGCTTATCGGTTTTCGATCGCGTGGTCACGTATTTTCCCGGATGGTACAGGCAAGCCGAATGAAAAAGGCCTCGCCTATTATGAGCGCGTAGTCGACGCTCTCGTAGCCGAGGGCATCAATCCGTACGTCACTCTGTTCCATTGGGACTTGCCTCAGGCGCTGCAAGACAGGCAAGGAGGCTGGGAGTCGCGCGACACTTCCAAGGCATTCGCGGATTATGCGGCGTACGTGTCCCAACGCCTCTCCGATCGAGTGCACCACTTCTTCACGACCAACGAGTTTGTCTGCTTTACCGACGACGGCTACAAGACCGGTGTTTTCGCTCCCGGGCTGCAGCTTCCGGATGCACAAGTCAACCAGATTCGGCATCACGCAATCCTGGCGCACGGCATGGGGGTGCAAGCGATCCGAGCATCCGCGCGACCTGGCACGCAGATCGGACTCGCTGAAAACGCGAGGAATTTTGTTCCCGTCATCGAGACACCCGCGCACGTCGAAGCGGCGCAGCAAGCAACCCGCCACCTGAACGCTCAATTCTTAACAGCAATTTTGGAAGGCCGCTATCTCGAAAGTTATCTGGAACTTCAAGGCGCGGCCGCTCCGAAGTTTACGCCTGAAGACATGCAGATCATAAGCAGCCCTCTCGATTTTGTAGGTCTGAACGTCTACGCTCCTGAATACGCCAGAGCGGACAATTCGCACCTCGGGTTTGCGGTTGTGCCACGGCCCGAATCTTCCCCTCACATGGCGTCCTCCTGGCTGTACGTCGGGCCGGAGGTGATCTATTGGGCCGTTCGCAATGCCACTGCGCTCTGGAAACCGAAGGCGCTTTACATCACTGAGAACGGGTGCTCTTCAGATGACGTGCTCACGCCGGATAGCCATGTGTACGACACAGATCGGGTCATGTATTTGCGCAACTACCTTACGCAGCTCCACCGAGCTACCGCGGAAGATTATCCAATCAAAGGGTATTTTCTGTGGAGCTTACTCGACAACTTCGAATGGGCGGATGGCTACAGCAAGCGCTTCGGGCTACATTATGTCGATTACAAAACTTTGAAGCGTATTCCCAAATTGAGTGCGGATTTCTATCGGGAAACCATCGCTCGCAATTCGGTCGCTTAACAGATTTTCAGCAGTCTTCCTGAAGTGTAACCGCGATCCTAAGCGGCTCATCTATGATCGGAATGCCCGCTATCGGCCGCGCACTCGGGTTGTGTCTCGTCGCCGTCACGAGTCTTTACCCCGGTTGCTTGATGTCCGCGCCCCGCGCCACTTCCGACATAAAGGTCGACCAGGCCGGTTACTTGCCGGACACACCGAAGTTCGCCATGGTAGTCGACAACGGCACTGCGGCGGACACGCGCAAAACCTTCGCAATCCGTCGAGTGCGCGATGGCTCAATCGCGTTCACCGGGAAATTGCAAGCGCCGAGATACGATCCTGACTCCGCGGAGAACGTCGAAACAGCGGATTTCACGAACTTAGTGGAAAATGGCAGATTTTTTCTGGATATTCCAGGAATCGGCCAGAGCTGGACGTTCGCCATCGGACCCGACGTATTCAAGCATGTTTACTATTTGGCCATGCGATCGTTCTACGGCCAGCGCTGTGGAACCAGCGTCGACCTTGGGCCGGAGTTTCCGGGCTACAAACACCCGGCCTGTCACCTCGATGGCGCATATCATTCGTCTTCGGGGCAAACGGGCGCGCACGTTTCCACTCACGGCTGGCATGATGCCGGAGATTATGGCCGCTACATCCCGAACTCCGGAATCAGCACCGGCACGTTGCTCTGGACGTGGGAACTGTACGGCGACCGCACCAGCAGAATAGGTCTGAATCTGCCGGAGTCCGGCAGCGGTGTCCCAGACATCCTGAGCGAGATTCGCTGGAATCTCGATTGGATGCTGACCATGCAAGACACTGATGGAGGCGTTTGGCACAAGCAAACCAGTACCCATTTTTGCGCGTTCATTATGCCGCAGGACGACACGCTTATGAGCGATGTGATCGGGACGGGAAACCAGCCGTTCAAAGACTCGTGCGCGACAGCGGACTTCGCCGCCGTGATGGCGATCGCAGCGCGCGTCTATCCTAAGTTCGATCAGGTCTTTTCAGCGCGCTGCCGAAACGCTGCCGAACGCGCTTGGAGATGGCTCGAGGCAAATCCCGACGTGACATTTCGGAACCCGCCCGGCGTAACGACCGGAGAGTACGGTGACTCGAAATGCGGCGATGAACGATTGTGGGCTGCCGCCGAACTGCTGCGTACCACCCGGCAGGATGTTTACTCGCAATATTTTGTCCAACATTACGGCGATTATCTGGATGCAATTCGGCCTGTCGGTCCGCAGTCGTGGTCCATGGTCGCACCTTTGGCACTCTGGACTTATGTTCTCGGCAACGGCAAAAACGTCGAGGCAGTGAAGGCAATTCGCAGTCGTTCTATCGATGTTGCCAATCAAATTACGCAGCGCGCCGGAGGGAACGCGTATCGCATTACGCTCACGTCGAAAGATTATATTTGGGGATCGAACGGCGTGGCCGCCAACTACAGCATGCAACTGCTGATTGCGGACCGTTTTCAACCAAATCGGCAGTACATCGACACGGCGATGGAAAATCTGCATTACATGCTCGGCAGAAACACGTTTTCACTTTCGTGGGTCACGCAGGTGGGAGAGAATGCAGTTCGTCATCCTCATCATCGTCCCAGTGCGGCGGACGGATTGGATCTTCCTTGGCCGGGCCTGCTGGCGGGCGGCCCAAATACCGGGCGACAAGATTCCTTCATGAAGAGGTTAGTGAGTCCGGATCTTCCACCGGCGAAGATGTATGTGGACGAGACGGGCGCGTACGCTTGCAATGAGGTCGCAATCAATTGGAACGCTCCGCTGGTATTTCTTTTGGCCGCGATCTTACCTCGCTAATCAGAGCTGCCGTGCTGCTCGCAACGGTCGCGCAATTGTTTGCGGCCTATGCTCCGCCCCGCACCTGTGCCACGTGCCACGCTAAAGAGACTGCCCGGTATCTCGCAACTGCGATGGGCAAATCGCTGATTGCTCCTGCGCCTTTGCCGTCGGGCCGCGTCACCGATGCGCGCTCCGGCAGCGTAATCACCATAGAACAGCGCGACGGGCGGATGATTCATGCCCTTTCGGAAGGCGGGCTCACAGCCGAATATCCGGTCACGTATCAGATCGGCGGAGGGCTCATGGGCCGAAGCTACATGGTGCAGACTGGCGACTATTTATTCGAATCGCCGGCATCGTGGTTCAACAGATACGGCTGGGATCTATCACCGGGCTATGCACGGACGGCCGTGATCGATTTCGATCGTCCGGTGGATGAGGCCTGCCTATTCTGCCACGCGGGCACAACCCGCTTCGGCGACAGCGATGGACGTCTTCTTAAGGATGAGATGCTGACCTCGATCACCTGCGAGCGCTGTCACGGTCCAAGCGAGGCGCACCTTCGCCGCCCGTCCGCGAAAAACATTCTGAACCCGGCCAAGCTGACCGGAGCGGCGCGCGACGGCGTTTGCGAGCAGTGCCACCTGGAGGGCGCTACGCGCATCCTCAATCCGGGGAAACATTGGAGTGATTTCCATGCAGGCGAATCCGCGGAAGGAACATTCGCTACATACCTGCTGGTCGGCGGCGATCACGCGGATACTGTTGCGGTCAGCCAAGTGGAACAGCTTGCCCAGAGCAAATGCGTCCGCGCGACTGGCGGGAAGCTGTGGTGCGGCACATGTCACCAGCCTCATGGGGAGGTTTTGAATCGCCAGCGAGAGATCCGCGCGATTTGCACTTCGTGCCATACGACGCTCGCGGCAGCCGCGCATCCTACTGGTCAAGCAGCGGGTCAAGCAGCAGTTCAGCCGGAATGTACAAGCTGCCATATGCCCCGCAACTCCACGACGGATATTCCGCATGCAGCGCTTACGGATCATCGGATCCTTCGTAGGCCGTTGCTCGCGAGCAACAACGCACCTGAATCGGAAAAAGTGATTCCGTGGCGTGAGCCGGCCCCGGCAGTTCGCGATCGCGATTTGGCGCTGGCCGAAGTCTTAATCGGATTTTCCAAGAAAGTTCAAGCCGTTGGCGAAGACGGCTTCCGTTTACTTGGGGTGATTCCGGCTCAGGAGGTCCAGCAGGATCCCGCCGTGTTGTCCGATCTCGAAGGATTGTCTCTACAACAGCAGAATCTGCAAGCTGCCCTGCAATTCGGCCGTCGCGCGGTTGAGTTGGAGCCGCAAAGCGCGAAAGCCGCCATGAACCTCGGCATCGTTCTCAAGCGATCCGGAGATCTCAAGGAAGCGGAACAACAACTCACTCGCGCAATCGATCTCGACGCTTCCCTGAAAGCGGCTTATGTAGAACTCGCTACCTTGTACGCGAGCGATGGCAGGAAAAGCGAAACCATCGATACGCTCGATCGCTTCCTAAAATTTAATCCGCAGGACATCATGTTCCGGCTGCAGAAGACGCGAATGCAGCCCTAGCGTCGGCGGTCGACCGGCAGATCAGCGCGACGGAGGCGGACCGGGACGAGGGGGCCTGCCGGTATCCGACGACTGGTCGTCCGGTTTCGGACCTTGCGTCTTCCCTTCTTCCGACCGCTTCTGATCTTCGAGCAAGTTGCCGTACGTCACATACGCGGGCGCCCATTCGGGCCAGCGGTTTTGAATCTGCTTTAAGACCCGCTCGGCATCGGCGAAGCGCTGCCCCGATCGAAGCAACTCAGCCTTCGCCAGCAGAATTTTCGGATCTTCCGGCAAAATGCTCGACGCCTTATCGAGCAATTGAACAGCGTCGACGGATCGTCCATTCCTGGCGAGAAAAAGCGCCGCTTGCTGGTAGAGATCTGAGCGAGTCGGAGCGGCAGCGACGGCGCGCTGTAAAGCGGCGAACGCGTCGTCGTGCCTTCCGCCGGCGTCAAGCATCTCGGCACGAGCCAAATAGTAGTCGCCGGAGCGCTGTGCTTCCGGCACGCGGTCAAGCCGCGCGAGGCCTTCTTGTGCTCCCGCTGTATGGAATACCGCGATCGCGAGATCCAGTTGCACCTCAGGCATCGGCGACAACCGAACGGCGTATTCCAGAAGCGGTTTAGCTTGCGCATACTGCTCCGCGTCGACCAAGGCGCGACCGGCTTCGGCTGCTAACAGTGCGGGCGGCTGTAAAGTGAGCAAGTGCGCGGCTACCGTGCCGGCCTGATCGATATTTCCCTCGTCTATCAGCAATTTCAGGTAGCGTACGTTTATGGCCGAATCCTGAGGGTTCTCTTTCAGCCGTTTTTGCACTTCGTCGCGATAGCGCGCCTGCTGCTGTTCGGGGGAGAGGCTAAGAAACTCCAGGAATCCCGGCTGCGGAATGAGATTCCCCGGTTGTGGACCGATGATTCGAAAACGGGCGAGGGTCGCTCGAGCTTCATCGCTCAGCCCGGCCTTCGAAAGAGCGCGGCTGAGATGCATCAGAATGCGGGAATCATTCGGAGAAATCTCCGACGCCTTGCGAAGAACTTTCACCGCTTCGGCGGGGCGATCGAGCGCGGTATACGCTTCTCCTAAGCGATCGAGAACTTGCGCATTGTCAGGGTAACGCGCACCGGCAAACTCCAGATCTGGAAGAGCGGCCGCCGCATTTCCCTGAAGAAACTTGACCACGCCGCGCCCAAACCGCGCCGGGACGAAATCGGGCTGTAGGGCAACAGCCTTATTAAAGTGCGACGCAGCGTCGGCGGGATCGGACTGCGTCTCGAGAATTCCCACTTCATATTGCGCCGTATCGTCGCGAGGGTGAGAACGCAAAAAGTCCTGCAACGCGGCGAGTCCCTCGCGCGGTTGACTGCTGACGGCGTACATAAAAGCGCGTTCGCGCTGGGCAGATTCGTCGCTCGGCGAGAGCTTCAAGTATTTGTCGTAAGCGAGCAGGGAGTCCGCGTAAAAGCCGAGCGCGCTGGCGGTTTGTGCGATGGACAGTTGCACGTTTGCTCGCGATGGATCCAGACGCGCAGCTTCCGCAAGCAGCCGTAACGCGGTTTCGCGCTGCTTCAGATCGATTTCGACTGCAGCCAGATTGTAAAGAGTATCGATGTCCTCAGGCCGCTGCGCGAGAGCCGTCTGAAGCACATCGCGCGCGCGCTCAAGATGGCCGGCATGAAATGCGGCGAATCCCAGGTTGTAAAGAACATCCAGATTCGCGGGCGCTTCTTCCAGCGCACGCGAAAAAAACGTCTCGGCATCCGAGTATCTGTCCGGCCTCGGCCAGCGCAAGACCGGCGGTGAAGCTCAAGCGCGGATCATTTTGCGACGCGGCGGATAGACGTGCCACGAGTGCGTTGGCTCGGCCTCGCGTCCGGCGAGAAACAGAGCCTGCATTTCAAGAATCTGCACCTGCGGCGAGGATCGGTCGCTCGCTGGCAGATGATTCGAGTATCGCAACGCCTCTCCACCGTCCCTTTGTTCGATCGCAATGGCGGCGAGTTGCAGATTGGCGTTGACGCGCTGCGGGTCGAGCGCAATCACCTTCAGATACGTGGTACGTGCGCCCGCGAGATCGCCGGTGGCGAACTGATGATTTGCATAGTTGTTGAGCAGCGTCGCTGAATTTGGCCCGGACCGCATGGCGTGTCGATATACGCTCTCCGCCTCCGCATACTTCTTCTCGGTGTCCAGAACCGCTCCCAGCAGTCCCAGAGCGGCGGCATCGTTCGGATGAGCCATGAAAATGGTACGAAGAATCTGTTTCAGCGGCCGGCATATCGCGCGCTCGAAGGCAGCGGCCGCGTCTGCGAACTGGTCCGCTCAAAGGCGACTGTGGAAAACAGCAGCAGGAGACGATAAAAGTGCACATCTTCATGTGGGCTTTTCAGCACGATTGTATCATCATGTGAGCGGGAGTCGCTGTTATCTGGTATTCTCTTCATTCTGCTCCGCGATGACGATGTTCTCTGAACGCCTTCGCCGTTCGCTTGCTGGGCTTCTGATCGTGGTTGGCGGCTGCTGGCTTGTTTACGCGGCGCAAAACTCCCCGAGTCCGATCCGCTTCTCCTTCCAATCGATCCCGTTTCACTTGGAGAATGACGAGACGCCCATGCGGCACGTTCCGGCCGCGATGGGCGGCGGCGTTGCGATTTTCGACTACAACAAAGACGGGCGGCCGGATATTTTTTTCGCGAACGGCGCGAACATTGCGACGCTGCAGAAAGATTCACCCAAATATTCGAATCGCCTGTTCCGGAACGATGGCAACGGCAAATTTACAGATGTGACGAAGCAAGCCGGCCTCGAAGGGACGGGTACGACATCGGCGTCGCCGTAGGCGATTACGACAATGACGGCTATCCGGATCTGTTCGTCGCCGGAGTACACGGCAACTCGCTCTATCACAACAACGGAGATGGAACGTTTACCGATGTGACTGCAAAGGCCGGGCTGAATCGTCCGGACCCGGAATACGGGCCGTTGTGGGCGGTCGGCGCAGCCTGGGTGGATGTGAATAACGACGGACGGCTGGATCTCTTTGTGGTCAATTACCTTCAGTGGGACTACCGACCGAGCCGCATTGCACGTTCAAGGGAAACGCAGTATTATTGTCATCCCAAGTTTTACAAAGGTCTTCCCAATCAGTTGTTTCTGAACAATGGCGACGGCACGTTCACGGATGTCTCAGCCCAAGCGGCATCCGCGCGCATGTCGGGAAGGGCATGGGAGTCGGCGATGGCGGATTACGACGGCGATGGCCGGCCGGATCTGTTCGTCACCAACGATGGCTACTACAACTTTCTCTTTCACAACGTAGACGGGAAAAATTTGACGAGGCGGCTTTCGACGCAGGCGTGGCGTTGGTCGAAAACGGCAACTTCGTCAGCGGCATGGGCGCTGGATTTCCGCGATTTCAACAACGATGGCTATCCCGACATCGCGTTCGTGGCATTGAACAACGACACCTTCCCGCTCTTCCAGAACACGGGCAAAGGCGATTTCGAAGAGATCACGGCCAAGAGCGGAATGGCGACGCTTACGCGTCCCATGGCGGGTTTCGGCGCCGGGCTGTACGACTTCGACAACGATGGATGGAAGGATCTTTTCATCACGCGCGGGCATGTGGATGCGTTGCCCGTCGGTATGAAGACATCGATCAGTTCAACACTGTTTTTCGGAACGTGGATGGCGGCCGCATGGATGGCGCTGACACAAGAAGCGGGACTGAATGCCCACCCTGCCGCGCGGCATCGCGGCTGCGCCTTTGGCGATCTGGATGGCGATGGCCGGGTGGATGTGGTGGTTACCGCGCTGGGCAGGGATGCCGAGATTTGGATGAACCGCAGCGAGGGATCAGGTCATTGGCTGGATATCGCGCTCGAGGGGACGAAGAGCAATCGCGATGGCATCGGCGCCGTGATCAAGGTTGTCACCAATGCCGGCGCGCAGTACAACCACATGACGACCGCCGTAGGATATGCGTCGTCGAGCGATGGGCCGGTGCATTTTGGGCTTGGGCGCGGACAGCATGGCCGAATCGGTTGAAATCCGCTGGCCTTCGGGAACAGTTCAGCGGCTCGAAAATGTCGCAGCCGATCGCGTGCTCAATGTGAAGGAGGCCGCGCCGTAGTAGCCCCGGGCATTTCCACGCTCAAGGAAGGATCCGCACTCAGCCGCACATCCTGCTCCTTCGGGTGAGCCATCAGGCGGTCCACTGTCTGCCGCTCTCGGTTCCGTCCTCATTGCGGCGCACGCGATAAAACAGTGCCGCAAGCCTGACATGCGGCTTGAGAAGGTTCGGAGCCTTTTGCACGATTTGCTCCAAATCCGTCATGGCTGCGGCGTCCTGCCCCTCGGCGATTTCGACGAGCGCCCACTCATATAGCGCCGACAAAGACGACGGGTCGACTCGCAGTGCCTGTTGCAGATATGGCCTGGCGGCAGTCAGATCGCTGCTCGTTGCGGAGAATGGTACCGAGACGCAGGTTGGCATCAAAATCGTCGTATTCATTTCGATCGCCTTGCGATAATCGGCTTTGGCCCCTTGATCGTCGCCTGCCATGACCTTCGCCATGCCGAGCAAGGTGTAGGCCCCCGGAGCGCGGCGTTCGCCCGCTAGCGCGGCCTGGACATCGGCGCGGGCCTTCGAATACTCCACCAGCTTCAATTGCGTCAATGCTGCCATCATCCAGGCATTCACATCGTTCCGGGCTGCCGCCACTCGCTCAATCCGCTTCAGACCTTCCACTGGCCTTTTGTTGTCGATGAGCGCCTCGCCCAGCAGAAAGCGACATCCAGATTCGCGGGATGAGTCTGCTCGAAGGGCTCGAGCAACGTGATCGCCTCGCCGTAGCTATGGCGCAGAACCAACGTGTCTCCGAGGAGAACGGCGATCTGCACATTCCTCGGATCCTGCCGAAGGGCGACACGATAATTGGCGATGCCTTCATCCATGCGGCCGAGTTGCAGCTGCGCTGCGGCAAGATTGGCGCGCGCTGGAACCAGGCCGGGCGCAATCTTCAGGACGCCTTCATAGTCGGCTACGGCCGCCGTGAAGTCACCCCGGCGCTGCGCGGCCAAGGCTTCATTGAACAGCTGTTCAGGAGCAGGATTCTGGGCGAAACCGAGCCATGCAGCCAAGCAGAACAAAGCTCAGCGCACGCATCAATACTGAGCGTAACTCACGGTCATAAGCCGGTGATGGTGTTCAGGATCAAAGGAACGGCAAGCCGAAGCCCGCCGCCTTGCTAGGAGGAACCGTTAGAAGTACAGCTTCAGACGAGCTGCATACGCGCGCGGCGAGTTCGCCTGGGTAATGATGGTACCAAAGGGCGTCCCGCTGTTGACCGACGTGGTAAGGCGCTCCGAACTGAACCGAGTTAACACATTGAACGCTTCCGCTCCGAACTCCAGCCTGCTCCTTCCATCCCAAGTGGGAACTCTTTGAATAGCGACGCGGTCAGGTTGTTGGTTCCGGGCGCCCGAAGATTCGGTAGCGTGCGCGGAGCAGTGCCGTCGGTGTACGGAGCCGGAATCCATGCCGCTAATTGCGCGGCTGTCAGCGGGCGCGGATTGCTGAAATAGTTTACGTTCGGGCTTGCGGTGCCCGATAACTGCAGTTGATACGGCAGGTTGGGACGCTGGTTACCGTACGTGGGAAGGCTTTGGCCGCCGGTCAGCCCCAGAATCAGCGGAACCCGTCATCCCAGCGATACATGCCGTTCAGCTGCCACCCGCCGAGGATTGTGTTCACGAATCGGTTCCAGCTGCTGCCGTAAGTTTTGCCTTTACCAAAAGGCAACTGGTAAACCCACGAGAACTGAGCAATTTGAGGAATATCGAACTGCGAGACCGAGCGCTCCAGCCTCAGGTTGTTGGGGTCCTGGACTTGCGGCCAGGGTCGATGCCGCAATGCCGTTGATGTACTCTTCGAGACCCGCCAGCGATGAGTCGTCGATGCTCTTCTGGTAGCTGTAAGTAACAGGAACTGCAGCCCTTGCGAGAAGCGCTTCTCGAGCTTGAACTGAACCGATTATAGATCGAGTTCGCCCATGGCGGATCGGTGTTCTGGACCGCCGTCGTACCCCAGGCCGATATCGGATATTGCGGATAAGGAGTGTAGAGTTGTAGGCCTGGCAAGTTACCGCTCTAGAACGGGTTCGAGTATGCCCCGTAGGAGTTGCTTTCTCCACGCGCGATCGCCAGCGCGGCAGAAGGTACGTTCGCATTGTAAGCGGCGGGATTGCTTGCGTAACTGCTGTCGCGCCGGTGGGGGCAGATGAGTCGATCGCGTAAGTGTCGCCGCCGAAATAAAGGTGCGTACCTTTTCTTCCGACGTATTCGGCGTCGATGAGAATGTTCCACGGAACTGATGCTCGATACCGAAGCTCCAGGACTGCTCCTGACGGAATTTTATGCCATTTCTAGGACCGGTATGACGTTCACCGTGCTTCCAAGTTCCATGTAGATGCCCTGTGAGTTGCCTTGCACCGGTGAATGCTCTGCGATACGCCAAGGACCGAGCCGGGATAGTGACTGCTGCCGTTCGGGCCTGTCCACGATGCAAAGTTGGTCTGCTGGTCATAGCCCTGAAACCAGCGGCCCACTGCCAGTACCGGCCGCGCCCTGATTCGACGGATCGTAGTAGATGCCGTAGCCGCCCCGAATGGTGGTGTTCGTGCCCGATTCTGTACGCGAAACCGAAGCGCGGCCCGATGGCGCCGTAATACGTCTTGTACGCGGTTCTGTCGAATCCGTTCTGGCCGACGTACTCGAGCGATCCGGTGGCCGGCACAATGCCGGGAACCGAATCGGCGCCGCGGCGTTGAGATCGAAGAAACTATCTGGTTGTAGCGCTCCGTGCGCGGCTAATCGACGTCGTAGCGGAGACCGAGATTCAGCGTTAAACGGTCGTTTACGTGCCAGTTGTCTTGGACGAATCCGGCGTATTGCAGGTTCTGGGTGGCCGGGGAGCGGGAATCTCGTACGCGTTCCAATCGGTAGCCGCGCCCACCAGAAAACTGGCCAGCGAATCGCCGCCGAGGATTGGTACTGCGGATGTTCCTGTCTGTTGGAACGAAATGGCCATTGGGTACGCCGAATTGGGTGAAGTTGATACGGTGGACGCGGAATTCGCCGCCGAAATGGAGATCGTGATTGCCCGCCGTCTTCGCTACGGAACCCAACATTTGATACACATCCTGAGCGTAAATCAGACCTGAATACGGCTGTCCGCCGATGTAACATTTCCATTTTCTGGGCATTGTAGCCGTCGAGCGCAAGCGCGGGAGGAGCAATAAACCCGGATGTCCCGAGATTTGCTGGGCAGATTGTATTGACCGAAATCGAATCCTGGGAAGGCGGCTCCGATCCCGGCCGTCTGTGCGAAGGCGTGGTCGTAACCCACCGTACCCGTCAGCAGCGTCGTGGGATTGAACGTGTGCGTGTAGTTCAGCGCGCCTGAATATGCTACATGATTCGTCGGCCCCTGCGTGTTGGCGTCGAAGACGTTCCCGAACAGATTCGCCACAGATGACGTGGTCCAGTCGCGCGAGAACCTGACGCTGAGCTGGTCATAGTCCGTTATGCGGTCGTCCAGTTTGATATCGAACTGATCATTATTGTTTGGCGACGAGCCTACGCCATACAAGTTGCTGCCCGCTTGATAGCCGGGTGTCCCCGGCGTTCCGCTCCGGTATTCGGCAGGGGAAATAGTTGAATGATTTTTGCGGCTGGCAGGGTTGATGAGATTGCCCCTCACGCCGGGCGTAATTAAAGGGTTGTACGTGCTATTGCCAGGACTCGCATATGTTGACAGATTGTTGAACGGGATGTAGTTCTGGCGCACTCCGCCGTTCGGGTTGCCGATAGACGAGTCCGATATACGTCGCGCCCGTATACGGGTTGACTGCCGAACCGCTCGTCGCCGAGTACGGATCCCAAAGCTGCCCGGCCTGTACCGAGCACAGTCCCGCCGAGTTGAAGCTTCCACCTTTATCGCCGCACAACTCGCCAAAGTTGCCCGTACGTTCATTCGCGGAGGGGACGCCAACGGTCGCAAACTGGGGAGTGATCGTCCGGCTGCCTTCGTAATCGAAAAAATAGAAGAGCTTATCTTTCTTGATTGGGCCGCCGATGAACCCGCCAAAATCGTTGTAGTGATAGGCCGGCGTAGCTTTGCCGCCCGCGTTATTGAAGAAGTTATTCGCATTCAGAACTGTGTTGCGGAAAAACTCGTACAGGTCGCCGTGAATGGCGTTGGTTCCAGACCGGGTGACCACGTTGACTACCGTTCCGGCACTGAACCCTATCTCGGCACTGAAGTTTGTCTGCTCGACGCGGAATTCCTGCACCGCTTCTACGCTAGGCGTGTAGAGCGGGTCCACCCAACCCGTGTTCTGGTCGTACGATGTTCGTGCTGATCCCATCGATCAGGATGTCCGATTGAGCGTTGCGCTCGCCGTCGGAAACGAAATTGTTGGCCTGATTCCCTGGGCCGTATGCATCGCCGGTGGGTTGGGACACGCCGGGAGCGAGAAAAGCCAAGTCGAACACCGCCCGATTAATGAGCGGCAGATCATTGACGTACGTCCGGTTTATCGTCTGTCCGGTGGTGGCATTCTCGGTCTGCAGCATCGGCGCGTTTGCCGCCGAAACGGTCACGGTTTGGCCGGCCGTTGCTACCTGCAGGTGGGCGTCGACGTGTACAGCGCCGTTCACCTCCAACACCACGCTCGGCTGCTCAAACGGAGTGAATCCTGGCGCGACACTCTAACCGCATAGGTCGAAGGCGAAAGATTGCCCACCGTATAGAGGCCTGAGTTATTCGTCGTCGTGCTGTTCGAAACTCCGCGCGCGACGTCGGTAACCGTGACTTTCGCGTTCGGTACAACGGCGCCCGATGGGTCATGCACGGCACCGGCAATTGATCCGGTATAGAGCTGACTCCACCCCGTAATGCTTACCCCGAAGAGCAGAGCTACAGCGTCGCCCGTCGCGATATTTGTGTCCTCATAGAGATCTCCACCTGAAACAGACGTTCAACGGTACAAAGCTGAACTATTTTCGAGACAGAGGCGCGGAAACCACAAGTCCTGTACCCTAGAAACCGAGCCCTTGACTGACAAACTAGAGCGAAACCAATGGGTTGGGCGTAGAATAAGGGCACGTTTCCAACGGCGTAGTGTACTGCGTAATGTACGGCTACGGGGCCCGGGGGGAGTTGCAACCTTCGAACTGGCACGGTAAGTATGGGTTCCGAGCACCATAACGAGTCGACATCGCAAGCCGTACAGACCAAGCACGCCTTGCCGGCCCACGTCAGTACAGCGACGTTCGCACCCAGTTAGAACGTATCTGCCTCAGTCCGCCGTTTCGATCGAGCCGCCGCTGCGTCGTTTTTCTGGATTTCGTGGTCCGCGTCGCTCTGGAGGGGCGCTTGGATTCACTCAAAGAGAGAACCCTCGGCGTCGAAGTTTTCAACCGTGATCCGAACTACGACACCAACCAGGATCCAGTTGTGCGGGGCACGGCTAGCGAAGTTCGCAGCGTCTCGCGCAGTATTACCAGATCGCCGGACACGACCGCGAGCTCTCGTATCGACCTTCCGGCTGGTTCGTATTTACCCGATTTTCATGTTCCGCCGGAACCGGTCAGAGGTGTCCCATCGAAGGCTGCTTCTCGTACTCTTCCCAGGCGCGACTTGTGGCTCGGCGGCATGATCGTCGTCGCGCTCCTGCTCGCCGTCATCCTCGCCCGGCCTGGGCGCGCTCCGAAGACAGTGATCGATCACTTCTGGGGCGCCCATTCTCAGAGTGCCGGTCCCGTACTTTCGTGCGTCGGTCAGCCCAGAAGGCGTATACCTTCTCGGCTCCCTGAAGCCGAGATGCAGCAAACGAATGCCTGCAGACCTGGGGAACGCCCGGGTGCCGCGGCAATGAACCAGATCGAGCATCAGCGTGGGGCAGGTCGTTCCGAACTGGGACCGTTATGCACAGCGATCGGAGACGCGATATGCCTCTCCGATATGGCTGGACTGCTTGCACAATGGGGGCAACGCTATACATTCGCGGGGAGGCTTCACGAGCTTTGCCGACCTGCGGAGACTCCCGCAGTTCCATCCGGCGCGTTCACCGATGATTTGGACTTTGCGAGTTATAGGCGCAACTGTGCTTCACCTTCGAACTGAACGCGACAACTATTTCGCTCCATGTTGACGACAGGCTGAACCCGTTGAAGCGATGATTTGGCAGCTCACCAACGTTTTGGGCGGGATCGGAAGATGCCCATCGATTAACGACGTATCGTCTCTCGAGTTTTAGATCCGGCAACCGTGGAGTCGTGTTTACCGTGGCAGGTAATCACAGAGTACGGCATTCCGCCGCTGCCGGCGAGTTTTCATGAACGCCACCTAGCTCTCCGAAGCGATGTGTCATGCGCCTACCGATTGGCAGCGCAATGTCTCCGAGTGGTCCGCTACCAGATCATTCGATGGTACGGCGGGGACCGCCGCAGGTTCTGCTACGCATTTCTGGTAAACGGAATCGAAAGCCGAACCTACACCTGCACGCCGCAGCCGCTTCAGCTCACCATTTACATTTGAGATTTTCTGGTGCGAGTTGTTCCCGCTCCGCCACCGAGTTTGAGAATCTGGTCTATATTCAATTTGCGACAGCGCGGGCGTCAATTCCGACGAGCTGTTTCATCAGCAAGCATTCAAGCTGGCTTGCCGCTTTCCGCGCAGATTTACAATGCCGCCGAGCTCGGCATCGATGAAAGTCAACCTTTGTCTATGGTCGGTCTTATGCCTGTAAATTCGGCCAATCTGCTCATCTTGCTCGCGGCTATTCATAGCCCCCGATCCGGAGCAACATATTCCTCTCTTGGTTCGTCACTCTATATTGTGGCAAATTTCGCGATAACCGCTCAATGAGCAGATCGCCTACAATCCGGCTCCTTCTCGGCCTCCTGGTAACACTGGCCGCAGTCACGGCGTTCTCCTGGCACGCCCTGTACCAAATCGGCGGACTCGTAACCTGCAGACCGAAACCATCGATCTCGACCGCCACGATTCGCTGCTGCTGCTGAGAGTCCAAAACGACGTGAACAGTATCGGACTCAAGCTGCGCGACATGACCCAGGCCCCGCAAAGCTCCGGCATCGTCAAGTACGGCGGCCAATTTACCCGGGTGCGCCGCGATTTGGAAGCGGCGCTCCGGGCCGATGCAAAGTTGAGTCCGGTCGGCCGCCGCGCAAACAAGCAGGCCCAACTGGTGCATTTACTGCACCAGTTCTGGAACACCTCCGACCAGGTGTTTCAGCTAGCCGCTGCGGGTAATGAAACCGCCGCGCGAGCCCTGGTCGCCGGAGAGCTTTCGGCCCAGCAATCCCTGCTGGCAAGTCACGTCTCGTATCTTCTCGAGGAAAATACACGGGCCGAAGAACGCGCCGACCAGAAGATCGGTTCGATCTACGACAGCGCCGAGTGGAACACCTACGCTTTTCTCGCGGCGACCATCGCAGCCATCGCCGTGACTACGCTCGTACCTGATCTACTCCAATCGCAAGCTTTTCGAGAAGCTTGACATCGCTCTCCCGCCAACATCGCGTTCTGGCGGCGAGGCTGATCACCGTTCAGGAAGAAGTGCTGCGCTCAGTCTCCCGCGAGCTGCACGACGAGTTTGGGCAAATCCTTACGGCGGTGAGCGCGATGCTCGGCACGGGCCGAGCGGAAAGGCGTTCCGCCGGATTCTCCTCTGCGCACGGAACTGAGCGAAGTTCGCGAGATCACGCACAACACGCTGGAGAAGATGCGCAGCCTTTCGCAGATGCTGCATCCGGCGATCCTGGATGATTACGGACTGGCAAAGGGTATCGAGTGGTACACGGATGTATTCGAGCGGCAGACCGGCATTCCGACGACCGCGGTCGTCGAGGGCGAACCGGTGCGGATCACGGGCCAGCCCGCCATCCATTGCTTCCGCATCGTGCAGGAAGCGTTAAACAATGCCGCCAAACATTCGCATACCGGCGCGGCGGAAGTAGAAATGATTTTTTCTTCGGACGACGCTGACCGTAACGTCAAGGATTTCGGCTGCGGGATGATGCCGTCGAAGAAAGGCAAGCCCGGTCTTGGGCTGATTGCCATGCGGGAACGGGCCGAGCTGCTGGGCGGCGACTTGAACATTTCGTCCGACGCCGAACAGCGGCACGACAGTCTCGCTGGTGATGCCGCTGCGGCAGGAAGATTATGTCTCCGAAGCGCTGAGACCACGAAAGTATGGAAGAGGTAGTTAGCCGTAAATCATGAGTGAAGAAATTACAGTTTTCTTGTAGACGATCACAGCCTGGTGCGCCGCGGCTTCCGGCGCATTCTGGAAGACGAAGAAGGCATGAAAGTCGTCGGCGAGGCCAGCAACGGCGTGGAAGCCATCCGCATGGCCTATGAATTGAAGCCGAAAGTCGTCGTCATGGATCTCTCCATGCCGGAGTTGGATGGAGTGCAAGCCACCAAAGAGATTGTGAAGCATCTGCCCGGCACCGAGGTGCTGATCCTCAGCATGCACGCCGAGGATAACTACGTCCGCAACGCGCTGGACGCGGGCGCAAAGGCTATCTGCTGAAGAGCGCGATCGACGTGGATCTAGTGGGCGCGATCCGAGCGGTGGCCGAGGGAAAACGCTTCATAGGGTCGGGCCTGAAATATGTCGCTCACGAGCAGGATGACGAGCTGAACAAACTGACCGGACGCGAAAAGCAGGTTCTGCAACTCATCGCGCAAGGAAAATCGAACAAAGAAATCGCCGGCCTGCTCGATCTCAGCGTCAACACCGTCTCCGTTCATCGCGCGAATTTGATGGAGAAGATGAATATCCATCGCACCGCCGAACTAGTGCTCTTTGCGATCCGGAAAGGTTTGGTGGCGCCGCAGTAATGCTGCGGCCGCGTCTGAGAACTGTTCTACTGAACTTTCTTCGGCGGCCTTCGCGTCGGTCGGCGGCCTTCTTTTGCGCCTGGAGTTCGCGCGCCTTGGCGAACTTCTTCTGGAAGCGGTCTACGCGGCCTTCGGTATCCACCAGCTTCTGCCGCCCGGTAAAAAACGGGTGGCAGCTGGCGCAGATTTCGACGCGCAGGTCGCCTTTGTGAGTGGATCGGGTGTGGAACGTAGATCCGCACGCGCAAATCACGTTCACTTCATCGTAGGCGGGATGAATCCCTGCTTTCATTTCCTTGGATTCCTTTCGAGAAACGGGTGGGTTGACTCCTATTTTAACATGCAAAAGCCGTTCCTGAATGCGTAAAGCCCCGACCGACGCACTTGAGCAGTGCCCTGCGGGGCTTACAAATCAGCCTTACGGCTATACTCTAGCTACGTTACGCGCGACGGGCGGCCGGTCCACAGGAACTGCGGCCTCGTCACTGAACGAAACCTGAACGTACGAACGGCGACTTTAAGAGTCGGCCACCTCGCGCGTGGATTGTATGCTACAGTCACTACCAGAATTCATTCGACTGGACCACCTCCTTTTTCAGTGATGACTTCGATTGTATAAATTACTTTCGGAACGTGTCAACGAGTACCGCTGAACTTCACGCAAAATTTTTCAACGCGATCGTCAGGCGCGCGAGTGGGTGAACGGTTTTCTGCTGCTCGGAGTTCTGGTAGGCCTGCTCGGGTCGCTCCTGGTTGCTTGGCAGTACCACATCGACACCGATCCCCAACTGATCGGCCTGCATTTTCTCGCGCTGAATGCGGGGTATGTGATCGCCGCGGCCATTGCGCAGCGGCTGCTGCACCGAGTCTCCGATCCGCACGGTCGCGCTGGTGGCCTGCGCTATCGCCTTTGCCAGCCTGCTGGCCCTGTCGTTCCTCGTGCCGCCCGTCTCGCCGCTCTGGCGCATGCTGGGCCTCGGATTCGTGGGCTCGGCAGGCGGCAGTCTTGCAACCGCCCTTCTTTACGTTCTGGAGCCCTATTTTGCGCAGGCGCCCGCCGCCATGGCGAACCGCGCCGGCGTGCTGTTTGGCTGCGGCTGCCTGGTTTCCACTCTGATGGTCGGCATCACCTACTTCGCCGGTTCCGTACAGATTGAAACGGCTTTGCTGGCGATTGTTCCGCTCATCTATTTCGTTCTTTACGCCGGCAACAAATTTCCGCCGGCGCTCGCAGCCCGTGCCGTCGCGCGAAGAGGAGAACAGCGTCCGCGAGACTCTGCGAGATTTGCGCAGCATTGCGGCCGTCTGTTCGGTCTGCTGCTGTTCTTTCAGTTCGGAAATGAATGGGCCATCGCGGGATGGCTGCCGCTGTTTCTGATTCATCGCCTCGGCACCAATCCGGTCTGGGCGATCTTTGCTCTCGCCGGCTATTTCCTGGCGCTGATGCTCGGACGTCTCGCTGCGCAGCAGCTGCTTGCCGCGCGTCAGTCACCGAAGACTGCTGCTGGCGAGCATCGTCGTCGCGATGCTCGGATATCTGCTCCTCAGCTTTACGAACTCCATGGCGGGCGCCTGGATCGCCGTCCTCGTGATCGGCGCGGGTTTCGCGCCCATCTACCCGCTGGTTGCCGAGACGCTGGACGACCGCTTCTCCTATCATCCGGGCTTTTACAATGGCATCTTCTCCGATCGCGATTACCGGCGCCATGTCCGCTCCCTGGCTCCTGGGATATGTGGACAGCTCGCTCGGGAACCCGTTATGTGATGCTGCTTCCCGCATTGGGATCCGTCGCGGTTCTCATTCTGGCGCTGCTTATTATGCTGGAAGCACACTTGATGAGCGGAAAAGAAGAGCGAAACGAAAGGCGCAGTTGAGTGTCGCAGCAGCGGGTAAACATTAGGGCTGGTGCGACTGTCTTTGCCGCACTTTCTTGGCGCTCTGCGTCGCGCTTGCCTCGTCTTCTCGAGCGATTCGCACGGCGATCTGACGCAAGCGCGATCACGGCGCTTATCGCACGCCTCGCCCGCCGTTCAGCGCGGCCGCATTCGGCTATCAAATTCGTGGATGTCGAGACGGGTGAAGTTCTGGCCGCAACAGGACGCAGCGCACTTCTTCACGCCCGCTTCGAACACGAAGCTCTATACCACCGCGCTGGCTCTGGTTCGCCTCGGCCCGAATTACAAATTCCAGACCGAGTTGCGAACAAGCGGCGCACTGGGCTCCCGGACAAGCCGTCATTTCCGATCTTCAATTGATCGGCGGCGGCGATCCGAATCTTTCGGGACGCGTGTTGCCGTATGCGCGTCGATTCCATAGATGGCGATCCGCTCGGCGCGCTCGAAGAACTCGCCGACAAACTCGTCGCAGGCCGGCATCCGCGAAATCGACGGCGATGTCACCGGCGTTCGCGACGCGCTATCCGGGCGATCTTTACCCGGATGGCTGGACTATCGACGACAGCATCTACGGCTATGGCGCGCCCGTCAGCGCGCTCGCGCTGAACGACAACGCCATCTCGGCTGATCGTGCATCCACGGAGATGGGCGAACTGGCCGCAGTCGACCTGCGGCCCGTCATCGGTCACTTCGTTATTTTGAACGAAGTCGTTACCGATAATTCGAACGAAACGCATATTCATGTCTCGCGCGCGCCGGGCATCGAACGAAGTGGTGCTGTGGGGCACGATCGGCAAGAGCGCGCCGGAGTGGCGTCAGGATCTGGGCGTAGATAATCCGGCGCTGTTTGCGGCTGAAGCACTCATTGACGCGTTCTGCGCGACGCGGCATTACGGTTCGCGGCGTAGCGCGCGCCGATATCGCGCAGCTGAACGATGTTCGCAGCGCCGGCATCAAGCTGCCGCCGGTCTGGCACTGTGCTGGCGGTTCACGATTCCGTACCGCTTTCAGAAGCGATTCAGGTGATCAATAAAGTCAGTCAGAATCTGCACGCCGAGATGTTGCTGCGCGAAGTGGCGCAGTCACAGGAGCGACGGCACGCTTGAAGGCCGGCGTTGCCGAACGCAAGGCGTTCCTTGCAGGAGATCGGGCATTACTCGCGATGGCACCGGTTCGCGCTCGACTGACGGCTCGGGTCTGGCGCGCCAGGACCTGACCACGCCGGATTCCACCGTCGCTCTGCTCCGCTATATGTGGCAGCGCCCCGAGCGCGACGTCTGGCTGCAGTCGCTGCCGATCGGCGGAGTCGACGGGACGCTTGAACATCGCTTCCAGAACATTCGCTGGCGCGGAACGCGTTCACGCGAAAACCGGCTCGCTCGCGCACGTGAACGCTTTGAGCGGCTACATCGAGACGCAGCAACATCGCTGGCTGGCTTTCTCGATCATGGTGAACGGCACCGACGGGCACGACTCCGAAGTGCGCAACTTCATGGATCAACTCTGCGCGCTGTTTCTCGACGAGTAGAAGCAGTTTCAGATGGAAGTTGAGTTTCGCGAGACCGGCATCTATCTGCCCGAAATCGATCTCTGGCTCGACAACACCGACCTTGCTCCGCCACCTGGATCTCGCACGGCCACAGCGATCACGCGCGCGGTTGTCACGGCAAAGTGATCGGCACGTCCACAACCCTGCGCTTCTATCGCATGCGCCTGTGGCTCGACGGAGGAGCAGCAGGAGCCCGAAATGCTGCCGCTCGAATTCGGCGAAAGCATGGATTGGAACGGCGCGCGCTTGACCGCTTTCCCGGCCAGCCACATTCTTGGCGCCGCGCAATTGCTGATCGAATATCGCGGCGAGCGCCTCGTCTACACCGGCGACATCAAGCTGCGGCCGCCGCTTTGCGGCGACACCACCCAGCCAATCGCCTGCGACCGGCTGATCATCGAATCCACTTTCGGCCTTCCCATCTACCGGCTGCTCGATCGCGAAGACGCCATCGAGCGCATCCTGCGCTTTGCGCGAGCTTGTCTTGGACGAAGGCGTGATCCCGGCGTTCATCGGGTATGCGCTGGGCCGCGGCCAGGAAATCGTTCATGTGCTTTGCCAGGCCGGCATTCCGCACCGCCGTGCATGGCGCCATCGCGAAATTCATTCCCGTTTACGAGGAACAGCGGCTACGCGTTTCCGGGCTGGGAGCCTTACGATGCGAGAGCCACGTCCGGCAAGGCTCTGGTTGTGGTTCCCACGCACGGCAATGTGCTCGAAGCAAGCGGCAAAAACGTGCGGCTGGCTTATGTATCCGGATGGGCGGCGCTCGACAACGCCCGGTCGCGAAGCGGCGCCGAAGAGCTGATTCCTTACTCCGATCACGCCGATTTCGACGAACTGCTGGCGCTAGTTGCACAATCCGGCGCCAAGCACATCGATGTGGTGCACGGCTACACCGCGCCGTTCGCGCACATCTTGCGAACGCGCGGTTACTCGGCCGCCGCGCCGCAACGCGCCGGCGAACGCACGCAACATTGAGGCTGAGGGCTGATGGATCGAGCTGGCGCTCGTCTGCGAGCAGATCGCCAGCTTCGCCAGCCGCCTGCGCAAAATCTCGATTCTCGCGGATTATCTTCGCACGCTCAGCGACGAGGACCTCGCTCTGGCCGTGCAGTTCCTCAGCGCCGGGCCCGTCGCCGAAGCGAGCCGCGAATCACAGTCTGTTCGAGATCGCAGGACAAGACCGAAGCTTTCCATCGGCTACAGCATTCTTCGTGATGCGCTGCAAACCGCAACGGGCTGGGATTGGGAAACGCTGAACGTCTGCTACGCCGAAGTGGGCGATAGCGGCGAAACGGCAGGTCTGCTGCTGCGCGGCATCAGCGCCGAACAGCCGCTCACGCTGCGCCAGGCGAACGAGATCTATCAGCAACTGTTTCGCGCGCGCACGACCGCGAAGAAACGCGAACTGCTGGTCGACGCCTTTCGAACCTTCCAGCCGCTCACCATCAAGTACTTCATCAAGGTCATCACGCGCGGACTGCGCATCGGCCTGATGGCGAAGATGGTGGAGGAAGCAGTGCGCAGCGCTTGCGACGTGCCGCCGGAAGCCGTCCGCGACGCCAACAACCGCCTGGGCGACTTGGCCCGCGTGGCTCTGGCTGCCCGGCACGGCGAACTGGGCAGCATCGAAGCGCGCCTGTTTCATCCCATGGAGTTCATGCTCGCCAAACCGCTGGAGCGTCTGGAAGATCTGGCCTGCGCCGGAAGATTGGATCATCGAAGACAAATACGACGGCATTCGCTCGCAGGTACATTTCGATTCCGGCCACGTGCGGATTTACTCGCGCGGCATGGAGGAAGTGACCGCCGCTTTTCCGGAACTGACGCGAGCGCTTGCGAACATCTTCCCGGCAACGGGCTTGATCGATGGCGAGATTCTGGCCTGGCGCGATGGCCGCGCGCTCAGCTTCAACGTGCTGCAGCAGCGCCTGGCGCGAAAGAGCGTTCGCGCCACGTTGATGGCCGAAGTGCCGGTCGCCTTCATGGCCTACGATCTGCTGCTGCGCAATGGCGAGTTGCTGTTCGATGCAGCCGTTAGAAGAACGCCGGCGCTTGCTGGCCGACCTGTTCGACGGCCGGAACGCTGCCGCTGCTGCTTTCGCCGCAACACGACGTCAGCCACGCACGCGAGATGTGGACCAGCTGTTTGCCGAGGCTCGCGAACGCGGCAATGAAGGATTGCTGCTGAAGCGCAGCGGCAGCCCTACGAACCCGGCAAGCGCAGCGGCGCATGGCAGAAACTCAAGCGGCCCTACGGCACACTGGATGTCGTGATCACTTCCGCCGAGCAAGGCAGCGGCCGCCGCGCCACCGTTTTTTCCGACTACACCTTCGCCGTGCGCTCCGGCGCCGGCTTCGTGAACGTCGGCAAAGCCTATTCCGGCTTGACCGACACTGAAGTGAAGGAGCTGACGCGGATTTTGCGCGCCGCCTCCACCGACCGCTTCGGTCCCGTGATGGTGGTGCGCCCGGAGGTGGTGCTCGAAGTAGCCTTCGACGGCGTGCAGAAGAGCGCGCGTCACAAGAGCGGCTACGCGCTGCGCTTCCCGCGCATCGTGCGCTGGCGCCGCGACAAGAAACCAGAGGATTGCGATGATCTCGCGCGAGTCGAAGCGCTCTACCAAGCGTCTCTCCAGTAAGAGCGGCGCTCAAGCAGCCGATCCGCAGGGCGAGATTCTCGCGCGCTTGCATCCCGCGCTCGCCGCCTGGTTTCTCTCGCACTATCCAGGCTCTGAGCGAAATTCAAGTCCGCGCTCTGCCGCATACCCTTGCGGGCGAAAACACGCTGATCCTCGCGCCGACCGGCAGCGGCAAAACCTTTGCCGCGTTTCTTTCCGTTCTTTCGCGACTTGCCGCTGCGCGCCAGCGCCGGCACAGTCTGCCGAATGCCGTCTGCGCCATTTACGTTTCGCCGCTCAAAGCGCTCGATAACGACATCCATCGCAACCTCACGCCCGCGCTCGATGCGGTGAACGCAGCCTTGCCCGCCGCGCAGCAGATCCGCATGGAGGTGCGCACCGGCGACACCGCTCAGCAGGATCGCAATCGCCAGCGCCGCAGCCGTCCGCATCTGATCCTGACTACGCCCGAAACGCTCAGCTCCATTCTTTCGCAAGCGGCCTGGCGCGAAACCGGCTTCGATCCCGACACGGTCATCGTCGACGAAATCCATTCGTTTGCCGAAGGGAAAACGCGGCTCCCTGCTCGCGCTCTGCCTGGAACGTCTGGAGCATCGCGTCGGCCGCCCGTTGCAGCGCATCGGAGTTTCGGCGACTGCTTGGCCCATCGACGCCATCCAGCGCCTGCTCTGCGGAGCGCGCCCTTGCGCCGTCGCGCGCGCCGATTTCCGCAAATCGCATCGGCTGGAGATTGTCGCTCCCGAACCGGGCGCCTGGCTTCCGCCTGCCGGCCATAATCCCTTTCGCATCGCGCCCACCGTCGCAGCGCTGGTTGAACAGGCGCAATGCAGCCTGATTTTTCTGACCACGCGATCGGGCGTCGAGCGCCTCGGCCTCGCGCTGAAAATTCTGCTGCCCGAACTGGACGATCAGATCGCCGTCCATCACGGTTCCGTCAACCGCGAAACGCGCAATGAAATCGAAGACGGTCTGAAGACCGGCTACTGGCGCGCCGTCGTCGCCTCCAGCAGCCTGGAGATGGGCGTCGATTTCTCGAGCGTCGATCAGGTCCTGCTGATCGGCACGCCTCGCGGCGTGAGCCGCGCTCTACAGCGGCTTGGGCGCAGCGGCCATCGCATCAACGGCGTTGCGCAAGGCGCGCTCGTTCCGATGAGCCTGCCGGATCTGGTCGAATGCGTCGCTCTGCGCGAAGCCGCGCGCGAAGGCCGCCTGGATGCGCTGCGCATTCCCGGCGCTCCGCTCGACGTGCTCGCGCAGGTGCTGCTCGGGCATGAGCATCGAGCAGGAATGGACGGTCGATGAAGCCTTTGCGCTGGTGAAGCGAGCCGGTCCGTATCAACGATCTCTCGCGCCAGGATTTCGACGACGTTCTCCAGTATCTCGCCGGTCAAGGAAAAGTGCTCGGCCCTTACGGAACCTTCGGCAAAATCGAGCTGCGCGACGGCAAGTTTCGCGTCGCCAACGCGAAAACCGCGCGCAACTACTACATGAATGTCGGCGTGATCAGCGCCGATTACGAGATGAAGATCGTCTCGCCGCGCAATCGCCATCTGGGCGCTGTTGAAGAGTCCTTTATCGCCAGGCTTGCAGCCGAATGAAGCCTTCATCATGGGCGGCAAGCCCGTTCGCGTCAAGCACATTCATCAGAACACCGCCGTCGTCGAGCCGGCCCAAGGCGAACAAGTGAAAACGCCGCGCTGGATGGGCAACAAGATGCCGATGACCGCGCAATTGGCGCAGGAAGAGCTGAAGCTGCGGCGCGAACTGCGCACCGCCTGGGAGAGAGGCGGCGCAGCGGCGTGCGCCGAGCATCTGCGGAAACACCTACGGAGTGGATGAGAATGTTGCGTCGCGCATCGCGCGGCTTCATTTCGCATCATTCCAGCGCCCTGCCCGTCCCGACGGATTCGCCCGTCCTGGCCGAACGCGTTGTGAACGGCCGCAACATGCTGCTCCTGGTCCACGTCGTCGCCGGACGCGCCGTCAATCGCTCGCTCGCCTGGGTCACGGGAGCGCGCATTGCGGAGGGCGGCAGCGTCGTCGCGAATTTCGACGATCACAGCTTTCTTGCTCTCGCTGGATTCCCGAAGTCAAAGTCGACGCCGGATCGCTTCTCGAAGCTTTCAATCCGCGCAACTGGATGGAAGATCTGCGCGCGACGCTCTCCACTACGGAAACGCTGGGCACCTCCTTCCGCCACATCGCGGAAATCGGCCAGCTTCTGCCGCGCCGCACTCTGCGCGGGCAATGTCTCCGCGCGCGCCGCCACCTGGAACGGCAGCCTGCTCTACAAAACTCTTCTCGAACACGAACCCGATCATCCGCTGGTGCGTGAAGCTGTCCGTGAAGTGCTCGAAGACCAGTGCGACGCGCCGCGCGCGTTCGAAGAAGCCGCGCGCATCTACGAGACGCCGCTCGAAATTTACGATCTGCCCCGCCCTTCGGCCTTCGGCCTGCCGCTGTTTGCAGCTTTCAGCCGCGAAGTCTTGGTCGCCCCCGATCCCGATCGCGCCCTGGACGATCTTGTTGCCGCGCTTTACGGCGAGTGGGAGCCGAAGAAACCGCCGGCGCTCTACGTAAACACGTAGATCGAACGCTATACTCACTGTCGATGAACCGTCATTATCTTGCACTGGATTTGGGTGCGGAGAGTGGACGCGCAATCCTGGCCAAACTCGCCGATCAACGGAGTCGAACTCACCGAGTTGCATCGCTTCGCAAATACGCCCGTGCAGCTTCCAACCGGCCTTTATTGGGACACTCTGCGGCTTTTCCATGAGATCTGCGAGGGCATCCGCGCCGCCGAGCAAGGCTAGCGACGATCTGGACGGAATCGCGGTCGATACCTGGGGAGTCGACTTCGGCTTGCTCGGTGCCGATGGCGAGCTGCTGCACAACCCGCGGCACTATCGCGACCCGCGAACGAACGGCGTTCCGGCACGAAGTATTTCAAGACCGTTGCGCGCGCGCGATATTTTCCGTCAAACCGGCATTCAGTTCATGGACATCAACTCGCTCTATCAGCTGTATGCCATTAACCGCGATTCTCCCCAGATGCTCGTGCAAGCGGCCTCGAAGCTGCTGTTCATGCCGGATCTGTTCAACTATTTCCTGACCGGCGCGTTTGCTTCGGAACGAACCGTAGCGAGCACATCGCAGTTCTACGATCCCGTGAACAAATGCTTCGCGACCGACATGTTGCGGAAGCTTGGGATCAGCGCGGATTTCTTCGCCGAAGTTGATTGACCCGGGCATGCGAACTAGGCCCGTGCTGCCCTACATCTGCCGAGTCGTTGCGGACTGCAGCACGACACGGTCCGTATACACAACCGGCTCGCATGATACTGCATCGGCAGTAGCAGCAGTTCCCGCCGACCGCGAGAACTGGTGCTATATCAGCTCCGGAACGTGGTCTCTCATGGGCGTCGGAAGTGAATGAGCCCCTCATCAATGACGCCTCTCTCGAAGCCAACTTCACAAATGAAGTGGGCGTCGGAGGCAAGATTCGGCTTCTGAAGAATATCCCCGGACTGTGGGTGCTCGCAGGAATGCAGGCGCGCCTGGGCCAAGGAAGGCCACGAGTATTCGTACGCCGAATTGATGCAACAAGCCACCGCGCTAAAGCAGACCGACACTATCCTCGATCTCGACGATTTCGTTTCGCCGGGAAATCATCCCGCAGCGAATCTGCGAGTACTGCCGAACGACAGGGCAAGAGGCGCCGCAAGACCCCGGCTCTATTACGCGAGTGATCCTGCAAAGTCTCACGCTCGCTACAAGCAAGTGCTCGAGTCGCTCGAGAAACTGACGAACAAAAGCGTCGATATCATCCATATCGTTGGCGGCGGATCCCGAAACAATCTGCTGAATCAGCTTGCAGCCGATGTCACGGGCCGGCGCGTGATCGCCGGGCCGGCTGAAGCAACCGCCATCGGCAACGCGCTGACTCAGGCTATGGGGGCGGGCGCTATTGGTTCGCTGGAAGAGTTGAGGGCCATCGTCAGGCAGTCGTTCGATGTCGAAGAGTTCCTACCGCGTCACGTAGCGGCAGTACTTGCGGTTGCTTCCGGCCGAATAAAGAACTGCTGCTTGTCGATCGACGGATCTACGGCCACGTCAAAAAATCCCACCATCATTTCGGCCCACGTCTGCTCGCCCCACTTCACCGCTGAATCCGGATCTGGATTGTGCGGATTGTTCTTGGAGTTGTCGAACGTCGCGACGGCCTGCAGCATCGTACCCGCTTTCAGCGGAATCGGCTCCGCCAACCGGTAGCTCAACTGCCAATAGAAATCATAATGAGGAATGCGCAAAAGCGTTCGAATCTCGCGTCCCGGCTCTACGAATGTTGTACTCGAAGCTCTTTCCGCGAAGATGCATGTGCGGGAAAAAGCTCAGCAGCAGGGCCTCGTTCGGCAGCGTCCCGTGTACCTCCACGCGATGGTCCGGATCTCCAGGCGGAATCAAAAATCGATCGTTCGTGAGTTGCAGCGTCAACACACGCTTCCGCGGCGGCTCTTTTGAAAACACCAAACCTACGCTGGTCCTGTCCTCGGTGGCATGGCCGTGCGTCGTGTAATGCATTTGCAGCACGATGTCGGATCCGGCCGGTATCAGCTTTGCGAAACCGGCTGGCCACTGATCCGGCAAACTGCCCGGCGCATACACCAGCAAGATATCGTTCGTGGTCCACATCGCGTCGCGGCGCAGTGCCTCCGTCGGAAGATCGTCCGCGCTGAACGGAACACCCACCGGCGCTCCTCGCAGCCAGTTTGATTGCGGATCCGCGAATGTAGGCGACTGCGTGATGCACCACCATTCGATTACTGGGGCGAATCTCCGACATTCGCACCCAGCGGTCTTCCTTGAAGTGCGTCGGAATAATGATGTACTGATACGGCACGTCGCCGGCTGCGGGAATCTGTTTCGCGACCGGCATTTGAAAAATCGCATCCGGCTTTTCGATGTTCCATCCCTTCGTCCAATGAACCGGGGGCGGCGCATCACCCGGATCGCCCGCCGGTGCGTGTGCGTCTGCCCAAGCGGAAAGCGTGGCGATTTGCTCCGCGGTGAGCGACGGATCGTTTGAAAAGTGTCCGCAGCATGGGTCGGCAAACCAGGGCGGCATCGTCCTTTTACCGGTCGCATCGCGAATCGCCGCGGCGAACGGCTTCACCTGCCTGTATGTTTCAAGCGCCATCGGCGCCATTTCGCCTTCGCGGTGACAGTTTTGGCATCGCTCCTGCAGAATCGGCAGAACATCTTTGTAGAAAGTTGGTGGATTCTGGGCGGCCAAGCTAAAGCCCGAAGAGAGCCACACTGCGGCCAGGAGCCGTTTCACATGGGCATGCTCGGCCAATTGGGCTCGCGTTTGTGCTTAAAGGCCTGGTACCCTTCCTTGAAATCGTCGCTTTGCATCAGGTGGTTTCGTAGCGTCTTCGCGAGTTCGCCGGCCTCTTTCCAATTCTTTCCGCGCGAACCGTGAAAGTACTGCATGCCTGTTGCAATCGCCGTCGGACTTGCTTTAGCAAGTTCCCGGGCCAGCGCCTTCGCCCGATCAGCGGTTTCGCCAGGCTGACACAAGTGATGCACCATCCCCCACTGCAACGCATCGTTTGCGTGCACGACTCGTCCTGTAAGGCTTAGCTCTAGCGTTCGCCGTGCGCCAAGCGCCGCTTCGACCGCGCGATACACCATGAAAGGCCAAAGCCCCACCCGAATCTCCGGCAAACCAAACACTGACCCGTGCGCAGCGAGAACCACGTGTCCCTGCGCCACCAGCCCCAGTCCGCCGCCCAGTGCGGCCCCATTTACATATATAACGATAGGTTTCGATGAGTTCGCACCGATGGTAAAGAGGTCTTCGTGAACGTCGGCAAGCTCGTCCTCGTGCATTTCCGACGCTTCATCAAGATCCATCCCGGCGCAGAATACCTGTCCGGCCGCGCCGATCAGGATTGCTCCGACATCGTGCCGCGTCTGCGCTGAATGGATGGTCTTCACGATCTCCGCGCACATTTTCGAAGTGAGCGCGTTGCGCTTTTCGGGACGATTGAGCGTCAGGTGTAGAACGCGACACTTATGCTCGACCGCGAGGTCCATCGGAAGCTCCTTTCTCCACTCGGCTTTGCTGTGCAGTGCGACTATCCGCCCGTCCCCGGCTTTCCTCAAAACTCAACAGGTCGAGCGGCAAATGCTCCGGTCTTTCATTGGCGCACGCCACGTCGAACGCGAAATCAAGAACGCGTCTGGTCTCTTTCGGATCGATGATGGCGTCACAATGACCTCGGGCCGCGGCGTATTTTGCGTCGAGCCAGCGTTCGTAATCTCCTCGCGTCTGCGCAATCTTCGTTTCCAGCTCCGCCGGCGTCGGCTGGCCCGCGGCTTTCAATTTTTCCAGTTCCGGGCCAAACATCGCCTGAACAGCCGCATCGCCTTCCATCACTCCAATGCGCGCCGTCGGCCAACTGAAGGTGAAGTTCGGATCGAAGCCTTGCCCCGCCATCGCGTAATATCCCGCTCCACTCGCATGATTGATGGTCAGAACGATTTTCGGAACGGTGGTACACGCCATGGTCTCTACCATATCGGCCCCCGCGCGAATAATGCCCGCCGTTTCCGCTTCCACTCCCACCATGAATCCCGACACATCCTGCACATAAAGCAGCGGCAATCGATGCCGTTCCGCGTTCTCGACGAAATAGGCTACCTTGCGCGCCGATTCCGGGTAGACAATGCCTCCGATACGCGGCCCGGAAGGTGTTCTCAGGAATCCGCGCCGATTCGCGATCACTCCGATGTTCCGCCCATTCAGCCGCGCCGTTGCGCACAGAAACTCGGGTGCGTGATCGGGTTGAAACTCGAGAAAATCTTCCGCATCCAGGGTGCGATCGAGCACCTCTTCGATCCGGTACGGCAGCCGGTGATCGGCCGGCAGCACGTCGTACAATCCATTCGGGTCCAGTCGCGGTTCGCTGCCGCCCTGCTTCGCCACCGGTTGAGGCATTTGCCGAAACTGCTGCCGAATCATGTCGAGACACGCCGGGTCGTTCGCGGCGCGATAATGCGCCACCCCGCTGATGGTGGTGTGCATTTCCGCACCACCCAGAGTTTCCGAATCGGTCACTTGCCCCACCGCGCCTTTCACCAGATTCGGGCCGCCCAGGCCCATGAAGCTCGTCTTCTCCACCATGAGGACAACGTCGCTCAACGCCGGCAGATACGCCCCACCGGCAATGCACGGGCCCATCACCGCCGCAATCTGAGGGATGTGCATTCGGCGCCTCATCAGCGAGTTGTAATAGAAGATCCGCGCCGCGCCGTACTGCCCCGGAAAGATACTGTCTTGTAGCGGTAAATTAACACCCGCCGAGTCGACCAGGTAAACGATCGGAACGCGATTCCGCATTGCGATCTCTTGCGCGCGCAGGATCTTCGTGATGGTCTCGGGCCACCAAGCGCCCGCTTTGACCGTGGCATCGTTCGCGACAATCACCGCCGGGTGGCCTTCGATCTGCGCGAGTCCCGTGACCACGCCCGCACCCGGCGCCTGACCGTCGTATTTGTCATAGGCAATCAGCAGGCCGATCTCCAAAAACATCGTCCCGCCGTCGATCAGCCGCTCGATTCTCTCGCGAGCCGTCAACTTCCCGTCGCCGTGCTGCTTGTTTATTTTCTTGGCACCGCCGCCCTCTTGAAGCTTCCGTTCCAATTCGTGCAAGTCTTCGGTGAGGCGCCGCATGTCGCGCGCAAAACCCTGCATTTAATGCTCAATTCACGCAATATTTTAACGTCGAAAAACCCTAAGCACCTGCTAGTCTAACAGTCATGTTCGGGATCGATGAAAGGGCGCTTCGCATCACCTGGACCGTCTTCTTGTTCGCCCTCGTGCTCGCCGTCGTCTATTACATACGCGGCACCATCCTCCTCTTCGCCGGCGCTATTTTCCTGGCTTACATGCTGTCCCCCATCGTGGGACTGGTAGAGCGCTTCATCCCTAAACGCCGCAACATAGCCCTCGCTGTCGTTTATGTGGCCTTGATCGGCCTTCTTGTTCTGCTCGGTTTCCAACTGGTGCCAAGGCTTTCCGAGGAAGCTACGAGCCTGGTAACTCGCCTGCCATCCATGGTCAGCGGCCAGACGATCTCGCGCATTCCCTTGCCGCATTGGCTCGAACCCTTGCGCGTTCAGGTCATGACCGCCATGAACCGGGAAGCCACAAATCTGGAAACGAGCGTCGTTCCCTTTTTGAAACAGGCCAGCACGCGCATCCTCTCCGGCCTGGGCGATATTCTCCCGATCATCTTAATTCCGATACTCGCCTTCTTTTTTCTCAAAGATGGGCGCAGTATCCGCGATGCATTGCTCGGCGCTGTCGAAAAGGGGCGCGATCGGACCACCGTGGGATTGATTCTCGACGATATTCACGGTGTCCTTAGAAACTATATACGGGCCCTGGTACTGCTGGCAATCACATCGTTCTGTGCTTGGGCGATATTTCTCAGCGTGATGCGCTACCCGTACGAGCTGCTGTTGGCGGGCGTCTCGGGCGTGCTTGAGTTTATCCCCGTTATCGGACCAGCCGCTGCGCTCATCATCCTGCTGATCGTCTCCATCGCTTCGGGCTCCGGCGGCCTGCTCTGGATCCTCATATTTTGGGGATGCTTCCGCGTCTTCCAGGATTATGTGCTCAATCCGTTCCTGATGAGCGCGGGCGTCGAGTTGCACCCTCTGCTGGTTCTCTTTGGAGTGCTCGCAGGCGACGCTTTGGCAGGCATTCCAGGAATGTTCTTCTCAGTACCGGTGATCGCCATTCTGAGGGTCATTTACAGCCACCTCAGCACCTCTTACGCGCGCCGGCAACTCGCGCACGTTTGACTTGGCTTGTCCGAATTACCGAACCTGAGAATTCCCCGTCCAGCAAGCATGCACGAACTCGGGCGTGAAGCGCCCGGTCACCTCCGGCGGCACGTCGCTTTCCTTCAACTCGTGAAATTCGAAGTGGACCGGATCCTCTTTCGATGCGCTCACGGTCCCCGTGAGATATCCGTATACGTTGGTCTTGGCCGCTTTGGCATCTTTCGCGTTCGCGGGCAGCGCGTATCGTTCCGCGCCCGCTGTCCCGACGATCCAGCCCGGCAAAACGCCGCCGTGCGTCCGCCAATATTCGGTATTGAAAATCCCCTCCATGTAGTAATGAGAGTGGCTTGCGAGTACGTACACCGGCTTATTCGATTTCTGCTTGAATTCGAGCAGCCATTGATACGCTCTGAGTCCACTCTCATCCGCGTCTGGCGATTGATTCATGCTGTGGCCTTTCGAAATGCTCTCCGGCAAAGCCTCATGCATGCCCACAACCAAGGCCCGCACGGAAGCGTCCTTCTGATCGCGATTGAGAACCCCCTGCAGCCACTTCATCTGTTTGGCGTCGAAGTCATTCGGCGATGCATTATCCAGACTCACGAAATCGATGCCGTCCTTGATCCAGCGGTAATAGCCTTTGACCGTGTAATCGTGCGGATCATCCTTCAGCCGCTGCTCGCGTATTCCCGGAGCGTCCAGCCAATCCGCGAATTGCGCGACCAGTTGTTCCCGATTTTTCGGCGGAACCAGCTCATGATTCCCAAATGTCAGGTAAACGGGCACGCTCCCGAACGCCAGCAGCTGGTTATCGATAAAGTCCTGCCACGCGTTTGCCAGATAGATGCTGATATTCGCCGCATTCGGTTCGGGGGGCGGATGCAGCTGCCAGTAATCCTGATCGAATCGATAGATCGCCCGGAAGTCGCCCAAGTGCCAGTAAAACGCCGAGTTGTCCGCTCGAACTCCGCTCGCTATAGCGGGCATGACCACGTCGCCACAATTCCGGGAATCGCCCGAAGCGGCGAAGCGCCAAGTCTGTTCCTGCGCGAGACCGTCGTGGGCAACAGCGTCCTGGACAACAGCGGGCGTTGACGCGACAAAGAAAACCAAGAAAGCTGCCGGCGGAAATAGCTTTCGAAAGTGCATCCTCCTAGTCTAGAGACAAAGGCATCGTCTCCTCCTGACGGAGGTTCAATGACAGGCGCGGAAAAGCGCGACTTCTATGCCCCTTGGTTATTCCAAGCGATATAGATGGCAAAGGCGGCTATCGCCACCGCATACACAATGACCGCCACGATCACGGCGGTTTTCAGCTTCGTCAGCGTCTCTAAACGCTTGCACATCGTCGCCTGTGTTGTGACCAGGGTGGTGTCGTGCGAATCGTTATGCAGGTGAAGAAAGCTATCGCAGTGGTTTTCGAGCCATCTACGATACAGACTAACGCCCACGGCAACCACAATCAGCACTCCGCACAGACTCATATTCAGAATCAGGTGGTTCATAGAGAGGGACCGCTCCTTTCCTTGGCAAGACAGCTCTCGAATGGTGACTTATTCAGTCATCCTATGGCGCATGATACGCCGCTTTGCGCAACATTTCAAGTTTGCGAAACGAAGCGAGCGCGCGGGCCGTCCGGTGCTGGCTTTATTGGTTCAAACGCGAATTGGGAAGTTGCGGAGGGCTCGGTTTGCGAAACGAACCCGGCGTGGGGGCGAAGAAGAAGCGCATTTTGCGGAACGATTTCAGGGAGTGCGGTCGGGGCGGCGATGCTTTGCGGAACGAATGCGGTGTTTTGGGGAACCGACGCGGTGCTTTGCCGAACGAAGCCAGTGGCCGCTTGCTGGCGCGCGCGGTTCTGTTTCATGCGGATGAGAGTATCAAGCGCTTTGTGAAACCTGCGGTCGTGGGTGGTTTGATAGCGCAGAAATAAAGATAGGCGCTTTTCGTCCACGCCGGATTCCGTGAAGCATTGGTTTTGAAAGTGGATGGCGCGCTGGACGAGCCAGTAGGCCTGGGCCATTTCGTTGATGAGCAGGTCTTCGGTCGGGTTCGCGGGCCGATGCTCTTCGAGGACATCGTTGAGAAGAGCGTCGAAGGCGGCGCGGTCCTCGCCCGGGATGATGAGCTCGCCCGAGGCGAGCCCGTGCTTGAGCGAATTACGAGACGAAGCCAATTTGCCGGACGGGGTGCGGGGGCCCGTGGAGTGTTGGGCGTTGGCGCGATTGATTTCACGTCTGCGCTCAGCGTCGGGGTTGCGGGGAGCCGGGGTGACGTGGGGGACCGAGAGCGCGTTTTGCGAAACGGAGCCAAAGTTTGGGAGAGTGGCGGGGTTTTGCGAAACGGAGCCAGCAGCGGCTGTTTCCAGCTTGACGGCTTTGCGGGCGAGCTTGGCTGCCTTTCTTTCGGCTTCGCGTCGTTGTGTGCGGGCCTGGCGAGGTGTCATGTGGTGCTCCTGAAAGTGAAATTGGCAAACCAGCGCTCGAATCGCCCTGGCTTCTAAACCGCACGACGACCGACCGGCGCGTGCGCTTGCCCGGTTGAAACCTAACATGCGAAACGAAGCGACTGAGCCCGCTGGAAGTGAGAATCGGGCGCAAGAGGCTGAAAGGAATCAGCGGAATTTATTTTCGTGAATTGCGAACGTTTAAGGCGCGAAGTATCCGAAGATATCGAGGATCAGGTAAGTCGGGTTGCTGGGCATCAGGAGTTAGCTACGGAGAATTCTGGGGTGATAATCAGCAGTAAGTCAATGGAATTATGTCGCTCTAAGAAAAATCTGAGGCAATTCGCGTGAAAATGGAATTCTTCTTGGGTGTGACCAAGTCGAGGTCGACGAGGAGTTCGCGACCGCACCTCCTCACGGCTATAATCGTTTTTCCCTCACCGCATGTCCGCTCTGGCCTCCATCGACTGGTTCCCGCTCTGGCTCAGTCTCCGCGTCGCGGCTTTAGCAACCGTTTTCGTCCTCAGCCTCGGCACCCTGATGGCCTACCTACTCTCGCACAAGAATTTCCGGGGCAAAAACCTGCTCGACTCGCTGATAACGCTTCCGCTCGTGCTGCCTCCTACGGTCCTCGGCTATTATCTGCTGGTGCTCGTCGGACGCGCTTCGCCCTTGGGCCATCTTTACGAATCGCTTTTCGGCCAGCCCCTCGTGTTCACTTGGCAGGCGGCCGTCGTCGCCGCGTTCCTTCATTCCGCGCCCATCTACATCAAGGCCGCTCGCGCCGTTCTCGAAGGCGTCGATTATCGCTACGAGTGGGCGGCCCAAAGTCTGGGCGCATCGGAGTGGCGCACCTTCTGGCGCATAACTCTGCCTCTGGCCCGCCGCGGCCTGATCTCGCTCGCCACGCTCTCCTTCGCGCGCTCCCTCGGCGACTTCGGCGTCACTATCATGGTCGCCGGCAACATACCCGGCCGCACGCAAACGCTATCTGTCGCAATTTATGAGGCCGTCGAATCGGGCAACGGCCGCCTCGCCCGCGTGCTCGTGTTAGTGGTTTCATTCGCTGCCCTCGCCTTGCTGTGGCCCGCTAGTTACCTCTCGCGCACCTCGCGCCAGAGTAGTGCCGCGTGACCACCTCGCAAACCAGCATCCTCGACGCCCGCCTTATCAAGCGCTTTCCGACCGCTGCCGAATCGGAGCCTTTTGAGCTGAATGTCCACCTCCGCACCGGGCCCGGCATCACCGTCCTGTTCGGCCCAAGCGGGGCCGGCAAAACGCTCACGCTGAACTGCATCGGGGGCTTCACGCCTCCCGACGAAGGCCGCATCCTGGTGAACGACGAACTCTATTTCGACGCTGCGGCTCACGTCCACCTCCCTCCCCGGCGCCGCCGCTGCGCGTATATTTTTCAGGATCACGCGCTGTTTCCTCACATGACCGTACGCGAGAATCTTCGCTTCGCCGCCTCTGCCGCACCTTCGGAATCGAATCGCCGCCTCGACCGGCATCGCCGCATCAATGAGCTGCTCGAAGTGTTCGAACTCTCGGATCTCGCGGCGCGAAAACCCGCCCAACTCTCCGGAGGACAAAAGCAGCGAGCCGCCCTCGCCCGCATTCTCGTTAGCGAACCTCGGCTGCTGCTGCTCGATGAGCCCACGCGCGGCCTTGACGCCCGCCTTCGGCAAGCCTTCTACGAAGTCCTGCGGAAAGCTCGCGCGCGTCTGCAAGTTCCTGTCCTGCTCGTCACGCACGATCTCCAGGAAGCGTTTGGGCTCGCCGATTGCGTTTGCCTGATGGAGCGCGGCCGTTTGCTGCAATCCGGTCCGCGCGACGCTGTCTTATCGCGCCCCGCCACCGTTGGCATCGCTCGCTCGCTCGGAATTTACAACGTTATTCCGGCCGCGATTACGGCGCTCGATCCGGGCCGCGGGACCAGCCGGCTTAAAGTTTTCGACGATGAGATCGAAGGCCCCTATCTGCCCGGTCACCTGATCGGCGACAACGGCTTTCTTTGCGTGCGGGAGGTTGAGATCGAAGTTCGCCCTCTCGAAAGCCATACCGGCCAAAATCAAATCACGCTTCGCGTGCTCGGTACGAACTCGTCTTCGCGCGGCACGCAAATCGCGTTCGAGCACGGCATCTACGCCACCGTGAGCGACGCGGAATGGCAACAACTGCGCTCGGGTGATCGGCTGCGGCTCGAAATCCCGCCGGGTGCTGTGTACTTCATCGGGAAATAATCGGAACCTCGCGGAACCAATGGGCCCCGGTCAGTAACGCTTCCGATTCAGTATTAAGGATCGGTGTCTAAACAGGGCTAATGCGGCGGCTCCGAGGGTGAGTACAAGAGCCGGTGCGGGCTCGGGGACTGACGTCGGGGCAGGAACGCCGGCGTAGAGTGTCAACGAATCGGCGTTCGCACCGGTTCCCCAGGTATAGGTATAGGTTCCTGGGGTTACGCCGAGAGCGGCGAGGGTGGTGCTATCCCAGGTAGCCGTGCCGGAAAGCGGAGTGCCCGAGACATAGCCTTGGGGTACATCGATTACGTCGCCGACCAACCCTAGCCCGTCGCCGGTACCGCTCGAGGCGGGGGTGGTACTGCCGCTGCCAAAGCTTGCCGGCCCAGAAATAGCGCCGTAGAGACCATAATTACCCCCGGCGCCCTCTAATAAGCCCGAGCTAGACGGATGAATGTAGGGAGTAAGACCGCTGCCGCTGAACTCGAAACTCAGGCCGGCAAGATCTACCGTCCCGCTGCCGGTCGCGACGACATTGCCAACCACTTGTTCGAGGGTCATGATGACTGCCGCGTTGACCGCGGGCCCACAGAACAGAGCTGTGAGGGTGCAGCTGACCAATAGTGCTTTGCTTTTCATTTTCTTAACTCCGAGGTATGGATTGGAATAGGACGCTCACTATGATATGGCGCTTCGCGCCGGCGGCTTACGAAATGTTTCATACTTTTTAGTACTTGCGGTACCAGAAGCATCCGCTCAGAACAGGCGCATAGGGCGTTCGCCGATTTTGTTCCAGGGCACGAAGGCTTGGGCGAGATAGTAGCCGAGGGCGTCGCTCAAGTGGGTGCGCATGCGATCGGATTTATCGAGTTCGGCGGTGGGTTGGCCGAATGAATCGGTGCGCCAGCAGACGCGCTCGAGATCAGCAATCAGTTCTTTGCATTTGGGATCGATGTACAGGCGAGTTTCGCCGGCCGCATTTTGCAAACGGCTGTTGACGACATTGACGCGATCGCGAACGCTGGGGTTCACAGTGTCGGCTTTGATCTGCACGACGGCCTGACCGCGAAGTTGGGAGAAAAAATCACGGATGAGATTCCAATCGGTGAGTGTGCCGGAGGTGCGGCGCTGATGGCCACTGGCGTCGCCGTAGATATCTAGGGTGAGGGCGCCGGCGATATGGCGGTAGGGCTGGACGCGCTGCCAGAAACGCTCGCAGGCCATCGAGGTGTGAGCATCTTCGAGGACGATTTCGTCGAGAACATGTACCACGTCGCCGTTTCGCTGCGCGAGAACGGAGCACATGGGGTTCACGTTGAAATCGAGAGACCAGACGAGACGCAGGTTGGCGTTATAGGTCGACGCGCGGACGTTTTGCTCGCGCGTGAAGCTGTGATAAGCGCGGCCGAGCGCGACGGATTCGAAACTGGCTTCGAATTCCTGACGGTAGAGACGGGCGTCGAGTTCCGAGGCAGCGCCGGCCAATTCCTCGAGCGTGACGTTGCCGCCATCGAGGGTGGTGAAGTGAAACGCTGCCCATTCGCGGTGAGATTGGGCGGCTTCGAAGCGATCGTACAGATGATTATGGCCCTGGGGGGTGCCGATGAAGAGGGCGCGACCACGGCGATCGGCGAGAGCGGGACGAAGGACTTCGGACCAGACCTGCGGTTTCATGGTGGCAAACTCGTCGAGGACCACGAAGTCGAGGCCGTTGCCGCGAAGTCCGTCGACGTTGTCGGCGCCGCGAAGCGCGATGGCGCCTGCGCCATGGAAATGAATACTGAGATCGGTTTCGCAGATGGTATGGGCGGGATCATCGCGAGTTAATTCTTTGAGGCGCGACCAAGCGATGCGCTTGGCCTGACGGTAGGTGGGAGCGACATACCAGGCGATGGCATTCGGTTTTTCCGCTGCGGCGCGGAGCAGTTCGTGCAGCGCGAGCTGTGTTTTTCCGAAGCGGCGGCCGGCGACGAGCACGCGAAAACGTTTCGGGGAGGTGAAGACTTGCCACTGCGCGCGCTTGAGGCGGAATTCAGCGCGGGTGTTCCTCATTTAGGGCTTGTCGGCTTCCGGCTTGAACACAGTGACGTGCCTGATGACCCGGGCGGCGGATGTGGTTGTGCCGGTGTCGCGCCAACCGCAGCGCGCTTTTATCCAGAAGGTCAAGGCGGCCAAATTTTTGCCGGACATGGCGATGGTGTGGAGTTTCCTGAGCGCCTGTTCGCGGCCTTCGGCAGCACCGTTTTTGAGCTCGAGCTTGAATATTTTCTGAAATTTCGGTAAGGCCAAGACGCAGTTGGGATGCGATATCGTCGTCGGACATGCCGATGGCGGCGAGTTCGCGAACGCGAAGCTGGTCGTCCGGCGTGGGGATGTAGCGGGAGCGCGGCATCGTCTTAAATGAAATCCTCTGCGGTCACTCTCGCTTGAGTACGGGCGGAGTTGGGTGCGGCGCGGCGGCTGAAAGGGTTTGATCGAGAGAAGAGAGGTCGAAACCGGCAGGCAGAAGCTTAGCGACATCGCTCCGCAAGCTTGATTTCTTCCCGTTGTTTGCGCAAATCTTCGCGTTCTTTGCGCAGAAGTGCGGTGGCCATGTGGACGGCGTGCTTTTCGGTTCGGCGCAATTCTCCGGCCTGCAGGCGGGCTTCTTCCATCCGCTTTCGTTTTTGCGAAGCAAAGCCAATTTCGGCTAATTGCCGCAGTTTCTTGCGTTTTTGAAGCTCGGCGGAGGCGCGTTGATAGGCACGGTCGTGGGCGGCGTGATAGCGGACGTAGCGTTCGAGGTGGTAGTCGACGCCGATGGGGATTTCGCCGTTGCTGGTGTGCTCGGGAGTTTTCGGGTCGAGAGTAAAGCAGTTGTTCTGCAGGCGCAGAGCACGCTTGGCGAGCCAGGTGTGTTCGGCCATTTTGACGACCAACTCGATTTCGGCCTGGCCGGCGGGTTGTTCGTCTTCCATGAGTTGGTGCAGGAAGGCGTCTGAGATTTTCCTGCTGTTCGACTTCTTCGAGGACGCGGAACTGGGCGCAGAAACCATGCTTGATGGGATTTTGCGAGACTTTGGCCTTGGTCTCAGCGGACTTGGGGCCGGAGGATTTCTGTGCGTTGCGGCGATTGGCCGCGATTTGTTTGGGAGTCGCCATTGGTGATGAGGAGCCGGGCGTGGGCGCGGGCGCATGCGCGCCGACGTTGCGCTTTCCGAGCGCGCTGACACATTCCGGCTTCGTATCCGCCATTGAGTGTGCGGGGCGGGCGTGCGGGGTGAGGGGTGCGGGGGTTGTAAAGCGATGAAGCTACAGGCGAAAGAAAAATTTGGAAAAGTGGTGGATGTGACCGAGGGAGGGTTGCTGATCGTGCGCGGCATATGTAGCTGGTGAGCTCGGCGATTCGGTACGGCGCCAGGGCCGCGTCCGACTATACGGTCTGCGCGCTATGCGTCCAAGCGGGGCTTGGTTGGTGAAGAGAAGGGGAGTTGCGGGAGTAATCCTTCTGACTTCTTCCGGGCCGCTGAGGTCAGGTCTCGTCAAGGCAAAGCTTCTCAAAAGAGTCTATTAGCCGCAGGCTCCTCTTGAGGAACTTTCGTTCATCGTGACCCATCTTGGCAGTTGCCAAGAGTATAGCTGTGCGACACAACGGAGAAGCGGCCTGCAAATATCGAGCTGCAGTTACGGCAGCGGCGCGATTACCACAGGTCTTGAGAGCTAATGCGGCATATCGCCTAGTAGTGTCAGAATTAGTTTCTCGGAAGATCCGAAGGATCGTGTCGACATGGTTCCAGTCTCGACTCTGGGCAAAAAGATGCAGAATCCAAATTACGTAGTATTCAGAAAAACGGGTGCCATCAACAATCGGGTTCAGCAGTTTTTCCGCAATTGAATCTCTGGTTGGTTGATCGAGCTCATTGAATTCTCTAAAGAACGCCACTACCGAGTGGGCGACTGGAGAAAGAAGCTCTAAATTCTCCAACACTATTGGAATCAGATCGGGCATTTGCAGCGCGGAGAGCCGACCAAGGATGAACGACACTTCTCGATAATCTACGTCATACCCATCCGCTAACGCGTCCGAGAGCATGTCGGATAAGTTAAGTGCATCAATCTCCTTTCTGGCGGTCTCATCGAGGTCCTCATATGAAGAATTCCCGTCATACCCGCCGACAATCTCGATCAACTGGCGCCGCGTTTCTTCTTTCTCGCTATGCGACAACAAGTACTTGTTCACATATAGAGAACCCGGCATCACCCTGGTTTTGGCGGTTTGCAGTGTCAGGCCATGGTTTAGGAAGAGCGTTTCACCAAGGACGCGTATGCCGTAGTCGGCATCTTCGGGACGGGGGGCGAAGATCACGTAGTCGTCTGTGAACCGAACGAAATCGATTCCGTTACTGAGAAGTGTGCTGTCGACATCGATCAGAACCGCCTCTCCTAGAACTCGGGACGCTGGCGGACCAATCGGGATTCCGTAGCTTGAACCGTCTGAAAAGCGGAAGAGCATTTTCTCAAGCGCGCGAATCTTATCAAGATCGGAGTCCGTGCCAGCTGCTTGAAGTGCGTTCACCAATCGATGCTGGTAAATGCGTGGATAGAAGTCTGCGATGTCGGTTATGCCTACATAATCTTTGCTCGACTTCAACCGATCGGAGATAGCAGATCTGAAATCTGAGTACCCGGGAGATATGGAATATAGCCGCTCAGCGGTGCATCCTTCGGCACGATACGAGAAAACTCGCTTCTGATCAGCTGGAAGTCTTGATCTAGAAACAGCATCGCGCAGCTCAAGGACGAGGCCCGTATACAGGAGCAGGTCGTACGGATGTAGGAGCGCCACCCGTCTAACATTGAGCCGCGACTTAGGAGCAAATGCGGCTATGCGATCGTAGCCGGCGTACGTATCTAAATCGATATCCGCCAGTACTGGCCTAATTGCGTCCCAATTTTCCTTCACAATCTTCCATTCAGAGGGCTCGGGAAAAAAATCTCCGAAACCGTGATGCTCAACAGCTGCCAGGGCCCCTTGAATTGAGTCCTCAGAAAATCTGATCACTTTGCGCTATTTTGGCATTGCGCAGCGATCGAAGGTTCGCTATTTGCGAATAAATACCCCAATGCACGTGCGAGATCTGGGACAACGCAACGATTTCGCAGTTGCAGCAAAAAGGCCAACAAGGATTGCTCCCCTTAAACGCCGCTATCCTCTGGGGATCGGGGACGGAGAGATCCGGGATACGCACCACGATTCCAAAGTTGCGGCAAACAAAGCCGAGGGGGATTACTCCCGATAAACGCCGTTCAGGTCTAGCATGTCGCGGCCGGCATACAGTTCCGTTTGGCCTGTCTGGTGCAACGCACGACCAATGTCCGCAAATCTGCCGATTCCAACAAAATGATAGGCTCAAAACATGGCGTTCGAGCCGGATATTATCGTCACGAGTGGAGACGGCTCTGAATTCATGATGGTGGTTGAAACCAAGTGGCACGAACAGGATCTGTCGAAAGCTGAAGCGCAGCTGAAAGCCTATATGAGCGCCGTTCGTTCGCCTGTTGGTCTGCTCGTTACGCCTAACCAACTCCGAATCTTTCGTGATCGACACCTCCCCTCCCCGGACATTTCCGTTGAAGAGGTTGGCAGGTTCGATGTAAGCGAGCTTTTCGGCTCGTATTCCAAAGACGCCAGCCGGAACGCCGCCTTGAGATTCGAGAACGAAGTGCAGAATTGGCTTGAAGCACTTTCAGCCCACAACGTAATTGATCAGCTGCCAGCCGAACTCCGGAGCGCCGCTGAATCGACCATAGTACCTGCGGTATCACAAGGAGTCATAAGGGCGGGGCATCCTCGATCAGCGCTGAGCGCCTGATCTCCGATGAAGCACGTTTTCGTTGAGACCAATTGGGTCGTCGCCTCCAGCGCCCCGGTCCATGAACGGATGCCTGCGGCGCTTGAGTTGGTCGAAAGAGCCAAGCGAGGCGAGATTCAGCTCCATCTCCCATCCATATGCCTCGGCGAAGCGCGGCATCCCATTCGCTCGAAGTATCAACCGCGAACATCCGCCGACGCGATCAGGAAATTCCTGGCATGGGCTGCCTTACAGCAGGACTCGGAGATCACTGGTACAGACGTTATCCGGCGAGCACTCGATCGCTTCGAAAGTAGAGTGCTCGCAGAATTAGATGAGCTGCCAGGGACGCTAGAAGGCATCCGCAAAATTCCCGGCGTTGAGGTGTTTGCGCTGGACGAGCAAATGCTGTCGCGATCGGTCGAACTATCGTCCGAGGACCTTACTCTAAAACCTTACGATCAGGCGATATTGGCGGCGGTCCTGGTCCGTGCCGAGCAACTGCGCGACGCCAGCGAGGAGGAATTCTATTTTTGCGAGCTGGACGGAGATTTACAACCATGGGATAAAAAGGGTGCCTCAAAACAGCCACTCACGAGCTTGTACGACAGCGCGCGGGTCTGGGTCTATCAAGACTTTTCGATGAACTATCCATCGCCACGGCCAGGCTTCTTCCGCCGGCAAGCCTGAGTTCTCGCCGGACTCTAGTCTTCCTTCCATCAGGAATATTTTCCGAATTGCCGCAGATTGGTACTGATAAACGCGCTTCGATCCCTTGACCAGATTCACTTCTCCGTGTAGTCCGCATCTAGGACATTGGCTCGGTGTTGTCGCGGCGAATCGTTCGTTATTCGAGGTCGCCTCGCCCAGTAACCAAAAGCGCTGAGAGCGCTGCATCGGCGATCTCAGAATCTCATCTCAAGCAACCTATTCTGATACTGTGTAGATCGCCTAATTCAAAGCCACGTGAACATAGCGATCCACTTGCACAATTCGGGCGGCGCTGATGTGGAGCGCGGCGGGGTGGGGAAAAATGCTGGGACAGACAACGCTTTCCGCTCGCAAACAGTTTACGTGTGCTTGTTCTCGGCTGCCGGTGCTCGGGAAAGCGAAGTCAGTCCCGGTTTTTCGCGTTTCCGCATGCTCCGACTACATCGATTCTGAATTTTGCAAGAGGCTTTGTTGTGAACGACGGAGGGGTTGTTGATGGTGCGCGGCGTATGTCACTGGTGAGCTCGGCGATTCGGTACGGCGCCAGGGCCACGTCCGACTATACGGTGTGCGCGCTATGCGTCCAAGGGGGGCGTTGGTTGGTGAAGAGAAGGGGAGTTGCGGGGGAGTAATCTATGATCGAGCTATGGAGCGTACCCAATTCTTCGATGACGATTTTAAAGCTGCGGTACGTGTAGCTGGCGCCCAAGCGCGAATTGAAACTCTCCAGGCCGGAGTTCCAGTCTTCTATCGAGACCGCGTTCGAAACCTGAACATTATCGAGCATCCGAGCGGTAGGAAGTTTGAGATCCGGTTCATCGATGGTGCACCCGGCGACCGAAACTACGAAGTGATAAGAGAACTGGACGAAACAGCAGCCTGACTTGCCGGTCCTTACAATTTTTGCTGGACCCAACGGCTCAGGCAAAAGCAGCATCATTCGGCGCGTGGACTTTGCCGGTCGCGGCAACTTGCTCGAAGCAGACGCAATTGCAGCACGGATCCATTCCGGCGATCCTGGAAAGGCGGCCATAGCAGCTGGACGCGAAGTCCTTCTTCGAACGAGAGGGTATCTCGATTCCCGACAGGACTTCGCCGTTGAGACCACACTCTCGGGCGCCTGGACGATGAAGGTAATCAGACAGGCTACTGCACAAGGTTTCTTTGTACGCCTGGTTTATATCTGCCTGGATAGCCCTGAACAAAGCATTCAACGAATCCATGAGAGGGTGGCCCAAGGCGGCCACAATGTCCCCGAGGAAGATGTTCGCCGCCGCTATGCGAGAAGTCTCTCGAATCTTAAGCAGATCGTAAAGATCACGAATGAAACTCTCGTCTATGACAACTCAGGTGTTGAGCCTACGTTGATTATCGAAGTGCGAACCGGTACCGTGATGGCGAGGCTAGCGAACTGCCTTCTTGGGCCCGCAATTTGCTTGAAGCGATCCGGCTGTAGGTTCCAGCATGCAAGCGGACTTGTCGGTCGTGATCGCCGCCTGTCGTAGAGCCATTTGCGTATAATCCGAACCTCCGCCCGCTGCTACCCCAAATCTTCCAATTGGATTTGTTGACTCGGCCAAGATATGATTCACCCATGTCGCTGCCAATGCGAGTACTGCTCGCCGTAGTACTTGCCTGTCTAGGTCGACTTGTAGCGCAGCAGCCCGCTGCCGTGCAGAGCGGACCGGAACCGGACGGCATGCCATCTTCGGGCGGCTACAAGCCTCCTGCTCTGTCGCTCTCTCAACTGCTGGAGACCGATCGCGTGCTCCAAGGAGCGTTGATGTCCTTTATGCGAACCCGCGACAGCAGCTCCTATCGGAACACCATCATCGGAGCAGCGCAGGCGGGAGATGTTGGTGCTGAGTTATTCCTGGCCGAACAATACATTCCAGAGCAATGCACGTTCGAGCCTAACCAAGACGTGCCGCACTGCGGCAAGAGCGGCAATGAGCCCCCTCATGTGGTCTTTCGTAAGAATCCGCTCGGGCTCGAAGCTTCCTACGAGGAGGCCGCCCGTTGGCTGGAGAAAGCCAGCGCACAGGGTTCCGGTGAGGCGAGCGAAGTGCTCGCCCAATTGATTACACGAATGCAAGCAAATGGACACGGCACCACGTTTACTGCTGCAGAGTCTGCTCGCTTGCATGCTCTTGCGCGTTCTCAGGGGTTCGATGTCGAACCGATCAGCGCCACCTGCTACAAGCTCATGCCAGGTGGAAGTGGCATCAGCGTACAAGGACCTCCCGGCTCCCTTGCTGGCGGACAGGATCTCAAACCGTTCACCGCTGAGGAGTTTGCCGAGCTTGAGAAATCCGGCATCTCGGGTTCGCTGGTATTTGGGGGAGGTTCGGACAATGGCGATTCGGTATTGCTCATGCGACCGGAGGGCCCGGTTGCTCGTGTCCGCATCATTCTGGACCACGATCCAGGACACGAAGTGCTACTCCCCATCCCGGCGCATCGTGATGTGATTTATGTGCAGCGCGGGGATCGCTTTCTCGCCTTCCCGAGCGACGGGCCGAACCTGTCCCGCTTCATCTCGCTTGAACCCTATAGTCCACCCGCTTCGCAGATCTCGATTTCGATACAGACGATGGACGGAGCGTACGCGGGCGGCTTCTGTACGAGCCTTCCCTGAAGAACATAGGCATCAAAGCATGTTTCAAACGTCGCCATGCGATAGGTCCCCATAAACGCGCTTCGATCCCTTGACCATTTCTCCGTGTGGTCCGCATCTAGGACATTGGCTCGATGTTGTCGCGGCGAATCGTTCGTTATTCGAGGTCGCCTCGCCCGGTAACCAAAAGCGCTGAGAGCGCTGCATCGGCGATCTCAGAATCTCCTCTCAAGCAACCTATTCTGATACTGTGTAGATCGCCTAATTCAAGCCAGGTGAACATAGCGATCCACTTGCACAATTCGGGCGGCGCTGATGTGGAGCGCGGCGGGGTGGGGAAAAATGCTGGGACAGACAACGCTTTCCGCTCGCAAACAGTTTACGTGTGCTTGTTCTCGGCTGCCGGTGCTCGGGAAGGCGAAGTCAGTCCCGGTTTTTCGCGTTTCCGCATGCTCCGAGTACATCGATTCTGAATTTTGCAAGAGGCTTTGTTGTGAACGACGGAGGGGTTGTTGATGGTGCGCGGCGTATGTCACTGGTGAGCTCGGCGATTCGGTACGGCGCCAGGGCCGCATCCGACTATACGGTCTGCGCTATGCGTCCAAGCGGGCCTTCATTGGTGAAGAGAAGGGGAGTTGCGGGGAGTAATTTATGATCGAGCTATGGAGCGTGCCCAATTCTTCGACGACGATTTTAAAGCTGCGGTACGTGTAGCTGGCAACCAAGCGCGCATTGAAACTCTCCAGGCCGGAGTTCCAGTCTTCTATCGAGACCGCGTTCGAAACCTGAACATTATCGAGCATCCGGGCGGTAGGAAGTTTGAGATCCGGTTCCTTGATGGTGCACCCGGCGACCGAAACTACGAAGTGATAAGAGAACTGGACGAAACAGCAGCCTGACTTGCCGGTCCTTACAATTTTTGCTGGACCCAACGCTCAGGCAAAAGCAGCATCATTCGGCGGGTGGACTTTGCCGGTCGCGGCAACTTGCTCGAAGCAGACGCAATTGTAGCACGGACCATTCCGGCGATCCTGGAAAGGCTGTGACGCTATTATCCTGAAGGCGTGCCCGACACGCGATATGCATTTATCGATGGAGGTTACCTCCGGTCGAAGTTCTTTGATGCTATGAGTGAAAAGTACGGAGCGGACGACGTTCCCGACATCGAGTTCGACCTCCTCGCGCGCACAATTGCCGCAGACCGTTATTTCTTCTATGACTGCTTGCCATCGGAGGCAGACGAACAGACTGCTGGGCAACAGCAGTCCAGCGCCCGCAGCGAATGGCACAGACGTCAAATCGAGAATGTGCGGAGCCGGGATCGCTTTTGGTTGAAGCTTGGCACCTTGAGCCGTGGCCGTCGGCGACAGCCCGCCCAACAGAAAGAGGTCGATGTTCTTCTAACGGTCGAGTTGCTTAGCTTCTCGTTCTCACGGCCCGGTAGTCACGCGGTTCTATTTATGGGAGACCTGGACTTCCGGCCTGCCATAGAAGAAATTGTCCGCCACGGAACTCAAGTAACTCTTTTCTTTGATGCGACCGGGTGCAGTTCCGAATTGCTAGAGACCGTTGATTTTCGTCGGGCCATGAACGTCCAGGTATATTTCGATTGGACTCCGCCGAGCTTCCAAACCAGCCATGCCGAGCCCAGGGTTGTGGCTGTTGGCCCAATGACCCAGGTTGATTCGCGAACTGTTCTGCGTACGGCCAAGTCGAGCGACGGCAGATATATTCAGTGCATTGCTCCCAACCCCAACGGTCCCAATCGCATTTTGCGCGTTGAAAACACGCCGCGAGGAACAGGTTTTACGGACCATTGCTTCACGCAAGATTCCGCAGATTACGTCTTCAAAAGATACATTCCAAAACATCTTGGTGATGTTCAGTGGCCCGTTCTCTGACCAGGATGCCTCGTAGCCCCGCGCAATGCCGTGTGCCGCACAGTCTCCGCGTAAGTCAAAGATGACAGCGAATTCCACTGCCCAATCAATTTCGCAGACACCGTCAGCCAAATCGATAGGTGGCCACAGTTTGGCATTGCCTTGCTCACACTGTGTGCGACTGGGGCTTCGTACCGTCATCGAGTGTGCGGGGTGGGCGTGCGGGATGAGAGGGTTGGGGGGTTGTAAAGTTGATGGAGCTACAGGCGAAAAAAAATTTGGAAAGTGTTGTGACCGAGGGAGGGTTGCTGATGGTGCGCGGCCTATGTCACTGGTGAGCTCGGCGATTCGGTACGGCACCAGGGCCGCATCCGACTATACGGTCTGCGCGCTATGCGTCCAAGCGGGCCTTCGTTGGTGAAGAGAAGGGGACTTGCGGGGGAGTAATCTAATTGGCGCCAATAAAGCGATCAAATCTTTAGCAGGCGCATCCGACAAATTCGCCGGCCTTGTTGGTCAAGATCGGCGGGGCATTAGACCTGCCTGCTGCTGCTACAGCTGCTTGAACAATTCTCCGATGGGCAGTTCGATCTGGCCATGACGCAAGACAGGCTCCGATGATTCGACAGTGCCTTGGTCCGAATAGAGGAAAGCCTGCTTCGTTTCCGGATCAAGGATCCAGGTAATCGGCACACCCATAGTCAGGTAATCGCCCCCGCGGACCACCAAGTCCGCCAATTTGTCGTCGGGCGAGACGATCTCGATACAAAGTAATGGCGATTCTTCGATCACCGGCGGATATGAGGCGGCAGCACGGAGGACTGTGATGTCTGGCACCCGGTACTTGCGCACCCGGATCTTAAGCCGAACCTCTACGACCGCATGAATCTGCCACTGTCGTTCGCGGTGCAACAGGTAGGCTGCGATCAGGGTCTGCAGCCGTCCGTGCGGGTGTGTGCCCAAATTACGCTCCAGAACGAAGCCGTCCACATAATCGCAGTCTGGCCGGTATGACGTGTGCAGATATTCGCTTTCGCCAATCAGGTGCTGTGGAGCGGTAGCCATCTCTCGAACTAGTTTATCGGTAGGCACGCTCTGCGCGATCGGCAGCAGCCAGGGGAAGACATGAAAGCCCGACGCACAATGGAGATTGCCGGACGGAGGGGGACTTTTCGGGAGTAATCCGGTCGGCGAAGGGCTTTCTTCTCGACGCGGATACCTCCAGCGGACGGACAGACGGTGCCATCATGAAGGTGACCCGAATCTGGGCGGATCGCTCGGTCGTACCACGCCTTTGGATCGCCGGGCCGCGGCGAGGTGCCACCGCGAATGAGGTGTATCAGGAAGAATATGCCTCTGACGCGATTAGCCGCGATCTGCATTTCCAGAGGGGCAAAACGCGAAGTCCCGGTCTGCCCCAATGCGTAAACTGACAACTTCCTCTTTCTTCGGCTTAAAGACTTCGAGGCCACTATAAAATTCTATCGGCTGAAGAGATCATTTCCTCCCGCCGCTCGATTTACAGGCGTCGCACAAGGGCCTTTTGTGAACTGTGTTTTAAATGTCGGTGACACGGCACAAGGGCCTTAAAATCAAATCGGCTCGTATATGCAACCAGCCCCCGCAGAGGCGTTCAACGCATGGTTTCAACTTCTGGGTTTTCGCGGAAGACACACCCTGAACGGTCTACAACCCTCGTTGAAACAGCAACTGCACAACATTCGGAAAATGTATAACCAGGCCTTTGCTGCTGAAAAACCGTTCCCTGAACATGTGGTCACCCTCCCTCTTTATTTCGATTACATCGACGCCGATTCCGAAAACGCAATTGCCACGAATGACGAGCGGCATTACGCTTTTGTCGGTATAACGCTGCCGCTAGTTTTCAAGATTTCTGATGTATCCCTTACTTTAAGCAGATCAACTACGATCACCGCAGCCCTGCCACTGCGTGTGGCTGATGAACCATACAACGCGCTACAAGGCACGTTGTTTTACATACTGCTCTCATTCGTTGTAGGCCATGAATGGGCACACCATAGGCATGGTCACCTTCCTCAACAATCGACCCCAAAAGCGATTTTTCAAGAAGTTTTGAATAGCAACCTCACCGGGAACATAGAAGTCCAACTTCAAGAAATTGGCGCAGACGGTTACTCCGCCTTTTTCCTTCTAAGCCACTTGCTCGATGACCCAGACACTTTTCTGCCTTTTCTTGATCTGAACCCAGCCACACCGCCGGCTCTTTTTGATCAAATCTTTCTCTCGTTATTCCTCATCTCTTTCGCGAGCTACCTGCTCCTCCGGCCGCCGGACATTTTAAGTGCGGAGAACGTATACCGCTTCACGACATCCCCCAGCTGCAACCCGAATGAATTTTCTAATGCGTGAAATTGCAGCATGGTGTAGCCACAACCGCCCCGCATTAGAGGAATGGTTGTGGCAAAACGGCTGGGCGTTAATAAACCTATCAGCTCTGGCAATCCTAGGAACTGATGGTGCCAAGAGCTGGGGCAATCAACTCGACTTTCTCAAGTCCGAAGAAGGCAAAAAATATACAACAACCCTTACAGAAGGCTTAGTCAGCTATCGCAAGAGCTTATGGCAACCTGATGCCGACGAAACCCATTGAATTAAGAATTTTCGGCGGCGACGCCCCCGCGCCGCAGAGAAACACGCTGCGCCGCCAAAACGTTTTTGCGAGAGGCCGTTTCATGCATTTTGACGGCAAACGCGCCTTCCGCCGATTGCTCTGTGCAGGCGGACGGGCTAGAAGTAGCTGTCTTGAAAATTAATCCCCATAAACGCCGTTCGATCCCTTGACCGGAATTCACTCTCCATGTAGTCCGCATCCAGGACGTTGCCTCGGTGTTGTCGCGGCGAATCGTTCGTTATTCGAGGTCGCCTCGCGCCGTAACCAAAAAGCGCTGAGAGCGCCGCATCGGCGATCTCAGAATCTCATCTCAAGCAACCTATTCTGATACTGTGTAGATCGCCTCATTCAAACTCACGCGGGCTGTTCGAAAAACGATGGAGAGCGAAAATATCCCGGAATGAAGCGCTACTACATTACCGATCGCAAGGCGGTCGGCGGGTTTCGTCCGCTGCTCGAGGTGATTCGGGATCAGATGCACCTGGGCGTCGACTTCATCCAGATCCGCGAGAAAGACATCTCGGCGCGTGAGCTGTTCGAATTCACGCTGGCTGTGCTGGAGGTCCGCGCCACTGAGGTGCGGGCACCGCTTCCCGCCAAAATTCTGGTCAACTCGCGCGCGGACGTCGCTGTAGCAACCGGTGCCGAGGGCGTTCATCTTCCCTCCGCCGCCCCGCATCGAACCTTGCCCGGCTTGCTGGTCGCGCGCTCCTGTCATACGCTCGAGGAAATCAGGACCACTACCGCGGACCTCGTCACCTTTGGTCCAGTCTTCGACAGTACCGGCAAAGGTGAGGCGGTCGGTCTCGAAGCGCTCGCAGCCGCCTGCCGGCTCGGGAAGCCGGTCTACGCTCTCGGCGGCGTGAATTGGGACAATGCAGCGGAATGCATGCGCGCGGGCGCGGAAGGCATCGCCGGTATTCGCCTGTTTCAGGACCCAGGCCTCTAAAGAATGTTTTTGGACCGCTAATGGGTGTGCGATGAGAAGACGATAGTTAGGTTGTATCTGCAATACTGCGGATAACGTAATTAGGTTTGACGGAGGCCAGTCGCGGCACTTCGAATCGGAAGATCAATGCTCCCTTCGGCACCATTCAACGGGCGAGAGATGCGCAATGGCAAGCTCGTGGCCTGCATTGCCGCCCTACTGCTTTCCTCTCCAGCGGCGCTGCCGGGGCAGACGAATTCCCAGTCTCCCGCAGCGGAGCGTGATTTGGCACAGAGGGATGCCACTGTCCCGCAGCCCGGGATACCGCGCGACACTCTGACAGCCCCGCCGCTGAGTGTTGCAGGTAAGTTCCAATTCAGTGCGCTCGAGCAGTTCAGTGTTCGAGGCGTATTTGGAAATCTGGTCGGCGCCGCGCTGGGGCAAGTCACCGACACGCCCAAAGAATGGGGTCAAGGCTGGGGCGCCTACGGTGAACGCTACGCCTCGGGCTTCGGATCGACGCTTTCTCTACAAGTCTTCACGTTTACCCTCGACAGCGCTTTGCACGAAGACCCCCGGTACTTCCCTTCCACTGCGACAACGACCGGAGCACGGGTGAAAAACGCGTTGAAATACGTGCTGATGACCCACACCGATTCCGGCGGCGACAGCTTCGCCTATGGCCGAGTCATTAGCGCGTTTGGAGCCGGGCAGCTTGTGAATGTTTGGCAGCCGAGAAGTACGAGCCATGTATCGGATGGCATCGAGCGGGGCTTCATAACGCTAGGTCTAGACGCAGCCTTCAACTTGGCGCAAGAGTTTATTCCGTACTTCCGGCCAAAACCGTTTAGACGTCATCCGTAAACCGGGCGAATCAGGCTCCCGATGCGTGTACGGTCTCTCGTGCGTGCAGTTCCTGCAAGCTCCAGATCCGGATCGGATCCCGCCTCCGCGAGGCGATCGCTTCCGCGGCCGCTTTCGCGCCGCTCATGGTGGTGATGCACGGGGTTCGATAGGTCACCGCATTGCGCCGTATGGTCTGTTCATCGGGGAACGAGTGGCTCCCGGTCGTCGTATAGATCACCAGGTTTAACTTTCCTGCCTTGATCAAATCGACCGCGTTCGGCCGCCCTTCGTTCACCTTGAACACCGTCTTCGAAGGCACACCCGCGCTCTTGAGTGCTGCCGCGGTTCCGCGCGTCGCGAACAGCTCAAATCCGAATTCCCGAAATTTCGCCGCTACCGCAATCGCCGCTGGTTTGTCGCGATCGTTCACGCTCAGAAATAGCGCTCCCGCATCCGGAATAGGCGTTCCGGCCGCCAGCTGCGCCTTCGCGAATGCCTCCCCGAAACTCTCGCCTACGCCCATCACCTCGCCGGTCGATCTCATTTCAGGGCCCAGTGCCGGATCCACGCCAGGAAATTTCGCGAATGGGAATACAGGGCTCTTCACAAAAAAGTTCGGCACACGCAGCGTTCCGTTCACGACTTCGCCCGTCACTTGCCGGAACTCATTCAGTTTTTTGCCCAGCATCAATCCCACCGCGATCTTCGCCAGCGGCACGCCAGTCGCTTTACTCACAAACGGCACGGTTCGCGACGCTCGTGGATTCACTTCCAGCACGTACACTTCGCCGTCCTTAATCGCATATTGGGCGTTCATCAACCCGATCACTTGCAGGGCGCGCGCCAGCTTTGTCGTGTATTCCTCGATCGTCCGCCGGGTCCGCTCTGGAATCGAAATCGCCGGAAGCACGCACGAGCTGTCGCCCGAATGGACGCCGGCTTCTTCGATGTGCTCCATAATGCCGGCGATCAGTACGTTCTCGCCGTCGCACAGCGCGTCCACATCCACCTCGGTTGCGTCTTCCAGGAATCGATCGATCAGCGCCGGCCGCTTGACCGAAAAATTCGCCGCCTCTTGCATATATCGCCGCACTGTCTGTTCGTTGTACGCAATCGCCATCGCGCGCCCGCCCAGGACATAGCTCGGACGCACCAGAACGGGAAAACCCAAATTGCGCGCCACCTCGCACGCTTCTTCCACGGTGGTAGCCGCGCCGTGCGCGGGCGATGGAATGCCGAGCTCGTTCAGCAGATTTCCGAACAGCTTCCGATCTTCCGCCAGATCGATGTTGCTCGGATCCGTTCCGATGATCGGCAAGCCAAGCTGCTTCAGCGGCAGCGCCAGATTCAGCGGCGTCTGCCCGCCAAACTGCACAATCACGCCGTCCGGCTTCTCCACATCATGGACGTTCAGAACTTCCTCTTGCGTCAGCGGCTCGAAATACAAGCGGTCGCTGGTGTCGTAATCCGTCGAGACCGTCTCCGGATTGCAATTCACCATGATCGACTCGTACCCGAACTCCTGCAGCGCGAACGAAGCGTGGCAGCAACAGTAATCGAACTCGATTCCCTGCCCGATCCGGTTTGGCCCGCTGCCCAGAATCATTACTTTCCTGCGATCCGTCGGCGCTGCTTCGTTTTCCGATTCGTAGCTCGAATACAGGTACGGCGTGAAGCTCTCGAACTCCGCCGCGCAGGTGTCCACGCGATTGAAGACCGCTTCAACGCCCAGCTTTTTCCGCGCCTCGCGAACCTCCATCGGCTCGGCGCCCATCAACTCGCCGATCTGCCGGTCTCCCAAGCCGTCCCGCTTAAGTTTTCGAAACTCCTTCGCACTCATCGACTCGAGCTTGCGTCCTGCAAGCGATTTTTCGAGTGCGACTACCTCCGCAATCTGCCCGAGAAACCAACGGTCGATATTCGTCCGCTCGAAAATTTCGTCCACCGTGAATCCGCGCTCAAATGCGAAGCGGATATAATCCAGGCGCTCCGGATTGGGCGTGATCAGCCGTTTGCCGATCAATTCCGGATCGAGCGATTTCGCCTGCGACGACTTCCCCGTCTCCAAGCTGCGCAGTCCCTTCCCGAGCGCCTGCTTGAACGTGCGTCCGATCGCCATCACCTCGCCGACCGACTTCATCTGCGTTCCCAACACCGGCTCCGCGCCTGGAAATTTCTCGAATTGCCAGCGCGGAATCTTTACCACCACGTAGTCGAGCGTCGGCTCGAAACACGCCGGCGTAGCGCGCGTGATGTCGTTCTTGATCTCGTCCAGCCGGTATCCCACCGCGAGCTTCGCCGCAATTTTCGCAATCGGAAAGCCGGTCGCTTTGGATGCCAATGCCGAGCTGCGCGAAACCCGCGGATTCATCTCGACGATCACCATGCGCCCGTTCTCCGGATTGATCGCAAACTGCACATTCGATCCGCCCGTGTCGACGCCGATCTCATTCAAGCACCGCAACGCGGCGTCCCGCATCACCTGGTACTCGCGATCCGTCAATGTTTGCGCCGGGGCTACCGTGATCGAATCGCCCGTATGCACGCCCATCGGATCGAAGTTTTCAATGGAGCAGACGATGATCCCGTTTCCCGCCAGGTCCCGCATCACCTCCAGCTCGTATTCCTTCCACCCCAGCACGCTCTCTTCGACAAGCACCTCGTGTACCGGCGAGAGGTCGATACCGCGCTCTAGAATTTCGGCCAGCTCCTCGCGGTTGTACGCGATGCCGCCCCCCGTTCCGCCCAGCGTGAAGCTTGGCCGCAGAATGATGGGATACCCCATCCGCTCCGCAAATTCGAGACCGTCGGTCACATTGTTCACCAGCTGCGATTGAGTCATATCGAGGCCGATCTTCTTCATCGCATCCTTGAACAACAAGCGGTCTTCCGCCTTCTTAATCGCGTCGATGTTCGCGCCGATTAGTTCGACGCCATATTTCTCCAACACACCCGATTCCGCAAGTTCCACCGCCAGGTTCAGGGCCGTCTGGCCGCCCACTGTCGAAAGCAGCGCTTGCGGCCGCTCCTTCCGGATCACTTCCGCTGCGTAAGCCACACTCAACGGCTCCACGTAGGTTCGATCCGCAAGCTCCGGGTCGGTCATGATCGTCGCCGGGTTCGAGTTGATCAACACCACCTCGTACCCTTCCTGCCGCAGAGCTTTACACGCCTGCACGCCCGAGTAATCGAACTCGCAGGCCTGCCCAATCACGATGGGCCCCGAACCGATGATCAGGATGCGCGTCAAGTCGGTGCGTTTCGGCATCGTCAGCGGTCCTTGCCTGAACCGCGCACAACGGGCCCATGAAGGGTCCCTGTGCGCTTGTTCTCCCTCATCAGCGCCGCGAACTCCTGGAACAGATAATGCGAGTCATGCGGTCCGGGCGCGGCTTCGGGGTGATACTGCACGCAAAACACCGGCTCGCTGCGATGCCGCAGCCCTTCCACCGTCCGATCGTTCAAATTGATGTGAGTGATCTCGATTTCCGAATCGCGCAACGATTCCGGATCCACGCAGAAACCGTGATTCTGGGACGTAATCTCCACCTTCTCCGTGCGCCGGTTCAGCACCGGATGATTCGCGCCGTGGTGCCCAAACTTCAGCTTGTAGGTCTTGCCGCCGAACGCGAGACCTAGAATCTGGTGCCCCAGGCAAATTCCGAACACCGGTGCCTTGCCGATCATTTTCTTCACTTCAGCCGATTGCGTTTGCAGCGCTTCCGGGTCGCCCGGTCCGTTGGACAAGAAAACTCCATCGGGTTTCAAGGCGAGGACGTCTTCGCTCGTCGTATCCGCCGGCACCACCGTGACTCGCGATCCGATTTGCACCAGATGCCGCAAAATGTTGCGCTTGATCCCATAATCGTAGGCAACCACATTGAACTGCAGCTCATCTGCCCCGGCGAGCCGGTCTGAAACCGAAACTGCTTCTATGCCTTGCGTCCATCCATAGCTGCTGCCGGTCGAAACTCTCGAAACCAGGTTCTGCCCCGCCATGCTGGGCGAATTTCTCGCCGCTTCGATCAGTTCGTCGTTGTTGTGTGCGCCCACCGCGATGATGCCCCGCATCGCGCCTCGATCCCGCAGCAGTCGCACCAGCCTGCGGGTGTCCACATCCGCAATCACCGGCACTCCATGTTTGGCGAGAAACCGATCGGCCTTATCCTCGGCGCGCCAGTTGCTCGCCACTGGCGAAAACTCGCGCACCACTAGCCCCTCTATATAGGGCGCTCGTGCTTCGCAGTCCGCCTCGTTCGACCCGTAGTTCCCAATCTGCGGATTGGTCAAAACAACAATCTGGCCGCAATATGAAGGATCGGTAAAGATCTCCTGATATCCGGTGATCGCCGTATTGAAGACCACCTCGCCTGTGCGCTGTACAGGCGCACCAACACTCGTGCCCTCGAAGATCGTTCCATCTTCCAGGGCCAGAACCGCTTGCTCCAACCTGATCAGCTCTCCTGAGGATTTAGTATCTGCAAGAATTTGCAGCGGATCGGGATCCCGATCACCTTATTGGAACATAGTTCGTCCATCCAAAACAAAACAGGCCCCTCAGCCCTTTCGGGCCATGGAGCCTGTTCACCTACCTGTAGAGACGTGTTCTAAGAATTACCGATGGCCGCCGCCATGTCCACCGCCGCCACCGTGTCCGCCGCCGAATCCACCGCTGCGTGCGAATCCGCCACCACCCCCGCCGCTGCGTGCGAATCCACCTGCGCGTCCGCCGCCATAACCTGCATATCCACGCCCGCCTCCGTAGCCGGCGTAGCCGCGCGCACCCACATAACCGCGGCCGCCTCCATATCCGTAGCCGCGTCCGTAACCATACCCGCGTCCGTAGCCGTAACCATAGCCGCGTCCATAGCCATACCCGCGGCCCCAACCGCCCCAATATCCGCCGTAATATCCGATGTACGGATAGCCGTACCCTCCGTAGTAGCCATACGGATCGCAATATGGGTTCGCATACGCATCACAACCATAAGCGTACGGATAACCCCCGTATGCTGGTCCGACCGCTACCCCAAATCCCACTTGAGCCGGAGCGGGCGTGGGCACAAGCAGCATTGCTGTCCCGGCGAGCACCAGAAGTCCCAATTTCTTAAGCATTTTTCCTGCCTCCGTTGAGGGCCGTCCCCTCAATCTCTCTACACTTATAGACGCGCGAAACGACTGTTAGGATTCCTACCGAAGTGCCTCGCCGCCTTGGTGACGGCTGTATCGCCGAATTTTTTTTCCTTCATTTTCAGCGGTTTATCGCGGAACGAGGCTGCGGCCCGCCGCTGCCGCTCTCTACTCTCGTGTGCAGAAGTCCTATGCGTACTAAATACAAACTAGCGGCATCTTTCTGCGCGATCTTCGCCGCCGCACTCATCAGCACGGGCTGCAACACTCAGCCGGCTCACCCGAATCAGATCAACGCCTTTGACGGCACGTCGTATGATTCCTTGACGCTCGCTCAAGGAGCACTCACGTCGCTGCGCGTCCAAGTATCTACCGCTTACCCGCAGTATGCGCCCGAATTTAACCGCGCTGCTACTACCTATTCGACGGCTCTGGACGCCTACTCCATTTACCGGACCGCCGTCCTCGCCAGCAACCAGGCGCAAGTCAGCGTTGCCATCCAGAACCTCACTCTCAGCATCATTCTTATCGAAAACACGTTTGAGGCGGATATGCACGTTTCCTCCACCAGCGCACGCAAGACTCGCAGGGAAGCCGCGCGCCTTCGCTCGCGTGCCGGCGCGAATGTCAGCGCGATCGACATCCTTACGGAACTCGAAATCGCCGAGTCGATTGCCGAAGCTGTGCCGCAAGCGCAGCCGTACGCCGCTCTCGCAGCCATCGTGATCGCCGCCACCGATGAAGCCCTGGCGGCCGAAAATGCTGCTGCGGGGCAACCCATCGATCTATCCACCATTCAACCGATCGCGCCCATCTTGTAGCTTTCCGCGTGTGCGGGCTGCTCGTCTCCGAGTAGGTTCAAATGGTGTTTAGCGGATGTTAACCCAAGCGAACCACTGGATAGAGATCGCCGGAGCCGCGGTGGATGCTCTTCTGCTCTGCCGCGTGCTCTTGCTTAAACTCCAGCGCGTCTACCTCTTTATCACCCTGGCTTGCCTGTTGTCGGTCTTCTTCGATGTCGTCGAAGTATCGCTTTGGTCTGATTCCGGAGCCGCCTTCCGGGTCTTCCTCTGCTCCAAGTTCATCAATGCGTTCCTGTTCCCGCTGGTCGGCTGGGACGTCTTCGAGGAAATGAAATCGCAAGTTTCGAAGCTTCGCAGGATAGCCGTCGGAAAGCTGATTTCGGGTCTGTTCTTTGCTGCCGTCTTCGGCTTCCTGCTTGCTCTGTTTGCAACGCCCAGCGAAACCAATGGTGAGCCATCTATGCTCTTTACCGTCGGTGTCGTGCTCTGGGCCGGCTCCTCCACGGCTACGCTCGCGTTCCTCTGGACCCTGCACAGAGCAATACGGGCTCAAAACATGGCCCGCCCCAACAACACCTTCGTCTGGCTGATTTATTGGCAGCTCGTGCTCGTCGCTGAAGTTCTGAGCTGCTTCTCGCTCCTGATTGTTTTTCTTTTCAGGAACCCCATGACTGCGGACGTGGTGGATCTGGTCTTCGACGTATACGGTATCGCCCTCACCGGCTGGTGCATTCTCAAATTGCGAGCAGTTCCCTCCGGAGTGCCTTCCGCCCCCGCAAACGCCAGCTTCTGACGGTTCCGGTTTCCAGTCAGGGAGCGCGTCCATAGTCAAAATTCGACCGGACAGTTCGCTACGAATCGTGGGTTCCGCTCTGCTGGATTAGCTTGGCGACGAGGCCGGTCCAGCCGGTCTGGTGACTTGCACCCAGCCCTTTTCCCGTGTCGCCATTGAAGTATTCGTTGAACAAGAGGTAGGAACGGAAATTGGGGTCTTGTTGAAAAAGTTTGTTGTCGCCGTAAGCGGGGAGGCGACCATTTTTATCGCCCAGAAAAAGAGACGCGAGGCGGTGCGACAAGAGGCGCGCGGCTTCACCCAAACCGATGCGCCTGCCCGGAGCCAGTCGGAAACTCGATTGAAAACTCGCTGCCGTAGTAGTGATTCAGACGCTGGAGCGCTTCGATGAGCAAGAAATTCATCGGGAACCACACCGGGCCACGCCAATTGGAATTGCCGCCGAACATGCCGGTTTGCGATTCCGCCGGTTCATAGCCGACTTCGAAAGTGTGGCCGTCGATGGGCAGAACGTAAGGATGGTCTTTGTGATAACGCGAGACGGAGCGGATACCGTACGGCGATAGAAATTCATTCTCATCGAAGACGCGCTGAAGAATGCGTTCGAGGCGAGCGCGATTGACTACCGAGAGCAAGCGGCGCTGTTCGATGCCATGTTGCGTGAGGGAGGGCAAGTCCTTCGGTCAGATCCTGACGGTGATCGATAAACCACTGCATGCGTTTCTTAAATCCCGGATGAGCATCGATTACGTGCTCGTCGAGAGTGTCGGTGGCGAACAGCGGAACGAGGCCGACGAGCGAGCGGACCCGCATGAAGACGTGCTTGCCTTCGCCGATGAGCAAGCGGTCGTAATAGAAGCCATCCTCTTCATCCCATAGACCGGACCCTTCGTGATGATTGATGGCGTCGGCGATATAGAGGAAGTGCTCGAAAAACTTGCTGGCGATGTCTTCGTAGGTTGTATCGACGGCGGCAAGCTGAAGAGCGATCTTCAGCATGTTGAGGCAATACATGGCCATCCAACTGGTGCCGTCCGACTGCTCCAGAACCCAGCCGCTCGGAAGCGCGCTCATCGCGATTGAAGACGCCGATATTATCGAGGCCGAGAAAGCCGCCTTCGAAAACGTTGGCGCCTTCCGAGTCCTTGCGATTCACCCACCAGGTGAAATTCATCAGGAGCTTGTGAAACACGCGTTCGAGAAAGGCGAAATCGGGTTTGCCCTTGATGCGCGCATCGATTTTGAAAACGCGCCAGGCGGCCCAGGCATGGACGGGCGGATTTACGTCGCCGAACGCCCATTCGTAAGCGGGCAGCTGGCCGTTCGGGTGCATGTACCATTCGCGCACGAACAGCGAGAGCTGCGCTTTCGAGAAATCGGGATCGGCGGGCGCAATGGCAACCGTGTGAAACGCGAGATCCCAGGCGGCGTACCACGGATACTCCCATTTGTCGGGCATTGAAATGACGTCTTCGTTGAAGAGGTGACGCCATTTGTGATCGCGGCCGCTGTTTGCGCTGCTCGGGCGGCGGCGGCATTTCCGGGATCGCCATTCAGCCAGGTCTCGACGACGAAGTGATAGAACTGCTTGCTCCAGAACATGCCGCCGAAGGCCTGGCGCTGGACGCGCTTTGCGTCTTCGTCGCAGGCCGTCGGAAAGTCGAGCATAAAATTCGATCGGCTTCCTGGATGCGGGTATCGAATATGCCGTCCCATTGATCTCGGGGAAGGTCGGGCGAACCGGCCCGGGAGAGGCGGAAGCGAAGAACAGACTGTTCGCCCGGCTGCAAGATTCAGGCGGTAAACCGCGCAGGCCTTCGTGCCTTGACCGCGCAGGATTGACGGCGTCCTGACGGCCGTCGATGATGTATTCGTGAAACGCATCTTTGTAGAACGTGTTTTCGACCGTGCCATCCCCACAGACGTTCCGTATTCGTCTCGTTTTCGGTGAACAAGACCTCGGGCGCGCCGTCGAGAGACAACACAAAAGTGCCGAGAGCGGCGTGATCGGCCTGCAGTTGTCCTGGCTGAGGACTGATGCAGCAGCGGCTTTTGTGGCGGCTCTTCGTCGCGGCCCCAGCTCCATGTGTTGCGGAACCAGAGCGTCGGCAGGAAGGTGAGCTCCGCAGGCTCAGGTCCGCGATTCACGACGGTGACGCGAATGAGAATGTCGTCGACATCGTGCTTCGCGTATTCAGCAAAGATGTCGAAGTAGCGGCTTTCGTCGAAGATGCCGGTATCTTGCAGCTCATACTCGGGATCGAGACGCGTGCGGCGATGGTTCTCGGCAACCAGTTGCTCGTACGGGAACGCAGCCTGCGGATATTTGTAGAGGCCTTTCAGGTAGGAGCCGGTGGGAGTGGCGTCGAGGTAGTAATAAACCTCTTTGACGTCTTCGCCGTGATTGCCTTGTTTGCCGGTGAGGCCGAAGAGGCGCTCTTTGAGGAATGGGATCTTTGCCGTTCCAAAAAGCGAGCGCGAAGCAAAGGTATTGATGGTTATCGCAGATGCCGAGAATGCCATCTTCGGTCCAGCGATAGGCGCGCGAGCGCGCATGTTCGTGCGGGAAATATTCCCAGGCGTCGCCATCCGCGCTAGTAATCTTCGCGAACCGTTCCCCAGGCGCGCTCGGCTAGGTAGGGTCCCCAACGTTTCCAGTGTTTGTCGCGGCCTTCCGCTTCGGCAAGCGCTGCTGCTCTGCGGATGGAGCGGATGTCTTCGGAGCAGGATCAGGCATGCCTGACCCGCCTTACGCGACGCTGGGTTCCGCCACGACTTCGAGCGGATGCTTGTATTTGCACTCCGTGTTCGGGCACTGCGCGACGGGACCGGACTTGAGATACTTTTCGATCAGATAGCTGCTGCCGCATTCGGGACATTTCTCCGGAATCGGCTTGCCCCAGGCGACGAAATCGCATTCCGGATAGCGATTGCAGCCGTAGAAGGTGCGTGCCGCGCTTAGAGCGGCGCTCGACGATTTCGCCTTCGCGAGCAATTCGGGCACGGCACGCCGATGGTTTTCTGCTTGACGTACTTGCATTTCGGGTAATTGCTGCAGGCGACGAACTCGCCGTAGCGCCCGTACTTCTGGACCAGGTTGCTGCCGCACTGCGGGCATTTTTCTTCAAGCGGAACGTCTTTGCGCTGCTCGCCGCCGATTTGCTTGGTGGTCTTGCAATCGGGATAACCGGAGCAGGCAAAGAACTGCCCGAAGCGGCCCTTCTTCAGGACCATGGGGCGGCCGCAATTCTCGCAATATTCGGCCTCGTCCTGCTCGGCGAAATTCGGCTGTGTCGACGTCGGGCAGATCGACCGTCAGCTCGCGCGTGTTGGTGCATTCGGGATAACCGGTGCAGGCGATGAAGCTGCCGTGCTTGCCCCACTTGATGACCATCGGCTTGCCGCATTTTTCGCAGATCAGGTCGGTGGGCCGCTCCATGCGCTTGATGTCGGTCATGTTGCGCTCGGCGTGTTCCAGATCTTTCTGGAAGCGCTCGTAGAAGTCGGCCATGGCGATGCGCCATTCGAGCTTGCCTTCTTCGATTTCGTCCAGCTCTTCTTCCATGCGAGCCGTGTACTTCACGTCGAACAGATCGTTGAAGCTTTCGAGCAGCAGGTCGGTGACGACCATGCCGAGTTCGGTGGGCAGAAACTTTCCGCCTTCTTTTTTGACGTACTCGCGATCCTGAATGGTGGACAGAATGGAGGCGTAAGTGGAGGGCCGGCCGACGCCATCGGATTCGAGTTTCTTCACCAGCGTGGCTTCGTTGTAGCGCGGCGGCGGCTCGGTGAAGTGCTGCTCGGGACTGAATTCCTTGAAGCTTCAGCGTCTCGCCTTCGGTAACGGCGGGAAGCTTGTGCTTCAGCTCCTCGTCGTCTTCGTCCTTCTGGTCCTTGCCTTCTTCGTAGACCTTCAGGAAGCCGTCGAACTTGAGCACGCTGCCGGTGGCGCGGAACAGGTAATCGGCCTTGCTCTTGCCTTTGGCGGCGATATCGATGGTGGTCTGATCGAACACGGCCGGCATCATCTGCGAAGCGACAAAGCGCATCCAGATCAGGCGATACAGCTTCAGCTCATCTTCGGCAAGAAATTTCTCGAGCGACTCCGGCGTGCGCAGAACGGAAGTGGGACGGATGGCTTCGTGCGCGTCCTGCGCGTCCTTCTTGGTCTTGTAAACGTTGGGCGACGGCGGGCAGATAACTGCGTTGTGCCGTAGCGCTCGGTGACAAAGCCGCGCACTTCGGCCAGCGCGTCTTCGGAGACGCGCGTGGAATCGGTACGCATGTAGGTGATGAGACCGACCGAGCCTTCTTTGCCGATCTCCTTGCCTTCATAGAGACCCTGCGCCAGCATCATGGTGCGCTTGACGCTGAAGCGCAGCTTGCGGGAGGATTCCTGCTGCAGCGTGGAGGTGATGAACGGCGGCACCGGATTGCGGCGCTTTTCGCGCGTGGCGACGGAGCGGACGATGTAGGATGCGCCGTCCAGGTCGGCGACGATGCCCGTTGGCCGTTGTCTTCATTGCCGATCTGCGGCGTTTCGTCAGCGCGCTTGTTGAGCCGGGCGGTCAGGACCGGCGGCTTCTTGGCGTTCAGCGCAACGTCGATGGTCCAGTATTCCTGCTTCTGGAAGGCGCGGATCTCGCGCTCGCGCTCGACGATCAGCGCGCAGCGCCACAGTTTGCACACGGCCGGCCGACAATCCGCGGCGAACCTTGTCCCACAGCAGCGGAGAGATCTTGTAGCCGACCAGGCGGTCGAGCACGCGGCGGGCCTGCTGCGCCTCCACCAGGTTGACGTTGACGGCCAGCGGCTTGTCGAACGCCTTCTTCACCGCGTTCGCCGTGATCTCGTTGAACATCACGCGGAAAATCGCCGGTTTATCGCGATCTTTTTCGGTTCCAGCTCCTCTTTGAGGTGCCAGCAGATCGCCTCGCCCTCGCGATCCGGGTCAGCCGCAAGATAGATGGAATCGACGCCCTTGGCGGCCTGCTTCAGCTCAGTGATGAGCTTCTTCTTGCCTTCGATCACTTCGTATCGAGGCGTGAAATCCCGGTCGACATCCACCGCCAAGTCCTTCTTTGGCAGGTCTTTGACGTGACCCAGCGAGGCCTTGACGATGTACTGCTTGCCTAAATATTTCCCGATTGTTTTCGCCTTCGCCGGAGATTCAACGATGACGAGCGATTTAGCCATACCTTACTTCTTATCGATTACCTCTGCCGTTGATTCCGCGAACGGGTGACAGAGCCGCTCAGAGAACGCTACCCTTTTACCACACCTTGACGAAGTTCTTCCCGGGAAGCTGCCGGACCAGGCCAGACATTTCGAGGTCGAACAGTGCGCCGATCAACTCAGATGACGAGACCCCTTCAAAAGTTTCAAGCAAGTGCCTCAAGTTGTTGAGGCACATCGACTTGCAAGTGATTCAGAAGCTTGCGGGCAAGCGCCTTTACGGGCTCCTCGGGGAGCTGCGGAGCGCCTTCTGCAGCCGGGTCAACGCCCTCCAATAAAACTTTTTGTTGGGCTCTGGGTCACCAGGTCGCGCGCGGACCGCGTCGGGCAGTTCGTTGGTGACGTCGGTCCATTCCTGGACCAGCTTGGCGCCTCCTTCTTTGATGAGCAGATTGGGTCCCCAGCTCATTTTCGAGGTGATATTGCCGGGAACGGCGAAGACTTCCCGGCCCTGGTCCATGGCCAGTTTGGCGGTAATGGCCGAGCCGCTGTGCTGGGCGCCTTCGACGATGACCACCCCGAGCGAGAGGCCGCTGACGATGCGGTTGCGAATGGGGAAATTCTGCGGATAAGCGGGAGCGCCCATCGGAAATTCCGAAACCAGCAGCCCGCGCCGGCGAATCTCCTGGTAAAGCTTGCGGTTTTCGGCCGGATACAGGACGTCCACGCCGCAGCCGAGAACCGCGATGGTGTCGCCCTCCTCCGAAAGCGCGGCCTTGTGGGCGGCGGTGTCGATGCCGCGCGCCATGCCGCTGACGATGGTCAGAGACCGGCTCTGGCCAGATCGGCGCTGAGGCGCTCCGTAGCGGCCATGCCATAAGGCGTGGGACGCCGGGTGCCGACGATCGCGATGGCGTGCAGAGGCGAGCAGTTCGGTCCTGCCCATGGCGAACAGCAACAGAGGTGGATCGAAGATCTCACGCAGCCGCGCAGGGTAATCGGGATCCTGAATAGCGATGAGCCGCGCACCGGCATTCAGCATGCGCTGCTGCTGATCGACGGCATCTTCGAACGAATAGCCGCAGGCGATGTTGCGCGCCTGAGCCGCGCTGAGGCCCGCGCCTTCGAGTTCCGAGGCGGAAGCGCGGAAGATGGCCTGGGGCGATCGGAGTTTTTCGAGCAGCCGCAAAGTGCCGAGCGTCCCGAGCCCGGGAACCATCCGCAAGGCCAGCCAGTGAAGAGTTTCTTCTTGAGTGAGAACAGCGGTCGCCACGTGGAATACGTGCGGGCGGGCTGGATGAGTTCTCAGGAGCTGGGGGGCGGCCCTGCCTTCATCGGAAGGCTATGGTTTTGGAAAAATAATCGGAAGAGCTGCTTCTGAGGTGAACATACAGCGCGCGTTATGCCCGCAAAGGGGGACGACGGTTACGTTATGTTTCGCGCCGTATTTTTCGTTCACCAACTTCGCGAACGCTTGGCCCCGCGCCAGACGAGTTGCACCCTGTGCCATCGCCGGGCAGGAGGAATCGAAACCACCGAGCGGAAGGATATCGATCTCGCCAAGAAGATAAGTCACCGGACGCGCCGCCAGTTGCTTGCGCAATTCTTCGTCGCTGGTCTTTTCCGTGTAACCCGAGCGCCCCTCGAGTCCGTATGGCCAATGATCGTACGTGGTACAGTTGCGCCCGTCCCGGTACGGCACGAACTCGTTTCCCGCAGTGTTCGGCCGCGTCGCGTCCGGGTAGGCGTAGCTCGAGGGGTTTGACACCACGTATTCGATCGGTACCCCGGCTGTATCGTTTACCCGGTTGCCCATCTCGTATCGGGTAACATATTGTCCGCCGGCGGAATGCCCCGCGATCACGATTGTCCGGAGATTTGGAAAAACATCTTTTCGGGCGAGGAGCCGCACGATATCGTCCATGAAATCGAACGAATTGACCATATCATCGCTCAGCGCTGCGCCACCGGATCGCCAGCTTCCGCAATTCCAACTGGTTTCTTTCGGTGCCAGAGTGTCTTTACAGCCGCGGCCGTCGTTTGAGGCCAGACGCGGAGCAATAACGACCGTATCTTCGAGTGCATCGCCAAGGAATGCCGCACCGATTGCCGTGCGGAAATAATTGTCTGCGTCGCGGTTTGCGCCGTGGACCATTATCAGCGCACGTCTGATTTCTGGATTTCTGGTCGTAAGGGGATGCGTGCGATAGACTAGCGATCTCGATCCGCCGTGGCCCAGGTCAACCCATTCCGTGCAGCGCGGAGTAGCGCTAATGCAGGCTCGATCGGGCACGTCTGCTGCACTCGTGCACAGCGCGACCAAAGATGCGCAAGCTAAGAAAGTGAATTTCATTTTCCGCAAAAGATCTTATCAAATGTTTCTCGAAACTCTGAACTCATCTCAGAAACGAGACGCATTTGGCATGCGGCTCTGACCGCCGGGCCTGTTTTCGTCAAAATTCCGTACTGACGCGATTTTGTATTGACAATGATCTTGGCTGACATTACATTTGTCTCGAACCGGCGCGATTGTGACATTTTAGTTCGCGGCCAGTTGCTGTGAGGGGACCTCCCATGCTGAAAACTTTCCGGATTTACATTCCCGTTATGCTTGCGTTTGCATGTTGCTTCTCAGCGCCGCCGTCAAACGCCCAAACTGCCGCTACCGGGGCGCTACTTGGCACCGTCACCGATCCTTCCGGAGGTATGGTGGCCTCCGCGCAAATCGAGCTTCTGAATACCGCGACCGGTATCAAAGCCAACACCGTCACGGGCACCGGAGGCGATTACGCGTTCGCCGGTGTGGCTCCTGGGACGTACAGTGTCACCGCGACTGCACCCGGATTCCGCACCACGCAAGTCACCGCTGTGAACGTACAGGTGAACACAAGTGCGACCGTGAATTTCAAGCTGGAGCTAGGCGAAGTCTCCTCCAAGGTGGAGGTCAGCGCCGCGGAGGCCCAAGTGGAGCTGCAGACTGCGGATGCCACGCTCGGAGATGTCATCGGTACGCAGCCGTTGCTGCGTCTCCCCACGCGTTTGCGTCAAGCCCAGGAATTGTTGCTTTTGCAACCAGGCACCACGCCGCAGACCGGCGGCGATAACGGCGCGTCCATTGCCGGTGCGTTGAACGACCAAACAACTTTCACGCTGGACGGAATCGACATCACCGATAACTCCACGAACTCGACGGTTAACAGCGATCAGGGTTCGAGACCGGTTCTAATGGTCACCGTCGAGGCGACGGACGAGTTTCGCGTGGCTGTCGCAAATGCCAACTCAACGTTCGGGCGCGGCTCCGGCGGGCAGGTCACGCTGGTGCAGAGGAGCGGAACAAACCAGTTCCACGGGTCACTTTTCTGGTACACGCAGAACAGTATTCTAAACGCCAATACCTGGGACAATAATCGCCTTGGCCTGACAAAGCCGCACGTCGAAGACAACCGCTATGGCGGCCGTCTAGGCGGACCAATTATTCACAACAAGACCTTCTTTTTCGCCGAATACGAGGCCCGGCGCTACCCCGAGACGTTCCTGATCAACTCGATCGTGCCCACCAACACGCTTGCGGCAAGGCATTCTGCGCTTCAGAGATGCCGCCGGCAATATCGATTCGTATAATCTCGGCACTTCGACTCTATGCGGCGCGAGCGGCACAGCAGCGTGTGACCCGAGAGGCATTGGCCTTAGTCCGACCATAGCGGCGATGATGGCTGCCGAGCCTGCCGGAAATAACCCGAACGTCTCCGGCGTCGACAACCTGAATACGACGGGGTTCACCGCAAATGCCAAGTCGCCTCTGACGCAGGACTTCGGCACGTTTCGGCTGGACCACAATATCACCGACAAATGGCACTTCAACGGCAGTTTCAGTTACTCTCGCGACCTGGAATACGACGCTTTTCCTCTGGTAGTGGATATTCGCAATCCGGGCAACGTGCTGAATGAAGATCAGACCCCGGCCTGGACCAGCGCTTTCATCGCGGGAGTGACGGGTCAAATCACCAGCAATCTGGTGAACACAGTACGTTTCGGCTACGTCGAGAACCGCAACGGTGGGTTGCGCCCGCAATTATCGGCGATCGCTTCCGAACTGGCATTACCCGGCACAAACGATCCGGGATTCGGCTATGTCGCCGTCTCGCCGAACATTTTTACCGCTCCGATAACCATGAGCAACAGCGTCCGCACGCAGTTCAACCGGAACACGAACGAACAGGTTGTCGATGACCTCAGTTGGAACAAAAACACCCATGTCATCCAAGTGGGCGGCAATTTTCAGCGTCTGCCGCAGTTCCACATTCACACCGGCAAAGTGGGCGGAGCAGTCAATTCGCTTAACGCCACAACCACGGCGGATTCCTCCTTCCTAAACATTCCTGCCGCCGATCGGCCGCCCAGCTGCAGCGGCGCCGTTACGACAAATTGCCTGACGTCTTCCGCTGTTACTACTTGGGACAGCCTGTATGCAACTGCTCTGGGACTGATGAATGACAACAACACGTTCCTGGTGCGCAATGGTCAGTTGCAGGCGCAGCCTTTCGGGACCGCCATTGACATGAACGCGCTGGGATATTCGTATTCGGCGTATGGACAGGACACGTGGCGCATTCGTCCCTCGCTCACGTTGACTTATGGCCTGTCGTACAGCATCCAAACACCGTTCAACTTCACCAACCAGGAAGAAGCTTTTCTGGTGAATGCCTCAAACAACCAGATCATATCCGCCGCCAGCTATCTGCAACAAAAACTTGCGGCCGCCAATCAAGGCCAGACTTACAATCCGCAACTGGGTTTCCTTCCCATTGCGCAATCGGGGAGATCGAATATCTACAACATCGACTACGGAGATCTCGCCCCGCGTGTTTCGATGGCATGGAATCCGGCCGGCGACAGCGGTTGGCTGGGGACGCTCTTCGGACCCAAAAAGACGGTCATTCGGGGAGGATACGGTATCTATTACAGCCGTCTCGATAGTGAAAACTGCAGTCGTTTCGCCGGGTTTGACAGCCGGGTTCAACTCCACCATTACGACGCACCTTCAACCCTGCAGCGCTTCCGGTACCCCGGGGGTTAACTGCAACGCAGCCAATACCGGGGATCCGGCACAAAGCGATTTCCGGCTCGGCGTCGACGGCAACATTCCGATTCCCGCCTTTCCGCAAACAGTCAGCAGCCCCTACGTTCCCGGCGGCAACTACAGTGAGCTGATCTCGTTTGGCATCGATCCGAACATCAAGATGCCGCGCATTCAAACCGCCGATTTCACTATCCAGCGCGATCTGGGCAAAGCGACACTTTTGGAAGTCGGCTGGAGCGGGAGATATGGCCGGCGTCTGTTCGCGAACGTTCAGCTCGGGGCGAGCCCGTATATGTTCAAGGACAATGCCTCCGGCCAAACGTTTGCACAAGCCTACGATACAGTCGGCAACGAGCTTCGCGCGGGACAACCGGTCACTCCCAGCCCTGGTTTGAAAATCAGTTGCCGGGAGCCGGCGCCACAAACGGATTTGCTTCCACCACGGCGTTTCTTGCCGGCCGCGAATCGACTTTCTTCACCAACGGACTGGTTTCTAGCCTGTTCGACAGCACCAGTTCCAGCCAGCCCGGTCTGAACGCGCTCCGTTCGAGACTCGGCCTGCAGGCCTACGACGAAACGCAGGTGAACGAACTGAGCACGGTGACGAATCTTGGATGGTCCAACTACAACGCGCTGCTCGTGACGCTGCGCCACAACGGTACAAGGTTCACCTATGACGTGAACTACACATTTTCCAAGTCGCTCGATACGAGTCAAGGCGTGCAGAACGACTCCGGGAACGTGGAGAATCCTTTCTACCCGGCCGCGATGTACGGCCCATCCCTGTTCAATCACACCCACATCTTGAACGCGATGTTTGTGTACAACACGCCCAATTCGTACTCTCTTTTTCCCAAGGCGGTGAATGAGGTTGTGGGCGGTTGGTATATTTCCGGAATCATTACGGCGCTCAGCGGATCGCCCGTTTATGTCGTCGAGAGCAGCCAAGGCTGGGGCGGCGGCCAGCGCGCGAATTTCAGTACGCCCGCGCTTCCGATCGTTTCTGCGTCGTCTATTAACACTGGCGTGAATTACAACGTATCCGGTTCGGGCGGAATCGGAACGGCGGGAAGTCCGGCTGTGAACGGTTCGGGTCTCAACCTGTTTTCGAATCCGCAGGCGGTCTATAGTGACTTCACCTTTGCTCAGCTCGAGGCTGGGTTGGATGGCTCCGGTCACCCATTGCGACGGCCTGCCATTCTGGAATGTCGATACTTCGGTCGGAAAGAAGTGGCCCATCAAGGAACGTCTGAATCTCACGACTTCATTCGACTTCTACAATCTCTTCAACCACCCCAATTTCGCGAATCCCACGCTAAATCTGACGGGTACCACGATCGCCAACTTCGGCGTGATTTCCGGCACTCTGGTTCCCGCCAACCGGCAGGCAAGTAGTCGCTGGATCGATGTTCGGAGCGCGACTGGAGTTCTAAGTCTGGAGTTCTAAATTGAGACGGTTCATCTGCGCGGCGCTGCTGTTCGTGCGCCGCATCTCTAGCCCTGCGGCGCGCAAGAGCGGCCGATCGTGATCGCCGCCTCCACGATTCTCGATGGCAAAGGCAGCGTCCTGCATGACAAGCGAATTGTTGTCGAGCACGGCAAGATCACTCGTATCGATACCGCGGCCGTGCCGATCGATTACGATCTGCGCGGCCTGACTCTCTTGCCCGGCTGGATCGATACGCATGTTCATATCACGTATCACTTCGGTCCGAATGGCAAATTTCAGGACCGCAACGAAACTCCGCAACAGGCGGAGCTGGCCATTGCCGGAAATGCCTGGGTGACGCTGATGAACGGCTTCACCACTGTTCAAAGTGTCGGTGCGCCCGGAGACATTCCGCTCAGGGACGCCATTGCGAAGGGAAGCATCCCCGGACCGCGCATCCTGACAGCCGTGCGTCCGCTTTTCGGCCGGGGTCCGGCAACCGGCACTCCTGAAGAGATCCGCGAATACATCCGCCAAGTCAAAGCGCAAGGCGCCGATCTTGTGAAAATATTCGCGTCCGATAGTATTCGGGTCGGCGGTAATCCAACGCTGTCGCAAGAACAACTGAACGCTGCCTGTGGTGAGGCGAAAAAGCTTGGCCTTCGCACGCTGGTCCATGCTTATCGCGATTCGGTGCGAATGGCGACTCTTGCCGGATGCACGCAAGTGGAACACGGCACCTATGCCACTCTGGACGATCTGAAATTAATGGCCTCGCACGGAACCTATTTCGATCCGCAGGCCGGTTTAGTGGACGAGAACTATCTTCTATTTAAGGACAAATATCTCGGCGTCGGCAATTACACTGAAGAAGGTTTCAAGCTGGAGCAGGAATCCATCCCGCTCGATCATGAGCTGTTTCGTCAAGCCATGGCGACCAAGGGCCTCAAAATTGTGTTTGGCACGGATGCCGTAGCGGGCGCGCATGGCCGAAACGCCGGAGAATTTCATCGACCGGGTGCGCGATTGCGGTCAATCGCCCATGGATGCGATGGTCGCAGCGAATTCGCTCGCGGCGGAATCGCTGAATCTCGCAGACCGGATCGGCTCCCTCAATCCTGGGATGGATGCGGATTTGATCGCCCTCGAAGGCAATCCGCTCGACGACATTACTGCTGTTCGCCGGGTTGTCTTCGTTATGAAATCCGGAATCGTTTACAAGAACGTGGCCCGTTCCGCCATTCCCCGTTACGCCGGCGTCACGCCGTAGACGGCTACTTAGACGATTCGCTTGTTTCCATTCTTTTGGCGGTTCGCGGCAAGTTCTCGAACACATGGCCGCCTTTCATGACAAACACCGCGCGTCTTGCCGCCGTGACATCTTGCAGAGGATTGCCGTCAAAGGCAACGATATCGGCCTGCATGCCGGGAGCGAGCGAGCCGATCTGATCGCCAAGATTCAGCGATTGCGCCGAAAGCGACGTCGCTGAAATGAGCGCTTGCATCGGGATTCTGGCCGCCATCGCGAACGCGAACGATGTATTCCTCGTAATTTCGTCCATGAGCTCCGGCTACCGCATCGGTGCCGTAGACGATTTTCAAATCCTTGTGCTTGAGAGCCCTTTTGAATGTGTCGAGAGTGATTTGCAACCCTTTTTGCATGAACGCAAATCCCTCCTCGTTGTAGTTGCCGATCCCCATAAACTTCGACTTGTTTTCGATGTAATTCTGCAGGACGAGTCCGATGTTCGGGTCGTAATATGTCCCGCGCTGGGCCATTAAATCGAATACTTCATCCGTCACAAACGCGCCGTGTTCAATGGAAGTGCAACCGGCAAGCGTCGCCGCTTTGGCGGAGGCGGCCGAGTGCGCGTGCACGATGGTTCGCAAACCCAGCGATTTCGCTTCGCCGCATGCCGCCTGAAGCTGCTCATCCGACATGGTTTGAGCACCGCCTTCCCGAATGCTCTTCGAGGCGAAAATCTTGATGAAGTCGGCCCCTTGCTCTTTTCTTTGGCGCACGATGTCCCGAATCTGGTCGGGCGTCAGCTTGTTGTCGGTAATCGGCTGTAGTGACGTGAGAATCCGCGGGCCGGCGAGAATTCCGCGCGCGAAGGCATCCCGCAGATATTTGTCCTCGGGCGACCCGGGACTCTGAATGGTTGTGAAGCCGGCGTTGAGTGTCATCGTGCCGTTTTCTGCGGCATACAGAATCGCCTGCTCCGGCGGCTCGCCTCGGCCCGCCAGTCGGCCCTTGTCGAAGTGCCAAATGATATGTGAGTGCGTGTCGATCCAGCCGGGCGTCACGGTTAAGCCGCCGAGATCGTAAACCAATGCATTGCCCGGCACATCTCCGCCCATGCTCACGATCTTGGAACCTTCCACGACGATTGTCGTGTTGCGAAGAATGTTGCCTTTTCCATCGAGGACCGTGGCTGCTTTTAGGGCAACCGGTCGCTCCTGCGCGGTCGCACTGATTGCCAGCGCCGCAAAACAGCTAATCAACAAAAGACCGATACGTCTCACCTGGAGTTCTCCTAGAACAGAATTACTGTGTTCACTCGTGCGCGCGAAATGTTTTTTCAGACGAACGCGAATGAATCGCACGTTTGAGACTATCAAAGTTCGTTCCTGTCAAAGGGAGGGTAAGAATATTGCTTTGGCACGGAGCCCTAAACAGGGTTAGCGGAAATTGGCCCTTGGCCAGCAAACAGCTCGGTCTATGCTCTGAAAATGCCGAAGCTAACGTACATCGGGCTCAGGCGGTGCTCGTCTGTTGGGGGCCACCGACATCGGAAGGGGCTAAGTACTTGCGAAGCGCGGCGGCGAGCAGCTCGCTGTTGATGGGTTTGGAGATATATTCATTCATGCCGGTGGCCAGGCACTTTTCGCGTTGTCCGGCGAGAGCGTTGGCAGTCACGGCAATGATGGGGATCCGCGACAGATCGGAGGGAAGCGCGCGAATGGCGTGGGTAGCCTCGAATCCATCCATTACGGGCATCTGGCAATCCATGAGGATCAGGTCATAATGCTGCTTTTGGAGCATTTCGAGGGCTTCGGAGCCATCGCCGGCAACGTCGGCGGAATAACCGAGTTTCGAGAGAATGATCACGGCGACCCTCTGATTGATGAGGTTATCTTCGACAACCAGAACTCTGCAGTGGCTTTGAGGCACCTCGGGCTGCTTAGCCATTGAACCTGCGAGCGCTGACATAGAGGAGGTCACCTTAGTGCTCACAGGCAGATCTGCTGTCGACCGTGCCACGTTGCACCATGCATCCGTTGTACTTATCGGTGCAAGCCTAAGTAGCCTTAACTGTCAGGCGCATCGATCGCGCAACTGACCTGCCCTCTGAGGCGGCGACTTTTACGCCACGATGCACGGCGCCGGTATTACTGATCAGGGCCGTTCGGTTCGGCGGACTTTCTTTTTGCCTCTGGCCGTTGGCTCTCTGCCGCCTTGCGAATGGCGTCCGCATCCGCAAGGTCCTGCGGTCGTCCAGACGCCAGTTTCGAGGCTATGAGGTCGTCGGCGGAAATGAAATTGGCCTTCAATCCGCTCGTCGGGTCAAGCGCCGTTTCAACGCGCCTTTCCCATGCCGCGTCAAAATCGACGCCCGGAATATCGGAAAGAATATCGAACCCGCGCGGGTCGCGTCCAAATCGGAAAAAACTGCTGCGGTCTGTGAAGTCTTCCGGGCGAATGTCTTCGACCGGTGCGCCGAACTCGGCAAGCGCTGCATATGTCGCTTGCGCATTGGCAGGGTCCGCTTTTACAAAAAAATCGAGAGCCCTCGTAAAGCGGGGCTGCGCATGAAAGATAACGGCATAACCTCCGACGATGAGGTATTTAACGCCATGGGCATGGAAGGCGGACAAAAGGTCTTTGTAGTCTTGGAACATCCGGCTCCATCTCCCAGCCTTTGAGGGCGTAGGCGGTCCGGATCATTTCGTCAATTGCATCCAGCCGCTCATTTCGCGGGCCGACTTTGCCAGTACCGGTATTCGTCAGCCTTCATTTCATCGAAGCTGGTGTACTTGCGTACTGTCAGGTCCATGCGTTCCGTTTGTAGCATACGGCGGCAGACGCGGCAAACGGTAAATCAGCGTGATCAACGGTTCAGATGGATGCCCTTAAACCTTCTGTAAATAAGCGGCCGCGATAGACCGATTTCGTTCTATTTCCAGCAAAGCGCCATCAGGCTGACATAGTAAGGGCTGTCGTTAAACTGGCACCAGCCGGTCCTGCCAAATTCCATCTTTGAGAAGGAGGGGCGCAGCGCAAATTCTAAGCTCTGCTGGTTGAAGAAGTTGATATGCGTGGACTCCATCAGGTGCCAGGGAACAGCGCCATGCCGGAAGCCGAGCGGGATAGCACTTGCGTCGGGCACGGTGAAGACGACCTGTTCCGTTGCGATCCGGGCAATGTCCGCGATCGCGGATTGATAATCCGGTATGTGCTCCAGGACTTCGGAGCAGATAACGGATCGAAAGCAGCCGTCTTCAAAGGGCGAGGGAAATGAGCCGTTGTAAAGCGTGACGATGCTTTTTGTTTCGGAAGGAATGGAGGATCGGATGAGCTCGGTATCAAGTTCCAGGCCGTAGGCTTCGGTGCCGAGTCGCCGTAGTTCGCCGATGAGCACGCCTCGCCCGCAGCCGAAGTCAAGCAATGGCCCCGGTAGTGCTCTCGCTACTTCCACAACCTCGGAACTGGCAATTTTATTTGGAGCTCCCGACCCATAAATATGCTCACGATGGAAGACCTCGCGAGCGTTGAACAAAGGGCGGTAGTCAGGATTTATAAAGCCGAAATCCGCATTGAACCGAAGACGGCGATTTTCGTCCAAGTCGAGCTCAAGAACGCTGGCCCGCCCAATCATCGGCTCGGGAACTAAATAATCCAAAGCCAATCCTGCGTGCAGAGGAAGAGTCCGCTCAGCCCAGACCACGTCCGGCCTTCTGAAGCGGAAAAATTGAAGAAAGGGAACCGATTGCCCGTCCAGGCGAATCGAGGGAGCAGATCGCGTATCGAAATCACTCTTCAACCAGCCCGTGATGCGAATGATTCCGCAGGGGTCGACCTCGATGGAGTCAACGAACCCGCCGAGCGCCGGTTGGGCGATCGCAAAAGAACTGGCCATTTCGGAGCGCGTCCGGGCGGGCCTACGGCGGCCGCTCCAGGAGCCTCACCTAAATGAGACTAGCATTCAGCCCAAAACGGCAATTTGGTCGCAATTACAATCGGCGGGGCGCTTCGCTGACGCTGTTGGCGACGTCGAGCGAAGTCTTGGAAGCGTGCAGTCTGACGCGTCTGCAACTCGGCTCGGATGCGGGCGAAGGGGATCGACGTGTTGGGATACTGGGACTGCTCCTATCGCATGCGAATTTCAAGCGCTGCCAGCGCCCTTCCCCGGCACTATTATTCTCAGCAAGTCTTGGTCGACGCCTTCCGGCGACACTGGGGCACGAAGCTCGAGCGCTTCGGCATCTTGGAGAAGCTGCACGCAGCCACTCAGGTGGACGGGCGCTATCTGGCGCTGCCTTTGGAAGCATATCCGCTGCGCAATTGGGGCGAAGCGAATAATCACTGGATTGAGGCCTCGCTCGATTTGGGCGAGCAGGCGATTTGCCGCGCGATGCAGCAGGCTGGGATTGCGGCGCAAGATATCGGCGCATTTTTCTTCGTGTCGATCACCGGCGTGGCGAGTCCGTCGGTGGATGCGCGGCTGATCAATCGGATGAAATTGAGCCCGCGCACGAAGCGGGTCCCCATATTCGGTCTAGGGTGCGTGGCGGGTGCGGCCGGAATCGCTCGCGCGTCGGATTATGTGAAGGCCTTCCCGGGTGAGGCGGCGCTACTGCTGTCGGTAGAGTTGTGCTCGCTGACGATTCAGGAAGGCGATTTCTCCCCCGCGAACCTCATCAGCACGGGCCTGTTTGGAGATGGAGCGGCGGCAGTGATCGTTTCCGGGGCCGAGGTGGACGCGGCACCCGGACCTGAAGTGGTTGCGACCCGCTCCACTTTCTATCCGGATACCGAGTACGTTATGGGCTGGGACATTTCGGAAAAGGGTTTTCAGATCGTGCTGTCGCGCGATGTTCCGGAAGTGGTTCTCAAGAATCTCGGCGGGGACGTAGACCAATTCCTGTCTGACCAGGGGCTGGTGCGGGAGGACATCGGGAGCTGGGTCATTCACACGGGCGGACCGAAAGTTCTGGAGGCGACCGAGGCCGCTCTCGAACTGCCGAAGCGGGCGCTCGCCGTGTCGTGGGAATGTTTGCGACGCACGGGGAATCTGTCGTCCGCCTCCGTCTTGTTCGTGTTAGAAGAGGTCATGAAGAATCGCCGGCCGGAGCCAGGGACCTGGGGCGTGCTGGCGGCCATGGGGCCGGGTTTCTGTTCGGAGCTTGTACTTTTGCGCTGGTAAGTAAGAGGCGTGGAAACCGGAAGCGGCAGGAGCCGCATCTAACGTAATCCGATGATGAAGTTTGCAGTTCTTGTTCTCGCGGCGGCGATGGTGATTCCGCTGGGTGCGCAGTATCCCCGGGGCAGTACCCGCCCGGGCAATATCCTCCGCAACAGGATCCATCGGGACAATATCCACCCGGCCAATATCCACCCGGCCAGGGGCCGTACCCGGGTGCTGGAACGGGCATTCCTAGAATTTCCCGAGGCAAAAAGAAGAACCAGAAGCAAACCAATGAACTCGCCCAGCCGACTTTCACGGCCGACGGGCAAACCATTTCGAACAACGGTCAGAAGTTGCTGATCGCGACGAACGATGGGCGGGTGATCACGATGACGGTGACTCCTCAGACCAAGTTCACGCACTCGGGCAGCGACATTCCGTCGAGCAAGGTTATTCCGCGAACGACGGTACACATTGAAGCGGCCGAAGACGAGGAGGCGTTTCTAACGGCTACGCAGGTGGATCTGATCAAAGATGCGCCTGAAGAGAGCCCGGCCGACACCCTGGCGAGCCGCAGGGGACAAACGGCGCGGCGGCCGAAAACCCAGAGGACCGGCCGCTGCCGACGATTCTGGGCAACCCGATCGACGCACCGGGCCGGCCGATTCTTCGGCACGGCAAGCCCAAGCACACCGATTCCTCGGATGACGATAGCGACGACAGCCTTGCGGCCGGCAATTCGACTGCGGCGAAGGTGACGCCGACTGCCAGCCGCGCGGCTCCGAAGCAGTCTGGAGACTTCACCATCGATACCGACTCGGACCAGCCCAAGCTGGTGTCGTCGGGCGACGAATTGATAGACCGCGCGAGGGAATGGGCGGCGACTTTGACAAACGGCCTTCCGAACTTCGTATGCGAGCAGCTGACCACGCGCTACGCGGAGCAGTCGCGAGCGGAGGGATGGCAGCCGGTGGATATCGTGACAGCGAAAGTGGTGTTCGAGGACGGGCGAGAGGACTACCGCGAGATCACGGTAGGGGGCAAGCGAACGAACAAGAGCATGCTCGAGCTCGGCGGTTCGACCTCAACGGGCGAGTTTGCGACGACGCTGCGGAACCTGTTCTCGCCGCAAACGAATGCGCAGTTCAAGTTCTATCAATCGACGACAGTCGGCGAGACGAGGGCGTCGATCTACGATTTCAAAGTAAGTCTGCGGAATTCGGACTGGTTTACCAGTGTGGGCGGCCAATCGTTGAAGCCGGCTTACAGCGGGAGCGTGTGGATCGAAAAGGCGACGGGACAGGTGCGGCGGATTGAGATGCAGGCCGACAATGTTCCGAAGAACTTTCCGCTGGTCTCGGTGGAGTGGGCGGTGGACTACGACGAGGTGTCGCTCGGGACGCAAAAGTTCTTCTTGCCCGTGCATGCCGAGAATCTAGGCTGCTGGCGGCGCGCCTCGATCTGCACCAAGAACACGATCGACTTCCGGAACTATCACAAGTACAGCGGCGAAAGTACGATCACGTTCAAATAGCGCGAATGCCTGGAGCTGACGGCATCTCCATTCGCCTTGAAGGGTAAATGCGGCCCAGTAGTACGGATCTTTCCACTTAGGATCGTTCCTCATTGAAAGCTGGGCGGTGCGTAGAGCTGCCGCGGGGCGCAGATGGCGGGTTCCGAGCATACCTCTGTAGAAACGAGCCATCAGCTCAGCGGTGGAAGCGTCGTTGACACTCCAGAGGCTAACCACGAGACTGGCAGCTCCGGCGTACATGAAACCGCGCGTCAGCCCGACGAGTCCCTCGCCGCGCACGAGCTTACCTTGCCCTGATTCGCAGGCGCTGAGCACGACAAGTTGGACAGGCAGTTTCAGGTTGAAGATCTCGTTCAATCGAAGAAAGCCGTCAATCGGCTGACCACTCTGGTCGTAAAGCGACAGCACCAATCCGGAGAGTTCGGGATGAGCGGCGTCGAGGAGACCGTGCGTGGCGAAATGCACGATGCGATAGCGGCCCAGTTCCGGATTTTCGGCAGCGGATTTCTTGGCGTTGAAGCCGAGCATGGCGAGAGACTGTTTCGGTCGGGTGAGCGCCAGAATCTCCTTCGCCTCTTCGCCGGTATGGGGCAATCGCGGAATGCCGGCGGCGACGCCTATCTGCCGAGCCGCTGTTTCCAGCACGCCGCGGGAGGGAGCCGTTGGAGTCGAGGCGGCGGATTTGGCTGCGACGCGCGGCAGCCGGTCATCGGGAGGATCGAACACGGGATCGGCAAGTACTGCAACCGACTTCGGTGGCGATTTGCGGAGTGCCAACTGCCGCCTTAGAATCGCAATCGCCGAAGCAGAAGGTTCCGAGAATACCTCATGACGCACCAGAAGCGGCTGCGCTATTCGCGTGCCGGTGTGCTGCGCGCCCGGCACAGGCGGTTCCGGCACAATCGAGAACGGCACGCGCTGCTGCAAGACGCCGTCAGCGACGATGATCAGCCGCTTTGTTTTTAATTCAGAGGCGACGGGACCGAACAGCGTCGCGCTCAAAGCGGATGCTGCCTGCGCCAGAGCTTCCGGATTTTCTGCGTTGCTGACAAGCAGATCGTTGTACTCGCTCGCCTGGCCCTCAATCTGCGAACGCTTGGGGAGTTCGTACGATTTGAGCGATGTGGGCGTGACCGCCCACAAATAGCTTCGGTCCTGTCCGAGAGAATACTCGAGAAGCAGCGTGGCAGGGTCGAGAACCTGCTGCTGGATCTGGCGCGCGCTCAGCGGCTGAGGCTGGGTAAGAGCGGCGTAGGCCGGACTGCTGCTCCTGATCTGGGCCTGGACGCTTTCGTAAGCGGCGGTCAGATCCTCGATTTCATGCTCGAGTTTTTCTGCGTCGGCCTGGTCTTCTGTGGACTGAGAGAGTTTCCGGCGTTCAGCCGCCTTGGCATTCAGCGAACGCTCGATCGCCCGCTCGCGGGTCAGCAGCTCAGGATCGACGCCTTGGCGGATATCGGCATGCGACTCGACGAGTAAATCGAGGAGACTACGCGCGCGTGCTTTCTCACTGGCCTGAAGCGCTTGCGCATCGTAGCCGCGCTCCGGATAGTTGTGGTTCAGTTGCATCAGAACGTCGATTTCAAGTTCGTAATAGTTGCCGATAGTTGCCAGAAAAGACGCTCGCAACTCCTCACTGCCCATGCGGCCGCGCACGGACTCGCTGAGCCGGATAGCTTCTTGCACATCGCGAAGAGCAGCATCGAGATCGGCCTGCCTGCGCTCTGCTTTCGCTCTTGCATACAAGGTTTGCTCCTCGCCATCTACACGATTGAGCTGGCGCCACAAGGTGAGCGCCTGTTGGTATTCGCGGAGCGCTTGTTGCGGGTCGCCGAGCTTATCGTGGACTGTTCCCAGCGTGTGGAACACTAAGGCCTGACTATCGAGATCTCCTGTTTCGCGTGCCATCTGCAGCGAGCGCTCGAGATTGCTTAGCGCGTGTGGCTGATCTCCGCGATTGCTGTAAAGCGCTGCTTCACTCGCAAGCAGGCGAGCTTGGCCGATTTTGTTGCCGAGTCTTTCCGCGAGCTCGAGCGCCTTCCCGTAGTAGCCGAGAGCTTTGGTCGTATCGTCCATCGTCTGAGCGAGAACGCCAAGGTTGTTGAGAACTACAGACTCGTCGAATTCGTCCTCCAGTTTCTCGCGAATGGCGAGGGCCTCGAGGAAGTAGTGCTCGGCGAGATCGTTCGCGCCCAGCGCTTCGTAGACCGATCCCAAGTCATTCAGCAGCGAAGCTTCCGTTTCGGGGTCATCTGAGTTTTCGACGAGCGCGAGGGCTTGCGTATTTGTCTGCAGCGCTTTTTGAAACTCGCCCGTATCGCCATAGAGGCCGGCCAGATCGCCCAGGGTCTTGGCCTCGCCGTGCCGGTCGCCCAGCTTGCGCCGTATGTCCAGAGCTTCGTTAATTGCATCGAAGGCTTTTTGCTCTTCGCCCAGCGCGTGATAAACGAGGCCAAGATTTGCCAGGATGGACGCTTCCTGATACCTATCGCCAAGCTGACGATTCAATGCCAGCGATTGTTCGTACAGCTTCTGGGCTTCCCTGTTATCACCGAAGAATCGCGCCAGCTCGCCGAGATTGTTCAACGGAGCGGCTTGCTGCTGAACGTCGTTTCGCCGGCGGGCGCTCGTCAGCGCTTCCTGAAAAATTGACTCTGCTTTGGTCCTGTCGCCCAACCACTCATAGGTGATGCCAACGTCATTCAGGACCTTGGCCTCAGCGGCGGGATCGTGCAGCGAACGGCAGATCTCGAGCGCTTCAGTCTCTTTGCCGAGGGCGGTCTTGTGGTCGCCCATATCGCCGTAAACTTCTCCAAGCGACGCTAATACTGCTGCTTGACCAGCACTTTTCTCATCCTCGAGCGCGAGCGCTTGCCCCAGATAATCGAGTGCGCTCTTGCTTTCGTGCAGCGCGTTGTAGCATTCGCCGATGGTCAGGAGCACGGTCGCTGTTTCGAAACGTGTGCTGCCGGATTGCAGCAGCGGTAACGCCTGGCGAGCGCAATCGAGCGATTTCCGGTATTCGCCGAGCGATTCATAAGCGGCGCTCATCGCGACTAAAGCGGAGGCTTGGCCCTTCCCGTCGCCGGCCGTGTGAAACGCCGTGAACGCGTCGCGATCGGCATCGATGGCAGGTTGCCATGCGAGTGCCTTCAGGTGCATTCCGCCGATTCGCAAATGCGCAGACGCCTCGGCGGGGAGGTTTGCCGCAGTCCGACTCTCGACGACGGCTTGCTGATAGCCCTCGAGCGCCTGCGCGTTTTTCCCCAGAGCCTCTCGCGTACTGCCCAGGTGCATCTCGGCTAAATAACGATGCAGTGTTTCGGTTGGGCCCGTGAGCAGCGGGATAGCTTGTTCGTAGTCTGCCTCTGCGTTTTGCAGATTCTTAAGCGCTTCCTCGTCCTCACCGAGGGAGAGCAGGATGCGGCCTTGCGCCAAAGAGCTTTTCAGCTCAGCAAAAATCGGCAGAGCTTGGCTGTAGGCGGCGCGGGCTCGATCAGGATAGTGCAGGAAATCGTTCGATGTACCGAGTCCCCACCAGGTCATGCCTTCATCGAAGCGATCTTTAGCCGCTTGCAAGTCCGGTACTGCTTCGGTGAAAAGATTGACTGCTTTCTCGCGCGCCTGGCGCTCGGGCACCAGGTTATAGATTTGCGCGAGGTTCAGAAGAGCGCGGCCGGTTTGTTGTGCGTTTCCTTCTGCCCTGAACAGCGCGAGCGCTCGCTCGAAGGCGTCGATGCATCGGGTCAGGTCTTTGGTCTTCTGGTATAGGCGGCCCTCGAACGTTAGGGCCAGCGCCTCGTCGTGCTTGCGACCGAGAGCATCCCACATTTGCGCCGTCTCGCCTGCCTCTTTCAGCGCCTTGGTTTCATCTCCGAGGCTGTCATCGAAAAACGCAAAGCTCGCGAGTACTGTCGCTTCGGCGGCGCGGTCGCCTGAGGAGTGCGCGAGATCTTGCGCCTGTCGGAGAGTGCGGACGGCTTCGCTGGTTTTATGCAGGAAAAAGTATCCACTCGAGATCCCGAGCAGCGCTTCGACTTGCTTGGGTTCGTTGCCGAGTTTGTGCCAGATGGCGAGCGCTTGCTGAAAATCGGAGATAGCCTCGGCGAACGAATCAGGAGTGTGCTGATTTAGAAACTTTCCGCCTTCGGTCATGAGATCCGCGGCATGGCGGCGCTCGTCACCGGCGGAGCTGGGTTGAGCGGAGGACGTTGGAGCCGCTTGCCGTGCAGGCGCGGAAACGGCGAGGGCCAGCATCGCCAAGCCGGCAGGCAGCGATCGCGAAAACAACATGATCTACTGACCGGGGCCGATAACGATCCAACTCGCGACGGCGTTCCGCACATCGGGTAAGCCCGCCGCCGCAATCGAGATGGCGGTACGGAGCCTGAGTGCGACGGCATCGAGCGTATTCGGTTGCCAGAATCTCTCCTGCGCCGTTTGACTCATGAACTGCTGAATCCAGAACTGGATCGCACTCGGGGGAACGCTCGAGAGATCTTCGAAAACGTAATGTCCCGTGACGGTCCCTGGCCCTCCCACAGGATGAAGCGCGGAGACAATGAACGGACCGCTGCCATGTTTTTCCGGGAAGCTCGCGAGCAGGAACTGGGCGCGCGCATAATCGTAGTGGTCGAGAACCCAGTCAACCGTCACTTTATCCGAAGGTTCGCTGTCAACGGGCAAGTACGTCAGATTCAACTGAGAACTCTTGAAGTAACTTTCGAGTGCCTTTACAGCCAGAATCTGATCGAGATACGTCTGAATAAACTTCTGCACCCGCTCCTTGTCGGAACCGACGGGCGGAGCAGCGATGACGAGATAGCTGTACAGTCCGTAGCCCTTGCGTTCGCTGCGGTCCTTGATGAGTAGTGCTCCTTCGATGCCGCGATCGAACTGCGCGGCAGGTGCACTGGGGTTACCGATCGATCTCTGCTTCTGTGCGACAACAACGGAAAGAGCGCAGGTTCCAAGGAGTCCGTTCATGTCGCGTACGGTTGCGCGAAGAGTGTAGGATCCAGCGTGAGTTCCGTGCGGAACCCATTCGACCGTTGAGCCGGTTGCCTCCGTAACAGCAGCCGCTGAACGATCGGTGCGCGCATCCGGCGATTGCGCGACGAAGCTCCCGCCTTCGGCTTTCCAATGGTATTGGAGCGATTGGGAGCCGGACGCATCGGCCAATGCGGTCGCGGTCACGGAGCCATAAGTGTCGACAACGGGATGGTCGAGACTGCAGACGATGCGCGGCGCGCCCTCCGAGGATTGACTCCCAAACGCAGATGCGCTCGACCATGCGATCAACGAACACAGAAGAAGGGATCCGGTCATGAGCGTAAAAGGCGAGACGTCATTTCTTAGCCTCGGCAGGGCTTGCATCTCCCCGCCGCCGGACGCGCAACCAACACCAGCGACCGATCCATACAAGTAAGGTCATGGCAAGTGCGACGACACTCGTACTACCGGCGTCGAGCGGCATTCTTTCGACATAGAAAAAGATCCAAACGGCGAGCGTAAGCAGAAGAATCAGTATGCCCAAGGCCCAACGCACGTTGAGACCTGGAGAATCGGAGCGTTGCGAACGGCCGTCACTATCCATAAGCGCGTGCGGTTGTCACAGGTTCAAAGATTATAACGCCGTGTGAGCGCCCGCTTCCCCTGCAAAGGGGAATACCGCGTAGGGCGCACACGCTGCCGCACTGTGACCGCAGCCGCAAATCACAGCAACGGATGCAAATACCCGGACGTCACTCGCTCATTAGGATAATAAGGGCTGGGCTCGCGCCAGAATGCTAGCAACCGCAGAACGTGCGTCTATTCAGGCGTACTCCGAGCATGTGAATCCGCAGTGGGTTCGTTTACTCAACCTGCTTCGAATGAACGTTCGCTATGAACGTTGCCTGGGGGCCGAACTCTTCACGGAAGATGGCGATGCGATTCTCGATTTTCTGTCCGGTTACTGTGTTCACAATGCGGGTCACAATCACCCGCGCATCATCGAAGCCATCCACCACGAATTAGACCGCAAGGGTCCGGCGATGTTGCAGAGCCACGTGCCGGATCTGGCGGGAGAACTTGCGGAGCGGCTATGCGGGCTCGCTGGCGGATCCCTACGAAAGGTTTTTTTTGCCTGTTCGGGTAGCGAAGGAGTGGAAAGTGCGATCAAATTCGCGCGCGCACGCACCGGGCGTACGGGGTTGCTGTATGCGCGTGGGGCATTTCACGGGCTGACGTGCGGCGCACTATCTCTGATGAGCGACAATTTCTGGACCGGCAAGTTCGGTCCGCTGTTGCCGGATACCCAAGCAGTGCCGTTCAACGATTTGGCGAGTCTTAAAACTCACTTATCGACGCGCCGGTTTGCTGCGTTCGTGGTTGAGCCGATACAAGCGGAAGCGGGCATCAACGTTCCACATTCGGATTATCTGCGCGAAGCGAAAAATCTGTGTGTGCGATACGGTACGCTGCTCGTGCTCGATGAAGTGCAAACGGGCATGTTCCGGACGGGCAGATTTCTTGCTGCACATCATTTCGATGTAGAGCCCGACATGGTCGTGTTGGCGAAAGCGCTCAGTGGCGGATTGGTTCCCTGCAGCGCTGTGCTGATGTCGGATGCGGTGTACGAGGCTGTCTACGATTCGCTAAAACGGGCAATAGTCCATACCTCTACGTTCAGTGAGAACGCGCTGTCGATGCGTGCCGGGCTGGCCACATTGGATGTGTTGGAGAGCGAGCAATTGGGTCCGCGCGCCACCATCGCGGGAGATTATGTACGCGGCCGGCTGGAGCGGGAACTGAGCCGTTTCGAAATGGTGAAAGAGATCCGCGGGCGAGGACTGCTCTCGGGTATTGAGTTCAGGCCGCCTTCGAGCCTGCGGCTCCGGGTTTTGTTCGAGGCCTTTCGCCACATTCATGCGGGAATGTTCGGCCAGGTGCTGGTGATGCGGCTGTTCCGCGATCAGCGCATACTAACGCAGATTTGCGGCAACAATTTCATGGTGCTGAAAGTGGCTCCGCCGCTGGTTGTCAGCGAAGCTCAACTGGACCGGTTCGTCGACGCGATTTGCGAGGTGGTTGAGTTGATGCATTCTTCGAACGTGTTCTGGTCGGAGGCGTTGGGCTTAGCGAAACGGGTGATGAACGTCTGAAGGGGTTATTGGGGTGGTGAGTAGTTGATAGAGACTGATGTATTTGTGGTGGGCGCGGGGCCTGCCGGGCTTGCGGCTGCGATCGCGGCCAGGCGGCGCGGATTTCGCGTGATGGCAGCAGACGGAAACCGGCCGCCTGTGGATAAAGCCTGCGGAGAAGGGCTGATGCCGGATGCTTTGGTAGCGGCAGCCCGCATTGGCGTGTCCGTTCCGCGATCAAGCGGCAGCCGGTTCCGGGGAATCCGCTTTCTTTCGTCGAAGGCCTCAGTGGAAGCGGAATTTCCGAACGGCGCGGGCGTGGGCATTCGCCGACCTGTTTTGCATGCGTTGCTCATCGAGCATGCGTTAAAAGCAGGCGTGGAGGTGCTTTGGGAAACACCTGTCACTGAATTGTGCGAGAGCACGGTGGGTCTCGGACCGAACCGGACCAACTCCAAACACATCCAGGCACGGTGGATTATCGGAGCGGACGGGAGTCAATCCCGCACGCGCCGTTGGTGCGGGTTGGAAAAGTTCAGACGCAACACGTTGCGCTACGGATTCCGGACACATTTCCGCGTCTCACCCTGGACCGATTTCATGGAGATCTATTGGACCGAGCGCTGCCAGCTCTATATCACGGCGGTTTCGGGCGAAGAAGTATGCGTGGCGGCGATCTCGAGAGATCCGCAGCTTCGGTTGATGGAAGCGGTCCGGTGCTTTCCCGAATTGTCTGAGCGTTTGTCGGGGATGCCGACAACCACGGCGGAGCGCGGAGGGATTTCGGCGACAAGAGAGCTTAAAGCGGTCGCAACAGAGCGCGTTGGACTGATCGGCGATGCATCGGGTTCGGTAGATGCCATTACAGGCGACGGCCTCTGTCTCAGTTTTCAGCAAGCTGCGGCATTAGCGGATGCGATGGCTGCGGGAGATCTGCGGCTATATGAGACAGCTCACAGGCGGTTGTCGAGGAGGCCCGTCTTCATGGCAGACTTCATGCTGCTGATGGACCGCTGGCCGGGATTGCAATCGCGCGTTCTTCCGGCGTTCGCTTCGCGGCCCGAGTTGTTTCGAAGATTGCTGGCGATGCATGTCGGCGAGCTAGACCTCTGTTCATTAGCGACCACGGGCTTGTGTTTGGGTTGGCGGATGATCCTGGCTTGACTGCGATCGGAGGAGACGCAGTTTGAGATCCAGGAATCGCGCGCCATGCAGGGCCCGCGCGCTAGCGGCTCTGGCGTTCCTGACGTGCCTTCCCGGCGTTGCAGAGCAGATCGCGGCAGAACTCGATCCGGCGCTGACGCACGTGGAGTTTACGGTCGCGGATGTTCTCCACACCGTGCATGGCCGATTCCGGCTCAGAAGTGGAACGATTGAGATAGATACATTGACCGGCAAGATGCACGGCATGATCGTGGTAGATGCAGGGAGCGGGAACAGCGGGAGCGCGGCGCGGGACAAGCGCATGGAAACCCGCATTCTCGAGAACGAAAAATATCCCGAGATCACGTTCTCGCCGGATCGGATGGACGGCGATTTGAAGACAGAAGGCGATTCCAGCGTCCGAGTACACGGCATGTTCACGATACACGGAGCGGCTCATGAAATGACGGTGCCGGTTGAAACGCACATCGCAGCCGGGCAGATTGCCGCGACCTTACGCTTCGATGTTCCGTACGTGAAATGGGGAATGAAGAATCCGAGCACGTTGTTTCTTCGGGTCAACGATTCGGTTGCGATTGAGATTCACGCCGTGGGCCATTTCGTGTCAGCGCCTGGCCAGGGAAAGAGCAGTTTACGGTTTGGTCGATCTTTCCTGACAGCACGAACTATCTGAGCCCGAGCAAGTCGTCGTTCATGGTCAATTACGTTGTCGACGACCTAGATGCATTGCTCGACAAGCTGAGAGCGGCCGCAGTAAAGATCGATCCGAATCGCGAAGATTATGACTATGGACGCTTCGCCTGGATTTACGATCCGGATGGCAATAAAATCGAGCTCTGGCATCCCGTGTAGTCCTGCGGTTTTGATTCTGAGTTACTCGTTTCAGAGCATACTCAAGGGTGGTGAAGAAGTAGCCGTCGTGGGGTGCCGAGGCGATTTTTACGCTATCATCGAATCAATGAAAAAGCACTTTGGGCTGCTTGCAGCTTTATTGTTGGTATTTTCAGTCCCTAGTTTCACGCAGGACAGAGGTGCTCGCGGTGGCGATCAGCACGGCGGGAACCAACACGGCGGACAAAGCCATGGCGACGTCGGCGGTGGACACATTCCGGCGCATGGTCCTGCTCCTACTGTCAATCGGGGCGGCCAGTCCGGACAGGGCCAAACACACGGTTCGGTTCAAGAGCGCGGCGGCAACGCTCAAGCGTACAACCAAAATCGCGGCGGCCAAGGCCAGAATGGTCAACAGCGCAATTTCGCCGACCAAGCTGGACATCCCAACGCTCCGCACGTGCACGCAGGTAACGATGAGTGGGTGGGACACAATGGCGGCGATGCTCGCTACCACTTGGCGCACCCGTGGGCACATGGACGGTTCACGGGAGGGTTCGGCCCCGGCCATGAGTTCCGTATAGCGGGAGGCGGCCCATCGCGTTTCTGGTTCAACGGCTTCTACTTCAGCGTGGCCGGACCCGATATCGGATACACGAATGATTGGCTGTGGAACTCCGACCAGATCGTTCTTTATGAAGATCCGGACGATCCCGGTTATTACCTGGCTTACAACGCGAGGCTAGGCACTTACGTTCACGTCATGTATTTGGGGTAAACATAGCGGCCGCTGGTTCGTCAGCGGCCTCACTTCGTTCCGCCCCCAGGCACGGCAACAGGATTGTTGACGATCAGCACGCGCACGTTCTCCTGCCCGGCCGTCTGCTGAAATTTCGGGACGTCCGCTGCGACGATTGAGGACCAGCGATTCGCATATCCATCGACCTGACTTTTGATCTTTGCAAATTCCTGTACGGATGCGTCGGTGGGCGCGGCATCCGCATCGCCTCCGACGATCATGGCGAGATCGGCAAGATTGCCGTCGACTCCGAGACCGAACTTGAGCGAGTCTTCATTGGCGCGGACCTTCAGATTGATGAGTTTGTCCTGAAGCGCACCAAGCCTCTCGTCGAGAGCCTGGGCCTCGACTAAAAGCGGCTTGTCTTTAGAAGAACTGACTCGGCTTTTTATTTCGTCGAGCTGCTTGCGCAGATCGATGACTGCGTTCGCGAGATCGTAGACGCGCGTCAATTGGCTGCGGATATCTATCAGCAGCGCAAACTGCTTTTCGAGATCCGCGTTCGAGACCTGGACGCGCGGATCCAGTTTAACTTCGAGCGGTGCGGTTAGAGTCCGGCCGTCAACCGTGAGCCGGGCCTGATATCGCCCCGGAACCGCGAGCGGACCCTTCGACCCTTCTTCGTATTCGTACAGATAATAATCGTGAACGTGCGGCGGACCTTCGTAGCGCAGATCCCAAACCAGCCGGTTCAGACCGGCTTTCAGCTCGAGCTGTTTTTTCGGTTTTTTATCTTCGGGGTCGAGCTGCTCTTCGGGACGTTTCTCGAGGTCTGAGGAATACGTACGGACGACTTTGCCGGAAGCGTCGAGAATCTCGAGTCGCGCTTGCTTCGGCTTGGTCTTCGTGTAGGCGTATAGAATTGCGCCATCGGGCGGATTCGCTCCTGCGGTGAGCGACGGCGCTCCCTCGGGTGTGTGCGAGCGCAGGGCGGCAGCGGGGTTGTAGAGCCACAGATCCGCCTTGGCGGAATCATCGTTTGCCTGCCGCAGCGGAGAGATATCGTCCAGAATCCAGAAGGCGCGGCCATGCGTCGCCAGCAGCAGATCATTGCCTTTAACGATGAGATCGTGAACGGGAACGGTGGGCAGATTCAACTGCAGCGATTCCCAATGGCCCCCCGCGTCTTTTGAGAAGAACACTCCGGTTTCCGTGCCGGCAAACAGCAGGCCTTTGCGCTTCGGATCCTCACGGACGGCGCGCACGAAGGACCCATCGGGGATACCGCTCACGAGCTTCCTCCAAGTTTTGCCGTAGTCGCTGGTCGCGTAAATGTAAGGCCGCATGTCGTCGTTGGCGTGGCGATCGACCGCGACCCAGGCGGTGCCGGGATCGTGCGGTCCGGGGTCAATCTGACTGATCTTGCTCCATTCGGGTAAATCGCTCGGCGTGATGTTAGACCAAGTTTTGCCGCCGTCGCGAGTGAGCTGAATCAAGCCGTCATCGGTACCGGCCCAGATGAGCCCTTTTTGAAGCGGCGACTCGGCGACAGCAAAAACGGTGTCGTAGTACTCCGTTCCCGTGTCGTCGATCGTGATTGGGCCGCCGGACGGCTGCTGTTTGCTCTTGTCGTTTCGTGTCAAGTCCGGGCTGATCGCTTGCCACTGCGTGCCGCCGTCAGTGGTTTTGAAGATGCGCTCGCCCGCGTGATAGACCACGTCGGGATCGTTCGGAGAAATGAACAGGGGCGCGGTCCATTGGAAGCGATGTTCGAGAACCGCGGCGCCATGGCCATCGCTGAGGACCGGATGAACGGTGATATTGCGCAACTGATCGGTGCGTTTATCGAAGCGCGTGATGTTTCCCTGGTAATCGCCCGCGTAGACGATCAGCGGATCGCGCGGATCGGGTGCGATATATCCGGCCTCGCCGCCGCCGACCGGGTACCAATCTTCGCGTCCGATATCGCCTTCCGAGTCGCGGCTCGCGATTGCAACGGTTGTGTTGTCCTGCTGCGCGCCATACACGTAGTAGGGGAACCGTGTGTCCGCGATGACGTGGTAGAACTGCGCGGTGGGCTGGTTATTTTCAGGCGTCCAGTGCTCGCCGCCATCGAAGGTGACGGTTGCGCCGCCGTCATCGGTCTGAATCATGCGCCTGGTGTCGAGCGGATCGATCCATAGGCCATGATTGTCGCCGTGCGGGACTTTGATTTTGTTGAAAGTGTGGCCGCCGTCCGTGGAGCGATGGAAATCGACGTTCAGGATGTAAACGGTGTTCGCTTCTTTCGGGTCGGCAACGATGTGCATGTAGTACCAGGCGCGCTGAGTGAAACGATCATCGGGGTTGATGAGCCCCCAGGTATCTCCGCCGTCATCGGATCGGTACAGGCCGCCCTTCTTGGCTTCGATGAGAGCGTAAACGCGATTGGAGCTGGCCGCGACCGCGACGCCGATCTTGCCGTAAGGACCGTCGGGAAGTCCGGAACCTTCGAGCTTCTTCCAGGTGTCGCCGCTGTCGATGGAGCGATATAAGCCGCTGCCGGGGCCGCCGCTCGAGAGCGTCCAGGGCTCGCGCCGGACCTGCCACATCGCGGCAAACAGGATATGCGGATTATGCGGATCGAAGGTGACGTCCACCGCTCCGGTATTTTCGTCGACGAAGAGCACTTTTTGCCAGCTCTTGCCGCCGTCGGTGGTGCGGAAAACGCCGCGCTCCGCATTCGGGCCGTAAGGATGGCCGAGCGCCGCGACATAAACGATGTCGGCATTTGTGGGATGAATGATGACTTTGCCGATGGAGCGCGAATCCTTGAGCCCCACATTCTTCCAGGTCTTGCCCGCAGTCGACCGATTTGTAAACGCCGTCGCCTTGGGCGAGGTTGCCGCGGAGGCACGCTTCTCCAGTGCCAGCGTAGATCACGTTAGGGTCGGAGAGCGCGACAGCAAGACTGCCGATGGACGATGATTTCTCGTGCTCGAAGATGGGCGTCCAGGTGATTGCCCCGTCCGTCGATTTCCAAATGCCGCCGCCGGTCGAACCGAAGTACCAGGTGGTGGGATCGCCCGGAATGCCGGAAGCGGTCAGCGAGCGGCCGCCGCGGAAGGGGCCGATCAAGCGGTATTGCATGCCGCGCTCTTCTTTTTTTCTTTGTCCGTCTCCTTCTGCTCCGGCTGTTTCTCTTCTACTCGCTTCTGCTGAACGGCCTCGGATTTGGTGGCCTGCCCGGATGCGAAAGAGACAGCACACAACGACAGCATCAATGGAGCAACGAATACGGAGCGCATAGGGAAAATGACAGTTTAGCGTGGATGTAACGAGCCGAATTGGTCTTCTGCGTCACTTTAATTCCATGTAGGCAAGAATCTTTCCTGTGCTAACGCAAAAACCATGTATATAATCGTGAATTGGTTTGCCTGAGAACGCTATGGTGACTCGCTAGACAAGTCGTATGCCCCAACTTTTTCGACCGAGCTCGAACACGATTGCAAAGGTCTCGATCGTGGCAGTGGTTCTTTTGTTGGGATCCACGCTCGCAGTGGGTTACATAATCGATCGGGGGCCTTGGATCACGTCGGTTCTCATCGCGCCGGCCCAGCCGATTCCATTCAGCCACAAGCATCACGTAAAAGATGACGGCATCGACTGCCGATACTGCCACACGAGTGTAGAGACATCCAGCTACGCGGGCCTTCCTCCGACCGAGACTTGCATGACGTGCCACTCACAGATTTGGACAAACGCGTCGGTGACGGAGCCGATACGCCAAAGCTGGGCGAGCGGCAAATCGATCGAGTGGACGCGTGTCCACGATCTTCCCGATTTCGTCTACTTCAATCACAGCATTCACATCAACAAAGGGATTGGGTGTTCCACTTGCCACGGGCAGGTAGATGAGATGCCTTTGACGTACAAGGTGAACACTCTCAACATGAACTGGTGCATCAATTGCCATCGAGATCCGGCGAAATATGTGCGGCCCAGGTCCGAGGTCTTCAACATTGACTATGTGTACCCGTCGAACCAGGCGGAGCTGGGACCACAGCTTGTGAAGGAATACCACGTGCAGTCGCTGACTGATTGTGTAACTTGCCACCGATGAAAGACAAACGGCATTCTTCAGACGCGCAACACGGGCAGGCATCGCCCTCCGCGCTCATTTCGATTGAATCGCTGCTGGAGCCTCCGAAGAAGCCGGCTGTCGATTTACAGGCATTACGCGAGAAATTAGCGGCAGGGCGCGGGCCGGCGTTCTGGCGCACGCTCGAAGAAGCGGCCGAAAGCGAGGATCTGCGCGAGTACATCGAGCAGGAGTTTCCGGCGCTATCGGGACAAGTGCCGCAAGGAGTAGACCGGCGTAGCCTCTTGAAAGTGATGGCGGCTTCGCTCGCCATGGCCGGAGCAGCGGCCTGCACCAAGCAACCGAAAGAATTGATTGTGCCGTACGTGCGGCAACCCGAGAATGTGATTCCGGGCATTCCGCTTTTCTACGCGACGGCGATGCCGACAAGCGGATATGCGCGTGGACTGCTGGTGGAGAGCCATCTGAACCGGCCGACGAAGATCGAAGGCAATCCCGATCACCCGGCCAGTTTGGGCGCGACGACGATCTTCGATCAGGCGTCGGTTCTCAATTTGTACGATCCGGATCGCTCCGAGACGGTGCTGCATGAAGGACGGCTCAGCACGTGGTCCGAGTTCACGGGCGCCTTCAGCACGGAAGCGCAAAGCTTGGCGGCGCGCAAGGGCGAGGGCCTGGCAATCTTAACGGGCGCGACCACTTCGCCGACCTTGATGAACCAGATGAGCACGATTCTGGGGCAATGGCCGACGGCGAAATGGTACATCCACGAGCCCTGCGTGAGTCCGACGATTGCGAGCGCCGCGAAGAAGATTGCGGGCCGCAGCGCGTTCGTCGCTTACGACCTTTCGCAAGCGGATGTGATCGTCAGCCTGGACAGCGATTTCTTGAATACGGGGCCGGCTGCGCTTGCGTACGCGAGGCAGTTTTCGGCGCGGAAGGCGATTGATAACGGCGAGACTCCGGTACGGCTGTATGCGATAGAGGCATCGCCGACGGTGAGCGGCTCACTGGCCGATCATCATTTACCGGTGAAGAGCAGCTCGGTTCCGGCGATTGCGTATCAGCTGGCGAAGGCTTGCGGCGTGGCATCCGCTCCCGATGCGGGCAGCGCAGCCCCAGAGTGGTTGAACGCAGTGGCGCAAGATCTGCAAAATTCGAAGGGTCGAAGCGTGGTGATCCCGGGCGAGTTTCAGCCCGAAAGCGTGCACCTGGCGGCGTACGCGATCAATTCCGCGTTAGGAAACGTAGGGAAAACGGTTCGGGTGCTCGAAGGCGTGGAACCCGACAACACGCATACGCTCGAAGAATTGACGGGCGATTTGAACAACGGACACGTCGAGGTGCTGGTGATTCTGGGTCCCAATCCGGTTTACACGGCACCGGCTTCGCTGGCCTTCGGCGATGCGATCCGGAAGGCGCGCCTGGTGGTGCGCTCAGGCCAGTTCTTCGATGAAACTTCGCGCTGGAGCCACTGGCATGTGCCGGAGACGCACTATCTCGAGACATGGTCCGATTCGCGCGCGTTCGACGGCACGACGACGATTCAGCAGCCGCTGATCGAACCGCTGTATGGCGGGAAATCGGCGCACGAGATGATTTCGATTCTGCAGGGCAAGCCGGACCAGACCTCGCACGAAATCGTGAAAGCCTACTGGCAGAGCCAGAATAAGGGCGCTGATTTCGAAACGCTGTGGCAGACCTCGCTGCACGATGGCTGGATTGCAGGTACCGGAGTCGGCACCGCCAACGGGAACGGTTCGGTTGCACTGCCTCCGCTCCAGATGCAGCCCATCGGCGGACTCGAGGTGGTGTTCCGGCCCGACCCGACGATTGCGGACGGGACGTATTCCAACAACGGATGGCTGCAAGAGCTGCCGAAGCCGCAGAGCAAGATGACGTGGGACAACGTGGTGCTGATCAGTCCCAAGAACGCCACCCAGATGCACGTCACCATCGGCGACATGCTGCGCGTCACGGTGGAAGGCCGGACCACGGTTGGGCCCGCGTGGATCTTACCGGGACATGCGGAAGATTCGGTCACGGTGCATTTCGGATACGGACGCGAGGGATCAGGGCGAGTAGGCAACAAGATCGGCTATAACGCCTTTGCCATCCAGACCGCCACTGCGCCGTGGTTTGCGGGCGGCTCCATCGCGAAAACGGGCGAGCATTACCGGCTCGCGAACGTGCAGGAGACCCAGACCATGGCGGGTCGAGCGCCGGTTCGCGCGGCCGACCTGGCAGAGTTTCGACAGCATCCCGATTTTCCGACCAGAGAAGCGGAGAACAAGCCGCTTGCTCCGAATTACACGTTGTACGCACCATTTCCCTACAACGGCTACAAGTGGGGCATGGCCATCGATCTGAATGTGTGCACCGGTTGCAGCGCGTGCATCATCGCCTGCCAGGCCGAGAACAATATCGCGGTGGTCGGCAAGGATCAAGTGGCGCGCGGGCGGCACATGCACTGGATTCGCGTGGACCGCTACTACGCGGGCGACGATCTGGATAATCCCGCGATGTACAACCAGCCGGTCCCTTGCATGCATTGCGAGCAGGCGCCCTGCGAAGTGGTATGCCCGGTAGCGGCGACGGTTCACAGCAACGAGGGGCTGAACGAGATGGTTTATAACCGTTGCGTCGGCACGCGTTACTGCTCCAATAACTGTCCTTATAAGGTTCGGCGGTTCAACTTCTACCTGTATTCGGATTGGGACACGCAAAGTCTGTACGGCGTGCGCAACCCGGACGTGACGGTGCGCAGCCGCGGGGTGATGGAAAAGTGCTCCTATTGCGTGCAGCGGATTCAGGAAGCAAAAATCAACAGCGACAAAGAAGGCCGCCGGGTACACGACGGCGAGATTTTAACAGCCTGCCAGCAGGTGTGCCCGACGCAGGCGATCACGTTCGGCGATTTGAACGATAAAGGCAGCAAAGTAGCGAAATTACAGGCACTTCAGCGGAACTACAGTCTTCTCGACGAGTTGAATACACGTCCGCGCACTACCTATCTTGGTTATGTTCGGAACCCTAATGAGGCGCTAAGAGGACAGCGTGGCAACCACAGAGAATCTTGATCGCAAAGAATTAATCGATCCCGGTCCGGATCGAATACTCGGAACCGGTCACACCTACGAGACGGTTACAGACCGTATCTCGGGGATTGTCTACCTGCCGTGGAAGAAGGCGCCCAAGAAGTGGATGGTGGGCGCGTTCTTCTCCTTCTGTTTCGTCAACCTGCTGATGCTCGCGATGTACGTGCTGTTTGTGCACGGCATCGGAGTGTGGGGCGTGAATATTCCCGATCGGGTGGGGATTCGCGATCGTCAATTTCGTTTGGTGGATCGGTATCGGCCACGCGGGGACTTTGATTTCGGCGATTCTGTTCCTTCTGAAGCAGGATTGGCGCACCTCGATCAACCGGTTTTCGGAAGCGATGACGCTTTTTGCGGTAGCTTGCGCGGGGATGTTCCCGATTTTGCACCTGGGGCGGCCGTGGCTGGCGTATTGGCTCTTCCCGTATCCGAATTCGATGTGGTTGTGGCCGCAGCCGCGCAGTCCGCTCGAATGGGACGTATTCGCGGTTTCGACGTATGGAACGATATCGCTGGTGTTTTGGTACTGCGGCCTGATTCCCGATTTCGCGAGCATGCGCGATAACGCGCCGAAGCTCTGGGTACAGCGGATCTACGGCACGCTGGCGCTGGGTTGGCGCGGATCGGCGATTCACTGGCACCGCTATCAGAAGGCTTACCTGCTGCTGGCGGGTTTGGCAACGCCGCTGGTGCTCTCAGTACATACGGTGGTCAGCTTCGACTTCGCCATCAGCATCATCCCCGGCTGGCATACGACGATCTTTCCGCCCTATTTCGTGGCGGGCGCGATCTATTCCGGATTCGCCATGGTGCTGACCCTGATCATCCCGTTGCGCGCCTGGTACAACATGCGCGACTTGATCACCTTGCGGCATATCGAAGCGGCCTCGAAGCTGATGCTCGGCACTGGATTGATTGTTGCGTACGGCTATTCGATGGAAGCGTTCTTCTCGTGGTACAGCGGCGATAAGTACGAACAGTTCATGTATTGGAACCGCATGACGGGTCCGTACGGCTTCACTTACGCGCTGCTGATTCTGTGCAATATCGCCCTGCCGCAGGCGCTATGGTCAAAGAAGGTACGCCAGAATGTCGTGCTGGTTTGGATTATTTCGATCATCGTGAACTGCGGTATGTGGCTGGAGCGGTTTGTCATCGTGGTGACCAGCTTGCACCGCGATTTTCTGCCGTCGTCCTGGGGCATTTACATACCGACAAAATGGGATTGGGCCACCTTCACCGGAACGCTTGGGTTCTTTCTGTTCCTAATTTTTCTGTTCGTGCGCTGGCTTCCCTCGATTTCGATTTTCGAAGTTCGTGAGGTGGTGCACCACGACCGGTATATGGAGCGCGCTTACGAGGAGAAATTATGAGCCACGAGATTGCGCTCAACGAACTCCCCGGAATTCATGGCGCCATGGCGGAATTCGACACTCCCGAAGAATTGATCGACGCGTGCGAGCGCGCCTACAAGGCGGGTTACCGGCGCATGGATGCGTATGCTCCGATGCCGGTGACGGGGTTGGCGGAGGCGATCGGGTTTAAGAAGAATAACGTTGCGTTCTGCGTGCTGATCGCGGGCATCATCGGGGCCTGCGGCGGCTTCGGCTTGCTCGAATGGATCACGGTCGTGGCGTATCCGCATAACGTGGGCGGAAGGCCGCTGAACAGCTGGCCGGCATACATACCGATCACGTTCGAATGCATGGTCCTGATAGCGGGGCTGACCGCACTGATCAGCATGTTGGCGATGAACGGATTGCCGCAGCCGTATCATCCGGTGTTCAACGTTCCTGCCTTCGACCGTGCATCGATAGATAAATTTTTCCTGTGCATCGAGTCTTCGGATCCTAAATTCCAAACGGAGCAGACACTGGAGTTTCTGAGAGAAAATTCCGGGGTGCGAGAGGTGATGGTTGTCCCCAAGTAGAGCGGCATCGTTTATAACCGTGCTGGGAAGCATTCTCTGCGCGACAGCGTGCCGGCAGGACATGCACAACCAGCCGCGCTACAAGCCGTTTGCGGCAACCACTTTTTTCGGCGACGGACGGTCTGAGCGGCCGACTATAGAAGACACAGTCGCCCGCGGCCAGTTGCATCTGGATCAGGCGCGTTATACGGGCAAGACGAACGGGAAAGACATCGACTATTTTCCGATTCAGATCACGCGCGCCGACGTACAGCGCGGAGAGCAGCGATTCAACATCTATTGCTCGCCTTGCCACGGCCGGTTGGGCGATGGACACGGCATGATTGTGCTGCGCGGGCTTCGGCAACCGCCGAGCTATCACGATCCACGGTTGGTGAACGCTCCCGTAGGGCATTTTTTCGACGTTATGACAAATGGTTATGGCGCAATGTACAGCTACGCCTCGCGTGTTCCCGTGGATGACCGCTGGAGAATCGCGTCCTATATTCGCGCGCTGCAGTTGAGCCAGAACGCTCCGGCGGACGTGGCGCAACAGGTGAGTCCGGCGACGGGCGGCAAACCTCCGGAGGCGGCGAAGTGAGCAGTCACGAATACCAAACCAACGTTCCGGTTCCGGATATCAGGCTGGGGCAGAAGGCGGCTAGTGTTGAGCGGATTTCGGGCGTAGTCGGTGGGCTCGGAGTGTTCCTTTGCGTCGCCGGATTCTTCTCGAACCGCGCGCAATTTTTTCAATCGTATTTGTTTGCGTTCCTGTACTGGGGCGGATTCGCGCTCGGAGGCCTCGGCGTTTTGATGTTGAACCACACCGTAGGCGGGCGGTGGGGCGTTACCTCCAGGCGTTACCTTGAAGCGCAGATGCGCACGCTGCCTTTCATTCTGCTGCTGTTTCTGCTGATGCTCCTGGGATTGAATCAACTTTATCCGTGGACACATATCAGTGCCGTGGCAAACCCGGTATCGCGCGCGATTCTGTACCACAAGCAGCATTACCTGAACGTTCCGTTTTTCATTGTGCGGACCTTCATCTACTTCGCGATCTGGTGGTTCTGGGGCATGCGGGTCTACCGGTGGAGTGACAAACAGGATCAGACCGGCGACCCCACGCTGAGGGAGCGCATGCGTGCATTCAGCGCGCCCGGTTGCGTGATCGTCACATTTACGGTGAGCTTTGCGTATATCGACTGGATCCTCTCGGCGGATCCCCAGTTCTTCTCGACGATTTATGGCGCGATGCTCTTGTTCGGCGACGTTTTGCAGACCTTCGCGCTGACGATTGTGGTGCTGGTATTGACTTCGCGCAGGGACCGATTCGGCGGACGAATCAATTCAGTTTTTCTTCACGATATTGGCAACATGATGTTCGCGTTCACGATTTTCTGGACGTATTTAGCGGTCTCGCAGCTCATCATCGCTTGGCCGGCCAATTTGCCGCAGGAGATCGGTTGGTATCTCGTGCGTGTCAAAGGGGGCTGGAAGGTTTTGGCAACGGCAGTCTCGCTGGTGATGTTTTTGGTTCCCTTTCTGGCGCTGCTCTCGCAGGACCGGAAGCGCGATCCGATTCGCTTGATGCGGGTGGCCGTCTGGATACTTGTCGCGAGAGCTGTCGACATGTTCTGGATTGTAGAGCCGACCTTCCGGACGAACGGCTTCGCGATTTACTGGACCGATTTCGCCGCATTTATCGGAATCGGCGGCATTTGGATCTACATCTTCATGGGGCAGTTGCGAAGGCGTCCGCTGTTGCCGCTGCGCGACCCGCGCGTTATGACTCCGCTGCCGGAGGCGGCTGCATGATCGACGAGCGCCACAAGGACAACCGACTGGTCTCAACGGTCGGTGAACCGAAACACTCGGAACCGCACGCTGGGCACGAGGGTACCAGTTACGAAGGCGCCGATGCCACCGCCAGCTTGGTGATCTGGTCGCTGGGGATCATTGGCGGAATGCTCGTGATCGTGTTCTTCATGACCATCTTTATACAAAGGCTCCTTCAGGATAAGAACCCTCCGGGCGAGCTGCCCAGCCCTCTCGCGCCGGCTCGTGTCATCCCGCAGAGTCCGCTGTTACAGGTGCATCCCTGGGAGGAGTTGCCGGATTTGCGCGCGCACGAGGAACAGGTTCTGAATAGTTACGGAAAAGATCCGGATGGGCACACGCACATTCCGATCAATCAGGCCATGGACGCGGTTGTATCGCGGCTGAACATCGCGCCGGGAGCGACGCAGGGAATCACGACGCCTGGCGGGCAGGGGCGCGCGTTCTCCGGCAGTGTGAATGCCATGCCTCCCGCGTATCGTAAACCGCAGATTCAGGGAGAAATTCGAAAGCATGCACAGCAGTAAGATTTTCGCGGTTGCGTCGTTCGCGCTGGCGGGCGCGTCGTTCGCAGCGGCGCAGTACGCACGTCCGGCGATAGCGAAGGGTGTGAATCTGGAGCAGAAACTGAATGCTCCGGTTCCGCTCGATCTGGTGTTTCACGACGAAACGGGGCAAACGGTCCCGCTACGTACCTACTTCGGCGACAAACCGGTGGTTCTATCGCTAGTTTATTTTCGCTGCCCGAGCCTTTGTCCCATGAGCATGCAGGAGACCGTCAGCAGCTTGCGCAGGGTCGCATTGGAGCCGGGACGCGATTACAACGTGGTGGTAGTCAGTTTCGATCCGACAGACACGCCTGCGATGGCGGCCGAGAAGAAGGCGTTTTACGCGAGAGAATCCGGCAAGGCGGGATTCGATTCGGGATGGCACTTCCTGACCGGATCACAGGATTCAATCTCTAAGCTCGCTTCCGCAGTGGGCTTTGGATATCGCTGGGACCCGGCGACGAAACAGTTTATTCATGCGGGCGGGATCATGGTCGCGACCCCCGAAGGGAAGATGTCGCGGTATTTCTACGGAATCGCATACGCTCCAGCGGATTTGCGGATGGCGCTGGTGGAGGCTTCGCAGCACAAGATCGGCTCTCCGGTGGATTATGTGCTGCTGTTCTGCTTCCACTACGATGCCGCCCAAGGTAGGTATTCGCTTATCATCATCAACGTCCTGAAAATTGCCGGCGTGATCACGCTGCTATGTTTGGGCGGCCTCATTTATGCGCTAAGGCGAGGCGAAAAGAAACAGAAGGCCCGGGCTGCCTGGAAAGAGGCGCCGCATGTTGGCTAAGTTCCCGCTGCTGGGCCAACTGCAGCTGTTTCCGGTTGCTGCATCGGAGCAGGCTCACCAAATCGACTCGCTGTATTGGTTCATCACGATTGTCGCCGTCGTGATGACATTGCTGATATTTTTCTGCATTGTTTTATTTGCCTGGAAGTACAACGAACGAGCGAACCCGCACCCGACTCAAATCGAAGGTTCGACAAAGCTGGAGCTGACGTGGTCAATCGCGCCGTTCCTGATCATGCTCATCATGTTCGCGTGGGGAGCGCAGCTGTTTTTTGCGGCACAGCAGCCGCCTAAAGACGCAATGGAAATTTTCGTCACGGGCAAGCAGTGGATGTGGAAGGTGCAATATCCGGATGGCGGACGGGAGATCGACGAACTGCATGTTCCGGTGAACACCCCGGTGAAGCTGACCATGGCTTCGGAAGACGTGATCCACAGTTTTTCCATTCCGGCATTCCGGGTCAGGCATGATGTGGTGCCGGGACATTACGACAGTCTGTGGTTCACCGCGACGAAGCCTGGACGCTATCGCTTGTACTGCACCGAATACTGCGGAAACCAGCACGCCAGCATGGGTGGTTGGGTTGATGTTATGGACCAGCGAGCCTATGCGAACTGGGCGAGCGGCGGCGGCACGCAAGGAACTCTCGCCGAGCAGGACAGCAGCTATTCCAGCAATTCGGCTGCGCAACCTGTCACCTGCTCGATCAGCAAGGCCGGTGCCCGATACTGCGCGGTTTGTATAACAAACCCGTGCAATTGAGCGACGGGCGTACGGTCATCGCCGACGATGCTTACCTGCGAGAATCGATCCTCGATCCGAACGCGAAGATTGTCGCAGGCTTCGAGCCTAACGTGATGCCGAATTTCAAGGGGCAGGTCAGCGAAGAAAATGTGATCCAACTGATTGGCTTCATCAAATCGCTTGTCGCCGAGAGGTCCGGCATCGCAACAGGGTTCGCAGCAACCGCCGGTGGTCATAGCTCCCAAAGCTCCGGGTGCTCCAGCGACGAACACCTCGACGCGCCCGGCGCCGGCTAATTCGCAGCAGCAGGAATAGAGAAGGACGACAGCAACATATGGCAACACTCGCATACGGAAGACCGGAAGAGCAGCCGAGGAAGTCAACTACCTGAACGTCGAGCACGGCTGGAAGAGCTGGCTGCTTGACCACCGACCACAAGCGGATCGCGATGCTATACCTGATTTCGATCACGCTGATGTTTTTCGTGGGCGGATCGGCGGCAGTGGCGTTCCGCATTAATCTGCTCGAGCCGCAAGGCATCTTCTCGGCGGAGACATACAACCGCTTGTTCTCGATGCACGGCATCATCATGGTGTTTTTCTTCCTGGTCCCATCGATTCCCGCCACGCTCGCCAATTTCCTGATCCCGATCATGGTCGGCGCGAAAGATCTCGCGTTCCCCAGACTGAACCTGCTGAGTTGGTATCTCTACGTCATCGGGCGCGGCGCTCGCCATGTACGCCGTGTTGCGCGGCGGAGTGGATACCGGATGGACTTTCTACGCGCCCTACAGCAGCACTTACTCCAACTCCTATGTGCTGGCCGCCGCATTCGGCGTTTTTATGGCAGGCTTTTCGTCCATTCTTGACCGGCCTGAATTTCATCGTCACCGTTCACAAGATGCGCGCGCCGGGGATGACCTGGTCGCGGCTGCCGCTGTTCGTCTGGTCGAACTATGCGACGGGCCTGATTCAGGTGCTCGGAACGCCCGTGCTGGCGATCGTGTTACTGTTGCTGGCCTTTGAGCGCATCGCGCACGTCGGCATTTTCGATCCGAATATTGGCGGCGATCCGATTCTGTTCCAGCATCTGTTCTGGTTCTACTCGCATCCGGCCGTGTACATCATGATTCTGCCGGGCATGGGCGTCATCAGCGAGATCGTCTCCTGCTTCTCGCGCAAGCGCATTTTCGGCTACAACTTCGTGGCGTTTTCGAGCATGGCGATTGCGGTGCTGAGCTTCGTCGTGTGGGGACACCACATGTTCCTCACCGGCGAAAGCGTGTATACCGGCCTGGTGTTCTCGTTCTTGAGCTTCATGGTTGCGGTTCCGTCGGCGATCAAAGTATTCAACTGGACGGCGACGATGTACAAAGGCTCGATCTCGTTCGACACGCCGATGCTGTACGCGTTCGGCTTCATCGGGCTGTTTACCATCGGCGGCTTGACCGGCCTGCTCCTGGCGACGCTCGCGACGGACGTCGCGACGCACGGAACCTATTTCGTCGTGGCGCATTTTCACTATGTGATGGTCGGCGGCATGGTGATGGCGTTCATGGGCGGACTGCATTTCTGGTGGCCGAAGATGACCGGCCGCATGTATCCGGAGGCGTGGTCGAAATTTGCGGCGCTGATCGTGTTCATCGGTTTCAACCTGACATTCTTCCCGCAGTTCATTCTGGGCTATCTCGGAATGCCGCGGCGCTATCACGCGTATCCGCCGGAGTTCCAGGCGCTGAATGTTCTTTCGACGGCGGGCGCTTCGATTCTGGGAATCGGCTATGTGATTCCGATGGTCTACTTCATCTGGTCGCTGAAGCACGGACCCAAAGCGGGTAACAATCCGTGGGGCGCGGCGGGTCTCGAATGGCAGATCCAATCACCGCCCACCACTTTCAACTTCGACGAGACCCCGACCGTGACGGAAGAAGCATACAACTACGGTCCACTGGAGGAAATCGTTGGCTGAAACCATTGTTCCTGTGGCCACGAGCACGACCTCCGCGGAAGTCACTCATCTCCGCCACCACTTCGCAACCCGAGCAGCAGATGGATGCGGCCACTCTGGGCATGTGGACGTTCCTGATCACCGAAGTGCTGTTCTTCGGCGGCATGTTCGCGGGCTATGCGATTTACCGCTCATGTATCCTGGCGCGTTCGCGAGCACCAGCCAGTACATGAACGTGATGTTGGGCGGAACCAATACAGCCGTGCTGATCTGCAGCAGCTTGACCATGGCGCTGGCGGTGCGGTCCGCGCAACTCAGCAACGGAAGACATCTGATGTTGTTCCTGGTCCTGACCATGATCTTCGGCACGGTCTTCCTGGTCATCAAAGGATTGAATGGCACTCGAAATGGGTGGAGCATTGGTGCCTGGATTTATTTCCGATATCCGGAGCACCGCAGTACGCGCAGAACGCGCAGATCCTGTTCTTCCTGTACTTCTGCATGACGGGCATGCACGCGCTGCACATGATCGTGGGATTGGGACTGCTGACTTTTCTGCTGATCCAGGCTATCGAAGAGTGTTCAACGCGAACTACTTTGCGCCGGTCGAGATGATCGGTCTGTACTGGCACTTCGTCGACATTGTCTGGATTTTCCTGTTCCCGCTGCTATACCTGATTGGACATCGAAGATGGCAACATGCACACCACACATTCCAAGAGTGAGGACGCTGGTCCTGTATGGGCTGGCCTGATCTGCTGACCGGCACCACGACCGGGGTTTCCTATGTTGATCTCGGCTGAATTCAACGTCGTTGTCGCGCTGCTGATCGCTTTTTTCAAGGCGTCGCTCGTGGCCTGGATCTTCATGGGCGTGCGCTACAGCACGACGTTGACGAGGCTGTTCGTGGTCGCCGGCCTGGTTTGGCTGAGCATCATGATCCTGATCACGTTTGAGCGACTACACCAGCCGCAGTTGGACTTACCAGGCCCAACCGTGGTCCCACGCTAAAACGGTAGGCGGAAGTCACTAGCCCGCTGTTCGAGCGGTTCGTCAGGTCGGTTAGAATGCGCCAGCGCTCGAAGGTCAAGCGCGCTTTCTCGTCTACTGCTGCATCGTCTTCACTACATCCCCAACTTTGGGTTGTCCAGTGCCGGTGAAAGTGCCGACAGCGGAGGCTTCGTCGACGGAAGTGATCTGTATTTGGCCGAGCGAGTCTTCGATGCTACGCAGCGGCTTACCAGTGGTCGGATCTTTGATGACACGGCTCACACGTGTGATCGCGAGCCGATCGCCGACGTGAACACCGGCGCGGCTACCGACATTGATCACAACGCTGTTCCCCGACGCGTCGGCAACAACGCCGTTGACCTGAACCGTGTTGTGCGGGAGTTTGCCGGCATCCTGGTTCAGTTGAGTGGCGAGATTTGTTACTGCGCCCTTCACAGCTTCACCGATGATGGTTGCGCCGAAATTAGAACTGGACATGTCGACATGGCCACCGCCGTTCGTCCAACCAGAGCCGCCGCCTCCAAGGAGGTTCGTGCCCGAGCGCTCGGACTCGCCGTGCCCAGTAGCCGACGCCAGAATTTCGCCTGTATTCACGTCGACGAGACGGGCCGTGACTTCGACGATGGCTTTGGCTTTGTGCATTCCGACACCCCCGATTCCATATCCGCCCCAGCGACCGCCGTTCCCGCCGACACTCTTGTTCTGGTCGTCACGGCCAAACTGGGTGATGTCGCCGGTAATGATCGTGTCCACGCCGAGCACCTTGCCGATTTTCGCCGCAGTGCTTGTGTCGGCGCGATCACTGTTTGAAAAGTTCTGTTCTTTAAGAATCTTGTCGAGCGCCTGTCGCTCAATTACACGATAGGTTCCATCATTCACCAGTTGGTTCACCAAGAGATCCGATATGCCGCGTCCAACATCCTGATTGGTTCCAAACACCGCTTGCACGGAATTCATGACCGTGGCATAGCTGAAATCCATAATTGCGACACGACGTTTCTCCTGCTGCTGAGCAGAGGCAGGAGAAATCGCGAAGGCGGCGCCGAGGATTGCGATACAGGTTTTGGCGATATATGTTTTCATCTGATTCAAGCTCCTATTTACCGAGAAAGTTTTCGAGTTCAGTCAGTTCTTCTTCGACATGGTCCATGTCTTTGCGTGCGGATTCGAGATTGGTAGTTTGAGCCGCACGATCCGCTTCCTGCAAATACGAGTCCAGACGGCTAGCGGAAGCAACGATGTCCTGACGCAATCCGAGCCCGCTCGCGGCTTGTTCCTGGCGTAGCTGCCCAATGCTGCTCCTTACAGCGTCGGCCCGGGCATGCAGTTGTATCAGGCGATCGCGCACTTTTTCGATCTCTTCGGGTGAAGGGCCAGGCGGCGGGAGAGGAGCGGCGGGCGCGACAGCGGGTGACGGTTGATCCGCTGCGGAACTTGATTGCGAAGAGTTGATACTCGAAGGCCTCCGCGCCGTTTTGACGGGCGCGACGATAGGATCGGGCGTCCTGGCGACGGGCGGGGGCACTGGATTGGCGGACGATGTGTCGGAGTCAGGGCGTTGTGGGGCCGAGTTTGGAGCGGCCGTCGGCGCGGCCGCGACCCGGGCCGTGCCGGTCGATGCGGCGGAGCTTCGCCAGAAGTGCGGCAATGCAACGGCCGCAGCAATCAACGCGCACACGCATGCAATTGCACCCAGCGCCATCCACAAGCTACGATTTGCTTTTCCGCCGGAATGCACAGTCGGCACCGGTGCAACTAAAGGCGGCGAAACGGGACGAGACGCAGCAATGGTTTGCGGTTGGGTGCCGGCGTTTTCGCGGCGAACGCTTTGAAGCGCGTTGCCAAAGGCCTTGGCGCTCTGGAACCGATCCGCCGGATCCTTTGAAAGAGCGGTCATGATGATGTCGCTCAGAGGTTTCGGAATGTTGGGGTTCACTTCGAGCGGAGCCTTTGGCACTGCGTTCAGCTGTGCTTCCAGAATTGCGTAGGTGGTCTCGCCTTCGAAGGGCCGGCATCCCGCCGTCAGCTCATAGAGCAAGACGCCGACCGAGTAGAGGTCTGAACGCGCGTCGAGCTGGCTTCCGCGAACTTGCTCCGGCGACATGTAGAGCATGGAACCCATGGTGATTCCGGTTCGCGTCTGCACAGGATCCGTGCTGGATTTGGCGATGCCGAAATCCATCAACTTCACGACGCCCTGAGGCGTGACCATGATGTTCGAAGGCTTGATATCGCGGTGGATGACGCCCTTCTCGTGCGCGTAGCCGAGGGCCGCCAAGGTCTGCGCTGCGTAGCTGAGGACTTCGTTGAGGGGAATGGGAGATGCTTTGGCGCGATCGAAAAGCGTGCAGCCCTCGACGAACTCCATCAGCATCACGAGTTGGTTGTCCACCTTGAACGCTCCGTGAAGTTTCGCGATGTTCGGATGATCGAGGCTGCCTAATGTGCGGATCTCGCCGATAAAGCGGTCGCCCAGCTCGGCTTCGGCAGCGATGTCGGCCAGCAGAACCTTCATCGCTTCTACGCGGTTGGAAATGACGTTTCGAACCCTGTACACCTGGCCCATTCCGCCCTTGCCAAGCACGCCGAGAATTTCGTAGTCCCCCGCCAGCTGACCTACTTCGAACGGCATTGAAACGGCCCTCCTTTTGAGATCGTTGTTGCCCGTTTTATCGATTTGCGCGGAATGTAGTGATTCTTACGGTTCAGCGCGAGTATGCTGATCCACCGCTAACGCGTCCTGCATATCATACGCCAAATCAGCGGATTTGGGCAGACCTGTGAGTTATGCGCGTACTAGTTCGCGGAGCGCGGTCACCGAGTCACTTTTGACTTGGCGAAATCTGGATGGGAGTGAGGCCGGCATCGCGGAGTTGCCGGTTGATCGTGGGCAATGTATCTTGCTTCAACGCGTTCCATTCCGACAATCTGTTTTTCAGCGTCTTGGCCGCTTCCTGATACAAGGCGACGATTTGAGAGGGAGTCGCGCGATCGGCGCCTTCGATTGCAGAGAGCCCTATGGTGAAAGCGCGGCTCGCCGATTCCAAACTCTGGCCGGTGCGATGCTTGCCGCCGGTGAGAATTTCGCCGCCTCTTTGATTGGCGCTATCGATCGAGTTACGCAGGCTTCCCTGCCCCGTGGTCAATTGAGCACTGTCCTTTGCGAGTTGAGCTTGAAATGCCTGCAGTTCGCGCATTGTTTGGCGCGCCAGCACCATATCTTCAAAGACGCGCTGCGCCCATTGGAACTGTTCGAGTAAGGCGGCGTTCGTCATGCGCGAACGCGGGTCCATCGCGACCTCGAGCGGCTGAATCAGGTCGCGGCCGTTGACGCTGAGCTTAACTCTATATGTGCCAGGGAGCACAAAGGGCCCAATCCAAGTTTCGATACCGGTGTCCTCCACGTCGGCAGTTGTCTTTTCACCGCTGCGGCCGTAACGCAGATCCCACACGAAGCGATGCATGCCGGCGTCTTCGCTCAGGCGTGCAGGCTTAGCGAACCAACGCGGGGCAATGGCGGCGTTTCTCGGAGGCGGCAGAGGCTTCTCACGACTCGAAAAATGACGAACCGTTTTGCCATGCGCGTCGAAGATGTCCAATGTGACTTCGGAGCTGGCGGCATCGCGCAGATAGTAATCGACGTATGCGCCACGCGGAGGATTTTGCGCCTGCGGTTCTTCGGGCGGAAGCGGCGTACCGGCAAAAGCATCGCTGGTGGTGCGAACAGCACGAGCCGATTTATATAGGTAGGCATCCGTACCGGCGAGGTTTGCTCCAATTTGACGAAGCGCGGCGATATCATCCAGAATCCAGAACGAGCGGCCATGCGTCGCGACGATGAGATCGTTGTCGTGAACGGCTAAATCGCGGATGGAGGTGATGGGCAGGTTCAGTTGCAGAGGGAGCCAATTGTCGCCATCGTTGAAGGAAACGTACACGCCGAACTCGGTGCCCGCAAAGAGAAGCCCTTTGCGCTTCGGGTCTTCGCGAACGGAATTCAAAAAGGCGCGATCGGCAATTCCGTCCACGATGGGTTGCCAGGTTTTGCCGTAATCGCGAGTGCGGTACAGATAGGGACGCATATCGTCGAGCCGGTGACGTTCGACGGCCGCGTACGCTTCGCCCGGAGTGAAATGCGAACACTCGATCTGCGTGATCTTGCTCCACGGTGAGAGGCGCGGGGGCGTTATGTTCAACCAGTTTTTTCCAGCATCGCGGGTGAGGTGAATGAGTCCCGTATCGCTGCCGGCCCAAATCTCGGCCGCGCTCAGCGGAGATGGCGCGATAGTGTAGACCACTCCGTACCCGCGCTCCTGCGCATTCTCGATAGTGGCGGGACCTTCCGGTTTCGCGTTTGGATTGATCTTCGCGCCGGTCAGATCGGCACTGATGGTCTGCCAATGCAATCCACCATCGATGGTCTTCATGACGTACTGTGTTCCGAGATAAAGCGCGTTTGGTTGCGCAGGCGAAAACACCAGAACCGGCGTCCACGGATCGCGGTACTTCCGTTCGGCGATTTCCGTGCCGAATCCGGGGAGGGGCCAAGGCGCAATATTTTGACTCTGCATGGTGCGGCGATCGAAACGGCTCACCGTCCCATACGTGCCGCTGACGTAGAAAATGTTGGAATCTTTCGGATCGGGCGCGATGTAGCCGCTTTCGCTACCGCTTACGGTGAACCAGTCGCGCGCGTCGATTTCGCCGTGATCGGTTCGGCTGGCCGTAGCCGCAGTTCCGCTGTCCTGCTGGGCGCCGTAGACATGATAGGGAAAATCGTTGTCGGTGACGACGTGATAGAACTGCGCCGTGGGCTGGTTGTACCAGCTGCTCCAGGTGGCGCCGCCGTCGAGGCTCACGCTGGTGCCTTGATCGCTGCCGAGAACCATGTGCAGCGAATTTGCGGGATCGATCCAAATCTGGTGGTAGTCGTCACCGCCCGGAGCGCCCCGAACGATGCTGAGCGTTTTTCCGCCGTCGCTCAGTTTGTAAACCGCCACGTTCGGCATATAGAGAACGTCGGGATCGTTCGGGTCGGCCGTAATGCAGCTGAAATACCAGGCGCGGCTGGTGATGCGGGGATCTTTGTTGACGCGACTCCAGGTGTTGCCGCCGTCGTCGCTGCGATAGAGACCGGCGTCATGCGCGTCAACTGCAGCGTAAATGCGCTGGCCGCGCGTGTGCGGCGAAACAGCGACACCGGCGCGCCCCCATTCGCCTGCCGGGAGTCCGTGACCGCTCAATTGCTGCCAGGTTTTCCCCTGATCTGTTGACCGATACAGGCCACTGCCGCTCCCGCCGATCGGCGCATAGGTGCTCCACGGGGGACGATGCGCTTCCCACATAACGGCGAATAGAACGTTTGGCGCATCGGTGGCGATGGCCAGATCCGCAGCGCCAACCTGCGGGCCGCGATACAGAACCTTTTCCCAACTTTGACCGCCATTGGTAGAACGAAACACACCGCGTTCCTCGTTTGGCCCATACGCGTGACCGAGAGCGGCGACGAAGACGACGTTCGGGTCACCGAGCGTTACTACGATGCGGCTTATCTGACGCGTTTCTCTGAGACCGATATTTTTCCAGGTCTTGCCCGCATCGTTCGATTTGTAGACGCCATCGCCCGAAGCAAGATCGGACCGAATATCGGATTCGCCGGTTCCGGCATAGATGACGTTCGGATCAGAAGGCGCAACTTCGAGAGCGCCGATGGAGGCAACTGCCTGGCTGTCGAAGATGGGCGTCCAGACGGTTCCTGCATCGGATGTCTTCCAGATGCCGCCGTCCACGCCACCGAAATAAAACGTGGAACCGCCGCCGGGGATCCCGGATACGGCGACAGCGCGGCCACCCCGAAAAGGTCCAATGGGACGCCAATTGAGACCGTTGAAGAGTTCCGGTGAAGTCTGCTGGGCTGCCAGCAAAGTGCAGAAAAAAGTAGCGATGAGAGACGGCGAGGCGTACCGCATGAATTCACAACAGTATCGCAGACGTATCCAGCGGTGCGATGTCCACGCGCTTTGATCCGGGTTGCCATACAATGACAACGGTCAACAGATTTTCGGAAGGAGACAAATGGGATGATGAACCGGTTATGTGCAGCGGTATCGATTGCCGGAATTGTGTGCGCGTGCGCTCTTGAAGCGCAGACGCCGACGAGCCTGGCAACGGAGGCGAAACAGGCGTACAACGCGGTAAAGAACAACATTTTAAAATCGGCGGAAAAGATGACCGACGAAAATTATGCGTTCAAGCCCACGCCTGAGATCCGTAGTTTTGCCGAGGTACTGGATCACGTTGCGGACTCTCAGATGCGAACGTGCGCGGCGGTTGCCGGCGATCAGAAGACGGTCAGCGCAACCGGCAAGACGTCGAAGACTGAGGTCATAGCGGCGCTACACGACGCGTTCGCTGAGTGCGATAAGGCCTACGATTCGCTCACCGACGCGAATGTATCGGAGCCCATCAAGACTGGCCGCGGGCAGAGATCGAGGCTGGGCGCGCTAGCTGGAAACACGACGCATGACAACGAGCAGTACGGCATCATGACGGTCTACATGCGCTTGAAGGGCGTCATACCGTCGTCGAGCGATCGCTCATCGACAGGGCGATAGGAATTTCGCGACTTGACCCGGGCCGGGTTGCTCCCAAATGAGAACAGCGCCTCAGACCCGAGAGGGCTTGAGACGCTGTTTGAAAAGCGGCCGAACGATCTATTGTTCGCCTGTGACGAGGATGACCTGATCGTCGCCGAGTTGTGTGGCGGTGCCCCAAACACTTGAGGTCCCCCAAACGCTTGAAGTTCCCCAGGCGCTTGACGTCCCCCAAGCGCTTGACGTCCCCCAAATAGCACTCTCCGCGTTGAGCAGCGCGGTGCCCCAGACAGTCGAGGTTCCCCATACACCGGAGGTTCCCCAGACACCCGAAGTTCCCCAGACGCCTGACGTGCCCCAGACCGTCGAAGTTCCCCAAGTCGCTGAGGTGCCCCAAGCGGTGGATTCGGCCACGAGAGAAAGATCGCCATTCACAATGGCTGTGCCCCAAACAGCACTCGTGCCCCACGTGGCGCTCATCGCCCGGGAAGAGAACAAGTTACTCATGGCCCAAACTGAATCGGGGCTGAAGAGCAAGTAGACCTTTTTCATCACGCCGATATACATAGCTGCAGGAGAGATGGCGGTTCCAGGGGCGACGTCTTTGTCTTGCAGCGCCGCATTGAGATCCAGATACCCGGCGCCGATGGTAAAGATGTCATAGTAAGCCGTATAGCTGATGCCGGTAGTGGGATCGACTGCCACACTGGAGCTCGGAAAGCTCTTGTAAGAGGTTTTCATCAAGCGGGCCTTCACCTGATCAGGCGTCAGGGACGGCTGAGCCTGCAGTAAATCGGCGACGGCGCCGCTGACCACACCCGCTGACATACTGGTTCCGCTCAACGTGTAATATTCCTTGGATGGAGTGGTATTCGCACTGCCATCGTAATAGGACACGGGAACAAGATCGGTCGGGTTCTGAGTCGCGAGCGTGGCGTTAGCAGACGAGAGAAGCGAAACGGTGAGATTACCAGGAGCTACGATGTCGGGCTTCACAATGTTATCGATGAGCGTGGGCCCTTTCGAGCTGTAACTGGCGATCTGGTCGTCGCTGCGAGTATAAGTGGCCATCGTTTTCATGGCGCCGACGGTGATGACGTACGGGTCGTTGGCAGGCGCGTTGATCGTTCCATAGCCGGCATTGTTCGCTAGATTGTTGCGCCCGTCATTGCCGGCCGCAACCACCACAACGATTCCGGCTTTCCAGGCAGCTTCAGCAGCCTGGCAAAGGGGATCTTGCCTATAGCTCTCGAAAACCGGGCGTCCCAGGGAAAGATTGATCACACGAATGTTGTAGGTTGTCTTCAGCGTGATCGCCGTTTCAATTGCGGAGATGATGCCGCTGTCGCTGCCCTGGCCATTCTGGTCGAGAACACGAAGATCTATGAGATTTGCATTTGGTGCCATGCCCTTCAATGCGCGTGTACAACCGGTGCACGTGGAAACTTGCCCATTACCCGCTATGATTCCGGCAATGTGCTCTCCATGCCCGTATGCATCGGTTCCATCCCCACCGATGAAATCCTGGGTGTAAACGACGCGCTGATTCGATCCGTTGCCTCCGAGGTCCGGGTGCGAACTGATGCCACTATCAATCAATGCGACTCCGATACCGGTACCGTCGACATGAAATTGCTGCCACGCAGTCGTCGCATTGACCGCTGCGGCCGTGTAGTCCAGCTTGGCTGAAATCTTATGATCCAGTGAAATATGCACGACATTTGGATCGTTCGCCAAGTCGGCCAGCGCCACGCCTGGCATGGAATACGCGGCTGCGTTCACGGAATGCAGAGTAGTTTTCCAGGATCCCCTCGCCGGATCACCTTCTGGTGATAGGCGTCGGACGGATCTTTGTCAAATTGAACGATGACGGCAAGCTTGGAATGAGAGTCGATGTTTTGCAATTCCGGCGACAGCTTTGATGTCTGTGCCAGCGCGAGCCCACCCGCCACAACGAAGAGAGATAGTCGATAGATGAATTTCATGTGATGTAGTCCCGTACTGAGGTCTTCCCGCGTAATCGGAATAGTAGTAATTTGGGTCCTTTGTTTATGGCGTGCTCCCCGGTCTTCGGGAGAACAGCGAGCAACCTAAGCAGTCAAAGACGCTTATCGGGCAAACGGTACAGGTTTAGAGGTAAGAGGGGCCTTAATCGGTTTGAAAAGTACCGCCTAAGCGCGCCAAATCGAGGTTAAGCTTCAATCGTCCTGCAAAAGAAGAGTGGGTTCAGATTAGACTTTGTGGAATCAGTTAGCAGCCTGAAGAAATGAGAAGGACCAGCCTCTCCGGACGCAGCGACAGCATCGGTTGAAAGCGATGCTCCACTTTGATGGACCCGGGGGGATTCGGACCACAGCGGGGAATTGACCCGCCCCGCGAAACTAGTCCAAAATACGCTGGAAAACGCGGAGGCATCAAATCCCCCGAAGCCCATTTTATGGACCTTCCAATCAGCACGGCTCGAAGATCGAAACACCACCCGGACAGATGTTTGCTGCAGCCGACGTCCGGGTAATCGGCGGCAACATCACGACCGATCTCGCGCCATGGGGGCAATACTTCCGTCACATATGGCTTCGAGACTTCCACTATTAAGCCGCCAATTTTCGATTGGGATCAATCTGAAACCACAACATGCCGCCAAGGATAATAATGACTGCGGCGATCTCGAGAGCGGGGACCCAGCCCAACTTCCTAGCGAAAATCGGCGTCAGTATAGGTGATAGAACTCCGCCGACATTACCACCCCAGTTCATCATTCCGCTGACTGTTCCTGCATGCTTCTCTGAAATATCAATGGTGGTCGCCCAATGCGAGGCTAAGGAAAAGTAAATGGCTCCAGCACCGAATGACAGCCAAACAATCGCGACCGCAATGCTCTCGACCCGGGCGCCTATGATCAGCGCCAGACCCGCAGCGAACATGCCGCCCATCGAAATCAATCGTCGGCCGAAGCGGAGTGAACTTTTTCGTGCAATTACATCCGACATGGCGCCGCCAATCGGAGTCATTATCGCCATCGCGATAAAGGGCCCAATCGTGTAGTAGGAGCTCTTCATTTGTGAGAGATGCCGCTGCTCAACAAGATAGGTAAAGAACCAGGTCATATAGATGTAAACCATGTAGCCGCATGTCATGGCGCTACAGAACAGGAGCCACACGTTTTTCTCGGTCAGCAGGGCCGCCCACGGAGTGAGTTTCACCGGAATTGAATTTAAATCGGCGATGATGGGCGCGCGCTCTGGTGTGGGGTGTATAAGTTCGAGTTCGGCGGTGTTCACACGTGGATGCTGCTGCGGAGTATCTCGCGAGAGGATACACCAAAGAGCGCCTACGGCAACTCCTAAGAGCGCGCAGATCAGAAAGGATTCGCGCCAGCCATAAGTGAGCATCAGCCACGCGATTAGCGGAGGAGTGATTGCAGCTCCCACGCCACCACCAGCCAGCGGCACGCTGGTCGCGAAAGCTCGTTCCTTCTTCGCCATCCAGCTGGCGATGGTGCGATTGAAGCTTGGCCACGCAGCCGCCTCGCCCATCCCGAGGCAGAACCGCACGAGACAGAATGAGAACACTACCGGCACTGCGCCGCCAAAAAGATCGCCCGCATAGGCGGTGAGGGCCGTGAACGCCGACCACCAAATCACCGCAAACGTGAGCACTCTGCGCGGCCCGAAGCGATCAGCCAGCCAACCTCCCGGAACCTGGAAGATTCCATAAGCCAAGATGAACGCACTGAAGATCTTGCCCATTTGCAAATCGGTCAAGTGATACTCATTCGTGATGTGCCGCGCGGCGATGGAGACGTTCACACGATCCAAATACGTGATCATGCTCAGGAGAAGCATGAGCCCAAGAATCTGCCAGCGCACGCCGCTCGGCCGAACCGGGCGGATAGTAGTTGAATCTGCTCTCGAATCTGTTCTGGAGGCCCTGTTCAGGTGATTCACGCTTGTTATGTCGCGACCGGCCATCCGCCCCAGGAGGTCCACCCTCCATCGACAAAAAGAGTCTGCCCGGTGATGTAAGAAGATTCGGGCGACGCAAGGAACAGGGCTGCCGAAGCGACTTCACCGGTGTCGCCAAAGCGTTTCATGGGAGTGCGCTCCAGAACTCTGGTTCTGTCCAGCAGGCCTTTCTCAAAGTTGCGGCGGACAAGATCGGTAAGAATCGTTCCTGGCGCGATGCAATTTACGCGAACCCCAGTGTCGGCCCATTCGCAAGCCAGCGCTTTGGTGAACATCATCTTCGCCGCTTGCACAGTTGCATAGATCACGCGAAGCGGCAAGGCGAGCTGTCCCGCAACAGAGGCGATGTTCACGATGCATCCGCTTTTCTGCTTGCACATCGTCTCACCCGCGAGTTGACACGCCAGAAACACGCCTCTCACATGGACGTCAAGCATACGATTCCACTCGTCGGGCTCGATGGTTGCGAAGGGCTTGGTGAGACCAGCACCAGCGTTGTTCACGAGAACATCGATGGATTTGAATTCCTGTACGGCGCGGGCCATCAACTCGCGGACCGATGCGTCGGAAGCGACATCGCCCTTCATGTGGACGACTCGTGCGCCGGTCCTTTGCAAGTCTTCCGCGGTTCGCGCAGCTTCCGTCGGATCTTCCAGGTAATTGAAGGCGATGTTCGCTCCTTCCTGCGCGAATCGAATTGCGACGGCTTTGCCGATGCCGCGCGAGGCTCCAGTGATCACAGCCGTCTTACCTTTAAGCAACATGAGTTCTCCGTCAAGCCCGATAAGTAATGCGGCCTTTGGAGATTGTCATCTCCACTTGTATGTTTTTGATGGCCTCGCGCGGCACGCCGAGGATGTCATCAGTCAGAACCGCTAAATCGCCCCGTTTGCCGATCTTCAGCGTTCCTGCTTCATGCTCTTCGAAGCCGAGATAGGCGCTCCCGCGCGTAAACATGTTCAATGCCTCCTGAGCGGAAATCCGTTGCTCAGGACAGAAGTGATTCACGGCGGCGTGAATACCCCAAAGAGGACGCACTGGCGTGACGAAACTGTCAGACCCGCCGCCCACGGCCACTCCGGCATCCACAAACCAGCGATAGGGATGCGTGCGCTGGGCGCGCAGGGCGCCGAGACGGCGCTCATACATATCGTGGAATATTTCTGCAAAGTAAGGCTGGACGCCCGCACCCACTCCCAGTTGAGCTGCTTTCCAGACTTGTTCCTGTCTGGGGAAATAAAAGTGATCGATGCGATGGCGATGGTTTGAGCGTGGTGTTATTCGCAAAGCGTTCTCGTATGCAGTCAACATCTGCCCTATAGCACGTTCGCAAGTGGCGTGAACGGTGATCTGCATTCCTGCGTCGTGGCAACGGAGCACCCATTCATTCAGATCTTTTTGCGTGAAGTATTCCGGGCCACTTGTCTCTTGCTTGTCCGTATAGGGCTCGTAGAGCGCGCCAGTGTGGGCAGCAGGGCTCCCATCGATGAGCACGCAGCCTCCGATGCGAGGTAGGCCGAGACTCTGTACCCGCTCCAGATCCGTGATCTGGTAGTAGAGAATCGTCGAGACCGGCAGTTCCTCCTGATGGGCCAAAAAATCCTCTACATCGGGGTCTCCGCTAATGCGTCCGCCTTCCAGGCAGTGGACTGTCGTGACACCGCCTTCCACAGCGTGCCGGGAAATGATGGAAAGACAGTTGCGGCGCACGTCCGCTGTAAGCAGCGTCATCAACTTGCTCTGCGAGCTGAACGCGATCTTTTCACGCAATGGACCCGCGGGCTCGCCGCTCTCCGGTTCGCGCTCTACGCCGGGAGTATTCGGGTCGAGGTTTAACCACTCGACCGCACGCGTATTCAATGCGCACGAATGTCCGTTCAGATGGAGAAGGTAAACGATGTGATCGGGCGCGGCGTCGTCGAGTTCGTGCCGGTTTGGATATCGCCGCTCCTCGACTGCGGTATCCGCCCAACCCCGCCCCATCAGCAACTGCCCTTTAGGGACTTCGACGGCTCGCTCACGCAGCGCATGCTGAATCTCGCGAATCGAATGCGCGCCGCGAAGATCCACCATCTGGTCCATGAGCCCGCTGCGCCAATAGTGCACATGGGAATCGATGAAACCAGGAAAGACATCTCTGCCTTTGAGGTCGATGTGGTTGTTGCCATCGTGGATTCGCCGTGCCTCTTCGCTCCGACCGAGAAATACGATGCGCCCGCTTCGAATTGCAACAGCTTCCACCGCCGGCTGAGATCGTTCAAGGGTGTGAATGCGTCCGTTGAACAGAACGATGTCCTGTCCTTTCGGGCTCTTTTCGGGCGAAGGTGCTTTCGTTTCCACGCTCGTCACGTCAAGCCATCGTCCTTCCTCCATCCACGGGGATGGTGGCACCGGTCATGTAACCCGCCCGGTCGGACGCAAGGAAAGCGGCAACACCGGCAATCTCTCCAGGCTCCGCAATTCGGCCCAGCGGATATCGCGCTTTCACCGCTTCCCTCGCAGTTTCGGGATCATCAGCGGCATCTAAGACCGACTGCAGCAGCGGCGTGTTCACCGCTCCGGGACAAATGCAATTCACCCGAATCGAAGGAGCCAAATCGAGTGCCAGTGCTTTCGTGAATGCAACAACGGCGCCCTTCGATGCGATGTAGGCAGGGCGACCAGGAATCGGTGAAATGCCGGCTGCTGACGAGATGTTGATGATGGATGCTCCCGGTTGCGACATCAGCGGCACTATGTGCTTACACATCAAGAACACCGATTTAAGGTTGACGTCCATGATCCTGTCCCATTGCTCGACAGATGTCGCGGATAGCGGTGCCAGCAGATCGGTACCCGCACAGTTCAATAGAACGTTTACGAAACCGAACGCTGCTCTGGTCAATTCAGAAACTCGCAAAACGGTTTCCTCTTTTGCCAGATCGCCCTCGACTGGGATGATCTCCGACAAATCAGGAAGGCTCGTGACCGAACTGCTCAACGAAATCGGATTGATATCGACCAGGATCAATTTCGCGCCCTTTCGGGCGAAAAGTTCAGCCGAGGCAAGGCCGATTCCAGAAGCGGCTCCCGTGATTAGTACGACTTTGTTGGATAGGCGAGGCAACAATAATTCCTCTAAATCTCGTGACTCAGTTGCGCGGCCAGATGATCGCAGCGATAGAAACGCGCTCTCTCGTGCTGGCGTATGTGGTTGATCAATCGCTCGAGCAAAGTGATTCTCGAGGGGCGCCCAATGACCTGCGGATGCATCGCAAGGACGAAGGCCTTTTTCTCTCTGTAGAGCTGATCGAACTCCGCCGACCAGTGCTCGAACACAGCGGAGGGCGACATCATGACCCGGCCCACCAGTTGAATGCTATAGAGAAAAAATGGCGCATCGTCCAGAACCCAGGCAAATGGAAATTCGATCAGCTCAGTCTTGTGCCCGTCTACAACATGCTTATACGGTTCGTCCCGATCGAAAAAGTTTGAAGAGTAAAGGAATCCGTATTCCAACAGCAACCGCATGGTGTTTTTACTGAACTCCGCCGCGGGGGAGCGCCAACCGAGAGGCTTCGCTCCCGTGAGTCCCGTAACGAGGTCAATGGTTTTTTCGAATTCCATACGCTCTTCCGGCTCCTCCATGTCCTGCACCCAACGGTGGGAATAACTGTGGTGTGCAATCTCATGGCCGGCTGCGTAGATATCCTGCACTACGTCTCGATTGCGTTCGATAATCATGCCAGGGATGAAGAATGTGCACTGGACGCCGTACTTGCTTAACAGGTTGAGTATGCGCGGAACTCCTTCGCGATAGCCATAAGCTCCTTGCGAGAGAGCAATCGGGCGGGACCAGTTCTTTGGATCGCGGGCAGTCCAAAGCAGTTCGGCATCCAAGTCGAACGTGAGGAGTACTGGAAAATGTGAACAAGGAAGCAAGAATATTCTCTTTGGACCAACTCACAGCTTGGCCGTGTAGTCGCGATACGCCGGCCAATCGGTAATCGAGCTTGCCATTTTGGCGCACTGCACGACCGCTTCCGAAACAACTTCGGCAGCGAGCGACCCGATCACCGAAAGCGAGAGCTCCGAGCGCGTGCGCCGGGTAGACACCGCAAAGAGCGTGTCACCATCGCCCGGAGTGTGATACGGATTGATGCAACGTGCTGCACCGCAGTTCGCCATCATCGCAATTTTCGTCATCTCGGTTTTGTTGAATTCTGCGTTTGTGGCGACCACCCCGATCGTGGTGCTCTGAAAAACAGGATCTTCCGGCGTAATGGCCGCGCGCGCTCTAGAATGCGGTGGCCGGGTCCTCAGAATTTCTGGAATTCCAACAAATCCCTTACCGTCCGATCGGCGTGCGCCCGCAATGACTTTGCCGGTTTTCCAATCCACGATGTCGCCGACGGCATTGACGACCATAAGCGCCCCGATTACGACATCGCCGATTCGCATGCTCGCCATGCCAACTCCGGACTTCATCCCTCGCATTCCGTACTGCCCGAGCATCTTCCCCACCGTCGCGCCTGCTCCGGCTCCTATATTTCCTTGTTCAACGTTGTCTGCTGTCGCTGCCTTGCAGGCTCGATATGCCGCCTCCGCATCGGGGCGAACCGACGAATCTCCGATGCCTAAGTCGTAAATAATTGCGCCGACAACAATGGGTACAATGCCGATTCCAAATTTCAGCCCGATTTTCTGCTCTTCGAGATAGCGGACGGCTCCCGGAACGCTCGCCAGTCCGAACGAACTGCCGCCCGAAAGCACGATTCCCCAGACTTCCTGGATAAAGCTCACCGGCTGAAGAAGCGACACCTGAAAAGTGCCCGGAGCAGAACCGTCGAAATCTACGCCCGTAGCCGCACCTTTCTCTCCAAACAGCAGCACTGTCACTCCCGTCGGACGGCGCGAATCGGTGTAGTGGCCGACCGCGATTCCAGGAACATCCGTGATCGCACCCATGAGTTGTTGTGGTTCAATCTTCGCTTGCGCGCCGGAAGGTCGCGGCGTCACCATCGCAGCTCCGGTCGTTCCCAGAATCGCCTTGTTGAATTCCGACCGCGTCATTTCAGACATTTTTTCCTCCGGGGCATAATTGGGAACTAAGGACTCGCGCCTTTCTACTTCCCTGCTACTTTTTTCCTGTAAACGTTTCGCCGTTCATCTGTTTTCGCGGGCTGCCGGATCGCTGCTCCACTGAAATGCTCCGCTGAGTCCGGGTCGAAATAATGCATGTTACGGGTGGTGGAAAATAATCCGGCGCTCCGGCGCATAGTGTTCACGATGTGATCGTGCGTAACCCGACGCGCTTCGGCAGGCAGCCGCTTCCGCACGGCTTCGACGATGGCGGAATGCTCCTTCACGATCTCGGCCCCGAATGAGTGAGAGGATAAGCCCAGGTAGAAATAGCGCATCAAACGCGTGTGAACGTCTGAAACGATGTCGACCAGATGGTTGTTGCCCGTCGCGTCGGCGATGCCCACGTGAAGACTCCTGTTTTGCTCCAGGAATTCGTAGTAACTGTCCTTCTGGTTGCTTTTGTACTTGTACTTCGCCCACTTCTGTAGGTTTGCGATCTGGACGGCGTTGGCGCGGTCAGCAGCCAGCGCGGCGGCGGAAGGGTCAACCACCAATTGCACTTCCTGCAAATTATTGAACTCGGTTACGGTAAGTGCCGACACAAAATATCCCCGAAAAGGAATAATTGTGATCAGCCCTTCATTCGAAAGATCCCGGCACGCTTCTCTCACCGGCGTCCGGCTGGTTTGATAACGTTTTCCCAAGTCTCCTTCAGACATGGATTTCCCGGGCGTTAGTACGCACGTGACAATATCGTGTTTCAGCTCTTGATAAAGACGCTCTGTGGCAGTCATTCAATCCTTGGTCACGTCTCGATAGCTTGGAAAACCGGGGATACTCTGCGCTGACATGACCGCCCGCACGATCGCTTGCGCCATCACTTCGGCGGCAATCGCTCCAATCATGCCGTGACTGGCCGTTCCACGCAGAGTCCCCGTCGAGAGTGCGAAAATCGTGTCGCCGTCTCCCGGCGTATGGACCGGATTGATCGCTCGCGCGTAGCCGTCATGCGCCATCTGCGCCATTTTCGTCATCTGCACTTTTTCAAGCCGGGCGTTGGTCGCCACCACTCCGATGGTCGTGTTTGCTCCCGCTTGAATCAGGACGCGATATCCCTCGCATAATTTCCGCCATGGAATCGCGAAACCCATGCCCGTCGGCGGCTCGCGCGCCCGCCACTATTTTTCCCGTCTTCGGATTCACTACATCGCCCACCGCGTTCACGGCCACCAGCGCCCCCACCACAATGCCCGTATCACCGATCTTCGCGCTTGCACTACCTAAGCCGGACTTCATTGCGAACTGCGGGCCGAACATTTTGCCGATCGTCGCGCCCGCGCCCGCGCCGACGTTGCCCTGCGGTACCGGGCCGTTGTTTGCCGCAAGGCAGGCTTGGTAACCGGATTCCGCATTCGGCCGTATTTTGAAATCGCCCACTCCCAGGTCCATCAAGATAGCTGCCGGAACAATCGGAACCACGCCGAGATTTCCGATCTTGTACCCTGCTCCGTGTTCCTCCAGATAGCGCATGGCACCGCTGGCTGTATCCAAACCATATGCGCTGCCTCCCGACAGCAGGATCGCCTGCACTTGCTGCACAGTGTTGATCGGATTTAGTAGATCGGTCTCGCGCGTTCCCGGCGCCGATCCTCTCACGTCCACTCCCGCCACCGCGCCCGCCTCGCAAAGAATAGCGGTACACCCGGTGGGACGAGTTTTCAGCGTGTAATGCCCCACCTTGATTCCCGTTACATCCGTGATCGTTCCGGGACCTAGCCAGTCGTTCGCGTCAGAACCGCCAGTGTGTTCTGAGTGCCGGCCGGCTGCGCGCATGCTCCCTACTCCTTCGGCCGCGAGCGCCGTCCCGAGCAGTCCATGCGCGAATTGTCTTCGGTCCATAATTCTCCTTCCAGTTGCTGTACCTATGCCGTTCCGAGCAGCCGCATTGCGGCGAGCGCCATCACTTTCGCAGAATTCACAAGATCGTCCAGCAGCACGTATTCGTCGGGCTGGTGAGCCAAGTCGAGTATGCCGGGACCGTAGGCGATGCAGTCCTTCACCTGACCTATGCGGGTGACGTGTTTCTGGTCGTATGTTCCGGGGCTTGCCATCAACGCCGGCTTCTTTCCCAGCACTGCTTCGATGCTCTCGGCAACCGTCGTGACGAGCACACTCGAGCGGATCGGTTTGCGTTGGATGCACGATCATCAGATCTTCCATTTGTACTTGAACGCGGGATTTCGCTCCCCGAGATGTTCGAGCAGGTCATGAATCTCACCCTTCACTTGCTCAAAGTGTTCTTCGGCTCAAGAATCTTCTATCGAAGATTGCACCCGCGCGATCGATCACACACGGCGTCTGCGTTCCCTCTTCCGGCTGGCCTCCAAAAACTGAGTTGATGTTGATGCTCGCGTAACGTGAACCGGGCGGCTCGACCGGCATCTCGGTCTTCCGCTTCGCAAGCTCCGGCTTCAGCGAGTGATTCACCGCATGGAGCACATCGCCCAGATGGTCGGCGGCATTGATCCCCAGATAAGGCATGCTCCCGTGTCCGATGCGGCCGTGTTGAACCACCTTGAACCAGTAAACTCCACGGTGCCCGATGCAGACGCGGTCAACATTGGAAGGCTCGGTGATGATCACGAAATCGGTCTTATCTTTGCTGATCCAGCCATGCTCCGCGAGGTACGCGACGCCCGCGAATCCACCGCTTTCTTCGTCCACCGTGCCGCTCTGCTCCACCGTGCCGGCGAGCTTCACTCCGCTGCGGCGAATCGCTTCCACCGCAAAGATAGACGCGGCAATACCGGCCTTCTGGTCAGCCGTTCCACGGCCGTAGAGTCTGCCATTTCTCACCACTCCGGCAAACGGAGCGACCGTCCATCCTTGCCCCACCGGAACTACGTCGAAGTGCCCGTTGAAGTGAAGCAGCGGCCTCGCGGTCTCTCCCTTCATCGAACCGATCACGTTGATCCGCGGATGTTCCCACGAATGCTCCGGGCGTCCTTCCGCGGGCACGTACTGCACTTGATATCCGAACTCCTTCAGTTTTTCGCCAATCAGCTCGGCTGCGGCCCGGTATTCCTCACCCGGAGGATTCACGGTCGGAATCTGAATCAGCGCTTGCAGAAACGCGATGCTTTCGTCCGCAATCGCATCCACCGCCCGGATTACGGCCGCTTCTTTCTTACCTCGGTCAATTCTGAAACCACAGCGCCTTGCTTCAAGCGGCGGCTCGTACCGCCCATCAATCGCAGTCCATCCGCCATCCACGAACAAGACGGTTCCAGTAATGTAGCTGCTCGCCTCCGATGCCAGAAAAACAATCGGCCATGCCAGTTCTTCCGGACGAGCCCATCGTTTCAATGCCGAACGATTCGCATACGCGGAATACCAGTCGGTATTTTTCTTGATCGGTTCCGTCAGAGGCGTATCCACCACGCCCGGAGCCACCGCATTTACCCGGATATTTTGTGCCGCAAGCTCCACCGCAAAGCCGCGCGCCAACTGCACCAGCGCTGCTTTGGTCGCCGCATAGACGCCCTGCCCCGGCTCTACCAAAAGCGATCGAATGGACGACGTAAAAATAATGCTCCCGCCTTTTTCCCATCGCGCCGCCACGGCTTTTGTGACGCGGAAAGCTTCCTTTGAGGTTGATGTCCACCACTCGGTCCAACTCTTCTTCCGTATACGCGAGCAGGCGCTTGCGAACGTTCACTGCCGGGGTGCTCACGCAGAATATCGATCCGGCCGTATTCAGCCGCGCATTTCGCGACGCCCGCATTCACGCTATCGGCTTTCGTGATGTCGAGGGGCAAGGCTGACGCTCTGCTCCCGCCGCTCATCTATCTCCTGCGCGGTGGCTTCCGCGCCGGACAAATTCATGTCCGCGCAGACTACGCTTGCTCCCGATTGCGCTAACGCCAGGGCTGTCGCACGGCCGATCCCTGAGGCTGCGCCCACGACCAGAGCCACCTTACCATCCACGCGAAAAACTGAAGTTCCGTTGTGCATAGCTCCCGAAAAGTGCTCGGCTGGATTTCGAAGTCAGCTAATGCGAATGCAGCGCGAGGTCGAAGTAATGTCCCGATCTCACCAGAGAATCCGGACCGCCATCTCCATTTTTCGTTGCGGTAACGCAGTCAAGAGGCCGAACGTTGTCGGATTGCTGACGTATAGATTGTTGACGCTCGCGACGTAGAACGATGGATTGTTGAGCACGTTGTACACTTCCCATCGCAGCTGCAGGTTCCACGGACCCGAGTTCCACCATCCCTTTTCCGTCAACAGAACGTTCTTCGTCAAAGCGGCATTCAAATTCTCGAGGCCAGGTTGCCGGGCTATATTGCGGCCGCATGTTCCATCCGTCCCGAGGAGCGGCTGGGAATACGTATACCTGCTTGAGAACGCCGATGGCAAACGCGATGCCCGCTCCTCCGGTAGAGCAGTTTGCCAGCGTGTTGTCGGCGGCCGCGCCTCCGCGTTACGTTGCCGTCCAGATTCACGTCCGAAATCCCCAGTACAGGTCCTGAGAAAATGTTAATCGGCACGCCCGACTCATAGACCTGCTGCGATATCGACGTCCCATCCGTTAAGCAGGATTCGGGAGAGAAGGTCGGTTCGGTTTTTGAAAAAGGGCAGGCGGTAAATGGCCGTCAGCAGGAAGCGTTGCGGAATGTCGAAGTTCGACAAGGCCCTGCTCTGGCTCAAAACCCCTACGTTTTGCGGAATCCCGTCACCCAGATAATCTTGCGTCGGGTAGGCGGTTGATTCATCGTCGATCGATTTCGACCAGGTGTAGGAGGCTTGCATCATCAGTCCCTGCGAGAACGACTTTCTGAGCGATAGCTGCAGCGAATTGTAATTGGAGTTCCCTGCATCGGTGATCAGATTGACCTGGCTGAAACGCGGATCGGGACGCAGCGCGCCAGTGCCTTCTTGCGCATAAGCAGCTCGAAACTGTGCGATTCGAGCGGTCTCATCCGCAACGCTCGTGGCCGGCGCCGGCAGCGCCGACGGCAGAAACGAATTGACCGGCAGAAACACCCCCAGGTGAGTCCCCTTCGAGCCCACATAACCGGCGCTCGCCACCATCGACTGCCCGGCAGCTGATACTCAATCGACAGATCGTATTGCTGCAGATACGGATTGCGGAGATGCGGATTGGTGGTGGTGATCGAGCCGAAATTGGTCAGGCTGCCGAAATTCCCGCTCGCCGCCTGCGCCTGCCATTGCTGCTGGAACGGCGAAGTACCGGCCAGCAAGGAGCTGATCGTATTTCCTCCCGTGAAGCTTGTCAGCGCGGCGTTGTACGCAACCGGAGGACTGGTTCGCCCTTGGTCCGCCAGCGGAGTGAAATCGAACGCGTTGTAGTAAATGCCGTATCCTCCGCGCACCACCAGTTTGCCCGCTCGCGGATTCCAGGCGAAACCGAACCGCGGCGCCAAATTGAATGGATTGGAATGGATAATCGGGTTGCCGACCACGAAAGATCCGAGCGGGCCCGCTACCCGCCGCGCCAATCGCTCCGGGCACGCTCGTGTTTAAGAGTGAAAACTGCCCGCCCGCGGTATCTATAGCGCCTTGATATTCCCAGCGCAATCCCAAATTCAAGGTCAGATTCGTCGAGATGCGGTAATCGTCCTGTGCAAAGGCGCTAAACAGCTTCGTGCGGAATGGCTCTACCGATGGGCCAAACAGTTGACTATACGAGGAAGGCTGAGCCAGAGAGAAAAGCGGCCTCCGACGGAAACACGAAATAGCCGCGGGTAAAGAACTGGCCTGTTCCGGTGTTGTACGAGTTGTCCTGAATGACGCGGGCGTCGAACCCCGCTTTTAGCTGATGCTTCCCTTGCACCATACTCACAACATCATTGGCCTGATAAACGTTGAATATGCGGCCCTGCGGGAAACCTCCGTACTCGCCGAAAGTCAACAAACCGGTGATGGTGAAATACGGCCCCGGATTCTGCATCTGCGGCGGCAGGAAACCGAGCGAGCGGGCATAAGCCACGCGAAACTGATTGACAACCGTTGGCTTGATTTGCCACGTGTGAGCGATATTCGCATTCCGTGCTTGTGAGGTGATCAAAGCACCTTCGTTTGCGAGCCCCACCAGCGATCCGACGTAGGGCAGCACCGTATTCGCTGTGCTTTGGAAGTACCGCACCGCCAGTGAGCTTGTATCCGAAAAATTGTAGTCTCCGCGAATCAGGAATTGGTATCCCTTCCCCGGACTGGAGTAATTCACCGGGAAAATGCCCACGTTCGGATTGCCCGTGGGCTGTGTCGGAGTCGGCAAGTAAGTCTGGATGATGCTCTTGATGCCAGGATCGGTAACCGTTCCCACTGCCGCCGCACTCGGGACAGCAGCCTGATACGTAGCCCCCGCTCCGATGTTCCGGTTCTGGTGCCATCCTCCGAAGAAGAATAATTTGTTCTTGATGATCGCCCCGCCGGTGGAGAAGCCGTAATTATTGATATCCGTGCGGGCGGCCTTTCCGGTAACGTCAGTGAAATTCCGGGCATTGAAGAAATCGTTCTGAATGTAATCGTTCAGTTCGCCATGCCAGTTGTTCGTTCCGCTCTTAGTAATCATCATGATTTCGCCGCCGGATTTGATCCCGTACTCGGCAGCGACATTCGATGTCAGAACCTTAAACTCTTCTATGAAATCCGTCGCCGGAGTCGTCCCTAAAGCGAAACCGCCGAACTCCCAATCATTCGCATCCGTAAAGTCGAGTTCGCTGTTACCGTATTCCGCACGCGCTCCATTCGCTGAAATCTGTCCCGTTTGCGCGCCGCTTAGCTTTACCAGGCTGCCGCCGCGCGGATTGTACATGGGTTGCACCCCAGGAGCATAGGTGACGAGTCCAGTTGTGCTGTGCTGGGTGGGGAGATCGTTGACTTCTATAGCGTCCCGGTTTGTACTAAGCTGGGCGTCGGTTTTGTCTAGCTCGGCTGCGGCCGACTGGGCGTTGACTTCCACGGTGGCATTCGTTCCCCTCAACGCAAGCTTCATGTCCTGGGTAATCGTCTGGCTTGCAACAGCATCGAATTGCGCCGCAGCCTTACTGAATCCGGAAGCGTCGACAGTAAGTTCATACCTGCCTGGCGGCACCGCAGCGAAGTAATAGATTCCGTCGTTGCCCGCATTGAAGGTTCTGGTCGCATTGGTCTCCAGACTTTGGAGCACCACGGTTGCGTTGGGAACAACCGCACCAGTTGGATCGAAAATCGTTCCTTGTACGGTTCCTGTTGTGTATTGACCAAAAATGGCCGACGCGCCCATAATCAGTAAACACGCCAGACCAAGAAGCCTGCTCGAATGTTTTTGCGTCATCTCGCCTCCTGAAAATAGAAGAACGGAAGGATGGAATTTGCTCGCCCTCATTCCCCGAGGGTTCCTGTATACCAGTTGCATACGATATCGTTTTCACGTACAACTTGTCAATACGGCTTGAACCTTTCCTCTGGTCAATTACACTTTTTGGCCTTGGCAGGAAGGGATTTCTCGGAAGACCTGCTTCAAGAGCGCGGACCGTATCGGGGAATGCGGGTTTGCGGGGCACGGATCGTGCGCGGGATCCCCCATCGGTATGCGAATCAGCTTCCGGAACAGGTGGAAGCTGCGATCATGGCCGCCAAGCGCTCGCGGACGCACACAGAAGGAACGTCGCTGTCGTCCGGCTATGTCTTAGGAACGATCTGTTACCTATGTGTCCGGTCCGGACAATGGGAGGCTTGGTACGCCCGGTAGGATTCGAACCAGCGACCTTCTGCTCCGGAGGCAAATGGTCACGGAGTATAAGAGCTTTGTTTCCACGGCCCAAACTCGAAAATGTATTACCGTAGGCCAACTTCAGGCCAACTCGATTTGACAATGGACGTGAACAGCCACCCCTGAAAGACTCGTCTTGAGATTTCAAAAATGTAAGGGCAATTGCATGTCCGCTGAAACCAAGAATATCTGCCTGAACGCGTGAGCATTCGGGCTGGACACGCGCAGGGAAGCCGCCTTGCATTTCGGCTATGGACACAAGCAGCTTCCAATGGAACCTCCTGCGGCCGAAAACGGGTGCGCTCCCGTGAATTGAATGTTGCATCTGCAATGATGTTCATGAAACATTTGATATATCGCGTCCGTCTGAAGAAAACTAAGAATCCCGCCTCGCCCCGATGCGCGAAGGGAGAGCACGGTATGACACTCAAACTCAAGAACGATGGGACGACCCATTGAAACCCAATTGCGAGCTTGAACGGCAGCTGAAGTATTTTGTGCCCTCCGTTGCCAGTTACGGAAGGATGCCAATGGAATCGAAATGGATGGTGGGCGTTGTCCTTTTTTCTATGTGCATGTGGTGCTATAAGGCCGGCGCGCAACCCGCTCCTCTGGCCGCCTCTTCAACAGCGGCGACTCCAGATGAACTGGCGAAACTTGTTCTGCAGCGGTTTGCCACAGGTTCGGCGCAGGAATTCGATAGCGCTGTTCCCGACCCCGGCGCCCAGGGTGTAGTAGCGGCGGCCATAGCGCGTAAGGCTAAGCGCGTGCCAAACCTTGGCCAGGTAATTTGGCGTGATCCCGAGCGCGCCGTGCTGCTCTTAACCGGCACGGTCACCGGCAAGCGTTCCGGGTCCGAAACCGTTCGCTCGCGCCATTTCTCCGGTCTATACGAAGCGGTGCAATCCGAAAACGGCTGGAGCATTTCGCGCCAGTTGCCCTTCGATGCAGAGAACCATATCCTGTCGCATACGGTAGACGCCGTGATCCTGCCGACGCAAAGCATCGCAGTCAAGGACACGCTGGACATCACCACCGGCAGCAAATACGGCTTCGCCGTAAGGTTGAATGATCGAGTTAATTTAAGCGAAGTCAGAATGAATGGCAAACCGATCCAATATGCGTTTGGCGGAGGAGTCCTTTGGATGAAAGCTCCCCGGCGGCCGAATGCAAAGCTCTTCGTCGCCTATACGCTCGCCGAGGACCGCGACTCGGAGGGCCCGCGCAAAGATGCGTCTGCCAAGCTCGCGGAGCGGGATTATGGCAGCTTTGCCAATTCCGATGTCTGGCTTCCTATTTTTGACTTTGACAGCGCCAACGATACAGGTGAGTTCAAAATCACCGTGCGCCTCCCGGCCGCCTATTACCTCACCACAAGCATTTCCCAAACCGAAGCAGTGGAGAATGGGATCCGCACCGTCTACGGCCATTCTGACGGGCAGGCCTTTGCACTGACGCTCATTTATGACAGCGGATGGCATCCCACTATCGCGAAGATCGGCAACCTCCAATTCGCAACCTTTCTGACGCCTGATTTCAAATGGTCGCCGGAAACGCTTGGGAAAGAAGTGCACGAGGTATACGATCTTCTCACCCCCCGGTTTGGAGATCCGCAGGGAACGTACTTCGCTGTGGCCGAACAACGCGATATCGGCGTAAGCAGTTTTCGGTACCGCAGCAACGATTTGGTCGTGTCAGGCCAGGGCGGCGGAAAACAATTGATGCCGCCCGCAAGTGAAGCTGCCTCGACGCCGAGCGCTCCCTTTGTGCACGAGGTGTCGCATGGCTGGACCATGCAGGCCACCGGACCCGGCGCGAATTTCCTGCGGGAAGGCTGGGCGACTTACTGCGAGCGATTATTTCTTGGCGCGCAATACGGCTCCGACGTCGAGCTTGGAATCTGGCAGACGGCCTACAACAATTACATTCTCGGCGGCCACGATGGCGTCCGCAGCATTCTTGGAAATCCCGATAACGGCAGCATTCACTACACTAAGGGAGCCTGGATTCTTCACATGCTGAACGAGACCCTGGGTCAGCAGGTTTTCGATCGCGGAATCCGAGATTACATCCAGATCCCTCGCAGCCACGCGGCTGGTTACCAGGAGTTTATCGCCGCCATGTCCCGTGCCGCCGGCCGCGATATGTCTTCGTTCATCATGCCCTGGCTCGCGGGCAAGTACGTCCCCAACCTCGATACAGAGATAGAGAGGTCGCGGATCATCGTGACCCAGCGCCAACCGGATATTTTTTCCGACCTGCCGCTCGAGCTAACGTATGAGAGCGCATCTGGCGCGGTGGTCCATGGCTCCATTCACATCGCGGGCAAGCTGACCACTCTGGATACAGGCAGTTCCGATGCGGTCCGGCAGGTGAGAATCGACCCCGATCACCAATTCCTGCTGCTGCGTCATCTCGGCGAGAATGTGAGCTTTCAGTTGCGCGCGCCTTCTGCAAACACGGTGGCCCTTTGGGGGAATTTCACTCTCAAGGCAATCCCCGCGGTGCGCAACGGGGATGTCTGGACCGTCGAGATTCCCATGGTGAACGGGCGATACAGTTGGGCGTGGCAGATTGATGGGAAGACAGCGGAACCCGGTTCCAGTTACGAAGGGCAATCCATCGCGGGCGTGAAAACACTGAACGCTGAACAGCCACTTTCGTCGCCATATCCTCGATAAGACTTTGGCGAAACTCGGTGTTCAAGGTGAATTAGGCGCGAGCTTCTCTACGATGAACGCTCAACGCACGACCGACGCCTCCGCTGGATGACCCTCCTGCTTGTACACCACTCCGCCTTTCAGCACAAAATCGATATGCTCAAGCTGCGCTATATCCTGGAGCGGGTTCCCTGACAGCGCCACCATATCTGCGAATTTGCCCGGCTCGATGCTCCCCACGCGGTCGCTCCAGCCGAGAAGCTGCGATGCAGTTACAGTAGCGGAGCGAATCGCCTGCATGGGAGCCATTCCGTACTGAACATAGAACTCTATTTCCCTCGCCTCGGAAAATGCCGTCCACATGAACCCGCTCTGGTCCGTCCCGCACGCAATCTTCACGCCTGTCTTTAGCGCAAGCGCAAATGCGGCGCGCTCTTTAGCGACCAGCTCGGCGTTCACCGCGTGTCCCCGTGAGGCGTATACGCTGGCAACAATCGTTGGCACCCAGTAAACATTCTTTTTCACCATCTCGCCCATCTCAGCTTTGGTCAATCCTTGCCCGTGTTCGATGCTATCGGCTCCGGCATCGAGCGCTGCCTGAATTCCCTCTTCGCTTACGGCGTGCGCAGCCACCGGCGTATGCAGGCGGTGAGCCTCGTTTACAATGCCGTGCGCTTCCTCCGGCGTGTAGTTCACGATACCGTGCAGTGAACCGTCGGGTCCGAATGCGTAATCGTGATCGGCATAGAATTTGATCCAGTTAGCGCCGTTACCGATTTGCTCGCGCACCGCCTTCCGCGCGTTCTCCACTCCATCCACCAACTCGACGCCATGCGGCAGGTTCAACTCCCACGAATATCCCAGCAGTGGATACATTCCCGTCGGGGCGATCGCACGCGTCGCGACCTGCAGCCGCGGTCCCGGAATTACGCCGCGGTCGATTGCGGTCTGGACGTCGACATCCGCATACATGGCGCCCTCCGTCTCCAGGTCGCGCAAGGTCGTGAATCCGTTGTCGAGCGCGATCCGCACATTGCGCGCTGCCTGAAGCGCCCGATACGGAATCGATTCCTTCAGCAGTTGATCGGCATAGACCAAGTCCGAAAAGAGGATGTGTGTATGCGCGTCGATCAGGCCGGGCAAAACCGTCTTATGCGAAAGATCGATAACGGGAACACCAGGCGGCGCATGACCATCCGCTGTAACCGATACGATTTTTTCGCCCTCGATCAACACCAGCACGTTTTGCAGCACATGATCGTGTTTGCCGTCGATCAACCTGCCGCAAAGAATGGCCCTTCGCGCCGGCGGCTGAGCAGCCTGAAAGACGGGTGGCCCTTGAGGGATCTGGGCAAAGATAAGCCCGGGAAAACACAGTCCGGCAAATAACGAAAAAATAGGGTACTGCATTGCGGCGATCCTCGCTTCCTGGTTTGCGCGCCCTCTGGGTCGGTCTGAAGAATACTACGGTGCCCGCAGGAATTTGTCCGTTGCGGCAAAAGGTTGCGCCGGTTCCGTGTACCAGCAACGGACAATCGGGTCCCCCGTGCTGACCGACTTATGCGCCCACACCAGTCCGGCGATCCCTCCCCGGGAAACTCGCACAATCTCGACAATCTCGCCGAAGACATCGCAGATTTCCGCGATCACATCTCCCTCGGACACCACGTCTCCGATCTTCACCTTCAAACGCAGCAAGCCGGAACGTGTGGCGCGGGTGATGGCGCGGTGCGTCGCCTTGATCTGCGGCGCTGGCACGCAAGGGACTCCTTCGATCATTCCGAGATAACGCATGATATTTTGAACGCCCGCCACATGCACCTGCACCTCGGCTTCTTCCAGAGTTCCATTTCCGCCGGACTCAGCCAAAACCGAGGCGACGCCGCCCCGCGCCGCGGCATATACCAAAGACCCGGCAAAAGGCGGCAACGTGCCGCCATCTTCCGCAACCGAAATCAAACCGGGGGTAAATAGGCGGGCCAGCGCCTCAGCTTCATGATCCAGGGCTTGGTTTCCGGTCACGCAGCACCCGCCGAACGGCATAAGCATTTCGCCCAGATCTCCGGCATGCAAATCGACATAGTACTGGGCTCGCAGAATGACCTGTTCAAGCAATGCCTTGGCCAGGATCTCGGTGATCGACCCATCCCCACCGGGCGCAACTTTGTTCAGGTTCAGCCCATCGATAGGAGACACAAAACCGTGGCGGGCGGCAAACATATGCATACTCACCACGGGAACGCAGACCAACGTTCCCCGCAGTTTCTTCGGGTCAACAGCTTGTAACAGCCGCAAAGCCGCTTCAATGGGCGCATACTCAGTCGCATGCACGCCCGCTGTCAGGCACAGCACCGGCCCGTCGGCCGCGCCGTTGAGAATGACCACCGGAAATGCAACGCGTCCTGTGGCGGTTTCCCCGATGTTCAGAAACCCCCGCGCGACGTGACCTTTTTCCGCACAGATGCCCCCAATTTCGAGTACGCCGTTGTTCTTCATGCACGTCTCTCTCACTGCCGTGTATCCCTTTCGGCGCAATCCGCGGAAGCGCCTTTATCGGGCACTAACAGCGGCGATAGCTCACTCGTCCCGGCCTTTCACCCGCAACATCACCGTGCATCGCGGCCGGAACGCAGTGGAGGCTAAGACCCATTGACGTTGAATGGAACACCCGCTCCTTCATCCATGGAACGACAGATTTTTCCAATCCGTTCCAGTCCGTCGTCGATCTCACCCGGCGTCGCGTGACTGTACGCGAGGCGGATGTGATTTTTCGGCACCTTGCCTCCGTAGGACGAGCCCCCTCTCGCGGCAAAGAATTTGCTGCCCGGGATCAGGATGACTCCCTCCTGCGCGGCGCGGCGTGCAAGCACATCCGCGTCAAATGCCTCCGGAAACGTGAGCCAAACATAATAGCCGCCCTGCGGAACGTTCAGCGAGGCTCCCGGCAACTGCTGCTGCACTGCCGCAACCATACGGTCGCGATGGGACCTATAGACCTCTTGGACACGCTCGATATGCGAGTTCAGACGGCCACGGCTACAAAACTCAAGAACGATTCGCTGTGTAAGCGGGCACGACCCGCCGTCCGACTTCAACTGAATCATCCGATTCAGAAGCTCGCGCGGGCCGCTCACCCATCCAATTCGCAATCCTGGCGCAACCAGTTTGGAGAACGTGCCCAGTGTCAGCACGGAGTTGCCGTCGTCAAGCGCTTTAAGCAAAGGCTGCGATTCGCCTTCAAAACGAATCTTCCGATAGGGGCTGTCCTCGATGATGAGGATGTTACTTTTCTCCGCAAGCGTCAGCAGCGCTTCCCGGCGCTCGCGTGACATGGTCACGCCCGACGGATTGTGAAAATCCGGAACATCGTAAATGAATTTTGGCGAAGGCCGTCCAGCGCGCTGGCGCTCTGAGAGCAGCTGCTCGAGTTCGCCAACATTCAGCCCATTCACATCCTGCGAGACCTCAATGAACTCCACCGCGAAACTCTTGAAGATCGGAATCGCAGTAAAGTAGGTCGGCGCCGTCACCACGATGGCATCGCCTTCTTCAAGCAGCAGCCGGCAGGCCAGCTCGAGTGCGTGCTTGGCTCCATTAGTGACGAATGTCTCCTCCAGCGATGCGTTCGCGACTCCGTCACGGCGCATATATTCCGCAATCCAATCCCGGAGCTCGGTAAGCCCGGGCCGGGGAGCGTACTGCAGAGTTTCCGTGCGGCATGCGGTCAGCGCGATCTCAGCTTCCGATGTCAGGTCCGGCAGCATGCCGGGAAAAGCGTGTCCGGAATCGAAAGAGATCGGGTGGTCCGATGCAATGGTCGTTGCGGTCGTAAGGGGCAGGCTGCTCGCGCGTCGCGCAAGCAGTTCCTCGGGCTTCAATGTGCGTTCCTCTCGATAGTTTGTTTGCTGCACTCGCGCGAATCGCGTACTGCAGATGTCGCTGCGTGCTGGCCATGCAGCAGCCGGGCGATCTGTGTCCGTGCCGCCGCGGCTTCTTCGCCGCTCCCGGTCGCGTCTGCCAACTGCGCGCAGGTCCTCCAGGACCATAGATCGTGCGGACGAGCGGCTGTCCGTTCCGCAAGAAGCTGCTTCGCCAGTTCGTTCTTGCCTGCCCGGATCGCCGAATCGATCAGCAATTGCTCAAACGTATCGCGCTGTGCGTGGCTCCCGCCGACCCGCTGAATCAGCTTACGCCGGGACGACAACCGATCCGTAGCGTCGGCATACGCCCCTTTGCGATGGGCGACAACCGCTTCCGCAACCGCCAGACCTACTTCATCCATCACGCGCTCTTGTGTCCCGCTCCCCGCTTTCGCGAAAGCCGCGCACGATTGCAGAAATCTCTCCGCATCTCCCGAACGCCCAGCCGCGGCGGCCAGGGCGTAATGCAAATCCGCGAATACGAAGAGATGCTCCTCCAGACGTCGAGACGCCTGCTTCGCCAATTCCTCCCACCGCGATCCCACGCCGCAATTCGCCTGCTCGAGCCTCCACAGCACACCAGCCGCGTTCACAATGTCCAGGTACTCATCGGTCGACTCCGCACGAACTTCCCGATCGTAAACCTCCAGCACGCGATCGAAGTCCTCGAGCGCCAGATGAAAGAGCGCGCAATGCCACTTCAGATGAAAAACGAAGTTCCCGCAGTCCTGCCACTGCGACTCGAGTTCCGCCACCCACTTGATCCCGTCCCGCGGCCGGCCCTGCATCTCCATCACATGCGCTACCGCATGCGCCGCCCACACGTCGCGCGAATTTAAATCGACGGCCGACCGCCCCATGCGCTCGGCCAAACTGTAGTTGCCGGATTCTTCTAACCCGTAGGCATAACAGCCGAGCAAGTAGCTGTAGCCCGGCACCGCTGGATCCCATTTTTTAAAAACGCGTTCAACTGAATCGCAAATTCCCTGACTGTTTCCGAGATAGGAGGTCATGAATTGCGCCAGCCGCACCGCGAGGATGTCGCGCGGATAAGCGGCGAGAATGTCCTCCCAGCGAGCCAGCGCTGCAACCATGTCTCCTCTGATCCAGGCTTCGAGTGCGAGTGCATGTAGGCTTTCACGCGGAAGGCGGAGCGGCCTTCCCGGAGGATCCATAGCTTGCGCCAACGAATGTTTCGCGCCGAGCACTCCTTCCCGTTTCACGCGATGCATCTGCAGGTATCCCGCCAGGCAGTGTCCGAGCGGACACTCGGGATCGTCTGCCAGCAGCTTCTCCACCCGACTCATTGCGTCCCGTCGCGAACCTAGATACGCCTCGGTCGCGCTGTCCAGTCGCTCGACGGATCTCTGGCTCGATGCCGTGACAGACAGACCCCGTAAATCCTTGTGCATTCGATCCTTATAAAGCCATATGCCGCGATCGCATAAAGCCAGCTGCCGTGATCGGCCTTCCCTCCGGAATCAGGCCCAAAATGATTGCATCGAGCTCCTTGTTTGAAGGGCTGCGCGCCTTTCGCGATAGCGACGCCTCGATCCCAATATTTGTATCATTAACTGCAGAGCCAGCGCAACATATGATTCATCGCTGCTGCGCGATACCCGGATCTCCAAGCCGCCGGGGACCGAACATTTGCGCCGACGAAAGCATTACATCCATTTGACAAATCCGCTGGACAGATGTTACACTGCCCCAGATTCCTTTGAGTGAAGCATTTGTTGCAGAATGCGTTCAGTACTTGAAGCAAATGAGTCCCCTTGGCCAACTCAGAGACGTCTGGGCATCTCGTTCTAGGAGAATTTTATGACGAAGCTGCGTAGCATCGTAAGTCTTCTCTGCACTCTGCTTGCGTGGACGCTTCCTCTCGCGGTGATGCAGCCCGCTTGGGCGCAGAACAGCACGACAGGTGCGATAACGGGAATAATCACGGATGCATCGGGAGGTGCAGTCGCGGGCGTCCGGGTGACAGCGACAAACGATGCCACAAGCGCATCGCAAACCGTTAGCTCCGACAGGCAGGGCAGTTATATCGTCCCTCTCCTCCCGGCCGGCAACTATCACATCTCCGCCGCAAAGACGGGGTTTGAAGTTTCCACCTACGAGCGCATCATCGTTAATGTGACAGAAATAGCCACGGTAAATCTTCAACTCAGAATTGGATTGCAGACTCAACACTTGACTGTCACTGCTAACCAAACCCCATTGCAAACGCAAGACGCGCAACTCGGTATTGTGACGAGCAGCCGGACAATTGAAGCTCTTCCCCTCGTCACTCGTAACTTCTTGCAGATTGCCGCCCTCGAACCGGGAGTATCTTCGTCCGTTACCGACGCTTCCGCTCTGGGGCGCGGTGCTCTTTCGGCGGAAGAGGGTTCGGGAGGTATTTCTTCGAACGGCTCGAATACCAATGACAACAATTTTCAAGTCAACGGAGTGGAGGTAAATGACCTGATGGGAGCCGGCAACTTTTCCGGCGGAGTTCCGACGCCCAATCCCGACACTTTGGAAGAATTTAAAGTAGTCACCGCGCCCTATGATGCGTCGAATGGGCGAAATGCCGGGGCTCAGGTCAATGTCTTGACGAAGGGTGGAAGTAACAACTTCCACGGAAACCTGTACGAATTCTTCCGCAACGAACACCTGAATGCCAATTCGTTCAGCAACAACGAAATCGGCGCCCCGCGAGGCATTCTCCGGCAAAACCAATACGGCGGTACGCTAGGCGGTCCCATCAAAAAAGACAAACTGCTCTTTTTTGGCTCCTATCAAGGAACGAACCAGTTGAATGGCATCGCCGCGGGCTGCGCGGTCACGACTCTCCTGCCTCCGCTCACAAACGACCGAACCGCGGCGGGACTCGGAGCTCTTTTTGCCGGCCAGCGGGGCTACTTTCAAACCGCCGTTCTTCCGGGTGGCCCAATCGGGCCCGCGATCGCCGCGAACGGCTCGAACATTAACCCCGTGGCTTTGGCCGTCCTACAGGCCAAGCTTCCGAACGGGCAGTATATTATTCCATCGCCTCAGAAAGTTACTCCCACCACGCTAAGTCCATCAAATCCTCTGTATGCGCAAGCGTTCAGCGAAGAGAGCGAATCCGTTTTCAGCCAGCCCTGCCCTTTCACCGAAAAGCAGTTCGAGGCTAATGTCGACTATCTGGCGTCGCGAAAGGGCCAATTCTCGGAAAGATTTTTCTTTTCGAACGATTCCCAAACACAAACCCTCTTTGGAACGACTTTACCTGGTTTTCCGTACCCTACCGTCAACACGTTTCGTGACTTCTCACTCATTTACACTTACACTTTCAACTCGCATTTGGTAAACCAGGCCGAGGCTGGTTTTCATCGTTCTACACAGGCGCAGGCGCAGCAATACCCTCCCGCGGCGTCGTCTTATGGACAATTCGGAGTTGCCTTGCCCCCGTTTTCAGCGCAGCCGAAAATCGAAATTGCTGACGCTGTAGTCGGCGGCTATGGGCAAAGCTATCACTTTGCTCAAAACAACTACATTCTTTCGGATTCGCTAAGCTATTCGGCCGGCCGCCACACGTTTCACTTCGGCGGGAATCTGACCAGAAGTCAAATCAATGAAGGGAATTTCCAATACGCTCCTCCCGTTGTGTTCGAGACATTTGCCGATTTCCTTTTGGGACAAAACTCGACAGGTAATGGGACTGCAGCGGCATGTGTCGCGTTCGGGTGCAGTCCGGGGTTTAGCGACGTAGCCGCGTCCGTATATCTCGGCGGCGACATTGGTCGCGCGTATCGGGTCTTGGAGGGTGGCGCGTACGCTCAGGACGACTTCAAAGTCACTCGCAAACTGACAATCAATCTCGGCGTTCGCTATGACCGCATTGGACAAATCGGAGATGCTTCGGGACACAACGTAGGATTCTTTCCGACCCTGGCAAATCCGAATCCTCCCGGCGGAGGAACCCTCCAAGGATTTGTCGTTCCTTCAAACTATAAGGGACCGCCGCTGCCTACAGGGGTGACCCAGGGCAGCAATGACTTCGGCACGTTAGGGTACGGGCAGAATGCAGTTGATCCTCGAGTGGGCGTTGCATGGCAGTTACCGCGAACGGACCGCTTTGTGCTGCGCGGTGGCTATGGTATTTTCCACTCGCGAAGCACAGCCGTCGCTTTATTCCAGGGCATCTCGACTCCGCCCTTCGCGATAATATCGCAAGTTAGCGGCACTCAGGCCGCCGGATTTACGGATGCGAATCCTTTTGCCCCGAACACCGTCACGCTCCCCGCGTTCCAAAGTTATTCATCCAGTACCAACAATGTATACGACGGTTACGCTCCGAACTTCAGATTTCCTACTACCCAGCGCTGGAGTGCGGATTTGCAGACTAAGTTCGGTACCAACTTTGTGCTGGACGTCGCATACGTCGGATCGAAATTCACGAACGAAACCGTAATTGTACAAACTAACCAGGCGGTGCTGGCAAGCGCCTCAAATCCGATTCGCGGCGTCACCACCAACACGGTCGGCAATATCCCCTTGCGAGTTCCTATCGAAGGATTCAATGTGAACGGAATAGGGCTCTACGAACCCGCTGGTCACGGCCTGTATAACTCGCTTCAGGTCAGCTTGAACAAGCAGTTCAGCCATGGCTTGCAGTTTCTCGCCTCCTATACTTATGCGCGAGATCTGACCAACGCGATCGGCACAGCCAGTGCGGAAGAGGGGGGTTCCTTCATAGGCAACCAGTTAGCGCCCGCATACGGCCCCGATCCGTTCGTCAGACCGAATCGATTCGTCTTGAGCTACCTGTATCAGTTACCCAGTCCCAAAGGTAATGGATTCCTGGCCAAAGTGGCCGGCAGTTGGGCAACATCCGGCGTTGTGACGATTCAGTCGGGTCAGTATCTCAGCGTGACCTACACCAACAGAAATAACGCGTATGGCGAAACGAGCGATAGGCCCGATTATACGCCCGGGTGCGCGGTTGGCACCACCGGCAGCCTGGAGTCCAGATTGCTGAATGGTTACCTCAACGCAAGCTGTTTCTCGGCTCCTGCGCCACTGAGTTCCACTGGCACTGCGGCGGGTTTCGGCGATGCCCCCATTGGCCAGCTTACGGGACCCGATCAGTTTAACTTCGATCTTGCCATTCTCAAGAGGACCCGGCTTGGCTGGCCGACGGACGGATCCAATCTGGAATTCCGTACTGAGATGTTTAACGCTTTTAACCATCCGCAGTTCGCCAATCCGAGCACAGCTTTTAATACGGCGACGTTCGGCATCGATACGGCCGGGGCGCAAAGTACGTCACCGCGAATCATACAGTTTGCACTGAAGCTGAATTTCTAGAATTGTGCTGCTAATACCTGTTTGCGATAAGTGGCGACGTGCCCCAGGTCGCCTACGCGATTGAGATCGGCGGTTATATCTCTAAGTGGGATGCAGACGTCTTTCGGAAAGACTTGCACGCGAACGTGCGCCACTTAGTAACTGAAAAGTCTGGGAGATTTGGAGAATTGCATGAAGAACCTGATCGGCAGCCAGCGGTTTTTGGTCATCTACTCGGGCGTCCTAACGCTGATATTCGTGGTGACAGTGACGGCTGGATTTGTGGAATTGCCAAAGAAGAGCCAGTTCGCGCAAATAGATGTCCAGCGCATCAATATTGTCGAGCCTGACGGCACATTGCGAATGGTGATCTCGGACAAGGCGTCGCTTCCCGGAATTATCATCAAGGGGAAGGAGCATCATCACCCGAGCCGTTCGACGGCCGGAATTCTTTTCTTTAATGATGAGGGCACCGAAAATGGCGGCCTTACCTTCGGTGGGGCGAAGGAGAAGAATGGCCAGCCAACCAGCTTTGGACACCTCAGTTTCGATGAATATGAGCAGGATCAGGTGCTTGTTCTCGACGCACAGCAGGTTGGAGATAAGCGATCGTCTGCGCTGACGTTCGTGGATCGGCCGGATTATCCGATTGGCGAGGTGGTTGCGTTGACCGACCAAATCGGCAACTTGCCCAAGGATCAGCAGCAGCCTCAGATCGCCAAATTCACTCAAAGTCATCCGAGTCCTCATCAGCGATTGTTCCTCGGGCGCAACGCCGACCGCTCCGTCGCTCTCAGGTTCAAGGATCCGGAAGGGCATGACCGGATGATTCTTCAGGTTTCAGCAGACGGCGTGGCCAGCATTAAATTTCTCGATCAGGACGGCAAAGTTGTGAGCCAACTGCCGGAATCGAAGTAGATCGACCCTTGAATCTCCATCACTCATTCATCGGTGTTTGTGCTCTCCTTATCGCTTCGAATTCGGCTTCTTCCGGTGCGCCGGACGTTCGGTGGGATCGCGGCAATCTGCGGCTTCGGCAAATCGGCCCCGCAGTCTTCGGCGGCCGCATTGATTCGATCGCCGTCGTCGAGAATGACACAAACACTTACTACGTTGGCACCGCGACGGGTGGTTTGTGGAAGACGTCCGACGGTGGCGCTACCTTTGTCCCCGTTTTTGACGGGCAGGCTGTCCTAAGCATCGGCGACGTTGCAGTTTCGCGCTCCAATCCTTCCATCGTTTGGGCCGGTAGCGGCGAGGCTAACAACCGCCAGAGCTCGTCATGGGGAAACGGAATTTACAAATCGAGCGATGCCGGCCGCACCTGGACAAATATGGGTCTTGCCGACACGCAAGCAATCGGACGTGTCGCAATCGATCCTCGGAATCCGGAAGTTGTTTATGTAGCGGCGCTCGGGCACTTGTGGGGACCAAACGCGGAGCGTGGCTTGTTCAAAACAGGCGATGGCGGAAAAACCTGGTCGAAGACCCTGTTCCTAGACAACGATACCGGGGTTGTCGATGTCGCTATTGATCCGCGAAGCCCTAACGTTCTCTATGCGGCAACTTACGAACGAAGAAGAACTCCCGGGGGCTTCAATGGCGGCGGACCTGGAAGCGCAATTTACAAATCCGTGGATGCCGGAGTGAATTGGGTCAAGCTGACGAACGGACTTCCTGCTGACGGCAATACAGGGCGCATCGGGCTGGCCATTTATCCTCAAAATCCGGACATCGTCTATGCTGTCGTCGAAAATCACGCGGGTGGAGTTTTTCGTAGCGAGGATCAGGGTGAAACCTGGAAAAGAATGGGGACATCAAGTCCCGGATCGGCCTATTTCAGTCAGATGATCATTGACCCGAATAACGATCTTCGCGTGTGGGTACTGCTTGATAATGCGCTGTATTCCGCCGATGGCGGCAAGAGTTTTACGTCGGAATTGACGCAGCGTGTGCATTCCGATTTTCACGCGCTATGGATCGATCCAAAGAACTCTGCCCATCTGATTGCCGGCACGGACGGTGGGATTTGGACCACTCATGATCGCGGTCAAGTATGGACGTTTGCGAGCACTCTTGCCATCGGCCAGGCGTATCACGTTGCCTACGATAAAGATGAACCTTATCACGTCTGCGCGGGATTCCAGGACAACGGCGCGTGGTGCGGACCTGTCAGAAATCGCTCCGCCGAAGGAATCTCTAATTCCGATTGGCACAGAGTGCTAACCGGCGACGGCTTTTCTTCAGTTCCCGATCCGGCCGATGCAAATTCGGTTTATGCGGAATCTCAGGAAGGCGGACTGGTCCGCCTGAATTGGAAAACTCATGAGTGGACCCCGATACAGCCTGTTCCACGGACGGGTGAGGCGGCGTATAGATTTGAATGGGACTCCCCGTTTGCCGTTTCTCCGCACGATCCGAAAACCATCTACCTGGGCTCCAACATTCTCTTGAAATCCACGGATCGAGGGAATAACTGGACGGAACTCGGCGGAGATCTAACTACCGCCGTCGATCGGAATAAACTTCCGATTCTCGGGAAACTCCCCGATCGTCGCACCATCTCGTTGAATTACGGCGTGACGTGGTACCCCTGCATTTCGGCCATAGCCGAATCGCCGGTGGATGCGCACGTACTCTGGGCCGGTACTGAGGACGGCAATTTGCAAGTGAGCCGCGATGGCGGAAAAATCTGGAAGAACGTGGCAGATCGCGTGCCCGGCCTGCCGAAAGGCACGTGGGTCAGCAGCATAACGCCCTCACAATCGGCCCCAGGGATTGCCTATGCCACGTTTGACGGGCACCGAGCCGACGATTTCCATATCTACATTTTTCGAACCGCGGATTTCGGCGAAACGTGGCGCCCAATCTCTACGGGAATTTCTCCGAATGACGGCGTTGCGAAGGTGATTCGCGAAGACCCCGCTAATTCAAACCTTCTCTTGCTCGGGACAGAATCTGGCGCATTCATATCCTTCGACGCCGGCGCAAATTGGAGGACGCTTGGGTTGGGGCTCCCTCACGTACCCGTAGATGACATCGCTGTCAATCCTCGAGAACACGATCTGATTTTGGGGACACACGGAAGATCGATCTGGGTACTTGACGACATGCGGCCGCTCGAGGCGCTGACCACCGGCCCGCCGCCCTCCGACTTGACCGGGTTCGAGATCCGCCCCGCCACGGAGTGGCGCCAGTATATTTCGGACAACGCATTTAACGGAGGCTCTGTATATTACGCCGCCAATCCTCAGGAGGGCGCTCTGATCACTTACTTCGTTAAGGAAAAGCAAGGCACCGACACCTTGAAAATCACGATCCGCGACAAGGGCGGCCAGGTCGTACGCGAGATGGCAGGTCCCGCCGCTCCCGGTTTCAACCGCGTCAATTGGGATCTACGATATGCAACACCTAAGGCCCCGGCCGAGATTCAGGTGTGGGCGATGCAGCAGGGCTTCTTCCTTTATAGAGTCTTGCCCAATCTCGGCATGCCGGCCCCGTTTGTCGAACCCGGCGAATACTCTGTCGAAATCGCCCTCGGTTCGAGAAAAGCCTCGCAAGTTGTGAGAGTACTCGACGATCCGGAAGTGAAGATCGGCGATCAGGACCAAACTGCGCACCAAAAGCTCTTGCTGGATGCATTTCACCTGTACGCCAGAGCAATCAAAGCGCAGCGAGACCTGATGGAGCTGGAAAGTGCGTTGCGAACGGTAACGGAGTCTTGGAATAAAGCAGGCGGTCAGCCGGCGCCAGCGGAAATTCGCCATGCGGCCGACGAAGTCGTACAAGCAGCGGATCGGTTACACCAGCGATTGATTGGCGGCACGGCGAGGACGGCACGATCCGTGAATCCGCCGGAGCCCCTGATCCCGCGGATCGCACGCCTTCTTTACTCCTTCGAAGCGGTTACTGTCGCTCCGACTCCTCTGCAGCGGCAGCAGCTCGACGAATTCGAAGGTTCCCTCTCGCAAGCAGCGAGCGAGATAAACATTCTCCGAACCAGCCGATTGACAGATTTGAACAACAGAATTAGAACGGCCCATATCCCCTACATTCAAGTGCTCCCATGAAAATCGAAAAACAGCTTCGTATCTTGCAGATTTACACCGGAATATTGACTCTTGTCCTTGTGACAATTCTTATCTCCGGGTTCCAAAGTCCCCGGCAAAAACTTCAGGAGCTCACGGTGGAGCGAATCAACATCGTGGAGCCCGATGGCAAATTGCGATTGAGCATTTCCAACAAGGAACGCTTCCCGGATCCAGTAATCAACGGAAAAACGCTGGTCGGTGCGCGCCATGGCGCCAAAGCCGCCGGCCTCTTGTTCTTTAACGACGATGGCGACGAATGCGGCGGCCTGGCTTGGCACGGTAAGGAAACCGCTCAACGAGCTGAAGCGGGCGGCGACATACTGTTCGACCAGTTTCATCAGGACCAAACTGTCGGCATCATGTATAGCCAGTCTGGAGATCGCAAATCGGCCGGCTTACATGTTTGGGATCGGCCGACCACTCCGCTCGGCACACTGGTTGAGAACATGCAAGCGATTGATCGCATGCCGGCAGGTCCGGAAAAACAAGCGAAGCTCGATGAGATGAAGCAAGCGGCCGCCCGGGGCGAGATGGGCGCTCATCGCCTCTTCGTCGGCAACGCAACCGACGGGTCTACGGGAATGACGATAGCCGATCGCCTCGGGAAGAATCGAATCTCGCTCGTGGTGGATAAGGACAACAAAGCACACTTGCACTTTCTTGATGAGTCTGGAAACGTCGTCTACGCAATTCCGCCCTCGAAGGCCGCCAAATGAGGCGCACACTTAGGTCCGTTCTGATCCTCAGCGCAATTTTGCCCGCTGTTTTCGCGAAAACGCAATTCAACGTATCCATCGACAAAACAGCTTTGGCTACTCCCGTCACCGGGCGTCTCATACTCGCGCTGTCGCGTCGCGAAACGCCTGAGCCCCGTTACCTCGTCGCGCCCGACGCCACGCCCGTGTTTGCCGTTGACGTCGATCATCTACAGGGGGCGGCAATTATCGGATCGGAGGCGATCGGCCAAACCGTGGATTCTCTCAATCAGATCCCCGCCGGCGACTATTACGCTCAGGCCGTGCTGAATGTATATAAGGATTATCATCGCTCCGATGGCCACACCGTGTGGGTTCACTTCGACATGGAGGGCCGGCCCTTTCAACTTTCACCGGGCAACCTCTATAGCGATGTTCGCAAAGTGCATCTCGATCCTAATGCAGGTTTCGATGTTTCGCTCGTTCTTAATCACGTGATCGAGCCTACGAAGGCGCCGTTAGATACTAAGTGGCTCAAGCACGTCCGAATACAAAGCGAGTTACTGACTAAATTCTGGGGCGTACCGGTGTATCTCGGTGCGACGGTTCTGCTGCCAAAGGGATACGAAGAGCATGCAAATATCCGTTACCCCGCAGCCTACGTGCAGGGCTACGTGGGCGGTCCGGCGTTTTCTTTCAACGACGACCCCAATGTGAAGGAGAACGCGAAAGCCGATCATGCCCGCGGTCTCCAGACCGGATACGAATTTTACCAGTCGTGGAATTCCGATAATTTCCCTCGCTTCCTGGCAGTTACTTTCGTCGAAGGAACGCCGTTCTTTCCCGATGGCTATAACGTCAACTCCGCCAACAGCGGGCCTTACGGCGACGCGATCACGCAAGAACTGATTCCGTATGTCGAACATCACTTCCGGGCCATCGGTAAACCCTACGCTCGAGTCGTCGAGGGTGCATCCACGGGCGGGTGGGGATCACTCGTGTTGCAGTTACATCATCCGGATATGTTTGGCGGCGCTTGGATCTACTATCCAGACCCGATTGATTTCCGGCGTTATCAAATGGTCAACATCTATGATGACGAGAACGCGTTCAAAGCTCCGGGATCGGCTTGGATAACAGGCGAGCGCCCGATGCGGCGCAACGATGACGGTCAGGTGACTTGGACGACAAGGGAATTGAGCAAGTTCGAAGAAGTGCTGGGTACGAAGGGACGGTCCGGATATCAGTTCGAAGGCTGGGAGGCATATTACGGCCCTGTCGGCGAGGATGGCTATCCACGGCCTGTCTGGGACAAGTTGACCGGAAAGATCGATCATGAGGTCGCGCTTTACATGCGCGATCACGGATATGATCTGCGCTACTACGCGGAAAAGAACTGGTCGACGATCGGCCCGTTAGTAGCGGGCAAGATCCATTTCATGTGTGGAGACATGGATAACTTTTACCTCAATCTCGCCGTTTACCTATTCGAAGGCTTCGCTAAGCAGACCTCCAATCCTCTCAGCGATTTCACATTTGAGTACGGCAGGCCGATGAAGGGCCACTGGTGGCACCCGCAAAATTGGGCCGATGTCTTAAAGGCCATGGCGAAACAAGTCAGCGCCAATGCGCCCGCGAGCGAAGACCGGGGCTGGTTGAGTTACTGAGCGAGCGGCCATATTCGGTCTCAGTCATATCGCGTCGCGTTTGAAGTACGCGGAAGAGACAAAGCGGCCCGCGTGATGGTAACTCAGTCCTTTTGTACGATACACTGAGCCGGGTCACCGAGACGCTCCATGGAAATAACAAAAGACCGGAAGATGCTGGTCGCCCGTGACATCGAGATCGCCAGAAAACTGGGGTCTCTTTCCGACCAGCAACGTGGATTCCTTCAGCCAATCTTCGAACACCCCCGCGACTACACCCTGCTTAGCCTGCGGCAGGTAGCGCGTAAGCTGAACGTGGATCCGTCGACCCTGCTCCGCTGGCTGCGTGGGCTGGGATTTCATCAATATGCCGACTTTCGTCTTTACCTGCATGAGCGTGGGATCGCGATGGCCACGTCCATTGAAGGCCTTGAGAATGCTCCGCTTCGAACCGGAGTGTCAGGTCTTGTTCAGAGCGCCCTCGACGGTGACCTCAAGAATCTCAACGCGCTTCGCGGCGCTATGGATCCTCCGCGCCTCGTCGCCACTGCCAAAAAGCTTTGGACCGCTCGCCGCATCGTCATTCTCGCCGGGGATATGTCGGCCAGTCTGGGCGTGTACCTGGAATACACGCTGTCAATGATTGGCCTAGACGCGCTGTACGCTGCGACCCCAGGAGAAATGGTGCATCGGACCCGCTCGATGCGGAAAGACGATGTGCTCATCGCTATCACTTACGGCCGCGGCCACAGCTACACCATTCAGGCGCTTGAGCAGGGCTCTCGAAAAGGGGCCTATTGCGTGGGAATCAGCGACAACTATCTTTCCCCGCTGGTCGATATGTGCGATGAGTTCTTTATTACTCCCACTGACCGCGTCTCCTTCGCGATCTCCTACACAAGCGCCATGGCATTTATGAATGCTCTGTTGGTGGTGGTCACGAGCCTCAAAAAAGCGGCTCTCCGCCCTGTACTCGACGAAATCTCGGAAGAACAGCGCACTGGTGGGCGTTATCTGAGAACCGCAGTCCCTCATAAGCGCGTGTCCCGGTGATCATCTGGTTTTGAAGAGGATTGACTTCCACCACGTTTGTGTCAGACTATGATGTATTCCTGATACACGTGTTTTGGAACATGCAATAGACACTTCTTTGCACGTCGAGACCCTTCCCGGCAGCTTCCGATCACTATTCCCAATCACTCAGACCTGCGTGTATTTAAATCATGCAGGCGCCGCCCCTTTATCTGTGCCCGTTCGTGATTGCATGGTCAAGGTGCTGGGTGCCATGACAACCCATGCGTCACTGTTCGGGGATGAACTGGAGCAGATCCAGGAAACTGCGCGAGGTTCCGCCGCTCGCCTCGTCCATGCCGAACCGCATCAAATCGCCTTTCTCCGAAATACTTCCGATGCAATCTCGACAATCGCAAACGGGATTTCATGGAAGCATGGCGACAATCTGGTCAGTGCGGCCGTCGAATTTCCGGCAAACGTTTATCCCTGGTCCCGTGTTGCCGCGGCTTACGACGTCGAAATGCGGGTCGCCGATTCGGACAGCCTTGGCCAGGTGGACGAAGATGAGATCCTGGCGCGGATCGACAATCGAACACGAGTGGTCACCCTCAGCTGGGTGCAGTTCGCCAGTGGACAGCGGCTGGATCTGCGCCGTATCGGCAAGTTTTGCCGTGAACGAAGCATCTTGTTTGTTGTGGATGCAATCCAGGGACTGGGCGCATTACAGCTGGACGTCGAAAGAGATTTCGTCGATGTCTTTGCTGCGGGCGCAAATAAATTCCTGCTGAGCACCAAGGGCGTCTCGCTTTTGTATCTGTCCGACCGTTCTTTGGAACTTGTGCGGCCCACGGTGATCGGTTGGACTGCGGTGAAGGGCTACGCCGACTATGTTGTTCACAGCACCATTGACTTTCAGGAAGGCGCGGTGCGTTTTGAAGGCGGCGCCCGGAATGCGGTTGGAATCTGCGGCCTGGGTGCGGCTATCGATCTTTTCCTGAGCGCGGGACCTGAAAGCATCGAGCAATATGTAACCTCGCTCAGCACCTATCTTTCGGCGGCTCTTATCGAACGCGGTTATGAGCTCGTCAGTTCCCGCAGCCTGCGGGCAATTTCGTCCATCGTAGTGTGCCGGCACCCACGCTATTCGCCGAAAGAACTCTGTAGCCGGCTTGCGAAACGCGACGTCATTACCTCGGCGCGTCAGCAAGGCTTGAGGATTTCTCCGCACTTCTACAACACGCAAGCCGATTTGGATGTTTTATTGGCCGCACTGCCGGACTAGAGACTACTTTGACTGAAATGCAGACAAAGCCGCGGATGTCGCACGGCCTGGAGCGGGCGCTTGGCCCCGCCGCCGCAACAGCGATTGTGCTCGGCACGATGATCGGAACGGGAATTTTCCTGAAACCGAGCGAGGTGGCCTATGATGCCGGCGCGGTCGGCATCGTAACCATCGCCTGGATCGCGGGCGGCCTTCTGTCCCTGCTCGGCGGCCTCTGCTACGCGGAGCTTGGCGCTTCCATTCCCGAGGCCGGAGGCGAATACGCCTATCTCAGGCGTGGATTTGGAACCAGATCAGGATTTCTCTTTGGCTGGATGCATTCTGTCGTCGCCCGTCCAGCTTCAGTGGCAGCCATCGCCGCTGGACTGATGCGTTTCTGCGGGTTTTTTTCCCCAGCGATTGAATCGTCTTTCTACACCGTCCATTTCCGCACGGCCTTTCTCGGTCCACGCTATTCCTCTTTTGCGTTCACATGGTCGGAATTGCTTGCGGTGGTCGCAATCGTCGCCATTACCGTCATCAACTATATCGGCGTCCGCCTGGGAGGACAGGTCCAGATCGCATTGACAATCGTGAAGGTCGGCTCCGTGATTGTTGTCATCGCGGGCGCCTTCCTGCTAATTCGCGAGCCGCATTTAAAGTCGAACCTTCATGTCTTATGGCCGAAATCGTTTGGATGGGGAACTTGTGAGAGGTTTCTCACCGCGCTCGCGGCAACCGCCTGGGCCTACGACGGCTGGAACGATCTAAATCTCGTAGGCTCGGAGGTGCGCGATCCACAGCGTAATTTCCCGCGCGTCATCATAAGTGGAGTTCTTTTTGTCGTTGTCATTTTTCTTCTGTTCAATGCTGCCTGTTTCTATGCGCTTCCCTTTAATGCGGTCGCCTCTTCGCCGCACGTCGCCTCCGATGTCTTCAGTGCAATCGCCGGCCACAACGCGGCGCTCTGGATCACGCTCGCGTTGGCTGTTTCTGCTTTAGGGACGCTCAATTCGTCTGTTCTGAGCGGCGCGCGCGTCGACTATGCCATGGCGCGGGACGGCATCTTCTTCCAGGTTGCGGCCGGTGTCCATCCCAGGTTCCGCACCCCCGGCAATGCTCTGATTTTTCAAGGCGTGCTCGCCAGCTGCATGGCCCTTTCCGGAGGCTTCGAAGACCTAACCTCGCTTGTGATGTTTGGCAGTTGGACCTTCTATGGCCTGGCTGTATTCGCCATGCTTCGCATGAGACGGACCCAGCCGGACATGCCTCGCCCTTACCGCACGTGGGGCTATCCTGTCACGCCCGTGCTGTTTGTCTGTGGCGCGTTTGCATTGGCGATCAGCTTGTGGATAGCCCGTCCTGTGCGCTCCACGATCGGCTTTGTGCTGGTCCTTTCGGGATTATTTTTCTACCGGGTTTGGACCCGGCGTGTCAAAAAACCTTGCTAACGCCCCTCGAGACTCTCGAGCCCCCGGCGAAGTGCATCCACCTGACGCTTCTCGCCCGCGCACCCATGCCCTCGTTGGATCAAAGGCCGCCTGCACCGGTTAGCCGCTTTTCTGATAACCCTTCTTTTGCTCCGCTTCCTCTTTCCGATATGCGGTGTTATTTCTCTCCCTGCAGAAACCAGCAGCTGTGACCGGCATCGATTTGTTCAAACAGTTCAACCAGTCATGATTGAGGATTTCAGTACTTCGGCGAACTCGTTAGGCGTGCGGTAAGCGAGACGGCTGTGTGGCCGCTCGCAGTTATATTCGTTTTGCCGCTGTGTGATCTTGTTCCTAGCGTCGGCCAGGTTTCGGAACCAAGTGGGAGAAGAACGGGAAATGGGAGTATCGCTTCAAGTTGAACGGCCAGCCCTATTCTCGGGTCACCGATTTAGAGGCCGTCCCAGAAAACATTGTTAAGGCGCACGCGGAGCGCACCGCGCACATCGAAGATCTGACAAAAGGAAAACCGGTAATTAGGCGTGTCATCATCTCGCTTGATCACGCGGTTCCGAAGTTCATGTCCTGGTACCGGGGTAAGCATCAGAACAGGAAATGCAAATGGGCGGCGAGCTTAATGGCTTCATTTCAGTTTTACCTCGAACGGACTAAATGGCCTCTGGCGCGAATCGGTCCAGCGCAAGTCGAAGATTTCAAGATGTGGAGGCGTGAAAATGACATTCACGACAACACTCTTCGAAAGCAGCTGTTGCTGCTGCGTCAATTTTTTCGATACGCCCGCAAGCAGGGCTGGACGAAAGGTGATCCTTTCGCAAAGGGAGAAGACGCAGAAGTAAAGATTCCCAGTGAACAGGATTCAGATGCAATGCGAGTCCTATCACCGGAGGAGGAAGTTCGATACCTCACGGCAGCGGCAAAGGAAACCATTGACTTAGCGGATATAGCAACCATCATGGTTTCGCAGGGGCCTCGACCAGATGAGGTAATGTCGCTGGAGCAAACCCATCTGGAGCAAACCCATGTAGATCTCGCCAATCGCCACTTTACGATCTGGGACACCAGCGCGGAAGGCAAATCCAAGAATGCGCATAGGAAATTGAAGATGACGGACGAAACCTTTCGCATTTTCGAGAGGCGCTTGTTGATTCCAGGGGTCTGGGTATTTCCATCCTCGAAGAATGGGGGGCCCCGCACTACCCTTCAAAAGGCACATACGCGGGCAACTCGAGGAAAGAAAAACAGGAATGGCCAATATGAAGGCGGTTGTGGGATTGGATGCCGGCTCTACGATATGCGGCACACCTTTGCCACGCGTTTTGCGTTGGCTGGCGGCTCGCTCCCCGTGCTCGCCAAAATCCTCGGCCATGCCGATCTTAGCTTGCTGATGCGCTACGTCCATCCAGCCCAAGCCGACATGGATCGGGCCATGGAGTGGTATTCCAAGGTGCACACACCCGGACCAGAGCTGGAAAAAATGCTGCTTGAATATCAGGACGGAAAAGATCAGGCAGAGGGGTGGCCCAGGCAACCTTTTGGGCCACCCAAGCCGGAAAAAGTGGCCCAAATTGGCCCAACTCAGGCGAATTTACCGAACCGGAGGATCTCGTGACCGCTCTGAGCCGCTTCATTGGATTCAATAGCTTACGTTGGAAATTTTGGTACGCCCGGTAGGATTCGAACCTACGACCTTTTGCTCCGGAGGCAAACGCTCTATCCAGGCTGAGCTACGGGCGCATGGTGCAGAACTCAGGAAGGCTTCTTCGCCATCGCCACTCGAGAGCTGCCGGAAGTGGATCTCGATGCGGAAGTGTTCTGGGACAACAACTCCTCGATGTGCTGGCGGATCGGATCTTCTTTCATCATCTTGTCCCACTCCCCGTTGGCTCTTCCCGTGCGGGTGTTTGCTAGTGGATGTATCCTTTACGGTCGATCAGCACCAGCTGGGGCACCACGAGTAACTTGAAGTCCAGCCCATGAAGGAGATCATCTGGTCTTTCAGCGTCCAGCCGACCGGAAAGTTCACCTGGAAATCCTTGGCGAAGTTCTCCACCAGGAGATCCGCATTGTCGTTCACTGCTACATCGATCACCTGCAATCCGCGCGAGCCGTACTCCTGCTGGAATTTGCTCATCACCTTGCTCCACGCCTGACAATGCGGGCACGTCGTGAAGATGAATTCAAGCGCGACCACTTTTCCGCGATACTGGCTCAAAAGCTTTTGTCCCTGACCCGGAATGGTGAACGCGAATTCCGGCGCCTTGCGCAGCGTGTTTGTTTCCGCAGCAATCAGCGGACGCGGCCAGCGCAAGCGCCGCAAATGAGGCGAAGACTCTCTTCACCGTGGATCTCCATAGAACAGTTTAACTTAGAGACCCGGGCATCCACGATAGAACCCAGTCACGCTACCGGCAGCCGGTTTTCACTCGAAAGCGCATTCGGAGCGCGTTCTGACGCGCGGTCGATGCTTTCAGCCGGTTCCACTCATCTATGTCCGTCAGCCCTTCGATACTGGAGACGGTGTCGCCCGTCAACCGCGTCACGAAATAGCCGTTATCGCCAGTACCCGCGAGGGTAGTCGGCTTCGCGGTCGAGATATCGCAGTGCTTCCACTTCGACTGCAAGATCTTCCGATATGAAGCAAAGAAGTTCGCGGCTTGCTCATCGGAATCCCATTGGGACACGTATTCGAGCAACGGCCTGTGCTGTTTCCCGATCGCGAAAATCTGGAACTGTCCTCCGCGCAGGTGCGGAGCCAGCTCATCCGCTTTTTGCGGTCCCAGATACTGCCGCAAGCAGCATTTCGTGATCGAACTCGCCGACCGATCCTTCCGTCAGCTCTTTCCCTGCTCGACGATGCCAGCTTGGGCAGTTCGGGAGTGCTGGGTTTCTCGTGAGCGAAATAGCGCTCCGGATGTATGATCTGCGCCGAATCGCACGGCGCATCTGTAAACACCGCGGAGAATGCTCGCTTACCCATTTTCTTATAAACGGCGTCGAAGAACAGCGTGCCTTCCGTATAGGGAAACAGAAGCGACTGCTGGATGTAAAGCGGCGATCCTTTGAGCACCGGATAATCAGCCATCGACGAATCACTCGAATCCACGACCATCCTCAGCATCTCGGGGGTGGGAACGGGGGGCTGGCCGGCTTGCTTCAAATCGTAAGCGATCATCAGCCATGAGGCCTGACCTTCGACGACAGCTGTGTGAGCAAGGTTCTCGTCGTCATTCGACGGAGTTTCGTCCATGAACTTGTCGAGATTGAAGTGCTGGTCAGCCAGGGCATGCGCCAATTCGTGCGCGAGCGTGGTGGTTTCAGACGTGAAAGACGAAGTCCTCCAGCAGGAAAAGCTTCTTTTCGTCGTAATCGTAGAAGGCGGCGGCTTGTTCGGTGAGCAGGTCGATCGTCGATTTGCGCAGATCGAAATCCTGCGGAACCAAGCCGAACATCTTGAGCGCCAGCTCGATCGGCGTGGATCTCTTCCGGCTTCAGCGTCTTCTTGATTCGCTTGGTGAGGAATTGCCGCAACTGTCGCTTCGTCATTCGGCCATACGGAACAGGATGCTCCTCCGAGAGGCCGGTTATGTCGAAGAGCGACTTGACTATGGAATCGATCTGGCGAAAGACAGGATCGTCTGCCGCCTTCGGACGAGCGCCGGCAATCCAGAACGACGCAGTGAGAGCAAACAGAGAAGCAAAGATTCGGCGGAGCATCAACGGGCGCGAAGCATCAGCTATCTCTAGACTACTGAACGATCCGGCGGTGCGCGTTGCGATGTTATTCTGAAAACGCTCCCCCCTGCCCTCTCATCCATGGATTTCCTTGCAGGTCTCAATCCGCAACAACGCGAAGCGGTGCAACACGTCGAAGGTCCGCTGCTGCTGCTGGCGGGCGCCGGAAGCGGGAAAACGCGGGTCATCACGCATCGCATTGCGCACCTGATCGAGGCGCAGCACATTCCCGGACCGGCTGTTTTGGCCGTCACGTTCACAAACAAAGCGGCGGATGAGATGCGCGCAGCGCGTCCACAATCTGCTCAGCGGCACAAACGACGGCGAAGACGCCGCTGGTGTCCACCTTTCATTCGTTTTGCGTTCGTTTGCTGAGGCGCGATGGCGATTCGCTCACCGATATTCGCCCCGGCTTCACGCGCCAGTTCACCATCTACGATGACGACGATCAGCTCGCGCTGATGAAGTCGATTTACAAGCAGCTGGGGCTAGACGAGAAATTCATGCAGTACCGGGCCGCGCTCTCGCGAATCAGTCATGCGAAAAACCATAACGAGACGCCGCAGGATTGGTTCAAAGCGGCGACGGAGCCGAAGCTCACGCGGCTGGCCAAGATCTACGAAATCTATGAAGAGCGGCTTCGGCAGGCAAATGCGCTTGATTTCGACGATTTGCTGCTGGAATCGGTGCGTCTGCTGCGGCACGACGATGCGCTTGCGGCAGCTCTATAACCGCCGCTACGAATTCGTCATGATCGACGAGTATCAAGACACGAATCGCAGCCAGTATGAGCTGATGCGGCTGCTCACGGAGATGCGGCACAACGTCTGTGTTGTCGGAGATGAAGACCAATCGATTTACGGCTGGCGGGGCGCGGATATCCGCAACATTCTGGATTTCGAGCGGGACTATCCGGATGCGGTCGTGATCCGGCTGGAGCAAAATTACCGATCGACCAAGAACATCCTGGAGGCCGCCAGCGCGGTCGTCGCGAACAACAAAGAGCGCAAAGGCAAATGGCTTTGGACCGATTCGGATTCGGGCGCGAAGATCGGCTACTACGAAGCGCCGGACGGCGAGAACGAAGCGCTGTTTATCGCCGACTACGATCGAGAAGCTGCTCGCGAAGAACCCGAGCGAACGGGTCGCGGTTCTGTACCGGACGAACTTCCAGTCGCGGCAGATTGAAGAAGCGCTGCGGCGTTACGGCCGGAAATATCTGGTAGTTGGCGGATTCAGTTTTTATCAGCGCGCCGAGGTGAAAGATCTTCTGGCGTATCTGAAAGTACTGCTCAGCCCGCAGGATTCCGTCAGCTTGCTGCGGGTCATCAACACTCCGGCGCGCGGAATCGGGAAAGGCACCATCGAGCAGATCGAGCAGTTCGCGCTGGAACACGGAATGAGCTTGTGGAACGCGCTGCCGAAGATGATGGAGGAGAATGTTTTGCCAACGCGGGCGGATTCGGCCATCAGTTCGTTTTTGGCTCTGATAACCGATCTGAGCGAGACGGCAACGACGAAACCAGTGCACGAGATTTTGCGCGACATTCTCGAGAAGACCGGTTATGAAGCGATGCTGAAGAGCGATACTTCGCCGGATTCGGAATCTCGGCTGGGAAACCTGGAAGAACTGGTGAATGCGGCGGCGGAAGCGGCAGAGCGAGGCGAGACACGCATCTGAGTTTCTCGATCATGCGGCGCTGGTATCGGATGCGGATGCAGTCGATGAGCGCGCGCCCGTATCTTTACTGACCATGCACAATGCCAAAGGGCTGGAGTTCGCCAATGTGTTCATAGCGGGTCTCGAAGAGGGCATATTTCCGCACAGCCGCTCTCTGAATTCGGAAGCGGCGATGGAAGAAGAGCGGCGGCTCTGCTACGTCGGCATGACGCGCGCCGAGAAGCGGCTGTATCTGACGTGGGCACGATATCGGCGCAGATATGGCGGATCGCAGCCGGAAGTCTGCCTGCCTTCTCGATTCCTGAATGAGGTGCCGTCCAGTCTGCGCGAGAGATTGTCGTCTTACAAAGAACGGCACACCGAAGAAGTGGACCTGTTCTGCCGAACAGGATGATGTGCGCGAATCCGTGAAGCGCAACTTGTACACCGGGCGCACGTACAATTCGGTGGAAAACATCGCGCAGTTCTTCGCGGAACGCGGCATGCCGCCGCCTTCCGGGTTCACGCGAAGGCCTCCGGCGCAGAACGCGAACCCAAACGGCGCGGGGCCGAGCAGTCCCGCTCAGCCGCCAGACCAGCGACTCCACCGCAGCGTCTACGCCGTCCGTGCCGAGTTTTCGTTCCAGGCGAGCGCGTCCCGGCAACCGGTTTCGGCGCCGGAGCCGTCATTCAACATCCGAAATATGGACGCGGCACCGTGCTTCGCCGCGAAGGCGACGGCGAGGATGCGAAACTAACTATAAGTTTCCCGGGATACGGGTTGAAGAAGATTGTCGAGAAGTACGCAGGAATGAGAGTCGACGAATGAATACAAAGCACGTAGAAGACAGAGAAGAACGCAAGCGGCTGAAACGCGCCGCACGGAAGAAAGCCGCTCCGAAAGCCAAGCGCGCCGCGCGGCGAAGCGCGCGGCTCTAATAAGCGAAAAGTGAAGAAAATCGCTAAGGGCCAGCGGAAGCGGTAAGCGTAGCCGGAGCACGAGGCTCGGCCGCTTACCCGCGCCGCGCGCTCCGGTTCTTGTCTCGCGAAGGACGATGCCGGGCGTCGCGAGGCGGAATCCGACGCGCTCCATGGCGCTCTGAATGTACTGGTTGCGCATGAACCAGCGCCACACGTTTCCGGTCAGCAGGTTTTCGATGCTCAGCAGCGAGATGCCGACGTCGATGCCGACGACGTCTTGATTCACCCACAGCTTCTGGTCCTGCCAATTGGGATTGAACGCGTCGGCGAATCCATAGCGCTGATAGATCTTGTCGCCATAGACGTTGTGCATCTCGCGCAGACACGGGAAGGCAGATCTCCTGCGCGAACATGAGTGATCCGGCGGCCGCGCACGGAACCAGCGTGCCGTTGATAGGTCCGGCATAGGGCGGCCCACCCCAGACGACGTATCCACCGGGGCTATCGGAAACGGTGATGCCCCACATGTTCGGACCGTAATCGGAGTATCTGGATTGCAGGCTGATGCAGAAATCGCGATGGGCGTAGGTGGCGAATTGCGAATTCTGGAAGTAATCCATGTAGGAAGGATCGCCGTCCTGCTGGTGGCGGAAATCGACCCAGGCGTGGGAGAACTGATGCGTGAACAGCGGCCCTCCGCTGATGAAGATCCACTGGTCGTAGTGGACTTCGGGCCGCAACCAGGCATACCAGCTATCGGCGGGTATGGGATGGCGCGCCGATCCGATTGCGAGCAGATAAAGAACGGAGGCTTCGCTGTAGCGTGCTCCAGCGCGCTTTCAGAAATCCGGATCCGGGCAGACGCCCATGGAAAGCAGCAGCGGACTTCCGGCCAGCATCCAGCCGAAATCGACGCGATCGAAGATCTGATGGGCGAGAAGTTGAATTTCGCGATCCGTGGAAAAATAGCCGGCCGCGGTCAATACGCCGCAGAGCAGCAACCCGGTATCGACGCTCGAGAGTTCCGAGCCTAGCCTGCGCTCGCCCGAGGTGGCGTCCATGAAATGGTAATACCAGCCGTGGTCGTGGAAGGCGTGGACCCAAAGATAGCGAAGCGTCGTCAGGACGCGGGCGCGAGCCTGTTCTTTGGGCACCCAGCCATGGCTCGCCGCGATGCAGAGAGCAGTTAAGCCAAAGCCCGTGGCGGCCGCGCTGCCCACGTTGTGTCCGGACCGCGCGCCATCGTTGCTGGCTCGATCCAGCACGATTCCGGTGTGCTGATCCGCCTGTTCCCAAAAATAGAGCGCAGCAGCGCTTGGCATAATCTTCCAGAAACTCGCGCTCGTCGGGCTTGAGAGGCTGCGGAGCTTCGGGAGGCGGGTGGCAGCGAACGCATTTCGCGCGAGGAGGGTTGCGCCCGCGGACGACAACAGAAACTCGCGGCGCGAGAAGCCGAAGGTCCTTGCGTCTCACTGCTCAAATAGGTGCTTTTCCGGGAATTGGGAAGATCCGTCCCAACATTTTAGATGCGGGCGAAGCAGCCGGCGGTTCCAGCTACCGAGCCCGCATCTCTATATTACGTGCGTTTAGGAGCCGATATTCGCCGGTTAAAACGTGAACCGTACCTGTAGTTCGATGGACCGGCCTGCGAGGGCGCCGCTCGGGCGGCCGAAATTCGAATTTTCAACATGCGTCGTCGTTGTCCGCCGAAGGCAAATGGAGCGAGATTCAGCTGGTTGAATACGTTGAACGCGAAAGCTCGAAGCTCAATTCCGGCAGCCTCGCTCAGCATCGGCAAGGCGAAGCGCTTGGAGAGAGTCGCATCGGTGGAAAAATAGCCGGGCCCGCGGAACGAGTTCCGGCCGATTCCCGGAGGGCCGGACTGCGAGATGTTGAAGTAGTTCGTGCCGACGATCGACACCGTCGGGTTGGTTCCGCCGAACTCGCAACCATTCATGAAGCAGGTATTGGAGACATCGTTCGGGTTGGCATTGTTGTAGTACTGGACCGGCCGGGTCGGACCAATGGTAGCGGCACTTGGTAGCGCCGCCAGCGATTGTCTGGATACCCGGTGACTAGGGTCCAGGGGAATCCGGAATATGCCGTGAGAATTCCGCCAAGCTGCCATCCGCCTAAGATGGCGTGCAGCCAGCCCTTGTTGTGCGGAAAGATCGGCAAGGTCCACAGGCCGTTCGCAACGAATCGGTGACGCGAGTCATAGTCGCACGGCCCGTATTCGTCGGTTTGGGCGTGGACGGGGTCGGTCTGATTGGTCTGCGCACCGGGACCTTCCGCCGACAGCATGTCGATGCTCTTGCTCCATGTGTACGTCGCATCCACAGAGAAGCCCATCGAAAACTGTTTGGCGATGCGAGCGTTCATGGCGTTGTAGGAGGCATTTACATCGGGAGTGGGAATGAAGACGCCGTTGAAATAAGCTGTTCTGGGTTCCCGACCGTTTGCGGGTAAAGAAAATTCTGATCGACGAGCCGGATCAGATGGCGGCTCAGCGCACCCTGATAGCCAAGCGTAAACACGATGTTTTTCGCGACTTGCGTCTGTGTCTCGAACGAATACATGTCGGTGTAAGCATCGGGGGTGTTGGGCCAAGCTCCGTAGACCTGAATAGGCGGGCGGCGTTCCTCCGCCGATCGCATTCGGAGTTCCAGTCAGCCGGATTGACTCCAGTCGCCAAGGCCGGGTTCGCCGGGTAGCTGTTGGGTGAGTTGCTACTGCCGGTAGTAGAACTGAGATTTGGCCGCCGGCAAAGGGTGAGCCAAAGCTGATAAGGCGCGGGCGCTGTTCCGCAGCAAAGTCCGATATTGTAGTAATTGTGGAATGTCTTGCCGGATGTTGGCGAAAATGTTATCGTTCTGGCGGTTGTAAAGAATGCCGAATCCGCCGCGGACAACGAATTTCTCGATGGGCAGCGAGAGGGCGCATAGGCGAAACCGATTCTTGGCTCGAAAGTCCTTCCAATTGGAATTCCACAGCTGATTCACGTTGCGCAGATTGTGCATTCGACCAGCGGGTAGGGCCAGTCGCACCCAGAAAGATGTTCGTCAAGAGTTGTCGCGTTCTCCGTTAAGGGGCGAAAAATACTCCCAGCGCAGGCCCAGATTCAGCAGTCAAGCTGGAAGTAACATGCCAATCGTCCTGCACAAATAAAGCGCCGCAGGTGATCGCGGAAGTACCGGAGCGGCATTCGCTGGGCCGCCCGTGTTCGCATTGGCGTAGATCTGTTCGAAGATGGGGGCGCTGTTGGCCAGATTCCAGAGACCTGAAAAAGAATAAAGCGGCCGGGCGCCTCCGAGCAGATTGTCGTTGTCCTGCTCCCATCGGTATTCGCCGCCAACACGGAGCGGTGTGATTGCCCATTACCTTTAGTGAGGGTGTCGCGCACTTCATACGTGTTCTGGGCCAGGATTGCGGGCGTATCGGTGCCCTGGATCACGCCGGCCACTTGCAGATTTCCAGTCGGATAGGCCTCGACCTGGATCTGAGGAATGCCGCAGTTGATCCCGGAGTTATCGCTGAGCTGGTTGTCGGCAAAGCGGGTGAAATTTCCGCGCAGCTCATTGATGGTGGTGGCGTTGAAGTTCTTGATATAGCCCAGGGTGATGGCGGTGTTGAATGGGCTTAAAAGTACTGTCCGCATCGGGCGCCGACGCCGATGCAGCCTGTGCTGAAACCTGATTCAGGTGCGTAATGTACGCAGACGCGAAGATCAGATCGTTGGGCGTGAGCCTGAAATCGAAGCGTCCGTTGAACTGATTTCCAATCTGCTCCCCGGAGTGTAGTACTGGACGTATTGAGATCGGGAATGCCATCGAAGCCGCCGCCGGTCGAGAGCGGGCCGGCGGGATAGATGGGATAGTAGGGACTCCCGCCAGACCCCGGCCCGGGCGAACCGAAGTCCAGACCGCCTGGAACCTGCACGGCAAACGGCGGCGGCATTGGACGCCGAAAATGGAGCAACTTGCTGCTGGGCCGCCCAGCACCGCGTTGATCCTGGGATTCGCATTAGCGCGTTTGGAAAATCTTGGCTATGGTCGAGCCCGGCCGGTCCGCGATGACGAGGTTACGATATTGCGGTGTCGTCACCCATACGTCTCGTCCGTACGTGGTCGTCTTGTTGTGCAAACCCTCATAGGACAGAAAGAAGAAGAATTTGTCTTTCTTGATAGGGCCGCCAACGCTGGCCGCGTACTGGCGGTAATCGTTTTGAACGCGAACGGGAGGAGCATTATCCGGGCCGCCCCACTTGTTATAGGCGTTGAAATTCGGGTCCTGATAAACGAAAACGCCGCTGCCATGAAACTGGTCCGTTCCCGCTTTGGTAGTGGTCTTGATGTGGGCGCCGCTGCCGCGTCCGTCGGCCGCATCGTAATCGGCTCGTTATCACGGTATGTCTTGGACCGACTCCGTGTTCGGCGTGACCACCGCCGCACCGCCCCAACCCAGACTGTTCACGTTTACTCCGTCGATGTAATAAACGTTCTGCTCAACGCGCTGTCCGGCTGAGCTGACCTGGACCTGATTCTCGGTTTGAAAGATGCCGGCATTCGATTGGCCCGGGCCGGCTCGTGTTGCCCGAGAAATACGGTCTGACCATTGCCGCTCCGGCCGCCCGTGCTGGTGATGCCAGGCATGGTCCGAATCAATTCGTACGGATCGCGGCCGAAGTCGGGCAGATCCTGGACAGCCTGCACTGCTGATTGTTCCACTCACGCTTGCATCCGCGGTTTGCAGCGCCGGAGTCGACGACGCACTGACGGTTACGGAAGACTGGATATTACCCGCCTGCAGGGTGGCATTCGCGCTTTGCGGAAGATCGGCAGCCACTTGAACGCCGGTCACGGTCGAGGTTTGGAATCCCTGTGCATCAATTGTCAGCGTGTAGGTGCCGGCGGGAAGTTGATTAAACCGATAGAATCCCTGGTCATTGGCGGTTGTATTCTTGCGTCGCCTGCGTGCCGTTGTTCAGAAGCTTGACGTGCGCTCCGGGAATGACACCGCCCGAAGGGTCGGTGATTACGCCTTGAAGACTGGCGCTGAGCTGTGCGAGTGCCGGCAACGCGGCAAGAGAGAACAAGGTTAATACGTGAAAGCCCCTGGACTGCAACATACGGCAATAGACGTCATTGTTCGCTGACTATGTGACATTGCTTGCAACCTTGCGGACCCTTGAATGGCGGCAAGGCGCAGCTTGCCGATCGCTATACTGGCCGCATTAACGATGAACCAGCTGCTGAAGACGAAAGACATCGACGTGTTGGTCGAAGAGACGCACGTCGAAGGCAAGCGGCTGAAGCGTTCGCTGGGACCTTGGAGCCTGATTGCATTCGGAATCGGCGCGGTCATCGGCGGCGGCATCTTCACTGTTACGGGAACTGCGGCGGCGGGGCAGCATCTCAGTGTTCCCTCGATTTTGAACGCGCCGCTGCTCGATCTGATTTTGCACGGCGGCAGTGCGGCTTCGACGATCGGCCGGCCGGGTGCAGGACCCGGCCTGACGCTCTCGTTCATCCTGGTTGCCATGACGTGCGGATTTGCGGCGCTTTGCTATGCGGAACTCGCCTCCATGATCCCGATCGCCGGCAGCGCTTACACGTACGCGTACACGACGCTGGGCGAAATCTTCGCCTGGATCATCGGATGGGATCTCATTCTGGAATACGCCGTATCCAACATGTCGGTTGCGGTTGGATTTTCGGCTTATTTCAACGTGATGTGCGATTACCTGTTCGGCGCTGCACCTGCCGCAGTATCTTTCCGAGCCGGCCGATCATGGAGGGCCGGTTCACGGGAAGCCTGTTTCAACCTTCCGTCCTTTCTGATCGTGATGTTGCTGAGCTGGATTCTGGTGCGCGGAGTAAAGGAAAGCGCGGGAGCAAACAACTTCATGGTGGTGATCAAGTTGGCGGCTGTTCTTCTGTTCGTTTTCGGGGCCGCGCGCGCGGTACACAGCCTCCAACCTTCATCCCTTCCTGCCCAATGGGTTCCCCGGCGTGGTGAGCGGCGCGGCCATCGTCTTCTTTACGTTCATCGGTTTCGATTCGGTGTCTACCGCCGCCGAAGAATGCCGCAATCCGCAAAAGAACATGCCGATCGGCATCATCGGAACGCTGGTCGTCGTGCGGCCTTCTCTACACGTCCGTTGCGTTTGTGCTGACAGGCATCGTGAACTGGAAGACGCTGGACAATGCGTCTCCGGTGGCGAATGCGCTGCAGGCGATCGGCATGAACAAGCTGCGATTCACCGTGACGGTAGGGGCGCTTGCTGGGGATGCTTTCCTCATTGCTGGTCTACCAATATGGACAGGCGCGGATCTGGTTCGCGATGTCGCGCGACCGCTTGCTGCCGGACGTGTTTTCGAGGGTGCATCGGAAATTCCAGACGCCTTACGTCAGCACATGGCTGGCGGGCTTGGCGGTCGGAATACCTGCGGGCATTTGGGACATCGGAACGTTTGCGGACCTATCGAACATCGGGACGCTATTCGCCTTCATCATCGTGTCGGCCGGCGTGGTTATCCTTCGCCATAAGCAGCCCGACCGGCCAGAGAACGTTTCAAAGTGCCATTTTCGCCCGGTGACGCCCAGCGATTTCGGCGCTTGTGCTGTTTAGGGCTGATGTTGGGATTGCCGCTCGAGACATGGGTACGCTTTGTGGTGTGGCTGGTGATCGGGCTGGTTATTTACTTTGCCTATAGCCGAAAGCGCAGTCCGCTGAGCGAAACTTAGCGGACGGGACATTCCGCCGTCTTGCTGCCGGGCCTGCGCTAAAAGCCCTCCCAGACCAGCGCTGGGAAGGTGGATTGCGAACGGAAGCCCATGGATTCGTAGAGGCGCGTGGCATCGACGTTCGAGCAAGTCACGGTCAGACTCACCGAAGTGCAACCCAGCTCCGCCAGCCGAACGAGAGATTGACGCAGCAGCTCATATCCCAGGCGCGCGCCGCGAATAGCCGGCAAGACGCAAAGCTGCGTCACGTGTCCCGACGTCGCGGACACAAGGCTAGCCAAACAAGCACCGCAAACACGGCCCGTTCTATCATCCAAGGCGATGATCGAGGCATTCGGCGCGAAGTTGCCACAGCCCGGAAATTTAATGATGTTCATCAAGAAATGTCGCGCGCCTGGAATAGTCCGGTACTGATCGTTGATGTCGCTGTCTACGTGTCCCTTATAAGAGGCGGCAACCAGGTGCGCGGTCTCTTCCTGGTAGCGCTCCGCCCAGGGCACGAACGTCGCGTGAAAATCCGCTTGGGAAGGCGTCAGTGCGATCGCTGTATCGCGATCGATATGCATGAAGTACCGATCGTGACGCGTCACGTGCCGGCTGAGCGGCGGCTGAGCAAGGACATTGCGCAGCAGCATCAACTGAGATTCGACCCGGCGCACGCCTGGAGTAAGCATCAGGCCTTTGACAATGGCACCAAGCAACAGCATTTCATTGGAAGCCGTGGCATGGTCCGCACGGACATAGAAATCGCCGATCAACCCTTTGCGCGCTTCACAGACGTAGTAGCCGTAACCGATGACCTCCTTCCTGATCCGCAATGCATAGCCGTAGAGCGACTGGATTTGCAGGAAGCGACGAAGCAGGTCGGCGGAAGGACGAAAATCCCACGCAAAGCGCCGTTCCCAAATTCCGATTTCCTCGTTTAGAAGCGCGTCAAGGTCCTTGACACTTAGATGCGGCAGCTCTATGACTTCTGGCAGAGGTGTATCTGGAAGGGCTGCCATTTCTCTGAATTATACGTGTACAGATTGGGAATCGGAGTGGGAGAACGCGGTCTGTCTTTCGAAGAAAGCGGCCAGGTTCGTTGTGGCCTGCCGAACACGGTCATTGTTCTCTATCAGACTGAACCTCACGAAGCCTTCGCCCATGGGGCCGAAGCCAATACCGGGCGAAACGGCCAGGCGCGCCTCGCGCATCAGCAGCTTCGAAAATTCAAGAGATCCCATGCCGCCGAAAGCGTGCGGAATACGAGCCCAAACGAACATCGAAGCCTTTGGTGGCTCGACATGCCAACCAGCTTTTTCGAGCCCTTCGATCAGTACGTCGCGACGATCCTGATACATCCGCGAGATTTTGCCCGGAGCGTCATCGCACTCCTGCAACGCGGTGACAGCAGCGATCTGAATGGGCTGGAAGATGCCGTAATCGAGATAGCTTTTGATGCGCGCGAGCGCGGCGATCAGCGTGCGATTTCCTAAGCAGAAGCCCACCCGCCAGCCAGCCATGTTATAGCTTTTCGTCATCGAGTAGATCTCGACGGCGTGGTCTATCGCACCGGGAATTTGCAGAATGCTGGGCGGACGATACCCGTCAAAGCCAAGTTCGGCGTAAGCGAAGTCGTGGACAATGTACGATCCGTGCCGGCGCGCCAGCTCCACAATTTCGCCCATGAACTCCAGATCCACGCATGTCGTCGTCGGGTTGTGTGGAAACGAAATCAGTATGAGTTTAGGAGTTTTGGCTGCGGTTCGGTACAGGTTCTTTAAGCCATCGAGGAAAGTCGCGGCATCGGGCATCGGCAGCATGCATGCCTCGCCTTCGGCCATAATGACGCCGTATTGATGAATCGGATAGGCCGGATTAGGCGATACGACCACGTCACCTGGCCCGATCATCGCGAAGAGCAAGTGAGCGAGTGCGTCTTTAGCTCCGATCGTGACGATCGCTTCCGCTTCCGGATCGAGCGTCACGGCATAGTGCTTCTTATATCGAGCGACGACCGCCTCTCTCAGGTTCGGAATACCTCGAGACATGGAGTAACGGTGATTCGCCGGATTTTGTGCAGCTTCGATAAGCTTTTCAACAACCGGTTGCGGCGTGGCGCCGTCCGGGTTGCCCATTCCCATATCGATAACGTCCACGCCGGCCGCGCGGGCTTTGTCTCTCAGCTCATTGATAACGGCGAAGACATATGGTGGGAGTTTCTTGATGCGATAAAAGTCCTCGCTCGGCGGAAGCGGCATACTACTGTCATAGTGTACCGGGGGTGACGAAGATTGCCGGAAAGTAGCGCAAGTGCTGAAGAAAAGGCGCCGGATCGTGCGATTTTCGGGGCCGCCGGAGCTGTCGGCAAAGCGTTGGCGAAGGAGTTTGCGAAGAATGGCAGGCACTTCCGCGTAGTGGGCCGTTCGGCAGAGCGCTTACGAAGAGATTTTGCGAACTACGGCGATCTGGTTGACTACCAGGTTGCAGACTTGCAGGACCCCACAGCGGCGATGAGGGCCGCTCAAGGGGTTCACACGATCTTCTATACCGTCGGCGTGCCCTATACGGAATTTGCATTACATCCGAAGCTGACACGCATTGCTCTCGCCGCAGCGACACAGGCTGGTGTGAGCCAGTTCATGCATGTGAGCACGGTCTATCCGTATGGCATCCCGCAACAGGAATTCGTGAACGAATCGCATCCGCGCAACCCGCAGACGTTCAAAGGCGCAATGCGAAAAGAGCAGGAAGACCTTGTATTGGGGGCCCATACACCCAACGGCCTGCGCACGGCGATTCTGCGACCCCCCGATTTCTACGGAGCCGATGCAGAAATGAGCTACGTGGCGGACGTTTTCAAAGCGGCACTCGAGGGGCGCCGCGCAAACGTGATCGGTCCCATCGACACGCCTCACGAATTTGTGTACGTGCCCGATGTCGCTAAAACGCTTGTCGCTCTTTCGGAAAAAGACGAGGCTTACGGCAGCGCGTGGAATCTCGCGGGGCCTGCTCTAATCACGACTCGCGGCTTCGCGGAGCTCGTATTTGGCGCGCTTGGGCGGAAACCGCAATTGCGGATTGCGAGTAAGACGATGCTGCGCGTTCTGGGGATTTTCAAACCGATGATGCGCGAGATCGCCGAGATGAATTATCTGTGGACTACACCGGTGAAACTTGACGACAGCCGTTTGCGCAAACTCCTGCCCGATCTCGAGAAAACTTCTTACAAGGACGGCATCGGCGAGACCTTGAAAGAGATGCGCGGCAAATGACTCCGCCGCGTATCGCTGTCGTGGGCAGCGCCAACATCGATCTCACGACCTTCACAGATGCATTTCCCCGCCCCGGCGAAACGATCTTCGGAACGGAATTTCAGCTCGGCTTCGGCGGAAAGGGTGCAAACCAGGCTGTCGCCGCACGACTATGCGGAGCGGAAGTTTGCATGATCGCCCGAGTCGGCGACGATCTCTTCGGGCCGGCGACCATTCGGAATTTCAGCTCCTACGGCATCGATGCCACGAATGTCCTCAAGACGCCCGGTGTTTCGAGCGGCGTAGCGCCCATCTTTGTCGACAGCAGCGGACAGAATCGCATTCTAGTGGTGAAGGGCGCAAACGATAAGCTCTTGCCCGAAGATGTGAACGCGGCTGCCGACCTCCTCCGCGGAGCCGATTTCATCGTTCTGCAGCTGGAAGTGCCCGTTGAGACGGTCTACCACACCTTGCGGTTTGCACGCGAGCACGGCGTGCGCACGATACTAAATCCGGCGCCCGGACAGGCTATCGACCTGCAAGAAATCAGCAGCGCGGATTATTTGATCCCCAATGAGAGCGAGGCGGAAGCCCTGAGCGGAATGCCGGTTCGAAATTTGGAAGAGGCTCGCGACTGCGCACGCCGCCTTCTCCAGCATGGATTGCGGCGGATCATCATCACGCTGGGCGCAAACGGCGCGCTTCTGGCCGCACCGGATGGCGTCCGACACGTTCCGGCTTTCGCCGTGCGCGCGATCGATACGACCGGGGCAGGCGATGCGTTCATCGGTAGTTTCGCGTATTTTCTATCCACCGGCTGCGAAGAGTTCGAAGCGATTTCACGCGCGAATCTGTACGCGGCGCTTTCGACGTTGCAAGCAGGCACACAAAGATCGTTCGCCTCTCGGGAGCGCTTCGACGCTGAATGGTTGTCTCGACAGCGAACAACTTAAGGCGCCTGTTGCGTTGCTAGGCCGATGAGCAGGAGGCCGGCCGCGTAACCTGCAAACATGCCCGCGACGTATACCGCCGTTCCCTTCGGCGCGCCTCGGAATTCACGCCAGATCAAAGCTCCCCAGATCGCCGCGACTAACGTTGAGCCCTGTCCGAGAGCATACGAGATGGCCGGTCCGGCGACAGGGGAAGCAATCACATTCAACGCCAGCGCGAGCATCCAAACAAAGCCGCCCAGGATTCCAATGCAGTGTAGCCTGGGGGTGCCCTGTAAATAGTCGGCGTAAGTGGTGTGACCGGCTTTCATGAAGATGCTGTTCACGATGGTGTTACTCGCCAACACGCCGGCGCCGAAGAAAACCAACGCCACATAGGGCGTCAGCATGCCAGGCACGATCGGGGCGGAGTTGAAGCGGGGTGAGATGGCACGGATCAGCTGTGGATAGAAGAAGCCCATGATGCAGCCCGCGACCACGGAGAATAGGACACCTCGCAGCGGGCGTCGACCACTGGAACGAGGCAGCTTCTTGTGTGCGAGTGCGGACACGATCATGGCGCAAACGATCAGGCCCACTCCGGCGAACAGCAGACGAGGGTCGCCCTTGGGCTGCTCGAGGTAGCTCTGGACCGTGCCGATCACCAGCGCCAGCCCCACGCCCACTGGGAAGGCAACCGACATACCCGCTGCATCTATGCCAACCACCAGGAGAATGTTTGCGACGTTAAAAATCGCGCCGCTTACCACGGCAGGCAAGATAAATCGCATTTCCGCGCTATAAAGGTTTTCGAGCGCGCCCATGCCTGAAGACCCGTGACTGCCCAGCGCGGCGGCAAGCAGCAGGCCGAAAAGAAAAACACCGATCGCGTAATCCCAGTAAAAGAGTTGGAACGGCCATTTCTCTTTGCCTGTTAATTTCTGCGCGTTGGCCCATGAGCCCCAGCCGAGCATTGTGATGATGCAGAAGATTACGGCGCTCGGCAGGGTGTGTATGGAGAACATAAACTTACATTCTCCAGAACAGCACTGCCGCGAATCAGCCTAGGCAATGCCGCGAATGGCTCGAACCGGAAGGAATATGAGAGCGTGAATGAGCGCGAATGCTCCATGTACGGCGATTCCCACGATTCGAAAAGGCAGCAGCAACAGCCAGACCAGGGGATAACAGATCAGCGCTGCCAGCGCAATCGGCCAGGAAACGACGAACAAAAAGCAGAAGAGGAGGAATGTCAGCATTTGTCCATCACCCGACGAAGATACGATTTCTAGTCTGGGAATGTTCCGGTGTTTGTATGGGCGCACCGGTTCGCTGTGGGCGAAATTTTTGCTGCGCCTCACGGAACTGCGTCACTCTGGGATTTTGCGCATTCCACTGGGGCGCCTTGACGCTGTTTGCGATATTGAGGACACCCAGCGCAACCATGCGGTCCACTCTGGCCATGTTCTCGTAGTCGATCTTTTGCCACCGGTCCCCGAGGCCGTGATAGTCGGGATAATCGAAGGCTACCGTCAAGCTGTGAGCCGGCACGCCCTCTTCGGCAAGCGATGCGTTGTCGCTGCGCGTGAAATAAGCATCACTCGCTTCTTTGTCCATATACACCTTGATGCCCGTTTCGCGGCCCGCGTCTTCAAAGAACCTCGGCACGTCGGAGTAGTCGTATCCAGTAAGGCTGGCGTTGTTTACCTGTCGGCCAACAGTGGAATCTGTCCGGCCCACCTGCTCCAAGTTCAAGTCGGCGACCGTCTTTGCGAGCGGCACAGCGGGGTGCCTGGCGTAATACTGCGAACCGATTTCGCCCCGCTCCTCACCGAAGAACGTCATGAACACCACCGAGCGCTTTGGATGCGGATTAAGCTTGGCCAAAGCTTTGGCGATTTCGATCACCGATACCGTTCCGCTGCCGTCATCATTCGCGCCGTTATAGATGTGATCATTTGGATTCTGCGTACGATTCTGCGCGGCACGGCCGGCCGTTTCAGTGGTGCCGATGTGATCATAATGCGCGGTCAACAGAACATAGGTGTCTTTCAGGTTCGGGTCGGACCCGCGAAGTATTCCGACAACATTCTTCAGACCAACCCTGTGGTCTTCAGGAGCAGGTATATCGAGCGAGACGGTTCGATCTTCAGAGCCGCTGTCCGGATGCTCGAGCCAGTTCTGAAGTTCGTCGCTCGCCACCATGACCACGGGAACACGGTGCTCTTGCACCTCGTTCGCGGGCAGCAGTTTCGTGTTCATGGGCGCTTGTCTTTGCTGCCCGACGAGTATCTCGACGGCTGCGTTGGAGGACGCGACCGCTTTATCGAAAGCTCGCCTTTTGTCGAGCAGCATTCGGATCCCGCGGCACTCTGCCCACCGGCGGTTCCGGTACGACCACTGCTTTTGCCGTCAGGTCCACGCTCTTCAGTGCATCCGGATCTCTGGAAGGAAAGACGACGACGGGCGCGCGATCGATCTTCACAGCTTGACTTTGCGTCCGAGATGGTCATCGACTGCGCGGGAATGAAAGTAGTCCGCGAGCCTTGCCGCGCGACCATGTCCGACTGCACTTTGGGCATGTGGCGATCGATCATGACGCGGTTTGGAAGTAGTCCTGGTCGCCGCCGGGCTCCAGACCGGCGGCGCGGAACTGCGACGCGATGAATTCGGCGGCGACATCCAAGCCGGGAGAAGGTGTGTAGCGGCCCTGCAACGCATCCGAAGCCAGAAATGAAAGATCACCCTTCAGGTCGGCCGCCGTGATGGAGTAAAGCACCGTTTGGATTATGGGAGGCAGTGCGGGCGTGTCTGGACTGAAACCCGAAACGCCGGTTTGTGGCGTTTGGCTCCAAACAATCGCGGCTGAAAGAAGGACGGTGAAGAGCGTACGAGGGAGTTTGAGGCTACGCATCGAATTCCCCACCCGGAGTATAGCGAATGACCGGCTTCCGCCGATCGCGTCAGGTGGCGTCGTAACCGACAAATTTATCGAGAATGACGTTTCCCTTGTAGTTCGATGTCTTGGTGAATGCCGATCGAAGAAGAGTAATAGGCGAACGCCGTCGTCTGCTTCAGTTGCGTGAAAAATTTCTCCGGCTCGTTTGGGGATGGTGCTCGGCGGCCGCGATTTTCGTAAGCAGAGCTGTTTGCTGTTGCTTGCCTGTCTTCAGAAAAGGCGATCCGTACATCGATCGCGAAAGTTCGTCGATAGACGCCAAGCCTTTGCGCCAGGAAGTCTTGTCTTCCGGGAGAAACGCTTCGGCGACGGTGCGGTCGATATATGCGGCTACCCCGGCCTCGTGCGCGCCGGGCGAGTGTTCATCGGTAGGGACGACCAGTTCGGTCAGCGTATCGAGCAGCGCAAACTCATCGTTGGTGAAGAAAAGAGGAGCGTTCGGCTCGGCCGCCGGAAGCTGCAGCGTGGTGAATGCAGCGGCCGTAAGAGCCTTGAACAGATCGCGGCGATTCGAGGCTAGCGTCCATTCAAATCTCTCCTTGCCTCAGTTGATCGGCCAGATAGTCACAGGAGCGCCAGCAAAGCGCCATGATGGTCCAGGTCGGATTCTGGCACGACGCGGAAACGTGGCTGCTGCCATCCACCACGAAGAGATTCTTCACATCGTGCGATTGCTGAAATTGATTCAGGACGGATGTTTTCGGATCGTTTCCCATGCGCGATGTGCCGAGTTCGTGAATGGACCAACCCTCGGGAAGAATGTCTGTGGTCACGGAGACGATCTCAAAACCGGCGGCTTCAAACATTTCGCGCGCAGTCACGGCCATGTCCGCGGCCATCTTCTTTTCGTTCTCGCCGAAACGGTAATTGAAGCGCAGCACCGGAATGCCCCAGGCGTCCTTCACGTTCGAATCGACTTCGACGTAATTCTCGTAACGCGCCAGCACTTCACCAAAGGCGCCCATTTCGATCGTTGCGCCGGCATAATCGCGCACGTGCTTCTTGTACTCTTCGCCGAATCCCGGGCTGGTGTAGGCAGTTCCCGGAATCATTCCGCAACCGCTGCCGCCTTCGAACCCATAGCCCCGAACAAAATTCGGTCTGCCGGTCTTTAATTTCGGAAGCGCGGGACGTAGAAACCTCCCGGGCGGCCATCATCCAGCGTGCGAGGTTTTCCGATCAGCTCCTTCATAATGCCTGCGACCGAAGGGCCCATGACGTGCTCGCAGAAGTTGTGGCCGACGTGCCCGCTGGAATTGCCGATTCCGTTCGGATACTGGCTCGATTTCGAGAGCAGCATCAAGCGCGCCGATTCGAGCGTCGACGCGGCAAGCACCACCACCTTCGCCTTGGCCTGATAACTCTTCCGCGTGTCGCTGTCCAGAAATGAGACGCCCGATCGCTTTGCCCGTCTTCTTATCGACCGTCACTTCGTATACGGTCGAGTTCGGACGCATCGTCAAATTGCCCGTGTCCATCGCAGGCCGAATCAGCCCCGTTGGCGAATCGAAGGCGGCATGGATATCGCACCCGCCGACGTGGCGATTGCATGCGCCGCGTCCATAACAGCGGCTTCGATATTTGTTGTGCTTCACGACCGTCGGTCGCCACTCCCGCGCGATAAGGCGTGAGCATGCGGTCCATTCCTTTCAGCGTTGCCGCAAGTGAAGCTCGGAGTAGTTCAATTTCACCGGCCGCTGAAATTTTCCGTCGGGCAATTGCGGGCAGATTCTCCGGATGCCCGGAAACGCCCAAGTAGAGATCTACGCGGTCGTAATAGGGCGCGATGTCGGCGTATGAGATCGGCCAGTCTTCTCCATATCCGTCGTGGCTCTTCGCTTTGAAATCGTAATCGGAAAGGCGCAGCGCCAGCCGGCCCCAGATATTTGTCTTCCCGCCCACCGCGCGCGAGCGCACCCAGGCATATCGCGTGCCGGTATAAGGGTGCTCTTTCTCATCCACGACGAGCGTTCTTGCTGTAATCGGAACCGCCCCAGCCCTGGATGTAAGACGTCACCTTCGGGTAGGGCGAATCCTGCGCGTAAGGCGACTGGCGAATGTTGTATTCGTTGGTCGTCAGCGCGTGGTAATCGGGAGGCATCTTGCCGCGCCGCGGATGATCGTACGGCCATTGCATCGAATGCAGAAGTCTTGCTGGTGTCCTGGTTCTTTCCGGCTTCGAGAAGCAGCACCTTTAGGCCGTGAGTGGTCAGCACATGCGCGGCCATGCCGCCGGCGGCTCCCGAACCGACGATTACTGCGTCATACGTGCTATTAAGATCGACTTCGCTGGTCGCGGCGGGAAATTGCAGAAGCATTAAGCAGTTCCTGAATCCGAATTGTATGACGTTTCGTTCCGGAATGCGTATTCTTATCGCTGCTTCCAGCCGAAATTTGGGATATGATACGGCTCCAGAGGCAGCGAACGAGTTATTATTCTGCCATGCCGGTCGAGAGATGATTCACGTTTGGAGGATTCGTGTTCGGTTCGGAAATCTTAGATGTCGCCATCGGTCTGATACTTGTTTTCTTGCTGCTGAGCTTGGTCTGCTCCTCCGTGCGAGAAGCGATTGAGACAGTGCTTAAGGATCGCGCCGGTGATCTCGAACGAGGCATTCGGGAGATGTTTGGCGACCGCGACCGGCTAGATCTTGTGCCGAAGTTTTACCGGAATCCATTGATCGAGGGGCTCTTCCGCGGTGAGTACAAAGCCGGTAAAACTAGCAATCTTCCGTCCTATATTCCGCCGCGCACTTTTGCCCTTGCAGTGATGGATCTCGTCAGAGTGTCCGCTCCGCAGGCCAGTCCGCTAGTAAGAGTTCCTGAAAGCGTCACTGTAAATGCCAGAGCCGCGGCCGATTTCAAATATGCAGTCTCTGGCATGTCGCCGAGTTCAAGGCTTCGCGGCGCATTGTTGCCTCTGACCGAGGCCGCAGGTGACGATCTGCCCCGCGTTCGTCAGAGCATTGAAGATTGGTACAACGCCTCCATGGATCGCGTCTCCGGTTGGTACAAGCGCCGGACCCAGATCATCATTGCATTGATTGGGTTTTCGATTGCCGCCACTATGAATGTCGATGCCATCGCCATTACGCGTTATCTGAATACCAATCAGACGGCGAGATCGCTGCTGGTGGCTGAAGCCGAGCGGCGAACACATGAGCCGCGGCCTTCCTCCTCCAATTTCGCGGACCCAATCGGCTTCCTTGAACGCCAGGGCGGCGTACCTTTCGGGTGGGTATTCACGCCGGAGCGCAATCAAAGCGGCTCTGACTTCATGCGGGATTGGCGCAGAGCTCCGGACAATTTCATGGGTTGGTGGCTGAAAGTCGCGGGCATTCTCTTCACCGGCTTCGCGGTCTCACTCGGCGCGCCTTTCTGGTTCGATGTCCTGAATCGATTCATGGTCATTCGATCCACCGTCAAGCCCGCGGAAAAAAGTCCGGACGAGAAGAGCAAGGATTAAGGCACGCGCATTCAGCGCCAGGACCGCGGCTCTTATTCTTCGGCCGGCTTCGCGGCTTTCGGCTGCACGATTCGTACAACTTCGCCGTCAACCAACGAATCGGGAGGATTTGCGATCAGCAGTGCGTCATCGGAGAGGCCGGAAACTACCTCCACTGTGTTTCCGAAATCGCGCCCCAGCGTCACCGGAACAAGCGAAGCGCGGTTCCCATCGATCACGATCGGGACACGAAGCCTTCACGGCGAAACACCAGAGACGTTGACGGAATGATCAGGGTAGAACGCGGCGATCTGATGTTGAAATGCACTTCCGTGTAAGATCCCGGAAAAAGCAAGCCGGTCGAGTTGACGACATCGACTTCCACCATAAGCGTGCGCGTTGCAGGATCCAACGAGTCCGCAGTCCGGACAAGCGTACCTTTAAATCGTCGGCCGGGCAGCTCAGGCAAGGTCAGATCCGCCTTGATTCCCGGCACCGTAGCGTGCGAGTAGACCTGCGGCACATTCACGAAAACGCGAAGCTTGTTGATCGCCGCTACATGAAACAGTTCACGCGCGGGGCCGCCCGAGGAACCGGACTCAATGAGCTGGCCTATATCGGTGTTTCGCGCGGTGACTACGCCGTCAAAGGGCGCATATACTTTCTCGAATGAGACGAGCTGCTCGATGCGTCCGACATTTGCCTGAGCCGATTTCACAGTCGCGCTCTTCGCCGCCGCATCCTGTACGGCGTTATCGACATCCTGCTTGGCGACCGAATCCGTCTTGAACAGGTCGACGTAGCGCGTCGCTGTGATCTGCGAGAGCTTCAGGTTGGCCTGTGCGGTACCGAGATCTTCGCGAGCTTGCTGCAGTTGCTGGTCCACTTCGGGACTCTCAATTTCGGCTAGCAATTGGCCCTGCTTGACGTGCGCGCCGATATCGAAGTACCAGTGCTTCAGATATCCGCTTGTGCGGGCGTAGATGGGCGCGTCGATGAAGGCCTGAATGTTGCCCGGAAGAATCACCTCTTCGGAGGGAGCTTCTCGCGTAGGATGAATGACCGCGACGGTTGGCTCGGCTGCAACGTCGGTCTGCTGCCGCAGAACCTGCCGCGCGCGCAGCCGAGGGATGATGCCCGAAGCAACAACGACGGCGGCGATCGCTAAAACGATAACCAGCGCCAGAAACGCCCGAAAACGCGTCATCCGCTACTTAAGCACCCTTCCGTCTTCCATGCAGAAGAGTGAAGAATACGGGAACGAAAAACAGAGTCGCCACCGTGGCAAACAGAAGCCCCCCGATTACTGCGCGGCCGAGCGGCGCATTCTGTTCGCTACCTTCGCCGAGGCCTAGCGCCATGGGAAGCATTCCGATCATCATGGCCAGAGCAGTCATCAACACCGGGCGGAACCGGGTGAAGCCGGCCAGCAGCGCGGCTTCCGCTGCGGTGTCCATATCCGGCAGCTGCTCCTTCGCGAAACTCACCACCAGAATGCTATTTGCAGTCGCGACGCCCATACACATGATGGATCCGGTGAGCGCGGGCACGCTAACCGTCGTATGTGTGATGAACAAGAACCACACGATACCGGCTAACGCCGCCGGGAGCGCCGAGATAATAATGAACGGATCGAGCCACGATTGAAAATTGATCACGATCAACATGTAGACCAGAACGATCGAGAACGCCAGGCCCGCGATCAGTCCGTGGAACGAAGTGCGCATGGTGTCGATCTGGCCCCGGATCACGACGTGCGACCCGCGCACCAGATTTTTCTCGTTGCGCGCCACAATGTCGATCGATCTGCGTGGACACGCTGCCAAGATCCGCGCCTTGCACAGACCCATATATGTCGATCACGGGTGCAATGTTGTAGTGCGAGACAGTCGCCAGGCCAGCGCCCCTTTGAAGAGAGGCAAGGCTGGCAAGAATCTGCGGCGCTCCTCCGCTTCCGGTTAACGGAATATTTTTGAGATCCTGCAGAGAGTTCATCTCATATTGAGGCGACTCGGCAAGAATGCTGTAACTGACGCCGCTCCGCGGATTGAGCCAAAAAGTTGGCGAGGTCTGAAAACTTCCGCTCAAGGACACTAGAATGTTGCTGGCGATGTCCCGTGCCGTGTAACCAACCTGTTGCGCCTTGGTTCGGTCGATATTAACGAAGAGTTTGGGCTGATTGAAAGGCTGCTGTATGCGCAGATCCGTGGCGCCCGGAATAAACTTCACCTGCTCCAACAGTTGGTCGGCGAAATCGCGATTCGCTTCCAGATCGTGGCCGATAATCTGAATGTCGATCGGCGCCGGAAGGCCGAAGTTGAGGATCTGGCTTACCAAGTCAGCAGGCAGGAAATAGAACAGGACGCTCGGGAATCGTCCGGGTAGCTGTGCGCGAAGCGCCGCCATGTATGCGGCGGTAGGCCGATGTTTCTCCGCAAGTGAGATCAGTATGTCCGCATCGGCGGGTCCGATCGTTCCATTGTTTCCGTACGAGGTGTTCAGGCCGCTATAGGGAAGCCCGATATTGTCCAAAATATTCACCAGCTGATTCGCTGGAATAATTTCACGGATATTTTTCTCGATGATGTCGCAGAGCTTCGCCGTCTCTTCAATGCGCGTTGCGGTTCGGGCGCGAATATGCATCCGGATTTGCCCGCTATCGGAGGCGGGAAAGAAATCCTGACCGAGCCACGGTACGAGTGCGAAGGAGGCGATACAGAAGAGGAAAAAGCAGATGGTGAAGGCAACCTGATGTCGAATGGCCCCTTCGAGAATGGAACGGTATCGCGAACGAACTCGTTCGAAGCCGGTCTCGAACATCATCTGCAGCCGAACAAAAGGATTGCGTACGTCGGCGTGAGCCACTGCCTCGTGGTGCGAATGGCCCCGGAGTAGATATTTGGCAAGTGTAGGAACGATCGTTCTAGAAAGCACATAGGATGCGAGCATCGCGAACGACACCGCCTCTGCGAGCGGAACAAACAAAAAGCGCGCCACTCCGGTGAGGAAAAACATGGGCACGAACACTATGCAGATGCAAATCGTAGAAACAAAGGCGGGAACGGCGATCTGAGCGGCGCCATCGAGAATCGCTTGTTCAATCTCCTTTCCCATCTCGAAATTGCGATTGATATTTTCGATCTCGACTGTCGCGTCGTCGACGAGAATCCCGACTGCCAAGGCAAGGCCGCCCAGGGTCATGATGTTGATGGTCTCGCCGAGCGCGCTAAGGGCAAAAATCGAGCAGAGGATCGACAGAGGGATGGAGATCGCAATGATCAGAGTGCTGCGCCAGCTTCCCAAAAAGACCAAAATCATGATCGCCGTTAAACACGCCGCGATGACAGCCTCTCGCACTACAGCGTTGATGGACGCTCGAACGAAGATCGATTGGTCGGCGATCGGGGTGATTCTAAGTTCTGGCGGCAGGGTAGCGGCAATCATGGGCAGCATCTTGCGAACCCCGGCGATGATGTCCAGCGTTGAGACGTCGCCGTTCTTGTAGACGGTCATCAGCGAACCGCGCTGGCCGTCCGAACGCACGATATTCGTTTGAGGCGGATATCCATCCCGCACATGCGCAACATCACGCACGTAAATGGTCGCTCCATTCTGCGTCTTGATGGGCAGATTGTTCAAATCGACAACATTCGCCGGACTGCCATTGATTTCCACGTCATACTCGAGCGAGCCGATCTTAGAAGTGCCGCCGGGCAGGATCAGATTCTGGTTGCCGATCGCGTTGACCACGTCGCTCGGGCCCAGTCCTTTCGCCTGAAGCGCCTGCGTGTTCAGGTCGACCATCACCTCACGCTGTTTGCCGCCGTAGGAGTACGGAATCGCAACGCCGGGAACGGTAACCAGCTGCGTGCGTATGAAGTTCTGGCCGATATCGTTCAACTGCTGCTCCATCAGGCCATGCCCGGACAAGCCCAGTAACAAGACCGGCACCGTCGAAGCGTTATAGGTGATGATCAGCGGAGGAGTGGTTCCAGCCGGCAGCTGTTTAAGCTGAGTCTGCGATATGGCTGTTACTTGAGCGATAGCGCCATAGAGATTTGCGTGCGGCTGAAAGAAAATCTTGATAACGGCGATGCCGTTCATCGACTGAGATTCGATGTGCTCAATGTTGTTTACGGTGGTCGTGATGGATCGTTCGTTGATATAGACGATCCGCTCCGAGATGTCTTGAGCGGAGAGCCCGGCATATTGCCAGATAATACTCACGACCGGTATGTCGATATTGGGGAAGATATCCGTCGGCGTCCGCGAGATGACGACGGGCGCCAGGATGAACAGCATCAACGACAAAACTACAAACGTGTACGGTCGCCTTAATGCCAGGCGGACGATCCACATACATTAGCTCCTAGAACCGGATCCGTGAGCGCAAACAACCCGTGGCTGCGTCACGCTAATCACAAACGTCGCAGGAATCCGGGATCACGATAGGTCCGAAATAACGATTATGGCAACAATGCCCGATTAGAACTGGAACGGTCGCACGAGCAGCGAGAACTACGGGGTGCTGTAACACTTCCCCGACCGCCTGAATCCAATCGTCGTCGTAAGCGCTTCCCCAGGAGGACGCAGGCAATGAAGGCTGTATTTCTGATCGGCCGTGTGGTGTTCGGTGGGTTCTTCCTTTACAACGGCATCAATCACTTCAAACAGCAGAAGGCGCTTTCGCAATATGCGGGCGCAAAGAACGTTCCGTACCCCGATCTGGCGGTCACGGCTTCCGGTGTGGCTATGGCCGTGGGAGGTGCTAGCGTCATCCTTGGGCTTAAGCCGCAGATCGGCGCGCTCGCCATCATGGCGTTCCTCGGTACGGCGTCACCGCTCATGCACGATTTCTGGACGGTTCAAGATCCTAATCAGCGCCAGAACGAGCTGATTCACTTCAGCAAGAACATCGCGCTCCTCGGTGCGGCTCTCGCGCTGGCAGGCGTCGAAGAATGGCCCGCCAGTATTGCGTGAAGCTCGTCACTGCCGTTCCGGTCTGTTCCGAAAACTACAAGCCTCTGATGGCATAGAATAAACCGAGGCACCGGAAGACGAACGTGATCACAATCATCACGATCGAACGCGAATACGGCTCGGGCGGCGGTGGCATCGCAAAGGCGTTGGCCGATCGGCTCGGCTGGACGCTGTGGGATCGGGAGATCACTCGCGAAATTGCCACCAGGCTCAAATGCGACGTGAAGTCGGTTGAGCAGCGCGAAGAACGCCTCGACCCAACCTTTTATCGCCTGATGAAGATGTTCATGCGCGGCAGCTATGAAGACAGTTATGAGGGTAGCGGGTTGGAATTGCTCGATGCCGAGCACCTGTCGCGGCTGTTCGAACAGGTCGTGAAAAAACTCGCATCGAAAGGCCGCTGCGTCATAGTAGGGCGTGGATCACCCTGGTTTCTGCGCGAGCGAGCAGACACCTTTCGCGCCTTCATCTACGCTCCACATGAAGAGAAAATGCGTCGAATCAGGGCGCAAGGAAAGAGCCGGAGCGAGGCCGAAGACCTGATCGAAACAGTAGACCGCGAGCGCGCAGCGTTTGTGACGAAATACTACGCCAAGGTTTGGCCGCAGCGCGACTTGTATCACTTGATGATCAATTCGGTACTGGGCGATGAAGTCGTGATCGACATGATCCTTAATGGGGTGAAGGCGATGGAGCAACAAGCCGCACCCGCAACTCGTTCGTGACTCCGCCGATCGGCTCGTTAGATCGCTTCTTTTATGCGCCAGCTTGTCACTTCACTCTGTGTTCTTGCCTGTTTCATGGCAACTACGAAATCAATGTCGTCCGAAACGCATAGCCGCCTCATGCTGGTGGTCAGTAAGCATCTGCCCGGCGTCACCATCTACGATGCCGATACGGAAGAGCCCCTCTGCCGCGCGACTATGGGGATCAGCCCGCATGAAGCCGCTTTTTCGCTCGACGGCCGATATGCCTACGTCCCCGTATATGGTTCATCCGGAGTTGGAAAGCCGGGTACCGATGAGCACGTCATCCATTTCATTCGCAGTTCCGACTGCAAAGAGATTGGCGCGGTCGATACAGGCAATTACAAACGGCCGCACAGCATCGCCGTTGGCCGAAGCGGAACTATCTATGTAACGGCGGAAATCGCCGAATCCGTACTGCTCGTCGATCCGCGCGAGCTGCGCATTACTGCGACCATTCCGACAGGTTCGCGGACTTCGCACATGCTCGCGGTGACGCACGATGAGAAAAAAATCTACGTCAGCAACGTCCTGTCGAAAACGGTATCCGTACTTGACGTCCTGCATCGCAAACTGGTGGACACCGTTCAGACCGGCTCGGAAAATCAGCGCATGACTCTCAATCCCGACGATCGCTGGTTTGTCACGAACTTGGGGCCGGACCGCAAGATCGCCTTCTACCGCACTTCCGACAACCAGCTCGATTTCACCATTCCCGTCGACGGCGAGCCGTTTGTCGCGAAATTCAGCCGTGACGGCAAGTATCTGTACGATGCGGGTCATGTGCAGGGCCGAATTCGCGCGTGGAAAATTGACGTCGCTGAGCGAAAAGTTGTCGCGACAACGACTGAAGACCTTGGTACAAATGCAGGATCTCTGGAGGTCAATCCATTCAATCAGGAAGTGTATATAAGCGATCAGGCGACAAACAAAATTAGTGAGATCGATCCCGAGACTTGGAAAGTCAAGAAACAGCTCTCAACCGACAAGACGCCCGATTGCATCGTTTTCACAACTATTCGCTAGCCCCGGAAGAGCGGCGAGGTCGAACCGGCAGCCACAACAACCAGAACAGCGCCAGCGCGATAGCCATTCCGCCGGCCAAGTAAACCGGCCACGGGCCCAAGACGGTCAGCAACGTCTCGTTCTTCGGTTTCCGGCACAGGTACATATAGTTGGTTCGAAACACCCCATCGAAGATCGCCAGAAATGCAACATAGATGAGCAGCATTCCGAAAGCGCGCCACACCGCGCCCCTCCGTAGGGGCGCAATCCCACCGAACACAAGCGCCACAATCGCGATCACAATGCCGCCATGCGCCAGGAAGAAGTAGATGGCCGGATAAGACGGCCACGGCGACCACAAATCCGGCGTCAGAACAGCCATTGCCGCACCGGCCAGACCCGCGAAGTAAGAGAATTCAACCAACCATGGAATCAGGGTGATGCAGGCCAGAACCGTGCTCCAGACGGTCACGTCGCAAAGCTGAAACGGGAGATTTTCCGGGAAACGAAATCCTTCGTGTGAATAGCGGAAGATCCACCAGACGATCTCATTGACCGCCAGCGCATAGCCGAATGCGAACCGCACGGTGCGAGTGGGCACGAGCCGGCGACGACAAACATTCGCGAGCAAAACAGCCGCGGCTGCAATCCCGATCAGCAGCAATACGTGAACGGGCCCGAACAGACGCACAGGTCAGATTGTATAGAGGCGTTGCGGTCTTGCGCCTCTTGTTATTTCTTTTTGGAGTCCGATTGTTTCTCCTTCTCCTCCAGATCTTGCTCCACCGTTTCCAGGTCGCCTTCGGCTTGCGAAGGCACCGGCCGCTCCTCCGCCGCGAGATTCTTATCGGGCTGTGTTGGCTTTGGGTTCTTTTCGTCGTTCATATTCAGTAGAAGTGCGCGCACAAGTCGATGTTTCAACACGCTTGCTAATAGTAAGATTCGCGGGCCTCACGGGTGAGAGGGCTCAACGGAGAACCTGAAAATTGTGCTTCTGCGAAAGCGCTGTCCGGCTTTCAGCTCGGTTGAGGGAAAGCTTGGCTGGTTCGGCGAATTGGGAAAATGCTGCGTCTCCAGGCAGAAGCCGAAACGGGCTCCATACTCGGTTCCGTCCTTCCCTTTAATGCTCGGGCCCAGATGATTGCCCGTGTAAAATTGAACGCCCGGCTGCGTGGTCAGCACTTCCATCACGCGACCGGATTTGGGATCCACCACCCGCCCCGCAAGCGACAACTCATTCCCGCTACCGTTGAGTACAAAATTGTGATCGTAGCCCTCGCCGTACTGCAGTTGTTCGTCTTTATCGTTGATTCGCTCGCCAATAGCCATCGGTTTTCTGAAATCGAACGGCGTTCCTTCTACATCCCGCAGCTCGCCGGTGGGTATGAGGTTCGCGTTCACCGGCGTGAACTTGTCCGCATTAATGAATACGCGGTGATCCAGAATTTTGCCAGCCGATTGCCCCGCGAGGTCGAAATACGAGTGATTAGTCAAATTCAGGACCGTATCTTTATCGGTCGTGGCATAGAACTCAACTGTCAAATCGTTGTCCTCAGTGAGGAAATACGTCGCGGTTACGTTGAGATTACCCGGATAACCTTCTTCCCCGTCCTTGCTCAAGTACGTGAGTTCCAAGGAGGGACCGTCATTCGTCGAAACCGTTCTGGCATTCCACGCGACCTTGTCAAAACCCTTCAGGCCTCCGTGTAAGGAATTCTCCCCGTTGTTGCGAGCCAGCTTGTAGAGCTTGCCATCCAACGTAAATTCCCCATTTGCGATGCGATTCGCATAGCGTCCGACCAGCGCTCCGAAGTAGGGATTGTTTTGCAGATAGCCCTCGAGATCGTCGCAGCCGAGGACAACATCCTCGAGCTTGCCATCGCGATCCGGAACCTTCAGCGTCACCAGGCGACCGCCATAATTCGTAATCGACGCTTCCATTCCCTTCGAATTTCGAAGAGTGTAAAGCTGGATCTGCTCTCCCGAGCCGATACTGCCCCAATGCTGTTGCTTGATCTGAATCATGCCTCTTCGATTCGATCACACGAACTGCCGGCGTGCGTGGCGAGCGATACGAATGCGAAGATCGCTTCATGAGTGGCGATCTCGCGCCTATCCGCTTTACCGACGACGACCTGAAGCTCTTTAGCGCAGCTTCCGGAGACCGCAACCCACTGCACACGTCCGCCTCCTACTCGCGCGGTACCGTCTATGGGCAGCAGGTTGTCTTTGGCGCGCTCGGCGCGCTCGCCTGCTTGGGCCGCATTGAAGTTCCGACCGGCCAGAAGGTTATCCGCCTTACTGCGGATTTTCACCGCCCGATGTCCATCGGCGTCGAGTACCGGATCAAATCGATTCTCGGCGCCGAATCCGAATCTGTTCGCTTGCTCGATGGAACGGTGCCGGTCCTCACTTTATCAGTGACTCGTGCTTCAGCGAGGGATGCTGCCCCATCGCGAGCGGCTCCGGCGGAGTTGTTCGAACGCCTCGAACCGGCTGAATGGGACCTCGGCGATATCGATCCAGGGTTGCGGGTCTCGGGACACTACCGCGCGAATGCGTCACTCGTGCAAGAGTTACGCCGGCGCTGGAATATCACAGCCGAACCGCTCGTTGCGGAGACATTGCTTTGGGCTAGCTATTTCGTGGGCATGGAACTACCCGGCCGCACGGCCCTGTTTTTCAGCCTCGCCTTGGATTTCGAAGAGCCTTTCGCAACGCCCGCGGCACTCGTCTTCGATGCGGTGGTGCTCAAGATCAAAACTGCCCTGGCACAGATCCGAATCGCAGTGTCTCTCGATTCAGATGGGCGCCGCGTCGCCTCCGGCCATTTGATTTCATTTATTCGCCCCCGAGTCGAGACGCTGGATCTCTTGAGAGTTCAAGCATCAGATGCGCTCGCGGGTAAGGTGGCGCTGGTCGCGGGAGCTAGCCGTGGCCTAGGCGCAGCGATTACAGGCGTTTTGGCGATGCAAGGCGCTCATGTCATCGCGATGGCACGATCTGCGAGTGCCGAGTTTCTGAAAACGCTCCCTCCTGAAATAGCGGATCGCGTTACTCCCGAAGAAGGTGATGCCGAAGACCGAATGTCTCTGGAGCGCTTACGGGCCCACATCGCTCAGAAGCATAGCCGCCTTGATATTCTCATCTGCAACGCTTTCCCCGCCATTCCTGCGCTTCGCCTCGAACTCAACGCATTCGCCCGCATCTCTGAGTATCTGAACCATGCGGCGAACCTCGTCCTCGGGCCGCTTTGCGCATTTCTCGATCTCCTCAATGAGAGCGGCGGCTGCGCAGTCATCATTTCGTCAACAGCCGTCGACAAGCCGGTGCGCGAATGGCCGCATTACGTCGCAGCGAAGAGCGCAGTCGAAGCATTTGCCGCTGTTGCTCCGCTCCAGTACCCACGCACGAGCACGTTGATCGTTCGCCCCGAGCGGCTCCTAACCGAAATGACGAACACCCCCATGGGTCGTCGGAATGCACTCCCGCCGAGTCAAATGGCGCGGCAGATTGTCGAAAAGCTGCTTAATCCGCCTCCCGCCGGAACAGTTGAGATATATCGCGGTAAAAGTTAATGCGCGTCTTGGTGATCGGCGGAACCGGATATCTGGGGCCTTCTGTCGTGCGGCGCCTGTTAGCGCACGGGCATACCGTCCAGGTTTTCCACCGCGGAGCAACTGCCGCCGATTTCTCTGCGGACGTTCATCACATATCAGGTGATCGCCGCCGGCTACACGACTTCCGTCATCAACTCCGCGAATTGCGTCCCGAAGTTGTGGTCGATGTCATTGCGGCGACTCGCCAGCACGCACAAGCGCTGATCGAAACCTTCCGCGGAATCGCGCGACGCACGGTAATTCTCAGCAGTGGAGATGTGTATCTCGCGAACGACGTTCTATCCCGAAAGGTCGCTGGCCCGGTGCAGGCCACTCCGCTGGAAGAGACCGCCGAGCTCCGCACGCATCTGTACTTATTTCGAAGGCTCCCCATGCCGCCCAGCACTTGGGTCGATTGGAACAACTACGAAAAAATCGATGTGGAACAAACTGCACTGAGCGATGCGTCCCTTCCTGCGACAATACTGCGGCTGCCAATGGTCTACGGGCCCGGCGATCACGAAGGCACAAAGCGGCGCTTCTACGCATACTTGAAGCGAATCGACGATGCGCGCAGCTTCATTCTCTTGAATGAGACGCACGCGGAGTGGCGTGCGCCCTGGGGCTATACGGACAATGTCGCGGAGGCCATCGCTCTAGCCGTCGGCAACGATCGAGCTGCCGGCCAAATCTTCAACGTCTGCGAACCGGATCGGCCAACCATGCGCGACTTGCTCGAAGATCTTGCCTCCGTCACCGGCTGGTCAGGCGAAATTGTCACGACTCCTCAGCTCTGTCCGCCCCCGGACCCGTCGGGACAACACAATCTGAACCAGCATCTGGATTTGAACTCGACAAACATTCGAGCCGAGTTGGGTTTTCGCGAACTCATCGATCGCCGAGGAGCTCTAGCGCAAACCGTCGCTTGGGAGCGGAGCCATCCTCCCCGCCAACTCGATCCCCTGCAGTTTGACTATGCCGCCGAAGACGTCATGATTGCGGGCCTGGAGCTGCCGTCAGCCCGTTCCGCGATTACACCTCGCCGCGCTTGAAGCGCTCGAGTAAACGATCACAAGCGCGCACCGTAATCGCCATCATCGTGAGTGTCGGATTCTGGCACCCGGACGAAACGAAGCACGCCCCGTCCATCGCGAACACGTTCGTTGCGTCATGCAATTGGCAGTACGGGTCAGTAACCGAAGTCTTCGCATCCGTTCCCATGCGCGCCGTCCCCAGTTCGTGAATCGCCATTCCGGGTTCGGCAACTTTCGATTTAATCTGGATGTTTTTGGCGCCCGCGGCTGCCAGCATCTCCGCTGCCGTCGCGGCGGCGTCCTCGTGCATCGTCTTCTCGTTTTCGCCGTGCGTCATGGAAATGTGCAGCGCCGGTATGCCCCACGCATCCTTCAAATTCGGATCTATGGATACATAATTATCGTTGCGCGCCAGCGATTCTCCGAACGCGCCCAGATCGATTCCGTACACACCGTGTTTCACCGACTGTTTGTAATCCGCGCCGAATCCCTGGGCGCGGAAATTAAATGCCGGCACCGCGCCGCCCTGAAAACCATAGCCGCGAATAAAATTTTTCTGCTGCGGTCCTTTGGCAGTGTTTCGGAAGCGAATTACATAAATGCCGTTGGCCCTGTGCGGACCGCTGTAGGGTGACGGCCTTTCGTCGAATTGCGTCAGCTCGCCCGAAGCACCCGCTCCCGTCGAGTGATCCATCAAACCGCGCCCGAGCAGCCCGCTCGAGTTCCCCAGCCCTGCCGCATGCTCGCGCGTCGCGGAGTTCAGAAGAATGCGGGTCGATTCGAGCGCTTGCGCGCAAAGTATGACGGTTTTCCCGCGAACCGTCTTCGTCTGACGCGTAATTCCATCGACAAATGTCACGCCCGTCGCTCGATTGGAGGACGGCTCCACATTCACCTGCGCCACCACTGCGTTCGTGATCAGCGTGCATTTGCCCGTTTTAATTGCGTCTTTCAACGTAGTAAATGGACTGCTGAAATACGAGAAGGTGCTGCAGCCGCGTTCGCAGGGCCCGCAGTAGTGGCAAGCCATTCGTCCGTTGTGATTCTTAGTAAGGATTGCCGTCCGGCCGATAGTCACCGTTCGCCCGAATTGCTTCGCTACGCGTTCTCTGAGGTGCATCTCGCCGCAGCTCATGTTCATCGGGGGCAGGAAGTGACCATCGGGCAGCGCATCGTTTCCTTCCGCTGCGCCACTGATGCCCGCGTAGTCTTCCACGAGATCGTAATACGGGGCGAGGTCTTGATACGAGAAGGGCCAGTCTTGTCCGTAGCCATCGTGGCTGGCCGCTTTGAAATCCAAGTCGCTCAATCGGTAACTTTGGCGACCCCAAACCAGCGTTCGCCCTCCTACAATGCGGAGCCGCTGCCACGTGAATGGCTTGTCAGGAGGGGTGCTGTACGGATTCTGCAGATCGTCTACAAACCAGTCGTAGTTGTACTCCATGCACGCGTAGCATTGCTTCTGAATGGGACGCGACTTCAGCCAGTCGAGCGATACATTCCGATACTTCAGCCGAAAGGAGGGCATGTGTTCGGTAAACTCTTTCGGCGAGATGTTACGGCCCGCCTCGACCACTGCAACGTTTAGCCCAGCTTCCGATAAGCGTTTCGCCGCCCACCCGCCTGTCGCCCCGGACCCGACCACAATTGCATCGTAGGTTTGAGTAAGAGGATCTTGAAACATGCGGTTGTTTACTGCTCCGTTGATTCCCGATGCTCGCCAACGGCATGGCCGCACCCTGAAAAGACCCCGTGAGGAAAGCTGCCATCCCATCCAATTTCTTTGAGGCCGATGGGCGAGCTGTAGTAAGCGCCTGAAATCCAGCTCTTCAGCTTTTCGAAATGATCGTGACCGGGAAAGGGCTGATCTTCTTCATGCCACGTCTCGTGCGTGTGCGGATATGCGAGCAGGTTCAAAAATTCGATTTGTTGTTCGGGAGCAACATACAAGAACGCCGCTTGGTAGCGCTCCATGCACGCGCCGTCGATGTAAGAGAGAGCCGCGACGAAGGCACGCTGCGTCTCCGCCGTTTCGGCTGACATTAACAAATCCAGGAACCGGTTCACGAGAGCTGCTTTCGCGCCCGGTGTGTCGGTTGCCGGAATCATCAGATCGCTTAAGGCGACCAGCGTCTCGTTCTGATGCTCATCCATAAAGACCGGCTTCCAATCCGCGCGCGCAAGATCTTTCGAGGCGTCCTGGCCGGGAGGGAACTCGCGGGCCGGGGCGACAGGAACAACTGCGGCAGCGCCCAAGGCTCCTATCAGAGTGGTACGGAATAGATCGCGCCGATTCATAAATGCATTTCGAAGAGCGCATTCATTGTACGAAGCGCCCCACTCAGCTTGCACGTCCGCCAAAGGTCCAGTACTGCATTCATCTTACGGCGGCGCAAATCGCTAACGCCGTGCATCTAACAGCTGTGGCGAACCATTCGTGGCAAAGGCGTACCCGGCGCGTTAATACTCCGGGAACGCTCTCGGGCCACATCTTACGCGGCCCTGAAACAGCTCGGTTTTTGCGCCGCGCAGCACCCGCGTTCTTGCGCGAAATGTCCAAGGAATATAAACGGGAGACTCTTCCCGCGCCCGAGCAGCCGGATCCCAAAACATGGCCCGACCAGGGCTTACACGCAGCCTGGTTAGGCCATACAACTGTTGTGCTCAAGCTCGACGGCTTTACGGTTGTCACCGACCCGGTCTTCAGTGCCCGTATCGGCCTGAATTTTGGCCCTCTGACGGTAGGCATCAAGCGACTGGTCGACGTGGCCGCTTCCGTCGCGGATCTTCCACACGTGGATCTGATCCTGCTGTCTCACGCGCATATGGATCATTTCGATTTGCCGAGTTTGCGGCAGCTCGAAAATCGTCGAACTCACGTTGTGACGGCCGATCGCACTTCTGACCTGCTCCGCGTCAAGCGGTATGCGCAAGTCCGTGAGCTTCGCTGGAACCGGACCGTTCTGGCTGGCCCCGCCAGAATCACCGCGTTTGAAGTGGCGCACTGGGGCGCTCGCATGCGCAGTGATGTGTATCGCGGATACAACGGCTATTTACTCGAAGTGGGGCGCTATCGGATCGTCTTCGGCGGCGATACGGCACATACGCAATCGTTCAAGCGCCTTCGGTCTTCGCAGCCCGTGCACCTCGCCATCATGCCGATCGGAGCATACGACCCCTGGATTCGCGTGCACTGCAATCCTGAACAGGCTTGGGAGATGGCGAACGATGCTGGTGCCGAATTCGTCTTGCCGGTGCACCACCGGACTTTTCAGCTCGGCCGCGAGCCGCACTCCGAGCCAATAGAGCGTCTTCTTGCGGCGGCCGGATCCACACCCGATCGAGTCTGCGTTCGCGAAATCGGCGCAGAATTTCACCTCGACGTTTAGCTTTTGCCTTCTGCTTTTTCGATAGCTCTCGACGCTAAAGGGTCCATCACTTCGTATCCTGCGCTGTTCGGGTGCAGGCCGTCCAGAGTGAGCTCTTTTCTCAGCATCTTGTTTTCATCGAGCATCGCCGAATAGTAGTCGAGATAAACGAGCCCCTTTTGCGCGCAGTAGTCTCTGATCCACGCGTTCAGCGCGATGATTTTGTCAGGGGGACGCCTTGCGGTTTGCGGCTGAATGTAGTCGCATACGGGCAGCAGCGACGACAAGACCACGCGAATACGGTTCGCTTGCGCCAGTTGAGCCATGGAAGCAAGGTTGCCTTCGATCTGGTCGAGCGTCTCGGGGCCGGTGTTTCCTGCAATATCGTTAGTTCCGGCCAAAATAACGACGACTTGAGGTCCAAGCGCGATCACGTCCTGCCGAAAGCGAACCAGCATCTGCGGAGTCGTTTGTCCGCTGATGCCGCGGTTCACGTACGGTCTGCCTGGAAAAAATTTGCCTACGGCCCGGCCCCACGAATCGGTAATGGAATCGCCCATGAACACAACCCGGTTTTCGCCGGGAGCCGCCGGGCCGAGCTTAGCGTCATCGTCACGATAGCGGGAAAGGTTCGCCCAGTCCTGTAAAATCTGATCGTCATTGGCGAGCTGCGCCTGAAGCTTCGCTGCGTCCGGTTGCTCCGCGGCCTGCTCCGGCGGCATAGGCGGTGTTCGAGGCGGCTGGGTTTGCGCATAGCTCGACAAGGCGAACATCAATGCGGCAACTTGGCTACAGGCAACAACGAGAGTTTTCATACTGGAATTCTCTCGTAGGAGATTACCGCATTCACAAAACCCGATGATCTAGACCGTCGTGCGCCGTTTTACTTCAATATTGAGGCGCTTGATTTTCTGATTCAACGTAGAAAGCGGGATGCGCAACGCCTCCGCCGCTTCCGTCTGGCTGTAACTGACCAGTTCGAGCGCTTCGATGATCCTGCGGCGCTCGAAATCGGCCACAATCTCGAACAGCGACGCGTCAGGAGCAAGCATGCCGTTGTCGTCGCGCGAAATGCGCAACCCGCTCGCTTGCTGCAGATGGTCTGGCAACACATGCGCGGGTACTGAGGCAGAAGTGGCGAGCACGACGGATCGTTCAACAGCATTCTCAAGCTCACGCACGTTCCCCGGCCAGTTGTGTTCCATCAGAATCTGCATCGCTTCGGGCTCAAAGCTCAGCACTGATTGTCCATCGCTCAGGAACTTCTCGTTTTCCTTGCAATAGCGCGTAAAGAAGTGATCGACCAGCAGCTTGATATCCTCTTTGCGCTCGCGCAATGGCGGCAAATGGAGACTGATCACGTTCAGCCGGTAGTAAAGATCCTCGCGGAATTTGCCTTCGTCCACCAGCTTGCGAAGATCGGCGTTGGTAGCGGCAATAATCCGGACATCGACGCGAATGCTTTCGTTCGAGCCAAGCGGCATGAACTCGCGATCCTGCAACACGCGCAGAAGCCTCACTTGAATTTCGGGACTGATGGTCCCGATTTCGTCGAAGAAAATTGTTCCCCTATTGGCCGTCTCGAAATAGCCTTTACGATTTGCTATGGCGCTGGTGAATGAGCCCTTTACATGGCCGAATAGCGTCGATTCGAGAAGTTCGGAAGAAAGAGAACCGCTGTTTACAGGAACGAAGATTTGATCGGCCCGAGCAGAGTGAGCGTGAATGGCCTTTGCAATGAGTTCCTTTCCGGTCCCGGTTTCACCGGTGATCAGAATGATTGCCCGGCTCGGAGCTACCTGTGCCACCTGATCGAGCAGGCGCAGCATGCGTTCGCTCTTGCCAACTATGTTTGGAAACGCATAGCGCTGCTTGAGGGCTCGTTTAAGCTGGGTGTTTTCACGCTCGAGATGACCCTTTGAGATCATCCGCTCGATTTCGATCAGCAGCTTCTCGTTATCCCAGGGCTTGGCGAAGTAATCGTTTGCTCCCGATTTCAGTGCGCGCACGGCGACTTCCACGGAACCGTATGCCGTGAGCATAAAAACGGGCGTCTCTCTGTCGCGCTCGCGGATATCGGCCAGCACGTCCATGCCGGACCGGTCCGGCATCATCAAATCGAGCAGCACTAAATCGTAGGTGCCGGATTGGAATTTCTGAAAACCGGTCGTGGCATTTTCCGCGAGGTCGACGGCATAATTCTCGCCCGTCAACAGCAGTTCGAGACTTTCGCGAATATCTGCTTCATCGTCAACAACGAGAATGCGGCGCCGTTCCGGAGCACTGAGCCGGTCCGTCGGCAAATCTTGATTCGTAAAGGCCACTGTAGTGGTTGTATCAGACATGCTTCACTTGCAAAAAGACGAGGAACGTGGCGGCAGGTCAGGCCGGAAGTGCTTCCCGTCGGTGTTCCAGCGGCTTAACTGCTCGCAAGGACACGCCGGGAAACTCCAGCCGGAAACGCGTGCCGTGTCCCACTACACTGTCCACCTCGATGATGCCGTTATGCTCTTGCACGATGCCGTAGGTGATGGAAAGCCCCAACCCCGTTCCCTTCTTCGGCGCCTTGGTCGTGAAGAACGGATCGTAGATGCGTGCCAGGTGTTCGGCCGGAATTCCTTGACCTGTATCGGCGATCTCGATATGCGCGAAGGCGTTCTCAGCCCACGTGCGCACCGAAAGCGAGCCACCGCCGGGCATAGCGTCTCGAGCATTGATAAACAGATTGAGGAACACCTGCTGAAGTTTGCCCGAATTGCCTCGTACCAAGGGCAGTTCTTCGGCAAGCGCAAGTCGCGTACTCACTCCGCTCTTCTGAAACTGATGCTCGACGAGCGATGCGGTCTCGCGGATCACGCGATTCACATCTATTTCCGCGAAGTCGGTGGGCGACGTGCGGGAGAAATTCAGCAGCGAGTTGACGATTTCGCTGGCGCGGAATGTCTGCTTCGCGATCTTCTCCAGCAGCTTCGATTTCTGCTCGTCGCCCGAGACCTGCTTCGCGAGCATTTGAGCGTAGGTGGAAATGACCGCTAAGGGCGTGTTGACCTCGTGTGCCACGCCCGCCGCCAGCAGTCCGATGGAGCTGAGCTTATCGGCCTGCACCAGCCGCCGCTCCAACTCGTCACGGTCCGTAACATCGTCGAAGATGATAAGCCGCCCAATCTGCTCCAGATCTTTCGAAACCAGTGGGGCGATAGCCAGATTGACGATCGATTCGCGGACTACCGGTGCGCCTTTCGCCAGCTCTAACCCGCCATACCCGTTGCGGGAACCGCCATTTTTCGGCTCCGCTTCCGCGTCCGCACGTGGACGGAGAGCCATTTTGTAAACATTATGGATCCCTTCTTCGCGGCGCACTTCGTCGAATCTCTGGCACAACTCGGGCGGGAAGAGTTCCGACAAACATCTTCCAATCGCTTCCTGGCGCGGAATGCCCGTCATCTTTTCAATCTGCGAATTCCAGCTCTCGACACGGTCGTCTAAATCAGCCGCAAGAATACCCACGTTGATCGATTCGACAATGTTCTCGCTGAACTCCTTTAGACGCTCATATTCGTCGGCCTTGCGTTGCAGCGAGCTGTACAGGCGGGAATTCTCGATGGCAATGGCCACGTAATTCGACAACGTCACCAGTAGCTCGATATCGTCGCTTGAAAGAAAATCTCCCTCGGTGGTCCGGCTCACCCCGAAAAAGGCGATCGTTTTGCCGCGAGACTTGCAAGCGACGTAATAGGTGAAATCGAGTTCCGCGATTGTGTCGCGAACCGATTGCGGCCATTGCCGGGAAATTATGTCGCGCGGGTGCCTGGTGCGCTCGAAGAACAGATAGGGCTTGTCAGCCGGTTCCTCCAGAAATTGCAAGTCAAGCATCTGGTTCGACGCTTTGGCGGGCCGCGCGGATTTCTGCGTAAGCGAATGCAACTCAAACCGGTGCGTCACTTCATCCATCAGGAAGAACCCAATCTGCTGGATCGAGAGAGTTCTTAACAAGCGGTCTGAAACTTTGGCGAGCATCGCATTCTGGTCGGTTTCCGAACTTAACTCGCGCGCGAACTCAATCAGAGTCAGGCGCGCGTCATAGCGATCCCGATAAAAGACCCAGCGGTCGAGTTGCTCCTGAATCCAACTTCGAATCGGCTGAAAGACAAAGGTCGCGAACGAGATAAAAACGACGAACGCCGGCGGCGTGATGGTGCGCGTGTTGAGGATGAGAAAGACGAGCGCGTAGAAAGTCCCAATCACCGCGAGCGTTGCCAGGGTGTAGACATAGCCCTGCTGGAAGATAATGTCGACGTCCATGAGGCGGTAACGCGTGATCGCGTAAGCCCACGTAAGCGGAATCAGACCCATCGAGAGAACGCTCAGATTCATCAGATGGGTCGGAACGCCGCCGAGAATATAGGGCAGCGCATACAGCAGAGCGAACGGCGTCAGGCCGACCAGCGCTCCATTGCGCAAGTACTTCAACTGGCGGCGCACGATGGGATCTTCCGAATGCGCGAAATCGAAGCCAAGCGCAAACGCTCCAATGAAGTACAGCAGCATCGAAAACCCGAGCGTTGCGCGGTCTAAGAACCAGCGAACTTCCAGCAAGGGTGTGGAGAATTTCAGCACGCCTTCGGCGGAGGCCGCCACGATGGCGAGCAGAACCGCCGAGGGAAGATACAACAAAAGCCACGTGCCGCGTGCCCGCAGGAATCGCGGGCGCATATGGAAGGTCAGGCAAAAATGCAGGAAAATCGCGGGCGCGAGCAGCGTAGCCGCCAAGTTGCCCCAGTAAATGGCTTCATCGAAAGTATTCAGCTTGCCCGAATAGTGGAAGCAGGAGGCGGCGAAGGAGGCGAGGCATAGAAGGACGAAATGCAGCGATTTCGCCGCACTGGTGCGGCGATAGTAGACGAACAGCCCGATCGCAAGGTACGCAAACCCGACGGCGTATTGATAGTAAACGGCGGAATCGCGCGGAGCGCCCTGGATGAAGATGTTGCCTTTCGGAAACTCGATCCCGCCACGGCGGAGCACATACCGCGCGGGTCCCAGGATCGGGATTTGCGCGAGCGCCTGCGGAACGTCCAAGGCGCTCTGAATCGGCACGTTCCCGATCTTTACCAGTTGGTCGCCCAAATGGATGTCGGCCTTCTCTCCTGGTCCACCCGAGACTACATAACCGGCCACCACGTGGTTGTGCCCGTCCGGCCCTTTATGGTCAACCCAAGTGATGCCGTCGTCGTGAAGGGAGTACGTGTGCAGGTGCTGAAAACTGAGCACAGCCGCAATGGCGGCGGCGATCGCGCAGATCAGCAGCAACGTACCGGCGAATTGGTTCCTAGACTCGCTCACACCACACTCTGGCGAGTGGTATCTTCCATTCGCCACACTTCCAATTACCTAAGCTACGCATTTTGAGCACGTAAGGAACCAATTGGGCGGCCGCGCTATGTCGTTGTAAGACTACATCATACGTATCAAAGCTCGTGACCGGCTCCGCTCCGCCACTTCATTTTTTGGGAGCGCCTCTACCAAATCCCGTATCTGCCACTTGTGGCGCCTGCACGAGCACTTTGGCGGTGGCAAGCGAAACGCAGAGGACCGAATGTACGTCCCGGGCGTTGACGCTGAATTGAAACGCACTTAGACTTATTACATAGCCCTACAGCTTACAGGAGTGGTTTTTCCCGTATGAAGTTCTCCCCTGCCTTCCGTTCACATTGTGTGGTGGGCATCTCTATCGCGGCCTTGGCCGCGGCTTCTCTGGTAGCACAGAACAAGCAGGCAACCTCAAGCAGCTCTAGTTCAAACAGCGAAACGGTCGCCAAGCCACTGACCAAGAAACAAATCGCCAAGAAGCAGAAGGAATTGGAACGCGAGCTGGCGGGTCCCTGGAAGAAGTGGCTGAACGAAGATGTCGTTTACATCATCACCGACGAGGAAAAGAAGGCTTTCAGCCGGTTGAGGACCGACGAAGAGCGGCAGAGCTTTGTGGAATCGTTCTGGCTTCGCCGCGATCCGACGCCGGATACGGAAGAGAACGAATACAAGGAAGAGCACTACCGGCGCATCGCTTACGCCAACGATCATTACGCTTCCGGCATCCCGGGCTGGAAAACGGATCGCGGAATGATCTACATCAAGTATGGGCCGGCCGACGAAATCGACTCCCATCCCTCAGGCGGAACGCTACGAGCGGCCCGATTGAAGAAGGCGGAGGCGAAACTTCCACGTATCCCTTTGAAGATTGGACCTATCGCTATATCGAAGGCGTGGGCAGCAACATCAAAATCGAATTCGTCGATACCACCATGAGCGGCGAATACCATATCAGCACCGATCCGGAAGAAAAGGACGCGCTGCTATATGTCCCTGGCGCGGGCTTGACCATGTCGGAGCAGATGGGCATGGCGGATAAGACGCAGCGCTTCCAGCGTACCGACGGAACGCACCTGGGTACCGGTGGACAGCCGCTGCCGGAGAGCATGAACGAATTCACGATCCTCGAGCAATACGCGAACCTGCAGAAAGCGCCGGTCATCAAGTTTAAAGATCTGGAAGCGGCGGTCAATTCGACCATCCGTTACAACACTCTGCCCATGCAGGTTCGGGCCGACTACATCCGGGTAACGGACGCGACTGTCCTCACCAGCCTGACGCTTCTGTTTAAGAACAACGATCTGAATTATTCGACCAAGGACAAAGTGGCGAAAGCGACGATCAACCTCTACGGCCGCATCACCTCTCTCACTCGCCGCCCGGTGAATTGGTTCGAAGATACGATCACCGCCGGGCCGATTCCGGCCGAGATGCTGCAGCAGGCGATGACCGGATCGCAAGTCTATCTCGAAGACCATCCCGCTTGCTCCCGGCACATACCGGCTGAACATTGTGGCCAAAGATGTCGTCGGCGAACACGATGAACAACTTCGAAATGGCGCTGAATGTTCCGCATTACGATGAGGACCAGCTCGGGGCGAGCAGCTTGATTCTGGCCGATGAACTGGAGCGCGTTCCGACCAAAAGCATCGGAGCGGGTCCATTTGTCATCCGGAGCTCAAAGGTCCGGCCCCGTGTAGGCGATGTATTCAAACAGGACGAGACCATGGGCATTTATACCGAGTTCTACAATCTCGGTATGGACGAGAAGACCAAGAAGCCGGAGGGGACTATCGAATACGACGTTGTGAACGCCAACAATCAAACGGTTCTCAGCCAGACGGAGGACATCACGAGCAATTCCTAACGCTTCGGCATTCCTGGTGACGGTAGAGAAGAAGCTGCCGCTGAAGAGCCTTGCGCCAGGGAAATACACGCTGAAGCTGAAGTTCACGGACAAGCTGAAAAACCAGAGCCTCACTCCGTCGGCGCAATTTACGGTAACATCATAGTAATCCTCGGCTGGTCTCAGTCGAGAAGCGCGAAAGGTCATTTTGAACCCGGGTTTCGCGAAGCAAACAGTCTCGGTAGAGTTCTCGACGGTGGCGGCGCTTCTGGCGTAGTTGCAGGGCCGGGCTAACGCGGCGCGATCTTTCTCTGCCCGTCACGGGAAATCTGCTCGGGTCGGTTGTAGACGGGGCGGCACTCCGCAGATGGGCGCCAGCGTTCAGCTGTTCAACAAGTACGAGCGGCTCATCGCGAAAACGCTGACAGCGGGCGATGGACGTTTCGCTTTCGCCGGCCTTCCGGCCGATCTCTACTCCATTCGCGTTTCGCTCGCCAGCTTCCTGCCGGCGGCGCGGGAGAAGATCGCCGTTAAGGCCGGGCCTCGACAGCGTGCTTCAGATTCATCTGGCTACCTTGTTCAGCAATGTGGAGGTGAGCTACACGATTCCGGACGGCGCGATGACGAACGACTGGAAATGGGTTCTGCGCTCGTCCCCTGCCACGCGGCCCATCACACGCTACCTGCCGGATATTGAGCCCGACATCGCTCGACCGCTGAATTGCATCCCGCGGATCTTCTCCGGAACGCGCGCCATGCTTTCCATGTCCGGCGGCGACGGCGGACTGATCGATTCGGATTCGGCGCTGGCGGATTTCGGCACGGGTTTCGCGCTTTCCACCAACATTTTCGGTAAGAATCAGGTTCAAGTTGGCGGGCACGTTTGGCCAGAACCCGAACTTCGGACCGGCGGCGATGGGGCTGGCTGCCATCTACAGCCGCAACGACAATGGCGGATTCGGCGCACCTCCTGAAGTGACGCTTACGATGACACAGCTCGGCGGACTGGGGCCGCAGTTGCCCGGCGCCAAAGCATCCCGAATACAGCGCTTGGGCAACGCCCCCGTCATCCGTGACCATGTCGCTCAGCCTCTACGAAGTGACGGATCCCTTCGAAGGCGTGCATATTGAGTACGGCATGACCGGCGAATCAGTCGATTATCTGCAGCACACCAGTAGAATCAGCCCGTTTGCGCGCATGACGGTGGACGCTGGGGAAAGCCGGGCAAGTGATCGCCGCCTATAGCGATGGCGGCCGTCCGGACCAGCTCTCCGCACATCAGCAGTACCAGGCAGCGGCCGACACCGGGAACGGCGATAGCGATCTGATCGACACGGTGAACACGCTGGCGCGGCTGCCGCAGCTCTCCGATCGCAATGGCCAGCTCGAGTTGCAACGAACGCAAAACTACGAACTCGGGTATAAGAAGACGGCGGGTTCGCGAACGTATGCCGTGAGTGCATTTTATGAAGACGTGTCGAACGGGCGCATCAATGTAGCCGGCGACCTGTCGGCGCTCGATGGCGGCGACTTGATGTCGGATGGCATTTCGACTACATCGACCTACAACATTGGAAATTACGGTCGCCAGGGCTATATCGCATCGGTGGATCAGAAGGTGACGGATGCGCTCAATGTGGCGCTTGCCTACGGCCGCATGGGAGGATTCACGGCGGATACGACTGGATTGGCGCAAGAGCTCCGGCAGCGCAGCAAAGTTTCTGGAAGAGGGGAACCATAACATCGCGGCCGCCAATCTGCAGGCGCGGGTGCCGGCGCTGCGGCACGAAAATTTCCGCGAGCTACGGGTGGGTGGACAGCGGCACGGTCGTTCCGCGGCATGTTTTCACGACCCAGAGCACATATGTCGAGCCCGGTCTGAACATCGACGTGCGGCAGCCGCTGCCTTCTTTTTTCGGCATGCCGGGGCACCTGGAACTGACTGCCGATCTTCGGAATCTGCTTGCGCAGGGTTATCTTCCGTTCAACACAGGCGATGGACACACGCTCTTGATAGTTCAAGCGCCACGAGCCATTCGCGGCGGTTTGAACTTCATTTTTTAACTCTAGATGTGCAGAAGTAGCAAACTGCGGACCGCGACTCTGGCGGTATTCGCGATAGCGCTGTGTACGGCCGCCGCCAGCGAATCCAATGGACCGCTCGATCTCAGCGGCCACCCTCACGATCCGTTTGCTTCGCCCGCTCGCGCCCGCGTGTTGCTGTTCGTGCGCACGGATTGTCCCATTACGAATCGTTACGCGCCCGAGCTGCAGCGCATCGCAGAGGAATTTAAAGGGCGGGGCGTCCAGTTCTGGCTCGTGTACCCGGATGCGTCCGAAACGCCGCGCGCCATTCAGGAGCACGTCGAGCAGTACTCGTTTCCGGGCATTCCGCTGCGCGATCCGCATCACGAGCTTGTGAAGCGCGCCCAAGCCACGGTTGCGCCGGAAGCGGCTGTATTCGACAGCGCAGGTGTACTGATGTATCACGGCCGCATTGACGACCGCTATGTCGATTTCGGCAAAGCGCGACCCGCTCCGCAGACTCACGATTTGGAGAATGCGATCACTGCCGTGCTGGCCGGAAAGCCGGTCGCACAGGCGCAGACGCGCGCTATCGGATGCTCGCTCGCGGACGTGGAGTGAACCGGCTCTTCGCCGTTCTCACTTATGTAGCGCTCGCCACCTGCGGGTATGCGGCTGATTCGAGTGCGCCTCCCACGTTCGCCCACGAGATCGCTCCGATCATCTATTCGAACTGCGCTGCTTGCCACCGGCCCGGCGGAAGCCGGACCGTTTTCTCTGCTGACCTATGAAGACGTAAAGAAGCACGCGCAGCCAAATCGCGGACGGTCACGCGAAGCCGCTACATGCCGCCGTGGCCACTCCGAAGCCGGGTACGGCGAATTTCAGGATGAGCGGCGACTGCACGAGCGAGCAGATTCGCCTGATTGCGGATTGGGTTCGCGCCGGAGCGCCCGAAGGATCGGCGGACGAAATTCCGCCTCCGCCGGTTTTTGCACCAGGCTGGCAGCCACTCTGCGACGGCGCACAACGGAACGAGGCAGAAGGCGACGCGTCGTCCTGTGCGCCCGGGCCGCCCGACTTGGTGCTCCAAGCGTCGCGACCGTTCAGCATGCCGGCGTCGGGTCCAGACGTCTTCTGGAATTTCGTTTTCAAGCCCAAATCTGAAGACCACTCGCTATGTGCGGGCCATCGAAATCCGGCCGGGCGGTCCGGAAGGCAGCGCGCAATGTGCATCACGCGAACCTGCTGGTCGATCGCATGGGATCGGCTGCGCGGTCGACGGCGATGGGTTCCACGGCATGGATCTCACGATCGATCGCAACCCGTTCGATCCCGACAGTCACTTTCTGTTCTGGAAGCCGGGCAGCATGCCGTACTCCGAGCCCGACGGCTTTGCATGGCGAATCGATCCCGGCAATGTGCTGGTTCTGAACACGCACATCCAAGCCGAGCGGAAAACCGGAGCAGGTGGCGCCGAGCGTTGGGCTTTACTTCACAGACAAGCCGCCGACCCGGTTTCCGGTACTGGTTCAGCTGGAACATGACGGCGCATTGAATATTCCGGCAGGCGATCGCGACTTCATTGTCACCGATGATTTCCGCATGCCCGTCGATGTCGACGTGCTGGCAGTGTATCCGCACGCGCACTATCTGGGAAAGCTGCTCGAGGGCTATGCGACTCTTCCGGACGGCACTCGCAAATGGCTGATCCGCATTCCGGATTGGGACCTCAACTGGCAAGCCGTTTACCGTTATCGCGAGCCGGTTTTTTTGCCCAAGGGATCGGTCGTATCGATGCGATATCACTACGACAACTCGGCCGCGAATCCGCGCAATCCGAATCATCCGCCGAAGCGCGTACGCGCCGGCAATCAGGCGACCGACGAAATGGGACATCTATGGCTGCAAGTTCTGCCGCGCGGCGCGGCTGACCATCGCAGGACGATACAGGAGGCCATCATGCGTCATCGTCTTGAAAAATACCCGGAACGATTTTTCGGCTCACCTGAATTTGGGTGCGATTCTGATGTCGCGGCTGGATATGCAAGGGGCGATAACGATGCTGAAAGACGCAGTTCGCCTGGATCCCACGCGACCGGAAGCGCACGATATGCTCGGCGCCGCAATGCAGAGCCTGGGTTTCTTTCGTGAGGGAATGGACCAGTTTCGCCTGGCGTTGCGGGCGGACCCGGAGTACATGAACGCGCGATACGATTTCGCGAATGCGCTGGCACGATCCGGCAAGCTGGATGAAGCGGTCGAAAATTTCCGCAAAGTTGTCGCCGCGTTCCCAAACAGCGCGAGAATGCACAATCAGTTTGGCGAACTTCTCGCACGCGACGCCAAGCTGCCGGACGCGTTGGCGCAGTTCGATACGGCGCTCGCAATCGATTCGTCGGATAAGGACGCGCGCTCGAATCGCGAGCTGCTGCTTCGGCACGTCGCAGATCGTTGATTTGTTCACGGCTGATTTGTTCGCGGCTGTCACTGCTTTCAATCAGACACCTCATTGTTGTATGTGCGGCTCTCCCGCTGTCTTCAAACCGTCGAACATCGGCTACAAGTCGTTGATTTTGGAATCCTGACTAGATTTCCGGAAAATCACGCATCGTTGTGATCGGGCCTAGTCCACGACCGATTGTTTATACTGCTACTTCCGCCGGGAGGAACCCTAGTGACAAACTTGCGCCTAATTACGTTGCTGGCGATGGCATCATCGATCGCCGTTGCGCAGTCGTACGATGCGAAGCTGTTCGCGGACATGCGGTGGCGCGAGATCGGGCCGTATCGCGGAGGGCGCACGCGAGCGCTGGCGGGAGTGCCGAGCCAGCCAAATGTTTTCTACATCGCCGCGGTGAATGGCGGAGTGTGGAAGACGAACGATTATGGCCGCACCTGGAATCCGATCTTCGATCATGAGCCGACCGGATCGATTGGAGCGCTGGCGGTTGCGCCCTCGGACCCGAACATCATTTTTGCCGGAAGCGGCGAAGGCTTGCAGCGGCCGGACTTATCAACGGGCGATGGCATTTACAAGTCCACGGATGCCGGGAAAACATGGACGCACCTCGGCCTGCGAGACGGGCAGCAGATTCCGAAAATTGCCATCGATCCGCGCGACCCGAACCATCTGTATGTGGCGGTGCTCGGACATCCTTATGGGCCGAACGAAGAACGCGGATTGTACGGTTCGACCGATGGAGGCCAGACCTTTCAAAAGCTTCTTTATAAGGACGAGAACACCGGGGCGAAGCGATGTAGAGATCGATCCCTCGAATCCGGATGTGGTTTACGCGGCATTTTGGGAAGCGCGGCAAGGGCCTTGGGAAAACTCGGCGTGGGGCGGCACGGGCGGCGGAATTTTCAAATCGACGGATGGCGGCAAGACGTGGAAGCAGCTGAAGGAAGGGCTGCCGCAGGAGGGCGTTGTCCAAGCCAATTTAGCGATTGCGCCTAGCGATCCGCGAACGAATTTATGCGGCGATTGCTTCGTTAGGCGCAAATTCGCGTCCGCAGCTGGGCCTCTACCGGTCCGACGATGCAGGCGAGAGCTGGTCGAAGATCACAGACGATCCGCGGCCCGCGGCGCGCATCGGCGGCGGCGATCTGCCCGTTCCGGCGGTCGATCCGAAGAACCCGGACGTGGTCTATAGCGCGAGCGTGGTCACCTGGAAATCGACTGATGGCGGCAAAACGTGGACCGGTATTCGCGGCGCGCCCGGCGGCGACGATTATCAAAGCATCTGGATCAATCCGAACAATCCCGATGTTTTCCTGATCGTGAGCGATCAAGGCGCCATCGTGACGGTCAACGGAGGCGAGACATGGAGCTCCTGGTTCAACCAGCCGACCGCGCAGATGTATCACGTTGCGACCGACAATGCATTTCCGTATCGAGTTTGCAGCGGACAACAGGAGAGCGGCTCGGCGTGTGTGGCGAGCCGCGGAAACGATGGTGAGATCACGTTTCGCGATTGGCATCCGGTCGGCGTCGAAGAGTACGGCAATGCGGTGCCCGATCCGCTCGATGCGGATATTGTGTACGGCGGAAAAGTAACGCGCTACGACCGGCGCACGGGGCAAGTGCAGGATGTATCGCCAAAGCCGATGCGTGCGGCGGACTATCGCGCGGTGCGCACGGAGCCGCTTATTTTTTCGCCGGTCGATCCGCACATCCTCTACTTCGCCGCAAATACCGTATGGAAAACGCGCAACGGCGGAAAGAGCTGGCAGCAGATCAGTCCGGACCTGACCCGCAAAACCTGGGACATTCCGGCGAGTGTCGGCAAATATCGCGATCAGCCTTCCGCGCAGCCCGCTCAGCGCGGCGTCGTGTATGCACTGGAACCATCGCCGCTCGACATCAATCGAATCTGGGCGGGCACGGACGACGGCCTGATTCAACTCACCACCGATGGCGGCCTTCATTGGAAGGACGTCACGCCGCCGCAGCTCACGGCGTGGGCGAAGGTTTCGATCATCGACGCGGGCCATTTCGATCGCGGCACTGCTTACGCGGCGATCAACGCTTTGCGGCTGGACGATCTGAAACCGCACATTTACCGGACCCACGATAGCGGCAAGACCTGGACGGAGATTGTGAACGGCATCCCGGATGGAGCGCCGGTAAACGTGGTTCGCGAAGATCCGAAGCGCAAAGGGTTGCTGTATGCCGGCAGCGAGCGCGAGACATATGTTTCGTTCGACGACGGCGAGCACTGGCAATCTCTGCGGCTGAACATGCCGGCAACATCGATTCGCGATCTTTTCATCAAAGACGACGATTTGATCGCAGCGACGCATGGGCGCGGCTTCTGGATTCTGGACGATGTGACGCCATTACGGCAGATTACCTCCTCAATGGCAGAAATGGCCGTGTATTTGTTTCGACCCGAGACGGCGATCCGCGTGCGCTGGGACATGAATACGGATACGCCGCTGCCTCCGGACCTTCCGGCCGGCCAGAATCCTCCCGACGGCGCAATTATCGATTACTACGTGAGCCCTTCCGCTTCAGGCGTGGTGACGCTGGAAGTGTCTGACAGGATGGGCAAAATAATCCGGCATTACTCGAGCGCCGATGCGGTACCGCAGATCGATCCGATGCTCGCCATTCCGAAGTATTGGGTACGGAAGCCGGTCGCTCTTTCGAACGAACCGGGAATGCATCGCTTCCTGTGGGATATGCACTACACGCCCGCGCCGGAGGGCCGCACCGAATATCCGATGACGGCCGTGTTCCATGAAACGGCACTGGCGCCGAGCTCACCCTGGGTGATGCCGGGCAACTACACCGTGAAACTTACCGTGAATGGGCAAAGCTACACGCAGCCTTTGACGGTCAAGATGGACCCGCGCGTCCACACACCGATGGCCGCGTTGACGGAGCAGTTCACGCTGTCGAAACGCGTATATGACGACGTGCTTGCCTGTTCGACGGCGCTGGAGCAAACGAAGGCGTTGCGCGCACAATTGAAACAACTGAGCGAGCAGGGCGGAGGCGGCACCGCCGCGGATGCGGGCACTCTAGCAGGAATTCATGCGATGGACGAAAAGATTTCAGCGCTCGAGGGCGGCGGGCGCCAGCGCTTCGGCGGAGGCGGATTCCTGCCGCGCAATGGGCCGGACACATTGAACAGCACCAAAGACGGGCTCAACGCGCTGATGCATCTGCTGCAGGAAGCGGACGCGGCGCCGACCACGCAGGCGGTTGCGGCGATCGGCAAACGCGAGCGGCAATTCACCGCCGTGATGGGACGCTGGACGGCACTGAAGACCGAAGATCTGGCGAATCTGAACGCTCAACTGAAACAGGCGAATCTTCCCGCTGTGACGTTGGAAACGCCTGCGAAAACGCAGTGAAGCACGCAGGAATCAGGCGGTTGCGCTCTTTGCGATAGGCTGTCGACTGTGCCCATGCGCATCGGCGTAGACACGGGTAAACTCGGCTCCGAAAAAGAAAATCTGCGCCGAATAATAGACCCAGACAATCACCGCGATAAGTGAGCCTGCAGCACCGTAAGTGGACCCGACGCTGGCCTTGCCGAGGTAGAGGCCCAAAAGCACTTTTCCAATGGTGAACAGGAGAGCCGTCCCTATGGCCCCCACAATGACGTTGTGCCACGAGATCCGGACGGCGGGCACGAACTTGAACATCAGCGCGAACAGGAACGTAATCACGACGAAGGAGACGATGAAATTTGCAATCTGGAGGACTACGTCCGGCAGGGGTATGATTTGTCCGAAGAATTTCCCCGCAAACGCCAAGGCGGCGCTGACGAACAGGGAGACGAGCAGCACGAAGCCGACCGACAACACCATTCCAAAGGAGAACAGCCGGTCTTTAATCAGGCCCATCACTCCGGAGGAAGCTTTCGGTGTTGCGTCCCAGATCAAGTTGAGGGCATCGTGGAGTTCGGTAAAGACTCCGGAGGCGCCGAAGAGCAGGACGATGAACGAGACGATACTTGCAAACACACCGCTCGCGGGCTTTTGCGCACTAGCCAGCAGAGATTTCACGGCGTCTCCGCCGCCGCTTCCCATCATTTGCTTGGCCTGATCGATAAGACCGTTCTGCGCTGCGTTCTTATCGTGCATGACCAGTGCCACGACCGCGGCAAGCAAGACCAGTAAAGGCGCGAAAGAAAGCAACGTATAGAACGCAACCGAAGCGCCGAGCCGGGTAGCGTGATGGTCGCTCCATTTACCGGCGGTGTCCTTGAGAATCGAGATCCAAGTCTTCATAACCATCTGGCAGATAGATGGATTCGCTTAGCTCGCGAGGCACCTCGTAAATTTCCCGGGCGACCGTCCGAGCCGCATAGCTTACTGCGAGTCGCTGATGGCAACGCCCTGCTTATCCAGATAGGGAATGCCGTGCTCCATCCAATCGGGTTTCGGCGCACCTTTCAAGTAGTAATCGAAGAACTGTTGCAGGCGCATGGTGTAGTCTTTTTGATTCGCGCGGCGGTGCAGGCCATGGGGTTCCCCGTTATAGGTGAACATGTACACGGGTTTGTTCAAACGCCGGAGCGCGAGGTAATACTCGATGCCCTGGTACCACGGCACGGCGTCGTCGGCATCATTCTGGATCATCAGGAGCGGCGTGTTGATCCGGTCGGCGGCGAAGATAGGCGAGTTTTCGATGAAACGCAGCGGATACTGCCAAATGTCTCCTCCGATGCGGCTTTGGCTGTGCTCGTACTGGAATTGCCTGGGTATTCCGGGCCCCCAGCGGATGCCATCGTAAGCGCTGATCATGTCGGCGACAGGAGCGCCGGCGGCAGCAGCACGAAAACGGTTGGTGCGGGTGATCATGTAGGCGATCTGATAGCCGCCCCAACTATGGCCCTGAATGCCGATCGCTTTTTCATTGACGAAGCCGCGGTCCACCACTTCCTGAACGGCGGGCAGAACGCAGTCGAGGGCGCTTTGCCCGGGATAGCCGATCTTGTATGCGATGTCGGGCTCCAGCACCAGGTAGCCGTTGCTGACGTAGTAGCTGACGTTGATGTTGTGGGAGGGCCGCGGTTCGATGAAGTTGTTCAGATTTTGCGTAAGCCGCTCGTAGATGTACACGAGCATCGGATACTTTTTCTTTGGATCGAAGTTATCGGGCTTGTAGAGAATGGCTTGAAGCGGCGTACCGTCGTCGCTCTTGAAGTGAATCAGCTCGGCCGTGCCCCAGTCGAGGTTCGCCAATTGAGGATTGACGTCGCTGACCTTGCGAAATTCGCGAAAGGTACCGTCGGTAACCAGAAGATCCGGGTATTCGCGGAAAGTGGAAGCGGCCGTAACATAAACGTCGGCATTGCGCGCTTTGATGGGCGGCGCGAAATTTTTCGCAGCCATCACGAGTTTGGTCGGCGCACCGTTCGCGTCGATGGTGGTTCGGAAAAAGCCGGTGTCGCGCGTATCGTCGTTCTCAGCGCGGAGCAAGAGAGGCTTAGACGGATCGATCCAGCGGTCCTCAGGATCATCGCGCTGATAGCGAACCAAGCGGAGAACGAGATGGTCTTTACGGCCCAGACCGGCGGTGAGGTTAATTGCGGAACTGCCATCGGGCTTGATGCGCCAGATATCGAAACGATCGTTGATGAGAACGTAGCGGCCGTCTTTTGTCCAACCGGCGATTCCGTAGGAAGGAGGCAGGCTGGGCGAATCGTATTCTTCTCGACCGAAGGAGACGCCCAGCTTCGATGTCAGATTGACGGGATCGCCTGCGGGCACGCCGAGCGCGATCCAATCCTTACCGTCGAAGTAAACGGCATATTTGCCATCGGGCGACCAAGTGATTCGTCCGAGGTGCTTTTTGGCGGCGAGCTTTTTGTCGCCGGTTGCGGTGTCGACGATGTAAGCGTCTTCGTAGTGAGTGTCGTATTCCTCCATGCGGCGGTAAGCGCGGTCATCGATGCCAATCGCGTAGGCGCCTTCCTCGCTGGGGGCGAGCTCATACATGGCGGGCTCGGCGAGCTGAAGGAATTTGTTGGTGGCGACGTCGTACACGGCGCGATAGGAACGGGAGCGCTCGACGCCGGCGCGGACTTTCTGCATGGGTTGAATGTAGTCGTCTTTCCAAGACCACAGGTCGACGGAGACACGCTCATCCGCAGGCGTGGAATCGGGGGGCTTTGGAGCCGGCGCCCGCCGGTGCAGTTCCAAAGAAGATGCGATTGCCATCCTTTGACAATGTGATGGTGGCTTTGTCGGAAACAACCCAACCGTTGGGAAATCCGGCGGTCTTGGATGAGACCAGTTCGTTTGCGCGGGCTTGCTTGCGGTCCCAATCGTACAGGGCGAAGCGGGGCCGGCGCGCGGCGGCGTCGTCGCGATCGCTCACGAACGCGAGCCGCGTCTGATCTTCATCCCAAGCAAGCTTTTCGTACTTGCCTTTTCCGGAGAGCAGCGCAACAGGATCCGCGACGGCGGCGGCGCGGAGAGCGTAAACGCCGCTTAGCTGAGGCTGGTGCGATTGAACGGCATACACGAGGACTTGCGCATCTTTGGTGAGCGAGTAGTCGGTAACATCGGGAAATCTGCGCTCAGTCCCGTCCTTCAGATTGCGAAGGACCACATCGCCGATTTCGATCTTCTTGGGCTTGGGCTGCGCGGCATCAGAAGGCTTGTTTTGAGCCGGTTGTTCGATGGCGGCTTTTTCGCCAGAGGGCTTTTCCGGAAACTGCAGGTAAGCGATGTAGCCGTTGCCTTTCGCCGGGACTTGGAAGTTCTTGATGCGAGGGGCGCGGAAGACGGCGGCGGAACGGAGGTCACCCGAGTGCAAATCGATAACGACCAGATCTCCTTTGGGCATATCTTCCGGTTTTCTTTTTTCACGCTTGGCCTTTTCGACTTGCTCATGCGGAGCGAAGGTGGAGAAAACGAGAGTGCGGCTATCGGCGGAAAACCTCACGGCAATGCCGGGCGGCGGCGGCGGCGTTTCCTCGACCTGAGGATTGGCGTAATTGGTCGGCGGAGGGGGAGGCAGCTCACCGATGGGCTGTTCGATCTGCTTGCCGGTGACCAGGTCTCGTACGATCAGTTCGCCATCGCCCACTTGCGGGAACACGGCGTAAGCGAGATAGTGACCGTCATTCGAAAGTTGCTGGTTCTGGATGTGGCGCCACGCGTCGTAGTCGGCATGGGTGAGAGGCCGCTTTTCGGCGACTAGAGGAGACACGAGCAGCAATGCGAGCAAAGATTGTCGGAGCATTGTAGGCATTTTAGCGATTGGAGATCGAGGCGATGCCGCTTTGAGACACGACGAGTGCGATTCGCGGCGCGCTGGGATTCGGAGAGAGGCGTTAGGCGGCTTTTTGCCTCGCGAGGAGGCGTTCGACGCGATTGGGAATGCGATTTTCCGGCGTCTCGAGCTGCATGGTGAGAAATTCCTGGTGTTCGGCCTTAGCTTCGGCGAGCCAAGCGGCGTATTGGTGCAGTTCCTGCTTGCGATTTTCGTTCGATTGCTTGCGGGCTTCGTCGGCTTGGTGCCGCTCTTGCGATTCAAACCCAATTTTGGCTTTGCGCTTTTCGGCTCTTAGCTTTAGAAGCTGATTGAGGGCCGCATTGAAAGCCCGATCGTGGGTGGTTTGATAGCGCAGAAAGAGCGCGAGGTCCTTGGGGCGCTCGCAAATCGGCGAGCTTTGGTTAAAGCAGGTGCGCTGGAGACCGATGGCACGTCGAGTGAGCCAATAGGATTGCGCCATCTTCTCGACCAAGATCTCTTCGGTGGCGGTGAGGGGAACATGTTCCGCCGCGAGGTCGCGGTGGATGAATTGAAATTCTTCGTGATCTTCCCAAGGGAGAACGCTGAAGCGGCCGGTGAAGCCGTGGCGCAGATTGTTTTGTGCGATTGCGAGTTTGCCTTCGGCAGTGCGCGGGCCGGTAGAGTGTTGCGCATTGAGTTGGTTCGCGGTGATTTGAGCGTCGGTTGCCATGGTGAGATTCTCCTCGGGCGAGGCGCGTGCCTCGCGCGTACAAAATAAAAACGCCGGAGAGGCCCAACGGGCTCATCCGGCGTTTAAGAATTTGGAAGCAGAGCGGCTTCCTAGCATTAGTGTAGCATGCCGAGTCAAGATGCTACGAAGGGAATCGACATTCCGGGGGAGTTTTGGGCTTGTGACTGTGATGGGGAGCACAGTACTAGTACGAGCTCACTCTCATGAAGCACTCAGCGCGACGATTTGGCGCAACAGCTTGGGGAGATCACGATCTATAGGTAAACCACTAGGCTGGTCAAGGTGTGGTGTGTGTCTCTTTCGGAGGGCAAGGATTATGCTTTGTGCAAAGCGGCCGGTGGTAGCGGCCGGGTCAGTTTCGTCCTGGGTGCGGTTGTGGGGGGCTGCGCTTTTGATCTCGGCAGCGTCAGTTGGCGCGCGTGCAGACAATATCAGCTTCAGCACGTTCGTAACGGCTCCCAACATCGGGGCGGCTGAGGGCGGCAATACGAGCACGATCGCTTTCAACTATGCCGGAAACAAGTTTGTGGGATCGGTCTATTTCGGCAACGATAACAACCAGCTTTATCAAACGAACCTTACCGGCGGCGGTGTCACGCAATTCGGCGGTCCGATTCCGGGCGCCAGTGCCGAGGTTGTGATTGGCGCATCGCTGGGCCAAGGCGGCTTCGCGGCGGGCGACATCTATACAGCCTCGGAAGCGAATACTCAGATCTACCATTTAGCTAATAGCGGCGGCTCGCCGACACTGTTCGCGACGCTTCCCGGTTCGGCCGGGGCCGTGCGTCAGATTTTCTTTGATCCCGGATCGTCGTTCGGCGGCAACATGCTGGTGACTACCACTGCGGGGCAGGTCTTCAGTGTTACTTCCGCCGGGGCCTCGAGCTTGATAGCAAGCGTCGGTGAAGACACGGAAGGAATGGACATCGCTACCAGCGCCTGGGGACCTTTCGCGGGCGACTTGATCGTCGGCTCCGAGAACAGCGGCACGGTTCGGCTGATCAACCCGACAACCCACGCCGTGACGGTGGTCGGCAATGCTGGGGCCTTTCCCGGAGCGGAGACGATCAGCGCTATTCCGCTTAGCCTCGATGGGACCGATCCGCTGCAGGGCTTTTATGTTTCCAACTACGCGAGTAATATCCAATTCGCCGCTGCCAGCCAATTCGTCACGCAAGGTCTGCTGGGAGATGTAATTGTGACCGACGAATTCGGCGGCAGTACGGCCTGGGATGTGCACTACAACAGCGGTCCCGGCACCTTCACAATCACGCCGTTCACTTTTACGGGTAATCAGATCAGCCAGTTTGAAGACGGCATCTTTGTGACTCCGCAGCGTATCTCTGAAAGTGGGCCAGGCGCTCCTGAACCTTCCAGCCTGCTCTTGCTGGGTACGGGCATCCTTGGCTTTGGTGCTTACCTCAAGCGCAAGCGCAAGTTATCTTCCTAACATCGTCAGTGATCACCAAAGCGCCGCTCTTCGGGGCGGCTCTTTTTTTGGCTTTCGCCCGCGTGAATTGCCCGGGTCCGCCGAAGCGAATTCGTTGTACGCCTTGCGCTTCTACATATGGTAGATTAATATGTAGAAGTGCAAGGCGTGTATTATAGCGGCTAAATCCGATCTCCCACAAGGCACCCTCGACCTGTTGATCTTGAAAGTTGTCGCGCTTGGCCCGGTACACGGCTACGCCATTGCGCAACGGCTGCAGCAGGTCTCGCGCGATGTGGTGCAGGTTCCGCAAGGATCGCTCTACCCGGCGCTGCACCGGCTGGAAAATCGCGGCTTGCTGGCCGCCGACTGGAAGGAAACCGAGACCGGGCGCGAGGCCAAATTTTATCGCCTGACGCGGAAAGGGCGGGCGCAGCTTGAAACGGAAGCCGCGAGCTGGCAGCGCTTGACCGAGGCGGTCGGTCTCATCCTCAAAATGTCCGAAGGAGGTGCGGAATGACGCTGGTGGCATCGTCTGTGGCGGCGAAGCAAGCTGGAAGAGCAGCTCGAAAAGGAGCTGCGCTTCCATCTGGACCAGCACGCGGCCGATCTGATCGCGCGCGGCCACGATCCCGAGGAAGCGCGGCGGCAGGCCAGGCTTGCTCTCGGCGGTCCGGAGCAGGTGAAGGAAAAGTGCCGCGATGCTCGCGGCACGCGCTGGTTGGAGGACCTCTGGCAGGACTTCCGCTATGCGCTTCGCACGCTTGCGGCAGAAGCCCGGCGTTTGCGGCTGTCGCTCTGTTGACGCTCGCCCTCGGCACCGGCGCGACGACAGTCATGTTCACCGTCATCAACGGCGTTCTGCTGAAGCCGCTGCCTTATCCGGAACCCGCCCGGCTGGTCGGCCGTGCACGGACGAGACAGATACGTGGAACGCCGCAGCTTACGGCGAACAAAATCTTGCCTACCTCGACTTTCTCGATTGCCGGCGCGAGAGCCGCTCTCTCGATCATGGCCGGGTTCCTCTACGAGCCGGGCACGCTCAGCGGGCCCGGCGAACGCCGAGTACGTTGACCGCCGCGAGATCTCTTCCAATCTTTTCTCGGTCCTCGGCGTTGCCTCTGCCGAGGACGCGCCTTCCTGCCCGAAGAAGACCGGCCCGGCGCGAGCGCCCGTGCTCATTTTGGGCTACAGTTTCTGGCAGCGCCGTTTCGCCGGAAGCGCGGCAGCCATCGGCACGCAGCTGGTTCTCGACGAAAAGCGCTACACTGTTGTCGGCATCGCGCCCGCGGGTTTCCGGCTGGACGGAGACGAGCCGGATGTATTTACTCCGCTGGGCCAAGACACGGCGGAGTACATGCAGAATCGCCGGGCCGCATCCGGTTGGCGTTGTGGCGCGCCTCCGGCCCGGCGTGACGCTGGCGCAGGCGCAGACGGAGCTGGCGCTGATCGGCCGCCATCTGGCTGAGCAGTACCCGGACACCAATGCGGGCCGCGCTTTCGTAGTCGCAGCCGCTTCGCCCGGATGTCGGCGATGTGCGGTCCACGCTATGGCTGCTGCTGGGCGCGGTCAGCCTGGTGCTGCTGATTGCGTGCGCGAATGTAGCCAGTCTGCTGCTGGCGCGCGCGGTTTCGCGCGAGCGTGAACTTGCCATGCGCATGGCGCTCGGGGCGGGCCGCAGCCGGTTGGTGCGTCAATGCCTGACCGAAAGCGCGGTATTGGGGCTTTCCGGAGGCGTGCTCGGCGTCTTGCTCGCAGCCATTGGCATTCGCCCGTTTGTGACTTTCTGGCCCGGCAGTTTGCCGCGCGCGGAGGAGGTCCAGCTCGATTGGCACGTGCTGCTGTTTGCGCTGGCCGTCTCGCTGCTGAGCGGTCTTCTTTTCGGGCTGGCGCCGGCCCTGCGCGCTCCAGCGCGCGACCTGGAACAGACGCTCCGTGCCGGAGCGCGGACGGTGACGGGAAGCTCGCGCCGCCTGCACAGCGGTTTTGTCATATCCGAGATCGCCCTGGCGGTCGTGCTGCTGGTCTCTGCCGGAATGCTCGGGCGCACGCTCCTGCATCTTTCATCCCTCGACCCCGGCGTGAACATCCGAAACGTGCTGGTCGCCCGGATGGCGCTTTCGCCCGGCACGCTCGCAAATCCTGCGCAGATACGCGCGGCCTGGCAGGACATTCTCGATCGCGCGCGCCGCGTACCGGGAGTCGAGTCCATCGCGATGGTCGATACCGTTCCGATGCGCGAAGGCAACAATCAATTGGGCTATTGGACCAGCGCGGATGTGCCGCCGGAGAATAAGCAGCCGCTTGCGCTCGCAACCAGCGTAACGCCGGATTATCTGAAAGTCATGGGTATCCCGCTGCGCCAAGGTCGATTCTTCGACGACCACGATCGTATGGGCAATGAGCTCGTGGTCGTGATTGATGATGTTCTGGCGCAACACGCTTTCGGCGCGAAAGGACCCCGTCGGGAAGCGTCTCTGGGTTCCGGATATGGGCGCGGATCCGGTTCGGGTAGTGGGCGTGGTGGGCCATGTCCGCCACTGGGGACTCGCCGGTGACGATCGAGGCCCAGGTGCGCGATCAACTCTATTATCCTTTTGCCCAGGTGCCGGACCCGCTTCTGCGCCGTTGGTCTGAGCTCATGTCCGATTGCCGTCCGGACCAGCGTCGCGCCGTTGACTGTGGTCGAACCGCTGCGGCGCGAACTGCGCGGAGCGACCGGCGATCAAGTTCTCTACGAAGTCCGCACCATGGAGCAACTCGCCAGCGACTCGCTGGCCCGGCAACGCTTTCTTCTGCTGTTGTTCGGCATTTTCGCCGGCTTGGCTTTGCTGCTCGCGTGCATCGGTATTTATGGTGTGCTGGCGTATCTGACCAGCCAGCGCGTGCCGGAAATCGGTGTACGCATGGCGCTCGGGGCTAGCGCTCGCGATGTGATGTGGCTGGTGCTGCGGCAGAGCCTTGGAATGATTTTCCTGGGCGTGGCCGTCGGCATACCGGCGGCCTTAGCAGCGGGGCGCGTATTGGAACGGCTGGTTGAGGGAATGCAGCCCGCGAGCCATCCACTTTCGCCGTCATGATTCCCCTCCTTGCTCGGCGCTGCGCTGTTTGCAAGTTTTCTACCCGCCCGCCGCGCAAGCCGGATCGACCCGATAAAAGCTCTGCGGCAAAGCTAGACCGCTTGCAGAGGTCAGTCAGGCCGATCCGCCGCGATCCTTATCGGCGGTAGGGAGGTTGTCCGCGGGAGGCTGGGCAGAAGGTTTTCGCCATTGCGCTACTAATGCTCCGAGAAAGGCGCCGGAAAAACCTGCGATTGAGAAGCAATTGGACCGACGTTTGCCCGATCCATACCGATGGACACGGCACAGAATCCGAGCAGGCTGAGACCCGCTACCTTATAAATTTTGGAATTGGTTGCGGCCACTTCTCAGATTGTAAGTGGCGCGATGGCCGATTCCGACCGTGATGCGGGCGGGACTGAAAAAATATTTTGCAGCGCCGTCGCGAAAGTGCTGGCTTCGAGGTCTTTAGAGCCGTGTACAAACTATTTGGCTCTTTGCTTCTCGGTATTCTGTCTCTCCAAACTGTTTTCGGGCAAGAATCAACCCACACCAGCACCGTCACTCTGAGCGTGGGTGGTGAAACGCCGACACGGAACGACTTTGGCGAATCCACTGGGCCGGCATTTAACGGCAATTACGAGTTTCGTATTCTGAAGTATCTGGCAGTGGAGGCTGGCGTCGAGAATACGTTGCCCTCGATCACTCGCTATGAATTTGTCCCCATAGTTTCCTGACCAGCACGCCACCGCTCTATCGAGAGGTCTGCTGCATATCCATACCCGACCGAACACGAGTCACCCTTGTGCCGTTCGGGCTTAGGGGCATTTTGCCGCTGTCGGAAGGCCGCTTTGAGCTCTTCGCCGGAGGCGGTGGTGCGTACGCTTGGCACTCGGGAGATTCCTCCGCGAACGCCTTGTTATTTCAAACCAGCTTAGGAGCACGCGTGGCGCTCGACAAGCAGCATCACTTCTGGCTAGGAACCAGCTGGCCGGTTCTTTACCGACTCGGGAGTCGGGAGGCAGGAGTGGCTAGTGTGGACAGCGGATCTGGGATTTCGATTTGGTCATTAATTGCAATGCGATGCCTTCTCTCGAAGCGCAGGAGCCTGCGGGTCTGACCGAAATTCCGATCAACCGGGCGGTGGGCCTCGATCAGGAGGTAGAGCAGATTTATGAGGACACCAAGAGTTCGATTTCCGCCTATTTGGTCTACCTCGGTGTGCCAGGGCCGCAAGTGCAGGAAGTGACCCAGGAGGTATATCTGCGCTTTTATCAGAGTCAGGCGTAAAGGACAGGAAATTCAGAATGTACGCGCTTGGCTGTTCCGTGTTGCGCATAATCTAGGATCCAAAGTGCGCTCACGGGAGAAATCCTTCCGGGCGGTGACTCCGGATTGGGACCGATTCGTTCACCCGGTGACCGATTCGCCCGAACGCAGCTGCTAGATCGAGAAAGGATGAGCCGCGTGGCGGCGGCGCTCGAGACCTTGTCGCCGCAACAGAAAAACTGCCTTTATTTGCGATCGCAGGGTTTGCGGCACAGAGAGATCGCTAAGGTGATCGGCATCAGCTCATCGACAGTGAACGAGTTCTTACGAAGAGCCATTGCGCGTCTTGCGGAGGCAGTCCATGAATAGAACAACCCATGTCTCGGATGACGATCTGATCCTGTTTACGGATCAGGAGATGGGTCGCGAGTCCGCTGCAAGAGTTGAAACCCATTTGCAAGGATGTGCAGATTGCCGCAAACGTTTGGAGGAATTGCGGAGCGGAGTCGCGGCTTACGAACAATATCGGAAACGGGTACTGACGCCGGCTTTGGATGGTTCCCGCCACTGAATGGCCTGCCGCTTCGGGATGGTTTGGCGAAACAGCAATCACCCAGAACGAAGTTTCGGGCTCCCGCCTGCTGTGTTGTGGGCCTGGAGCGGTTGCAGCTTGCTGCGTGATAGCTGCCACTCTTTACTTTCAGCGCCCTCGCTCCGCCGGAGCGCGGGAACTGCTAACGAAAGCGGCGGCGGTACCGGAGCTCACGCGGTTCGCTTTTGCTGATCACCGGCGGACATAGATGGTCCAGGCCCGCAGTGCTGCGAGACGGCGAACCCGCCGTCGCTGTCCCGGCCGTGGAGCGCTCCACGATTCAACATGTGCATGCACTTGTTCATACAAGCGCATTACAGTTGGGACGATCCATTGAGTGCACGCTCTTTTGCATGCCTGGCGGAATCAATTGCCCGAAAAGCAAGATCAAGTTACTTTGGTCCGCAGCGGGGATGGATCGCGGCGCGCTTCTACCGCCTGCGAACGCGTACGGAGGCTGGTATTCTTCGCACCGCATCTCTCACTTTGCGCGCCGATACCTATCTACCCGACGAATGCAGCTTTCGAATTTCAAGGAGAAGATCCTTTAGAACTCGCGGAACAGTCACCCGAGAATCGGCCGAATTCGCCAACAGAGCGCAGCAAGAAACACCAGCAACAGCACGTCGATCGGCCGAAGATGACCGAAACGATTCGCGGGACCCGAAGATGAATTGCGCGTATTTGCGATGCTGAGCGCGATTGGTGTAGACGCAGAGGAACCGATCGATGTGAAATTAGATGCCGGGCGGCATCATGTGGTGGTGACGGGCATGGGTATGCCGCCTGCGCGCCAAGAAGAAGTTGAGAAAGCCTTAGCGGAATTACCCAACACGATTGTCCATTTCGATTCGGCCGAGCCGCCGGAACGATCGCCGAATCGAGCCCTAATTCCGACACATACTCGGCGGATACACGCTATCAGTATTTCGCCAGATCCTGGAAGCTCGTGCCGGGGGGCCGCGGCAACTGCAAGCTATTATCGATCGAGCTCTGGATACGAGCAACGCGCTATTTGCGCAAGCGCACTCCTTGTTGGTACTCGCCCAGGAATTTGCTCCTGCGGTGGAATCGGGCTTGCACGATTCCGACCGCAAGACGTTACTTGGCCTGCAGCAGCGGCATGTCGGCGCCATCGGATACGCAGTGCGGCAACTGAGGGAAGATTTGAAGCCCCTGCTGCCGGTGGAGCCTATTCAAAATTCCGGCGCGCGCAACCTCAAAACTGCCTCCTGGCAGAGCAGTGCGTCGAACCTTGTTTGAAGCCGCTCGAAACCTGGATCAACTAGTGAGCCGTCTTTTGTCCGGGACTTATCCGGATCAAGCGGGTGGGGAAATGTTGAATCAATTAACAATTGATCTGTCGAGCGTGGACATGCAAGTTCGCGCGCAGACTATGTCCAACCGCTAAACGAGCATCATGCGGCGGCTCTTTGCCTGATGTTCGTTCTTATCGTGGAGCCGCTGTTCGCGCAGCAGGGCGGGTTCATCGCGGGCATGTTCATGATCGCTCGGGAGGCATCGTTCCAGGCGCCGAAATCCGTGTACAAAATGAACTCACGGGCGCCCGGCAGAAAATCGTATTGCGACATTGCCGGGCAAATATTTGACCAGTGAACTTGCGCCGGGTGGCTACAAGCTTACCGTCCGAAACGAAGGCTTCCGCACCATTACCCAATCGGGCATCGACGTCCGGGCCGGCGAAACGCGGCAAATCGATTTCGTCATCGACATACTCCCGCTACAGCAGGAAGTGACGGTTGAAGCTGACCACGACGATCAGGATCCCACCGCGAACGGACTTACCGTGAGCCGCCAATCTTCCGCGGATTCTCTTCCGGCGAACGGGCGCGATCTGCATGCGCTGTTTTCCATCATGCCCGGAGCGACCGTTACGCCAGCATCGATCGGCGATGGCGGGCAGTTTACAGTGGCTGGCCAGCGGCCGAACACGAACTCTTTTCGAGTAGATGGCGTCAGCGGCAACGTCGGAATAGGCATCATTTCTATACCGGGCTCGTTTCCGGGCGCCACTCTGCCGGGAATGACAACCATTGGCAGTACGCAAAGTCTGGCGTCGAAGGAGGAAACACAGCGTGTGGAACTTCGGTCCTCCGATTTCGCTGCTGAGTTCGGCGATAGACCCGGGGGCGCAGATCGCAATCGAAACACGCTCCGGCTCGAACGACTTTCATGGAAGCGCTTTCGGTTACGTCAGGCCACGCTTGCTGAACAGTCATGACTGGTTTGCCAAGAGCATGGCTGACGATTTTGCCCAGCGATTTTTTGAATGGCTGGGGTGGAAGCTTTGGGAGGTCCCATTTGGCGCAATCACACTTTTTTCTTCGCCGCTTTCGAACGCGCCGATGTTCACGATAACGCACTTCAACTGATTCCCGTGCCTTCACTGGCGGCGCGCAACACCGCCGGAATCGCATATCAAGCATTTCTGAACGCCTTTCCGCTTCCCACCGGCGCAGCGCTTAGTTCCTACGCAATCGTTGGGAAGTTCCGTGCTGCAGAAAGATGCCGCGATTTCAAACCGCAGTTTCAGGCTGGACCAGGCGCTCGGCAGGAACGTGCAATTTTTCGCGCGCTATTCCAGTGTCCCTTCATCTTCGACAACACTCGAGTTAGGAACAGCAAACGCCCGATTCAGCTGGCTCACCGCGACCGCCGGTTTCAATATTGCGACGGCAAATACCAACGCACGAGGTCCGATTCAATTTTTCGCAGGTAGTAGCGGTGTCCACGCACTTGGCGGAGTCTGGGCTCGGACGTGCCCGGCGTTGACTTCATCAGCCAGCCTTGCAGATTCGGCGCGAGCGATTTATTTCCGCTTTGGCAAGTTACGGAATTGTCGATTGCCGGTGTGGGCCAAACCCTCTCCGGCCAAAGCGGGCAAAGCACTCAACATCAATGGGAAAGCAACTACAATTTCGCAAGGAATGCCGGAGCATCATGATTTACGTTTCGGCGCCGACTACGTACGGCTAGCCTCAGATGACGGCGTATTTAATGGCACCTTGGCCGTCGTGTCGCCGAGCATTGATGCTTTACTTGCGGGCGTTCCGCTGGACATTACGGTCTCTTCCTCGCCGTTGTCCGGTGCGGCTATTCAGAAATTGTCCTTCTTTGGACAGGATACTTCCGAATCAGCGAACGCCTCAATCTGCTCTACGGACTGCGTTGGGAGATAACGCCTCCGTTCTGACACCTTTTCCGAACGACATCGCACCGTATTTCCCGTATGTCGGGTATTGGAATGGAGTCGGCACGGGGCCGCAACAAGTCGGCAGCGTTTTTTATCGCGGAGGGATCGCGCTGGCCGATGCGGTATACGCAGTTCGCGCCGCGGATCGGGTTGGCGTATCATCCGCAAGCGCCCGATGTTGTTCTGCGCGCAGGAGCGGGGATCTTCTATGACACGGATCTCGGCTCTGTGATAGATCCGGCGAATCTCAATCCGCTGAACAGTTGGCAATTCTCGCCGATTGCAGGCGTTTCGAATGCAGCAACACCTGCCGGCCTGCCGCCATTCCGGAATTGTCTCTGCCGAGAGTTTTGGAATGGAGAACGTCAGTCGAGAAATCCATTCGTTCCAGATCGTTGCTTTCCGTCTCTTATTTCGGCTCGGCCGGACGCGATTTGCTGCGGAAAGAAGCAACCATCACGCCGCAAACCAGTCTGCTGCAATCGCTCGAATTTACCAGCCACGGCAGTTCGGATTACGAAGCGCTGCAAACCCAATTTACGGGCAATGTGACGCCGAACCTCTATGCGCTGGTCTCTTACACTTGGGCGCATTCAATTGATAAAGGTTCGAGCGATACGGCTGTGTTTCTCGTAGGACCGGGTTACAACGATGCGGTCGACCGCGGGTCATCGAGCTTTGATGTTCGGCACGCTCTCACCGCTTCTTTCGGTTACCGGCTGCCCTCCTCCGCTTTGACCCCGTTCCTACGCCCGTTACTTGGTGGATGGAATCTGAGTTCCACGTTTCAGGCCCGCACGGGTTTTCCTTTCGATGTGACAACCGAGGACAGGAGCATAGGGCTGGGATTCGACAATACGGGCCGTCCTAATCTGGTGAACGGCGTACCGCTTTGGATCGCAAACGGCGCGGCGCCCGGCGGCCGCGAACTGAACCCGGCGGCATTCGAAGTTCCTGCGGATGGAACGGCCGGGTCACTAGGCAGGAACGTGCTGACGGGAAGCGGACTTTTCCAGATCGACGCGAGCTTGCGGCGCCAGTTCAGGTTGTATCGCGGGAGTTCGCTAGAAGCCAGCGTGTCGGCGTTCAATGTGTTGAATCATCCGGCTTTCTCGAACCCGACGAATTATCTGGCGAGTCCATTGTTCGGGCAATCTACTTCGATGAAAAACCTGATGCTGGGTTCCGGCAGCCCCACCACTGGCCTGACGCCGATATTCCAATCCGGCGGCCCTCGAACGGTGGAGCTTAGCGTCAAGATCAGCTTCTAGTGGCGCGGGCGCTGCATGTCAGACTTCAAAAATGAATCGAAGGGAAGCTCTGGCGAGGATAGGCGGCCTAGCTGCGGCTCTTTCTGTTACAACCATCGCCAGGGCGCAGGACGCGCATCATCCGGTTCCGGCGGTACCGACCGAACCGCCCGAACTGGATCAAGCCGCGATTCATTTGCTGGATGAAATAGAAGAACGGGCGGCACATTATTTCTGGGAACGAGCGGATAAGAGTACGGGACTAAATTACGATCGCGCGAGCGCGTCGGGCGTGGGAGTGCCCGCGATCGGGATCGGACATCTGTATCCAAAAGCGGCGAGTATCGCGACCAGTGGGTTTGGCCTCAGTGCATTGTGTGTCGCGGCGGAACGGGGTTATCTGCCGGCGCAGGACGCGGAAGCTCGCATGCTTGCGATTCTCGACTTTTTTGCGAACCGATGCCCGCACGTTCACGGATTCTTCTATCACTACATAGATGTGACGAACGGCGCCCGCATCGCGAAGTATGAGCTCTCTTCCATCGATACAGCGCTGCTGGTGTGCGGGGTGCTGCATGCGCGGCGTTTTCTGAATTCCAGCAAGGCGGACGCGCTGGCGAGCACGATCTATGGACGCGTGGACTGGAAATGGATGCTGAATGGCGGCGCAACTCTGGCGATGGGGTGGATGCCGGAAAGCGGATTCATTCCCTACCGCTGGGAAACCTTCTGCGAGGCGACGCTGATGTATCTGATCGCAATCGGCTCGCCGACGCACCCGATTCCGGCACGCAGCTGGGACGCGATCAAGCGCAATTTTCTGGATTACGGCGGAATTCGATTCATCACCAGCTATGGCGCATTGTTCATTCATCAGTATCCGCACATCTGGTGCGATTTTCGCGGGGTTCACGACCGTTACACCAACTACTTTGAGAACTCCGTCGCAGCGACGCGCGCGCATAAAATCTTCTGCATGCAGATGCACGGCGAATGTCCGTGGATAGATAAGAGCGTGTGGGGTTTTGGCGCATCGGACAACCGGCACGGCGGCTACACGGCATGGGCAGGGCCGCCGTCGATGAATCACCCGGACGGCACGCTGGCACCTCATGCGACGGGCGGTTCGCTGCCCTTTCTGGCACCCGAATGTGTGGCGGTGCTGAAAGCGATGCGGGAGGAGTATCCGAAGACTTGGGGCCGCTATGGGTTTGCGGATGCGTTCAACCCGGGCTACCGCTGGTACGATCCCGATGTAATTGGAATCGATCTGGGACTGGTGATGCTGATGGCGGAAAACTTACGAAGCGGATCGGTGTGGAGGCACTTCATGAAAAACGGAGAGATTCGGCGGGCGATGCAGGCGGTTGGATTCCGCCCGGAGGCGAAGCGGGGCTAGGAGGCTCCGGCTAGGCCGGTGCTAAACGCGTTGCTGAGGTCTTGCCAGAGCGTTACTACATTGCGGCTGACACCCGAAAGAATCCCGACCGAAGCGAGGGCCATAAAGGCGAGCAGGAGCGAATACTCAACGAGATCCTGGCCGTCTTCTTCGCGCCAAGCGCGGTGCAAGTACTCTATAAGGGGGGTTTTACGGGGGGTAACTGTGCCCGGGAGGCTTGCGGACACGCGGAATTGGCGGGAGCAACGCAAAGCAATCAAGTTACGGTACTCATCGGAAGAAGGGGCAGTTCCCTTTACATATTTTTTCGTGCGGTGAAGCACGGGTTTTTTGGGGGCAGGAGCACCCAATGGGCCCGGTGTGTGCTGTTAAATAGATAACGGGGACTGGGAGAGAGTTCCGAGCATTGTTCCCTATATGGAAGCTATCGTCTCACTGAAGTTATGTCGTCGCTGACAAGCCCGCCACCTCCGGCGGCCTCGACGCCCTCGACCAAGACGAAGGTCATTGTCGCAACGACAGTGATGCTGTCGTTCATTTCATTCTGGCGAGCGGCGGCGATCGTTCTAAGCGACTTAGCCTCCTCCGCGTACTACGCGGGCGGGATCGCGGAAACGGCCATCGGCAAATCGGCTCCGTGGTTCATTCTCGCGATCATGCTGTTCGGGTTCGCTATCCGCGCTATTTACGTGGAAAGCAGCAGCATGTTTGTGCGGGGCGGCGTGTACAGGGTTGTGCATGAAGCTCTGGGCGGCAACGATGGCTAAGTTTTCGGTTTCCGCCCTGATGTTCGATTACGTGCTGACGGGTCCGATCAGTGCGGTCAGCGCGGGCCTGTATTTGGCTGGGCTGATCAATGAAATCGCGGATTACGCGCACAATCCGGCCTGGCACGTGCCTCCGCCGCTGTTTGCGGGGGGCTTCGCGCTGCTCGCGACGGCGTATTTCTGGCGGCAGAACATCATCGGCATTCATGAGTCAAGCGAGAAAGCTTTGCGGATCATGAAGGTGACGACCGTGATGGTGGTGTTGTTGATCGGATGGTGCCTGCTGACCATGGCAATCAAGGGTTTTCAGCCTGTTCCGCTGCCGACGAAGGCGAGCCTGCATTATGGCACCGGAGCTCTGGGATGGCTGCAGGGACGGCTGCCCCGAGTATCACCGCAATCGCGATCCTGGTAGGGCTGGGGCACTCGCTGCTGGCGATGAGCGGGTTCGAAACGCTTGCTCAGGTGTATCGCGAAATCGAAGCCCCGAAGCTCAAGAACCTGCAAAAGACGGCCGGGTAGTGATTGTGTACAGCCTGATATTCACTTCAGTGGTTTCGTTTTTCGCGGTGATGCTGATTCCGGATTCGGAACGGTACAAGTATCTTCAGAATCTGATTGGCGGCCTGTCCATGTTCCTGGTGGGTCCGACGGCATTGAAGCTGGCGTTCCATGCCTTTGTCGTTCTGGTGGGTACATTGATTCTTTCGGGAGCGGTGAACACGGCGATCATCGGCTCAAACGGCGTTTTGAATCGGGTAGCGGAAGACGGCGTTTTGCCCGAGTGGTTTCGAGAGCCGCACCGGAAATATGGAACGACAAGCCGCTTGATCAGTCTAGTGGTGATTCTGCAGATCGTCACGATCGTGCTGAGCAAAGGCAACGTCGAGACACTCGGCGAGGCGTATGCGTTCGGAGTGATCTTCAGCTTCGCGATGATCGCCCTATCGGTTCTGGTGCTCCGCTACAAGCGTCCCGGAGAGCGGGAATGGAAGGTGCCGTTCAACCTGCAGATTGGAGGAACCGAAATTCCACTGGGCATTATTTTCATCACGGCCACCCTGTTCCTGCTGGCGGGCATCAATGTCGTGACGAAGAAGACCGCCACGATTTCCGGTTCGCTGTTCACGGTCGGCTTCTTTGTGGTGTTTGCGCTATCCGAACGGCACAACCGGCGCAAACGGATACAGGCGGAATCGGACCAGGAGAAGTTCCGGTTAGAAGAGCGGCCCAATGTTTCGATCGAGGCGGTGCGGGTGCGACCGGGCAGCATTTTGGTCGAAGCTTGCAATCCAGACCGTCTGGAACACCTTGAACGCGCCCTGCAGAATATCAATCCGGCCAAGCAAGACGTGGTGGTGATGGCAGTTCACCGTTTGGCTCCTTTCAGTGCGGGCGATTACCGGCTACCGCCTGATCAGATCTGCAGTACCCGGGAAATCGACCTGTTCAGCAGGGTAGTGAGTATCGCAGAGAAAGCGGGTAAGCATGTGGAACTGCTGACCGTACCGGCTGCGGACGAAGCAACTGCACTGATTTTTGCAGCGCAGCAACTGGATGCATCGCGTATTGTCGCGAGCCCCTCGTCTCATCTCGCCCCGGACGAGCAAGCGCGATTGATTGGACAGGCTTGGGAGCAATTGCCCGAGCCGCGGCGGGGTCTCACACTGGAGATCGTTCCTCCACATACCGGAAAGCCACTGCTATTTACGCTGGGCCCGCATCCGCCGCGCCTGTGGCCCGACGATATATCATCTGGTCCATCGTCTTTGGCATGAACTTTCCAACCGGGCGGGGATCGGCACCCGCTTACACCACCGCGACGTGGTCGGGCGTGGCCCTGCACCGCTTAGACGAACAGCTTCATGCAGGCGGGCGCGACGAGGTTCTCGAAGACGTAGAGCGCGAGCTGAATCGCCAGCCCCAGGATCAGATGGAAGCTCCGCCCGCATCGCTTGATCCCGATCAACACGATCTGAATCCTACCTAAGTCGAGAATTGAAGGCGACCAATCCGCACGGCGAGGTCGGGGAGTAATGCAGTATAGGGTCGCCAAGCGGTGGCGGCACTCCCGATCGCTCGATCAGATTCTGCTCAAGGCGGACGAGTCGCGCGCTATGCAGCGGCCAGGGTTCATGCTCGATTTGAGCGAACGCCAGCCGCTTCCCAGCTTCCGTATACAGGCGATATCTGGCGGTAAGAAAGTTGTCGAAGCCGGCGACGCGCAGCGGCTGGCTCCGGTTCAACGACGATAGCGGTTTGGGCTTGGCCGAACGGCCTTCTGCGCGCGCTTCGATATTCCACTCGCTCCGCTGTGCGCGTCACACTCATGCGGGCCCAGCGATACGGGAGCCGGTAAAGCGAGCGCGCCGCAATCACGGCGGCGAGGCGTTGCGCTTCGAGAGTGAAGAACCACACGCCACGCTCGCCATCGGGTCCGCGCACGTAGGTTCGCACGTTGGTCTCGGGGAAGTGCGAGAGCCAAGGGAGCGCCGGCAAGAATGGCGGGCGCAGAGCGGTCAGCAGAAACGGCGTCAGACCGACCCAAGCGGCGCCGTCGAAGGTGTCGAGCGTAAGCCGGGCCGGAAGCAGCGTACGAATGACCTCCGGGTCATAGCGCCAATGCAGAAAAGTGAGAAATCGCCAGTGCTGGAACATGACCGGCCAGCGTACTGGGCGCGGTGGAAACGGGCTGATGTGGTCCAAAACTCAAACTACATCAGCCGCTGCCGTTTCTATTGTTCCGCTCCTCGCCGGGTTCGCGCCGCACTGTCCGCCTGCGGCGCCGGTTGCGAGTCGAGTTCCGTCATGTCGACTCGCTGATCAAAGTCTCCCAGGAGCCAGCGGCAAAAATAATCCGCACGGACCCAGAAGAAGTAATTGGCGTCCGGGCCGTACGCGTGTCGTTGTCCCGGCAGTATGAATTGATCGAAACGTTTATGCGCTTTGATCAATGCATCGGCCAAGCGCATGGTGTTCGCCATATGGACGTTGTCATCCATATCGCCAGTCGAGAGCAGCAGATGTCCCTTCAGATTTTTTGCCAGCTCTGAGTTCTTCTGAATCGAATACTCGAATTTGACTTTACCGTCCGGTCCATCCACTTCCTTTATGCCGTGGTACTTCTCGCTCCAGTTCTGGTTATAGATATTGTTCTCGTGGTTGCCGGACTCGCTCACAGCCACTTTGTAGAAATCCGGATACGTCAGCAGAGCGGCGGTAGACATGAATCCGCCGCCGGAGTGGCCCGTGATACCCACTCGATCGATGTCGATCCAAGGGTAACGTCGTGCTAATTCCTCGACAACAGCTTTTTTGTCGGCGAGGCCATAATCCCGCAGATTTCCGTAGCCGTAGTCGTGATACCACTTGGAGCGATGCGGGTTGCCTCCGCGATTTCCAACCTCAATGACGATAAACCCGAGTTGCGCAAGCGCGACGTTGGGCTTTTCGGCGAAAAGGTTTGCGTCACGCTCTCGGTCTGCGGACCGGGATAGACGAACTCGATAATCGGGTACTTTTTGTCCGGGTCAAAATCGAACGGCTTGTACATGACGCCATATAGATCGGTCAAGCCATCGTCCGCCTTCGCCTGGAACTGCTGCGGCATGTGGAAGCCGGCGTCCATCAACGCCGAGAGATCGGTGGTGGCCAGATCGATGACCGGAGTGCCGCTGTTTTCGTAGAGAATCGAGCGCGGCGCGGTGCTCACGGTCGATGCGTTATCGACAAAATATTTTCCGTCATCCGACATCGCGAACCCATGCGAGGCGTTGCCGCGGTCGAGGAGCTTCAGCCCGCTTCCATCCAGCTTGACGCCATATAAATGGGTGAAATACGGATTCTCACCTGGCTCGCGCCCTTCCGCGATGAAGGTCATGGTGCGATTCCGGCTATCGATACTTTGCACGTCCTCGGTAACGAACTCTCCGGAAGTCACCTGATTCTTCAGTTTGCCGTCGGCGTCATAAAGGTACCAGTGACCCCACCCGTCGCGCTCGCTCCAAAACAGCATTTCCTGGCCATCATTCACCAATCGCAGCGGCCTGTCGTCGATGTAAGCATTGAGGCGCTCTTCGATCAGTGTCTTCACTTCGCCTGTTTGCGTATCCGCGAGACACACATCTACTTTGTGTTCGTCGCGGCTCATGCGGCGGAAATACAGTTTGTCCGAGGCGTCGGCCAGCCAGCGCGGTTCGGTGCGCTCCCGTTCACGCTGCCTGGCGGTGACCGGCTGATCGTAAGGTTGCAGCGTCTGATCTTTAAACCGGTCCGCTTTGATCTCAAGGCGCGCCTGCGATGCCAGATCGAAGACTTCCAAATGCCATTGCGGTACGTTAAGCTCCCCGGGCATGGCGTATTTATACGTCTCGAGAGTGGGCCGGGGATTTTCGAGGGTGTGAATCACCCACAGATCCGCAACCTTGCGCTCGTCCCGGCGAATCAGCGCAATCTTTTTCGAATCCTTCGACCAATGAATAATGACCGGCGGCACGCGGCCGGTTTTATCGCGAATCACAGGCGGGGGATCGCGTCTGCCGCCTCCTTCTTCTTCAGTCCTCTGCGTCAAACGCTGCAGCTCGGTTCCCGACATATGCCGCGCATAGCTGAACCCGTCCACGCCGTCCTTGGTCAACTGAATTTCCTTGATGCCCGGGTCGTCGGGTTTTTTCAGCGCCAGCGCATAGCTCGCCGCGTCCATCATGTACAGATCGTTCTTGCGTGCGAAGACGATGGTTTTTTCGTCGGGCGACATAGAGGCCCACAGCGGCTTTTTCGGCTCGGGTCGGTAATCCGGCGGCAGCACCAGCTTTCCAGTCGCTAGGTCGTATTCAAAATAGAGCGTTCGTTTGTTCTGGTCGCGCGCGGGAGGCGCATCCCCGCCCTGGTGTTGTGGATCGGCCGGATGCTGATCGGTCTGCTCCGTTTGCTGCTGCTCTACACCGGTCAGCGTCTGCGTTCCCTGAATATCCGCGTCTTTATCCACCTTCAATTGCAGCTCAACTGCCGTGTCATTCCTGATGAACTTGATCTCGTGAAACGGCAGATGCTTCGCGTCATAAGCAGTTCGCGTGATCTCGGTCAGCATGGCCGCCATCTTCGCGTTATCGAAGACCGGAGCTTTTGTCTTTTTCAGCGGATCGACCAGGTAAAAGCTTCGGCCACTGCTGGTCTCATAGCTGTACCAGAAACGATCGCCTCTCTCGAGCCAGTGCGGCGTCACCGATAGATCGAAAACCAGCTTGCCCACCTTCGCCGCGGTCCAATGCTCGGCCAGGTGATAGTTGGCCTTTTCCAATTTCACCGGCTCGGTTTTATCTTTCACCGGCTCGGACTTATCGTCGAAAGCTCCGACCGCGACGGGCAGAGCAATAAGCAGTAACAACAACGGTTTCTTGATCACAGGTAATCCTTTGGCGGCTCCGCTCACGATGTGAACATCAGTTCCACCCGGTGCGAAGCCTTTGCTGAGAATAGCGAACTAAAAATTAAGCTTCAGGGCCAGCTGAAGAATGCGCCCGGTCCCATCGAGCGTGGACACAATATGTCCGAAATTAGACACGCTGATATTACTCTGGGGATTCGAGAAGATGGGGTTATTGAATACTTTGAAGGCTTCCGCTCGAAATGTGAAACTGCCCGCTTCGCCTAGCCATGGGGCCGGGAAAACTTTCGTCAGAGCTAGATCGAAGCGTTCTTCAAATGGACCCTGCAAAGTATTCCGGCCGACGACGCCGAACAGAGAACCTCCACTCGTATCCCCGGTCACTCCATTGCTTCCGATCACGTACGTGCCGTTACCGGGCCCTTGCTGCGGACTTAAGCCGGTCAAGACAGTCCCGTTCGGCAGACTCGGCACCGCGCCAAAGCAAGCGGGATTGACGTAGTCGTTGTAATTTTGATCGGCGGGTCCGGATGTTTCAACAGAGGAGCACCCCGCCACGTTCGAGCGGATGGTCACCGAACCCGTCAATCCCGCCAAGCCGCCGCCGGTTGTACTGCTTACTGTAAACGGCAGACCCGATTGCAACGTCCAGACACCGCTGAGTCCCCAATTGCCGATGGTCTCACCGAGGAAGCCCGTCTTCGGACCCGGCAGATTCCAGACTCCGGTGAAGACGAATCGGTTCGGCTCATTAAAGTCGGACACGCCGCGATTCAGAAACGGCACGAGCTGGTTATTTGTGAAGCTGTCCAGATCCGAGCCGGTGGGACCGGAGTCGTTGTCGGTCGATCGCGAATGCGTGTAATCCATCTTGAACTGGAAGCCGTGATTGAACGCATGGCTGACCTCGAGAATGAATGCGTTATAGAAGGACCATCCCTGATTTGTTACCAGGTTCAGGCCTGCGGGTGAGAACCCAAGGACGGGCACTCGAAGGCTCGCGTTATTGTTTGAGTTTTGTGTAACGGCGATGCCGTTTGGGTGTCCATTCGCGGTGATCAGCGCATTGTTGTAAGTCAACGCATTCGAAGAGTTGACGAGCAGAGCCTGGTTCAAGCTGGGTTCAACCAGCAAACCCAAACCATGCGAGCCGATGTAACCCGTTTCCAAAATCCACCCTTTCGGCAATTGGTATTGAATGTTCAGGTTGTATTGCTGCAGGAAGGGCGTGGTCAGCCCACGCGTGAATCCATACAGGGACTGAGCAACCGCGGGACTTCCATCCGGATTCACAAATACCGGGGCACCAGCGGAGGTGAAGGTCCCCTTGAATTGACCGATGGTAGGAAGAATCGGGAATTGATTAGGCAGCGGCAAATTGGCAGGGAAGGGATGCGAAAGCACTTGGCTGCCAAGTACGCCAGTCCCAGAGGCCAGATACTGTTCGACCCAAGGAGGAGATGCGATCAGTTGAAGGAGTGTTTGCCCGGACGTGCGGATGTAGTAGATGCCATAGCCGCCTCGCAGCGCAAGCTTGCCATTGCCGAAGACGTCGTAAGCAAAACCAAGCCGCGGCGCGAAATTATGCTTCATGTCGCTTGTCAGCGTGGTTTCAGTAACTCCCGGCGTACCTAAAACCGGCAAGCTGGCGGGCGAAACGAAACCGGCTTGAATGCAATTGCCGCCGCCGGCCTGAATGCAGGATGCCGATACCAAGCTCGGATCGAAGTTGCCGACCTTGCCGTTTATGTCATAGGGAAAGCCCAGATAGTCATAGCGCACGCCGATATTCAGGGTGAGTCTTCGCGCGACACGGTAATCGTCTTGGACAAAACCCACCAGATCCTGGGCGCGATAATTTCGCGGGAAAGATCCGACGTCCACTTGATCGCGATTTGGCGTTCCGGTCAGAAACGAGGTAAAGCTCGGAAAGCTCAGGCTGCCTCGGGTACCGTATTCGTTGTCGACATTCCATCCATAGCGGCGCGACTCAATTCCCAATCGTACGGTGTGCTTGTCATGGGTCCAGGAAACGGTGTCGCCGACGGTGATCGATGTGGTTCCTCCGTGTTGATAATTATTCACGGCCAAGCCGCCGAAACTGAGCAGGCCGCTAATGGAAAGCGCTGGAATTCCAGGATAGATATTTCCGTCCCACTTCGACATCCCGATGTCGTTGGTTGTGACGTTCTCGATGCCTTCGCTAATGGATTTGATATTCGTAAAACCCGCGCGAAATTCATTGAGCAGGTTGGGGGTAAACGTCTCTGTGTCCGTTAAGGCGACATGGTCGTTCGTCGCCGGCGAATTCTGCCCTTGTCCGAGGCTCACGCCGCCTCCGGTCGGAGCAAATTGAAAGATATTCGCGTAGAAAAACTGCACGGCGAGATGATTGTTTTTGAACAAATTACGATCGAATGAGGCGGCCTCCTGGTCCTCGTTGTAAATCGTCGGGAGGGAGAGCACCAGAAGTCCGGTACCTCCAGGACCGTTGCATCCGGCAACCCCCGTGCAGGAACCCGACGGGTAAAGGAACCCGCCGTACTGCCCAGGCTGATTGAGAATGCGCACAGCGACCGGGTCGATCGACGCCGGATTTACGCCGAATGCCGCGCCGAGCGCAGCCGCGGTGCGCACCGTCGGCAGAACCGGCTGTGACCCGCTGATAAGGCTCGAAACTCCGTTTTTCTGGCGCGTGCCCTGGTACGAAAAGAACCAGAACGTGTCCTTCAGCTTTGGAATGGGGCCACCCGCCTCGCCGCCGAACTGATTCTGCAGTAAGACGGGCACCGGCTTCCCCTGGGCATTCGCAAAGAAATCGTTGGCATTGAAATCGTTGCTGCGGTAGAACTCGAAAGCTCCGCCGTGGTAGTGGTCAGTCCCGGATCGAAGCACTACGTTGATGTTGCCTCCGGAGCCACGGCCCTGGCTCGCGTCGTACAAACTAGTGCTGACCCGAAACTCGCCCACAGCATCGGGATTCGGTACCGGAACGCCGGTCAGGTTGTTGCTGCCGAAGCTATTTGCGTCGACGCCATCCAAGACGAAATTGTTGGTTGTCGCGCGTGAGCCGGCCACGTCCAGAATCGGCGCGCCGCGTCCGACGACTGCCGCGCTCTGAATGCGCGCCGAGGTTCCGGCCTGCATGGCCGTCAGATCCAGGAAATTTCGCGTGGGTAAAGGAATATTTCTGATTTGGGTTCCTGAGATGACGTCGCCTGTCGTCGCAGTGCGCGTATCCACCGTTTCCGCTTGTTCGTTCACGGTGGTCTGCACGTTGACGCGGCCCAAGCGCAGCTCGACATTCGCGTTGGTGACCTTTGTGATATCCACTCTCACGTTTTTCAGCACGGTGGTTTCGAAACCTGACGCCTGCACTTCGATCTGGTAATTCCCCGGCGCGAGCAACGGGAACACGAATGTGCCGTCGGCCTGCGTGGTTCCCGCCGCAGTAACGGTGGTCTCGAGATTCGTGAGAACTACTTTGGCGCCCGGGATTGTAGCATTTTGCGGATCAGTAACAGTGCCCTGAATTGCACCGGTGGAAGAGCTGATCTGGGCCCATATCGCCGGATTACAGGACAAAACCAGCAGAACAGCTAAAGAGATGCGGCAGCGCATCGGAAATGCCATTGTCTTTACCTCGCATGTGGGGGGAACTTTTGTCGATTGTGTATCACTCAGGGGATAGCAGCAAGGGAAAGTTAATTAAACTTAATTAATGCGACGATCCCGTTAAGGATTCACGCAGTTCTGGAAAGAGATGCTCATGTGATCGACGATCGGATTTAAGGCTTGCATGGCGGGATCAGAAGACCAGAATTCGGCGTCCCCTTCGACGTGTTCGAGTAAGTCGCTACGCTCATCAGTAGGAGGTTCCGGACGCGGATCGAGCCTGATGGTCAGTCTGCCGCACGCACCGGCGAAACGTTCCAAGCGGCCGCCTTCCCAGGAGGTGATCAATCCGCCGTAGCCCCAATCGAAGCCATTGAGCTTGAACTTGCGCCCATTCGCTTTCTCGAGCGATTTCAGATGGCGCCGAACACGACGCCTTCGATGTGTGCCATTTACAAGAGGTTAACGGTTCCGACGCGTCACAAAAAATGATGCGGCGGATATGGGAATCCGGCGCGTCGTCCTTCCATAGAATGGCGAGCCCGCTAGTGGGCTGATCGGCAAATAGCTTGGTGCCCGATTCGCGGTCGCCGTCGGTAATCTCGATTTCGTCGTCTTGCACGTTTTTCGCGCCGAAGATGCGCACCAAATCAGCACGCGTGGTACGCGGGGTGATGGGTCCGACACGTTGGCCGGGAACAATCAGCCAGTCATTATTTGCAGCCGCGGCGCTGTTCTCAAATGGGGCGCTGAGAGCAATGCCGCACCAGATGCCACAGCAAATGCCGCACCCAGCGAGCACAGTTAGCTTCGCGACCGCCCGCAACGCGTTCACAGTTCAACTCTCCACGCGAGCGGCCCGGTTGTCAAGCATTTTCCTCGTTTTGAGACGCAACGTTACCGTAAAAGCATGAAGATCATTTCTTCAAAAGAAGTACTCAAGAACAAGCTGTTTCGCATTGTCGACGAGATCGCGAAGGATTCGAGTGGATTCGAAATCCATCGCTATATCGTTCGCCACCCAGGCTCGGCCGTGATGATGGCGGTCGATGACAAAGAGCGCGTTCTGCTGGTCAAACAATTTCGGCTTCCCGCCGAGCGGGATTTGTGGGAGCTTCCGGCGGGCCGCATCGATCCTGGCGAGTCTCCGCTTCAAGCGGCGAAACGGGAGCTGCGCGAAGAGACGGGTTTTACGGCAAAGAAATGGGTGAAGCTTGCTTCGTTCTGGGCGAGTCCGGGGTATGTGGACGAGAAGATGAATCTGTTTCTGGCGCGCGACCTCACGCGGGCGAGCAGCATCCGATGGACGACGAGCGCATCGAAATGCGCTGGTTTGCAAAAAAAGATTTGGGCGAGCTTATCCGGGCCGGAGAAAGTTCAGGACGGCAAAACCATCGTGGGATATTTTCTTTGGCTCGACTATGCGCGCCGCGAGCGCAGGCAGTGACGGCTACTATTCACGTTGTGAGCGGACGATCCATCAGCTCTCGAATGGCGTCGCGCGGATCTTTCGATTCGTAGAGGACTTCGTACATCTTGTTGACGATGGGAAGATCGACATTCTTATGAGGCCGAGCTGATGCGCGGCGCGGCAGGTCGACACGCCTTCGGCAACCATGGTCATGCCCGGCAGGATCTGTTCGAGCTTGTGTCCTTGTCCGAGCTGCACGCCGACGAAGCGATTGCGGGAGAGATCGCCTGTGGCGGTGAGCACGAAATCGCCCAAACCGGCCAAGCCGCTCAGAGTGCGCGGATGGCCGCCCATGGTTACGGCGAGGCGAGTAATCTCAGCGAGGCCGCGCGTCACCAGTGCCGCGACACTGTTGCTTCCGAGACCGAGGCCTCGGCAGATGCCTGCGCCGATAGCGATCACATTCTTCAGCGCAGCGCCGAGTTCTACACCGATGACGTCGTTGCTGGCATAAAAGCGCAGGACAGGCGTGGCGAAGGCGCGCTGCATCTCCTCGGCAAGCGAAATCTCTTTGGAGGCGATGACGACGGCAGCGGGTTCGCCGGCAGCGATTTCCTTGGCAAAGGTAGGGCCGGAGAGGACTGCTACCGGGCGGCCCGGCAACACTTCCGCGAAGACCTGCGACATGCGCAAAGCGTGTTCTCCTCAAGACCCTTGGTTGCGCTGACAAGCTTGGCGCGCTCACGGCAAGTGCGGCTGCAGGAGCTGCGAGGAGCGGGCGTACATAACGGGACGGAACGACGCTGAGAACAACATCGGCGTCTTGAGGGCGAAGGCGATATCCCAGCAGAGACGTCGACATTTTCTGGCAGGAGCAAGCCGGGCAGATAGCGGCGATTTTCGCGTGTTTCGGCGATCTCGGCTGCACGCGATGCGTGACGCGCCCACAAGCGAATGGAATCAAAGCGGGATGAAAGCGCGATGGCGAGCGCAGTTCCCCAACTGCCTGCGCCGAGCACGGCCAGCCGTGTCATTGCACCTGCACTTTGGTGCCTGCGCTTTACTTCGGATGACGACGCGCGCGCTCATGCGATGGGTTTACCCTTGAATGAAAACACGCTTTCGCTGCCGGTTCGCAATCGCGACGATATTGGCTTTGTGACGGTAAATGATGAGCGCTGCTGCGGCGATGGAGGCAGCCAGAATAGGCGCAGGCGGATGACTGGTCAGCCAGGCAGCTCACGGGAAAAACAGCGCACCGACGATGGAGCCGAGCGAGACTATTTGCTGAATGCGACTACGGCAACAAAGATGACGAGGGCAACGGCCACTGCCAGCGGCGCCAGGTAAACGAAAGCGCCGACGAAACACGCCACCGCTTTGCCTCCTTTAAAGCGCAAGAAAGACGGGATAGCAGTGGCCCAGCATTACGGCGACAGCGCTGAGTGCCGAGCGCAAGCGGATTCGCGCTGCGTCAGACGCGGCGGCCAGCCACACTGCGAGAAACCCTTTCAACGATATCGAGCAGCAAAACGATGAGACCGCTCTTGCCGCCCGACTGCGCGATGAACGTTGGTCGCCCCGATGTTGCCGCTTCCCATGGTGCGAATATCCTCGCCCGAGCCAGACCCGCACCAGCCAATATCCGAAAGGCAGTCCGCCGATCAAATACGCGAGCACGGTTGTGACGGGGATGACAAGGTGTAAGCGGGGGTGGAGGTCACTTTACAGATGTTACGGAAGCAGCGAGCGCGGTTTGCGAATTTGTATTCGCGCAGTCTTGCGATAGATACTCGAGTTCGAGCCTGGATCACTGCGGAATAGTGAGAAATGCGACACCGAAAACTCGCCCAGCGCGGCGGGCTGCATCTCTTCCACCTTCTGGCGCAGACCGCGCAGCGGAACCGGACCCTTTATGCGCGCGAGTGTCAGGTGAGGCGCGAATTCGCGATCTTCCTTCTTGATTCCGAGTGGCTGCAGGCGTTCTTCGGTGTCGCGAACGAAGTTCGAGCAACGGAGGCCGGCCGTGCACTCCAGCCCAAAGCACTCGCGGCGACCGCTCGTTCGGAAACCATCCGAGATCTCTCAGCTCGATCTGGAAATGGATCGCGCGGTGCAACGGAAGAGAGCGCCTGATGCAACTCGTCAAAGCGCGATTCCGGCCATTCGCCGATGAATTTCGTCGTGACGTGAAGATTGTCGAGTGGACTCCATTTGATCAACGCCTCCGGCCGAAGGGCGCTGAGAAGACGCTCCAGGCGAAGAAGAAGGTCGGAGGGCAAATCGATGGCGGTAAAGAGTCGCATGGAAGAATGCCCGTGCTAATGTTCTAGCGTACATTGCGGGTCGGTGACAAATCTGCGTCTGCGGCTGCGCTACAAATGTGCATGATGGCCTCGCCTCTGGAGCGGCTGCTTCGCGAAACCAAGCCGGTCGATTTACAGTTTTTCGAACGGCCGGCCACCGAGCTGGCGCGCGATCTGCTCGGCTGCGTTTTGTTGCACGGCGAAACGGGCGGGTATGATCGTCGAGACGCGAAGCCTACCTAGGCTTGGACGACCTGGCGGCGCACGCCTCGCGCGGCAAAACCGAGCGAACGAAAGTGCTGTTCGGGCCGGCGGGACACGCCTATGTCTATTTCATCTACGGAATGCATGAATGCTTGAACGTGGTGGCGGACCAGGAAGGCAATCCGGGGTGTGTTTTGATTCGCGCGCTGGAGCCGCTTTGCGGATTGCGGAAATGTTCGAACGCCGGAGCTGGCACGGCGCCGATGATTGGCTTAGCAAATGGCCCGGGAAAGCTGACGCAGGCTTTCGCCATCACACGGGCGCAATACGGCGAGCGGCTCGACACGGGCGATTTAAGGATTCGCAGGTGGCGCGATAAGCCGCATTTTCGATTCGCCGTAACACCGCGGATCGGAATTAAAGAATGCGTCGATTGGCCGCTGCGCTTCTCTGGGGCGGGCAATGCGTGCCTCAGCAAACGCGAGCGTTCTCGGAGAATAGGCTGCGATGCGCTTCTTTCTTGACTTCCCTGCTCTTCTCCGTCTGTGCGGTTGTTCAACAGCCCGGCATTACCGCAAACCAGAGCTCCACGACTCTCGATCAACAGGTAAAGGCGAGGATCGACGGCTTTCCGGGCAAAGTGACGCTGTATGCAAAAAACCTGGACACCGGCGTCAGCTACGGCATCCTGCCGGACGATCCGGTGCGGACCGCCAGCACCATCAAATTGGCGATTATGGTGGAGTGTTTTGCCGAAGCCGCCGAAGGCAAGCTGAATTGGACCGAACCGCTCAAAATCACGGATGATGAAAAGGTTTCCGGAACTGGACTGGTGCAAGATTTTATCGATGGCGATGAACTTCCGATGCGCGACATGTTGGATCTCATGATCGTGGTCAGCGATAACACGGCGACGAATCTCATCCTCAACCGAATCGGTGGAGATGCGGTGAATGCGCGGATGGCGCAGCTCGGGTTTGCAACAGACTCGTGTGATGCGAAAGATTCGGGGCGATGGAACGAAACTGAAAGCGCCCGAGCGGCTTTACGGAAGAAGGTCGCAAGGCCGGAAAACAAAAATGGGGAATCGGCCGGAGCAGTCCGCATGACATGGTCACGATCCTCGAAAGAACTATACCGCGGAGAGCTGGTGAACAAGAGCGCTTCGGAAGAAATGATTGCCGTTCTCAAGCGGCAGCGCGATCACGATTGCATCGGCCGCGATATGAAAGACGTGACGATCGCCAGCAAATCAGGATCGCTGGATCACTTGAGGAGCGACGTGGGAATCATCTACTCGAAACATGGGCCGATCGCGATGGCGATCACGGTCGAAGATATCCCGGAGATCGATTACACCCCTGACAATCCAGGCGATCTGCTGATCTCCGCACTTTCAGAGATTCTGGTCGATGGACTGGGACACTCACTGATCAAGATCCGACGCTGCTTTAGGCGGAGTCGATGCGGTGCGCACGGTCGGATACTTGATGCCGAGCTGGTCCAAGTAAGTTGGATATTTGCTTGGGTCGTAATAGTATTTCCGCATCTCGGGACGGTAGATTTCCATGGTCTTCTGGTTGAGCCAGAGCGCGGGCTGATCCTCGGGCCGCATGAACGGCGTGTACTTGACGTCCTTGGTCTGCACGGTGCGATAGAAATCCCAGGCCTGCTGAACGATTTCCGGATGGAGGAGCAAATCGACCATGGTCATGGCCTGCACTTTCGCGCCGGCGATGATGCCCTTATGCGCGATGGGAGTGGCCATTGCGATTCCGTTTGCCCAGTTGTGACCGGGGAGGTTGGGGATGTTGGAGGGATAGCGAAGCGTCACGGTCGGAACGTTCCAGGAGATATCGCCAATGTCGTCGGAGCCGCCGCCCATTTTTCGCTCTTCGGGAATCGGCCCGCGGAGTTCGTCGAGTTTGGTGGCGAGACCTTGCTCCGGAACGCCCAGTTCTTTTTGCAAGGCCTTCGCTAAGGTCTGGTCGGCATCACTCCACTGCGGAAGGCCAACTTTCTTGATGTTGGCGTACATCGCTTCCGCGATCGGGCTTATTGAAGTAGGGGGGCCAGGCGGAGCCGAGTACGCGCTCGGTGAAACGTGGTGTTGGTCATCAGCGTTGCCCCTTGCGCCATCTTGTCGCCGATATCCCAGAGCTGTTTGATGTGAGGATAGTCAGTTTCGCGGAAGTAGTACCAGACGGCGGCATTCTGGGGAACGACGTTCGGCTGATCGCCTCCGTTGGGAATGACGTAGTGGGAACGTTGCTGGAGGCGCAGATGTTCGCGGCGGAAATTCCAGCCGACATCCATCAACTCAACCGCATCGAGTGCGCTGCGTCCGCGCCAGGGGGCCGCGGCGGCATGCGCGCTCTCACCTAGGAAGTGATACTCGACGGAGACGGCGCCGTTCTGCGCACCGGAGCCCCACGCGACGCCGAGATTGTCGGCCACATGCGCGAAGAGCACGATATCGACATCTTTAAATAAGCCAGCGCGCACGTAATAGGCCTTGGTCCCGAGGAGTTCTTCAGCAACTCCGGGCCAGATCTTGATGGTGCCCTTGATATGTTCGCGCTCCATGAGTTTCTTCACCGCGACGGCAGCGATGATGTTCATCGGCTCGCCTGAGTTGTGGCCTTCGCCATGGCCGGGGGCGCCCGCGATGATCGGATCGTGATACGCGACGCCGGGTTTTTGCGAGGCCTGCGGAATGCAATCGAGATCGGAACCGAGAGCGATCACGGGCTTACCCTCGCCCCAAGTTGCCATCCAAGCGGTAGGAATGCCGGCGACGCCACGCTCGACTTTGAAACCTTCTTTTTCCAGTTCGCCGGACAGATACTTCGATGTCTCGACCTCCTGGAAGCCAAGCTCGGCAAAGCTGAAGACCATGTCGTTCATCACCTGCGCCTGCTTTTTCATGCCGTCGATCTGCCCGACAAGATCGGCCTTCAGCGCCGCTTCGCGCTGGGCGTCCGCGGCAAACAGCGGGAGTGCCGACAAACAGGCAATCGCGACAGCGGCGGAACAACTCTTCATCCAGACGGTTTGAGTGTTTTTCGACATACGAAGGGCTAGTATACGCCCGTGTACCCGGATACTCAGATGGAATGTTAAGCTAATGCGCGTGAAGCGCTTGCTCGAAGCTTTACGCGACGAACGCTCCCAAGTGCGGCTGGATATTGCCTGTCTCGAGTTGGCCAGTATTGAATTTCCGGGGCTCGATTTCGAAAGCTCTTTGTTGCATCTCGACAATCTGGCCGAGCGGATTCAATCGCAGCTCACCGGCGGCACGTCCGGTCTCGATTTCATCAAAGCGGCGAACGAACTTCTGTTCGAGGTGCTGCAATTTCGCGGCAACGAAGAGGAGTATAACGATCCTCGCAACAGTTGCCTGAACTCAGTGCTGATGCGGCGGCTCGGGATTCCGATTTCGCTGTCGGTGGTTTACATCGAAGTAGCGCGACGGCTGGGCCGTCCAATGTATGGCGTCGGCCTCCCCGGGCACTTCATCGTGGCGTATGAAGATGGGGATTCGCGCTATTGGATCGACCCGTTTCATGGCGGCCGCATTCTTACGTTCGCCGATTGCCGTGCTCTCGCGAAGCAAACGGCGGGCGTTGATTTGCGCTCGAATCCAGCCGTCCTCGCGCCCGTCAACAAGCGCCAGATTCTGGTCCGCATGTTGAGCAACTTGAAGGCGATTTACATACGCGGCGAGGCGTTCGATAAAGCGCGCCACGTGCTCGACCTGTTGATTGACGCGATGCCCGACTACGCGGAAGAGTATCGCCATCGGGGCATCGTTCATCTGCGTCAACACAATCACCGCGCAGCAAAAGCAGATTTCGAGACGTATTTGCAGTTGGAGCCGAACGCACCGGAGCGCGAGCAGGTACAGAAGCAGCTGCTGCTGATTGAGCGCTTGAAAGCGGGAATGAACTAAGGGCAGTTGCCCTTTGTGGGCCCTCCCGCAGAATGCCCGCTGTCGATTTGTCTAAGGCGTCTCCGAACCGACTCGATCTTTTGTTTGCTCGCTGCTTACGGGCGTGCCGTGCTGGATGGCGATAAACGTGACCGTATCCCAAGAGTTATGTACACCGAGAAAAAGAAACACGAGAGCATCGGCGGCAACCATGACGAGTGCCGACGCTGCATTCCACGGAATCAGGACAGCTGCGGCGAGCAGCGTCATGTGCCCGAGAAGCGGAACAATGGTGTACCATACCCAGTCCTCCGGGCCCGGCTTATACGCTGCTTTGCGAGCGTGCCAGATGGTCCGGAACGAGTACGCGACGCCCGCCACTCCGCAAACAGCAAGGCAGAGGCCCAGGCTCGCTAGCATCTGCCACGGCGCAGTCATAACGGCGGCGAGGAGCAACGCAGTGCAAAAGTGCATGACGGTCGGTGTGCCAAAAGCGTGAATGTCACGCATCGTTCCGGCCGCCCTGGCTTGGGTAACCAGAGTGATAACCACAAACTGAAGGCCGGTCAGAGCTCCGGCCGACGAGCCTACGATGACATAAAAGTTTTGCCAACTGGCGAGCGCTACCGGTGTGACTTGATTCATGGCGGTCATGTTCGGCAATCCGCTTGAGCTGTTAACCGGCGAGTTCCAGCTCGCGGACGCGTTTGGCGATGGTGCGCAGGTCTTTCAGGAACAAGTCGTATTCTTCGTCGTATCTGTCCGGCATGCGCAAAATCGCCGAGGGATGGACGGTGGCGACGAGCTCTTTCGCCCAGCGATGCGGGAAGAATTTTCCGCGTTCGGCAGTGATTCGGAATTTGGGGCTCATCAGCGACTGCGCGGCAGTTGCTCCGAGGCAAACGACCAGCTCCGGTTCGATGGAGGCGAGTTCGGCCTCGAGCCACGGTTTGCACGCCGAGATTTCGATTCCGCTCGGCTTGGCATGGATGCGCCGCTTGCCGCGTTCGAGAAACTTGAAGTGTTTGACGGCGTTGGTCACGTAAATTTTTTCGCGATCGAGACCGGCCTCGTGCATGGCTTTGCTCAGCAACCGACCGGACGGACCGATGAACGGATGGCCCTTCTGGTCTTCTTCGTCGCCGGGCTGCTCGCCGACCATCACGACCTTGGCGTCTTGTGGCCCTTCTCCGAAGACGACCTGAGTCGCGTGCCGATAGAGATCGCACCCCCTACAGGCCGGCGCGGCTGCCCGCAATTGTTGGAGGTTGTGGGTTGGCGGAACCCAAGGCGCCGCCGACGCTTTTTCCGTATCAGGCATGGAAGTGACACTATCTGCGAAGCGTTTCGGCCTCTTCGAAATCACGCAAATCGCGCGGGAGCGCACCGCCTTCGAAATCGAGTAAGTCATGGGACGGATCGAATCGCGGTTTAAACGGCGCCGATGTGACCTTTACATTCGGATACAGCGCCGGAACGAGATTCTCGCTTATCGCAACACGTATCAGTTCGAGCGTATTTCGGATGCGGCAATAGGTCACGGAGGACAGATCGGTTTTGCCAACTGTTGGAGCGATATTCGACAGCGCTTCGAGATCGCTGCGGAAGTGAATAGGGATCCGGATACCGGCCGGGGTCGAGGCGGTCAAGGAATTGATGTAAGTCGGGTTCCAATCGACGTCGTTCACCAGGCGATCGTGTACAACGTCCGCCAATCCGATGCCGATGCCGCTGTGATAGGTGAGCTCGCTCAGCTGGCGCGCGTAGACGCGGTGCACGATAGGCGTATCGGGGAACGGGTTGTAATGACCGTTCATGCTGCGATTGATCACCTTTGTATCCATTCCAGCTCCGCTGATGTTCTTACCGATTTCGTCTACGATCAGAATGTCGATCTCGGGCGCGGGCAGCCTGGCTCGCCAAGACTTCACCTCTTCGAGCAGGACTTCTTCTTGTGCAACGAGGGCGGCGAAACCTTGTGATGACGAGATCACCACAAGCCCGGCTGTTTCGTGATGGGCGCCCTCTTCGATGGCCAAGCCCCCCAGAATTTTTCCGCATGAGAAGACTTGCGCTCCGGCGCTCCGTATGGTTTGTTCCAGCCCAATTCGATACCCGAACGTATGATATTGGCGCGCCCCCGCCAATTTTCCGAGCCCGATCGCAATCATCTTGCAGAGCCCGCTCTCCAGCGCGCCGGAAAAGTCGGTGTGCCATTTGATTCGCGGGATCAGGAATATGCCATCAGCCTCAAAAGCGTTTTTGTCGATGAAGGTTTCGATTCCTTCCGATGTTTTGCCGAGCGGCACGACGTCGAGCGAACTGACGACCGGCACGCCCATAGTGGCTTCGTGGATTCCGTAATGCGCCAGAACGTCGGCCTGCCCTTCGGCGGTTGCGGCACCATGGCTTCCCATGGCGGGAAACAGGAACGGCCTCGCACCGTGCGCGCTCCAAAATTCGACGACCGATTTGACGATGGCGGCGATATTCGAAATGCCACGGCTGCCGACGCCGATGGCGATGCGGGCGCCTTTCGGAACGCGGGAGAGGAAATCGGCTTGAGAAAGCTGGGTACGAACGTGATCGGGGATATTTCTGATCGCGCGATTCGGAAAGTGCTGCTCGGCGAGCACGAATCGTGGCAGATTCATGCTTCAAGCATACTCTCGGGTGTGCAGGCCCGGAGTCGCTTTAGGAAGGCTCTTTTTCGCTGCCCCAACTCTGTTCGAGGATGAGCGTATACTCGCCGGAAGCGTAGAGATCGAAAGTGAACTCGTCGGCTTCGGGGCGATCCAAACCGGAATCTCTGAGGCGCTGTTCGTACCAGTGATCGAGGTGGCGATGGTAGCGGCGGAGGAATTCGGGAACCAAGCCCTCGGCGGTGGGGAAATCTTGAAAGACGGCGTGCAGCCCGATGGAGCGGCGGAACAACGCGCAGAAATCGAGCACGCCCCAGCCCTCCAGCTTCATGCGGACATGAGGCGGAACGTGCTGGACGAGAAAAACGGCGAAGCTCTCGGGTCCAATTCGGCGTCCCTCAAACAGTCCGGAGCTGAGGGCGCTCTCGGCGCACTGCTCCATCCAGCGGTTCACGTCTTTACCGATGTAGAAGAGCATGCGAAGCTCTGCGTAGCGGCCACGAAGAAGTTGCTGCTCGAGATCCTGATTCGAGACGTCCTGCTGAGGCACGAATCCCTGCAAGGCGAGACTCGCCCGCGAGCTCTCCATTAGAACCGAGGTATCTTCCGCTCCCGAAAATGGATGCAAGATCAGAGGAGGCAGCCGGAAGGCCTGTGCGCGGGAGAATTTCATGGGGATGTTCGCGACCGCTGGTAAATCGCTTGGACCTGTCATTTTAGGAGACGCTCAGGGAAACTGCACCCTAGATACGTATCGGCAGCAAACCCTGTGAAATAGCCGATTTCGGACTGGGCGAGGGAAGCCTAAGCCCGGCGGCGTAAGTGCTCATTTTTTAAACACCGTCGGGATGGTCACTTCACAGCATTTCACAGTGCCAGGTCCCGGAATTTCTTTTGGCCTGTCGAGCTCCAACTGAATCAGCGCGGCAAGGTTCTTGGAGTTTACCGCACCCGGAACCAGCCGCCCGTTGATGAAGGAAGTCGGTGTTTGCTGGATCTGCAAGTCGCGACCGGCGCGGACACTTTCTTCCACTTCTTTGGCAGGGGCGTGGGTGTTTATGCACGTCTCGACTTTCGCGCTATCCAAACCCTGCTGTTTCGCAATTGCGAGCGTGTTGTCCTTGAGATATGTGGCGAAGGTCGCTTTCTGATTTTTGAAGACGTTGTCGACGTCGCCCTGATGCTCAAAGATCCAGTCGTGAAAAGCCCAGAAAGCGGCGGGCTTCGAATCGCCCACGCAATGAGCCGCCTCGGAAGCCGCGCGCGCCCAGGGATGGATGGCGTCCAGCGGAAAATCTTCAAATACGAAGCGCACGGTGTCGGGGTACTGCTTCGGCAGAGTGGTGCGAATGGTGTTGGCGAACTCGCGGCAGTATGGACACTGAAAATCACTGAACGCAACGATGGTGACCTTCGCGTCGGCGGGGCCGAAGGACGGACCGTTGGACGGCAAACGGTCCAGCGTGTCGGCAAACGGATTTTCGTTCACGCTCCAAAGAGAACCGCTGACGAATCGCTCGGCATCGGGAGTGACGTAATATACGCGTTCGCCGACTTTCTGCGCATCGAGGCTGAGATGCACAACGACGCGCGAGAAACCTTTATAGGCGCTGGGCGTAGGGTCGTCGATGACAAACTTCACCTGGGCGGTGTACCCTTCTATGTAGCGCAGATACAATTCGAGCCGGGGCTTATCGATTTTCGGGACCGGGGTATCGCCGGGGGCAGGAATGCTGGAACCGGCCGGGAGCCCTAGAACGGAGGTCAACCCCAGTAACCACAGGTACTTGCCGAGTTCTCGCATCGGCTCATTATACTTGTGGGTTGTCATCTCTGCGCCGGCTGCTGCCGCTCGCGACTCTCGCGATTGCGATTGCAGCTTTCTACCTTTTCAAACTGGACGGCGTCGGTGTTGGCCTGGATCCCGATGAACCACGCTACGCCGCCATCGGAAGGACCATGGCCCATACCGGCGATCTGGTGACGCCCGTGCTTTGGGGTTCGCCGTGGTTTGAAAAGCCGCCATTGCTGTACTGGATGACGGCGCTCGGCACGGTGGCCGGTTTGAATCCTGAGCTTTCCGCTCGCTTGCCGGTTGCGTTGTTGAGCCTGGCGTTTCTGGCGACATCTTTTTTTCTGCTGCGGCGGGAACTCGGCACGCAAGCGGCTGGAATTGCGACGGCTCTGCTGGCAACGTCCGCTGGGTGGTTCGTTTATAGCCAGCTCTGCCTGACGGATTTGCCGCTCGCAGTGTTTTTTTCACTGGCCATTTTCCTGGCGCTTCCTTTGTTGCGCGACCCGCCGGGCACGTCGCATCTCAACTGGAGATTCCTTGCGATCGGCGGGTCGCTCGGTTTAGCCACGTTGGCGAAAGGTTTGGTTCCGATCGCGTTGGCAGTGCCGTTTCTGTGGTTTCTGCGGCGCTACTGGCGAAGTTGGCCGCTCGCCGTCGCGGGATGCGCGGTTATCGCTGCGCCATGGTACGTCGCGGTGTATCTGAAGAATGGTTATCCATTTATTCAAGATTTCTTTGTCAAACATCATTTCCAGCGCCTGTATTCGGCCTCTCTGCAACACGTACAGCCGTGGTACTACTACGTTCCTGTGCTGCTGGCGGGCTTGTTTCCCTGGACGCCGCTGCTCGGATTATTGGCGCTCCGTGGCGGCGCTTGGGACGCGCGGCGCCGCTTTCTCGCTTCCGTCGTCCTCTTCGGATTCGTGATCTTCAGCATTTTCGTCAATAAGCTCCCGGGCTATCTGCTGCCATTGATCCCGAGCCTTTTCGTGCTGATCGCTGCTCATTTCGAAAGCAGGAGCCTGGTTCAAATCTCACGCTGGTGGTTGCTTCCGCCAGCGTTGCTGATCGCCGTCATCCCGCTGCTTTCCTCTCTGGTACCGCAGTCGCTCATGTTAGGGCGGCTCGCTTCCATCCGCTTGGCGGTTCGCGGCATCAGCCGCCCCGAGTGGTTCTATATCTTCATTCCCCTGATCGCATTTGTGCTCGCGAGGCGCTCGTGGGCAGGCGTTCTGCTGGTGCTGTGCGTCGTCTCCGGAGGAATCTATGTGAAGGAGGTGGCCGATCCAGTGCTCGACAGAGACGTGTCAGCCCGGAGTTTGTGGCACGAGCTCAAACCTGTTTCCGGGCGCGTGTGCGTGGGCTGGCTAAACCGCGATTGGCTGTACGGCTTGGCGTTCTACCGGGGCGGGTTGTTTCCGCCTTGCAGCAGCGGCACCTTCGACTACACGATCGAGAGCCGAGCGCACGAACGGCCGTATCTAGTGAAGATGCATACTCCCTAAAATAGCCGGCCGGCCATTTTCGGGCCGACCGGCACTGGGCTATCTGAGTGTTGCGGGAAGCGCACCAACTCGGGTTTAGGAAACTGTCGAGTTCGTGAGTTGCTTGCGGCGCTGCCGTGCGCTGCCGACGCCCGCCAGCAGCAAGCCCATCCCTAAGAGCATGAACGAGGCAGGTTCGGGCGTGCAGATGATGAATTCCTGCTCGCGTCCATCGCCGGGGCCATCACCCTTGTTGCAATCCGACAGGATTTCGTAACCCGAGAAGTTCATGGAGCTATAACCGGTCAGAGCCTGAGAGATGAAGTTGTAAGCTCCATCGCTGGATGACAAGTCATTGGTTAGCTGAGTTGAGGTGGTGATGCCCAGATCCATGATGTCCCACGCGGCGTGCTGGAGGTTGATGCGGTCGGCGCCGGGTTGAGTAATTTGGTTGTAAATCCAGGCGTCTTCCATGTACTCCTGTCCCTCGGTGGGATTGTAAGTAAGGCTGAAATTTCCGCTGCTTATAGACGTGACGTTGACGTTCCAAGGAGCGTTCAAACTGCCCCAATCCTTGTCATCGACACAAAGGGCAGGGTATAGGTTTTGGTTCAACGTGAGCCCGTACGGGCCAACATAATCACCATTTGACGCCAGCAGCGGACTGCCCGCGCTGACCAGAGTGGCTACGGAAGACGTAGAAACTGGAGACGCAGAGAGAAGCGCTCCGGCTAAAAGAAAGATCGAAATAAATTTCATATATGTGTTCTCCAAAGGAGTTTAGTTGACCCAAGAGAACCGCGGTTTCTATGGCCGTTAGGGCCTTGCTTACTGGCCCGGATAAGTTCAGTTATTCGAGTTTAGGGAGGTAAGTCGAAACAATCTATGCTTCCTGCAGCCTAAGGTGATTCAAAACGCGTAGTACGGTGTTCGGAATTCGCGTCGACCGGAGGGCCTTAGCCTCATGACCGCCAGCACTGGATACTTATTGGCTCAAATTGCATCCACCGGGCATGAGCCAACTCAAGAAGCTTGGAAACAGCGACTTAGCAATCACTTCGTTGGGTGTCGGAGCGTGGGCTATGGGCGGCGGAGGCTGGCAGTTTGCCTGGGGCGAGCAGGACGATGATGATTCCATTGGGGCGATCCGCGCTGCTCTCGATGCCGGGATCAACTGGATCGACACTGCCGCGATATACGGTCTTGGCCATTCGGAAGAAGTGGTAGGCCGCGCGTTACATGGCGTCTCCACGAAACCGTACATTTTCACCAAATGCGAGCGGCGATGGGACGAGAATAGCCAGATATATGCCGCGCTGAAAGCGGATTCGATCCGCAAAGAATGCGAAGACAGCCTGCGACGGCTGGACATTGAACAGATTGATCTGTATCAGATGCACTGGCCCGAGCCGGACGAAGACATCGAAGAGGGTTGGACGGAGATGGCACGTTTGCAAGAAGAAGGCAAAGTGCGCTGGATCGGTGTTTCGAATTTCAACGCCGCGCAGATGCAGCGCGCGATGCAGATTGCTCCCATCACTTCGTTGCAACCGCCCTATTCGTTGCTGGCCCGAAAAGCGGAAGCGGCGATTCTGCCGTTCGCGAGAGAGCATGGAATCGGAGTAATTGTTTACTCGCCCATGCGCGCGGGGATGCTGACCGGGAAGATGACAAAAGAGCGGGCGCTCCATCTTGGGGAAGACGACTGGCGGAGCAGAGATAAAGATTTTCAAGAGCCGAAACTGAGCAGGAATCTGGAGCTTGTGGAGGTTCTCAAGAGAATCGCAGAACGCCACGGCCGTGCGCCGGGCGAAGTCGCGCTGGCGTGGACGCTTAACAATCCGGCGGTAACGGGCGCGATCGTTGGCCTGCGCCGGGCCGATCAGGTTGCGGGTGTCGCGGGCGCGCTGTCGTTCCGGTTGGAACCCAGCGAGATCTCAGAAATTGAAGCGTTCTTTTCCACATCGGGCTCGCAAGTTTCAAATCAAGCGAAGGAAGTCGCGTCGGCGTAAGCTCAGTTAGAGGACGTTATCGAGACGCAACTCGGTCAAATCGCGGACCAGATAATCCGGGTGGGCGGCGCGAAGTTCCTCGAGCGGAGTCACTCCGGTGGCGACGGCGACGGACTGATATCCGTTTGCTTTCGCTGCCTGAACATCGTTCATGTGATCGCCGATCAGGGTGACGCGAGAGTCTTTGGCAATCAGGTGTTGCCGGCGGGCGCGTTGGGCGGCGACTCGGGCGAGACGCGTTCTGGTCCTGCCGTCTTCGGCGAACGCACCAACCGAGAAATAGTCGCGCAAGCCGGCGAGTTCCATTTTCTTCCAACCGATCCGGGTCAGATTGCCTGTCACCAGCGCAAGGACGGCGCCGCGCTGCTTTAACTCCGCGACGAACTCGCGCACACCCGCGCAAACGAAGGGCGAGAGATCCGTCGTGCAGTTAGCGATATAAGCGTTCTGGCATTCGGCCATGATCGGGCGGAGCGCCATGCGTGCGCGGCGCTCGCTGTATCCCGCGGCGCGCAACATGCTTGCGATGAGGTCCCGATCGAGCATGCCGGCAGTCGGCACGCCGTCGAGATGGGTGTTCATGCCCGTGATGGTGCGAATGCCTTCCACCAGCGCCTGCTTATGATGCTGGCCGGCGCCGCGTACCAGCGTTCCATCGATATCGAACAGGACAAGCGGCTTCGATCTATTCACTCGCCCCGATTTTCCGCAGCACTGCGCTCAACAGTTTCAGAAATGTCCCGGCCACGCGGCAGCCGATCTCCAGCACTTCGGCATGATGCAATTTTTCACCACTGAGTCCCGCCGCAAGATTCGTTACGCAGGAGATGCCGAGCACCTCCATGCCCATGTGATTGGCCACGATCGTTTCGGCGACCGTGGACATGCCCACAAGATCCGCGCCTATAGTCTTGAGAAAGCGTATTTCGGCGGGCGTTTCGTAACTGGGGCCAAGCACGGCCGCATACACACCTTCATGCAGCGCAATGCCGAGCTTCTCGGCGACTTCATGCGCGTGTTGCCGCAGCTCAAACGAATACGGTTCCGTCATGTCGGGGAATCGCGGGCCGAGATCGCTGTCGTTCGCGCCGACCAGCGGGTTTGCGCCCTGCAAATTGATGTGATCGGAGATGAGCACCAGCGCGCCCTTGGCGAAGTCCGGATTGATGCCGCCGGCGGCGTTCGTCAGCACCAATTGCTTCACGCCGAGTTCGCGGAACAAGCGAATACCACTGGTTACTTGTCGCGCGGTATAGCCCTCGTAAAGATGAAAACGGCCCGACATCACAGCTACGTCAACCGCTTGCATGCCGTTTGCCCCGACGGTGCCGACGACGAGTTCACCCGCATGTCCGATGGCTGTTGCAACAGGAAACCCCGGTAAATCGGCGAAGGGAATGCGCGTGGCATGGATGAGGGAATCCGCGAATGCGCCCAGGCCGCTTCCGAGCACGACCCCGACTTTGGGGCGGATAGCGGTCTTCGATTCGATCAAGCCGACGGCGCCCCGCATGTTTCGAGTCTAACGTTGCACTCAGGCCATGGCGCTCGTCGAAATCGCGCTCAAGAGCGGAGTCACAGCAGAAGCCCGGCAATGCACGCGGACATGAAATTCGCCAGTGTGCCGACCAGCATGGCTTTCAATCCAAGCCGGGCCAAGTCCGATTTACGAGAGGGCGCCAGAGCGCCGATACCGCCGATCTGAATCGCGATCGAACTGAGATTCGCGAACCCGCACAAGGCGAACGTCGCGATGACAAAAGAGCGCGGCTGCAGGATGGCCTTCACTTTACCGAGATCCAGGAAGGCGACGAATTCGTTGAGCACCATGCGCGTTCCGAGTAGATTGCCGATGGTGGCGCAATCGTTCCAATTCACTCCGAGGGCCCAGGCGATCGGCGCGAACACGAGAGCCAATATTTGCTGGAGCGAGGCTGGGATCCAGCGGGCGAACGAGTGCACCCAAGCCAGGCCTCCGTTGATCATGGCTATCAATGCGAGAAAGGCAATCAGCATGCCTGCGATGTTGAGCGCCAGCTGCAATCCATCACCGGCGCCGCGTGCAGCCGCGTCGATGATGTTCACCCCCTGCTTCTCGACGTCGACCTCGACGGTACCCATAGTCACCGGCCGTCCCGTCTCAGGCACGAACATTTTGGCGAGCATGATGGTGGCGGGAGCGGTCATGATGACGGCGGTGAGCAGGTGCGCGATAGACACACCGGCGATGGCGACATAGGCGGCCATTACGGCTCCGGAGACGTGCGCCATTCCGCTGGTCATCACGGTGAAGAGCTCCGATTCAGTCAGGCTGGCGAGGAAGGGTCGAATGGTGACCGGCGCCTCGGTTTGTCCCATGACGATGCTGGCGGCAACGCAGGTGGATTCCGCTCCGCTGGTCGCCATGAATTTTTGCATTACGATGGCCATTCCCTTGACGAATACCTGCATGACGCCGATGTAGTAGAGAATCGCGAACAGCGAGCAGATGAAGATGACGATGGGAAGGACCTGGAAAGCGAAGATCACCCCGAACTGGTCGTTCCTCAGTCCGAGCTTATCTCCGAAAACGAAGCTGGAGCCAGCGGCGGTGTAATTCAACAACGCGTTTACGAAGAGGCTGATGCCATAGAACAGCTCGCCGAATCTTGTTTTCAGAACGAGAAAGGCAAAGGCAAATTGGAGCGTGACGCCCCAAAGAAGGACGCGTTTTTGAATGGCTGAGCGGCGCGTCGAAAACAGATAGGCGCAGGCGAGGATGGCAAGTAAGCCGACAATTCCGTCGAATCTTGCCATCCAGCTCCGAGATCAGCTGACGACTTCGAGGATCAGATCACGCTCTTCTACCGGCTTGTTGCGAGATCTTGAACGCATCTTCGACGAGTTCAGCCGCTTCTTCCAGATGGTCTCCTCGCCGTGTAATAAATACGGCAGAGAATGCTGCCCGGGTCGATCTTCTGGCCCACTTTGACTTCCAGAATCACGCCGACAGCGGGATCGATGGAGTCTTCTTTCGTATTTCTGCCTGCCCCGATCATGGAGGATGCCTGTCCGATCAGCTCAGCATCGATAGCGCTTACATAACCACCGCGGCTGGTGGTAATTTCCTGGGCGCCGGTGGCGTTGGGGAGCAACTCAAAGCGGTCGAGGACGCGCGGATCGCCTCCTTGCGCTTCGATGACGTCTTTGAATTTCTGGTACCCCGATCCGTCGAGCAGCTTGGATTGCGAGATCTCGCGCGCTTCGTCCAGGGTCTTGGTGATTTTGCCCAGATAGATCATGCGAGCCGCCAGTTCCAGTGAGAGGCGGGTCAGATCCGCAGGGCCCGCATTCTGCAAAGTCTGCGAAACTTCCATGACCTCCAAGGCATTGCCGATGGCATACCCGAGCGGTTGATTCATGTCGGTGATCAAAGCTTGGACGCGCTTATCGAGGCGGCGTCCAATACCCACCATTATCTGAGCCAAACGCCGGGCCTCCACCTGCTTTTTCATGAACGCGCCGGAACCTACCTTCACATCGAGAACCAGCGCGTCGAGGCTGACGGCCAGCTTCTTGGACATGATGGAGGACGCAATCAGAGGTATCGATTCGACGGTCGCGGTGGCATCGCGGAGCTCATACAGCTTGCCGTCGGCGGGGGCCACTTCGGGGGTTTGCCCGATGAAGGCGAGTTTATGTTCGGCAAGCAGAGCGCGAAACTCATCGATGGTGAGATCGGTTCGGAAGCCGGGAATGGATTCCAATTTGTCGAGAGTTCCGCCGGTATGCCCGAGAGCGCGGCCCGAGATCATGGGCACGACTACGCCGGCAGCCGCGGCGATCGGCGCGGCGATGAGGCTGGTCTTGTCACCCACGCCCCCGGTCGAATGCTTGTCGACCTTCATTCCAGGAATGGAGGACAGGTCAACGATCGATCCCGAGTTCATCATCGACTCGGTCAGGGCACTTACTTCCCGATCCGACATGCCCGAGAAATAGACGGACATGAGGAATGCGGCCATTTGGTAGTCGGGAATTTCGCTGCGGGTGTAGCCGTCTACCAGGAACTGCAGTTCCTCCGGAGACAGTTCCTCGCCATCCCGCTTCCTATGAATCAGGTCGACAGTACGCATTTTTCGAATACTAAGAGTACCATCCTGACCTGTGAAGTTTCGGCGGTTCTTCTACTTACGCGGGAGAGAGCCGCGTCGGACCTGGCTAAGCGGATTACGGAGCGGCGTCTAAGATACGTCCCAGCTCCGAGGCGCTTACCCGCAAACCTACGTAGAAGGATCCAAATAGCGCGTAGACTGCACTCACCTCGTCGAATCGCATTTCGTAGATCAGCTTTTTGAAAACGAGCGGATCATCGGCGAACAGGTCCACGCCCCACTCCCAATCGTCGAACCCTATTGAACCCGTGATAATTTGCTTGACGCAGCCGGCGTAGCGTCGTCCGATGAGCCCGTGTTCATGCATCAAACGCTGGCGCTCGGCCATAGGCACCTGGTACCAATTCTTGTCTTCGCCGCGTTTGCGATCCATGGGATAAAAGCATACGTATTTGGCAGGCGGAATGGGAGGATAGAGGCGCGGCGCCATAGCTGCAGATTGCCGCGCGATGGTTTCGGCGATGCCGGCGTTCCATTCGGCCGAATGCGGCTCGAATCCTTGCTCGGTGAGCTGTGCGTAAATTTTCGCTGACGATTCGTACAGGCCCAGCTCGACGACGGAAACATAGGAGTGAACCGGCTCGAGATATTCGGAAAGATCGAGCTGCGCAACGGCCAGTTCCGCACGGTGCAGGTCCTCGAGCGAATCGCGGAAATGGATCAGCAGCAGATCGCCCTTGTGCCCGATGAGCGAGTAAGCGGCAGACTGATTTGGATGCGTCGCGGGCGAACCCTGTTCCAGGGGCGATAATACGAGCGCCGCGCGCTCGACGACGTTCTCACGCTCCGACTGCGGGAGCTGCCGCCAAGCTGCGCGGCGCAAGCGGAACATCTGGTGCAGAACCCACGCGCCTTCAAGAGTGAGCGGAACTGGCGGCGCTTCAGCCATGTTGCAGCTCCCATTCGGGCGCCGGAAGCGCCGGCATTTCGTGGCGGTAACGCCCTTGAAAAATCTCCGCGAAGACCTCCAGCATCTCTTGATGGATAAGGCCGTTATCAGCTAGAAGATAACGGCCATGAAGATCCAACGGTTCGGCCCGCATGCCCGAAGCCTTGCCGCCCGCTTCTTCGACCAGCAATGTGCCGGCGGCCATATCCCACGCATTGAGGCCAAATTCCCAAAAGGCTTCGAGCCTGCCGCATGCAGCGTAAGCGAGATCGAGCGCAGCCGAACCGCCGCGCCGCACGCCATGCGTCGCCATCGCGATCTGGTAGTAGAAATGAATGTTTACGTTCTGGTGGCGCTTGCGGCTGGGAAAGCCTGTCGCGACCAGAGCATCGTTTATCACACGGGTTTTGCTGACGTGTATCGGAGCGCCATTCAGGCGGGCACCGGCGCCGCGCTCGGCGGCAAACAGCTCGCGATTCAGCGGATCGAAAACTACGCCGGCGATCACTTCACCTTTTCGCGCGAGAGCGAGAGTCACATTCCAGGCCGGATATCCATGCGCGAAATTGGTGGTTCCATCGAGCGGATCGACATACCAGCGCAATTCGGACTGCAACTCGGCGCGCCCTCCCTCTTCGGCAAAGATGCCATGCTGCGGAAAGCGCTCCTTCAGACGTTTGATGATGAGCTGTTCGCTAGCACGGTCGGCGGCAGTAACCAGATCGTATTCGCCCTTCAGTTCGAACCCGACGCCGCGATGCGCAAGCAGAACCTGTCCCGCTTCGCGAGCGATCTCAATCGCCGCGTCCAAAAAACTGGCCATCTTTTCACTTCAGCACATGGCGTTCGCCGGGCGTGTCGGGTAGAACTGGGTTTAACTAGGCAAGCTCTTCAAACTGCGTGATGCGTACTTCACGATCTGGGAAAACCGCTCGAATCTCCAACCGGCCACCCAACGCTTCCACATACTCTGAAAGCGTGCTCAAGTAAAGGTCTGTTCTGTGTTCAATTTTCGACACTTCGCCTTGGTTCACTCCCAAACTCCGAGCGAGTTTGGCTTGAGTCATTTGCCGCGCTCTGCGCAGCTCGTCCAGCGGCATCGCCGCTATAGTTTCGCGTACACGTTCGGCGACCCTCTGCCGCCGATTGGCTGGCATCTCATCGAGCAACTCACGAAATTTACGCGTTGGCATTACAATTTATCTTCCTTTCGGAGTTCATTTAGATGATCTTGGTAGATTCGGTCCGCAACCGGCACGAACTGCTCATACCATCGGTCGTTGCCGGTTTTATCTCCGCCGATTAAGAGGATCGCAGTCCGCGACGGTCAAAAATATAAAGCGTCCTCGAAGGTCTCCCCCCACTCTGGGTGCGCAGTTCGCGCATGCCTGAGTGCCGCGACGTAGTCACCTTCGAGCTATGCGGAAAACTTAAACTGGGCCCGAGTTCTGCAAGCAGGGACACTGAATAGGCAATGTCATCCTGTTGGTTTTCCGACAGACTTCGCCACCATTGGCCGAAATCATCCGTGAACTCAACCTCCCAAGCCACACTTCACAGTATGCCTTTAAAAGAATATTCTGTCAAGGGAGTTAATTCGCTGGTTTTGGCTATGTTCGACACAAGGTCCGAAGCACGCTACTGCTGACCGAAACGAAACTAGGGCTCGTAATAACCGGTGCGCGCCGCGATCCGCAGCCCGGGGTCGCTTAGCTCCACTTTGACTCTATGAAAGAGGCGCGGCTGTTCGCGAACGCCTTTCGGATAGAAGCCAAGCAGGTATTCAGTGCGGAGCTCTTGCAAGATGTCGGCAAAGGCGGCATCCAACCGATCGAAAGATTCGGGATAGAAGATGCGGCCGCCGGTGGAAGCGGCGAGCGTTGCAAGCGCGTGCTCGCCGCCGATGTTGCGGCCCGCATCCGCCTCGATGGGAACAACCACGACCGGGTATATCACGGTGTCCGCGCGCTGCGCAGCGGCGAGGGCATCTTCGTAATGTTTGTAGCTGGTCGTATCGCCGCCGTCGGTCACGACAATCATTACGTGACGCCCTTCTCGTCCGGTAAGCGCGTCGCTGGCCAGATAGATGGCGTCATATAAAGAGGTCCCGCCTTCGCCCCTCAAGGCGTGCAGCGCCCGCTCGGCTCTCCTTTCGTTACGCGAAAAGTCAACTTCGAGATTGGTACGCCAGTTGAAACTGAAGAGCGCGAACGTATCGTCCGGATTTCCCGACCCGAGCAAAGTGGGAATGAATCGGAGCACGGAATCGACTTCATAGTGCAGATCGATCTGGGTGCTTCCGCTGGTGTCGATCATGACCGCCACGGAAAGCGGCAGAGAGGTGTTCCGCTCGAACAGGGCAATCTCTTGCGGAACATTGCTGTCCAGCACTCGAAAGTCCTGTTTATTAAGGTTGGGCAGCAGCGCACCGTTGGCATCGCGCACGGAAACGAGCAGCCTCACAAGGTTCACTCTCACCGAAAAAGTGGGCGGCGCTTCCTGCGGCGCGGGCTGGGCCGGTGGGGGCGATTGTTGAGGTCGCGGCGGCAGTTGTTGCGGCTGCTGCGGCGGATACGCGGGTTTGAATTGAGCGGCGGCGGCGGACGTCAGACACAGAAACGCGAATGCGATCCGGCGCAGGCGAGAGCTACGATGCGCCATCGGTAGAACGACTCGCTACCAAACGCTCATCCCACTCGCCGTCCACCCAGACAGCGCCGTCCGCGAAAAACTCTTTCTTCCAGATGGGAACTTCCCGCTTCAGACGATTGATCGTTTCCAAAGCGGCCTCGAAAGCAGCTTTCCGGTGTGGCGCGGTGACGACGACCGCTACGCTGGCCTCGCCGATCTGCAAGCGGCCCAAGCGGTGAACAACGCCGATTCTATCGATGGCGAACTGCGCGGCCATTTCGCGTCCTATGCGGGCCATCTGTTCAAGCGCCATCTGTTCGTAGCACTCGTATTCCAGATAAAGTGTCGGACGTCCTTTGGTGTTGTTGCGCACCACGCCTTCAAACACCACGAGCGCGCCGTCCTCCGGCTTTTGCAATTTGCGCGCGAGCTGTTGAGAATCGATGGCATCGCGAACGATGGCGAACAGGTGTCCATCGACGTCTTGAATCGCGAGTTGCGAGCTAGCTACAGCAGACCCACCGCTCACCGGAGGCAAAAACGCCACTTCGTCGTCATCGGTCAGCACGGCGTCTGGCGTTGTAAACTCCCGGTTCCTCGCAAATAAAATCGACGGACGCTTGCCTCGCAGGGTTTCGAAGCGTTCCGAATACGATTCAAACAGGGTTGCCGGCGTGGAGTTCGGCTCAATTTCGAGCGATTCCTCCGCGGCGCCTACAATATCTTTGAGCACCCCGAAGAACAGCACCCTCACCCGCATGTCCAAATGCTAACAAGGCAGCACCGGGTTGCGGCTGCGGCTATATTCAGAGCGAGAGGATCACGATTGGAGCACGCGACGACACCCTCGCCAAAACACCGGACGCATCTGCGTGTCCGTTATGCCGAGACCGATCAGATGGGCGTGGTCTATTACGCAAATTACCTGGTGTGGATGGAGATCGGGCGCGTGGAACTGGTTCGTTCCCGCGGCCTCGATTACAAGAGCCTGGAGGAGACAGAGGGGCGCTTCCTCTCGGTGGTGGACGCGAGCTGCCGGTATCTATATCCAGCGCGGTACGACCAGGAAATCATCGTCTTAACCGAGATCGTTTCTACGAATGCACGCATGGTCGAATTCGGTTACGAGATTCGCTCGGCCGCCCCGGACAGATTGCTCGCGCAAGGGTCCACGCGTCACTTTTGGCTGAACCGCGAGTGGCGGCCAGCGCGCTTGCCGCAGCAATACGAGCATCTACTGCGGGTAGGATAGGTTCAACGCATGATTCACGTGATCCTGCCGGTCGGAATGCTGCAATGCAATTGCTCGATATTCGGCGACGAGCAGACGCACGAAGCCATCGTCATCGATCCGGGAGATGAGATCGGCAAGATTACTGCCGTGCTCGACCGGCATGAGTTGAAGGTGAAGGCGATTGTGATTACGCACGCGCATATCGACCACGTGGCTGGCGCGCATAAGCTGCGGGCACTGACCGGAGCTCCGGTTTATTTGAACGAGCGCGATAAGGAATTGTTGGATGCTCTTGAAATGCAGGCGCGCTGGCTGGGTGTGGATACGCCTGAGCGCACACCCATCGACACGGCCGCAGACGACGGAACGGTTTTGCGGCTGGGTCAGACGGAATTTCAGGTGATGCACACGCCGGGCCACACCCAAGGGAGCGTGTCGGTTTGGATACCGCAGGAAAACAAACTGCTTGCGGGCGACACGCTGTTTCGGGATTCGGTCGGCAGAACCGATTTACCGGGCGGAAATACGCGCCAGCTGCTTTCTTCGATCAAGACGCGGCTGCTCGATTTACCGGATGACGCGATCGTGATTCCCGGCCACGGCGCGAACACCACCATCGGCCGCGAAAAGGAACGAAATCCGTTTCTGCAAAATCTTTAGGCCTGAGGGTCGGCGCTGATCTTCGCCGCGGACTTTACTTCCAGCACGCTCGTAATCAGCTCCTTTGCATCGGTGAGGCTCTTGGTGATCAGCTGAATATCCATCGCGGGCTTCCCGAGCTGGCGGACGCTCTGGCAATAGACGCCGTGCTGCCCAACTAAGACGAGCGCGTCGGTAATGCAATCGAGTGTGACGGCGAGCCGGCCGCGCTCACGGCCCATCATGAATTCGTAGCGCTCGAGATCGTCCTGGCGCTCCTCGTAAACGGACATCTGCCTCAATTCTTACATGCTGGCGCGATCCTGCGGATTTGTTGTCTACACTAGGAGCAGTTCCGCGGCATGCACATTCCTTCCTGGCCCCAGGCAGACGAGCGCGAATCCGAGCTGCTGCGGATGGTGCTCCAGAGCCCGCAATGGGGCGGCTTTCACCCGTTCGTTGCCGAATTCGAGCAGAGCTTCGCGGCGTATCAACACAGTTTGTACGGCATCAGCACGTTTAACGGAACGGTCGCGCTCGAACTGGCGTTCATCGCGCTCGGAATCGGACCGGGCGATGAGGTCATCGTGCCGGCGATTTCGTTCATCTCGACGGCGACGGCGGTTTCGCGCGTGGGCGCGACACCGGTGTTTGTCGACATCGAGGCGTCGTCGTTTAATATCGACCCTGAGCGCTTGCGGGAAGCGCTTTCGCCCAAGACGCGCGCGATTCTGGCGGTGCATTTCGGCGGCACGATGTGCAACCTGGATGAGATTCAGGCAATCTGCCGCCAACGCAATCTGCTGCTCATCGAAGATGCCGCGCACGCTCAGGGTTCCGAATGGGATGGCAAGCGGGCGGGAAGCTTCGGGGTGACGGGTTCGTTCAGTTTTCAGAACGGGAAGGTGCTGAGCGCGGGCGAAGGCGGGATGCTGGTCAGTTCCGACGAAGACTTTGCAGAGCGCGCCCGCTCACTTGCGAACTGCGGCCGTATAGCCGGGCGCAGCTTTTATGAACATCACCGCCTTGGAACGAATCTTCGCTTGACAGCGTTCCAGGCCGCGATTTTGCTGGCCCAATTCGACCGTCTTCCGGAGCAGATCGAGCTTCGCGCCGGGAATGCGCGGCTGCTGAAAGAATTGCTGGCCGACGTTCCGGAAATCGTGTGGCAAGAACAGCCGCGAGCGCAAACCCAGAACTCCTGGTATCTGCTGGTGGGGCGTACTTCGGGGTCGGGGCTCAGGCGCGACGAGTTTCAAAAAGGCTTGACCGCTGCCGGCTTGCCCTGCACGCCGTTTTATCCCCACACGCTATATCAAAATCCGTTGTATCGCGATGGAAGCGCGTGCCGCGTCTTGCCGTGTCCCGTCGCAGAAGCGTGCGTTCTCGACTCGTTTTGGCTGCCGCATCGCGTTCTTTTAGCCGACAAAGAGACAATTCGCGAAGTCGCGGAGTTGATTCGTTCTCGAGCGGGCGGACGCGTGAGCGCTACTTCGCGGCGGGCGTAGCGGTTGTGCCGGGTTCCGGAAACGTCCGCTGCCCGGTTATTTTAAATTCCGTTGCGCCTTCAGGCATCTTCCCCAGCCGCTTTTGTATTTCGACTCGCTGCGTACTCGGATCGTTTTTCAATCGCTCGATACGCTGCTTCTTGGCTTCGATGTCGCGCTCCAGGTTGGCGTTCTGTTCTTCCAGAGCTCGAATCTGGCGGTGCTTGTCTTCGAGCGCACTCACTCCTTGAGGTCCTCGCAACATAATTGTTGCGTATGCGGCTAAACCGGCGAGAGCGGCAAGCGCAGCCAGAGGCCGGAGGAAGCGTAACACTGAAAGTGACTCCTTACATATCTTTATAAACTTGTTTGCAGGAAAGGTCTAGCGGAAATCAGTTTTTTATGGCGGACACCCCGATTTTCTTCTACATGCTGGTCTTCTGCACGTGCGAAAACCAGCCGCAGGGTATGCAAATCGGCGAGGCGCTGGTACGCGAACGGCTGGCCGCCTGCGTAAATATCTTGCCGCCGATTCAAAGCATCTACCGCTGGGAAGGGAATATCGAAACCGCCGAGGAGGTGCTGTTGCTCATCAAGACTACCCGTGACCGATTTCCGGCGCTGCGAGACCGTATCCAACAACTGCACAGCTACGATACGCCCGAGATCATCGCGATTCCGATCACGGACGGTTCCGAGAAGTACCTGGCGTGGCTTGGTGCGCAGGTCTGAACCTGCCACAATCGACTCAAATGCGAATTTACTCGTTCGTTCTGGCTGCCGTAGCGGCTGGAGCAGTTTTTGCGCAAGAAACGCCGCTCACTTCCCTGCCCTACACGCCGAGCCTCGACACGCAATTTATGGATAAATCGGTCGATCCCTGCGTCGATTTCTTCAAGTACGCCTGCGGGAACTGGAACAAGCTGAATCCCATTCCGCCCGACCAAGCGCGCTGGGAGGTCTATTCGAAATTGACAAACGAGAATGAACGCTTCTTGTGGGGTGTGCTAGAGCAAGCTGCGCATCCGAATTCATCGCGCAGCCCAAACGAACAGAAGATCGGCGACTTTTTTCAGGCTTGCATGGATGAGCGGGCGATCGACGACGCAGGCGCCAAGCCTCTGGAAGCGAGGCTGGCGGAAATCTCGAACCTGAAGCGAGTCGACGGCATGGCCGCTTACGTCGCGCAGGAACATCGCGAGGGCATCGACCGCGGCGTGCTGTTCGGCTTGGCATCCGATCAGGACTTTGACAATTCATCCCAAGTGATTGCGTTCGCTTTCGCGGGCGGTTTGGGACTTCCGGATCGCGACTACTACACGAAAACCGATGCGAAGTCGCAGGAAATCAGGCAGCGATATGTACAGCATGTCCAGCGCATGCTCGAGATGATAGGCGAATCCTCGCCGGATGCGCAAGGAGATGCCCGGGCCGTGATGACGATTGAAACGGACCTGGCCAAAGCCTCGCTTACCCGTGTCGAGCAGCGCAATCCCTATAACCTGAAGCACAAAATGTCGCGCGCGGCCTTGCGCCAGATGGTCCCCGCCTTCGATTGGGATGTGTACCTGGAGCAATCCGGCGTGCCGGAATTTCGCGAGCTGAACGTTACGCAGCCAAAGTTTTTCGAGGCGCTCAACGAAGAGTTAAGCCATCAAAATCTGGCTTCCTGGCGAGCCTATTTGCGCTGGCACTTGGTTCATTCCGAAGCGCGTTATCTTTCGTCGAAGTTCTTTCAGGAAAATTTCGATTTCTTCGGGCACTATCTGCAAGGTGTGCAGCAGATCCCTCCGCGCTGGAAAACCTGCACGCGTCTGGTAGACCGCGACTTGGGCGAAGCGCTCGGACAGGTCTTCGTCGCGAAAACCTTTTCGCCTCGAACCAAGCAAGACGCTCTTAAGGTCACGCAAGAGATCGAGCAGGAGATGGGGCGCGATATCAAAGACCTGACCTGGATGAGCGATGCTACAAAGCAACAGGCGCTCGAGAAGCTCCATGCGGTCGTGAACAAAATCGGCTATCCGGATCGCTGGCGCGACTATAGCTCCGTCGATATAGCGCGGGGTGATTTTCTCGGGGACGTGGCTCACGCTTCCACGTTCGAAGAGCACCGGCAGCTCGCCAAGATCGGCAAGCCGGTCGACCGCGGCGAATGGGAGATGACGCCGCCGACTGTGAACGCCTACTACAACCCGCAGATGAACGACATCAATTTTCCGGCCGGGGTCTTAGAACCTCCCTTGTTCGACCCGAAGATGGACGCTGCTCCGAATTACGGCAACACCGGCGCAACCATCGGCCATGAACTGACTCACGGATTCGATGACGAAGGCAGGCAATTCGATGCGCAAGGCAATCTGAAGGACTGGTGGACCCCCGCGGACGCGAAAGCGTTCGAGCAGCGGGTGGCTTGCGTGCGGAACCAATACGCGCAATATACAGTCATCGACGACATTCACATCAACAGCAGCTTGACACTGGGCGAAGACGTGGCCGATATCGGAGGCACACTGCTTGCCTATATAGCGTGGAAGCACGCGACTGCGGATCAATCGTTGCAGCCCGTCGACGGGTTGACGCCGGATAAGCGCTTTTTCGTGGGGATGGCCCAATGGGCTTGTGGCGACGAGCGGCCCGAGAGCAAACGGATGCACGCGATTACCGACCCGCACTCGCCGGGTGAATACCGGATCAACGGCGTCGTTTCCAATCTACCCGAGTTTGGTCAGGCGTTCGGCTGCAAGGTGGGGCAGCCTATGATGCGTGCGAATGCGTGCCGCGTGTGGTGATGCTACGTTTTCAGTCGAGTGACGGTGTTCGCCTTGCGATCTATTGCGAACCCTTCCGGCGTATTTGATGCGGCGTCATAAATCACGAATGTGGGCGTCGTGTCCTCCCACTTTCCGCTCGAGAACTTCGCACCCATCACTGGTCCCGGGTTGATCAGGAGGCACGCGCCTTGATGAGAGATCTCGAACTCGTGGTTGTGCCCGAAACAGACCACGTCGTAATCGCCCGACTTCGCGATTGGCCGGGCGAGGTAATCGAAGTGGTTAACGGCAAAGCGCTTCCCATCAAAAGTACCCTGAAACAGCTCGCCATGCACGTGGCAGTTAGGCTTTTTTAGCGCCTTAGCCGTAATACGGTAGAGATCCGCGTCATTGTTTCCAAACACGATGTGAATGTCGCGCTCGAACTTCGCGAGCTCGTCTATGACGAACGGGGAGCAGAGATCGCCACAGCAGATCAATGCATCAGCGTCTTTAATCGCATCAAGGGCCGGGGACAAGTTCCAGAGATTGTCGTGAATGTCGGAAAGAATGGCGAGGCGCATGGGTCATCATTAGGAGCTCATCGGTAGAAGTTGCGGTCCCACGCATGCCTCTTTAGAATTGCCAGCGTTTTGTCGTCCAGCATTCCAGCGGCTGCCGCGCGGCAACTGCTTTCCACTGTTTCGACGCGTCGCATGCCCGGTATCACAGTGGTTACCGCATGCTGCGACAAGCAGAAGCGAAGTGCGATTTCCGGTAGTGTACCGGGCACATCGGCCAGATCGCGCTTCAACGCCTCGACGTGCTCGACGACCTGCCGTTTGCGATCGCCGCGAAAATAAGATTCGCGGAACTCGCCCGACTCAAACTTCGTGTCTTCGGTGATGGATCCTGTCAAACCGCCTTCGTCCAGCGGAACGCGAGCCAGCACTCCAATCTTGTTTTGTTGGCAGAGAGGAAACAGGTGGGCTTCCGCCGTTTGATCGAAGATGTTGTAAATCACCTGCACGGCCGTGATCGCGCCGGTTTTGATGGCTTCTAAAGCGGAATCGGGGTCGTGCTCAGAGATGGAAATCCCGAAGTAGCGAACCTTTCCACTTTGCCGCAAGTCTTCTATGGCCCGGCGCCATTCCTCGGTGTTGACCCAGGCATCGGTCCAGACGTGGAATTGCTGCAGGTAGATCTGCTCCACGCGCAGATTCCGTAAACTCTGTTCCGTGCATTGCACGATGTAGTCGTACGGAAACACCTCCGAGATGCGCGTCGAGGGCGAGGCCGGCCAAATGCGATTCTTGGGAGGGATCTTGGTGGCCACAAAGATCTTGTGAAAACTCCCTCTCACCGCGTGACCCACCAGTTGCTCACTGTGCCCGTCGCCGTAGGCAAGCGCCGTGTCGACTACATTTACGCCGAGCTCGAAGGAGCGCTTGAGGGCTCGGATGGACTCATCGTCACGGCCGCCTTGCCATTGCGTGCCGCCGATGCCCCACGCGCCGAACCCCAGCTCACTGACTTCGGCTTCGGTGGCGCCCAGTTTCCGATAGTGCATGTCTTATTTAAGCGTGCACGGTCTTATCAACGCTTCAATTCCGCCTGTGTCTTCTGGACAATCTGCTGTAGGGGTTCGAGCACGCTCGCGTCAGGAGTGCTCAGTTTGCCCTTCACTGTGTCGCGGAACGTCAGCAATCCGGTCAAACTGCCGCGCAGGTTGTTGTCGTTCGTGCGATCGGCTAATTCCTTGGCGTCGCCAAACATTTGTTCCGAAGCTTCACGTGCCGACCCGTAGTTCAGCCGGGATGCCTCCACGTAGCTGAGCGAAGCGAGCTCGCGAATCTTTGCTAACTGGTTTTGCAGCTGCGCCGTTTTCAACTGCTCGTCAAGCTTCGAAGTTTTCTGGTACTCGGGAATGAACGCGAGCAGGAACCCGGCAAGAAACAGGACCGCTCCGAGAATTACAACTGTCTTCCACTTCAAATCGATCTCCTCCTACGCTCTCGCTCTGCGTTGTTCCATCAATGCCAGTGTAATCAGAGTCCGGAAAACAGAAAGGCCGCCGTGCGCAGATGCGAACAGCGGCCTGAACTATCTGGTTTGTACTTATGGACGGGCTACGTTCTCAGCCTGCAGGCCCTTAGGGCCATGCTTGACCTCGAACTCCACCTCCGCACCCTCGTCCAGAGTCCGATAACCATTCATCTGGATGGCCGAAAAGTGCACGAACACATCGTCGCCGTTCGAGCGCTGGATGAATCCATACCCCTTTGCGGCATTAAACCATTTCACAACACCTTTTTCTCTCACTACGAATCTCCTGTGCTTTGATGCGAGATGAATGCCCGTTCACTCGTCGCCGGGCACAAGAAAGCTATGCGCTCTCCCGTCCGGCGGGAGTTCGCAGGAATACAACCAACTTGCATCGAAAAATCTGGAATACACTGTAACAGAACACTTGTTGGGCATCAAGAAAAATTGGGAATCAGACGAGTTCTAGAAGTACTGCCTGTCGGCTTTATAAGAATCGGTGGCGACAAAAATTCAGCTGTCTTGGGCGGGTGCGGGCGACTGAGCGGCGCAGCGGAAGACGGGGAGTGTACTAGGCGGATCCCGTGACGACGTTTTCTTGCGCTGGTTCCCGGGCAGCCTTGTCGTGCGCAACTTTGACGGCGCCAAGAACTTCACTCGGCGAAGGAACAGTCAGCATTCGTCTGGACAGTTAACGAAGCCGCGGCGCTCCAGTTGATTTAGGGTCGTCGAGGTGGTTTCGCGGGTAGCGCCGATCAGATCCGCCAATTCCAGTTGAGTGATCGGAATCCGATGACCCTGTCCGTCCTCGTCCGGTTTTACCAGAGCTGGCGAGCTCCGCCAGATAATGCAGAATCCTGAACTCCACGTCGTGCAGGCACAGCAACTCGACTTTTTCCGCTAAGGCAAGCCTTCTCTCGAGTAGATAGGTCACCAGCGCCGAGGTCAGCTCCGGGCTGCTGGTTAACGCTTGGCTTAAGTACTTCGCGCGGAATGCGGAAAATCGTGGCCGTCGTGAGCACCTCAGCTTCCGCGTAATAGGCGCCGCGCTGGATCGGCCAAAGCTTCCTCGCCGACTAGTTCCTGCGGTCCGCGAATAGTCAAGATGATCCGGCCGCCACGGTTACTGATGCGCGTCAACTTGACCAAGCCATCATCGATCAGATACACCGAATCCGCCGGTTGATCCTGAGAAAATAATGAGGTCGAGCGGCGAAGCGACTGAGAGGCGGCTTACCTCGGTACCCGATAGCACAACGTTTCGCATCGCGGTGGCAAGGGAAGTCAAACGTAATCCTCAGTTTCCTCCGATTATATGAATTTCTACAGGCCAAGCACCAGAGAAAATTTAAAATAGGGGATATTAATTACAATTTCTCGGGCCCCTTGTGTAAGATGCATTACGAACTGCATCCGCGAATACGGCCGCCGAATCGAAGAATCCCCGCAAATTGTCCATCTCGACGGCCTGCCGAACCTGGTACAGCGATTCCCGAAGCTGCGTCTAAGGCAGCCAGAATTTCCGCCTTATTGGTGACAGACGATGCTCTGCCACAACTCGGGCGAACTTAACGCGAGGCGTGTCATATCAAGAAGTCCGGTGCCGGAAAGTTTATAGAAATTTTCGTTTTTCTGGTTCGCCAGCGCATTCGCAAGCGCGATTGAGACAAGCTGCGGCAGGTGAGATGTGAACGCGAGCAGCGGCGTCATGCTCGGAGGCCGGAAGATCGATGACGCGGGCGCCGATACGCGACAGCCACAAACGAAATGTTTCTTGAGCGCGCGTCTGTGCGGCGGTGGGCGTGAGAACGTAAGGCCGATCGCGAAAAAGGTTCGGCGTCGGCTGCTTGCACGCCGCGCTGTTCCTTTCCAGCGATGGGATGGCCCCCGAGAAAGCTTGCCGCGGCGAACGCATTCGGATGCCTTACGAACGATGGCTGCCTTGGTGCTTCCAGCGTCGGTGATCAGACAATCAGAAGGCGCGATAGCTCCGAGCGTTTCAAGCGTGACGAGAATTCGATCTACCGGTTGCGCCAGGTAGATCAGATCCGCTGTTGCGGCCGCTTCTTCAAGAGTGCTGCCGCGCGAAATGGCGCCCGCGTTGAGCGCCGGCTCGATCGCTCGCTCGGAGCTGATGCCGAGGATCTCGCCCGAAAAGCCGGCCTTGCGGAGAGCCAATCCAAAGGAACCGCCGATCAGCCCGACGCCGGCAATGGCAACTGTCTTCATTCGACTGCTGCGTGGTCAGGCTGTGCGCCCGATTGCGACAGCGATGGCACGAATCTGCTGCATCATTTCCGAAAACTGATCGGGACGCAAGCGTTTGCGCGCCATCGCTCAAGGCGTGATCGGGATCGGGATGTACTTCGACCAAAACGCCGTCCGCGCCCGCTGCAATCGCGGCGCGAGCCATGGGTTGCACGTAATCGCCTTCTTCCGGTGCCGTGCGACGGATCCGCGATCACGGGCAAATGTGTCAGGCGTTTCAACACGGGGATGGCCGAGATGTCCATGGTATTACGAGTGCTGGTCTCAAAGGTGCGAATACCGCGCTCACACAAAATCACCTCGTAATTGCCGCCGGACATTATGTATTCGGCCGAAAGCAGCAGCTCTTCAATGGTCGCGGCAATCCCGCGTTTCAGCAGAACCGGTTTTCGAACCTTGCCCAATTCGCGCAGCAAATTGAAATTCTGCATGTTCCGCGCACCGACCTGCAGAATATCCGCGTATTCAACCAGGAGCTGGAATCTGCACCTGATCCATGACCTCGCTGACGACCAGCAGATTGTGCCGGTCCGCGGCCGGCACGCAGGATGCGAAGACCCTCCTCGCCCATGCCTTGAAACTGTAAGGCGAGCTGCGCGGCTTGAACGCGCCGCCGCGAATCACCTGCGCTCCGCCGACAGCGACGATCTCGGCCGCCTGTTCGATTTGCGCTTCGCTTTCGATACTGCACGGACCCGCCATCGAGACAATTTTCGGACCGCCAATTTCGACGCCGCGAATCTGAATAACCGTCCCCGCGGGTTTGAAATGGCGGCTGGCCAGCTTGTAAGGCGAGACGATGCGGTGGCATTCCTTCACGCCCTGCATCACCTCGAGCACCGCGGGATCGAAATCGTCGATCGGCCCCACGCCGCCTAGCACGGTGTGGCGCACGCCGGTCGAGCGATGGACGGTGAAGCCCATCTCGACCAGCCGGTTGATAACTGTTTCTGTTTGGGCTTCGGTCGCGCCCTCTTGCATGACGACTAGCATCGATTTCGTTACCGGTCCGCCGGCTTCCCTTCGAGCATTTTGATCTTGTTGCACGGTTCTCATTTCATCGATAATGCGCTCGAAGATGCGCTTGACCGCCTCATGGCTTAACGGGCCCGTGGTTATGCGCGGTGACGTTCGCGAACACCTGATCTTCGCGCTTCGGCTCATAAATCGCCAGGCGCAGGTCCTGCTTGATGCGGCCAATTTCCTCGACGATGGCGGTGCGCCGATTCAAAATCTCCAGCAGCTGCAGATCGAGCTCGTCGATAAGCTCACGGCAACGTGCCAGATCCTCGATGACGAATCGGCTCATGAGGTTCGAAGAGGCGAGGTGAGTTGGCGTGTGAAGCCCTCCAATTTCGCGGCGAGATCCGGATCGGCGGCATGGGATTCGATGAACTTCACAATCGCGCTGCCGACCACCACTCCATCCGCAATACGCGCCACTTCCGCCACCTGCTCGGGAGTGCTGATGCCGAAGCCAATCGCTAACGGAAGCTCCGTAAGCTCGCGCATGCGCCTGGCGAGCGGCGCGGCAGCTTCGGAAAGCGACGCCTGCTCGCCTGTGACGCCGGTTCGCGAAACCAAATAGATGAATCCGGAAGAATGTTCGGCGACCAAGCGCAGCCGCCGCTCGGTGCTGGTGGGCGCGGCCAGAAAAACTGTGTCCAGTCCATGTTCGCGCAAACGATCGACCGGTTCACCCGCCTCTTCGATGGAGAGATCCGTCAGCAGCACGCCATCCACGCCCGCTTCGGCGGCGTCACTCGCCAATTTGTCGAACCCGTAACGCAGCAGCGGATTCAGATAGCTGAACAGCAGAATCGGAACCTGCGATTCGCGGCGGATTTCGCGCACAGTCTCGAGTAAACGCGCGAACGTTGTTCCGGCACGAAGAGCGCGATCCGAGGCGCGTTGAATCACCGGCCCGTCCGCGATCGGATCGGAGAACGGCACGCCCAGCTCAATCAGATCGGCGCCGCCGCGCTCAAGCGCCAGCACCAGAGAAGCGTATGAGCAGGCGTCGGATCGCCGCCCGTGATATACGCGATAAACGCCTTCCGCCCTTCGCTTCTGCAAGAGGTGAAAAGATTGCCGATGCGCGTCGCCGTCTCGACGCATTTAGGCGTCCAGCTCCGGCATGTTTTCCCGATAAATATCGATGTCCTTGTCGCCGCGGCCCGAAACGTTCACGATGTAAACGGCGTCTGGTTCCGATGGCGCGCGGCGAATCGCTTCCGCCACCGCGTGCGACGATTCGAGCGCCGGAATGATGCCTTCCATCCGCGCCAGAGTTTTTGCCGCGCTCGAGCGCTTCCTCATCGCCCACGCGCACATATTCGGCGCGATTCTCATCGTGCAGCCAGGCGTGTTCCGGCCCGATCAGTGCGTAATCCAGACCGGCCGACACCGAGTGCGTGAGTCCCACTTGGCCTTCCTCGTCCTGCAACAGATAGCTGAAGGCCCCGTGCAATACGCCCGGCGATCCGCCGCTGAACCGCGCTGCGTGATCCCCTAAGCGATGGCCGCGTCCGCCCGCTTCGACGCCGATCAGGCGAACCGCTGCATCGCCTACAAATGGATAGAAAATTCCGATCGCGTTGCTTCCGCCCCCGACGCAGGCGATGATGGTGTCCGGCAGGCGGCCGATCTGTTCGCAACGCTTGCGCGCGCGCTTCTTCGCCGATCACCTTATGAAAATCGCGCACCATCATCGGATACGGATGCGCGCCTAATGCCGAGCCCAGCAGATAATGCGTGGTCGCGACATTCGTCGACCCAATCCCGCATCGCTTCGCTGATCGCATCCTTTAGCGTTCGGCTTCCGTTGGCGACGCTCACTACGTTCGCCCCCAGCAGGCGCATGCGAAAAACATTCAGCCGTTGCCGCCGCATGTCCTCTTCGCCCATGTACACGACGCATTCCATGCCGAAGAGAGCGCAAACCGTCGCAGTCGCAACGCCATGCTGGCCCGCGCCCGTTTCCGCAATGATGCGCCGCTTTCCCATGCGTCGCGCGAGTAGAATCTGTCCCAGGCAGTTGTTGATCTTGTGCGCGCCGGTATGCAGCAAATCTTCGCGCTTCAACCAGATTTGCGCGCCGCCGGCACTCTCGCTCAGGCGCTTGGCGAAATAGAGCGGCGTCGGTCGTCCCGCGTAATGGCGCAGCAGCGATTGCAACTCGCTTTGAAAATCGGCATCGGTCCGCGCCGCCGCATAAGCCTGCTCGAGCTCTTCGAGCGGCGACATCAATACTTCCGGAACGTAGCGGCCGCCGTACGGGCCAAAATGCCCCAGCGCGTCGGGATCTGTCGTGGAACTCATACGTGCTCTCCTGCTGAAGGCAGCGGCCGGCGGCGAGCGCCGCTCCAACGAAATCGCGCACCCGTTGCGCATCTTTCTTCCCAGGGCGTGTTTCCAGGCGCGAACAGGCATCCACGCCCCAGGGGCTGGTCATGCCGATCGCTTCGGCTACGTTGGTCGCGTCCAAGCCGCCCGCGATGATCGCCCGGTGAGGCTCTTCGGGCGACTCTCCAATCGAGAACGTCATCCCGGAACCGCCGAATTGCGGCGCAGGCGTATCCACCAGATACGCTTCAATACCCGCAGCTCCTCCTTCGGCTTAGCTCCCGGAGAGATGCTTCTCCAAACCCGATAGGGCTTCGATAACGGCAGCCGGTATTCCTCGCCATGCAATTGAACCACGTCGAGCGGCACTCGTCCGGCAATCTCCATCAGTTCTTCTTCGGCTCGGTTCACAAACACTCCCACGCTCAAGTACTCGCCGCGCACTGCTTGCACAATCTGCCGCGCCCTCTCGGGCTTGATATATCGCGAGCTCTTCGAATAAAAGTTGAATCCCAAGGCGTTTGCTCCGGCCTCGACCGCAACTCGCGCATCCTCTTCATTCGTGATGCCGCAGACCTTTACAACGAACGGCGGCAGCTCAGCGTTCATCATGACTCTTGCGGACCAGCTCCTTCAGAGCGGCGGTCGGATCCGGCGATCGCATCAGCGATTCTCCAACCAGAAACGCTTCGAAATCCCGCGCCGCGCAACAAGTCAATATCGGCTCGGCGTGTAAATGCCGCTTTCACTTACGCGAATCGCATTCGCCGGCATCAGATAGCTAAGCCGCAGAGAGGTGTCGAGCGACGCTTCGAAGGTTTCCAGATCCCGGTTGTTTACGCCGATGATTTCCGCGCCGGAATCCGTCGCCTTTTGAGCTCATCCTGGGTGTGAACTTCGACCAGCGATGCCATTCCTAGCGAATTTGCCAGCTCACGAAAGTTCTCGAGTTCCGCAACGTTCAAAACCGCCGCAATCAGCAAAATCGCATCCGCGCCATGCGCCGCAGCTTCAAAAATCTGCACGCGATCGACAATGAAATCTTTGCGCAGTACCGGAATTGTCACAGCCGCACGCGCCGCTTCCAAATCATGTAGCGATCCTTGAAAGTACTCCTTGTCCGTCAACACAGATATGCACGCCGCCCCGCCTTGTTCGTAAGCGTGCGCGATAAATGCCGGATGAAAATTCGGCTGCAACACCCCGCGGCTGGGCGAAGCCTTCTTGATTTCGGCAATGATCGCGGGCTGCGATCCTCGAAACGCCTGCGCAAATGGCCGCGGATGCGACTTGCGCTCATAGGCTTCCTGCTCCAAAACGGCAGCGCGCGCATGCAGCTCCGCTACTTCCTGCTTCTTGTGCTGAACGATGGCGCTAAGAATGCCGGATGACGTGCGAACAACCATGCGAGGGCTTCGGAACCCTCATCGTAACAAGTTACTGGCGCTGGTCAGCGTGGTTTAGAGCGTGCGGTCTAGAGCCGCTCGGTTGCCGCTCATCGGCCATCGACGCTTCCATTGCCGCGATCCGCGTTTCGAGGGCCCGCATCTCTTCCTTCTGCCGGCCGAGCTCCATCTCCTGCTGCTCGATGGTCCGATGCTGCTTCTGCACTTCATTCAGCAGCAAGGCCGGTAATTGCTGGTATTGCACCGATTGAATTTGGCCATCGGCCCCGTAGACCACCAGCTGGGGATACACTTTGGCGACCTCTTCACCCAAAAGTCCATATTGAAGGGGCCGCGTTCCGTCGTCAAACGGCTGCTTATAACGGAACGTCACGGGTCTCAGCAGCATCAGCTCGTCGCTCGCCTTCCCCATGTCCGCTATCTCTTCCTTGAAGCGTTCGGACGACGTCGCGATCCCCAACTGCCCGCTGGAATTGATCAATACACTCGAGCCCGCGACGTTGGTGTTGAAGATGCCCGCGATGTACGTGTTCGTCTGGGTACCTTGAGTCCCGATTCGAATCACATTCGAATCGCTGCTCTGGCCTGGATTCGCGATAAAGATGTTGTAATTTCCATTGACGAGCCCAGTGCCGGCCTGATATCCGATGCCTACGTTCCAAGACCCGGCCGTATTCGAAAACAGCGCATTTTGTCCGAGGGCGACATTGTACGATCCGCCGGTGTTGCTGAAGAGCGCACTCGTGCCCATGGCTGTGTTATCCGCTCCCACATTGTTGGTCCACAGGGCCGAAACCCCGACCGCCGTGTTGTCATTCGAATAATTATTGGCGAGCGCGAGAGTGCCGACTGCCGTATTCGCGGAACCACTGGAATTGGAAAGCAACGCGCTGGTGCCAATCGCGACATTATTGCTTCCGCTGCTGTTGCTGGACAGCGCGTAGGCCCCTGTGGCAGTGTTTCCGTTGCCGCTGTTCACCTCGAGTGTGTTGAATCCGAGGGCCGTGTTCTGGAGCCCCGCATTCGAAGCGCCCGTGCCCACTGAAGTGCTCGTCGAATCGCTTTGCGCGAGGAAATATCCGGTGATGTCGAGAATGATATCTGTCGTATCTGATACGTAGACACTGACGGCGCCGTTCGTGCCGGCTGCGACGAGAACGGCATTTGAAAGAACCTGGCCGGCAGTTGAGTTCAAGTTGGCAGTACCTGGTTGGGCGACACCGGTGGGCCACACGGTGACATAGCCCAAGGGCCCGGCGGGAACCACTGCCAGATTAAACGAATAAGCAGAGGCGTTGGCCGGAATTCCGCACGAGCTGGCAGGAATCGGGAAACTTCGCGACGTGTTCGTAGTGAGGGTAGGGCCGCCAAAATTTCCGGCGGTGCCGCGGGTATCAACGACACGGCAAGGTGTAACCGGTACATAGGTGGAGAGCGATTGAGCCCGCATAAGCGGCAAGCTAACCCCAATAGTGCAGATGACCGCGGATAAGCGGTAGCGGGGGTGTCGATTCACAGACGTAGTGCTCCTTCTCTCTTACGTGGGTCGAAGGTTTAACTTTTCTCAAGAAAAACGCGCCCAGGTGTCTCTTCGCGGTAGCGGATCTCTCTGCTACACTCGCGATTATTTTGTTCTCCGGACTGAATTGCCGCAGAAACAATCGTTTACGAGAATTCTTCACCCTTCGCAAGCGGTAATGCCGCAGTGGAGCTTTACCTGCGGCTTCTGCGGCGCTGCCTTTGCCGCGACCTCTTCCCGGACGGCCGGTACGAAGGCGATGAGAACCAGTTGCATGCTCTGCCCTTCGAGGCAGGTTTGCGCGACGACGGCCGGGACTGGCCGGTGGACGCGGAAACCATGGTCGGCATGAAGCGCTTGCAAAACCTGGAGCAGTGCTGCTTGGCCGCCATCCGCGACCGTATTCCGGGCGATTTCGTTGAAACAGGAGTGTGGCGCGGCGGTTGTGGCATCTTAATGCGAGCCGTGCTGGCGGCTACCGGCGACGAATCGCGGACGGCCTGGCTGTTCGACTCCTTCCAAGGCCTTCCTAAACCGGATGCAGCGTCATTCCCGAAAGATGATGGCGATCTTCTTTGGAAGCACAGCGGCTACCTGGGGGTGAGCCTGGAGCAAGTCGAAGCAAATTTCCGCCGCTATGAACTGCTGGATGAACGAACGCGCTTCGTCCCGGGCTGGTTTCGCGACACAATCCCCTCTGCGGAGGTCGACGCCATCTCGGTGTTACGGCTCGACGGCGATATGTATGAATCGACCTGGCTGGTGACTGACGCATCTCTATGCGAAGCTGTCGCCGGGCGGATTCGTCATGGTCGACGATTTCGGTCGCCATTCCCGCGTGCCGTGCCGCCGTAGAGGATTTTCGCTCGCGGCACTCAATCACATCGCCCCTCGTCGAAGTCGACTGGACGGGCGTCTACTGGCGTAAAGCATAGCCCACGATTCCCGCGTTAGCATCTCCTCTTGACAATCTACAAGAGACTGGATACGCTTCTTGTAGAACGTCAACAGAAGACCAATGCCCAAAACCAAGAGCGAGCTTTTGCAAGGCACCCTGGATCTGCTGGTCCTGAAAACACTGGAACTCCAGCCCATGCACGGCTGGGGCATCGCGCAGCGTATCCAACAGGTTTCCGAAGACGTGCTGCAAGTGAATCAGGGCTCGCTTTACCCTGCGCTGCACCGTTTGGAAGAGCAAGGCTGGATTCGCTCGAAGTGGGCGACTTCTGAAAACAATCGTCAGGCCAAGTACTACGAGCTCACGCGCCTCGGACGCAAACAATTGACCGACGAAACCGAAAACTGGGAACGCCTCTCGACCGCCGTCGGGCGCATCCTCGGCACTGCATAAAGAGAGTCGACATGCTGCACAGAATACGATCCATCTTCCGTTTTCTACTGAGGAAGCAAGCTCGCGAAAGAGCAGTTGGATGCCGAACTCCGCTACCATGTTGATCGGCAAACCGAAGAGAATATTCGACGCGGAATGCGCCCGCAAGAGGCTCGCCTGGCAGCGATGCGCAGTACCGGCGGAATTGAGCAGATTAAGGAAGAGTGCCGCGATGCGCGCCTGGGCCGAACCGTGGAAACGACTCTTCAGGACATTCGCTATGGCGTGCGAGTGCTCTCAAAAAATCCCGGGTTCACCTGTACCGCCATCCTGACGCTGGCGCTGGGCATCGGCGTGAATACTGCGATCTTCAGCGTGGTGTACGGTGTTTTGCTGCGCCCTCTGCCCTACCGCCAAGGTGGCCAGCTGGTCGTGCTGCACCAGGTCGCGACTCGCGCCCACATCGCCGACATTCCGTTCTCCGTGAAAGAAATTCTCGATTATCGCGATCATAACCATACGCTCCAAGGCGTGGTCGAGCACCACACCATGTTCTTTCTGCTCCTTGGAAAAGACTGGGCCGAGCGCGTCCAAACCGCCGTCGTCTCGGCCAACTTTTTCGACGTGCTCGGAGTCAGGCCGCTGCTCGGAAGAACCTTCGTCGCAAGCGACGACACGCCCAAGTCCGATGCTGTGTTGATCCTGAGCTACAAGTATTGGAAAACCCGCCATGGCGGCGACCCGAACATCATCGGCAAAGTTTTCCAGATGAATAACCGCCCGCATACCGTCATCGGTGTGCTGCCGCCCATCCCGCAATATCCGGCGGAAAGCGATGTGTACATGCCTACCTCGCAATGCCCCATGCGCTCGAATCCCGAATTCATAGCCGACCGCAACGCTGCGCATGATGACCGCCTTCGGCCGCCTCAAGCCCGGAGTGCCTCTCCAGCAGGCCCAGGCCGATCTCTCTACCATCGCCGGGCAACTCGAGAAGATCTTATCCGGATGTTTATAAGGAAGGCTATGGATACGGCATCGCGGCAGCCCCGCTTCGTGACGATCTCACGCGGCGCGCCCGCAGCACATTTCTGGTGCTGCTCGCCGCGTCCGGTTTTGTCCTGCTCATCGCGTGCGCGAATGTCGCCAATCTCCTGCTCGCGCGCTTGTTGAAGCTGGAGCGCGAATTCGCCGTACGCACCGCTTTAGGCGCAACCAAGACTCGCTTGATGAGGCAGTTGCTGACCGAAAGCGTTCTGCTGTCACTCGCGGGCGGAGCTTTGGGCCTTCTCGCCGCACCCTCCGCAGTCGCCGTGCTGGTGAAGTTCGCCGAACGCTTCACGACGCGCGCCGCCGAAGTCAAGCTCGATACGCCGGTCCTTTTGTTCACACTTGCCGTTTCTGTTTTGACCGGTCTCTTGTTCGGTCTTGCGCCCGCTTTCTCTTCCATGCGCAAATCAGCGACGCACTGCGGCAGGGATTCACGCGTATTACGGCCACGCACACGCGCCAGCGCTTCCGCGCGGCGCTGGTCGTCGCTCAAGTCGCCGTCTCATTCATGCTCTTGATTGGCGCAGGCCTCATGATCCGAAGCCTGGTCAAACTGCAACAGGTGAATCCCGGCTTTAATCCCGAGAGGCTGCTCACCATGCGCATCAGCTTGAATTTCTCGCGCTACAAAACGGCGACTACGTCCCGCTTTACGCATAATATCTTGCAGCAGGTGAAATGCGGTCGGGGCCATTCAATCGGCGGCGCTCGCCTCCAACTTTCCGTTCAATCCCGGCCGCATCGCGGCCGGCCCGCAAGATGAAGTTTCGAGATCGAGGGCAGAGCACTGTCGGAAAGGCGAACCTGACCCGCTGGTCGACGTCATCGCCGTCAGTCCTGCCTACTTCCAAACTCTGCGCCAGCCGCTGCTCGGAGGCCGAGCTTCACCGAACACGACGGTCCAAAAGCTCCGAACGTTGGCGGTCATCAATCAAACCATGGCCCGGCACCGCTGGCCCAAAGAAGACCCCATCGGAAAGCGAATTACTTTTGACGAAGGAAAGCACTGGACCAAGATCGTCGGCGTCGTCGGCGACACGCACAGAATACGGCCTGAGTCAACCGATCAACGATGAACTGTATGTCCCCGCCGATCAGTCTGGATTTTCGGGGAACTTGATCGTGCGCACAGCCATCGATCCGATGAGCCTTTCACCCTTGGTCCGCGCGGCGATACACAAAGTGGACCCGCAGCTCGCGATTGACCGCGTAAACACTATCGAGAGCTTTGAACACGATACAATCGCATCCCCGCGAGTGACCGCCATCCTGCTTGGACTCTTCGCGCTGCTCGCTCTCGTCATCAGCGCGGGCGGTATCGCTGCCGTCATGGCGCTCGCCGTCAGCCAAAGAACGCACGAACTTGGAATCCGCATGGCGTTAGGCGCCTCGCGCGACTCCATTCTCCAGATGGTCCTGCGCCAGGGACTTTCATTGGCCTTTGCGGGAACTGGCCTAGGCATCGTGGGCGCCATTGCACTCACCCGCCTTCTAGCGTCGTTGCTCTACGCCACCAGCCCGACCGACGCTCCGACGTTCTTGGCTGTCTCCGCTCTCTTTTTCGCGATCGCGGCAGTCGCCTGCTGGGTTCCGGCGCGCCAGGTTACCGGCATTGATCCCATGATCGCTTTGACGCCAGGAGTAATTCGCCATGCGAAACACTTCACTTGTTCCTGATCGGAATCGCGCTCGCGCTCGCAACTGCGGGTTTTCTACAGTCGGGCGACCCCCATTCACGCGATGAGCGTTCTTCCGATGAGCCTCGCTACACCAGCAACGGTCGAATGCTGCGGCCTGCCAATTATCGCGAGTGGGTTTATTTGAGCTCGGGCCTGGGCATGTCGTATAGCCCGCAAGCCGGCATGAGCATGAGTCCACCGTTCGACAACGTGTTCGTGACACCGGCGGCCTACCGCGTTTTCCAGCAAAGCGGCACCTGGCCGGACAAAACGGCCTTCGTTCTCGAAGTGCGCGCCTCTCAAAACAAGGGCTCGATTAACCAGAGCGGACACTTCCAGGGCGCGGTGCTGGGTCTCGATCTGCACGTGAAAGATGAGAGCCGCTTCCCGGGGAAATGGGCCTTCTTCAATTTCGACGCCTCCGCTGAATCCGCGGCCATGATTCCAACCATCGCCGACTGCTACTCGTGTCATGAGCAACACGGCGCCGTCGATACCACCTTCGTGCAGTTTTATCCGACGTTGCTCGACATTGCAAAGCAGAAGAGAACCCTGAAACAATACTGAGCTATGACCGCCGTCGCGAATCCTTATGCTGCGCAGCTCGCCACTCTAGACCCTCGCAAAGTCATCGCCGACACTGCGCATGAATTGATCCGACTGGAAGAACAATTGGGACAGGAAGGTCTGGAACGCAGCCTTGCTCCAGGGAAATGGACGGCCCGCACGATTTTCTGCCATTTGGCGGATTGCGAAATCGCTTTCGCCTTTCGGTTTCGCCAGGCGCTCGCCGAACCGCACCACGTGATCCAGCCCTTCGATCAGGACGCTTGGGCCTCGACTATAAAAGCGCCGCATTTCGCGCCCACACAGCCGTGCAGGTCTTTGCGGCTCTGCGGGGATGGAACTTGCTGCTGCTCGATTCGATCCCGCCGGGGACGTTTTCAAAGCCGCTCTCTCATCCGGAACGCGGCGACATGACGTTCGGAACGCTGGTCGAAACCATGGCCGGGCACGATCTCAACCATTTGCGCCAGCTTCAGACCATCGCTTCGCAAGCCTCTCCGCGTTAGCGGCGCGGGTGCGCCTGCGGCAAACGAAGTTACTCCCGAACGCGCTGCATGACGATGTACAAATGATGCGCTTCATGCAGCAGGAAAAATTCAAGCCATTGAATGAGGTTCATCTCGCCGAAGCGGGAATGGACGGCAGTGCGCGATAGTTCATGATCCGCTAGTTTCTCGACACGCTCGATAAACTCAAACCGCAGAGCACGCATTTTAGCGAGGACGGCGGCCGTCGGCATCCCTGCCCAGGTCGGCCACTCCGAGTCGTCTTCGGCCCGGTATCGGGGGAGCGACGGACGTTCTTCGGTGAGAATGCGCTGGATTCGTTCGAGGAACATTTCGTGATAACGGGCCAAGTGAGCGAGGTTTTCACGGGCCGACCATTTATCCGGAGCGGGCCTGCGGTCCAGCGCACCGGGTGCAGTGCCGTCGAGTAGAGTTTCCAGGCAGTCGAGTTGTTCTCTCAGGCGGAGGATGGTCGCGGCTGGTAGAGGCAAGTCATTTAAGTTTAGAATCGGCAGTGTATGGACGCGCAACTGGTCGACACTTTCACGGACGGCGACCTTCGGGCCGAGATCTACAGCACGGACTTGCCGGGAGAATTCAAGGTGATTTATCTGGATTCGGCGGGCAAACAACTGGAAGAGGTCCCGCTGACGGGCATCAGCACCTACAAACAAAGAGAACCGGAGATTCGGGCCAGACTGCACGCGCTGAGCGAAGGGGCCAAAATCCGGCCGACCTCGGAGCGCGGGCGTGCAAACGAATATTAGGCTGGATCGCTTTTTCGTTCCGGCAGAAAGCTATGCCCTAAAACTCGCCGAACTCGGTCAGGCCTGCACGAACTACGAAAGGTTTACCTCGTCTGTTCTTTATAGAGAAACTGTACTGCGTGGGAAAACTGTGTTGACCAGGATTTTTCATTGTGGGTCCCACCTGGTTCCACCACCGTCAACACATCCGGGTTGTTAAGGTATGCCGATTGGAGATGCCTCGCCAGGACATCCAACATCTTCACGAGACCGCTGCTAAGAGCATCCTGCGTCGGTACCTCAGCAGTTCCCATGCTTAGAAATATCTTTTCCAGGACCAACGGGCAGGAACGTTGTGTCCCGCAAAAGCTGTCCGTTGCCGACCTGCAATGCCGGACTTTCCAGAATGCCTTGCCCAAACAGATCCGGGCGCATTAGCAAGGTGTATAACGCTGCGACCGCCCCGTAAAGATGAGCCTCCGATAGCTGTATGTTTCGGCCCAGCTTCGGCCCGATAATGAGCTTCGATTAACGGCAACACTTCGGTTCCGAGGAATTCAGGAAATTGCTTTCCTGCCGGCTCAGCCATGGTCGGGAAAACAGGTATGTCCTTATAAGGCAGGTATTCGTGCATCCTTTCCTGCTCGCCCAAACTGTCAATACCGACGACAATTACCGGTTTGATCGAATGCCCTTGGATAAGGCTGGTCATTGTTTCATCCACATGCCACTCGTCGATCGCTCCAACCGCCGTACACACGTCAAATAGATTTTGCCCATCGAGCATGTATAAGACCGGGTACTTCTTCGTTAATTGCGACGCTTCTCCGTAACCAGGAGGCAGCCAAATTCGCAAGTTTCGCGTATTGGCGAAAATCTTACTCGTGAGCGGCAGCACGTCCAGACGGCCCACCACCGTGGACTTGCAGGTCGTATCCACCTGATAAGACCCGCCGCGGAGTTGTGCCGATAGCGAGGCACAGAATACAACGGCGCCGCGCAACATGTAATGAACGTCCCGTTTCATGGCCACACTCTTCAAAAAGGCGGGTTTCCGCGGGGCGCTAGAGAGCGCGCGGCAAGCCATTACCGCTGCTGTTGCTGGCTTGACGGCGGCACCAGGCCCTTTATGCGGAGATAGGTTACCATGTTGCCGTAGTGCTCGAAGTTGTGACCGCTGTTGTAGCCGAGCATTGTGAGCTTCGGCGCATCGTGTCCAAAGAACTTGATTATCTCGGCCGCATGCGCGTCCGTCATCCCGTTGTACGCCTGATCACAGTAGGCGAAACCATCTTTCAAACCTTGAATTAGATCCGCCTTGGTGGTCTTGTTCTTTTCTATTCCGGGCGACTGCTTCCCGTCCCCGATTACTGCGGAGCAGAACTCATATTGAGCATCCGCAACATGTCCAACCAATTGGCCGAAGCTGCGAACGGTAGAGACCGGCTTGAACGAATAATTCTCTTCCGGCATTTCCTCGGCCGCTTTCAGCACATCGTTTTTCGTGGTTGTGTAGATGAATTTTGTGCCGGCGGTGAGTGGATTCGAGCGCGGCCGACTGAGCGAGATCTGCGTAGCAGACGTGCCGGATGCGAACACGGCGAATACCAAATACGAAAACTCTTTTTCATGTACAACCCCCTTTTGCCGATCGCAGTTTGCGCGTACACATAGCACTATCCCTTATAGAACGATGTTTGTCAAGGACGCGGGGTCGCCGCGCTTACGCTCGCAGAGCGATCAGCGACTTGGAAAATCCCAGCAGACGTTCGGGGACGATCTTCGCATCGGGAAAAAGCGTGTGCAGTTCGCGCGCGTCGAGAAGATTGAGTTCATTTAGGAAGTGATGAAGATAAAACGCGCGCGCCGGTCGCTCGGGCGGGCCAGGCGTTCCCACATTGTGAATCGGTTCACGATCGGCCTCTGCCAGCGTCTGGGAAGGTAGTGAATCAAAGGAAGCATGACGTGAAGCTCTATCGGAAAGCGGCGATTCGGGGTTTGAACCCAGTAATGGCGGCCCACCCGAGCGATTTCCTGGGCGAATCTGCGCTGGTCGGCGTGAGTGCCGACGTGCTCGATAACCGAATTGCTGAAGACGATATCGAATGCCTCATCGGCGAAGGGCAGCATGCGGCCATCGCCCGCGATGAGATCGATGGGCCGAGAGGAGCGTTCGAGGGCCGCGGCGAGATTGAGGATGGTGAGCTTCGGTTGGACGGAAGCAAGCTCCCAAATCAGGGGCGAACCACCGACGTCGAGAACGCGGGTTTGATTGGAAATATGAAACGTACGCTCAAAGAGGCGCATGCGCTGGGAGCGGAAATGGCGGAGGGATTTCTGTAGGAGCGCCGAATTGCTCACACGGGCGAATGAGTTCTAAGGGGGCAGCGACGGGGGGCGTTTCTATTTCCGCGTATCGGTTGTGTCCAGCTTGTCACCGTGAATTTTGTCGCTCGCGTCCGCACGATCCGCTTCCCGATCGGGCGTCTCCAGCTTGTCGTTCGCAGGTTTACTGCTGCTGTCGCTGCGATTTTGTTTCGGAGTTTCGAGCTGGTCGCCGTCGATTTTGCTGCTCTCGTCAGTAGACATCAAGACCTCGATCCACGATACCTCGCAGGTGTGCCTCGGACTGAGCTATTCGTAGCGCAGTGCTTCCAAAGGTTCGATGCGCGACGCTCTTCGAACCGGCAGCAGAATTGCAAGCAGACCGGCCATGATGAGAATGGCAACGCGTAAACACCAGTGTGGGCACGTCGGTGGGCTCAAGGCCGTACAACAAATTTTTTAGAATGCGGGTGGAAGCGAGAGCCGCAGGAATGCCGATGAGAATGCCAGCCCCGATGATCAGGACGGCCTCGCGGACAAACAGCCGGGCGACATCCGACCTTTGAGCGCCGACGGCAAAGCGGACACCGATTTCGCGGGTCCGGCGCGAGACCGTATAAGCGCCGATTCCATACAGGCCGATGCCGCACAGTAAAGTTGCCAAACCGCTAAAGAGAGCCGAGAGGAAGCCCAGCGCGCGTTCGGACGAGATTCCCTGATCGATTTGCGCCTGCAAAGTGCGGACGTTGTAGATGGGTAGCTTGGCGTCGATGCCATGAATGGCGTGTTCGATGTCCGGGATCGCAGCGCGCGGATTCGCCGCGGTCTGCGACGAGCAGCGTGTAACCGGAGGCTTGCGTCTGTTTGGCGGGAAGATAGACGATGGGCCGGGGAGTTTCGCGAATGCTCTGATAGCGCGCCGTTTTGACGCACTCCCACGATCTCGACGTCTCCGCCTCCCGATTTGAAGCGACGGCCGATGGGGTTCTGGCCCGGCATGTACTGCGATACAAAGAACTCGTTTACGATTGCGACCCTGCGGCGCATTTTTGACGTCGTGGTCGGAGAAATCGCGCCCGAGCAACAGCGGCTTGATCGAGGGTCGCGAAAGTAACCGGGGCTGACCATGTCGAAGCCCGGGCTCACGTCGGATTTGTTGTCCATGTGACCAGGCACCTCCAGATCCAGCCGGATAAACATGCCTTCGAGTGGGCTGATGGTCGCGAGACTGGCGGCCGTGATTCCGGGCTGCGCGCGCAGCCGGCTCAGAATTTCATCGAAGACGCGATTTGTGTCCGCGGGCGAGTACCCGTTCATGGCGGGATCCACGGATAAGGCGATCACATGGGAAGGCTTGAATCCCAGATCGATAGTTTGCAGCCGGCTGAGCGTGCGGGTCAGCAAGCCTGCGGCGAAGAGGATCACGAGCGAAAGCGCGATTTGAAAGGCGATCAAGGATTTTCGAAGCAGTGTGCGGTCGCGGCCGCCGATCGCCGCAGCCGAGACGTCTTTTAGCTCCGGCAATACCTCGGGCCTGACCGACTGCCAAGCAGGCGCAAGGCCGAAGAGCACGGCTGTGAGAAGCGAAAGTGCGATCGAAAACGCCGATGACGAGCGGATCCGGCGAGGCATGCAGCGCTGCCGCCGCGGGTCTGCCGGCATTCAGATAAGCGAGTAAGATTTCGACGATTCCAAAGGAAAGGAGAAGGCCCAGCGCGCCACCGCACGCCGCAATCGCGAGGCTCTCGACCATAAGTTGACCGATCAAGCGAGAGCGCGAGTGCGCCGAGCGAGAGGCGGATGGCGAATTCCTTTTCGCGCGCGTTCGCCCGGGCAAGTAAGAGGTTGGCCAGAGTTCGGCGCACGCGATCAGCAGGACCAGGCCGACAACTCCCATCAGAACGGCAACCGGCTCGCCGAATTTCGTGCGGGCGGAGTTGAACCCTTGCTTGCCATCGAGCAAGCGTAGCGTTGTTTTATCTCCCGCGATTCTTTTACGGAAATCGGGATCGGCGAACTGGATCTTGATGTCGCGAGCGAGCGGCTGAAGCATAGCTTCCGCTTGCGCTCGGCTCAGACCTGGCCTCAGACGTCCAAGCGGTTGAAGCCAACTGAAATTTGGGGATTTCCACATGACTCCGCCCGATGCGCTCGAAAAGAAGCCGCCCATGAAGTCGCCCATGCGCGAGACGGGCAACTGCATGTCGATTTTGGATAGAAGCGTGGACCCGTAGAAGCCGCGCGGCGTAACACCGATGACCGTGTAGGGGTGCCCGTTCAAGATCAGCTTACGGCCGATGATGCCCGCGTCGGCGCTGAAACGTTCCTGCCAAGCGGAGTAGCTGAGCACGCACACCGGATTACCGATGGCGGTGTCGATGTCGTCCCCCGTGAACAGGCGTCCGAGTAACGGCTGACTTGGAGCGTTTTAAAATATGCGCCCGTGACGACTTCCCCGTTTAAGGGTTCCGCGATCCCGCTGGAGGTGAGATTGACGCGGACGGGGAAACGGCCGAAGAATCCATCGAGCGCCCGGTTGCGTTTGTTCATTTCATCGATAAACGGATAGGAGACGGCGGTATTCACTTCCTTAATGCCGTTGTATTCGCCTATTTGCACCAGCCGGCCCGCTTCAGGCACGGGCAGATGCTTGCAGGATGAACGGCATTGACGAAAGAGAAGATGGCCGTATTTGCACCAATGCCCAGCGCGAGAGAGCACACCGCCACGAGCGTGAATGACCGGGCTCTTGCGCAGGCCGCGGGCGGCGAGACGGAATCTTGAAGAAAGCTTTCGATGGACTGAACTCTCATAGTGTTCCCGAGAATGCGACGGACGAATGGCGGTTAGACGGGCGTTCGCCAACTTCGTTAGATTCATTCCTGCCGGAGCGCTTCGAGAGGTTCCGTGCGCGAGGCGTGCCAGGCCGGAACGAAGCTGGCGAGCAGGCCGACGGCGGCAAGCAGGAGGAGCGTTAACGCGTAGGTGGCCGGGTCGGCCGGGAAGATCCCGAAGAGTTGCGATTTTAAAATGCGCGTGGCGGCGAAAGCGCCGGCCGCTCCTACGAGGAGACCCGACGAAAATCAGCTTCAGAGCTTGTTTGAGCACCATACTGAATGATTTGCCGGCGTTCGGCGCCCAGCGCGAGGCGCAGACCAAGTTCGCAGGTGCGCTGGCTGACCGAATAGGCCATGACGCCGTAAATGCCGATGATGGCGAGAAGCATCGCGAAGCCGGCGAAAACCGAAACCAGCACGCTGCTGAAGCGGGGCGCGCCACAGCCGTCGAAAGGCGCTCTTCCATCGTAGAGAATTTGACCGAAACTTCCGGATTCAGCTCGCGGACGTAGCTGCGAAATGCGCCGGATAGCTGCAGGGGATTGGGTCCATCCTTCACCACGACATTTACATCGTCGAGACGGTGCTGCAGGTACGGCATGTAGATTTCCGCGTCCGGTGGGCGGCTGGGCGAATCGATGCGAACGTCGCGAACCACGCCGACGATAGTCATCCACTTCATCGAGCTCTCATCCCAGCCGCAAAGGATGGCTCGCCCGATCGGATTTTGTGCGCGGAAACGAGAGCCGAGCCAGCGTTTCGCTGATCATGGCGACGAGCGGCGCGTGCACATCGTCGCGTTCGGAAAAAGTTCGACCCGGCGATAAGAGGAATGCTCATCGTCTGGAAATAGCCTCTCGAAACAACGCTGAACCCCGCCTGCGGAGCGCTGATGTTGAAGTCCTTCATGCTCTGGCCAGTGATGATGTAATCGCCGTTCGAGTGCATCCCGGGATTTCCGGGTGGAACAGATGTCAGGCCGGCAGACTCGACGCCGGGAGTTGCGGATAAATGCGCGAGAAGCGGCTTGAAAAAAGTATCATACATGTGCTGCGATCCGCGCTGCTCGCTTCGGGGACGCCCAATTCCGCAAGCAGCACCTTCTCGCGGCCGAAAGCCCAGATCCACGCGCGTCATTGCCGCGAAACTCTTCAAAAGCAGTCCGGCCGAAATGAGCAGGATCACCGACAGCGCCATTTCGCGCGGTCACGAAGAGTTGCCGCAGGGCTCCGGTGGCTCCGCCGAGAATACGCCACGGGAACCGCCGGCGCGCAAACCCTCGTTCGGATCGATGCGCGCCGCACTCAGCGCCGGGGCAAGCCGAACAAGAGTTGCGCGCAAGTCCAGCAAACATGCAGAACACGAGAACGGATCTATCGATCTGCACCTGATCGAGCCGGGGAACGTAGCTTGGTGAAAGGCCCAATAAGGCGGGGAGCCCTGCTTCGCGCAGAGCATACACCGGCAACGCAACCAGCCAGCGCCAACAGCAGGCTTTCGACAAACAATTGGCGAAGAACGCGCTCGGCCCGCACCGAATGAGGCGCGGATTGCCATTTCCCGCAGCGTCCAGTGCCACGCGCCAGAAGCAGATTAGCCACGTTCGCGCAGGCGATGAGCAAGCACCAGCAGAACCGCGCCAAGCAGCATGTATAGGCTGGTTTTGACTTGGCGAACGTTGTAATCGCGAAGCGGCGTTACGCGAATCCCGATCAGTTTGTTTGAACCCGGATATGCTTTCGCCAGACGGTCTGCGATCGCCGTCGACTGAACCTGTGCTTGCTCGACACTTACTCCCCGCTTCAATCGCGCGACGACATGATAATTGTGAGCGCTCCTCTCGCTCGAATCAACAACCGCGATGGGAGCCCAAACGTCCGCTGACACCGAATCAGGGAAGTGGAACCCAGTCGGCAGAATACCAATGATCTCGAGCGTCAGGTTCCAGGTTTTTAGCTTTTTTCCGCTTTGAAAAGGCTGGTTTCCGAAATGACGCATCCAGAAATTTTCGCTCACCAAAGCCACCTGCCCGGAGACAAGTTGCAGCTGGTTCGGCGTTACATGCTTCCAATCGTCCCGAGTGAATGAATGCCCTTGGGTGGGCTCGACGCCCATCGTTTTCGAGGAAACTCTCCGAAACGCTGCAAACTCCTGCGAACTCAGCGGTCGAGTTAACGACTACGCTGCTGACGTCGGCCCGGTAGGCGGCCATTGAGTCGAACGCCGAGCTTTGCTGCTGGTAATCGAGGAAGTCCGGCCCGGAAAGCTGGCCGTAACCGCCTTCGTGCCTGAAAGTATTTCCGATCGAGACGAGACGATCGGGATCCTTGTAGTCGAGCGGGCGCAGGATAACGGCGTGAACCACGCTGAATATCGCGGTATTCGCGCCGATACCGAGGGCAAGAATTGTCACGGCCAACAACGCGAAAGCGGGGTTGCGGCGCAGAGAGCGAACAGCGAATTTCAGGTCCATAGCTTCTTCCTCGAAGAACGATTCCCGGCATGTAAAGTTCCGCTTGTGTTCATGGGTTTTCCCGCAAATGCCGGCATATCGCGTCGACAAATGTCCGGTTTTGGGAACGATGTGTAGACTTTTGAACGTGATATGGTGAGAAAAGTTTCGCGGGCCCTTAGCTCAGTTGGTTAGAGCGCCTCCCTGACACGGAGGAGGTCAGAGATTCGAGTTCTCTAGGGCCCACCACTCACTCCACACGCTAAATCCCGCTTATACCTGCTCCGGCACCACAAACGGAGCGCGATAAGCGCCCCTCAACAATTCCGTCGCTTCCGGATCGTTGATCACCGCTTCCGTTTCCGGATCGAAGTCGATAGTTCGTCCCAGCCGGTAAGAAGCGTTCGCCAAGTGGATCAGGGTTGAGGAGAGATAGCCTTCGCGAATCGGAGCATGCAGATGCTGAGCGTTGCGGCTACGCACGCATTCGATGAAGTTCGCGAAGTGTTCGTTCTCGAGCCGGATGTGCTGCTGCGGCCCTGGCTCTCCGGCGGCTCCGAGGAATGATTTGTAGGAGTCGTAATTCGAAATGGCGAGGTAACCTTTCGACCCGTAGAACAGGTTACCGATGGTGGAAGGTTTGCCGGTAGCGGGACCCAAGCTGTTCTGGTTCGATGTTTTTGAATTTGCGGGCAAGCCGGCCGCAGGCACATCGCCGCCGCCGTATTCGGACGTACCGATGCCCGCTTCGTGATTGGTCATCCAGCCGCGAACCTCGAAGTTCATCATTCGAGTCTTGCCTTGGGGTGTTCTGAACTCGTACGCCACAGTGAGTACATTCGGTGTCTGCTGGTCGTCATCAAAGAGGAAATGGCCGCCGACAGCCGTTATCCTGTTCGGCAAGCCGACGCCCAAGCCCCAGCGAGCCAGATCCAGTTCATGAATGCCTTGATTTCCAAGGTCGCCGTTTCCGGTGTCCCAGATCCAGTGCCAGTTGTAATGAAACCGATTTCTGGTAAATGGCTTTAGCGGAGCCGGTCCGGTCCAAAGATCGTAATCCACTCCTGGCGGGACTGGCCCGGGAGCCGCGTGTCCGATGGTGTCGCGCCACTTATAGCAAAGGCCGCGCGCCATGTAGATGTTTCCGATGAGGCCGGAACGCATCTGCCCCATGGCGTCGAGGATCGCCGCGCTCGAACGGCATTGGCTGCCGTGCTCGCAGATCACTTTGTACTTCTCGACCGCTTTTACCAGCTGGCGGCCTTCCCACCAGTTGTGCGAGCAAGGTTTTTCGATATAGATGTCTTTGCCGGCTTGCGCAGCCCAGACGCCCATGAGTGAGTGCCAGTGGTTCGGAGCCGCGATGGAGACCGCGTCGACATTCTTGTCTTCGAGCAGCTTGCGAACGTCCACGTAGGTCTGCGGCTTGGATAATCCTAGATGCTCGGCATCGGCCAACCTCTTGCGAAGAACGTTTTCATCGACGTCACAAAAATAAGCAATCTCCACGCCTGGAATGGACCTGTAACCTTGAACGTGATCCCATCCGCGTCCACGCAAACCGATGATTGCGATACGGACCCGGTCATTCGCTCCCAACACGTTCCTGGCGGAAGATGCAGTCGCGATACCGGCGGCGGCTACGGCACCAGTTTTGAGAAAATCCCGGCGCGCCGGCTTCTGCGGGTCGTCTTGCGGCATAACGCCTCCTGTTTACGGTTTCAATTTCAGGCTACTCTCGCGATTGTTTCCTGCGCCTCACACCTTGCGCAAAATGGCGACCAGCCCGTCCATGGATTCGACACTCGAAGTGTATGGATTGTTCTGAGCGTCCTTGTAATGCGTTTCGAGAGACATAGTCCCGGAGAAGTTCATCTTTTCTAATGCTTGAAACTGACCTAAGAAGTCGATGTCACCGCGGCCGATCGGCTTCCAAGCCTTACCGGCAGCATCTTTCAAGTGCATGTGGTGAATCCGGCTATGGTCGAGTTGATCCCAAGCCTTCGGGAACGGCTGCTCGCCCGCCAGATAACAGTTCCCCGGGTCCCAATTGTGCATCAACGTGCGATCGGAAACCCTCTGGAACAACTTGGCGCTCTCGGCTCCCGTCGCGATGTTGCAGTCGAATTCGTTTTCAACCAGCAGCTTCACATTATGCTCTTTGGCGACCTCAATAGCTTTGTCGAGATCTTCCACAATGCGGTCGAAGATAGCATCCGGAGTCGCCACACGCATGAAAGTGAAAATGCGCAGCCACTCCGTGCCTAAGACGTGCGCCGCATCCGCCGCGCGTTTCAGATCGTCGAGTTGCCGGCCGTACTCGCCTTCAGAGGGATGGAGCTCGCCGGCACTTTCGCCGAGCGGTTTCGTGCCTGGCAGCGCAATTTTGTAAATGCCCGTATCGAGTACCGAGAGCCTTACGTGGCCGTCGTCCAACTGCTGCCTGATTTGCTTCAACTCCGCCGCCGTCGCGGAGTTGTAGACATAAACTTTCTTTCCGTTCAGCTTGAGAGTGCGAATTTCCACCCAACGCAAGTTGTACCGCGGACAGAAGTCGTTCAGCACCTGCCAAAGATTAAGATCGACCTCGTCGGTGATGACGCCAAGTTTCCAAGGGTAGCTCGCCCCGGGGGCGGAGCTTAAGGGCACGATCTGACTGAGCGCGGCGAGAGCGCTCAAGCGACCAAAACTTCTGCGATTCACAACTTTACTATTTTCCAACGTGCACTTGCTCGAACCTGGGGAGAAGCACGTGAAGAACGGCGAGCGTGAATAGATAGGCGAATCCGGCAGCCAGGAAGAGAGGCCCATAAGCCTGGTGCGAGAAGTCCAGCCAGTAGCCTATTGCCGGGGCGACCAACATGCCTCCGACCGCACCTCCGAGGCCTCCAAAGCCGACCACCGAAGCGATAACAGGGCGCGGAAACACGTCTGAGGCGAGCGTGTATAAATTCGCCGACCAACCCTGATGGCCCGCGGCCGCAAGGCTTACCAGCGTCACTGTGACCCAAAGATTTCCGCGTGTGAGCATGACGCAGGTCACAGGAGTTACGGTAAGAGCGCAAGCGAGCAGCGCGCCTTTGCGTGCTTTGGTCAGGTCGAATCCTCGCGCGAGTAAGCGGCTCGACAACCATCCGCCGCCGATCGAGCCGACATCCGCCGCCAGATAAACAGTGATTAGCGGCGGACCCAAGTGCAATAGATCCAGACCATACCTGCTGGTGAGGAACCCGGGCAGCCAATAAAGGTAGAACCACCAGACCGGATCCGTAAGAAACTTGGCGATGAGAAAGGCCCAGGCCGCTCGGGTTCGCAACAGAACGCGATACGGAACCCTGCCAATGTCTTCCTGGCGGTCCGCTTCGATGTACGTACGCTCGGCCGCAGATAACAGCTTGTTCTCATTCGGCGGACGGTATGTGCTCAGCCACACCAGGATCCAAAGAAGGTCCAGACCTCCTGTAGCGAGAAAGGAAAACCGCCAGCCGAAGTGCAGAGCGACAAAGGGTACCAGCAGCGGAGCGATGACCGCGCCCAAGTTAGATCCGCTGTTGAAGATTCCCGTCGCAAGTGCGCGCTCGCGGGTTGGGAACCAGTCCGCGACCGTTTTGATCGCGGCTGGAAAGTTCGCAGCTTCTCCGACCCCGAGCGCAAACCGCGCGGCTGCAAACTGGAACGCGCTGCGAGCGAGAGCGTGCGACATGGCGGCGCAACTCCATACGAGGACTGCCAGTGCATAGCCCAGCCGCGTTCCGAGCCAGTCGATCAGGCGGCCCGCAACCGGCATCATCAGCGCGTAGGCCGCCTGAAAAGCGAAAATGATCCAGCCGAAATCCGCTTCGCTCCATACTAATTCGCGCGTGATAACAGGCTTTAGAATCCCGAGCACTTGCCGATCGATGTAGTTTACTGTCGTGGCGTAGAACAGCAGGCCACAAACGTACCAGCGCAAATGCCCTAGACTTCGTGGATTCGAAGCGGCAGAGCTAGGCTGCGCTGCTCGGTCCATGCGGGCCGTTCGGGTTCACCCAGCGCTCAAAATTTGTCCGGAACATCCGCGTGACATCTTGCCGGATATCCGCGCGCGTGACGCGCCGCCCATCTTGCGCCAGCAGCCGGTACGTATTTGCCAGAATGGGCGCCATCGTTCTCCGCGTGTTCTTCCACTTATAGATGACCTGTTCGAGCACGCGCGCGTCCGAATGCTGTGGAATAAACGTAGTGCCGATCATCTCAATTCGTTCGCGAGTGATCTCCTCGACGATGGATGGATTGTTGAGGAACCACCAGCATCCCACGGGCAAGAGATTGGAGAATTTTCTGGCATAGACGCAGAGCTCGTGTTGATTCTCACGACTGAGAACGCTCACCAGAAAGCGATTTTCCGGGAATGTCACGCAAAGCCGTTCCAACGATGTCAGGTCCGCCTTGCCGACCCCGTCGCCGGCCAACCGTATCGCCGGATTGACTTGTCGACGCACGCCGATCATCAGCATCAACGGGACATTGAATTCGCGGCACGCGGGAATGACAGCCTGGGTGAGTAACTGGCCAAGGTTGCCCTCGTCGGGATACTCGAAAGTGTCCGCGAGGGAGCACGCCATATACACCGGGTGCATTCGGGCGTACCAATCGGCGAGGAACCGGCGCACCTCCGCAATCGTCGCGGGCGTGAGCTGCCGCTCAACGCGGTAACCCTCTTCGGCCAGCGCCTGCCAGTGCTCGCTCCAGCTCTTCAGCATGCGATCCAAGCGCAAGGCGGCATGGAACTGCCGGTCTGAGTCGGCGCCCCGCTCCCACAGCGGCGCTTCTTCCGGATCGAGGGGATCGTTCGTCATGACCACTTCGCTGATTCCGGCCAGCTTGAACACTCGGCGAATGTGCGAGCTCACATCCTGCTGCTCAAAGAATCGGCGCGCCTCATTCAGATCAGTCGCTCCTGTATCGAGTCCGAATGCATTCAGCACCGCCACGACGCCGCGAGTCGCTTCCGAAACAGGCGGATTTTCGACGAACAATGTTCGCCAGCTCAAGTCCGCCCTTTGGCGTTTCGACAACGCCCAATACTCAGACGGCGTGATGTTCGAGGAGCGGAACAGTTCCGCTTCCAGATAGTGATAGGTGGTCAATTCGTCGATGCCCCACAACCCGAGTTTGCCGAGCGAGGGCATGAATAAATGCGTGTGCGCGTCCACAAATGCCGTGGTCTGCAGCTCGTACTCGACAACACTGTGGATCTCTTCTTCTCGAAGCCCAACCTGTGAAGAGCCGGCACTCGCATTTTCGTCAATCGCTATGGACGACATATGAGCTCATCCCAAACATAGACTGACTCCATATAGCGGGTCAACGGTGTGGGAGCGCGAGGTCGCCGGGGAGCGGAAAAGGCGGGCTTAATCCTTCGATTCGGTTCCGCGATCGAGGACATCTTGCGCGAATACGAACAGCTCTTTTTCTTCCCAATTTACCTGCAGGATCCGGCTGTTGTCGCGATAGCTGTTCACGATCAGCACGGCTCCTTCGGGAAGAACGAGGAAACCCTTATGACCGTCGTTGGCATAGACGGCTCGTACAGGTTTCGCGAGACGGTACTTCTTCCCCATCATAAATTTACGAAGGCTGAGTGCCTAGTGTAGGGGTAAAGAGAGCCTCTCGCAAGCGGCAGACGTCGCAGAACGTACTATTCCGCGAAATGCGCTGGTGTAGCAGTCACACCTTTCCCACGCGAGCATCTTATATCGAAAGCGCCCTTATGAGCGAGCGTACAGTGTTAAGTGTCGAAGACGACGATGCGGCTTTTCAGCTGTTGAAAATCGCCTTCACCGAGAGTCAAGCGGCGGTCCACCTGATTCGGGTTTCCGATGGCGAAGAGGCAATTGCGTTCCTTGAGCGGCGCGGCACGTTCCACGATGCGCCCCGGCCTGACCTGGTGCTCCTCAATATGAATCTTCCAAAGAAGTCCGGACTGGAAGTTCTGGCCGAGGTTGCCGCCAGCGAATCGCTCCGCTCAATCCCGATCGTGGTCTTCACGGCATCTTCGCTGCAATCGGAACGCGCCAGATGCATGGCGCTCGGCGCGCGAGACTTCGTCACCAAGCCCGCAAACTTCGACGGCCTGATAGACGCGGTGAAGTCGGCTTGTGCCCGGGCGTCCGCCTGAATAGTACTCGGGCGTTCACTTCCAGTACTTTCCGCGCATTGAAAGGCACACCGCTGCAATTAGTGTAGGTAAGCGGGAGGTCGTCTAAGCGGCAGGACCACAGATTCTGAATCTGTGTAACGGGGTTCGAGTCCCCGCCTCCCTCCATCCGGTTCGTTGCGTTCTCTTTCAGCCAGGTGGAAGCGCCTGGATGCCAGCCGTCACCTTATGCGCCCAAAAAGTGTCGGTCAACAGACATTCAGGCGGCTAGTATGTTTTAATCAAAGAGATGTTCCTCGATAGGTCTCGTGCCCACGCGAGCATTCCCGAATTAAGCACCACTGACGAATGGGAGACCGTCGTCGGGCAGAATCTTACGATTCTGTTCAAGCACAGTCCCACGTGTCCTATTAGCTTGTTTGCTCACCAGGAAGTCATGCGCTTCTGCGAGGCTCAACCGGAGGCGCCGGTCTATCTGGTGTCGGTGCGCCGCAGGCGCGACGTTGCGCGCCACATTGCGGAACAAACAGGCGTTCGTCACGAATCGCCGCAGATCCTTGTGCTGCGTCGTGGAAACCTGGTCGGAGCGGCGTCGCACGACCAAATCACGGCGGAGTTGTTGGCCTCCCTCGTGGAATCGGAATAAGCAGAAAGCGCTCTCGAGCGCAGATACTTAGCAGACCGTTCCTAAGCCCGCCGCCCTCCTGACGATATGAGCAGGAGGAAGCAATCCCATCGACTTCGCTCTGTTACGCACGAGGTACCAGTGTGGCATTTGCCCGGCGATCGGGGTGCGTATTCGCTCTTAGCCTATGCCGGACGCAAGTTACACGGACACTGATGCACTTCTTCGATCAGCATTAGACTGCATCGTCGTTGCAGACGATAGCGGGCGGATCGTCGAATTCAATCCCGCCTCCGAGAGGGTCTTCGGGTATAGACGCGAAGAGGTCCTGGGCAGAGACATCGCGGAAACCTTGGTTCCGGCCCGCCTCCGAGACGCACACCGGCGCGGCATGGAGCGCTTCTGTTCCGCGAACTCAGAAGGCCGGTTGGCGGAGCGTCTCGAAACCACGGGCCTGCGAGCCGATGGGACAGAGCTTCCTATCGAATTGGCCCTAAGTTGCATCACGTTCCGAGGATCGAAGGCCATGGTCGCATCTGTGCGGGATATCACGGCCTGGAAGATGGCGGAGCGACGGCTGGCGGCGCAGTATGCCGCGACACGCGCCTTGGCGGTCTCGACCACCTTGGCGGAAGCGACACCCAGAATCGTGCAGGCTATCTGTGACAGCCTGGAGTGGAACCTGGGGATTCTCTGGGAAGTGGACCGGCAGAAGGACCTGCTTCGGTCGACAACGGCGTGGCGGCCGGCCGGCTCAAATGTCGAGGAATTTCTCGACGCGAGCAGAGAGACGACCATGCGCAAAGGAGTGGGTCTGCCGGGACGAGTCTACGAACGCGCCGAACCTGTATGGATCGTCGATGTTCTTAAGGATGAAAATTTTCCCCGCCTAACGTGGGCGCACAAGGCAGGTTTGCGAGCCGCTTTCGCGTTCCCCATCGTGAGCGGCAGAGCCGTGCTCGGCGTGATGGAATTCTTCAGCAGCCGCAGCGAGGCGCCGGACCAGAACCTGCTCGAGATGCTTGCTGCGATCGGCAGCCAGATGGGTCAGTTTATCGAGCGAAAGCGCGAGGAGCAGGAGCGCCGGTACAGCGAGGAACGCACCGAACGGATCATCGATACGGCACTCGAGGCTGTGGTGACGATGGACGCCAATGGCCTGGTTACCGGCTGGAACCCGCACGCGGAAACGACGTTCGGGTGGTCTCGCGAGGAGGCGATCGGGCGCCGGATGTCGGATACCGTCATTCCGCGCCAGTATCGGCTGATGCACGAGCGCGGTCTGCAGCATTTTTTGGCGACAGGCGAAGGCAGCGTCTTGGGTAAGCGAATCGAAATCACGGCCTTGCGGCGAAACGGGGAGGAGTTTCCGGTAGAACTCGCCATTTGCCCGCTGAGGCTCGAACATGGATGGGCATTTAGCGCCTTCATTCGCGACATCGCAGACCGTAAGGAAAACGAAATCGAGCGAAGAAAGTCCGAGGACGCGCTCCAGCACTCTTACGCCGATCTCGAACAGCGGGTTCAAGAGCGAACGGAGGAACTTCGCAACGCAAAAGAAGCAGCCGAGAGGGCGAATCGCGCTAAAAGCGAGTTTCTGGCTAACATGAGTCACGAAATCCGGACACCGCTGAATGGGGTGATCGGAATGACGAGTCTTCTCTTGGACGAGAATCTGGGAGCTACAGAGAAGAGTTATGCCGAGACAATCAAGATGTCTGGCGAAGCGCTTCTCACGGTCGTGAATGACATCCTCGACTTCTCCAAAATCGAGGCGGGCAAGTTCGAATTGGATAGCGTGGATTTCGATCCGCGCGCCGTTCTCGAGGAAGGCCTAGAATTGGTCGCCTCCAACGCCCATCGCAAACATCTCGAACTTACGTTGGATATCGCTGAAGGATTCCCGGTTCAGGTTCTGGGCGATCCGGCTCGCCTTCGTCAGATTGTGCTCAACCTGCTCGCGAACGCGGTCAAATTTACCGAAACCGGCGAAGTGAAGTTGCGGGCGCGCCAGCAACTTGCACCGTCGGGCGAGGTCGAATTGTACGTGGAAGTGTGTGATACCGGCATTGGAATCGCCCAAGAGGTTCAGAAAAAATTGTTCGCGAGCTTCACGCAAGCCGATTCATCGACGACGCGCAAATATGGCGGTACGGGACTCGGCCTAGCCATCTGCAAGCAGGTCGTGCAGCGAATGGGTGGCGCGATTGGAGTCATCAGCGAGTCCGGCCATGGCAGCACTTTCTGGTTCACGGCGCGCTTGCCGGTGCTCAGCAATCAGATCGCCGTGGCGGCGCACCATGCAGGCCTGCAGGGATGCCGCGTTCTTGTGGTTGACGATAACGAAACCAATCGGCGCATCCTGTGCACTCAACTGGCAGTCTGGAACATGAAACCCGAAAGTGCGGAAGACGGCCCTTCCGCTTTGCAAGCGCTTCTGCGCGCTCATCAGCAGGATCAGCCATTCGATCTCGCTCTCTTGGACTTCATGATGCCGGTGATGGACGGCCTCATGTTGGTGGAAGCCATTCGCTCGGAATCCGTTCTCGCCGAAATTCCGCTTGTGCTGCTCACTTCCGTGTCCGATGTCGGCCTGCCGCGCAAGGCGAAATCGCTCGGCATAGCGTGCCTTACCAAACCCGCGCGTCAAGGCCATCTCCTCAGGGCTATGAAGCTGGCGCTCGGATGCGAACGGCTGGACGCTGCCGGGGGCGAAGACCTGAAGGCCGCTTCGGAAATCGCTCCGAACACCTCTGCCCTCGTCGAGCGCGAAACAGAGCTGACACGCTAATTCCGCATAACCGATCTGCTCACCGCGGCTCCGGGCGGGCGGCTCCTGATATTTTTAAGAGATGTTGACCACCGTCACCAAGCGCATTGCGCCGCCGAAGCGGCTGCTGTACGGCCCGGGTCCTTCGATGGTGGACCCCAGAGCTTACCAGGCGATGAGCCAGCCCGTGGTAGGCCTCCGCGATCCTTACTTTCTCGAGGTAATGAACGATATTCGCGTGGGTTTGCGCGAGGGGTTCGGGACCAAAAACCAGATGACGTTCCCCATTCCGGCCAGTGGAAGCGGAGCGATGGAAGCGGCGATCGCGAATTTCGTCTGGCCCGGTTCGAAGTTCGCTGTGTTTGCCGCTGGAATCTTTGCGGATCGGATAACGGCCATGGGCCAGCGGCAGCGTGCGCGCGTAGTTCGACTCGAAAAGACGTGGGGTGAAATTTTCACGCCCGAAGAGGCGAGCGAGTTCATTCAGCGCGAACGGCCGGACGTGGTCGCATTCGTACAAGCGGAGACTTCGACGGGCGCCTATCAATCCGGTCGCGCGATTGCCCCCGCGGCGCACGCCGCCGGTGCGCTCGTGCTGGCCGATTGCGTGACATCGTTGGGCGCCATGCCCGTTGAGTTGGACGCCGTGGGTATCGACGTGGCGTTCAGCTGCTCGCAGAAGGGCTTGAGCTGCCCGGCTGGATTGTCGCCGGTCTCTATCTCGGCCCGGGCATGGGAGCGTTTGGCCATGCGCACCGAGGATCCGTTTACGTGGTATCTGGACCTCAGCTTGATGAGCAAGTACTACGAACCGCCGCACGCGTACCATCACACGCCATCGCCGCCTCTGTATTACGCCATGCACGAAAGTTTGGCGGCGATTGAAGAGGAAGGATTGCGCAATCGCTGGAACCGCCACTTGCGCGCGAGTCAACGGCTGATAGCGGGATTAACTCCGCTCGGGTTCGTGCCGCTCGTGAAGAATCCGGATGAGCGCATCTGGCATCTGACTACCGTCGTCCCGCCCGCGGGAGTGGATGAAGCTCAACTTCGGCAGAAGCTCCTCGAAGGGTACGGTATAGAGATCGCCTCCGGACTCGGGCAGCTGGCGGGGAAGATTCTTCGCATCGGCACCATGGGGCCGCTCGCGACGGACGAGAACGTGGATTTCCTGGTGGACGCCATAGCGGCCTGCCTCTGATGTACCTATGCCTTCCGACTTTGTCGTTCAGCTAGGCCTCTGCCAACTACAGTTCTTGAAGGGCGACATCACTCGAATTGCGGTCGACGCGATTGTGAATGCGGCGAATTCACAACTCGCCGGGGGCGGTGGAGTGGACGGAGCCATTCATCGCGCGGGCGGCCCGGAGATCATGCGCGAACTGGACGAGATTCGCTCACGCATCGGGCGCTGCGAGACAGGCGATGCGGTGGCGACTGGGGCGGGCAGATTGCCGGCCAAGTATGTCTTCCATGCAGTTGGACCCCGATATCGGGACGGAAAGCACGGTGAAGCGGATTTGCTGGCGTCTTGCTACACGACATGCCTGAAACTCGCGGCGGAACACGACGTGAAGACCATCAGCTTTCCTTCCATCAGTACCGGAATCTACGGCTACCCGATTGAGGAGGGCGCGGATATCGCCGTTAAAGCGGTCGCGGAGTGGCTAGGCGATCATACCGGGCCGGTGCATACCGTCAAGCTCGTGCAATTCAGTGAAGCAGATCATAAGATTTACGTCCATCGCGGCCAGAAGCTTCGCGGCGCATTGGCTGCCCACACTCACAGCTAGAATGTAAGTGGCTGATGCAAGTTCTCGAGGCTGGACCCATCAAATACTTACTGCTTGAACTCGAGCCCGAGTCCATCAGCAGCATCGCGCGGAAAGCCGGCTTTGAATGCAAGATCGACGACCAGCGCCGCGTGTTGTCCCTGGACGTTTCAGCACCTGACCGGCAAGCTCCATTGCTGCTTTTCGATGCTGCGGATCCGGCGAATCTGGGCTGGTTTTCGCGATGCCAATTCTATGTGGATGGAAAAACCGGCAGCGTTCTGCAGACACCCCTGTGGTTGGGAAATCAGCACGACAAAAGCGGGCGTGCGTTGCCGCATGCCGTTCGACTGCAGATCGCCAAAGAGCTGCCCGGAACTTTCCGCATGCCTGGCCGCCAGCCGGTAACCGAACAGGTCGTCTACGCCGTGCTCGTGAACCTTCTCAATGCTCTTTTGAACACCGGCGTGGGAGTTTGCGGCGGTCCCACCGTCAAGCCGCTCGCGGGACGCACGGAAAATATCGGGCCAAAGAATTAGCCTGACGGATCTTCGCCGGCCGAAAGCTCTGCTACGCTCCGATTTCCTTCTTGGCCTGCTCGACGATTCCTTCAAGTTCCTGCCGGTAATTATCGAGCAGATCCTTCGATTCCGCTTCGAAGCGCATCACCAAGACCGGTTGCGTGTTGGAAGCGCGAACCAATCCCCACCCATGCTCGAACGGCACTCGTACCCCGTCGATATCCACAATCTGCCGAGTCCGGCGGACAATCTCGGACACTCTTGCCACCACCTTGAATTTTGTGTCGTCCGGGCAATCGACCCGAAGTTCCGGCGTCGAGACCAGCTTCGGAATGCCCTCGAGCTGATAGGAGAGCGGCTTCCCCGATTTCGCCACGATCTCGATCAGGCGACAAGCCGCGTAGATAGCGTCATCGTAGCCGTAATACCGGTCCGCAAAGAACATGTGGCCCGACATTTCTCCGGCTAGCTCGGCGTGCTCTTCTTTCATCTTCGCTTTGATCAGCGAGTGGCCCGTCTTGTACATGACGGGATTGCCGCCCAGCTCCTTCAGCTTGTCGTACATGACTTGCGAACACTTTACCTCGCCGATAAAAGTCGATCCGGGTTTGCGCGTTAGTATGTCGCGGCCGAATATCAGCAGAAGCATATCGCCGTAGATTACGTTTCCGTGCTCGTCGATGGCGCCAATCCGGTCCGAGTCGCCGTCGAAGGCGATGCCGAACTCGGCTTTGTGCTTGCGCACCGCCTGCTTGAGATCGTTCAAGTTGGACAGGACAGTGGGATCGGGATGATGATGCGGAAAATTGCCGTCCATGTCGAAAAAAAGTTCCACGGCGTCGACGTTGAGCTTCTCGAAAATCTTGTGAACCACGGGGCCGGCCGTACCGTTGCCCGCATCGAAGACGACCTTCACTCTACGCTCGAAATGGAATTGCGAAGCGATCTCATCGACGTAAGGAGCGACCGCATCGACTTTCTTGAGCGTGCCGTCGCCGGACTCGAAATCGTTGCCCACAATCAGCTTGTATACATCTTGAATCTCTTCGCCGTGCAGCGTCCCGCTCCCGCAGACAGTTTTGATGCCGTTGTACTCAGGTGGGTTGTGACTGCCCGTGATCATGACAGCGCCATCTGCCTTGAAATGCATCGCCGAGTAATACAGCACGGGCGTGGGAACCGTTCCGATGTCCAGCACGTGCGCGCCCGCGGCCAAAAGACCCTTCGACAGCGCCTCATGCAAACGGGGTCCGCTCAAGCGGCAGTCACATCCTAGGCAGACGGTGTGCCCGCTGTGACGAATCACGTATGTCGCCAGAGCACGGCCCAGGGATTCGAGATCCGGGTCTAGGAATTCCTCGTCGGCGATTCCGCGAATATCGTACTCGCGGAAAATACTGGGCTTCAGCATCTTTAGTCAGAATAGCGATTACAACCGATTTGGCGGCACTTTTGGTTTTGCCCTACCTGAGTATTTCGCGGCGTACGACGACGCTCTCCAAGTAATCCTTGTCCAGCTCGTAACCAAAACCCGGTGCATCGCTGACCTGGATGGTTCCGCGAGAAGTCACCTCGACGGGCGGCGTCACTATGTCGCGCTTCCAGTACCGCTTGCTCGCGGAAATATCGCCCGGCAGAACAAAATTCGGAAGAGTGGCGAGCGCAATGTTGTGCGCCCGGCCAATACCCGATTCGAGCATGCCGCCGCACCAGACCGGAATGCCGTTCGCTTCACAAATGTCATGGACCCGCTTGGCTTCCCGGAAGCCGCCCACGCGGCCCAGCTTGATATTGACAATGCGGCCCGCTTTGAGACGAATGGCCTGCTCGGCATGATGGGCCGAACGAATGCACTCATCAAGACAAACGGGCGTATCGAGCGCGCTTTGGAGTACGGCATGGTCGATGATGTCGTCGTGCGCAAGCGGCTGCTCGATCATCATCAAGTAGAACTCGTCCACTCTCTTCAGGTGCTCCGTATCTTTTAGCGTGTAGGCGGAGTTGGCGTCCGCCATCAGCTTAATCTTTGGGAAATGCTGCCGCACCTGCCGGATGACATCGACATCCCAGCCCGGCTTGATTTTCATTTTGATGCGTTGATAACCGGCCGCAAGCTCGGTCTCAATTTTGCCGATCAAATGTTCGATGGCATCCTGTATGCCGATGGACACGCCGCAAGGAATTTCGCGCCGGGCGCCCCCTCCGATCGTTTTCCAAAGCGGCTCATTATTCAGGCGCGCTTGCAAGTCCCAAATGGCGGTCTCGACGCCGGCGCGCGCCATGTTGTGCCCTCGAATATGCGCCGTTCGCGAAGCGACCTCGGCGGCCGAGGAAAATTCGTGTTTCACAACGCGCGGCGCGATGTAGTCGATCAACAGGGGCCACACCGAGCCGGTCCACTCCTCGTTGTAGAACGGATTCTCGCCGGCGGTCACTTCGCCCCACCCCGATACGCCGTCCGAAACGGCTTCCACCAGGACGATATGACGCTCGTGCGTCCGGCCGAAACTTGTCTCAAAGAAATGAACCAGCGGCATGCGTATGTGCCGCAGAACAATTTGGTCTATTCTAAATCCCATTGGCCAAGCAGATATGTGCCTGCTTCCTCTCCTGTTTCGAAGCCAACCACTGTCAGCGTGTTCCTGAAAGACGCCTCGAACTGCTCGGCGAGGGAAGCTTGAATTTCGCGGGCGCGTCCTGGATCATGCTGCCGTATCTCGGCGATTTCTCGAGGCACTGAAATCCGCGTTTGCGTCGCCGGACACGTGTCGGGGTGTCCCGCGACCGCGGCTTCGGCGCGCGCAGATCGAATCCACCATTCCGCGACCAGGCGATCTGTCGGTAGCCCGCCGTGAAGGCGACTCGTGGTTGTGCCGTACTGGTTATGCACATAACGGCGAACCACCGCGCCAAGCCGTTCGATGTTGAAGAAGGCATTCTTGATTTCCAAAGGGTCGAACGTCCATTCGATCAGATCGACGCCACGCCTGATGGCGTACTCGCGCTGCTCCAGCTTTAGCTTTCTGCCCAGCCCGCTATTCCTGTACTTCGGCAACACGCCCAGCATGTGGCTGTGCAGATACGGTCTGCCGCCGGGCTTCAGACCGGGGATGCAGAGGCAAAATGCTACCATCTCGCCGGCATCGAATGCGCCGAGAGCTTGGCCGCCGATTTTGCTGGCTACGACAAATAAACGAAGCGGCAACAAATCGACATCTTCGAAACCCCAAACCTCTCGCTGGAGGCGCACAGCCGCGGCGAACTCGTCGAGTGTTGTCAGTTGATGGATATCCACCTTCGTTAGTTGCACCGCTCCTGTGCGCATGATCGCCTCATTGTAAGGCAATCTCGAAGGTACAATGCCTTCCCGCAAACTGTTACTGCACGCGCTACAATAACTCCTCAGATATTCACCTTAAAAGAGGCGCATTATGGCTTTTGAAAAGAAAATTAACTTACCCGGTAGCGAAAGGACCGCTCCTCCCCATTCGCAACCAGTCGGTACGATTGACCCAAATGACACAATACGTGTGACCATCGTGCTGCGGCGGAAGGGTGCTATCCCGCCCGCCGAAAAAGGAAACGAGCGGCAGGGCCACCTCTCGCAGGGAGATTTTCAGCTCCGCCACGGCGCAAATCCAGACGATATTGCGTTAATTGAGAAGTTTGCTCACCAGTATCAATTGACCGTGGTCGAAGCCAGCGCCCAAAAACGGCGCGTCGTGTTGACCGGTACTGCAGGCGCCATGACGAAGGCCTTTGGAGCGCAGTTGGCCTGCTACAAAGGGGACAACTTGCAACACACCTTTCGAGGGCGCGCGGGAGCTCTGAGCATTCCCGAAGAACTCAGCGGTGTGGTCATGGCGGTACTCGGCTTCGATCAGCGGCCGATCGCCAAGCCGCATTTCCGGAAAAAACAGAAGCCCGCCGCTTCGACCACCTTCACTCCGCCGCAAGTTGCCGCTCTCTACAATTTCCCGACCGGCGTGACCGGGCAGGGTCAAACGATCGCAATCATCGAATTAGGCGGGGGATACAGTGCGACGGACCTGCAGACCTATTTCAGCAGCCTCAAAGTTCCTGAGCCGACCGTCACCGCAGTTTCCGTGGACGGTGGCCAAAATACGCCGGGCTCGGACGCCGACGGCGAAGTAATGTTGGACATCGAGGTGGTTGGCGCCATCGCAACCGGCGCGAAGATCGCGGTCTATTTTGCTCCCAACACAGACCAGGGCTTCATCGATGCAATTACCGATGCGGTGCATGACACGACACGCAAGCCTTCGGTTGTATCGATCAGTTGGGGCGGCCCGGAGGATTCGTGGACCCAGCAATCGCAAACGGCCATGAACGCCGCTCTCGAGGATGCTGCCACGCTCGGCGTCACCGTCACTGTTGCTTGTGGCGACAACGGATCGACTGATGGCGTGGGCGACGGCAAGTTGCATGTCGACTTCCCTGCTGCCAGTCCGTACGCATTGGCGTGCGGAGGCACAACTTTGAAGGGTTCCGGCAAGAACATTGCTTCCGAGGTGGTGTGGAATGAGATCGCGAACAACGAAGGTGCTACAGGCGGCGGGGTCAGCAACGTGTTCCCTCTACCTACGTATCAGAGTTCAGCCGGCGTTCCGAAACAACCAGAAACGAACTTTGTTGGCCGTGGTACCCCGGATGTCGCCGGAGATGCCGATCCAACCACCGGATACCAGGTCCGAGTAGACGGACAAAACATAGTTGTCGGGGGGACAAGCGCCGTTGCTCCGCTGTGGGCTGCCTTCGTTGCGCTGATCAATCAACAGCTCGGAAGTGCGGTCGGTTTTCTGAATCCGAAGCTCTATCCGGCCGGCGAATCCGCGTTCCATGACATCACGAGCGGCAACAACGACGACGGCAAGCTCGGCTCCTATAGCGCAAAAGCCGGGTGGGATCCGTGTACCGGCCTGGGCAGCCCGAATGGAACGGCGATCTTGCAGCTCTTCTCGCCGAGCGCCTCTAACACAGCGGCATCCGGCAAAAGAGGTTGAACAATTGTGAGCGGCCAGCGTTCAGAAATTCCGGGCAGCGCCTCAAAGCTCCAAGCGGCCGAACGCTGGTCCTCGCCCGCGGACCCCAACGCGGTCGTGAGTGCGACCGTCACTCTGCGAAGGCCAAAGAACTCCGCGAAGCCTGAACATCTCGACCAGCAGCTTTTGTCGGGGCACTTCGCTCCCCTTCCAAGAGAGCAGGCGGAGCAGATGCTTAGCGCCAATCCGGACGATCTCGCTGCCGTGCGATCTTTTCTTACGCAACATGGCTTGACGATCACGAAAGAGAATGCGCAAGCACGAACTCTGCACGTACGAGGGACCGTCCAGCAAATGAACGATGCCTTCGGAATTCAGCTTGGGTGGCTCGAAAATGCGCAGGGTCAGCGGCACCTCGGCTACCAGGGCGCGCTATCCGTTCCAGAGTCGCTCTCCGGGATAGTGACGGCGGTTCTCGGCCTCGATCAACGACCCATCGCGACACATCACAGCTAGGCGCGGGGGCGCTCAACGAAGCAAATCAATAAATCGGCGGCTCGCCCGCTGGACGTGTCTTCCAACGGCGATGAATCCACATCCACTGGTCGGGATATTCGCGGATGACTTGCTCGAACACGGATTGAATGCGCTGGGTATCCGCTTCGACATCGCCGGTCATTTCGACTCGCGGATAGAACCGGAGCACATACCGCTCGGCGCCTTCGTTCCAAAGCGCGAACCCCGGAATCACGGCAGCGTTCGAACGGTGGGCGAGCTTCGCGAATGCAGAACCGGCACAGGCCGGCTGGCCGAAGAAATTGACGAAGACGCCTTCCGAAGCGCTGGTGTTTTGATCGATCAGAATGCCCACAGTCTCGTTATTCTGAAGCGCTTTCAGGATCGCTCGCGCAGCGTCTTTCTTGTAGATCAAACGATTGCCGGAGTGTGTGCGGCGCTCCTCGACCAAGCGATCGATGAGCGGGTTGTCGAGCGGGCGCACCAGTACGTTCATGGGTTCAGTCATGAAGGCGTGCGCAAACGCGCTAAGCTCCCAATTTCCGAGGTGGGCGGTAGCAACTAAAATGCCGCGGCCATCGCGCTTGGCTTCGCGATAGTGCTCGAGACCTTCGTAGCCGATCCACTCGGAAATGTTAGTGGCATCGAGCGACGGAAAGCGTGCCAGGGCCACCAGCATGCGGGCGACGCTTCGGAACACACCGTCGATGATTCGGTGGCGCTCGCGAACGTCGATTTGGGGAAACGCGAACGAAAGATTTTTCAGGGCAATCCTGCGAAGCCTCGGCGACAATAGCGTCCAGCAGCTTTCGTGGCGCCGCGCGCAAGCGCATTCGAAGCGGGCAAGGGAAGTACGCGGAGAGCCCAGAGCAGCATAGCCGCCAGCGCGTACTCCGCGCGAGTCTGTAACCAGCTTTTCTTTTGGGCCAATTCCGGAGTTTATTCGATCCAGCCGCCGCCAAGCACTAGATCGCCATCGTAGAAGACGGCGGCCTGCCCGGGAGTGATGGCGCGCTGCGGCTCATCGAACCGTACTTCGATGCGCGAATCGTCGCCGGTCGGCAGCAACGTCGCGCTTGCCGGGACATGTTTGTTTCTGATCTTGACCTGTGCGCGGAGGGGCTCGCCAGGCGGATCGATAGACACCCAATTCACAGTCTCGCAGCACACAGAGACGATCTCATCAGGTCTTCGTTGGGACCCACAATGACGTGTTGGGTCGCGGGGTCGGTGGCGATGACATACAGCGGCTCGCGCGGCCGCTATACCCAATCCGCGGCGTTGGCCAACGGTAAAGTGATGCGTTCCGGCATGCTCCCGAGTACGCGTCCCTCCGTATCGACAATTGCGCCTTCCGTTTCGGCGGGACTCAATTCCCTGCTCCCGAAAATATGCGTCGATGAAGGCCGCGTAATCCCCGTTGGGAACGAAGCAGATCTCCTGACTGTCCGGCTTGTCCGCGACCGGCAGACCCAATTCTTTGGCCAAGTTCGCGAACTTGCGATTTCGCCATGCCGCCGAGAGGAAACAGCGTTCGCGCCAGCTGTGCCTGTGTCAAACCGAACAGAAAATAAGTCTGGTCCTTGCTCGCGTCTACGCTCGTGCGCATCTCGATACCGCCCGCTGGTTTCGTCAAAACCGAGCCGCGCATAGTGGCCGGTCGCAATTTTTTCGGCGCCCACTCCATCCGCCATTTCGATGAACTGATCGAATTTGATGAAGTTATTGCAAAGCGTGCAAGGAATGGGCGTGCGGCCGGCAAGATAGTCCGCGACGAACGGCTTTACCACCTGCTGCTCGAAACGCTCTTCAAAGTTGACGACGTAATAAGGAATGCCTAAAACGCCGGCGACGAAACGCGCGTCGTACACATCGTCTAACGAACAGCAACGGCCCACGGCGCCGCCCTCCGGCGTCAGATCAGGCAAGCGGCGCTGGTTCCAGAGCTGCATCGTGAGACCCACCACGGCCAAACCTTGCCGACGCAACAATCCCGCCACAGCCGAGCTGTCCACACCGCCCGACATAGCGACTGCAATCGGCGCGGCGGTCTCACACAACAAGACTCTTCTCCGATCGGGTTGTAGCTCGCAGCTTCGCAACTGAAGCCGTGACGCCTTCAAACAGCGCAAACATGTCGTCCAGGGTGTTGTAGCGGCCAAAAGAAAATCGCACGCTCGAGCGAGCTTCTTCGCGGCTTCGGCCCATCGCGAGCAGCACATGCGAAGGCTCCACCGAGCCGCTGCTGCAGGCCGAGCCGGTCGAAACCGCAATGTCCTTCATATCGAGAGCAATCACTAACGCTTCAGCCGAGACGCCGCGAAAGAGGAGATTGCTGGTGTTCGGCAGCCTCGCGGAGCGCGCTCCATTGACTTCTATATCCGTCCCCGGGCAAGAGCACTTCCAATTCGAAATAGTCGCGCAGCATTGAGACATAATTTGCGGCATCAGTCGGCGCTGCACAATTCCACCGCCCTAGCAAACGCCATCGCTCCCGGAACGTTTTCGGTCCCGGCGCGGCGCTCGCGCTCATGACGGCCGCCGAACTGAATGCCGCGCAAGGGCGTTCCCTTTCGCACGTACAAGCCACCCACGCCCTTTGGGCCCGAAGATCTTATGTGCGCTGATCGAATACAGATCTACACCGAGCTGCTGAACATCGACGTCGATCTTTCCGAACGCTTGCACGCCGTCGGAATGAAAGAAAATCGTCTGCCCCGCTTCACGGCGCTCTCGCACAATTTCGCGCAATTTCCCGAATCGGCTGAATGGTTCCAACTTCGTTGTTCGCGTGCATGACGGAAACAAGTACCGTCTCTGGACGCATGTTTCGCCGGATTTCGTCAACGTTCGACCACCCGCCCGAATCCACCCCGGTATAAGTGACGTCCACGTCCTCGCGCTCCAGTTGACGGCAACACTCGAGAACGGATGGATGCTCAATCGTTGTGGTGATCACGTGCTTGCGAGCGCCCGTCGTGTTCCGCACCACTCCGAAAATCGCTAGATTGTTCGACTCCGTTCCGCCGCTTGTGAATACCAATTCGGCCGGCCGACGCATGCAGAAACTTCTGCAATGGTCCTGCGCGATTTCTCCAACTGCTGTCGCGCTAATTGACCTTCACGGTGAGTGCTGGATGCATTGCCATACACCTGGCGCAAAGCAGCCGCCATTGTGTCGGCCACTTCGGGCGCAACAAAGGTGGTCGCATTGTGATCGAAATACAGCAATTTGGTATAGCGGAAAACGAGCGCAACAGCGCAGGCTCGAAGAGAAATTGCGAGGTTTTCAATACAATTCTAACAGCGTATGAAGCCGCTTCGCGTACCGCCGATCATCACCCTCACCACCGATTTCGGCTTGGCCGACCACTACGTGGGCACCATGAAAGGCGTGCTGCTCAGCCGTTGCCCGGACGCGCGAATCGTGGATATCTCGCACGACATTCCTGCCTTTTCGATCGTATGCAGGCGCCTACGCCATCGCGCAGGCCGCTCCATTTTTCCCGCCTGGCACGGTCCACGTCGTGGTCGTGGATCCAGGCGTTGGAACAGCACGGCAAGCCTTACTGGTCGAGGCCGACAAGCAGTACTTGATCGCTCCGGACAATGGCGTCCTGTCGCTGATTTTGCTGCGCCACGGCATGGCGACGATACGGGAGATCACGAACCGCAGCCTGTGGCGGAATCCTGCATCGCGTTACTTTTCATGGACGGGATGTGTTCGCCCCCGTCGCGGCTGCTCTCGCCAAGGGGTCTGCGCGGCCTGAGGATGTCGGGCCGGAGCTGGAGCAAATCACGCTTTACCCGACTTGGAGCCGGCCGAAACCGAACCGGGCCTTTGGCGGGGCAGGGTTCTGAGCGTGGATCATTTCGGTAACGTGATCACAAATTTTCGCGGCTTTGCAGTTTCCCGAGGTCGTGCGAGGTCGAGTTTACCCTCTCCGCCGGAAAGAAACAAATTACCGATTTTCGTACGACTTTCGGCGATGCGGCGGAGGGTCTTTGCTTCGCCTATATCGGCAGTTCCGGTTACATCGAGATCGGCATGAACCGAGCAGCGCGGCGGAGTATCTCAGAGTCGCCCCCGGCGACCCCGTTGCGCTGCGGGTTACAATCGGTTAACCCTCAAAATTCGGGTTCATGTCTCGTCTGAGAACCCTTGAATTCCGCATCGTAGCGCCATGACCGCCGCCGAACCAATCACACTGACTCGCGCCGCCGAGTTTCGTAAGAAACTGCAGTCGAAAATCATCGTTGCCGACGGCGCGATGGGGACGATGCTTTATGCCAAGGGCATTTTCATCAATCGCTGCTTCGATGAGCTGAATTTGTCTTCTCCGCAATTGGTGAAAGAAATTCATCAGGAATACGTCAGAGCCGGCGCCGAGGTGGTCGAGACGAATACTTTCGGAAGCAATCGGGTTCGTTTGGGGGCTTTCGGCATGGCGGAAAAATTGCGCGCCATCAACGAAGCCGGCGTGCGCCTCGCACGACAGGCCGCCGGCGAAAAGGCTTTCGTCGCGGGCGCGATCGGGCCGTTAGGAACTCAAATTGAACCTTTAGGGCCGATGTCGTTCGCAGAAGCGCGCGCCGTGTTTCGGGAGCAGGCCGAGGCGCTGATCAATGCGGGCGTCGATCTGATCCTTATCGAAACGTTTTACGAACTGAACGAGCTGCGCGAAGCGATCTACGCGGCGCGCGAAGCCGCCGGGCCGGAGATGGTCATTGTTGGCGCAAGTCACCGTGAACGACGATGGAACCCTTCGCGACGGCACCAGCACCGAGACGTTTACTCGCAGCCTGAACGAATGGCCGGCTGATGTGATCGGCGTGAACTGCTCGGCCGGGCCGAAGGTGGCGCTCGAAACCATCGAGAAAATGGCTGCGCACACCACCAAACCGCTCAGCGCCATGCCGAACGCGGGTCTTCCCGCCACGGTGGAAGGCCGCAACATTTACCTTTGTTCGCCCGAGTACATGGCGCAATATTCGCGCCGATTCCTGCAAGCGGGAGTGCGGATAATCGGCGGCTGCTGCGGCACCACGCCGGAGCACATCAAGCAAATTTGCAGCGAAGTGCGCTCGATGCAGCCGGTTCAGCATAGAACGACGGCTGCGGCTGTTATCGACGAAGGCAAGCCTGAAGTAAAGCGCGTTCCGAAGGTACCCGTCGCGAAGAAATCACAACTGGGCGCGAAACTCGCGGCGGGTAAGTTTGTCGCATTCGTGGAAATACTGCCGCCGCGCGGCGTGGATGCATCGAAGGAAATCGCGGGTGCGCGCTTGTGCCGCGACAACGGCATAGATTGCATCAACGTTCCCGATGGCCCGCGCGCCAGCGCTCGGCTGAGCGCTCAGGTCACCTGTCAACTGATCCAGCAGCAGGCGGAAATTGAAGCTGTTCTTCATTTCTGCTGCCGCGACCGCAACATCCTGAGCATTCAATCCGAACTGCTGGGCGCGCATACGGTTGGCGTGCGCAACCTGATCTGCATCACCGGCGATCCGCCGCGCATGGGCACCAATCCCGATGCTACTGCCGTCTTCGATGTCGATTCCATCGGCCTGACGAACATCGTGAACAATCTGAACCAGGGGCTCGATATCGGAGGCAATCCGATGGGCTCGCAGACAGGCTTGCTGATCGGCGTCGGGGCCAATCCAGGCGCTGTGAACATGGAGGAAGAGTTGCGCCGCTTCGCCTGGAAAGTGGAGGCAGGCGCGGAATACGTTGTTACCCAGCCGGTTTTCGATCTGGATCTGCTCGAGCTGTTTCTCAAAAACACCGAGCAATATAATCTTCCGATCATCGCCGGGATTTGGCCGCTCACCAGCTATCGCAACGCGGAGTTCATGGTGAACGAACTGCGCGTGCCTGTTCCGCAGCAGTATATGGACCGCATGCGGCACGCCGATAGCGCCGAGAAAGCGCGTGCGGAAGGCATTCTCATCGCGCAGGAGATGGCCCAGCGAGTGCGTGCGATGGTGCAGGGCGTACAATTGAGCGCCCCATTCGGACGGTATGAGATGGCCATCCAAGTTGCCGAAGCGCTCGGTGAACGATAAACTTACGAATTATCCCGTGCCTAACCACCTTTCCGGTCTGGGCGCGTAACCCGTGGCCACTGACCTAATCGAGATCGACTTAGAGAACCCGTACGCCGGCGCGATCGACCGCGCCGTCCACGAAATTCAGCGCGGCGGCGTCGTGGGCGTTCCCACCGATGCGCTCTACGTGCTGGTTGCCGATCCGTTCAACTTACAAGCGGTAGGCCGCGTATTCGGCGCCAAAGGACGCGAGACTATGCGCTCGCTGCCCTTGGCGATTTCAGACACCTTGATGGCAGAGGACCTGGCCAAAGAGCTGAACAGCCGGTTTTACATATTGGCTCGCCATTTCTGGCCTGGACCCCTGACCATGATCGTACCCGCCGCCGCGAAGGTGCCGTTGAAAGTGACCGGCAACACGGGACGATTGGCAATGCGCCAGGCGAGTTCCAACGTATTGAACGCGATGGTCGAAAAGACCGGCCACGCGCTTATCGCGACGAGTGCCAACATCTCCGGCGAACCGACTGTCTCGAGCGGCATAGAGCTCTTCGCCGCCATGGATGGACGCCTCGACCTGGTCCTCGATGGCGGCATCTGCACGGGTCCCGGTTCAACCACCGTTGACATCACCGAACCCTATTGGCGTGTCATCAAAGAAGGCGCTATCTCCGAAAAAGAGATTGCCGAGCGATTGCAGGCGAATTAGCCGAAAACGCTGGCATTTTTCGCATTTTCTGTTATCCTGAACGTTAAGCGTTTTCTGCGAGAGCGTTCGTTTCGGCCTCCTAAAAATTGATCCGATAGTCAATGTCATGGAGTCCAACTCGAATTAAGTGCTGGTGTGCAGGCTCCGGCGTCTACAGATGCCATGGAGAAGCCTAAAGGCGCTCGGAGGATTCCCCCCTGCTCTCTTATGGGGTCAATGACGGAGGTTGATCGGAAGCTCTCGCAGGAAACGCTTTCCCCTTTCCTTCTGCCGCAGTTCCCTCCCTCACGACATGAACATCTTGTTTATCGGCGATATTTTCGCCTCGGGTGGGCGTGCCATTGTCGCCGATAACCTGAATCGCCTTATTCCCGAATACAAGATCGACTTAGCCATCGCGAACGCCGAAAATAGCGCCGGAGGTTTCGGCATAACTCCGCTGATTGCCGAAGAGCTGCTGGCGCTTGGATTGGACGTGCTCACGGGCGGGAATCACAGCTTCGACAAGCGTGAAATTCACGACTACTACCCTCACCAGCCGCGCCTATTGCGACCCGCGAATTATCCGGAAGGCCTGCCAGGAACGGGCGTATATACAGCTACGGCACGGAATGGCGTACGGTACGCGGTGCTGAATCTGCAGGGCAGGGCACACATGCCGAACATCGATTGTCCCTTTCGAAAAGCCGATGAGTTACTCGGTTCGCTCGACCCTGCTATCAAGATCCGCATCGTCGATTTTCACGCCGAGCTCACCAGCGAAAAAATGGCGATGGGTTGGTATCTGGACGGCCGCGCAACGGCCATGATTGGAACGCACACCCACATCCCGACCGCCGACACGCGCATTCTCCCCGGCGGCCTGGCCTACCAGACGGATTCGGGAATGACCGGACCCTATGAATCGGTGATCGGCGTGGATAAGGACATGATCTTGCGGCGCTTCTTGACCGGGCTGAATGGGCGAATGGAAGCAGCACGGCACGGCGTCGAATTGCATGGCCTCGTGATCGCGGCCGATGAAGTGACCGGCCAAGCTACGTCGATCGAGCGCATACATTGCGTTAAGTAGCTGAACCCTGAGCGTGAGCGTGGGGCTGAATTCCGGCCCCATGAGCGCAAACTGCACAAGCAGAAGCCGCAGAGCCGCCGGGCATGCGAATTCTCCCGAAGCAGCGCCAAATTATTCGGCGATCCATCGCCGTGCTCGGGGAGAGTATCGACCATACTCTGTATTGAAAAGTACTTCGGTTTATGCTTCGGAACCGTGCTGGCGCTTGCTCTTCCGAGCCCGAAGCGCAACCATGCCGGCGAGGCCGATCCCCAGCAACAACAGCGAGCCGGGCTCCGGCACAGCACTCGTGGTAAAAGAGCCGTACTCTCCCGGGGGCACTTCGGCGCCGGCAGCGGCGTTCGGGTTGTCCACAAGACTAGTCGCATTCGCAAGCCCAGCCGCGTAGATGATCGGCCCGCCCCCCACGTCGCCGTTGCTCCAAAGCTCACCGACGTATCCTCCGGGTCCGGCTATATTAAACGCGACGCCATAGATGTCGAACAGGCCTCCGGAAAATGGATAGGTTAGCGTAGGGACGCCGTTGACGAGTTCGTAGCAGACCGTCGGGGAGTTTCCTGCCGGGTAAAACAGGTCGTCGTAGGATAAACCACCTTGGGTAGTTGCAAAACCGGGGACCAGAGGGTTGTTCACATACGATATTGGGGTGTAGAGACCGGTAATCGCACCAGAGACATTGACGTTTGTATCCGAAAACGTTCCGCTGATGCCGGTGATCTCATAGCCGGGGGGATTACTAGAGTTAGTGCTCTGCTGTCCAATCCAAGAGCACGCCGCTAGCGTTGATCCCGTTTCCGTTGAACGAGAAATTAAATCCATCTGCCATAGCGGCTGGCGCAACCGCAACCGCCGCCGCTAATCCGAGCAATGCAAAATAACCGATCCTCATTTTTTTCTCCTGTAAGGTCCTCGCCAAAATTCCCATCAGTTGGACACGAATAAGACGCATCGATTACAGAAAGCTTTTTGGGGAAATCGAAAACTAGTGCTAGCAGTACCATAAACACGACACTCGACAACGCGCCCGGGGCCGACGTTGGTTTCCCTGAAGTGAGAAGAATGACGAACCGAATTTGGCTCCTGCTCCTACTCGTTCTGCAGACGCGCATCCCTGCCATTGCGCAAACTCACGCGCCGCCGCAAGCCTCAATCTCCAACGGAGTTCTCCGGGTGCGCTTCATGGACGACCTCATAGAGAATTGGATGCGGCTGAAAAGCGGACCCCGCCGGTTTGTCTACGAGTTCGCGAAAACCGGCGTCATGCGCAGCCTGAAAATGCGCCATTGATGACCATCGTGCAACGTTAACGAAACGGAACGGAGCGTCAGGCATGATTGCACGATGAAGTTTATGGCCTAAATAGCCGGGTTTCTTCTGCATATAAGCATTGACCTGTTTCCAAAATTGCAGGAACTGATCCTCACGTCCTGTGGGGACTTCGAAAGAATTAATGAAGGTAAGGGCTGCCATTTTCTGTCTCCGCAAAATTCAGTTTTTCTTGACGGATCGCACCCTAGTGTCGACGAGGCGGCGGCGCGACGACGGTTGTTGCATGTTGGCTCAAAAGCTTGGCGGCTTCTTTGCCGAACTCAGGAGTATTCGCCGGGACACGCTTAGCCAGCCCATCCAGTTCCGGAAACAGGCGTTCGAATCCAGCAGGACTACCTGATCCAAGGAAGCGAACCGGCGATGAGGAAGTGTTTCCCTGTGCATGAGGAATACCTTTGGGAAGTAAAGCAAATGTGCCCGAACTCAGATCGTGCCACTGGCCACCCGTGAAAATGGAGAGAACGCCGTCGAGCACGTAGACGTATTCGTCCATATTGTGGTGGAAGTGGAGTGTGGTCATGAACCCAGGCAATTCTTCACAGTGGCCGAGCCACCACTCGTTCTGCGATTTGGCGCCGTCGATCAGAATTCGCATTTCTCCTAACCCTTGACTGAACCCGACGACGTCTTGGGTTCTGACGATTAATGGCTGAGTCGCGGAAGCGGTCGTATTATTCATGGTTGTATCTCCTCCTAAAAAAGCAACTCCGAATGCTCGGTTCGATAATGCGAGTGCAACGAGATTAAAGAACGATCGGCGATTCATGATTCTTCCTCGCTTTTGCGGCGCCCTGACCGAAGCCTTTGTTCGGCCTGCTCCAGTGCACCCGCGACGAGAGTCTCTGCAGCCCAGACAGAAACGCGCGTGACTTCTTTCTGAGATAGCCCACGCAAATTCGTCAATACCATTACAGACTCGATACCAACGCACAAGGAAAGGGCTGAGACAAGCCGTTCAAAGTGTTTTCCTCCAAGCCGTTTTCTGGCCGGTGCGAGTGCGGTCCTGATCCATTCAACCCGGTTGCTCCTCACTGGTGTGGAGTCTTCAGCGCCGCCGACGTTGTGATCTAGAACGTGCTCTGCAGTCAGGCGCACAATCGTTCGTAAGGCGCCCTGGTTTCCATAGACAAATCGCTGCACCGTTGGCACCAGAAGCCGGACGCGCGCCGTCAGGTCTTCTGGGAATTCAGTATTGGATACCAGGGGCTGGGCGCTCTTGATGGCAGCCTCAGCCAATAACTGCTCCTGCGAAGGAAAGTATCGGTAGGCGGTGCGTCTAGAAACCTGTGCCGCTTCGGCAACGGCTGTCACAGTGGGTATTTCGCCACCCTGGATCAGTTCGGACGCGGTCTTCACAAGAAGAGCACGAGTGTGCGCGCGTTGCCGGAATCTGCCTTGTTCTTCGCCTATACTCATCCTACCCCTAATGTCACACGAGTGCCATAATAGCACAAGCGTGACATTACTGAAAGAGAAAATTGGCTGGCTACACAGTCCGACTCCGTGATCTTGCCGGCGCAGCGGCCCGGTAAAGTCAGCCTCGTGCAGGAAGTGGACCGAACCGGATGTGGTCGCAAAACCGAGTTCTCGGAGGCGTGAAGTGAGCTTGTAGTGGCAAACGCGCGGTCCCGACTTGTCGAGCAGCGTAGCTAACGACTCCTGGCCAGTTCATGGGCAAACCGAAAACTGACCTCACCCGTGGCATAGATCGCGTGTGACGGCGTACTGTTTACCGAAACCATTTCACATGTCCACGTAGTCGGCGTCTCGTAGAAGTGACCCGTATCAGGCCCGACGGCAAAACCAAAAACCGCGTGCTACCTCAAAGTATGAGGCCGAGCTTCTGAACCCTGAGCGTGAGCGAGGGGAGACTGCACTCCTTCGCGCTTCCGTGCATCATATAAGAAGAGAGGCTCGATGAGAAGCGTACCCGTGACAATTAAACCTGGACTGATCACATTGCTCGCATTTGGTTTAGCTATTGCGCCCGCTTGGAGTCAATCGCCCTCAGATCGGAGCACGATCACTACTCAGACTGTGCGCACGAAGAAGAAAGGGCGCAGCCCGGGCGGCGACATCGGCAGTGGCAGCGCGGATATCGGCAAGGGTGCCGGTAAGGCCGCGGGCAACTTGGCCGCGGGGAAACCGAAAAACTAGTGCTAGCGGTACCATAACACTCGACAACGCAGCCGGAGCCGACGTTGGTTTCCCTGAAGTGAGAAGAATGACTAACCGAATTTGGCTCCTGCTCCCTACTCGTTCTGCAGGCGGGCATCCCTGCCATCGCGCAAACTCACGCGCCGCCGCAAGCCTCAATGTTCAACGGAGTTCTCCACGTGTCAGGGCAGAAAGCCTACGCTCTCGCTCGTTCTGCGGCAATCTTAGGCCGCGGCCTCCAGTCTGGTCACCTTGCCACGGTTGGGCGAGATAGCAGTTTTTGCCATAGCAATGCGAGACGAGTTTGCCTCGCCCGTTCGCGCTGGCGCTCGCCACCGCTGATGTAAAGGCCGCGCCTGAATTCCCGTCTAAACCTCGGATCGAGAGGATATGGCCAGTCTGGCTATAGGTCAGCCGGTAAGTGCGGGCGGCTAAAGTCGTATCCTGCACGGTAAAAGCGAAGGGAACCTTGGCGTGAATCGGTTGCTCCGATTGTGCTTGAGCGGCTGAGAAAGTCAGCAAGCCGAGAAGAGTCATAGTCGAAAATGTCTTGAACATGGGAGTCTCGATGAGGTTGGTTTGTGCCGAAACGACCCGGGGAACAGCCTGCAGGCCGGTGCAGTCCTGGATAAATTCATCCGTCGGCCAAAACAAGTCAATGCGCCATGCCCGAACGTCAGGTATACGCGCAACCGGAAGTTGAGTCCCGTGTTACGCCAAATTACGTAAGTGGCAACTGACTCGGATAGCGCGCGAGTAACGGCGTACCGTAGATTTACCCTTGACTGCTGCGGAGTAATCGGCTGGGCAGCTTCGTTCCGGACCCAGCTTGGCGCAGACTGCGCGAGGACACTCAGGATTCGGGCGTTTTTCAGGATCGTGGCGCCTCAAACACGAACGGTAGCCATCCCACAGTTATTCACAGATTTCGACTATGATTGTGGTCTCTATGCGCATGACCATCATCGCCGTTACTTTGGCTACTCTATTCTCATCAGGCTTTCGAGCCTGCGCCGCCGATGCTAGTGACGAGATGCTAATTCGCAAGCTCCTCACTGAGCAGTCCGCTGCTTGGAATCGGGGCGATGGTGCAGCTTGGGCCAGGGACTTCACCGACGATGCGGACTTTGTCAACATCCGCGGCGACGTGATCCGGGGCTGCGGCGAGATCTCCCAAAAAATCTCAGGCGCTCTAAGTACAGTGTTCAAAGGAAGCATCTTAACCGTCGATATTCGCCGCTTTGTCCTATTGACTCCCGATGCAGCGCTGATTGATGCCAATTTTGACCTAACTGGATTTGGGACTCTCGCGCCTGGAATTACGCCCACGAACGACGACGTACTCAAGACGCGCATGAAGTACATAGCCTTGAAGCGAGACGGACAATGGCGTTTTGTCTCAGCGCAGAATACCGCGATCGTTCGGCAGGAAAGAGCTGAATAGTGTTCCGTGATGAGTCGCCGCAGGATCCGCGGCGGCATTCAGGGTTTTGTCCGCAAGTCGATCTGAACGGCAGCGGAGTTGAATCGGAGCCGGTCGAATACTATTTGCTTGCCATCGGGCGTGATATCGAATGTGCGCATGGCCCCACGGTCAGCGAGTTGCGTCAAACGCCGCGATTTCATAGTCTTCAGATCGAGCAGCCAGAAGTTCTGCCATAGAGTCGCATCGTTACCTTGCATGTAGACCAAAGCACCGCCAGTGGGCATAAAGCGCAGGCGCTCTCCATCACGATCAGTTCGGATTTGCGGCATCTCGACAGCCGTACCGTCCGGTCTCACCGCCATAACGGGTGTCATAGTGTAGACGTTTGGCCCGGAATAGGCGATCAGTGAGCCGTCCGGCGACCAAACAGGATTTCTCGCCACCTTTCCAGTCAGCCGAACCGGTGTACCGCCTGCGACCGGAATCTTAAATAATCCGTCACCCTTTCCATCGTTGCCGCCAACGACGATCCAGTTCCCGTCGGGAGACCAATCGGCGGAACCCGCGATATCGATATTGGGTGCAAGCCCTAGTGACTCCGCGCCGTCCGCTGTGACCAGGCGCAGTCTGCGTTTGCCCGTTTCGGGAACGACAATAGCGATTCGCCGCCCATCCGGCGAGACCGCGGGAGCCTGCAGTATTCCACCTTGCGTTCCTCTCCAGACTTCGGACGCCTTACCGCCGGCGAATCTCCACAAACCATCCCAGTTGCCTTGTGAAGACAAGTAATACAGAGCGTTCCCATGAAACCGCGGCGCCAATGATCGCGATGAGGGCAGCGGGAAAGCTTTCACATCTGTTTCCTGCGCGACAGAGTCGAGAATCGGAACAGTCCACAGTCCTACCTTCGGATTCGCGACAGTCACAACGAGCCGCTTGCCATTCGCCGAGGCGGACAGCGATGTGTACTTCTCTAATCCGAAGGTGAGTCGTTGGGAAGACTTGCGTGAGGTATCGAAGGCCCACAGCGATGGCCCGGCCCCTTCCCTGTCGCGTGCCACATACAAGATGGTCTGCTCGCTGAGCGGAGTTGGATCGCGCACGTCCGCGTTCCCCCGGGTCAGTTGTTCGGGATCGCCGCCCGAAGCCCGAATTCGCCAGAGGTCCATTTCCCCGGTTGCCTGCGTGCCGTGAGAGAAGTAAATCCATCGGCCATCCAGTCCCCACGCGAGATAGTGATTGTGCTTGTCCGCGTTGTCCTGCAGGATCCGATGCGGGTTGGATCCGTCGCGCCCCGCTACATAGATAGGGTCGCCGGCGTCGAGCGTGTGATACGCCAACCGCGCGCCATCTGGAGACCACAGTGGAGCGACAACTTTGTTGCCGAGAAATATGCGAGACTCACCGCCTACCAGTGGTAACAACCTAAGTCTTCGGCTCTCGGTTCCTGCCAGCCAGATTTCCGATCCATCATGCGAAAACCCGATGCTGCGCAAAGGTGCATGTTGATCTTCGGGTCCGGGCGTAAGATCAATCGCCTTGCCGAGGCCGCCTGCCTGAATGAGCCAAACATGGAAAGGCCCGTCGCGATCCGACAGAAAAGAGACGAAGTTTCCATCCGGCGAGATGCACGCGTCCAACTCCGCTCCGTCATAATCGGTCAAACGCGTGAAGGTGGCGTTCGCCAAAGGGTTTTCGAGAAGTGGACCTTCGCGCTGGTCGATCCAAATTGCCCCGGCTGCGGTTATGAGGGCCGCCGCCAGAACTATCCATAGCCAGAGAGGCTTTCGTTTTGTCGGCTCTTGTGCCGGTCCGAGGTAGAGCGGTTCCGGTTTCCGCCGGGCGACGTGCCGCAGATCAACTACCAAATCGCGCGCGGTTTGATAGCGGTCGGCTGGATCCTTTTCAAGTGTTTTGGCGACAATCGCATGCAAGCCGGCGGGCAGATCGCCCGGAAGTGGCTCAGGCGAACCGCGGGTGATGTTCATCAACAGGTCGACACTTGTGTCGCCCCGAAACGGCCGGCGTCCGGCAAGCACTTCGTATAGCACGACGCCAAACGAGAAGATATCGCTGCGGGCGTCGATTCCAGCACCCTGGGCCTGCTCCGGCGAAAGATAGTGGATGGTTCCCATGACATGGCCTGGACGAGTGACGCCTGCACTCAAGTCTCCCGCGACATCGGAAGGCACGGATTCCGCCGGCCGGGCCAGCCCAAAGTCGCCCAGTTTTGCGTAGCCGTTCTTGGCCAAAAATATGTTTGCCGGTTTAATATCGCGATGTAGAATTCCGGCGTTGTGCGCTGCAGACAGGCCGTCGGCGACACCCAGAAGAACCTCGACAATTTGCCGCCACGTCCGCTTTTCAGCTTTCACCCAGTCGTCGAGAGTTCCGCCATCCACAAACTCGGTCACCAGGCATTGGCGGCCTTCGTACTCGCCGGCATCGTGAACCGTGAGAATGTGCGGGTGGTTGAGCGAAGATGCCAGTTGCGCCTCGCGCTGAAACCGCTTGGCCGCGTTGGCGTCCGCGAACCAGGCGGAAAGGAATTTGATAGCCACTGGCCGGTTGAGCTTGGTATCGCGAGCCTGAAACACCACCCCCATTCCCCCGGCGCCCAGACGTCGTTCAATTATGTAAGGTCCGACATGGGAGCCGGGCTTTATAGGCGTCTTCAGGCCGTCAGAGAGATCAGAGACGAAATCAACATCCACCGACAGCGTTGGCAAAGGGGTTGCCTCGTGCTGCAGCAGCGATTCCACCTCATGCCGAAGTTCAGGGTCGGCGTCAGAGAGGGCGCCGCGGTTTTCACGAGCCGCATGGTAAAGTTCCTCAATTTCGCGCAGACGTCCCGGATTCATTTTTTCGCCGCGATGAGCCCCATAATAGTACTCTGCACGTCAGTAGTTAGCGTTTTTACAGTAAATCATGGAAGCGGCTGATTCGTTAGAGATAACTGGATTGCTGAAGGAGTGGACCAATGGTGATCAGGCAGCGTTGGACCGTCTTGTGCCGGTGGTTTACAACGAGCTGCGGCGCATGGCCCGCCGCTTTATGCGAAACGAACCGGCAGACCACACCCTACAAACCACCGCCCTGGTAAATGAGGTGTACCTGCGACTGGTGGATGTCAGGAATGTGGATTGGCAACACCGGGCTCAGTTCTTTGCCGTAGCCTCGCAGATTATGCGTCGCATCCTAGTGGATGCGGCGCGCGCTCGAGGTGCCCAGAAGCGCGGCGGCGAACTCGCAAATATCGACGACGCAGTTCCTCTTTCGCATAGTGCCGCGGATTCGCTGGTGGCACTCGATGCGGCCTTAGATGAATTTGCAAAAGTGGCTCCGCGGCAGGCGAGAGTTCTCGAAATGCGCTACTTCGGTGGTCTCGGCGAGGAAGAGATTGCCACGGTGCTGAAAACCTCCACCCGGACCGTCGAGCGCGATTTCCAGTTCGCAAAGGCCTGGCTCGCGCGCGAGCTGAGCAACCCATAACGTACCGGCCCTCCCTGGCCTAAGAAAAATTTTGCACTCCTGTCGGATCCTGATCCGTATTTCCGCCTGCTCTTGTGAAAGCTGATATCCGGCTTTGACCAGATGGAACTCGACATGACGAAGTCGTGTCCCAACCCATTTGCGCGAATCCGTTTCAAGGAGAAGACGTAATGCACAACCGTAGAAACATTTTCACTCAGGCAATCAGCGTGCGCGTTTTGTCGCTGCTGGGGTCGGCGTTTCTCGCCTCAACGCTTAATGCGCAGAATGTGGTCACCGACTGGAACACCATTGCCGCAACAACGATAGTGACAAACGGGGGAATGCCGCCGGGCGCGTCAGGGGTCTGGTTGGCGTACTCGAGCCTGGCTATTTATGATGCGGTCAACAAGATTACCGGCGAATACAGGCCTTTCTACAGCGAAAGTTCGAGGTTGCCTGATGCGTCAGTGGATGCTGCTGTGGCCGCCGCCGCGCACCGCATTCTGGTCTACTACTTCCCTGCACAACAAGCGGCTCTTGATGCGCAACTTGTCACGTCGTTAACGCAGGTGAATGCCCCCGAGCGCGCGAAAACTCGTGGCGTGGCCGTAGGTGAAGCCGCCGCGCTGGCGGTCATCAGCGCGCGAGTGAACGACGGTCTCGAAGCAAATGTTCCTTATGCTCCCGGATCAGGCCCAGGTGCGTGGATTCCGACGTATCCCGGATACCTTAGCGCCGCGACACCTTGGCTTGGTCAGATGCGGCCTTTTACGATGAAAACGGCAAGCGAGTTCCTGCCCGACGGCCCCACGCCTCTTGACAGCGAACCATGGGCGAGGGATTACAACCTCACTCGTTTGTACGGTGCGGCCAACAGCAGTCTTCGTTCAGCCGCCGAAACGGAAATCGGCCTCTTTTATACGGAGAATACGGCAGGGCAATACGCGCGCATGTTTAACTATCTGATCGAAAATTACCACCTAGCTACAGCCGATTCTGCAAGGCTGGTCGCAGTGCTTTGGACGGGCTATGCTGACGCTGCAATCGGCTGCTTCAACGGCAAATATAGATATGGCTTCTGGCGACCGGTAACTGCGATCCCGGTAGGTGGTGGAGAGCCTCAGGAATTGACCGCCGATCCGGGCTGGCTACCGCTCGGTACCACACCCAACCATCCGGAGTACCCTGCGGCGCACGGTTGCCTTACCGGCGCCGTGACAACGTTGATCGCGGATTATTTCGGCACGACGAAAGTAAACGTGGTAGTGGACAGCAAAGCATTCACCACCGTGCATACGCACACTTTCGCAGACACGCGCGATCTTATGGACGAGGTATTCTGGGCGCGCATCTATGCAGGCTTTCACTTCTATCACTCCCTCGAGGACGGGCGTCAACTCGGGCAGTCGGTGGCAAAACAGTTATTCCATAATTATTTCCGGCCGGAATCGGAAAGAGAACGATAACCCGAAGCGTTGCAGGTTGATGATCCGAGTACCAATACGCGGGCGGCCGGAATGAGCATTCAGCACGGGCGCCCGTCAATACTGGGCGACGTCCGCCAACATCCCGATAAATCGCCCAGTATAGACTTCCGACTTAACTCCGGATAGATCATGCCTGATGGCGTACTGTTTACCGAGACCATTTCACATGTCCACGTAGTCGGCGTCTCACAGAAGTGACCCGTGTAAGGCCCGACGGCAAACGAAAAACCGCGTGCTTCCTTCGGCTGATGAAAGCTGCGTAAATCTGCAGACGAGCCGACCATCTGAACCCTGAGCGTGAGCGAGGGGAGGCTGCACCCTTCGAGCTTCCGTGCATCATATAAGTAGGTGGCACAGGTCGAGAGGAGCGCGATCGTGAAAACTAAATTTGGACTGTTCACATTCCTTGCATTTGGTTTGGCTACTGCGCCTGCGTGGAGTCAGTCGAACGCAGATCGGAGCACAACGACTACTCAGAAAACAGTGCACACCAAAAAGAAAGGGCGCAGCCCGGGCGGTGACATCGGCAGTGGCAGCGCGGATATCGGCAAGGGCGCCGGTAAGGCCGCGGGCAACTTGGCCGCGGGAACGGGAAGAGGTGCCCTTGATCTGGTCACACTGCATCCGATAGATGCTGCGGCCTCCGTCGGAAAGGGCGCTGGATCGGCAGGCAAGAACCTCGCCGTCGGCACTACGAAGGGAACCGGCAAAATCATTAAGGGCACGGCTAGAGGCATCAAGCACATCTTCTGAGCACCTACGCCTCCTGAACCTCGACCTCCACTTGGCCGCCGGTACGGATGATCGGCACACGTTCCCATCGGGCCACCACCGCTGTAGCTGCACAATTACCCAGTACGTTCACGCTCGTCCGACCCATATCCATAAGCGCGTCGACGCCAAGAATCAGCGTGATTCCTTCCTGCGGGAGCTGAAATGTCGAGAGCGTCCCGGCCAGCAGAACCAGCGCGGCCCTCGGAACCCCCGCCGCGCCTTTGCTGGTCAGCATAAGCGTCAGCATCATTGTGATCTGAGCTGCGAGCGGCATGTGTACCCCTGCCGCCTGCGCTATGAAAATCGAGGCTAACGAGAGATACAGCGTCGTGCCGGTCAGATTGAAGCTGTAGCCGGTCGGCAGCACGAACCCGACGATATGCTTCGGCACGCCGAACCGTTCCATGTTCTCGAGCGCCAACGGAAGCGCCGCCTCGCTCGAAGCGGTCGAAAACGCAATCAACAAGGGCTGTCGCACAGCATGCCAAAACCGCACCATGGGCACACGTGCTACGGCGAGCGTCGGTACGAGCACAAGCACAATAAACACGACCAAAGCGAGATACAGCGCACCGACCAATTTGCTTAATCCGAACAATACGCCGATGCCCTTCGAGCCGATCGTTACAGCAATGGCGGCTCCCACTCCGAACGGCGCAAAGTACATGACGTAGCGTGTGTAGCGGAACATCACCTCGGCCACCGCGCCCGCAAAATTCACCACCGGTTGCGCTTTCGTACCGATTGCCGCGCACGCCGCGCCGAACAAGAAAAAGAACACCACCATCTGCAGCACGTCATTTTGGGCGAGCGCTTCGAAGATGTTGCCGGGAGCGGCGTGCTCAATCATTTGGGGCAGCGAAATGGGTTTCGCGATTGCGGGTGCCGGACCCGTCGCGCCGGCGATGGTCAATCCCCCGCCTGGACGGACAACATTCACGACCACCAGCCCGATAATCAGCGCGAGCGTCGTTACAACCTCGAAATAGACCAGCGATTTGACCGCAATGCGTCCCATCGTTTTCAGCTCGCCTGCGGACGCAATGCCATACACAAGCGTGCCGAAAAGCAGCGGGCCGACGATCGATTTGATCAGCCGAAGAAAGATGTTACTGATAGGCGCGAGGTTCTTCGAAAAATTCGGAAAGAAAACTCCCAGCAAGACGCCCAGTACGAGTGCGATGAATATCCACGCCGTAAGTGATGGCTTCTTGAATGAGTGCACGCGGTCAGCGCTCTCCCCACTTCAACTTTTCTCTGAGAACGTCAAAGAACAGCATTTTGGGAGGGCGAATCAGCTGAATCGTCTTGGCCGAGGACCGGCACACGACGAGATCGTTTTTCGACAGAGGCTCGCCCACCTGCCCATCGATCGTGAGAAACGTCCCGTCTTCCCCGTGATTGAGAATCTTGATTACGCTGGTGTCCGGCACGATCACGGGTCTGTTGGTCAGCATGTGGGGACAAATCGGTGTGATGCAGAATGCGGAAACCTGCGGAAAAATTACCGGCCCCCCCGCCGATAGCGAATATGCCGTCGAACCTGTAGGGGTGGCGACGATCAGGCCGTCAGCCTTATACGCCGCGACGAAATGATCGTCAACCTGCGTGTCGAGATCGATCATTCGGGCCAGCTCGGATTTTGTAATCACAACGTCGTTCAAGGCCGAATACTTGCCGATCACTTGACCGCCGCGCACAAGCTCGCAATCCACCATGCGGCGTCGGCCGATTCGGTGCTCGCCTCGCAAAGCACGCTCCAGCTCCGGCAGCAGATCATCCGACCGAATGGCGGTCAAAAAACCCAGATGACCGAGGTTCACCGCAAAGAGCGGAATATCGCGGCCCGCAATTACGCGTGCTGCCGACAAAAGTGTTCCGTCGCCCCCGAGCACGATAACCAGATCCGCGCCGTCCGGGAGCTCTTCACGAGAAAAAAACTGGTCGAGCTTGGCATACTTAGCGGTTTCTTCATCGCAACGATACTGAATGCCCCGCTCGTCCAGCCAGTCGAGCAGGCCGCAAACGATGTCCGCGGCTTGCGCAATGTTCGGCTTCGAAATGATGCCTACCGTGGCGATCTGTCCCATTTCGTTCTTTGAAGGCAAAGAGATAGGTTAACTCGACTATATGTCCTGGGGCTCGGCTGTCCGTTGCGCGTCGCGTCCACGGCGGCCGTGCAGCAGAAATTCACGATTCCCCTCTGCTCCCAGAATTGGGCTTGCAATCAGGACGCTCGAGAAGCCAGCCATTTCGAGCGCACCCGCGACTTTGTCACACGCCATGCGATGCGCCGCCGGATCACGCACAATACCGCCCTTGCCGACAAGCTCTCGCCCCACTTCAAACTGCGGCTTTACGAGGATAATCCAATCCCCATCGGGCGCAAGCAGCGTCGCCAGAGCGGGAATCAGCAGCGTCACGGAAATGAAGCTTACGTCGCAAACGATCAAGTCCGCCAGTTCGCGGATCTCGTCGAAGCGCAGGTGGCGTGCATTCACGCGCTCGTGAAGAACCACGCGTGGATCGTTGCGCAATCGCCAGGCGATCTGCCCCGCTCCCGTGTCGACTGCATGCACGCGCGCCGCTCCGTTCTGCAGCAGGCAATCGGTGAACCCGCCCGTGGACGTGCCGACATCGATGCATACGCGGCCCTGCACCCGAACGTTGAAATCCACAAGCGCCGCTTCCAATTTGAGTCCGCCCCGGCTGACGTATTTCAGCGGCTGGTCGACTTCGATATGCGCTTCCGCCGCGACGCTCCGGCCCGGCTTGTCCGCCTTCTGTCCATCCACGCGCACCTTACCCGCCAAGATTAGTGCTTGTGCTTTTTCGCGCGATTCGGCGAGATTTCTCTCGAGCAGAGCAACGTCCAGCCGCTGCTTTTGTGGCGTGGTCACGGTGACGTGCTCACGGTGATGTAATCACGCCCTGCGCTGGACAATAAAGTCGGCGATCTGGCGCAAGCGCTCGGCGCGATCGTCGAAAATACGGAGAGCGAGATGCGAAGCGATACGCTCTTGCTCCGCCATCTCGCGCGATCTCGCTAAACCATAAACAGCCGGAAACGTGATCTTTTGTTGCGCCTGATCTTTACCGGCAGTCTTGCCCAGCGCTTCCGAAGACTCCTCGACGTCGAGCACGTCATCCACGATCTGGAACGCCAATCCAACATGTTCGCCGTATTGCGATAGCGTCGCCAATTCGTCGTCCGTGGCCCCCGCATAAATCGCGCCCATCCGCACGCTCGCTGTAAGCAGCGCCCCGGTCTTCGCCCTATGAATGGACTCCAGCAACAGCGCGGTCGGCCTCTTTCGCTCGCCCTCTATGTCGTTCACCTGTCCGCCAATCATCCCGCCCACCGTGCCCGCGGCACGTGAGAGTTCTTCCACCAATCGGATCTTCTGCTCGGAGCCGATGCGTTTTATCCGGCTGAGGACTTCGAAAGCCAGCGTCAGCAGAGCGTCTCCCGCTAGGATCGCCATCGCTTCCCCAAAAACCTTGTGACACGTCGGACGTCCGCGCCGCAAATCGTCGTTGTCGAGCGCGGGCAGATCGTCATGGATCAGCGAATAAGTATGGATCAGTTCGAGCGTGGCAGCGGCGTCTTCAATACCCTCCGGCGAATCGCAGACAGCGCGCGCGGCGGCCATCGCCAGAATGGGCCGAATACGCTTGCCGCCCGCGAACAGGCTGTACCGCATCGCGCGATGAATGGAAACCGGTTCAACGCTTTCGTCCGGCAGCCATTCGTCCAGCACGCGGTCGATCGCGTGCACCTGTTCGGCGAGGTATTCCTGCAAGCTCGCTTGATCCGCTTGGGTCATTTCGCGGACTTGTCGGGATCGAACGAAACGGCCGCCAGCTCTGAGCCTTTTTTCAACAAGATCTCGACCCGAGACTCCGCCTCTTCCAGTTGCCGCTTGCACTCCGCACTCAAGCGCATGCCGTTTTCAAATAATGCGAGACTCTGCTCGAGCGGCAGATCGCCCTTTTCCAGCTCTTTGACGATGCGCTCCAGTTCTTCCAAACTCGTTTCGAAAGTAGGCGAGGATGTTTTTTCCTCAGGCATCGCCTTATTGTAGCGATGGAGAGCGTTCGATCGCAGCTCCGATAAAGCTAGAAACGAATACCCGTCGTGAGAGCAATTGTCTGCACCCAGAGCGAAGTACGCGTGTTGCTGTATTCGCCGGCGAGCAAACTGCTTGTACCCACTTGCGCCGTCTGAGGAAGGTTCACCTCGTAACCGAACTGCACGCGAAAGCGATTCTTCTCATAACCAACGCCGGTGGATAGAGTATCGGTCATGATTGCGGCAGTTAAGGGCGTGAGCGTGGCCGCGGGCACCGGACTATTGGCGTGAGAATATCCACCCTGAACGGTGAACGACTCCGCCACCGATACGTCGAAGCCGATTTTGACCGCCAATTGATTGCTCCAATGAAGCGGAACCGAATCGTTTAGCGAAGTCGACTGTAGGATCGTGTTGAGCAGGGCATTATTGCCATTGGTAAGGTGGACCGGTAGTTGCACGAACGCGTCGTGCCAGTTGGTCCAATCGGTCTGCAGATACGTTCGCAGACGGCGTCGCGCCTGCCAAGCCAGACTCGCCGAAGCAGATTGGGGGAATACATTATCTACTTCCGCGTCGTAGTGAAAGCCGGAGGGGTATGGCAAACCCAGAGCGGAAAATTGAGCGTACGCATTGCCGCTGGCGCTGCCGGTCGAACGAATCGTGGTCCGCGTCTTATAGGTAAGGCCGAATTGCAGGCGGCGCGCTGGTTGTGCGATTAAGCCGAACGTTCCGTTATACCCAATACCGCTCGTATGCAGATCCAACAATGTTTTCAGACCGGCGAGCGCCGGGTTGGTCTGGAAAACATAGGGCGTCTCGAGCGTGTTCAAATTATCGACGATGCCGAACGCCCCCCCGATCGACAAACCAGGGCTAATCTGGAAACCAGCTCCCACCGTCGATTGGATGGCCAAGAAAGCGGATTTATCGTTTTGAATCCCATAGGAGGCGCCGGCGGTTCCGGGCGGGTCCTGATATCTCCACTTGTCCGACATCAGTGAGACCGGAAAAGCTCCCGCCCCGATACTCAGCCGAGTACCGGGAATTTGCGCGCCGAAAGCAGCCGAGCCGGAAAGACCGGCATTGTTCTCCAGACTGCCTGCGAACGGTGTCGAATTGCGAAACTGTCCTCCGGCGAAAACGCTCATGCCGGTCACTTCCAGGTAAGGCCTGTCCAGCGAGGTGAGCGCCGCAGGGTTCGAAGCCAGTGCGTCCGTCGGGCCGGGCGAGCCGAGATAGATACCTCCCAAAGCGATCGCGCGCGCCGTCGGAGTGGCTCCGTAAAGGTCTTGCGCCCCGGCGCGGAAAGCAAACGAAAATCCGAGAAGGGCAATTGCAATTTGTCGTTTCATAAGAGTGTTAGAAGATTTTTGAATTTTCAGTGGCGAATTCCACCGACTCGTCCAGCGCGGGAGACGCCGTGCCGCTTGCCGCGGGTCGTGAGGTAAAGTCTTTTTGCGCGATCTTTTTCCGCAACGTGTGCAGATCCACGAATGACTGGTCGCAGGAGACACCCGACTGTTCCAACGCCTCCAGACAGGTGGCGTCCAGTGCGCGAGGAGTGTCTTTGCGCATGATCTCGAAAACCTTCGCGAGAGGAAGAGCATCGCGATAGGGTCGCTTGGCGGCAAGCGCATCGAAAATATCCGAGACGATAATCACTCGCGATTCAAGCGGCAGTTGCTCCGCGGTCAGCCCGCGATGATAACCCGTGCCGTCCAATTTTTCATGGTGAGACGCGGCAATTTCGCTCATTCTCTCGAACCCGCTAATTCCTCTGAGAATGCTCCAGGTGTGAGCCGGATGCGCGCGTAAGATCTTCCATTCCTCTTCATCCGGCTTCCCCGGCTTTTCGAGGATGGCGTTTGAAACGGCCATCTTGCCCAGATCATGCAAAAGCGCAGCGTGCCGGATGAACAGCACGCGATGCGGCGGGAACTCGAGCCTTCTGGCAATCGCCACAGCCGCGTTTGCCACCCCATTCGAATGGTTGAAAGTAAAGGGTGACTTGGCGTCGACGATTTGCGCGAAAGCCTGGCAAACCGCATCGAGAGTGACATCGCCGTCCGACAAGATGCGTCGGCTAGGCTCCAACGACAACACCAGCGGCAAGGGCTCCTCTGCATCGAGGCCGCTCCAGAGCTGTCCTCGTCTCGCTAAAGAATTTGCTGCCTGAATAACGTCCGGGTCAAACCACCTTCGGTTACGTTCCTTGCCAACTTCCAAAGCCCGTTCGGGGCCTGCACTTGTATAGAAGACATCCAGCGTCTGAGCCGCCAACATCACGCGAGACGTAATCGGTATGTTTGCGCCTCGTAGACCTTCCGGATTTCCTGCTCCGTCCCAGTGCTCATCCAAGCCGCTGATGCCTTCCGCTGTTCGTTCCGGCAGGCCCATCAGCCGCGCCATACTGGCGCCCCGCTCGCAACGAATAGCTGTTACTTCGCGCGTGTGCTGTTTCTGCTGTGAGGCGACGCGGAGAATCGCGCGGACACGCTCCAGAAAGGGCTTGCCCGGCGCGATGTGGGCGAGCGCATACTGCATCGTTTCCCAATTCAGGCGCGTCCAATCCGTCTTCTTGACGTCGCGTTTGGCCGCAATATCATCGGAGCCTAACGCCTGATAAACCTTGGAAGCGTTGCTGCTGCACCCCGCGTCTTTCAGTAGCAGAGCATAATAAAGATCGGCCCGAACTTTCTCGGGCAAGCCAAGCTCGGCCGCGATCCGCATCCCCAAAATGCAAGTCCGAACAGAGTGCCAGCGCGCCGACCCCGATCCGAGATCGAGCGCCTGTGAGAGCGCCGACACGATTTCGGCCACACGCAGCAACGCGGAGTTCCCGAGCAGCAACGCCTTCGGCTCTGATTTCCCCGTGGCGTTGGAAGAATAGGTAACGCCCACTTAGGACATATCGAACCAGAATTGGATAGTAGGAGTTCTGGCTCTGGACGCTCGTGACCAATTACTTAGTCCGGTAGGACAGTATCCGCTCCAGCCAATTTTCGAGTAGAGTAGAAGTATGGCGATTCCTGCCAGCACGCGCCCCTCGCTCTTCGGCTCAGACTAACTCCGCACCTCCCGCGGCCCCTCCCCTAGCCTGTTTTCTGGTCGTTTCACAAATAGAGGTGCTTTATCATGCAGACCGCTGTACATCCCCTGCTGCCGAACTTACTGACTGCCCTGCCCGGCCCAAAGGCGAAAGAAATTATCGAAAGGGATCAGGCTCTCCTATCGCCTTCCTACACGCGTTGTTATCCGCTGGTAGTGAAACGTGGCGAAGGCGCCATCATCGAGGACGTAGACGGAAATCGCTTTCTCGATTTCAATGCCGGTATCGCCGTGGTTGCCACCGGCCATGCCCACCCGCGCGTCGTCAAAGCCGTTCAAGAGCAAGCCGCCCGGTTCCTGCACATGTCAGGCACTGACTTCTATTACGAAGGCATGGCGGCGCTCGCCGAGAAGCTGGCCCGCTTGGCGCCCGGCGACTTTCCGAAGCGTGTCTACTTTGGCAACTCCGGCGCGGAAGCCATCGAGGCCGCCATTAAAATGGCCCGTTATCACACCGGCCGCGACAAGTTCATCGCCTTTTTTGGCGGTTTTCACGGCCGCACCATGGGCGCGCTTGGCCTCACCGGTAGCAAAGTCGTGCAACGCCGCGGATTCCATCCTTCGCTCCCCGTTCACCATATCCCGTATCCCGATCCCTATCGCACGCCACCAGGAAAAGATCCCTCCACCTGGGCGGTGGAGTGCGTGAAAGAGATCGAAGAGCGCCTGTTCAAGACCATCCTGCCGGCCGAAGAAGTCGCCGCGATTGTCGTCGAGCCCATCCAAGGCGAAGGCGGATACCTGGTTCCCCCGGCGATTTTCCATCAGGAGCTTCGCCGTGTTGCGGACAAATACGGCATCTTGCTGATTCACGACGAAATCCAGTGCGGAATGGGACGCACCGGCCGGATGTTTGCCTCTGAGCACTTCGGTGTCACGCCCGACATTGTCACCCTTGCGAAGGGCATCGCGAGCGGCATGCCGCTGGCCGCAACCGTTGCGCGCGCGGGGGTGATGAATTGGCCGCCCGGCGCGCACGCCTCCACCTTCGGAGGCAATCCCGTCTCGATTGCCGCCGCCCTCGCCACCATCGACCTGCTTGAAGAGAAGTTTATTGCCAATGCCGCTCAGGTCGGCGCCTACATGATGGACCGCATGCGGGAGTGGCCGCGCCGCTTCAAGTACGTGGGCGATGTGCGCGGTCTCGGTCTCATGATCGGTATCGAAATTGTCTCCGATCAGCAGACTAAGGAGCGTGCTCCGGCGTTGCGCGATCGGCTCGAAATGCTGGCGTTTGAGCGCGGCTTGCTGATTCTGGGCTGCGGGCCCAACAGCATCCGGCTCTGTCCTTCGCTCGTCATCACGCGCGACCAGGCCGACTTCGCCATGGATACACTGGAGCAGTGTCTGCCGGTTCTGGAACGGTAAGCGCCGCGGTTGAGGAGGTGATCTCTGGGTCACCGGCCGCTTCTGTTTCTCGTTCTAGCAGCCGACTCCCCGTTCTAGACGTCGGATGCGGCATCAATAAGTACCCCGGCGCGATCGGCGTCGATCGTAATCCCAACGCTCGCGCCGACGTCGTCGCCGATCTCGATCGCTTCCCCTTTCCCTTTCGCGACAGCGCTTTTCGCGAAATTCGCGCCATCCACGTCATCGAGCATGTTGCCGACGTGATCCGCACCATGGAAGAATTCCACCGGCTGGCCGCCCCAAGCGGCCGCATTCTGATCGTCACCCCGCATTACACCGACTTCAGCTCGTTTTGCGATCCCACTCATCGTTGGCACCTGAATAGCTTTTCATTGCGGTACTTCGGCGATGACAGCGGCGGCTTCGCTTACTACTCAACCGCACGGTTCCGTGAGATTTCAACGCACGTCCGGTTACTTGCTTTGTGGAGATATCTCGGATTTGAATTTCTGGTCAACGCCTCCCGGCGATTCCGGCGCTTTTGGGAGTTTTACCTTTGCTATCTGATCAGAGGCAAAGCGATCGAGTGGCAACTCGAGGCCGTGAAGGAGCCCGCCTACACGTCTCTCCGAGACAGTTGCTCTGGAAGCTGAGCGATTCGGCCCGGCAGTTCCGCCAGCGGCAGACGTTAACCCCCGACGCGGCCTTGGGCCGGCGCGGAGAAGATTTGGCACACCGCTATTTGCGCAGCAAAGGACTGACGATTCTGGCTCGCAACTATCGCCCCAGCAGCGGCGATTCCGAAGTCGACATCGTGGCGCGACACGGCGACACGGTCGTGTTCATCGAAGTCAAATCGCGAGCGTCAGCCGAGTTCGGCAGCCCCGACCGCGCCATCGACCACGAAAAGCAGAAGCATATCATCCAGGCCGCGCGCGCCTATGCAACGCGTGCCGGCCTTGAATGGGACCACGTTCGCTTCGATACCATTTCCATCGTCTTCACAAAACCACCCTCCATCGTCCACCAGCAAGACGCCTTTTTCGAAGGTCGCTCAATCTAAGTCAGATTGCCGTCCCGGATAAACTTCCGCATAGTTTCCAGATCGTCGTTAACCGGGCCTCGAGAGCGACAACGTGTGGGCCGACACGCTGTGTTCCCGTTCTCTACATGGACTGGCAAGCGCTAGAAGGCGTGCAACGGTCGCGATCTTCGCATATCATCGGAGTGCCATGAAGAAATGGATTCCCGCGACGTTGCTCATTGCCGTGGCCGCGCTTGCGCAGCAAACCCACAATCAATATGAGCCGCCGAGCGCGACGGGTGCCGGTCAGAGGCTGCTCGCGCAATTTACGGGCGACTGGGACCTCGTCAAGACTTTCTTCCCGATGAAGGGGAAGCCGATCGTGACGAAAGGCACTTGTAAGCAGTACATGATCCAGAACGGAAAGTTTCTGCAGTCGGATTTCACTTTCTTCAATCTTGACGGAACGAAGAGCACTGGCACCGGAATCTCCGGCTTCGATCCCAAAACGAATCGCTTCACCACCGTGTGGTATGACTCGCGGCAGACGACGATGTCAATTCGCCAGAGCGACGGCACGTTCGACGGCAAGAACATCGTCCTGTGGGCTACGCCCCTCGATCCCGACCATCCTGGGCGCAAGACCGTCGCGCGCGCGCACCTTGAGGAAGATGGCCGCCTTCTCCTTCATCGCCATTTCATGATCGATGACAAAGGGGAGGAGCGGATGGTGATCGAGCTGCGGATGACGCGGAAGTAGTTTCCCGACAGGCTATTTCGCCCTAGGCAAAAACCACTTCAGAACCGAAGTATTTCTCTAGCAAATTCTAAAGTCTCGATCAGACGCATGACGGTACTCTAACGTATTCAGGGCCGCAACACAGCCGCGCATAACAGGTACCATTGCGTTCCGATTTGTTCCCGGACCGAGCATCGTCCGAACGATGAGGAGATCTACCACCACTCAATGACCGGCAGCGATTCCCGCCCCTCCGGCACTCGCACAGTGCGGGTTACTTGCTGCTCGGCGACACCACGATGAGGCCTGCTAATTGACCGAGCTGCGAGTGCGCGAGATACACGGTGCCATCCTTCGTGACGACTCCGTTGCGAGCGCCCTCGTGGGTCGGCACTTCTGCGACGAGGCTGAGCTTGCCGGCTGTGTCGACTCGCGCCACCGTGAGCCGCGCGTCCTTCGCGGCCCCTACATACAACATGTGAGTGGCTGGCGAGTAGTTGAGATCATCCACGCCGTCCCCGGTGTCGATAGACGACAGCTGGGCCCCTTTGTGACCTGCATCCAAGACCTCCGCCCGCGTGCTGCAGGCGACGAACAGGTATCCGGCGTCTTGATCCACCGAGATACCGTGTGGACCGTCCTCCCCACACGACGATTGCCACTTCGCAAGAGTTTTGTGTGTTTTAAGATCAATCGCGGTCGTGAGGTCTTTGTCCTCGTAATTCATATAGAGGCGGCCGCGCTTCGCGTCGACTGCATAGCCTTCCGGCCGGCCTTCGAATGTCAGTTTTTCTTTCTGGCTCAAGGTCTGGCTGTCCAGAATACGGACAGAGTTGTCGCGCGGCGCGGTGACCCAGACTTCTTTCGTGGGCGCTACATACACAACGCCGTCGGGGGTCGAATCGATGTGGCCGCAGGTCTTGCGTGCGAGGGTTCTTTCGTCAATCGCGCATACACTGGAGTCGGCCCGGTCACCGATGTACACCAGCCCGTCGCCGATCGATACGCCGCTCGGCCCTTGAGCGCGTTTGCGACCTCGGGCTTCCACTTCGTTTGTCGCAAATCCCGAGATCTCACGGACGTTGTTGTTGCTCGTGTCCACCACATCGACTGACCCGATGTTTATGGCTGGAACCCAGACATATCCCGTCTTGGAATCATAGGCGATGTAATCCATTGTGATGTTTCCCTTGCCGTGGTCCGGTAGTGCCAGGGTGCGAACCGTGTATTTCGCGTTTTGGTCGCCTGCAGCTTGCAATCCAATCGCTATTGCGCCAATGCCCACTATGACGATCGGCAGCAGAGAATTTCGCCGTTCCATGTCAAAAATCGTAGCACCAGCCTTAGAGTGCTGAAATACAGTCGTTCTCAACTCCTATGTTGCAATCCCAATTGAAACGACCAGGCGCTAAACATTTCCGGCCATTCTACGGCTACGGGACCGTAGCTACAGAAAACCGATTGAGCAAGTGCAGTGAAAGGCCTTAGGGCTTTGCGGACGGCGGCTGCCAGAGCTCAATCTTATTCCCATCCAGGTCATAGATCCAGGCAAAGCGACCGTAGGATTCATTCATGCGTTTGGCGTCGATCTTTACTCCCTCTTGTTTTAAGCGGTCGAGCAAAGCATCCAGATCGTCCACGATGTAGTCGACCATGAACGCTGCGTGGCTGGGATCGAAATAGTCAGTGGAGCTGCGAAAAATAGTCCAAACTGTAACGTGTTCCTTTTGCGGGTCGTCGTGTTCGCGCCACGGAAGCATCACGCCTTGGCCTTTGTCAGCGAGTCCAAGATGCTTCGAATACCATTCGCGCATCTGATCACGATCGGCGGATTTGAAGAAGACACCGCCGATCCCAAGGATGCGCCCGCGCTGCTCCATTTTGACAGGGGGCTTCGACTTTTCAGGCTGCGGAGATTGCACTTCCTGTCCTCCTATTGAGCAGGTCGAGATGAGCAACAGCGAGCCGAGCGCAATTGTGTTCCAGGGCATTTAGTTCTCCAGAATTTCTTTCAGCTTCTTCAAGAAATCCGCCCACCCGGTCTTGGTCGCCTCGTACTCGTCATCCCACGCCGCCTCCGGCCCGAAACCGGACTGGACCAGACGCAGCCGCGTCATTCCGTCGCCGATCGCTTCGATGTAGTAGTCGATGGCGATTTTTTGTGTCGCGCCGGTCTCCACCGGCTTTCCTTCGCAGTTGTAAGCGACCGAACGCTCGGAGTATTGGGCAAAATGCTTGGGCGGATCCCAGACCGTGATCACGCCGCCGCCTTGCATCTCCGGGTCCCACGAGATGTCATATTCTCCGCCGACGCGCGGATCGACGCGGGCGTAGGGCGCGAACCATTTGACGATTTGCTCGGGATCGGTGATGGCGCGAAAAACTTCTTCGGGAGTCGCTTTAATATCGATAATGTTCTCGTGGGATTTACGCATATTCACTCCAGGTTGGCGGATTCGTTGCTCGGTTCTTCCATCTTCAGCGCCGGATAGGACGACGCGATCAGACGGAATCGCCGCCCTCCTTCGGCGCGTTCGTTGTGATACTTGGCCGCAAGCTGCGCGATCGACGCGGTCAACTCTTCGGCGAATGCGGCGCGCGATTCAGCCGACCCGAAGCGAATTTCCGTCTCCAGCGTCAGCGTCGCGATGCGTTTTCCGGCCCGGCCGGCGCGCAGGCAGAGCGTCGCCAGATCGCGAATCGCCCGCGCCGCGGTCGACACCAGATACGCCGCGGAGAATCGATCCGCCACGCTCGCCTTGCCCGCGTGCGGTGCCACCAGGAACTCTCGCGCCGTCGCCCGAACCACCCGTTCGATGCAGTTCCCCTTGCGCCGCTCCTCGAACAATTCGACAAAGCCTTCGCGCTCCAGTTCGCGCAGATGATAGTTCACCTTCTGGCGCGGAATTCCCAGTCGGCGCGCGAGTCCGGCGGCGGAATCGGGCTCCGACAAACGCTCCAACAGATCGAGCCGTCCGGGCTGAAGCAGAACGGCGGCTTTATCGGGACTCTGAATGATCTGGAGCGCAGCCGGCATGCTCCCATTTGGTCACTGACGAATAATTTTGTCAAGACAAATGTCGCCTTCGGATTTCGGCATGTGTTGATATTCAAGTTTCGATTCGAATGGAGAAAACGGTTCGCTCAAGGTTCGCCGCCATTCACCCTGTCTAGATCGCGCATGAGGTCTCGAACTGGCTTGGCATCGCCCGTGGAGTACGACGGTTGCGAGATCGCAAAGTATCCCAGATTGCGTGTTCATCGGCACGAGGCGCGGATGACTCCTGCAAAACGGCGAAGGGTAGAACTTCGTAGGCATTCTGACGTACAGTGGCGCAGGAGGCCGCTCAGAATCCCCAAAGCCGGACGGAAGAAGAAATCGCCCAAACGAGTTCTTGCGTTGCCAGATCTCGAACAGACGAAGTCCGCAGTGATCAACAGCCTGACTTCGAAAAGTGGGCAGCCTCTACCCGACGTGCGCTGGCCGCAAGCCCGTTTATGGACAGGATCTCGCTTCCGTCGTTCGGAAGTGATCGTGGAATCGTCTAGGGCGCCACTTTTTATCAGCGCTTTTTCGCTGGTAGTGGGCTACTTTGAACTTTCGTCAACGTTGAGATTCTTTAGAAGTTCGCGGACCTGACCGTCGATCAAATCCCGAACGCTGCGAACATCTTCAACGCCCTTACCTTTAGGATCAGGGATATTCCAATCAACATGCCGCTTCGCCCGAATGAACGGGCACTCATCGCCGCATCCCATCGTGACCACTGCGTCGTATTCCACGTCGGGAATCTCGTCAAGAGACTTGGAGTGGTGGACCGTGAGATCGTAGCCCAACTCCTTCATCACGCTTATCGCATTCGGGTTGATTGTTCCAGACGGTCTCGATCCAGCGCTATACGGTTCTACCGCGTCTCCGGCGTGTAGTCGAGCCAGGGCTTCCGCCATTTGGCTGCGACCCGCATTCTCAACACAGACAAACAAAACTCGCGGCCGTTCAGCGCTCATGGACACACATAATCCTTGCTGCCTGAACAGCAGCCCTGTGGCTGAACGCATCGGCAAACGGGAACCGCTAACAACGCGCCCAAGAGAGGCGCTAAGAGATAAATCCAAAGATGATCGAAGTGAAACGCAACTAAAGCGGGTGCAAACGAACGCGCCGGATTCATCGATGCGCCAGAGATCGGTCCCGCAAACAGCGCCTCTAGGCCGATTACCGCTCCTATTGCAATACCCGCTGTGATGCCCTTTTCCTTTGCGCCCGTCGAAACACTTAGGATCACAAACATCAAAACTAGGGTAAGCACGGTTTCAAGAATGAACGATTGCAGTTCTGTCCCCGCTCGCTGCGTGAGTCCCAATGTGAGGTGTTTCGGAAACATCCCACGCAGTAGAAGGCTGGCTGCGATTGCGCCGAGTGCTTGGCTGACGATATACGGCATCACCCAGCGCCACTCCAGACGTTGCGCAGCGGCGAAGGCAAGCGTTACGGCTGGGTTCAGATGCGCTCCCGACACGTCACCCAAGGCGTAGATCATAGCCAGCACCACAAGGCCAAACGTCAGAGCGATCCCGACGTGAGAGACTGCCCCGTTGCCGACATCGTTGATTACGATGGCTCCAGTCCCAGCGAATACAAGGCAGAACGTAGCGAAGCATTCTGCCGTGAGTTTCTTCATTGGCGTTAGTTGATTCTAGCCTGTGCTATTTTTACGCCGCTCTTTCTAACCCCCGCTCTTCGGCTTCGATCAACGCAACCAAGTCCGACACTTCCCAGAGCCGATCTGTCACACCAGCGGCCATAGCAGGCGTCACGCCAAGCGTCCGGTGGATCTTGATGAAGTTGTACGCGAAATAGCCGAGCGCAACCGCAGCCGAGTGATTCTCGATTTTTTTCGAGAATGCATTGTGAGGCGCGTGTAGCGCCGATTCGTCATACGAATTGAGAGATTGTGGCGTTCGACAAAGCTCACCTTGTGATATGCAGTCCTGACTCGATAAGCCGGGCGCGGATCAACTTCGAAGTAGGTGCCACCTCTGTGTGCGGAGTAACTGTCCTACCAATCTGTCACAGTGGGTTACTGCCCGCACAGCTTCCTGTACCACTAAGCGAGTACGAATCGATCGAAGCGTCCGACGAAGATGGCCTCCGAAGCCTTTATGAGGTCGTAGCAAAGAAGTTGGGCTCGGATGTCCCGCGCGTCGATTTCGGGAGCTTGAGCAGTAGTATTGTCCAGATCGACAGAGATTTTCAAAATCAGCGATCTACGCTCTCATCGCCCCATTTGCTGAGGGACACTACTGAGATCGTCCCAGACCCGAAAGCGCTTTGCATTTCCAGCCCTCAATTCTTGAACCTCGGATTTGAGAATCAGCTTCAGAAGGTAATCGATGCTTTCCCTTCGTCGGTGCGACATCAACGTGTGCTTTCGTCGTCGGAGTTGCGCGAAGCAATCAAGCAAGAGAAATTCGACATCGTTCACATTGCCGGTTACGTTTGTTCCCGTTCTGGCGATCTATATTTCAGCGAGGTGAACCCGGCATCGGGGATTGGTGTAAGCGATCACCCCGACATAATCGATGGGGAAACGCTCGCCAGATTATGCCGCATCGCCGGTGTAAGGCTGACTGTAATCGGAAGTTGCGATTCTATGGCCCTCGCCGCGACTCTCACTACCGTTTGCCACGTCATTGCAGCCAAAGATATGGTCAGCGCGACGATGATGGCGGCCTGGGTGGAAGCGTTCTATCGATCATTGCCGAACTCGTCGCTTTCCCAAGCACTATCCGATGCGGATGACCTCAAAGGCGCCAATGCGGTTCTATGGACGGCAGATCGGGCCGGCTAACGTGTATTTCAGGCCCTCTCAGCTTGGTGCTAAAGCAACTGCTTAAACCATTTCAGTGCCAACAGCTATAGTCGCCAAGTCGGCTTGGGGGGCATCACTCCGTGCCAATTACCCGTGAGGTACGGCGCAGTCGCGACCGATAGGTCGGAGTAACCCGGAGTCGAACCTGTATTTTGGCCCCGCAACGGGCACACCATTAGGACAGAGAAAAGCGTAACGTGGAAGCTCAACCGACTCATGCCAGGACTCGTCGAATACGGCCAATTTAACTCCTCTGTTGCTACCCCAATGGAAGCGTGCCATACTTCCTGTTGGAATCCCACTAATCGACATGAGAGAGAAAACCGACGTCCTCCAAGGCACGCTCGCCTTGATGGTGCTGAAAACTCTCGACGTACTTGCACCACTGCACGGCTACGGCCTCGCCCGCCGCATCGAGCAGATCAGCGGAGATCTTCTCACTGTCAATCAAGGCACGCTCTATCCCGTGCTGCTCAAGCTTGAGCAGGAGGGTTCTATCGCCTCCGAATGGGGCGCCTCCGAGAACAACCGTAGGGCGCGATTCTATCGGCTGACGCGCGATGGACGCAAACGATTGCAGGCCGAAACCCGAGGCTGGGAACAGACCGCGGCCATCATCGGCCGGTTCTTTGCCGTAAAGGCGGAGGACCTCAAATGAGATCGCTAAGGCGATTCTTCAAGCGCCTTAGTTCCTGGGCGAAAACGCAGCAGCACGAAGAGCGATTAAGGTTCGAGATTGAAGAACATCTCGCGCTCCAAGCTGCGGACAATGTGCGGGCCGGTTTATCCCCCGTCGAAGCGCGGCGTCAGGCCGTGCTGAAATTTGGAGCGGTGGAGGCCGTGAAGGAAGGCTATCGCGAGCAAAGAGGAATACCCTTCATCGAAACGCTCGTGCAAGATACGCGCCACGCGCTGCGGCGCTTGCGAAAAGCCCCCGCATTCACCATCACCACGATTCTGACGCTGGCGCTCGGCATTGGCGCGACCACTTCCATCTTTACTTTGGTGCACGCCGTCCTATTGAACTCGCTGGCAGTGGCGAATCCGGACGACTTATACCGCCTCGGCAAAGAAGCCCATTGCTGTGTCTATACCGGATATGACCAAAGCGAGGAGTTCTCCATTGTCTCTCACGATTTATATAAGCACTTCCGTGACAACACCAAAGGTTTCGCGGAACTAGCCGCATTCTCGGCGGGCGAACCCCTTTTTGGCGTTCGGCGCTCAGGCGGCGCGGACGCAGCCCAGAGCTATCCAGGCGAGTTCGTATCAGGCAATTACTTCGCCATGTTCGGCATAAAAGCTTATGCAGGCCGTCCACTCACCCCGAGGGACGACCAATCCGGCGCTCCGCTAACCGCGGTGATGAGCTATCGCTTGTGGCAGCAGAAGTATGGATCGGATGCATCGGTGATTGGCAGCGTCTTCAATCTGAATAACCAGCCGTTTACCGTGGTCGGAATCACTCCTCCGGGTTTCTTTGGTGACACTCTGCGCAACAATCCCCCCGATTTCTTTCTGCCTCTGGCCACCGAACCCCTTCTTCAAGGCGATAGTTCGCTTCTCTACCGGCCCGACAGCAACTGGTTGGACTTGATTGGCCGCATACAACCCGGCGCCGCGCCTGCATCCATCCAGGCTCAAATGCGCCTGGAGCTGAAGCAGTGGCTGCGTTCGCACTGGGGAGAGATGAGCGACAGTGCGCGCGCTAACTTTCCGAATGAAACACTTTACCTCCGCCCCGGAGGCGCCGGCATCACCAGCATGCGCGAGGAATATGAACACTGGCTCCAGATCCTGATGATGATTTCAGCCTTTGTGCTGCTCATAGTCTGCGCCAACGTAGCCAATCTCCTGCTCGTTCGCGGCATGGAGCATCGGCGCCGGATATCGTTGAGCATCGCGCTCGGAGCGCGAGCTTCGGGGCTGGTAAGGCAGGTGCTCACGGAAAGTATTTTGCTGTCACTCTTAGGCGGAGCCGCGGGTCTGGCAGTCGCATTCGCTTGCACGCGCCTTATTCTGCATTTCGCGTTTCCCTCATTTGCCGGATTCGGGGACATACCCATCAGCGCGTCTCCCTCCCTGCCGGTGTTGCTCTTCGCTTTCGCCATTTCGCTGATTACCGGAATTGCCTTCGGAATTGCTCCCGCGTGGATGGCCACCCGCGTAGATCCCATGGAAGCTCTTCGCGGAACTAACCGCTCCACCGCCCGCACGGGCTCGCGGGCGCGAAAAACACTTGTGGTGTTCCAGGCCGCGCTTTCACTGGTCTTGCTATCCGCATCCGGGCTGCTCACATCGACTCTCCACAATCTCGAGAACCAGAATTTCGGCTTCGATCAGGACCGGCGCAGTCTCGTATGGATCGATCCGCAGCTTGCAGGCTACCGAGCCGAGCAACTCACCGCACTTTACCGGCGCATCCACGATTCAGTAGCGAGCATTCCGAGCGTCTCTTCCGCGGCTCTCTGCCTGTACTCACCCCAAAGCGGCAGCAATTGGAACGATCACATCTACGTGGATGGGCATCCGGCGCCTGGACCTAAAGACAATCACTCTGCACAATGGGATCGAGTGACGGCGGGATACTTCGACGCCATCGGAAGTCAAATCATCAAAGGACGCGGCATTTCCGAGCGGGATACAGCGACTTCACGGCATGTGGCAGTCATCAACGAGGCGTTTGCCCGCAAATTTTTCAAGAATGAAGATCCCATCGGAAAGTACTTCGGACGAACGGACCCCGGAGCTGCGCGCCAATACGAAATTGTGGGCGTTGCCAAAGACGCCCGCTATTCCGGGTATAACCTGGACCGCCCAATTGGCCCATTCTTCTTCGCTGCTGAACCTCAATATGATCTTTTTCCGAGGGCCACGGACACGCAGGGCGATATCCGATCGCATTTCCTGCACGATATTGTCATCGCGGCCACGCCGGGGGCTAGCCTATCCACTGCGCAGGTGCGCCGCGCGATGGCGTCGGTCGATCCGAATCTACCCATCATTTCCGTTCGCACTCTGAAACGGCAAGTCGCCGTCCAGTTCGCGCAACAGCGGCTGATTGCGCGGCTCACATCCTTGTTCGGAATTCTTTCGCTGGTATTGGCTTCGGTCGGGCTGTATGGAGTGACTGCTTACAACGCGGGACGCCGTACCAACGAGATCGGCGTGCGCATGGCTCTGGGCGCTGATCGCCGCCGCGTTCTGGCGCTCATCCTGCAAGGCGCATTCGGGCTTATTGCTTTTGGACTCTTAGTCGGGTTGCCGCTGACCTTTGCCGCGGCGCGCTTCCTCGGCAATCAGCTCTACGGCATGAATCCACACAACCCCGTTGTGACGCTAGTGGCCGTCGTCACGCTCGCGTCATCCGCCTTGGCCGCATCCTTAATTCCAGCCGTCCGGGCAAGTTTGATCTCGCCGCTCGAAGCGCTGCGCGCCGACTAAGGTCATGTACAAATAGCTTGGCTTTCCCGATGAGGTGAATCGTCCCTCGCCCCCAATCCCGGTCACAACACTCGAAAATATTCCTATCGCTCTGACGCGCCTCAGCTTACCCCCGTTTTCCCCGCTCGCCCCGATCCGTTTTTTCGCTTTCTCGTGCTAGCGTCGGGCAGGCTCAACCGAACCACTCGCCCTCAGCACGTGGCCGCCGCGCGGCACCCTGAACGATCTGGTTCATTGAGCCATTTCTATTTCCGAGGAGACTCTTCTCATGCCCACTTCCGTACAAATCGACGCGAATCGACGCAACGCACAGCTCTCCACTGGTCCGACTTCCGAAACCGGCAAGAGCAAATCATCCCTGAACGCGGTGAAAACGGGCCTCACCGGCCGCACCATCCTGCTCCCCTCTGACGATGCCGCCATGTACGAGGCGCATGTGTCCGGATTCATGGATCGCTTATCGCCCGACGACGATGGCGAACGAATCCTCGTCCAATCTCTAGCCGATACCGAGTGGCGTCTGCTGCGCATCCCCTCCCTCGAAATGGGCATTTACGCGCTCGGCCGCCTCGAATTCGCCGAACTCTTCGCAAATGAGGACGAGTCTGTCCGCAAGCACCTCATCGAATCGAAGGTCCTCCTCGCCTATCGCCGCGACCTCACTAACCTCAGCCTTCAGGAAACCCGCCTGCGCCGCCAGCGTGAGAAGGATACGGCCTCACTCCGCGAACTTCAGGGCGAACGCAAGCGCCAGGCTGAAGCTCGCCTGGATGAAATCGCCAAGAGCTACATCCTCGCCGTTCACGAAGAACGTAACGACAAGTTCGATTACGCCGCATTTGGGTTCGAATTTTCACCTACCGAAATCGAACTCCGCGCCATGAAACTGAAGCCCAGTCTGTTCGCGGAATACGAGCGGGAACAGGCCGAACTATGGAAGCGTGATTGAACAGTCCCGTCAGCCCAAACTCGAAACAGAGGCTCCCAATCCCGCATCGCACGTTTTGGCGCCCCGCTCTAAAAACAAAACGGCTCAACAAGAACAACGAGAGCACCTCCACATCGACGGGCGCGATGTCCCAGTCTCAAAGCTGGATAAGGTTCTCTATCCGGAGAACGGCTTCACCAAAGCCCAGGTCATCGACTACTACATTCGGATATCGGCATATCTGCTGCCCCATTTCAAAGACCGCCCCGTGACCTTGAAACGGTTTCCGGATGGCGTGCGCGGCCAGTTTCTTTACGAGAAAGACGCTCCCGGATTCGCCCCCGAATGGGTGATGACCTTTCCCGTGCCCCGACGCGCCGGCGGTCCGGCTATTCGATACGTCCTCATCAACGATCTCGCCACGCTGGTCTGGTGCGCCAACGTTGCCAGTCTCGAGCTTCATCCGTTTCTTCATCGCGCTCCTGAACTCAACCAGCCGACTACGATCGTGTTTGACCTTGACCCTGGCGAAGGCGCGAACATTCTCACCTGCGCGGAAGTCGCGTTCCTGCTGAAAGACGTCCTGGCGCGTCTCGGTCTCGCGTCCTTTCCGAAAGTGTCGGGCTCTAAAGGCATCCAGGTGTACCTCCCGTTGAACACACCCGTCACTTACGCCGTCACTCAGCCGTTCGCGCGGGCCATCGCTGAGCTGCTTGCCAAGCAACGCCCCAAACTGATCGTCGCTGAAATGGCAAAAAGCGAACGAGCGAAAAAGGTCTTCATCGACTGGAGCCAGAACGCGGATTTCAAAACCACCGTCGGCGTGTATTCATTGCGAGCCAAAGGCAGCCATCCGTTCGTGTCTCTGCCGGTCGCCTGGGATGAACTACAGCGCGCGCTCGACACGCGCAAAACCGACGGTCTCTATTTCGAGCCAGAACCCGCCCTAAAGCGACTCAGCGAAAAAGGCGACCTGTTTGCGCCGGTGCTCGAGCTGAAACAGTCGTTGCCGGACTCACTAAGCGGCAGTTTGGAAAATGCCGCAAAGACACGGCCTCGCAAAGCGAAAGCACTGGCCGAATACGAACGCAAACGTGATTTCTCAAAAACGGCCGAGCCTCCTGCGCCTCTTCCGCACGCCAGTGCCCAAGGCGGCAAAAAGCGATTTGTCGTTCAAAAGCATGCTGCCAGCCATTTGCATTACGATTTTCGCCTGGAGATGCACGGCGCCTTAAAATCCTGGGCCGTCCCCAAAGGCATTCCGTACGAGCTCGAGCAAAGGCGGCTCGCGATGGCGACCGAAGATCATCCCATCGAGTATCTCGATTTCGAAGGAACCATTCCGCAAGGGCAATACGGCGGCGGAACGGTAATGGTGTGGGATATCGGCGCCTATGAGCTGATCGAGGGCAACTATTACAAAGGCAATCTCCAGATTTATTTATCAGGTAAGAAGCTGAAAGGCGAGTGGCATCTCGCGAAGGATCGGGCTGGCAAGAATAAGAACTGGTTTCTCATAAAAACCGGCTCGGCGGCGAAGCCGCCCAGCGCGAAAAAAGAAAATGCATCCGCGCTGACCGGCAGAACCATAGAACAGATCGCGGAGGCAAAGGACGCGCAGTGGCACAGCAATCGCGTCCCGGTAGCGGGGATCGAAATAGACAAGCTTCCGCCCAGCGAGATGAAATTTATCGAGCCCATGCAGTGCAAGCTCGTCGCCGAGTTGCCCGAAGGCAGCGATTTGCAGCACGAGATCTGGCAGTACGAAATCAAGCTCGACGGGTATCGCGCTCTCGCCCTCAAAGATCGCGGCACGATGCGCCTGCTCTCCCGGCGCAATAATTCGCTGAATAGCAGATTCCCTACCATCGCCCAAGCTGCAGGCGAGCTGGAAGATGGCCTGATTCTCGATGGCGAAGTCGCCGCACTCGATGCCGAAGGCCGGCCCTCCTTTAATCTCCTGCAGCACCACAAGAAAGACAGCCACATCGTCTTTTACGTCTTCGATCTTCTGGCCTACCGCGGCAGAGATCTGCGCGAGCTTCCATTGAAATTGCGTCGTCAGCTGCTCGATTTGGTGCTCGCGAACGCCAGTCATCCCATTCGGCTGTCGCCGGTTTTAAAAGCACACGCACGGGAAGTAATTGCGGCGATAAAAGCACAAGATTTGGAAGGTGTGGTCGCGAAGCGAACCGACGCGCCGTACGAATCCGGTGCGCGCAGCGGACGCTGGGTGAAGTTCAAAGTAAACCGCGGTCAGGAATTGGTCGTGGGCGGCTACAAACCATCGGGAAAAGATCGGTTTGAGAATCTGGCTATCGGCTATTACGATCGAGAACGCCTAATCTTCATCGCCAAGCTGAAGAACGGCTTCACGCCTGCCTTGAAGAATGAAATATCCAAGCGATTCAAGCGTCTGGAAACGAAAGCTTGCCCCTTCGCGAATCTCCCCGAACCGAAGAACGCAAGGCGAGGCGAAGCCTTGACTGCTGAGGCGATGAAGAAATACCGCTGGCTGCGCCCGAAGCTTGTCGTGCAAGTGGAATTCACCGATTGGACCGCCGCGAACCATCTGCGCCATTCGAAATTTGTCGCTCTGCGCGACGACAAGAATCCCCGCGAGGTGGTTCACGAAATCGCCGAGCGCGCTTAGCTCGATGCGGAGTTAGCGCTCGCTCAACCCGCCGTCCACCGCCAGCACTTGACCAGTAATGAAGTCGGGCGCAGTCAGAAAGAAATGCACCGCCTCGGCAATCTCGCTAGCCTTGCCGGCCCGCCGCATGGGCGTGGCATCGATCATGGTTTGCGTTGCTCGATCGATGTCATCGAAGGCGATGACTCCCGGAGCGACCGAATTGACCGTAATCTCCGGAGCGAGCGCTTTGGCTAGTGCTTTTGTCATCATGATCACGCCGGCTTTCGACGCGCAGTAATGAACATGCTCAGCCCACGGCCTGATGCCGCCGAGCGAGCTGATATTGACAATTCTGCCCGCGCCAATTTCTTTCATCTGCCGCGCGCCTTCCTGACAGCAGAAGAACGTTGCCTTAAGGTTCACATCGTGGATGAAGTCCCAATCGGCTTCCGTAATGTCGAGCGGATCAATGCGCGTAAACCGCGCCGCGTTATTCACCAGGCAGTCGAGCAGCCCGAACTGCTCCCGAACCTCCCGGAAAAGCCGGCGAATTTCCTCAACGCGCTCTAGATCGGCCTGAAATAGCGGGGCGCCGCCGCACTCACGGGAAGCTTCCTCGGCTTCCTCACGCGAGTTGTTGTAGTGAATCGCTACCTGAAAGCCGCGGCGAAAAAGCTCAATCGCGATGGCACGCCCGATGCGTTTCGCCGCTCCAGTGACCAGAACCCGCATGCCTACGCGCCCGCGAAAAATTCCGCCATGGCGTTCGTCGTGTTTGCGATGTCTTGCGGAGTGTGTGCGGTCGACACAAACCCGGCTTCAAATTGGGACGGAGGGAAATAAACCCCGCGCTCAAGCAGATGATGGAAAAACTGGCCGAATCGCGCTGTATCGGAGCGCTTGGCGTCTTCGTAGTTTCGAACCGGGCCTCGCTGGAAAAAGATCGTATACATCGACCCCACGCGATTGACGCAAACGCATTCCGGCACGTGCGCCGTGAGTTCGGCGGTCGATTGTTCGAGAGTGTCGTAGATGTCCGGGTGGTCTTCCAAATGCCGTAGCATTGCGATTCCGGCTGTAACCGCCAGCGGATTGCCGGATAGCGTCCCCGCCTGGTAAACAGGGCCGATTGGTGCAACCTTCTTCATGATGTCCGCCCGACCGCCATACGCCGCCATCGGCAGTCCGGCCCCCACAATTTTGCCGAGCGTGGTTAAATCCGGCATCACATTGTAGAGTTGCTGGGCGCCGCCACGGCTCAGCCGGAAGCCCGTCATCACCTCATCGAAGATCAGGAGCGCGCCGTAATGTTCGGTGACCCGCCGCAACCCTTCGAGAAAGCCGGATTCAGGCGGAATGCAGCCCATGTTTCCTGCCACCGGCTCCACGATCACCGCCGCAATGCGGTCGCCTCGTTCATGAAAAAGAGCTTCGACGCGATCGAGATCGTTGAAGGGCAGCGGGAGCGTCGTCTCGGAAAAGGATCGCGGCACGCCCGCTGTATCCGGCAGACCCAGAGTCGCGATGCCCGAACCCGCCTTGACCAACAGCGAATCGACGTGCCCGTGATAACACCCATCAAATTTCACCGTCAATTCGCGGCCTGTGAATCCGCGTGCTAAACGCACAGCACTCATGCACGCCTCGGTGCCCGAGTTAACTAAACGCACCATTTCGACCGAGGGAACGGCATCGATGACGAGCTCCGCGAGTTCGACTTCGCGGCCGGTGGGTGCGCCGAAACTGGTGCCAAGCTCGAGCGCCGATGCGACTGCGTCGATCACCGGTTTGGGCCGGTGTCCAGTCACCAGCGGACCCCACGAACACACGTAGTCAATGTATTCGTTGCCATCTACATCGTAAATGTGCGATCCGTCACCACGCGCGATGAACCGCGGTGTCCCGCCAACAGCTCGGAATGCGCGCACAGGCGAGTTTACGCCGCCCGGAATATATTGTTGCGCTCGGGCGAACAGCGCCTCCGATTGCGCCGTATTCATACTCGGTTTTGGCCGAGCACAAGTTTACGGAACAGAAAGCTCATCAGGATTTCATGCAGAGTCGTGTTGACGTTGCGCAGCAGCCGGTTCTTCAATTCCAGATAGGGTTGCGTGCCGGCGAACAGGTCTTGCATGATTTCACAGAATTTGGGGCTGCGCCTCATGAAGTCGATCATGCGGTTCGGGACAGCGCCAAAGAAAACGGCCCCGCAGAAGAGCCGCTTCGCAAGGCCCGCACCGTAAGTCAAGTCCAAACCGAAATCGCGAGCGATGAGTTGCCGGTAAGTCTCCGCTTTCTTATCGTGTTCCCGTTCGCTGAGTACAACCTGGCTTGCCAGATCACCGGAGCGAACCGCGTAATACAGGCCTTCCCCCGTAATTGGATCGACTAACCCGCCCGCATCGCCTACAGCTATCCATCCGTCGCCGGCGAGGCGATTGTGACGCCAACCGTGCGATTCGAGTGACGGCAGCATGTGCGCGAAGAACTTTGCACCTTGTCGAGAAATGCCCTTCTCATCCATGTAGCGTTCCAGGCGCATGCGAAGACACTGCGCGGATTCACCTTTTCCCCCGATGCCTATCGAGAGATGTCCGGCCCGCGGAAAAACCCAGATGTATCCTTCCAGATTCGGCAGGAATTGAATATCGATATGAGCCTGATCGCTCGGCACAAAATATCCAAGCGCATACATTGTATTTTGCGCATCGAATTGCGTACCCACTTCGCGCAGCGGATTGCGCGCGCCCGTCGCGATCACGCAATAATCCGCGTCAAGCTTACCTGATTGGGTGCGGATTCGCCAGCCCGCGGACGTGCGGTCGAGTCCCAGCACGCGGGTCTTCTCGATTTCCGCGCCGGCCGCTTCGGCGCGGTGCAGCAACATGCGGTTAAGATCGATACGCGAATAGATCAGCAGCGGCCGGCTCAAAGCCATCTTGACGACGCCGGATTTCGGCGCCGCGAGCACTGTGTCCGTTACCAGCTTCTTCGGCGTGTCGTTCTCGATCAAATAAGGATATTGCGAATATGCCTTATAGGTGATGCCGCCGCCGCACGGCTTCTCCCACGCCAGCTTTTCATCGAATACAACCGTTCTCAGCCCGGCGCGCGCCAGCCTTTCAGCGGCAGTGGACCCGGCTGGGCCGCCGCCCAAAACCGCAACCGTTTTCATTGTCTTCGCCCGCCGCCCGCGTGCGGGTTATCCGAACCGACGGGCGGATGACCTGGCGGCAGTTGGTCCCCACCCGCGGACTGTTGTTCCCTCGCGTCGTATCCCTGGGAATTGCCGACATTGACTACTACCCACTTGCCGTCTCGGGCCTCCAATGTATATTTCATGAGCATGCCGCTATTCACACTGGGATCACCCTTCGGATGGAACGCTACAGTGGCGTAAGCCATGTCTTTGTTGAAGGAGACCGACGTCGTCGTGATGTCTAGTGCATTGAGATCGAGACCTGATCTCGTTTGCAGTCGGTTTATGATCGCTTCTTGGACCTTCTCTTTATTCCGAATGCCGCTTCCACAACTTGCGAGCAGAGTAGCCGCAATGAGAAGCGCGGCCGAGAGACGTGACACGTCCCAATTATAGCGAGAGGATCTGCAATTAACTCGGCGATGTTACAAGCCTTTGAAAGCGACCACCGATACAGATATCTCGATGCGTTCATTACGCTGTTCGTTGTTGTCCTGCTGACCTCGAACGTCATCGCTGCGAAGTTTTTCGCCATCGGGCCGTTCCGCGTGAGCTGCGCGCAAATGCTTTTTCCCATCACCTACATCTTTGGCGATATCTTCACTGAGGTGTATGGGTACAGCGCCTCGCGTCGAGCTATCTGGTATGGGTTTTTTGCCTCATTCATTCTGGTGGCCATCAGTTTCCTCGCCGTGATCATTCCGCCCGCTCCCGAGTACACCGACCAGCGGGCCTTCACCGCAATCTTTAAACCGGTGGGCCGTATCGTCCTCGCAAGTTTGATCGCCTATTGGTGCGGCGAATTTGCGAATTCATTCACGCTTGCCAAACTCAAGCTGCTGACCAAAGGCAAATATCTCTGGACGCGCACGATCGGATCGACCATCGTGGGACAAGCTGTCGATACCACGGTCGTCATCTTCGTCGCATTCTACGGAATGCGCCCGCTCGGAGTCTTGATTCAGCTGATAGTTTCCGGGTACGTCATCAAGGTCCTGTACGAGACTTTGATGACACCCGTTACGTATGCAATCGTCAACTATTTGAAACGCACGGAAGGGGTCGATTACTTCGATTACGATACGGATTTCAGCCCCTTCGCGAGCGCCGAATAGCGGCTGAAATAGCACCTAGCTGGCATTGCCAGGAGCGGGGCGGAGCTTCACAGGCAAACTAAACGTGTGGTTATTTCGGAAGATCGTCAGGGTGATCGTATCGCCCACGCGCTTTTTTGCGATGGCTTGAACCAGCGCGTCTTCCCGTTGTACGGGCTGGCCATCGATGGCCGTGATGAGATCTCCGCCGATGCCCAGTTCCACATTGCCGATGTCCACTACCTGACGCGCGCCGCGCACGCCCGCCACATCTTCGGACGATCCCCGCACGACGCCCTGCACCAATAAACCGCCACGGCCCGGCAGGTCCAGGGCTTCGGCCAGATCGCCGGCGACATATTCAGCCGTTATACCGATCCTCGGCCGTTCCGTGGTGCGCCCCGCCTGATAATCGGTGAGCAGCGCCTTCGCGCGACTGATCGGCAGAGCGAAACCGATGCCAATATTCGTCTGGCCGAGGATCGCTGTATTGATGCCGATCACGGTGCCATTCGAATCGAGCAGCGGACCGCCGCTATTGCCGCCGTTAATCGCAGCGTCCGTTTGGATCATTCCCTCGAGCCGCTGCGCGCTCTCACTGTCAATGGCTCTGCCAATTGAACTCACAACCCCTACGGTCAACGTTCCTTCGAGGCCAAACGGATTTCCGATCGCAAGCACTTTCTGTCCTACCTGCAGATGATCGGAATCGCCCAGCCGCAGGAACTCCACTTTCTTTTTCGGATTAATTTTGATCAGCGCCAGATCATCGGAGCGATCCGTATCGATCGCTCGCGCGTAGTATTGCGTCTGATCCGACAAGGTGACTTGAATGCGGCTGCTTCCGGAGATTACGTGAAAGTTGGTCAAAATGAATCCGCTGTCATTGATCAAAAACCCCGATCCGAGACTTTGCGATGCAACCGGCTGAAAGAAGAAATCGCGGCGCACCGCCGTGCTGGTGATGTAAACGGTCGCAAGCCGCGCGGCCTTGTAAATGTCGATATTGTTCTGCTCGTCGGGCGTCAGGCCAGCGCTATGAACGGCCTTCGGACCAGTCGCGAGCTCGAAATCGGCCGAACTGCGAAGCTCCAACTCGCTCGCGAGGTCAGCCAGAAAAACGCGAATGTGATTAGCAGAGCGAGCAGAAACGTCCGCGATCTCATGCCTGTGCGCCTTCTGCCAGTTGTTTTAGGTCTCGAAACACATCGTCCACTTGCCGAATGGTATCTTCTTTTGCACCGTCGGTGTCGACGATGTAGTGCGCGTATTTCTTCTTTTCTGCAAGTGGCATCTGCCGGGACAAACGTGCAAGCACTTCTTCTCGTGTCAGGCGGTCGCGCTTCATTCCGCGGGCAATCTGGGTCTCCGGATCGCAGGCTGCGAGAATTATCCGGTCGTATGCAGTGTGACGGCCGGTTTCTATTAGAATAGCGGCCTCGACTACAGCGATGCCGTCGGAGTGTTGTGCTTCCCAAGCATCGAACATCTGCTGCTCAAGCTTAAAAACTGCCGGATGGACAAACGAGCTCAACTTCGCTAAGAGTTCAGGGGAACCAAAAACTGTGGCGGCGAGTTTCTTGCGGTCAATGGAACCATCCGCGCTGCAGAATATCCGGGCCGAACGCCTGCACAGTCGGCGCATAGGCTTCGCCGCCTTGCTCGAGAACTGCGTGGCCGAATTGATCTGCGTAAATGACGAAGCACCCGCGGCGTTCCGAGTTCCGAAGCAACAAATGATTTTCCGCTCGCATAGCCGCCTGTCAGGCCGACCTTCAACATCGACGTGGTCAAGCGCCAAGTGCTGTTCCGCGAGTTGAACAGTATTGGCCATCAGCATGGCGATAGTTAGCGGCCCGACTCCGCCGGGCACCGGCGTGTAGGCGGAAGAGAGCTCGCGCATGGCGGATGGATCAACGTCTCCGACCAGCGTGGTGCCATTCTTCGCGAAAGCAGCCAGCCGCGCCGCGTCATCGGCAAAAAGCCGCTGCACTTCCGACTTGCTCCGTCAAGCGGTTCATCCCGACGTCGATGATCACGCGCCCGGCTTAATGTATTCCGCCGTGATCAGGGCCGCCTTGCCAATTGCTGCAACTAAAATGTCGGCGCGCCGGCATTCCTCCGCCAAGTTCCGGGTGCGCGAGTGACAAATTGTCACGGTCGCGTTCTCGTGCAGCAGCATCAGAGCCATCGGCTTTCCAACAATTTCGCTGCGGCCAACGACTACCGCATTCGCGCCGGCAGATCTGAATATTGTAGCGCTTGAGCAATTGCAGAATGCCCGCCGGAGTGCACGCTCGCGGAGCCGGACGGTTCGCCACCAGACTACCCACGTTGAAGGGGTGAAATCCGTCGGCATCTTTCGACGGATCGACTGCGAGCAGAATCTGCTGGTTATCGACCTGCTTTGGAAGCGGCGTTTGTACCAGAATGCCATCAACTATCCGGATTGTCATTGAGGTCTTTGATGATGCGAAGCAGCTCCTCCGTGGTGATGCTTGCGGCGGGAGTTATATCAAGGCTCTCGATGCCCAGTTCACGGCAGGTTTTGATCTTATTCCGAACGTAGATTTGGGAAGCCGGATCGTCGCCGACCAGAACGACGGCTAAGCCGGGCGGGCGTTTTGTCGCGCGCAGACGGTCAATTCGCGGCCGCAGTTCGTCCAAAATCTCCTGATTGATTTTCTTCCCATCGAGCACCACCCCGCTCATGCACTCGTGAGGATAGCAGGAGGCCGCCGCCTGTCGACCAGCCGCATGGCGTTGACGAAATGCCCGACCACGCGCGCCACGGCGGAGCCTGGAATGGTGGCGAACGGCGCGGGCACTCGCGTATGCGGATCACGATAAAATACGCGATCGGACCAGGTTCGACGGCCTTCAACGTTGTCGGGGTAATCGCGTAGGACATCTATAACTGTGTGTAGTATCCGCAGTTTGCGGGACTGGCGGTATTGCGGCATAAAGACAACGTGGCTGAAACGCCGGGCGCGCCTTCCTCCACGAATTCCGGGAGTGTCGTCGCGCGTGACAAGTTGAGAATTACATTTGCTTCTAAACCGTGGCGATCGCCGCCCGCAGCGTTCGGCAAACCAGCTTCGCGGCCCAAGCCGTGAAATCGGTGAGCTCTTCCATAATGGCTTTCGCCCGAGCCTGCCGCAAATTGTGAATCCCGAGATGAAAAGAATGTGGGGCCGAACGGGACCGTCCATTTCGGTTGAGACCGGCGCGTTTCGAAATCGATCGAGAACTTGAAGCAGCGTACCTGCACGAATGTCGTCGTGATCGGTCAGGGAGACGAGCGCGGGGAGTTGAAACTGCGCCTCAATCTGTTTCTGCGCCAGGCGATACGCCTGGCGCGGTGTCAGTGGAGGAGTCCAGAATCCGTTCCGCACCTCGGCGGTTGCGTGCTTAACGACCCACCGAGGAAGAATGTTCAGATTCTCCTCGGAATACATAGTGTCGCTGTGTAGCGAAACGCCTGAGCGGAAACTTCGGTGCAAGTAGCGGTGCTTCGAAAACCACTGCAGCTCCGTGATGGCGGTGATGGACATGGGGAGGTGACCTCAGCCCTACTGTCGGGTAGCAGCATTGCTCAAAGGTGTGTAATCGGTTACACAACCGTGAAGAATGGTTCTAGGAATGTTCTGAGCGGTAGGGCCTGATTACTGCTCGCGCATGGCGTGAATCAGTGCTTCCATGTGATCGAGGTAGCGCTCGAAAGCCTTACGCCCGGGGGATGTCAGTCGATATTCGGTCCTCGGCATACGGCCTTCGAAGCTCTTGGTGCATTCCACATAATTGACCTCTTCGAGACGTCTGGCGTGAACGCTCAGGTTTCCATCGGTGGTCTGCAGCAATTTTTTCAGCTCGTTGAAGGTCAGCGAGTCGTTCACGGCTAAAGCGCTCACGATCCCGAGCCGCATCCGCTCGTGAATGATGCGGTCGAGATTGGGCAGAGCGCTCTCGACGGTTTCCTGCTGGGTGCTCGCCTTTCCGCCTTTGGCCGGACGCGTCTTGGCGGCAGCTTCACTCGATCTGGCCATGGCGGGTCTAGCCACCGTGCCTCCTCGCGATCGCCAGACCGAAGACGACATGCAGCCCGCCGAAGCCGCACATCAAGAATGCATTTCCCCAGGCCGCGGGCCCAAGCAGGGCAACTATTCCGAGAAACATGAAGCACAACCCCATGACCGGTACAATCCGCACGGAAAACGCTCCGCCGGTCACGACGGCTGCTCCGTAAAGCAGCAGCCACATTCCCGGCAGCAGGCTGAAGACCTCGAGGCGATACAAGATGGTGCTGAGAATCGCGCCCGCGAGCAGTGGAGGCATAAAACTCAACAGCGCGCGCCGCGCGGCTCGCGACTGCAAGGAAGAGATTGACAGCCGCTTCGATTTCAAACGAACTGCCCAAAAGGCAATTGCAAGCGCGACGACCGCTTCGGAAACCCAGATGCCAAACTGTTCGCGTGTCGAATGAGTGAACGACAAAACGCCAGCCACGAGCGCGGTCGAACCGATGATTACGCCACCCCAACCGGGCACAGCGGTGAACGACGCAGCCCGTTCCATAGTGTCGCGAATGAAACGCAAGTTGTCCGCGGCCCGGCGACCGATGGGGACCGGCTCTTCCAGGATTGTGGCTCGCTGTGCAACAGCCATATACGCCCGAGTATAAAGTATGAGGCAAGTTCTTTGCAAGGCAAAGAACGGAATCGCGATCCCGTTAGAAGGTGAAGTGAATTCCGCCGAGCGCCCAGCGCTGAGGCGTTCGGAATCCGTCTTCATAGAAGTCCTGGCCGAGAGCATTCGATAGGCGGACATAAAAACGGGCGGCCGCGCGCTCGCTTAATGGCAAGGAATAACCGGCCGAAAGACCGAGCTGACGTGGACCAGGAAACCGGTAAGCGTATGGATAGGCAAATCCAGAGACTGGATTGAGCCCGTAGAGCGGATATAAATAACTGCTTCCGCCGTCGAAATCCATGGCCATGTCGATGTGCTTGCCGAACTGCTGGGAGGCGACGATGGTCACGGTATTCGGCAGAATGCGTGGCGTTTGCAGAGGGTCGATGGATGTGCCCGTATAATACACGGAAGCTCGATCCCTGGCGTTGGTGTAAGTATAAGATGCGAAGATAGTCGAACTGCGCGCGGGATGAAACTCGCCGCTCAGCTCAAGTCCACGCGAAATTCCACCGCTCGTGTTGTAATAGCCGCTGGTTCGCCCGTAAGGATCTACGTAATTTGGAGGGAAATCCAAGTAATCGATAACTTCCTGGAGGTGAGAGTAAAAGTAAGTGCCGCTTATCTTCAGATGATCGTGAAAGAGATACTGATCGAACCCGAGATCGAGTGAGATGGCACGCTCAGGGGCGAGCTCCGGATTTCCATTCGGGATGTAGGCTCCGCCATAGAAGTAGCCGCCGAAGCGTTCATAGATAGAGGGCATCCGAAAACTATTTCCCGTGTGAGCACGAACCTTAGTAGAGGTGCGTGGGAGGAAGTACGCGACGGAAGCGTCGCCGGTGTATGCGGCGGGCGGGGACGGCAGCGGAAGATTAGCGTAGGGCGACCCGCCACCTATATACGCTGGCGGATTTACGCTGATCTGGGTGAAACGGCCGGAAAGCAAAACCTCCAGCCGGTCGCCAAGCAGCCGGATTTGATCCTGAGAAAAGGCGGCATTGCTGCGCTGAGTTGCGACGGTACTGTTGAACACGCGTTGAGTGGGATCGGGGTTCTGGTCGGAGTTGACGTTCTGATAGTGTTCTTGCTGGAACTCATAACCGGCGGTGAGAAGTTGATGACCTCCCCAAAGATAATCAGCGCGCGCGCGAACTGTATTTAAGCGGCCGTTGTAGAGTTCCTGGGTATTGAAGACGGGTTCGAAGTTATCCGGGGTATTTGGACCTGCGGGCCCGTTCGTATTGTTGCGGTGAGTGTCGAGCACTTCATATGCCACGCGGTAGGACAAGCGAGAACTTATTTGGTGTTCCAGACGGAACAACGCGAAGACAAAGTGCGAATAGATACCGGCATCGGCATCTCCAAGCGATGGCAAGAATGTCGAGTTTCCCGGGTTGTAAGGCAGATTCGCATCGAGGAGCTGCCCTTGGGAGAACGGCAGCGGAATAGCGGGAACGATGGCGCTTGCGGTCACGCCGGGCGTCGAAGCTGGACTGGCAGGATCTTGAAGGTAACCTGTGTTCGCAAAGACATCAACACCGAGTCTTATTTTCGAAGTGAGCGCATAGCTTAAAGCAGCCTGGCCGCTCCAGTCGCGCGCCGCTTCGACACCGTCGACGCCCTCAGTAACGTTGAGGTGCGAAACACCGGCCGAATAAGCTAGACGATTGGACAGCGCCGATCCGGAGAGGTCCGCGACACCACGAAATAATCCAAGCCCGCCCCCTTGGACATCGAGGTCGCCGTGCGTGGTTCCACCGCCGGGATTGGTAATGATATTGACGGTCCCCGACATGGAATTCGTTCCATAGAGAGAGGAACCGGAGCCGCGCAGAACTTCGATCCGAGTGGAGTCGACCAGCAGCAGATCGCCTATAAACGCGCTTGCTTCATCTTGAATGCTAGTGACATCGCGGAACGGGAATCCGTCGATGAGAATGCCAGTATCGGTGACACGCAAGCCGCGTGTTTGGATGGTCGTGAACGCTCCGGGGCTGCCACGGGCGCTCACGCGAAGACCAGGCACGAAGCGCACGGCTTCCGCGACGGATGAGATACCGCGACGCTCGGCGTCAGCCACATTGATGACGTCGAGCGCCTTCGAAACTTGATCGACAGATTCGGGCTCGCCCGCAGCTGTCACACTCACTTGCGCGTTTACGGCAGAGACTACCAGCTTGAGAGCGACGTCTTTGGTCTCGGCAGCGGTTAAGGTTAGTGTTTCGGGATGAGCAATACCCAAACCCGGTGCAGAAGCGTCGAGCAAATACTCCCCGGGAGTGACATTCGTGAAGCGAAAGTGTCCGCTCGCATCGGAGGTCACGGTCAGCAGCGCCGAGCCAGCAACTTGGTGTAAGTTGACTGTCGCGCCACTTACAACCGCTCCGGAGGTATCGGTCACATTGCCGGTGACAGTTGTGGGATCGGCCGCGAATAAACCGGCAGAAAATAGAACGGTTGAGAGTAAAAGAAAGTACCTGGCTAACATTGTCGGCCCTCCCTCGAGGCGGCGAAGTAAAATTCCGCTCCTATCGGTGCGGGCTGCGGCAGGTCTTCGGACTTACAGGCGGACAGTCGGTTGACTGTGTTTCTACTAGCCCGGCTTCCCATCTCGATATAGCGAGACAGTGCCGTTTTGGGCGTTCGTTCCTGTTTACCGCTGCGGGACAGTGCTGGATTCTCACCAGCTTCCCTTTTTCAACACTCCCGATCATTTTCCGAAGAAGATCATTCCCGAAGAAAACGATCAGGCGTGTGCCAACAGCGATTCCAAGCGTAACGGATCATCGCTCCATTTGCAATCGCAAAAGTGCTCCGTTTGCACCGGTAATTCTTAAATGCAAAAAAGGCCGCTGATCCAGCGGCCCTTTGGTTCGGGATTGTTGTGAAACTTCTAGTAAAGCTGGGCTTAGACTACGTCAACGCCCATACTGCGACAGGCGCCCTTCACTTGCTCCATGGCAGCCTCGACGGTGAAACAGTTCAGGTCGGGCATCTTGATTTTCGCGATCTCTTCAATCTGCTTCACGGTGATTTTGCCGACTTTGTTCTTGTTCGGTTCGGCCGATCCCTTGGCGAGATTCACGGCGCGCTTCACGAGGATGGCGACGGGGGGCGTCTTGGTGATGAAGGTAAAGGAGCGGTCAGAATAGATCGTAATGACGACCGGGATGATCAATCCTTCCTGATCTTTCGCCGAGGTCTTCGCATTGAAGGCCTTGCAGAATTCCATGATATTCACGCCCTGCGGGCCAAGAGCAGTGCCCACGGGCGGAGCAGGCGTGGCTTTGCCAGCCGGAATCTGCAACTTAACTTCTGCTGTAACTTTCTTTGCCATTTATGTAAGTCCTGATTACTTGTCTGCTTGTTAGCGGCGGCTCGGTTATATTTTTTCTACCTGCAAAAAGTCCAATTCGACCGGGGTGGAGCGCCCGAATATGGTCACCATGACACGCAGCGTGTTGCGCTCGGTGTTGACTTCGTCCACTTTGCCGGAAAAATTCGTGAACGGGCCGTCGACGATCTTGACGTTGTCGCTCTTTTCGAAGCTCATCTTCGGACGCGGACGATCGGCGCTGGAGGCTTGCCGGTACAGAACCGCATTTACCTCGTCGGCGGTCAACGGAACAGGTTTGGTTCCACCGCCGACGAATCCCGTGACGCGAGGCGTCGATTTTACGGCGTGCCAGAGTTCGTCGTCCATCTCCATTTCGATCAGAACGTAGCCGGGATACAGCAGGCGCTTGCTGGTCACCTTTTTGCCATTTCGCAGCTCGATCACTTCTTCGGTCGGAATCAGGAGTTGGCCAAGGCGCTCGGCAAACCCGAAAGCTTGAGCCCGAGTTCGAAGAGATTCAGCGACCTTCTGCTCGAAACCCGAATAGGCGTGAATGATGTACCAGTTCTTAGCGGGACCGGTGGGCTGATCGGGCGCCGCGGCATGTTCCGCGGATTGTTCTGCTTCGACTTCATGGTCGAGGCCATGAACGCCGTCATCGGTTTCCGTTGAAGCCTCTTCGGTTTGATCTTGAGACGCTTCGCTATGAGCCTCAGTCGTCTTCGTCAATCGAAGTTTGACCTTCCTGGTCCGGCGTTTGCAACGTCCTGTTCGTCTTTCAACTGCTCGTCAGTCATTCCTATTCGTCCGTTTCCGATGCGCGCCAGCCAAGAACTATCGATGTGTGAAGTAGCTGATTATGCGACTGACTATGGAATTCACAATCGTGTCGACGACCCAGAAGTAGGCCGCAAAAAGAAAAGTCGCGGCTATCACGACACCTGTAGTTGCACGCACCTGTTGCCAAGTCGGCCAGGAGACGTGCTTCATTTCGGCCTTCACTTCGTCGATGTACGACTTGGTCTGTTGAGGCCAACCAACTGCCTTACTCAATTCCATAGAAATTCAATCCTGAAACGCTCCACTGCCTGTGCGCGTCTCACCGATCCGCTTACACCGAAGAGGGAAGCTTTGGCAGGGGCAGAGGGATTCGAACCCCCACTCGCGGTTTTGGAGACCGCTGGTCTAGCCGTTAAACCTATGCCCCTTTTGTGGAACTCTATTACAGCCTAGCAAAATTGCGGTAGCAGCCTTCCACAACGATCTCTACAGCGTTGCGACCTGCTACTTGGTTTCGCGATGCGGCTGGTGCTTGCGGCAAAACGGGCAGAACTTCTTCATCTCGAGGCGCTCGGTAGTGGTCCTCTTGTTCTTCGTCTTGCTGTAGTTCCGGTTCTTGCACTCGTTGCACTGGAACTGAATAATCTCGCGCGGCATGATTCGCCTGTTCCCTTCCGTTTACTTCAGTCTATTCCACGATCTCGGTGACGGTGCCGGCGCCGACGGTGCGTCCGCCTTCGCGAATGGCAAAGCGCAGCCCTTTGTCCATCGCGACCGGCGTAATCAGCTCCACTTCAATCGCCACGTTGTCGCCCGGCATCACCATCTCCATGCCTTCCGGCAGCTTCGCCACTCCGGTCACGTCCGTGGTCCGGAAGTAGAACTGCGGCCGGTAGCCATTGAAAAACGGCGTGTGCCGCCCGCCCTCTTCCTTCGACAGCACGTACACTTCGCCTTTGAACTTCTTGTGCGGCTTGATCGCCCCCGGCTTCGCGATCACCTGCCCGCGCTCCACATCGTTCTTTTCGATGCCGCGCAGCAGCAACCCCACGTTGTCCCCGGCGCGCCCTTCATCGAGCAGCTTCTTGAACATCTCGACGCCCGTCACCACCGTCTTGCGCGTGTCCCGGAATCCGACGATCTCCATCTCCTCGCCGACCTTGCAGATCCCCCGCTCGATGCGCCCCGTCACCACCGTGCCGCGCCCCTGAATCGAGAAAATATCTTCAATCGGCATCAGAAACGGCTTGTCGATCACGCGCTGCGGCACCGGAATGTATTCATCCACTTTCGCCATCAGCTCGTCGACCGACTTCTCCCACTTCTCTTCGCCGTTCAACGCGCCGAGCGCACTCACCCGCACCACCGGCAGATCGTCGCCCGGAAACTGGTAGCTCTTCAGCAGCTCGCGCACTTCGAGCTCGACCAGTTCGAGCAGCTCCGGGTCGTCCACCATGTCGACTTTGTTCAAAGCCACCACGATGTACGGCACGCCCACCTGGCGCGCCAGCAGAATGTGCTCCCGCGTCTGCGGCATCGGGCCATCGGTCGCGGCAACGACGAGAATCGCCCCGTCCATCTGCGCCGCGCCCGTGATCATGTTCTTGATGTAGTCGGCGTGCCCCGGACAATCCACGTGCGCATAGTGCCGGTTCGCCGTCTCGTACTCGACGTGCGCCACCGCGATCGTGATCCCGCGCGCTTTCTCTTCCGGCGCGTTGTCGATCGAATCGAAGCTCCGGAATTTCACCTTCGGATTGTGCTTCGCCAGCGTCTTCGTGATCGCCGCCGTCAAGGTCGTCTTCCCGTGATCGATGTGCCCGATCGTCCCGATGTTTACGTGCGGCTTGCTGCGATCAAATTTCTCTTTCGCCATTGTCTTCTCTAGTTAAACTGGTGAGATTTTCGTCGATGCACGACGAACGGGTTAGGCCGGTGCGTGACACAAATCCTGTTACGCACGTCAAGCCGAGGATAGCACGGAGACGCGTAAGAGGAGAGGCACGCTTTCCGGGTATGTCGTAGAGAACTTGGAGCGGAAAACTTAGAACCGAAAAATCTGGAGCCGTTGACCAGGATTGAACTGGTGACCTCGTCCTTACCAAGGACGCGCACGGCAATAGCTTAAAGACGCTTTCGTTGGGAATAAAGAAGTTGTGGTTTTTCGGATGAGTCCCGAATAAGCACGGAACAGAGGAAGGGACGGCGAACGTGAGAACGAGTAAGTACGGGTGCAGCGTCGGGTTCTCGGACTGACGGAGCGTAAAATGCGCGTATGCGTACGCGTGCGTGCAAGGGCCCGTCATTCAGGCAAATCCTAATTGTCGCGACGTATCAAAAGGCCGTATCATTATCTCATGAAGATCGCCCTGTACGCACGTGTCAGCACCACGGACCAGGATTGCTCGATGCAGCTTCGCGAGATGCGCGAATACGCGGCGCGGCAAGGTTTCGAATTTGAAGAGTACATCGACAAGGGTATTTCCGGCGCGAAAGCCAATCGGCCAGCACTCAAGCGCCTAATGGCCGACGCTCGACTGAAGCGTTTCGATGCCGTGGTGACCTGGAAATTGGATAGATTCGGGCGCTCACTTCAGCAGCTCATCGAAAACGTTCAACTCCTCGACACCTATAGCGTCCGGTTCATCAGCTTGACGCAGGGAATCGACACAGACCAGCGGAACCCTTGCGGGCGCCTCTTGCTTCACATCCTCGCATCGTTGGCGGAGTTCGAACGCGACACGATCATCGAGCGCGTGCGCTGTGGCATCAAGAACGCGAAAGCATCCGGGACGCACTGCGGCCGGCCACGGCTGGTGTTTCAACGCGACGAAGCTATGAAGCTCTACGCCGATGGCGTAAGCCTTCGGGACATCGCGGCCAAGATGGACGTCTCCGCCATGACCATTCAGCGCTGTATCAAAACCCCTGCTGCGACCGCCGCGAATTCGCGCTGAAAGCAAAGCGTCGGCATCGAATGAAATCGGTGTCCCAAATCGAATTGCTTTTGTTACGCCCGAGATCCTTTAATCCGGCAAGGAGTGGACCCTTTGCGGGAGTCATCCCGTGGTCGCGGTCGCTTGGACTTTCGAGATCGGGCAATCGCGAACGGAATGACATCCGCCGACTCGATTACCTGGTCGATTGAGACTTCGACCCTGTAGACCGATGAGCCAATTCGGATGAGTGCGTCATCTCTGTCTGGCCGTTTCGGGAGCGGGTGAACGCGTTGCTTGCTCATTCTGTGGGAGCGAAATCAGGGTTCCGACTTCTGCGGCTTCCGGTCTCTCCGTAGTAGCGCCTTATCCAGCTTTTGCTGTTCAATCGGCAGATGTCTCTCGGTTAATTTTTCAACCAGCTTCCGTTCTTCGGCGTGAAGCCGGGAAGTGTAGTCATCGAGCGCTTTTTCGATTACCTCCCATGGCGACTTACACCTAGTGGCGGCAAGTGCTTTGAGCCGTGCGCTTGTTGCTGGCCGCATGGAGAGCGTAAGTCGCGGCCAAAGACTCGTGGGCTCTCCTTTGCCGTCGGGAGTGACTGCGGCAGGTGGACGACCGCCCTTGTGCGGTTTCGCATCTGATCTCATAGCTCTACCGTATACGGTATATCGTAACAACACAAAGCCAGAGTTTCCTGAATTGACGTTGTTTATGAAACAACATAAGATCAGGACATGAAAGCAATCGCGAAAATCTCAGTTCGTGGAGGCGTAGCCTTCGTAGATGAAGTTCCGGCCGGAATTAAAATCGTCATTCGTGATTTTGATGTCGACCAGGATCTGTCACCAGATCACGATGAAACCGGCGCCGCATTTTCGGAGTACGAGGTATCGGGTCCGGACCTTCCGCCAACGAGATCTGGACGTCCACGAAAGCATACTGGAAGTCGCCAGCGCACCAACGCGCGGTCAAGCGAGTCTCTAATCCGGCGCGGTGACCGGATGTGGTCTGTCATCAGCCGATCGGCGGCTTAAGCAGGAGTAAAGAACATGTACCACTTACTCGCGCTACTATTTGCCGCAGCACCGATCGCCAGCACCTTGCTTGTGCTCATCCGCGAGGGCTTTGGCGAAGATCCGAGATTCGAAGGTCGCAAACTTGATTTCAGGAGCTAAAGCCTACGGAGATGCGGAAAAACACTCGACGCATTTTGCGCCTGGACGGACGCGATGAAGCAACTGTTCCGAATCGGCTCACAGGTTTTCAGGTTCCGATTTCGAAGAGCCAGTTAGGAAAGCGGAGCCAGCGAAGGTCATTCCGTTTCGAACGCGGCGCTTGCGGCGGCGGGAAGTTACGAAGGAAGATTGATTGATGACGTACAAACAGATGGTTGACCATAGGGCCCAATGGGACGCAAAGCTAAAAGAAAGCGGTTTGGAGCCGTCCACCGCCGATCTCGGCTTCTATGTGCCGGCGGAAGTGATCCAGCTTATTAATGATCACTGGGATGCGCCCGAAGAGCAGAAGCCTAAGCTCTCGAGCGGCAAGGCCCCCGACATGTGGATGACGCCAGAGGCATTCGAGCGGATGATGGATTTCGCGGAATCCGTTGGCCTCGACTGCGACCTGATTCGCCAGAAGACCACGCGGCGTCCATCCCCGCTAGAGGATGATCCCACTTAGGTTCCACGCGATGACGAATAGCCCGCGTGATGCCGATCCGACCTCCCGGATCACAACGACTTACAAAAAAACTTTCGCTATTGTTATCTAACGATTGCGACGTTTTGTAGTCCTTCGCCGATACACGCGCGTGTGACTATCGTTTCACAAAATGAAAGATTACGAACGACTCTATAAGGAAAAAGACGTGGCCGAGCTCTTAGGACTCAGCCTGTCCACAATTCAGCATTGGCGAGCAGATCGGAAAGGTCCGAAATTCCACCGCATTGGCGGGTCGGTTCGGTATCGCGGTGCTGATCTGATTGCTTTTATAAATTCCCGCGCGACTGGCGGCGAATCAGTGAGTTCAGCGCACGGGGGCAAGGTATGACGATCGGCGAATTCCGCGAACTTACGGCTGAACTCGATGATGAGACTAACGTCCTGATCGAGGTATACGACGCTGACAATTGCCGTTCGGGATACAAGAGCACTGCGGCGATAACGGTGGAGACTAACTTTAAGTACGACCTACTCACCGTATCGCTTCGGCCAGCCGACTGATATGGCCAGGAAACGCTATCTCGCCATCGGCTTCTTTAAGAACGAGATTCTGTCATCCCACCCGATGGCGGCGCGGCTGTTATTTCAAGGCATGTGGTTGCTTGCTGATCGCAGGGGCATACTCGAATTCCGACCTCGTCGATTAGCCGCTGAAATTCTGCCCTACGACGCGATTCCCAATCCAGATGAATTACTCGGCGGACTGGAGCGCGATGGTTTCATACGGGTCTATGAAGCGGAGGGTTCTAAATACGCCCTGATCGCGAATTTTCATAAGCATCAAAGTCCGCACCCGAATGAGCAGATCAGTGACTGCCCTGATCCGCCTGAGGGTTGCAATGACTTACTCACAAGCAACGGCAATTACATTACTGGCACCGGCGACTCCGATACAGGCAGCGAGGATTCAGGTATAAGCAACGCTCTTCCTTCTTTAACTTTAACTAGAACTAGAAATACAAAGACCTCTTGTCCAGACCCCGAGTCTGGACGTGGAGCCGGGCGAACGAAACCAAAGCCGGAGCTAACCACCGAACAGGTCGATTGGTTCACCCGATTCTGGGAGGCGTACTGGCGGAGAGAAGCGAAGAAGCCAGCGATGAAAGCGTTTCGGTGCGCCGTAAAGAGTCTGGCGGATTTCGAGATGATCACGGCCGCAATACGGAATCAGTCATCCGCCATGCTTGCCAAGGAACCGCAACACCGACCGTTAGCCGCTACCTGGTTGAACCAGCAGCGCTGGCTGGATGAAGAATCGCCACCGACGACAGGCGCCGGTAAAACGCAGCACGAGAGCGCCCTGGACCAAGCGATGCGAATGATGCGAGAAGAAAAGGGGGACGCGTGAGCATTTCCGAAGGGGTACTGAAAAGAGCGCTGCTCAAAATCAAAATGCTGCGTGGCTTGTACGTTGGCAACGATCCAGAGGTGCTTCTCTACCTTGGTGAAATCATTCAAGAGACTTGCCGTACCGATGAGAACGTCGAGCGTGGCCTAAACGCCCTCCTGGAGCGGCCTGAATGGAAAGACTGGCAAGGACCGCAGCAATTCCGGGAAGATCTACAGGCGGCGGTCTGGAAATACGGCATGATCGAGCGCGACGGTAAATGGGTTCCACATCCGGCCAATGGCCCAGAGTTCGACGTCATCGACAAGGACGGTAAGAGATCCTGGTGGGGAGATGCTTACTTACGGGAGAGATGGACGCGAGCGGAGATGGCCGCGTATTTACCGCCTCCAGCGGGTCGCTACCTCCGTCTTGACCGTGGAATCAGCCGATTTGATGGCGATCCCGAAGTGATCGCGTTGCGACGCAAGGATGGATCGACAAAGACTGTTCTCTCGCTCCGTGCAACTGGACAATTTGGAAACCGACCGCCCCTGATGTACGAGATCCTCAGTCTGCCCGACGATTGGTCTGGAGCAATTATCTTCTGCCGCGGCGAGTGGAGCGCGGAATTCCACAGATCCCGCGAGAAGGTCTTCTCCTGGCTTCCTGATTTTTATGATTCGCCAGAGGCGGCGCTGGAGGCGACGGAAAAGTTTTTTGTGGACAACGTGTACACTCAAGCAGCGTGAGACATTCCGGTTACGCTGTGATTGAAACATAAAGCAGTCCGCATGTTTCACAGAACGCGCTAGGATCGCGTCTCTGCTCCTTGGTGGAGTTACGAGACCGCCGATGGCGTTCCGACGCAACCAGGGCCGCGAGAAGGCCAATAACAGCCACGCCAGCACTGCACTCAATGACCATAAGGAGAAAACCCGTGCAATCAACCTCTAGAAGTTTCAGCATCGGACATGTCAAGGTGTTCATCGAAGACCGGGAGAATTCGTGGCTCTGCCACTTCTGCGACATTCGAAACGGAGAGCCTCTCGGGTATCCCAGATTAGTTCCCGGGGAATCGCTGCGAACCGCCATGGACAGCGCCACGGGGCACGCCCGGATGCTCGCCGCGGCTATCGAATAGCGATTCGGTTCGAGATGTGCATTCCTCTGCCTAGGTTTCCCTCGCGAAAATTGCGGGGCTACCGGCACTCTCTTTGTAATGAGCAAACTGCGATCAGAGTTTGTGTACGGAATGGAGAGCGCACGGATTAAGAGTCACCGTGGTGCTATCGGTCGCGCACTGCTGCTCACAGCCTCTGTCCTGATCGCCGGGTTGTGCGTAGGACCCTGGTGGGGCAAGATTCTGACGTTCTTGATCCTGCAGCTCATTATCGGCGCTATCGCTAGCCGCAGAACGACGCCATCAAAGGACGCATTGGATCAGCCTGGAACACCCGGCAAAGAACAGTAACGCGCGACTTCAATTAAAGCGGTGCGGCGCCTGGATTCATACGGCGTGATCGATTTTCCATACCCTGCTTTCCGTCATCCCTCTAAACCCTCGCGCGTACTATCGCGTCAAGCGTTCGCGGAATTCAGGAAGACCTAGCTGGCTGATCCCACAGGAGCACTCGCGGACTTGCTCTGCGTTCATCTTGCGGCATTGCGGACAGCGCCATTGACCGTGTATCCAGATTCGCGGCTGCGCCTCGTAGATGCCAGCGGCGATCGCCTTCACGTCAAGCGACGTCAACTGGTCTTCAGTACGCACACGAAAGTGTGTCGGTTCGCGTGGCTCTTCCTCTCGGAGAAACCCCGGTTGCCGGTCACGAACCTTTGAAAATTTCTGCGTACGAGTCGCTTCTCCTTTGGACAAACCGTTCAAGCTCCGAGCTTTAGTTTTTTATTCGGCTGGCCAGTTTAGTCCATTCGTTCTTCATTTTTGGGCGGATCTATATCAATTCCCGTGAACGTTGAACACATCATCTGAACGGCGGTAAATACAGATGCAAGAACACGGGAAAAGATTCTTAAGCAAGAAAGAAGTGATTGAAGCCGGTTATCCCTTCACGCTTTCGCACCTCAACCAATTGGTTTTCAAACGTGCGATTCCCCACGTGAAGGTCGGGAAAAATATCAGGTTTGAATCCGACCAGCTGGATGCTTGGCTTACGGCGCGGCGTGTTCCGGTTCAGGCGCATGCGGCGTGAGCCAGCAGCGGCCCCTAGGGGAACGGCAGCCAGGCACTACTTTAATGGGTCTAGAACGTTTAGTTATGTCGAAGCAACGAGCATCGTTGCTTTCTGAGGCCCTGAATGCGCTCGATGACGATGACCTGACCGTTGTCCTGATGCGCACTATCGATGTGACTACGCGCGATCTCGGCGTGATGATTGGGCGATCTCACGTCGGGGCGATCAATGCAGAAATTCGAGCTCTAACTAAGATGCGCGTGCACTTACAGCAGCGCGGGATTCGCGGTACTTATGACCTCTTCTAATAGACGGAAAACTTCCAAAATCCAAGGGATACCGACGGTATTTTTCAACCCGGCGTTGCGGCGCTGGGCCACGATTCTTCGAGACCCCAGCGGGGTCGCTGGCCACGACTGTTTTGTTAGTTTCTCATCCTACACGCGCTGTCAGCTATGTGTTTGGGCGTGCGTTTTTGCGAGACGATATCCGCGGTTCTATCACCGCGATCGATTTACTCGCTTCTTTGCGTGGACATTGAGAAATGCGATTCGGAAAAACATCCTAGCCGACAGCGCGGAGTAGCAGATGGCTGAAGATATCCTTGAATTACTTTTCCGCATCAAGACCGACGACGATAACGGGCTTGCTAAAACCGAAGCGGCGATCAAGCGCATTTCGTCCGAGTCCGGGCTAACTGGCTCGGCTCTCGCGAATCTCGAGAAGAACGTCCGCAAAGCGTTCGAGGAGATGTCCGGTTCCGGACTCGGCTTCGAGCAAATCCTCAAACGGCTGGCCGTCTCTGGCGATAGCATCGGGCGCGGCGTTCAGGGCGCCGCGAAGCAGATCCAGAAAGATTTCAAAGACGCGACGGATGCAGCGGCGAACCTGGATCGGAAGCAGAAGGATCTCCAGAGCTCCGCCTCCGGCATCAAGAACGCGATCAGCAACCCCCTTCAGGCGATCAGCCAAGCAGCTACAACCGCGGCTTCGTCACTCGGGATAGCAGGGCTGGCCATCATCGGCATCACAACAGCGGCCACGCTCGGCGCGAAAGCCCTCTTTGACTTCGTGGATGCACAGGGCCAGTCGGCTCAACAGACATTCAATATGGCCCAGCGGCTTGGCTTGAGCGCTGGCCAGATGAAGCAGTTGGAAGTAGAGGCGCGGATCGCCGGCGTCAGCACGCAATCGCTCGGGATGGCGGCTCGATATTTGTCCCAAGCGCTCGAAGACTCCAGCGGTTCCGGCAAACGCTCCGCCGCCGTGCTGAAGTCGCTCGGCGTCTCCATGCAGACGGCCAGCGGTCAGGCTCGGGAAGAAGGCCAAGTTCTCCTCGAAACGCTGGACGCGCTGTCGAAAGTTGAAAGCCAAACTAAAAGGACAGCGGATGCGGTGGGAGCCTTTGGACGCGGCGGATACAAAGACGTTCAAAACCTCGTTGCCGAGTATAAAGAACTGAACCAAGCGGCGCGAGACCTCGGCGCGGCCGATACGACGGATCTGATCGAAAAGCTGAAAAGCGGCGAAGAGCAGATCAATAAGATGAAGACGGCCTTCGATCTTTTCCTGCAAAAGCTGGCCGAAAAAGTCAACCCGATCGTCATCCCGATCGTCACGAAAATCACCGAGGAGGCTTCGTCGAGCCATCCCCGTCTTCGCTGGTGGTTCGGCGGTCCCAGTTCGACGCTCGACAATTATCCAATCAACGGCAAGGATGATGAGCGACTTACTCCGTCAGATATTCGCAATCATGGATTTCAGGGGGATGCGGCTGGACTCCGTATATGGCAGCAGATTAGTGCAGCCGATCTCGCATCCGGGAAACACATCACGGATTGGCATGAGGCGAATCGCAAGAACACGCCCGAGGGACGACAGCAGCGGCTCGAAGAAATCAGCACACGGCTGAAAGCAATTGCCGACTCGTTTGAAAAGGGCGGTCTGGGTGGAGTCACAGCGCAAGACCTCCGAGGCGAAGAGCGTAAACTCGAATCCGAGCGGCGCTCTCTTCAGGACGCCAACTCGAACGCAAGCAAGCGCGATTCGCTGATCCGTGAACTGACGGAGAACGCCCGCTTCGATAAGCGTCACCCGGAGTTAAATGGCGCCCTCGACTCTTCATCGCAACTCCGCAAGCTCCAGGCGGAGCGCCAGCGCGATCTCGATATCGCCGGTCCCGGCAACCAAAAGCTCGTCGACGCGAAGTACGGGCCGAAAATTCAACAGGCGATCGCCAAACTCTTTGAAGAGATCGCAAAATCGGCCGCAAAAGCCTACGATGAGGTCCAGAAGCAAGAGGCGAAGAGCGGAGCTCTCACTAAAAATCAGGAAGAGCAGTTCTCGAAGCAACTTCGCGATGCGGTTGCGATTTCCGAAGCGCAGTACGAAGAATCCAAAAAGCGCCTTCAGATTCTAGACGCCAGTGACCGTCAAAACACGCGGCGCGATGAATCCCGAGCGGTTCGGATGGCCGAGCTGCAGGGCGGTCCCTATGGGCAACAGAACGCCATAGCGCTCGGGACTTCCGCGCGGATCAACGATGCGACCTCGCTCCGTAACGATCAAACCAAAGAGATCGACGAACTGATTGCTTCGATCAATCAGAAATCGGATCGGAGCGTCGACGACGCCAAGCAGTTAGAAGAACTAACGACTCGCCGTCTCCAGATCGAGAAGGAATACGAAAACGAGATCGCCGATGCTCGGATGGACGCCGAGCTAAAGATCGGGGAGCTTCGCAAGCAGCAACTCGAATCTTACAAGCAGGAAGCCGAAAGCTTCTATGATGCGATGCGGAAACCGGGCGGCTTGACCGAGTGGTTCCGTGGCCAGGCCAATGATCTACTGAAGGGCATCTTCTCGAACGTCACGGCTCCCGTATTTCAGAAAATCGGACAGACGCTCGGCGGTGCGATTCCAGGGCAGACTAACCCCGATGGCTCTAAAACGGCTGTCGGGAATATGTTCAAGGGAACAATCCTTGACAGCGATCGGGCGGCATCGGCACCAGAGATCAAGTCTCGCGATCTCAACACCAAAGCAATCGACCATCTGACGGCCGTCATCTCTGGGACATCAGCCGGAGGGCAGAGCGGTTCTGTCGCGAGCGGTTCGCCGGCGGACGCTATGTCGAAGATGATCGGCAGCGGTGCCGATTTGTCGGCTGGCTCTCCAGCTCAGGCATTGACCATCCTGGCCGGAAACCAGAACGCAGCGAATCCGAATCCCTCGCCGGCCGCAGCCGCGGCTACGCCGTCGTTATCGCTAACCGGGCTACTCGGCTCGGGCGCCATGCTCGGCGGAATGATCGGTTCGCTCGTCAACGAGCAGAAGTTTGCCGTTCCGACTTCCGAATCGTATGCGGCTCCGATGTACAGTGCGAGTTCACCGGGCGGCGTGCGCGTTCCAATCGCTGGATCGACCAAAGCGACTGGTGCGAAGTCTCCCTACCTGAACGACATTCTTACCGGCACAGTCGCGGGTAGCGGCTTGCTGATGTCGCTGGCGAAGTCCTCCGGCGCTGGATCGCTCTCTAATCCAACAGGCATTGCCGGTATCATGAGCGGGCTGACTTCGGCTGGTAGCGGTAGCTGGAACCAGATCTTCAGCGGCGGCGCTCCGACGTGGGACGCGTCTACAGGCGAAGAGGGAAGCGGTCCAACCTATTCCACATCCCAACGCGTCGGCGCTGGCTTGGGCGACGCTGTAATCGTTGGCGGTGGAGTTCTTCAAGCCATCCAGCAGTTCCAAAGGGGCGGCTTGCGTGGCGATCTCGGCGGGGTGGGAGCGGCCACGGGAACCGCGGCCCTGCTCGATCCAGAGCCGATTTCGAAAAGCATTCTCGGCGCGATCAGCGCTGGCTCGGAGATCTTAAAGGGTATCCTTCCTGATCCGAAGGCGATCCGCCAAGCGCAGATGCAGGATCAGATTGCGGCGGATCAATATCTCGCTCCACCAACGCTGAACCGAAACCTCAACACAGGCGGCTATGAGACCTACTTTAATAAGTACGGCCAGATTCAGTCTTCGCCCTATAACTCGGTCTCTGAGTCGCAGCCGTATACATACCTTTCGCCGATTCAGGATCCGAACAGCCTGACGTGGAACTATTCAGTCCAGCCAGGTCAAGTGCTGGAACCGTTCCAGGCAGGAGCGGCTATCCCGAGCTATGCGGCGAATCCGTTGAATGGTTCGGCTCCGCCATCGGTCAGCGCGAGCCTAATGGAGCCGTACGGAGTAGCGCCACAGACCTCGACGAGTGCGGCTCAGGTTGCAGCGCAAGCGGGAACGAATATCACGCTCACTATCAACGCTCTCGATACGGAGAGCATCTTCGCGCGTGGCGGCGATATCGCGTCAGCGGTTCAGCAGCAGGTCCGCCTTGGCCATCCGGTCGGTTCGCAGTTGCAGCAGTCGATTTTAGGGACATAACAAAATGGCAGATTCACTCGATTTGAAAATTTACAGAATGCAACAGGATCTTGAAGAGTTGCGCCGCGAACGGCTCGATAGCGAGCAACGCGAACGGGCAAGGGTTGAAGCTGAACAGCGCAAGAGCGAGGTTCGCGAACAACTCGGCAAACAAGCGGACACCCTCTCGGAAGTCGAACTGAATGATTTAGGGTTCATCAAAGCCGGGATGCCGGAGGATCTGAAAGCCAATCTTCAGAGGCAGATCGCCAAGCATCTGCTGGAGCGGGAAAACGATGACCGCGGCTGGATGCTGAAGCGGTAGCGAACAGAGCAGTCCACACATGCAGACGGGCGAGGTTGGGCGGAAAAGCAAGACGGTCCGCAAAGGTGAAGCCTCGCCCCGATTGGTTCCATGAGCTCCAGTCCGAACTTGGATATAATTCGCCGCATCCTCGAGAGGAGCGACGATGGTATGCCCGGACAGCGATATCAAAACCCTGAGATTGAGACCCGTAAGGACGTCAAGCGACCGTACTACTACATTCGCCCGTACGTGCCGATCATCACGCCAGAAGGGATCTTGCGTAAGCAGAAGCCCGTTTTCCTGGGGTTCGTAAGAGACACCACGAAGCGTCAGGCGGAGATCGAGAAGCAGCGCCAGATGCTGACGATCAACGATGGCAAGTTTTTGATTCAGTCCCAAATCCCGTTTCAGGCGGTGCTCGATCGATACGTGGAAATTCGTCTGCCACAGATTCCGGCCACGGAAGCGAGTTACAGAAACAAAATCGAGAAGCACATTCGGCCAGCTTTTGCATGGACTAGCGATGGCCGGAGAAAGCGGCTGCTACGTATGTGCGAAATCGACAAGCCCACAGTAGAGGCGTGGCTGAACGCTAAAGCTGCTGAAGGTTACTCGCATAATACGCTGCTGGATCTCCGAAAAGTGCTCTCGGCGATCTTCAGTCAAGCCAAAGAATGGAAGATGTGGAGCGGCGAAAATCCATGCTGGGATTTGAAAGATAAGATCGGCGGCGTCACCGAGGTCTTCACAAAGAAACTACCGGCACCGGATGGCCTCTCGCGATTTCTTGGCGCGATTAAGGACACGGCGATCATCTCCGCAGAAGGCGCACGGCTGTTGGTGATTACCTGTCTCGCAAGCGGTACGCGCGTCTGCGAAGTTTTGGGTTTGCAACTCGAAGACATCGACGCGATCAAGGAAACACTGAAGATCGAGCGGGACTGGGCACGTGGGAGGATCGGTCCTACGAAAACGCCAGAGTCGCGCCGGGTTCGGCAAATACCAGGGTTGGCCGGTGAACTCATCGCCTACGCCAGTAAGCAGCGGAAGCGCTCGGGAGATTTCCTCTTTGGGAGAGCCAACGACGGCGGGAATCCTCCTGACGATCGGGACCTGCAACAGCACGTCTTTCGACCCGCAGCCGAGCAAGCTGGAATCTATACGCCCGGTTTCGGTCTGCGACGCTTCCGGCATATCAATATCACGTGGCGCCAGGAAGAGGGTGCACACCCGCTCGAAGCAATGAAACAGGCTGGTCACACGCGCCTGAGTACAACGTTCATGTACACACAGACCGACGAGGAGCGCGAACGGGTTCACGTAACAAAGATCATGGAGCGAGTTCATGGCAAACCGGCTGGCGCGGCGGTGCAGTAGGTGCAGTTAAGTTCGCAGTCAGTACGGGCGAAAGTGCTCGATGCGGCTAAGTGCCTGAGGGATTGGAGCCGTTGACCAGGATTGAACTGGTGACCTCGTCCTTACCAAGGACGCGCTCTACCAACTGAGCTACAACGGCCTACCTTTCACTATACGCAGATAAAGCGGTCCGGAGAGGGGTTTTGCGCGGCGGGGATGGTGGACAGGGAAGGATTCGAACCTTCGTACCTCGCAAGGAGGGACAGATTTACAGTCTGTTGGCTTTAACCACTCACCCACCTGTCCGATCCGAAACGAGAATATCATACCGGGAAAGGGCGTGTTTTGCGGGACGAAGCCAGTGAAAGGCGAAGAGATAGTGCATTTTGCGGAACGATTAGGGGGTTCGCGGGCCGGTTCTGCGAGACGAACCCAAAATGGGTTCGTTTTTTCAGCTGCGCGGGTATGTGGGTTAGCTGAGGCTGAACGGCCTTTGACTAGGGAGCTTGCTTCCTCCTGATTCAGATTTCGGTGCCGTGGCCTCGCAAAACGGCAGGAGAGGCGGATGTCCGATTTACCAACTACACGGACACGTGGTTAGCGGACGCAATGGCGTTTATCGTTACTGATCCGGAACAACGGTGAGCCCGGACGCCGAGTGCGCGACCGGGCTGGTACGCCACGGGCATACCTCCAACGACTCCTAAGTAGACAGAGCTGTTATTGCTTTGAGGCACTGGATCGGCGGGATCGCTTAGAGACCGCGCTCTTCGGCAATCGCGGAACAACCTGAACGCCCGCCCAAAGCGTAGCGATCGTTTGCTCGACCAAGAGAGTCTGTTCAGGCAAGTCGGGCACAACACCTTGGATGACCATGAGCGTGGCGAGGCCGAGGATCGTGTACCACCAAGTGTGGGCTACCACTATGTCATCCCTACTTGGCAATCCTTCATCCTTGGCAACATCGAAAAAGAGCTGCACGAAACGTTGGAACAAAGGCGTGCCGATGTCGTTGATATATTGTCCAGCGCGGATGCCGTTGCGGTTTTCAGGCCCGAAGAAGACGTTGCGGAAGTGTTGTGGATGGGCGGTGCAGAACTGAATAAGGCCGCGTGAAGTCGCAAAAAGACGCTCTTTCGGCGCAAGATGTTCTGCGGCAATCGCGTCGAAGTTCTGAATCAGCAGCCCGATTGTCTCGCCGCTCAACTCCGCAAGAATATGCCATTTGTCAGGGAAATGCTGGTAGATCACGGCGTGCGTATAGCCGATCTCTTTAGCGATCGCACGAAGCGTCACGGCTTCATAACCGCGATCGGCGAACATTTTGCTGGCCGCCGCAAGAATTTCGCCCCGCAGCCTCTCCTTACGTTCTACCCGGCGACTTGGTGATGTGGATGTCACTTTACCAGCTTACTCCCTTTTGAACATTTTTCGACCATTTGTTTGTTTATAACCCTTGGTTGAAATAAATTTAAAACCACTGAATAATTTGCAACCAATGGTTTGTGTCGGCATCTTATCGTCAGGTCGCACATTTGGATGGGCGGCCAAATACGAGGCAACAAGAAGGAGAATGCGATGAACGTTCTAGTGATCGGAGCAGCGGGCAAGAGCGGAGAGGCGCTGGTAAATGAGGCGCTGGCGGCCGGGCATAAGGTGACGGCTTTCGTGCGCGGTGCCGCGCAGTACAAGAAGGCGAACGTCAGGGTTGTTGCGGGCGACGTGCTGGACGCGGCCGCGGTCGACGTTGCAGTAGCCGGACAGGATGCGGTGATCGACGCGCTGGGCGGCAAGACGCCGTGGAAAGTGACGACGATGGAAACGAGCGCCGCACACAATATTGTGGACGCGATGCGACGCAATGGCGTGCGGCGATTGCTGAAAATTTCCGTGGTTGGTGCGGGCGAGAGCGTCAAGAACGCCGGCTTCTTCAACGAGCACCTGCTCATGCGGACGTTTCTGCGGGGTCTGCTGGTAGACAAGGCGGGCATGGAGGCCGAGATCAAAGGCAGCAACTTGGACTGGACGCTCGTGCGGCCGCCCATGTTGACCGACGGCGAGAAGACCGGCGTTATCAGGGTGCTGAGCACGGAGGGCGGCGAGAAGGCGCACAAGATCGGGCGGCCCGATCTGGCAGCCTTCATGGTGCAGCAACTGGAAAGCAGCCGGTATGTTCGTCAGGCAGTGACGGTCACGACCACCTAAGAGGCTTTCGCGAGGATCGAGCAACCGTTTGTCATCCTGCGAGGCGATCCGATTCGGCTGTGCAAGGCTTCAGTGACAATTCATGCGACAGATAACTGTGGAAACCCACGGGGGACTAGCGGAGTGCTAGCTGCGCAAATCACAAGCTCTGGCGTTCGCACCAGAGCATCATCTTCGTTCTAAGAAAGGATCGTTTATGTCAAACTTCCCTACGCCGCTTGAAGAAGTCATTCATCACAACGTCATTAAGAACAACAAAACAGGCGGCCCGGCGCTTGATGTCGGGCAAATGAAGTTGCTCTGGAGGGCTTTGGGAGAAAACACGGGCTACACGTTCTCCATCTTCGAGAGCACGTTCACGCCGGGCATGGGTATCCCACTTCATAGGCACCCCTTTCCAGAGTTTTTCTATGTACTGGAAGGCAATCTGTCGATCGGGTATTGGAACAACCAGGGTGTCACTGAGTGGGACGCGTGTGAAGCCGGGGCGAGTCTGGTGGTGCAGCCCAATGCGCCTCATACATTCTTCAACAAGAGTGAGCATCCGTGCCGCATGCTGAGTGTGTCGACGTATCACCACGAGCGGATGATGAAGGATGCGGTGCATCCGGAGGGCAGGACAGACTTCCTGCCTGCTCAACTCTCTCAGGCTGATTTTCAGAAATTGACGAAGTCGATGGAGAAGAATCAGACATTCCTTGTCGCAGACCATGCTTAGTATTGGTCATCTCTTGAGTTCACCTTTGAACTCAAGAGATGCACCGTGCGCTTGGGTTGCAGCAAACGAAAAGCAAAGCTGTTTGCATGGACCGACAGCGGAGATGTGAGTGCAGCACAATGAGCGAGGCAGATATGCAGGAATTAATTGCCCATCGTTGGTTCCCCAGTTCATTCGTTGGGTTGGCGTAGCGGCCTGAGGGCTCCCTGGGCGATTGCGTCCGACATGAGGAACGAGTATCGCCCCAGCATATTGATGTGCTCGTGCAGGAGTGGCGAAAGACGGCGCACATCTTCATCCCTGACTGGATAATCTTCCTCGCGCAACTGAGTTAAGGCCGCATTCATATATAGGGTGTTCCAGAGGACGATCATGTTCAGTACGAGGCCGAGTGCTCCGAGCTGATCTTCCTGCCCTTCGCGGTAATGCTGTCGCAGTTCGCCGCGCTTGCCGTGGAAGACAGTCCGGGCGACACGGCCTCACCCCGGTTGAGTTGGTTCAGCGTGGCTCTGCGGTTGGCTTCGTCGTCGATGTAGTTGAGCGTATGCAGGGTCTTGTCGATGCGTCCGTACTCGGCCACGGCCTGGCCAACCGGGTGGGACGGTCTCCTGCCTGAAGGGTGCGCATGATGCCGGTGGCGGGTACGCGGCCCAGCTTGAGCGATCCGGCCAGACGAAGCATATCGTCCGAGTGAGGGGCGATTTTGTTGAGGTTGATGTGGTGGGCGGATACAGGATTGAGGATGCGATAGTCCGCTTTGGAGGAGACGGAGATCATTCACAGGAATTTGCTCGCGGCCGACAAGCTCTTTTGGCGCGTTGCGCCAATTTCATTTGGGGATCGTGCTTGAGCAATTTCAGCGCAGAATTGAGGCGACAATTTATGAACAGGCATCGCACTATCCATTTCCTAAGAGCTTTGCGGCACCCGCTGGATTCGCGCTGGAGAGACTAAGATATGCGAAAAGGGTTCACGAGAAAACCGCAAGCTGACGAACCCGCGATGCTAAGCAAGAACTACATAACGCCGAGCGGCCTGAAGCGCCTCAAAAATGAGCACCGGTTTCCGGTCACCAGGGAACACCCGGCCGTGACGGAGGTGGTGGCGTGGGCTGCAGTTCAAAACCTGAAGGAACTCAATCGATTCGTTACGGGGTAGTTAGGAAGTACCGGCGCGGACAGGCTCGCTCGGGCGATCCAGACCAGAGCGCGTAACGCAACTTCCGTTATCATGACGCCAATGCCTGAGGAGGCGCCCACAGCCAAGATCAGCGATATAATCGACGGCGGCCGCATTGGCGCCTTCCACTGGGGCATCTACCTGCTCTGCGGCTCTTGCCTGATCATGGACGGCTTTGACGTGCAGACAATGGGCTACGTCGCGCCCGCCCTGATTCGCGAGTGGCACATCCCGCGCGCATCGCTCGGGCCTGTGTTCAGCGCCGCCTTGGCGGGCGTCCTCGCCGGATCCCTCTTGTTCAGCATGATGGCAGACCGCTTCGGACGCCGGCCCGTGATCATCCTCGCGACCGTATATTTCTCGGTATGCACGCTGCTGGCGGCGCGCGCCGCGTCCGTGAACGAACTCCTGCTGATCCGCCTCATCGGCGGCGTTGGACTCGGCGGCGTAATGCCCAACGCCATGGCGCTCGCGGGCGAGTACAGTCCGAAACGAATCCGCGTCACGGTGATGATGCTGATATCCTGCGGCTTCACAGTCGGCGCGGCCATGGGCGGCTTCATTGCCGCCTGGCTGATTCCCGCCTTCGGCTGGCGGTCAGTCTTCTACTTCGGCGGAGCCGTGCCCTTGCTTATCGCCCTCGCCATGTTCTTTGCGTTGCCGGAATCGTTGCAGTTTCTGGCGGTTAGAAAAAAGCATCTGCCGAAGCTGACCGAGTGGGTTAGCCGCATAGATCCCGAAGCTCGCTTCGCGGGCCAAAGCGAAGTTGCAATCGCGACGGCCGGTGTACCGGCTGTGAATCTCTTCCGGGACGGCCGCACACCGGTTACCCTGCTGCTGTGGACGGTGAACTTCATGAACCTGCTTAACCTCTATTTCCTCTCCAGTTGGGTACCAACTGTCGTGGGTCAGCAAGGGTACTCTGCCCGGATCGCGGTACTGGTGGGCACGGGGGTTCAGGTCGGCGGAATGCTCGGCACCTTCAGCTACGCGTGGCTGATTGAAAGAGTGGGCTTCGCACGCGTACTCGCCCCCGGGTTCGCATTCGGCGCGCTCAGCATTGCCCTGGTCGGCATGCCATTTCTGCCGCTGACAGCGCTCTTCTGCGTTACATTTCTGGCAGGGTGGTGCGTGGTGGGCGGACAGCCGGGCGTCAACGCCATGGCCGCAGTCTACTACCCAACGTACCTGCGTTCGACCGGAATCGGATGGGCATTGGGCATCGGACGGCTCGGCGGCATCGTCGGCCCGATGCTGGGCGGCGCGCTGATGGCGTTCAACTGGACGCCGCGCGCGGTCTTTTTTGCGGCGGCCGTTCCTGCGGCCGTCTCATCGCTGGTAATGATCGCCCTGGGAAGTCTTGCCGGGCTCAGCCTTCCCACCAAAAGAGCTACTCCCGGCTTTCTCGCCCCATAACCCGGTGCCTACTGCACTGGGGCGTACCGTCATGTGGAAGGCGCCACGCGACATGAATCGCGAGTAAGGGCCGAGCATAGATCTATACATGCCGACGGTGAAAAGATCAGTTGGGCCGGAGACGAACGCGCAGCGACGCGGACAACCTACAGTATCTTCAATGGGCGTTCATCCGCGTTCATTGGGAGCCTCTGATTGTTTGACGGCTTCCTTCTTGCATTTCCTAAGAGCTTTGTCGCACCCGCTGGATTCGCGCTGGAGAGACTAAGATATGCGAAAAGGGTTTACGAGAAAACCGCAAGCTGACGAACCCGCGACGCAAAGCAAGAACTACATAACGCCGAGGGGCCTGCAGCGCCTCAAAGATGAGCACCGGTTTCTGGTCACCAGGGAACGCCCGGCCGTGACGGAGGTGGTGGCGTGGGCTGCGAGCAACGGCGATCGCAGTGAAAACGCCGACTATCAATACGGCAAGCGGCGGCTGCGCCAGATCGATGGGCGGATTCGCTTTCTCACGAAGCAAATCGAATCCGCGGAAGTAATTGACCCGCAAACTCCGCGAGCGGGGCAGGCGGCGACGAGGGCATTCTTCGGAGCGACCGTGCGCTATGCCAATGCTGCGGGAACGGAGCGCGTGGTGAGCATCGTAGGCACCGACGAGGTCGATCTCAACCGCAACCACATCAGTTGGGTGTCGCCGCTGGGGCGCGCGTTGATCAAGTCGACAGCGGGCGATCGCGTAGTTCTCCAGGCTCCGAGCGGCACAGAATACCTGATCGTGCTGGAAGTGTGTTACGAGCGCATTTCGGTGGAACCGTTCCGTGAACCACCTGGAGCCGAGTCCTCGGGAAAGGGACTCCCTCGCCAAATCCACCTGACGAAGGTTAACGAAGCAGCACATGAACATGCCAGGCCACGAGTAAGGACAAATTGTGAGCCGACTCTAAGGCTATTCGTTTCGCCATTGTTCGACGTCAGTCAGGATTGCTCGCCCAAAACTTGGCGATCCCGGCGTTACAGGCGCGGTTCGCGGAAGGTGATATCTGCTCTCGCGTCCATCGCCCGGTTAATTGCCTTCCCGCGACGGCCGACGATATACTCGATACTCTCAATCTAATTGCGATTCTGTTCGTGATAGCCCGGAACGTTCCACGCTCATGCGTCATTGAGCCTACGGGTTGCCTCTGGCCTGTCCGGGAAAGGATGCCTCAGTGTCAGCAACCGACTCTCACCTGGAACACTATGAGCTCGCGAAACCTGCTCCGTCCCGCACTGCGCGCTGGCTGGTTCTCGTAGCCATCGGCATCGCTTGCTTTGGCGGCTACTATGCATTTGACTACATAGGACCGCTCGCGCCGCTGCTTGCCAGCCAGCTCCACTTCTCCAATTCGGCCATCGGTCTTTTGCAGGCTGCCTATAGCATTCCCAATATTGCCGCCATGCTCATCTGCGGGTGGATCATCGACCGTTTGGGTACGCGAAAATCGCTGTCGAGTTTTGCGGCCTTGATCTTCCTGGGGCTGGTTTTCACCGCGCTCAGTCCGCGATTGGGTATCATGGCCGCCGGCCGCCTGCTGGTCGGAGTGGGTGGTGAAGCGCTTGCACTGACGGCCAATGTTGGCGTAGCACGCTGGTTCTGGCACGACGAACTGAGCCTGGGATTCGGCTTGCGCGCGTTAGCGGCGCGGTTAGGCTCGCTCAGCGCTCAAACCTCGCCCACTTGGGCGGCGAGCGCTTATGTGCACTGGCGGTGGCCTCTACTTATCGGCGTCGGCTTTGGCAGCTTTTGCCTGGTGGGTGCGGCGCTCTACTGGATACTCGACGCGCGCGGAGCGCGGCAATATCGGCTCGCTCATACAGGCGGCGTAACCAAAATTCGACTGCGAGCTGCGCTCCGCTTTAACCGGTCGTTCTGGCTGATCGCAGCGCTCTGCCTCACTTTTTACAGTTGTATCTTTCCCTTCGAGACCTTCGGGCAGAAGTTTCTCATTGAGGCACGGCATGTCTCGCCGCAAACTGCCTCTTTGCTGGTAGGAATGGAACCGCTATTCTCCCTGATTGGCATGCCGATATTCGGCGCGCTCGCCGACCGCTACGCGAATCGGTCGCTGCTGATGATTTTCGGCTCATTGCTCATTGTGCCCGTGTTTCCGATGCTGAGCTACACCAGCATCCCGGCCGCGATTCCTATGGCGATGATGGGCGTCGCGTTCGCTCTCGTGCCGGCGATCATGTGGCCGGCGCTCGTTTACGTGGTGGACGAATCGAACCTTGGCCTGGCCAACGGGATGCTCGACACCGCGCAACAGCTCGGGCTTGCGATCGTGAATCTCTCGATTGGCTGGGCCAATGATCACTGGCTGGCGAGCGCGACTAATGCCGCTGGATATCATGCAGGCATGTTGATGTTCACAGGGATTGCGCTGTTGTCGGTGTTGTGCGCGGTTGCTCTGTGGCGGGCCGAGACGGGGCCGCATGGGCATGGTTTGGAGACGATTACGACCTAGACCACCATGAAAATTGCTGAGATGAATTGGATGGAGGTCGAAGAAAGTTTACGCCATGACAAGCGCGCCGTCGTGCCTATGGGTAGCATCGAGCAGCACGGGTACTTGTGCCTGGCTGTGGACGCTATCTTGGCAGAGCGCGTCGCCTGCGAAGCGGCTGAACCGCTCGGGGTGCCGGTATTCCCTGCACTCAGCTATGGCATTACACCCTACTTTCGCTGTTTCCCAGGCAGCATTAGTTTGCGCCTGGATACTTATGTGCGCATTGTCGCGGATATTCTCGACAGCCTGGCTGGCACCGGATTCACTCGTATCTTGTTTTTGAATGGCCACGGCGGCAACAGTCCGGGAGGTTCCATCCTGCAAGAGTGGATGAATGATCATCCGGGAGTGACTGTAAAGTGGCACAACTGGTGGAATGCACCGAAGACCGCAGCCGCGGCAGCCGCCATCGACCCAGTAGCGTCGCATGGATCGTGGATGGAAAACTTCCCTTGGACAAGGCTGCCTGGCGTCACGCCTCCGGAGGGCCAGAAGCCGATGATTGATATCGCGAGCATGCGCATGATGGATGCCGCTCAAGTGCGTGCTTACCTGGGGGACGGCAACTTTGGCGGTGCCTACCAGAAGCCAGATGAGCAAATGCTGCAACTGTGGCGTGTTGGTGTAGAGGAAACCCGCGAAGCACTAGAAGGTCCATGGCCATAACCTCGGATAAGCTCAGTTCGGCCGATCAAGTTCTTATCTGGGGGGCGGGCGCTATTGGCGGCACCGTCGCCTGTTATCTAGGCCGGGCCGGGGTCGACATCCGTGCTGTGGACATTAACGGCGATCACGTGCAGGCTGTCCGCGAGCGCGGTTTAGCCATCGTTGGCCCAATTGACACTTTCAAGCAGCCGTTCAACATCAGTACGCCGGGCGATCTTGTTGGCGTGTGGAAGACTATTTTTCTTTGCACGAAGGCGCTGCATACAGAGACCGCAGCCCGGCAACTTCTGCCGCACCTCGCTGCAGATGGTGTGGTCGTATCTTTGCAGAACGGCTTCAACGAACTGATGATCGCCCAAATCGTGGGCCGTGAACGCACGATGGGAGCTTTCATCAACTTCGGTGCAGACGTCCTGGAGCCGGGAGTTGTGCACTTCGGCGGTCGAGGCGCAGTGGTTGTGGGTGAATTGGACGGCAGCCAAACTGAACGCCTTGGGCGCGTACACCGGACTCTCTTGCACTTTGAGCCAGGCGCGATGACTACCGACAACATCTGGGGATATCTGTGGGGCAAGATGGGTTACGGCGCTCTGCTGTTTGCTAGCGCTCTCACGCCGTCGAGCATCGTTGACGTACTCGATTCGCGAGATGTGCGGCCGGTCCTCACGGCGCTGGCGCGCGAAGTGATGTTGGTTGCTGCCGCTGAGGGAGTGATGCCGATGAGCTTCAACGGCTACGATCCGGCTGCTTTTGGTGCAAACGGAACCGCCGCGGTTATCGATGCCTCTTTTGATGCCATGGTGGCGTTCAATCGCCGCTCGGCGAAGACGCATACCGGCGTATGGCGCGACATCGCCATTCACCATCGGAAAACTGAATGCGAAGCCCAGTTTGCACCAGTCGTGAATCTGGCCCGCCGGCATGATATTGCCGTTCCTTACGTGGAAGGTCTCATTGCTCTCATGCAAGAAGTCGAGAGCGGAGCTTGCCCACAAGCTCTGGACAATCTGCACCGGCTGGCCAAAATCAGTACTGCTCAATCGTCATGCCGGCAATCTTCAGTTTCGGTGTGACACACGCATGCTGATCCGTTTTGATGGCAAAACTGTGATCGTGACCGGGGCTGCGCACGGCTTCGGCCGAGCCATTGCTGTGAACTTTGCCGCTCTCGGCGCAAACGTGGTGGCGTGCGACGTACTGAATAACGGCCTGGAAGAAACAGCACGACTCGCTAACGAGCAAGGCTCTCCGGTGCGGATTTGTGTGCTCGATGTGAGTGACGCCCAGTCTGTCCACAACCTTGTCGCCGAAACGCTTGAGGCGAGCGGCCGGATTGACATTCTGGTGAACAATGCGGGAGGCGTGATGGGCCAAACCGGCCGGCCACTCGAAGAAGTGTCCGCTGCTGAGTGGAAAATCGTTTTCGCGTCTAATCTCGACGGAACTTTCTACTGCAGCCAGGCAGTTGCTCCGGCGATGAAGGCGAAGCACTACGGCCGTATCATCAATATCTCGAGCGGCGCTGGCCTGGGCATTAGCCTGACCGGTATCCAAGCATATGCTTCCGCGAAAGCTGGACAAATCGGGCTGACCCGGCAGTTGGCACACGAGCTTGGGCCATGGAACATCACGGTGAACTGCATAGCGCCTGGCTTTGTGCGGTCGAACCCCACCACTGAAAAGCAGTGGCAGTCCTACGGACCGGAGGGGCAGAATCGGCTAATCCAAAACATTGCTTTAAAGCGGCTTGGTTCACCAGAAGACATCGCGAATGGCGTGTTGTTCCTGGCCAGCGAACAGGCCGGTTGGATCACGGGCCAAACGCTCGCGATCGACGGGGGCCGCTAACGGTCCACCGAATCCGAACAACCTATTTTGCGCGAGGCGACTCAATGTCAAAGAAAATATTGAAGGCCGGCATTCTCTCGGCCAACCCCGGGGAGAAATGTTTTGGGATAAATGAATTTCCGGTCGATGGCCGCCCCTACCGCCTGCCCATGTGGCTCATCAACGGAAGGGCAGACGGCCCGACTCTCGTCGTGAGCGCTGGCGTTCATGGCGCCGAATATGCGAGCGTGGCGGCCGCGCTCAATCTTGGGCAGTCCCTCGACCCTATGGATCTGCGGGGCCAAGTGATAGTAGTGCCGGTGATGAATATGTCCTCGTTTCGGGCCCGTTCAATTTACGTCTGCCCGCTCGACGGCAAGAATCTCAACCGTGTCTTTCCAGGGCATGCACCCGGCACCGCGTCCGAGCAAATCGCCGAATGGGTGTTCGGCAACGTGATCCGCCAGGCCGAGTACTACGTTGACCTCCACGGCGGCGATTTGATCGAAGCGCTCGTCCCTTTTACGATCTTCTTCCGCTCCGGCAACGACCAGGTCGATCAACTATCGCTAGAGATGGCCCAGATCTTTGGGATTCCTTGTCTGGTCCGCAGCGAGACTCCGGGTTCGACGTTTTGCGCCGCTGCCCGCGCCGGCATTCCGGCCATTCTGGCAGAAGCCGGTGGTCAAGGTATCTGGACACGTGACGATGTTGCACTGCATACCGATGGCCTCCACCGCTTGATGCGGCACCTCGCGATGATTCCGGGAGGCGATCCTGAACCTTTGCCGTCCACGGTTTTGGAACGCTTCCTCTGGCTGCGCAGCGAGCATGAAGGCTTTTGGTACCCGGGTGTTGCTGTGGGAGAAGAAGTCAGAGCCGGACAGGAACTTGGACGCATCACCGACTACGAGGGCTGCGTGCTTCAACAGGCCATCAGTCCCGCGACGGCCGCGTGCTTTTCATCGTTACCTCGCTAGCAATCAATGACACTGATCCACTTTTGGCCGTCGGCGCGTGACGACTTTCGACCGAGACACGGAGATGGATGCCGTATTAAAGGTATTGGCCGATAACCACGACTCCTACCTCCGTGATTTGGCGGAGTTCGTGGCGATCCCGTCGGTGAGCACCGACCCGGCCCATCAGAGCGACGTACAGCGGGCCGCCGAGTGGGTCGCGCAGCGGTTGCGCAAAGCAGGCCCAATCGAAGTGGAGAAATGGGAGACGCCGCATCATCCTGCTGTTTTTGGAAATTGGAATGGCGCACCGGGCGCACCGACCATCCTCGTCTACGGCCACATGGACGTACAGTCTCCCGACCCCATCGAGTTATGGCATTCGCCGCCCTTTACCCTCACCACTCGAAACGGGCGACTTTACGGGCGGGGCGTGAGCGACGACAAGGCTTCGATGCTGCTGCCGATCCTGGCGGCGGAAGCGTTCTTTCTCGCGGGAGAAAAGCCACCCGTCAACTTGCGCTTCATCTTCGAGGCGGAGGAGGAAATTGGGAGCATTGATCTTCCCGAGTTGGTGCGCGAACGCCGCGATGCGCTGGCCTGCGACGTGGTGTTATCGGCTGATGGCGGCATGTGGAGGCCTGAGAAACCGAGCATCACGGTGAGTTCGCGTGGCTTGGCCGCACTTTTGTTCACTGTACGCGGTCCTGGCAAGGATCTGCATTCCGGCCGCCACGGCGGAGGACTGGCGAATCCATTGCATGCTGCCGCGGAGCTTATCGCCTCGTTACATGATGGTGGGAAAGTCGCCGTAGCGGGATTCTATGACGACGTTGAACCGATCGATCCGGCCCTAAGAAAAGCGCTCGATCAGTTGTCGTTCGATGAGAAGAAGTACTTGGCCGAGGTGGGCGCCTCGGCCGGATTTGGCGAACCAGGCTACCGCATGCTGGAACGTCAATGGTATCGTCCGACCATCGAAGTCAATGGCTTCTACGGAGGTTATCAGGGGCCGGGCGGAAAGACCGTGCTGCCGAGCGAAGCACATGTCAAACTGACTTGCCGCCTCGTCCCCGACCAGCGGCCGATTGATGTGATTGGCAAGTTGCGGCATCATCTCAAACAGCATTGCGGTCCCGGCATAAGTGTAGCTTTCGAGGAAACGCAGGACGGCGCCATGCCCTATCGCGTTTCCCCCGACATCCCAGCAATGCGCGCGGCTGCCGACACGCTTGCGCAGATCTTCGGAATGCCTCCCGATTTCGTCGGCATGGGCGGCACCGTCCCTATTACGACAACTTTCCGCGAAGTGCTCGGTGCCGATACGATTTTTTTCTCCTTCAGCACCGCTGACGAGGATATGCATGCCCCCAATGAGTTTTACCGTCCCGAGCGTTTCCGCATGGGTCTCGAGGCTTGGATTCTCCTCTGGCGCAATTTGGTGAAACAGTTGCACGGCCGATAACGTGCTCCGATTCGCGAAAACAGTGATGATCCCGAATCGGCATCGGGAACATCCTTGAGCAGTCAATGACGTTCTCGATTTCGCATCCCATGCGCGTTTTTGGTTCCTTATCTTGGACGGCAGTTCCGCGGTTTGCGCGTTTGTCGTCAACTTGACGTTCACCAATGGTGCGATGGAGTTTCCCCCGAGCACCGTTTATCGATCACAACGTCCCTTATCATGCATTTACCAAATAGGGAAGGGGCCTGAGAAGTACCGGGACACCTACCGCGAAGAGATGGTGGTGGCCAGGGACTCCATGGCGGGCCGCCTTCGCTGTGATACTGAGGCGGACATAAGCCGCACGCAACTCGTACAGGAATCGCCCGGGAGTACCATCACACCGCCTTCCAAATTAAACCGTATATTCCGTACCAGCCTCTGACTTCCTCTGTCCTGCGGGTTCTTTCTTAATCGCCAGGAATCCCTTCAACTAGGTTGAGGGCATTCCAATGAAAGAGGCTCGTTTCCCTGAGATCTGGAGAACGCTGGCGTTGTGTTGCCTGGGATGTATTTCTGCTTTCGGAGGAAACCCGATTCAGAATGAAAACGCGAATTTGGGGACCTCCGAGTGGCAGCTCACCAATCCCGCCGTTAACCGGGAAATCGAGGGATATGCCTCCCTGACAAGCGTCAATGTTGGCTCTGCGATCAACTTCTTTGTCAGCACGAGCGACCCGACCTTCCATATCGACGTGTTCCGCACCGGTTGGTACAGCGGCGCAGGTGCACGGCTGATGACCACCGTCACCGGTCTTCCGGGCGGCTTGCAGGCGACGCCCCAGCCCGATCCGGTCACCGGGGTCATTGACTGCAATTGGAGGAGTTCTTACACCCTGAGCGTGCCCGCGACCTGGACGAGCGGCATCTTCCTCGCGCGGCTCACCGGTGATGCCAGCGGGAAGCAGAGCTACATTATTTTCGTCGTGCGTGACGACCAGCGATCCTCTGATTTGGTCTTCCAATCGAGCGTCACTACCTTCGAGGCGTACAATTTCTGGCCGGGCGGGAATAAGGGGAAGTCCCTTTACGATTGGGCGCCCGGAGGACGCGCGTGGCAAGTCTCTTTCAACCGGCCCTACGTGCTTGGATACAGCTACACTCTCCAAAGCCCCGGCGCTGCGTCAGGCGTGGGCGCGGGAGAATACCTGGCCAACCTGCAGCCGGGACCCGATACCACCGGCTATCCGATTCCAGCTGCGGGATTCGAATACAACATGGTGCGCTGGCTCGAGGAAAACGGTTACGACGTAACGTACATCACCAACATAGACATGCATGAAACCGGGGCTTTGCTTCGAAACCACAAAGCTTACCTTTCCGTCGGGCACAACGAATACTGGTCGATGCCGATGGTTCAAAACCTCCAAAGTGCCATGAACGCCGGCGTCAATGCCGGATTCTTCGGCTCGAACACAATGTTCTGGCAGATACGGCTGCAACAGGATTCTCAGGGCAACGCGGATCGGATCATGGTCTGCTATAAAACTGACGCAATTGCCGACGATCCCATGTACTCGATCAATCCCGTGCTGACCACGGTCAATTTCCGCTCTGCGCCGGTGAACATGCCCGAAGGCGCGATCGTCGGTGTCGAATACGTGGGCGACCCTGTGATTAGCGACATTGTCATCAGCAATGCGTCGCATTGGCTGATGAACGGCACGGGCCTGCAAAACGGCGACCATCTTCAGGGGCTGCTCGGATATGAGGTAGACAGCTATGCGCGTGAGGTATCGCCCGCCAACACCGTGGTCCTGGCCAGTTCGCCTATTGGTTTTCCGGACGACGTAAATGATCCGACTGGTTTGGATTGCCAGTCGGTCGAATGCGACTCAAATGTGACTTGGTACTCCACCCCGAGCTATTCAGTATTTGCCACGGGATCCATGTTCTGGAGTTGGGGCCTCGACGATTTCAATGCTCCGAGCCTTCGGCCTTCTTACTTGAGCGTTCCCGCCCAACAAATCACGAAAAACGTACTCAGCGCCTTGATCAACTCGGTTGTCATCACGAGCCCGATGCTTCCGACAGCTGTTGCGGGAACCGCGTACAGTGCTTATGGCCTCAGCGTCGCAGACGGAACTGCTCCGTATAGTTGGTCCGCGTCTGGTCTGCCGGCGGGGATGACATTCGGCGGCTCGGGAGTTCTGAGTGGCACGCCAGTGGCAGCGGGAACGGTCTCGATCAGCTTCTCGGTCCGGGACAGCGCCGGTCACACGACCACTGCCTCGTTGCCCTTGGTGATTCAATCGAACGGAAGCGGGTCGGGCGGCAGCGGGTCTCCTTCGATCACCACCAGCACCGTTCCTTATGCGGTGTTGGGCGCTGCGTTTACGCAGTCGCTGGCGGCGAGTGGCGGAACGCCGCCTTACACCTGGTCGATTATAAACGGATCTCTGCCTGCCGGGTTGAGCTTGAGCAGTACCGGTCAGATCAGCGGAACGGCAACGCGCGCTGGGGTATTTCCGTTCACGGTTCAACTCGCGGATACGGCTTCGCACGTGGTCACCGGCGCGTTGCAAATCGTCTCGATCGGAGCTGTCGACTCGTTTCTCACGAGTACCAGAGATACCGGCAAATGGTGCCAGTGCGTGCTGGACCAAGCCGCGGGAAGCCAGAACTCGCAAGTCTCCGTCCAGCAGCAGAACGGGCAACTCTCGATCACTCCGCAACCCAGCTTGTCGGGGATGAACTACAACGGATACGGGTCGCTGGCGGGCTTCAATATGACGGATGCCGTGCTCAGCGTGCAGGCTGTCCAGGTGACCGGAGGGAGCCAGTACACGGATACCTCTTTCGCTCTGACCGTCGATACACAGAATTGGTACCGCTTCATTGTGGAAGGCGGGACGCTGTACTTCCAGACCATGGTCGGGGGCGCTAAATCGGCCATGACGATTCCTTATCAGGCGACTGCCCAGCAGTACTGGCGTTTCCGCCACAGTTCGGCCTCGGGCCAAGTCTTTTTCGAGACGAGCGCTACCGGTGCGTCCTGGACCACGCAATGGCAAGCCTCGACTGCTGTTCCCGTGAGCGCGCTGTTGGTGAGTCTGAACGCCGGCACCTGGGGACCGGACCAAAACACCGGGCAGGCCATTTTCGCCAATTTGCGTTGGGAGCAAAACAGCAATCCAGTGCTGCCCTACATTACTGCTGCTGCGCTGAGTAGCGGTACCGCGGGATCCGCTTACAGCGGCCAACTGAGCGCAAGCTCCGGCACGTCGCCGTACCAGTGGTCCTTAGCCAGCGGCAGTCTTCCTATTGGCTTGGCGCTCAACGCCAACGGCGCGCTCTCGGGACTACCAACCACTGCGGGGGCGTTCACTTTCACCGCTCAGGTGGCGGACAGCAACTCCCTGACTGCGACCCAAAGTTTTCAACTTATCGTCAATCCGGGCACTGTGCTCACCATATCTACTACCTCGCTGACGCCTGCAACCGCGAACACTCCCTATAGCCAGACTTTGACCGGTAACGGTGGAACTGCTCCGTATAGTTGGTCCGCGTCTGGTCTGCCGGCGGGGATGACATTCAGCGGCTCGGGAGTTCTGAGTGGCACGCCAGTGGCAGCGGGAACGGTCTCGATCAGCTTCTCGGTCCGGGACAGCGCCGGTCACACGACCACTGCCTCGTTGCCCTTGGTGATCCAATCGAACGGAAGCGGGTCGGGCGGCAGCGGGTCTCCTTCGATCACCACCAGCACCGTTCCTTATGCGGTGTTGGGCGCTGCGTTTACGCAGTCTCTGGCGGCGAGTGGCGGAACACCGCCTTACACCTGGTCGATTGGCAGCGGATCTCTGCCTGTCGGGTTGAGCTTGAGCAGTACCGGTCAGATCAGCGGAACGGCCACGCGCGCTGGAGTGTTTCCGTTCACGGTTCAACTCGCGGATACGGCTTCGCACATCGTCACAGGCGCGTTGCAAATCGTCTCGATCGGAGCTGTCGACTCGTTTCTCACGAGTACCAGAGATACCGGCAAATGGTGCCAGTGCGTGCTGGACCAAGCCGCGGGAAGCCAGAACTCGCAAGTCTCCGTCCAGCAGCAGAACGGGCAGCTCTCGATCACTCCGCAATCCAGCTTGTCGGGGATGAACTACAACGGATACGGGTCGCTGGCGGGCTTCAATATGACGGATGCCGTGCTCAGCGTGCAGGCTGTCCAGGTGACCGGAGGGAGCCAGTACACGGATACCTCTTTCGCTCTGACCGTCGATACCCAGAATTGGTACCGCTTCATTGTGGAAGGCGGGACGCTGTACTTCCAGATCATGGTCGGGGGCGCTAAATCGGCCATGACGATTCCTTATCAGGCGACTGCCCAGCAGTACTGGCGTTTCCGCCACAGTTCGGCCTCGGGCCAAGTCTTTTTCGAGACGAGCGCTACCGGTGCGTCCTGGACCACGCAATGGCAAGCCTCGACTGCTGTTCCCGTGAGCGCGCTGTTGGTGAGTCTGAACGCCGGCACCTGGGGACCGGACCAAAACACCGGGCAGGCCATTTTCGCCAATTTGCGTTGGGAGCAAAACAGCAATCCAGTGCTGCCCTACATTACTGCTGCTGCGCTGAGTAGCGGTACCGCGGGATCCGCTTACAGCGGCCAACTGAGCGCAAGCTCCGGCACGTCGCCGTACCAGTGGTCCTTAGCCAGCGGCAGCCTTCCTATTGGCTTGGCGCTCAGCGCCAACGGCGCGCTCTCGGGACTACCAACCACTGCGGGGGCGTTCACTTTCACCGCTCAGGTGGCGGACAGCAACTCCCTGACTGCGACCCAACGCTTCCAACTTACCGTCAATCCGTGACGGCGAACGGAACGCCCCTAGTTCCACGTACGGTGCGTATTCCGTGACGCTCTAAGTAGTTCACAGAGGCGGAATCCGCTGAAAAGACCTCCTGCAGTGTCGATAACACGCATGAGGCGAATATGAATCGGAAGAGCGCCAGAGAAGAGTTGCTGGACGGGGATGTCTTCGTTGTAATCCCTGCCTACAACGAAGGCGAAGTTCTGAGGGAGACGGTTGATGAGATTCTGCCCTACGGATTTCAGGTCGTCGTGGTTGACGATGGCTCGTCCACTCCGGCCATCGCCCATCTTCACGACAGGCCGATTCGTTACCTTCGGCACATAGCCAACCTGGGGCAAGGCGCCGCGCTACAAACAGGAACGGAGTACGCTCTTTCGCAAGGAGCGAGGGCGATTATTCATTTCGATGCGGACGGCCAACATTGTCCTGCTCTGATCCGCAGCCTACTTGAACCGATACGGCGCGGTGAATATGACGTAGTCATAGGATCGCGCTTTATAGACCCAAACGATCGAAACGGCGTTCCCCGCGTGAAGCAGATTCTCCTAAAGGGCGGTGTTTTCGTATCGTGGCTTTTTGCCGGTCTATGGTTGACAGATACGCACAACGGCTTCCGCGCGCTCTCAGATGAAGCAGCCCGGGACATCAGGTTAACTGAAAACGGCTACTCACACGCGACCGAGATACTTGAACTGATTCGCAAGACCGGCCTTCGCGTTAAAGAAGTTCCCACGACCATTCGCTACACCCAATACTCGCTCGCTAAGGGGCAAAGTGTCTGGAACAGTATCAACGTACTTTTCGACCTGGTGCTTCGAAAGTTAACTCAATGAAATCGATTCAAGTTATTCTCGTAATCCTTAGTCTGACGACCGGGATTCTGGGCAACTCACTGTTCGGTTCCAAATTGTTTGGCCGGCTCATCGCGGCGTTCCTGTTCTGCGTGTCGATCGTATTGGTCATCCTGCCTGATCTCACAACCGATCTGGCCCGGGCGCTGGGAGTGGGCCGTGGAACGGATCTGCTCTTCTATATCGTCTTTTTTGCCGCAGTCCACGCATTCCTACTGCTCTATGCGCGAACGCGCAAATTGGAACGCAAACTTACTGAATCCATCCGGGCCATCGCGATCCGAGATGCGGCTACCGTGGAAGCACAACCGCGCTGTCTTTGAGGAGAGCCCATGCTCCTCTTAGATACTCTTGATACCCTCCCGCGCACAGTCGTGCCCTCCGCAAGGAGCAGGATCAAGCAAGCGCTTGTCGATCACGTCGACCTCGCTCTCTGGATTGCAATCGGCTTAATGCTGGCCTGTGTCTGGTACCCTCGACTGCTTCGCAGCCTGTGGGTCGATGAGGCCGGAACATTTCTTATGGCGCACGGCGGCCCGCTCGCTGCAATTCAAATCACGTCTCATTGGCCAGGACAGTCCATTCTCTACGCCGTCATCGAATCATTCTTCGTTTGGGGCGGGAGTCCACTTCGCGATTCCATACTGCGCATTCCTTCCGTCGCCGGCATTCTCCTCGCAGCTTGGTTCCTCTACCGCCTGGCAGAAAGAGCGTTCGGAAAAGGTGCGGGTTTTTTGGCCGCCGTACTCTTTGTTTTTCATCCGAGCATTATTTTGTTAGGCACCCAGGCGCGTCCATACAGCTTGGCGCTAGCAGCCGTGACGGGCTCCTGTCTCGCGTTGCACGAATGGATCGAACGCCGTGAAATCCGCTTTATTCTTTACTTCGTGGTTGCGTCAACGCTGGTCGTTTATCTGCATTATTTTTTTGCGATCGTCTTTCTGTGCCAGGCTCTGTACATAGCCTATGTATTCGCTGTGGAGAGGCGAGTGCATCGCTGGCGCTCTCTTTTGGCCGCTTATGCGCTGATCGGTGTGCTGATTACTCCGCTCGTGCCGCACATTCGCCTGCTTGTACGTGAAGCGCACACGCTTCCGTTTACTGCGCCTCCGACCGTGAACGACTTTTGCGAATCACTGCTTTCCCCGATGTTGTCGTTAGGTCTATTCTTGGCCGCTTTTCTGGTTCAATTCGCGTTCCCCAATTCTTTGCGACGACCACGCCCAGTCAGCCGCTCGCTCTTGGTTCTACTGCTCTCGTGGTGGCTTTTGGCGCCGAGTATCTTTTTTGCTGCCTCGGTGGCGACACCGATGCGAATCTTCCTAGCCCGGTACATAGCATCCGCAGTTCCTGGCCAGGCGCTGTTATTGGCGTATGCTGGTTACTCCCTTTTCCAGGCGCTGCCGGCGCGGTTCTGGGCGTTGTGTTGGGTACTTCTATCAACCCTGAGTCTTTGGCTCTTCTCGATAACCCGCCACACGGGTCCCGAGGAGTTAGGCCCGTTCATGCAAATCATTCAGGCACATTCTCGTAAGAACCTTCCTCCGGTTCTTTTCAGCAGCCAGCTGCCGGAGTCCGATTTCTATAACTGGAAAGCCGGTCTCGCCAACGAAAGTTATCTGTATGCACCATTCGTTGCTTACCCAATGAAGAACAGGCTTTTGCCCTTACCTTTTACCTTAAACACAGAGGCAGTAAAGGCGCATATAGAAGAAGTTATTCAATCCCAACTGGCGGAAACCCCCGAGGTGATATTCGTGTCGCATAGCTTCGCCGGCGAGAAGGCCTGGACTGAATGGCTTGTCGGTCGGATGAAGGAAGCGGGGTTTACAGCAGAGGCGCAAGCTCCAAACCAGTATCACGTGCTCATCTTTACTCGGTATACGCCCGCGAGCAAACATTCCGCTGCCGACATCTCCTTTAACTTCGTGACGAAGGAATGCACGACAATGTAGTGCATGAAGACTGAGGTCTATAGTTGGCGCGTTCCGCCCGATCTCAAGACTGGACTGGAGCGTGAAGCCAAGCGGCGGAAGATGTCGCTTTCCGCGGTTCTCGATCGCGCGGCCCGCGGCTGGCTTGAAAAGCCCGACCCGGAAATAGTAGGCGAGGAAGAGCAACTTCGCCTCCATAGGTCCGCATCGCATTGCTTCGGGGCCTTTGCGAGCGGCGACGCTCATCGATCCCAGAACGTGCGCGAAACTTTGCGGAAGCGTCTGCAAACTCATTACGGCCGCTAACGCGCTTATCGATACCGGCGCTATTTTGGTGCTGCTGGACAGAACGGATCGCCGGCACCGGGTCTGTGTAGATGCCTTTGAGCAACTTCGTCTGCTTCTGGCAACCTGGTAAACGGTGGATCATGCGGACTTCCATACGTACCGGATAGAGAGCCATCGCCGATTCCGCGTACTTCCGGAGAGCCGGACGTAGTTATATCGACCCAGTGACTTGTGTTCGCCGACGGAGGCCCCACTGCGGCGACTTTCAGTTACTCGGCCTTTAGCGCTTCCACAGGATCGACTGCTGCGGCGCGGCGCGCCGGCAGATAACTCGCGAGCACGGCCGCTACGGCCAGGACGACCGGCACGGCGGCATAGGTCAGAGGATCGAGTGGGCTAATCCCGAATAGCAGCGATTTCATTAAGCGCGTTAGAGCCACGGCGGCTATGAGTCCGATGCCAGCGCCCACGCCAGTGAGTATCAGTCCGGAGCGCACAAACATGGACTTGAGCTCGCGCTGTGGTGCGCCCAGAGCCAGCCGGATTCCGATTTCGCGCCTGCGTTGCGACACGGCGTAAGAGATTACGCCATAGATACCGACGACGCCCAGCACCAGCGCCATCGCGCCTGTAATTCCCAACATGACCAGGGCGAAGGAAGTACGCGAGAGGGATTGGCCATAGATCACTTGCATGGTTCGGACGGAGGCCACAGGCAGGTCCGGTTCGACGGACCAAACGGCTTGCTGTATCTGCTGAACAAAGCTTTGAGTACCCGCGCGCCGGCTACGCAGCACAAAGGTTACGGTGCGGGTTGAATCGATCTTTTTGCCGTAAAAGCTTCCGATGAGGGCAGGCCAGTAGACGATCGAGGGCGGCTTCTCATGCACTCCGTTTTCTCGAACATCCTGGACGACACCGATTACCTCGCGCCAGGGTGAATTAGAGAACTGGCGGATGCGCTTGCCGATGGAGGCGATCGGGCGCCCCACCATTCGCGAGCCAGATTCTCGCTAATGATCAGCACGGGTCTGCGGCCGTAAAGGTCGTCCCAGGTGAGGTCGCGGCCCGCCAGAAGTCGCGTACCGGCGGCGCGGAAAAAGTTGGGCGAGACAAACTTGAAAAACCGGAGCGGCGCGTCGTCACCACTGGAACCTCTGTTCTCGGCGTGCATGGTGTCCCAATCGGAGCCGAACCCTTCCATGGGCATTTCGTTTCCGAAGCCCACTGAGGCCACTCCCGGTACGGCGGCCAGCTTGTGCGTGATTTCCTCCTCGGTTCGCGTGACGCGCTCGGGATCGGCGATCAAGGTATCGGGGATGGAGATTCGCATGGTCTGAATATGTCTGGCGTCGGTGAATCCGGGCTCAACCGTTCGCAAGGCCTGAAAAGTGCGAATCATCAGACCGGCGCTCACCAGCAGCACCAGCGCAATGGCCACTTGTCCCACGACCAAAGCATTACGAGTACGATGACGCTCCCGGCTCATGCTGGACGGCGGCCTGAACTTCGAAGAGCAATGGAAATCTGGGGCCCGGCGTATTTGAGGGCGGGGATTAATCCGCACATGAGACTAACGGCCAACGAGAGAAGCAGGGTGAATGCGAGAGACCATGCATCGAGGGAGATTTCGGTCAGGCGTGGGAGATTCGCCGGACCGACAGCCAGCAACAACTGAAGGCTCTGATAGGCGAGGCCTGCACCGAGTGCGCCGCCTGCTAGCCCCAACAACACGCTTTCGGTGAGGAGTTCGCGAACGATTCGTCTCCAGCCAGCACCCAGCGCAGCGCGAACGGCCAATTCCTGCCGGCGCGCCTCGGCTCTTACCAAGAAGAGGTTTGTCACGTTAGCGCAGGCGATCAGCAACACCAAGCCAATGGTTGCGGTTACTACCCAGAGAACGTTGCCCACGTTTCCGACGACCTCTTGTCTCAGAGATCGAATGGCGGGTGTTATCCGCCAAGTTTCGTAGAAATGCGGGTTGGTGCCGGGCCCGTTTGACCCAGGAGTCCATCCATATGGGGAGCATGCGAGCCAAGTCGGCGTTGGCTTGCGCGATAGTGATGCCGGGCTTAAGCCGCGCGACTCCATTGAATCCGAAATTCGCCAGGATGAGCTTGCTGCGATCGAAGGCGAACGGAATAATCAGATCGAAGGCAGTGTCTGCGATTCGGAAATTCTTGGGCATCACCCCCACGATTTGCCAAGACAGCGAGTCCACTCTGATGATTCGGCCGATTGCTGAGCGCTGACCGCCAAACCGCCCCTGCCAATACCCGTAGCTAAGCATGAGGCTTTTCGGACCGTTCGGGAGTTGATCGGCCGGCGAGAGCCAGCGGCCCACTGCCGGTTGCACATCGAGAGTTTGAAGTACGCCGTCGGTGACCCCGATGATGCGGACTTGTTCCGGCTCAGAAAGGCCAGTGACGTTTGCCGTATCAGGGGCCCAGACGCCTATCGACTGAAAAGAACGGTTGTGGCCGGCGTACGTGAAATACATCGAGGGCGAGAGAAGCAGGCCATCGGCGAAGCTCGCGAGGCCGGCGGCGCCGGGGGCGAGTTGCCGGAGCGCTACTAATTCGTCGGGTTTAGGGTAGTTCGATGGCTTCAACAGCACACTGTTGACCACGCTGAACACCGCCGTATTGGCACCGATTCCGATAGCGAGCGTCAGCAACGCAACAGCAGTGAACATCGGATTGTGGCGCAACGTGCGAAATGCGTAGCGAACGTCGCGCGCGAGCGTGCCGAGGAACGCGATGGTGTTCATGGTGTAGATTTCCTCTCTGATCAGGGTACGGTTACCGAATTTTCGACGGGCTGCAGCGAGACCGTCGGCATATGACATGCCACGAGCAACGTTTTCATCGGTCTCGATCTGTATGTAGGATTCGATCTCCTGGACCCTTTCCCGGTCCCAGTGAGTTCGTCGAAAGAAACGTCCCAGGGCCATCAACTTTGCTCCTGCGCAGACTTCAGAATGCGGCCTATCGCACGCACGACCTGTTCCCAGCGCGCGGTTTGCGAAATCAGTTCTTTTCGACCCGCTGGGCTCAGCCGGTAATACCTGGCTTTGCGATTGTTCTCTGAAGTTCCCCAGAAGGACGCGATCCAACCGCGATCCTCAAGGCGATGCAAGGCGGGGTAAAGGGAACCGTGCTCGATTTGGAGGACGTCCTCTGATTCGCGCTCGATCGCGTGGGCAATCGTGTGACCGTGAGCGGGCCCAAGGACCAGCGTTTGAAGCACCAACATATCAAGAGTTCCTTGCAGCATTTCGCTTTGAAGCGGGGATTCGCGCCTCGACATGCTTTCAGTATATTCCACTAGATGATCTTCTGGAGCCATTCAATAGCGAGCGCGCTCTGCCTGATTGTAGGAGCTCTTGGCTCACGTGTTGATCGAGCGGTGATTTGTCTTCGATACCTTCAGACTGTGCTTAACGCCAAAACGGGGACGTAGGGCTTTACGGAGCCATGGGCGCGGTTTCGGTTTAGAACCAGTGTCGGAGTTAGAAATCAGCCGGATTTTTCATATGGCAGGCCGAAGTTCAACCTTATGGGATTAACGGGATTGTTACATGTGGCTTGTGGTACAAGTCCTACATACAGAGGTGCTCGAATGCGGCTAAGGCAGGGTGGCGGCTTCGTTTTTCTGGCGGCGGGCGCGGCGTTGTTCGGCGCTACTGCAGGAATCTGGCAGAACAAAGACTTCAAAGACTGGACGGAAAAGGACGCTCAGTCGATCATGAGGGACTCGCCGTGGGCCAAGCAGATGCCCATGCCTGCGATCGGCAGACCGGGCGTGACGATGATCGAGCCGGGATCGAACGGAGCGGCGCCTCCCAGTGCTGCGCTTGGCAATCCGTCGAATACGACGACCGGCACCAATATGACGAACTCCGGTTATCCGGGCAGCGCCGGGCCGGCTGACCCGAACGGCACGCACACGATGGCGACGGCGCAATCTCCATCGGCCGTATCGCCGGAGGCGGGCGCTCCCACTCCGCAAGCGCCGCTTACGATTATCTGGGCGAGTGCGATTCCGGTGCGCTTGGCGGTGCTGAAGCTGAGATCGCACGATGAAACCCCGACCGATACTCAAGTCGCGAACGCTCAAAAAGAGCGGCTGAATTACGTAATCGCGGTCGTCGGGTTGGCTGCTCCGGACGCCGGGTCGGATCCAAAAGCACTGGCGAGCAACGCATTTCTCACGGTCAGGGGCAAGCGTCCTCTGCCCGCGAACGACTCAAGCTATCGCAGAATCGGCAACTCGGATGTTTATTTCTTCCGTTTCACGAAAGCGTCGCTGCCCATCACTCTCGCGAACCAGCAAGTGGAGTTCAAGATGAGGATGGGGCAGATGGACGTAAAGCGAAAGTTCGAGCTGAAGGAGATGCAGTTTGAGGGGACGCTCGCGCTTTAGCCGAAGCTCATAATAGTCGGTATGGAAGATGTACTGACGATTGCGGGGAGGACGTTTCGGTCGAGGTTGTGGGTGGGAACCGGGAAGTACCGAAGCAAGGCGTTGATGGCACGGTGCCATGCGGCCTCCGGTACGGAAATGGTGACGTTGGCGGTGCGGCGGGTGAACCTGACGGATCGCTCGAAGGAATCGGAACTGGATTTTATCGACCGTTCGAAGATCCACATTTTGCCCAATACGGCGGCTTGCTACACAGCCGACGACGCGATCCGGACGGCGCGGCTGGCGCGCGAAGTCGGGTTGTCGAATTGGATCAAGCTGGAAGTGATCGGCGATCAGAAGACGCTGTTCCCCGACAACGAGGGATTGCTGGAGGCTACGCGTGTTTTGGTGAAGGAAGACTTCGTGGTGCTGCCCTATACGACCGACGACCTGGTGAATGCGCGGAAGCTGATCGATGCGGGCGCGGCGGCAGTAATGCCCTTGGCGGCGCCGATCGGCTCGGGGTTGGGTATTCAGAATACAATCAACCTCAGAATTTTGCGCGAAGCGATTACGGAGGTTCCGTTGATTGTGGATGCAGGCGTGGGTACTGCGTCGGATGCCGCGATGGCGATGGAACTGGGTTATGACGGCGTGCTGTTGAACACCGCCATTGCCGAGGCGGAAGATTCCGAGCGCATGGCACACGCGATGAAGCTGGCTGTCGAAGCGGGTCGAGCGGCGTTCCTGGCGGGCCGCATGCCGAAGCGCGAATACGCGGTGGCGAGCAGCCCGTTGGCGGGAGTGATCGGGGCGGCAGCCGGACGGTAAAGCTACGGCCGTAGCCTGTGAGACGGCTTCGGATGCTATAGTTAGCGAAATTCCAAAGATGGCAGTGGTTCTGAAGCAACGCTTCGCGGATCCGCATTTCCAGTTCCGCATAGCGGTCGCATTCGTCCTCTTAGTGACTTTCGTTCACATGATGGCGCTGCCGCTGATCGTGTCCTATGACGGGATGGAATATGTCCACCTCGCCAATGTTTTCTCTGGACCTTCGTTCCTTTCCAATTGGAATTTCTATCGAACGCCACTTTTTCCACTCGCTTTGAATGGAGCGTTCCGGCTCGGGGGTGAACAACCGGAAGCGGCGCTGTTGGTGACAACGCTGTTTGGATTGGGAGGGATTCTTGTAACCGGCTGGACAGTGCGGAAGATTGCCGGCGCTACGACGGGAGCGATCACGCTGGTGTTGTTGGTTTTCTATCCCATTCTGGTGGGTTACGAGCACATGCTGCTATCGGAGACCGGCATTTTTTTTTGGCTGGCCTTGCTGCTGTATTCGCTGGTTTGCCTTGCTCCCGGTTCTGGGCGGATTGCTATGTGGGTTCCTTGCTGGACGGCGTTGGTGCTTGCTCTGGGCTACTATTGGCGACCGACCATTTTGTACTTGTCGCCTGTAGCGGCGGTCGCGTTCCTTTTTATCGTGCTGGTTCCCGCGGACGGTTCCAAATCTTACTCTGGGCTGCTCCGACAGGTTCGGCGCGGCGAGCGGCGAGCGATAGCCGGAGCTTTGATCGTCGGACTCGGACCGTGGCTACTCGCTTATCCGTGGAAACACCTGACGAACAAACATCTGCCGGGAAGTTACTACGGTTTTGTAGCAGTAGGCATGTTCAAGGAGGTGCTGGTTCCTCCCGACGACCCGATCCTCGCGCCGATAAGGGCCGACTACAAAGCCGCGATCGAGCACGACTCCATCAATGGAAGATTGCCGCTGGACGGAGTTACGATCGGATCTCACGAGGCGTTGATCAGCAGAATAATTCCGCTGTTCGCGCGCGAGGGCGTGGGCCGGTTGATACGAAGACATCCGCTGCGCTACTTGGAAGGGGTGGCAAAATCGATGGTCTTCTTCCTGGGAGTGCCGGACCATCAAGTGGACGATGAGAATTGGAACTTTTCGCATTTCGTGTTTGCGCTATGGCCTTCGGTTGAGAGTTTGGATCGGACGCTGGGGTGGGATGCAAAGTTTGTGCAGTTCGCGCCACGGCCTTACGGAGGAGGAGCGTTCGCGGGACGGATGTTGGACGGCCTGATGCCGATTTACACGTGGGTGGTACTGGGCGCATCGATGGCCTCATTTGTTTGGATGGTGGTTTCGATTAAACTAGCGGACCCGATCGGGTTCACGCTTACCGCGATTCCGTTTGCGCTGCTGTTCGTCCATGCGCTGACGTTAATGGCCGCGGACCGTTACGGGTTTTCCGGTGTATCCGCTGATGCTGGCAAATCTAGCAGTGATCGTTGCGCGAGTGCTAAACTCATGCTTCAGCTTTCGGCGCTCTTGTCTTTATTGACCCTTCCGTCTCTCCACTTTTCGCCTCGCCGATATCGGCCGCATGGCGTAGGAAACTGGTCTGGACATATTCCGTTCGCGTGCGATCTGGTGGCTTCTTTACGACCATCCGTTTTCGTCGAACTTGGAACACATTTGGGCGAATCGTATTTCGCGTTCTGCCAAGCCATCCTTGAAAGCGGCACGCCGGCCAAGGCGTATGCGGTAGATACCTGGGAGGGCGACGTTCATACCGGGAGTTACGGTGACGAGGTCTTCCGGGAAGTGGATGAGTATAACCGCGAACTCTACAGCGGCTTTTCGCGACTGATGCGGATGCCGTTCGACGAGGCCGCGCGACATTTCGAAAGCGAGAGCATCGATTTGCTTCATATCGACGGTCTTCACACGTATGAGGCGGTTCGGCATGACTTCGACACGTGGTGGCCGAAGGTGAAACCCGGCGGGATGGTGCTGTTGCACGATTCGTCCGTGCGACAGGGCGATTTTGGCGTGTGGAAACTGCTGGACGAAGTGCGACAGTTATTTCCCACTGCGGAGTTCTTTCACAGTAACGGGCTTGGCGTCGTTCTGAAGCCCGGCACGGCCCGAGAAGGCGGAGTGGTGTCGATACTTTTCGGCGATGACACTCGGAAGCAGGAACTGCGACGTTATTACGAGGTATGCGCGGATCATCTGGAATACAGGTTCTGGTGGGAGCAGCAGAACCGGCCTGCGAGTTGGGACATTACGACTCAACTGTATTGGCGGAGCGAGGGAGATCGCTTCACGGAATCGGCCAGCGTTCACATCGCGCACACGATTACGCCCGAACGGTCACGGGTGAGACTTGCGATACCGGCTGTGAGCGCGCCGCTTACCGAACTACGAATCGATCTGACCGGGTCGGCTGCGTTTCTGGAACTGCATGGCATCGCCGCTTTGGATCGCGAGGGTGAGACATTGTGGAGCTTGGGAAATCCGCTGCGGATCGAGGAGTTGACCCGCCGAGGGCTGCACGGTATTCCAACCGCGGACGGCAGCGGCGTGCTGGTGGTGGATACTCCGGCGGGCGCTTCGTTCTTAATTGCCGTGCCATTGTCCGCGCGTGAAAAGTTGCAAGCGGGCGGACAGATCGTAGTGGAGATGAGCGGGCTCGAACCCTGGTCTTTTGCTTCGAAATTGGCAGCGGGAAGCGGGCGCCGGGAAGCGCAACTGTATTTGGAATGGCGAGAGGAAATGGAGCGGTATGACCGAGTGCTGGCGCAGACGCAAGCGCTGGGCGCCAGCCGAAGCAGCGAAGTAGAGACGATGAAGGAGAACCTGAAAACCGCCGAAGAGCGGGTTTCGGCGCTACAGGCAGAAATTGTTGCGCGGGAACGTGAATTAGCGGAGATGCATCAGCGCTTGAGTGCGATCGAGAGTTCGTTGTTGTGGCGTGCGGTGAGGCCGCTGACGGGCGTGCCGAAAAACTAGCGGAGTTCCGGAGAGGCGGGGTGGGCGACGGCGCGTTTCATTTTTCTTCCGGCGGCAATGAGTACGCGGGCCGGACGGGTCAGGCGCCAGGACATTGAATGCTCGACTGCCGCGATTGTGCTTTCCAGTTCTCGAACTTTGGAATCGCGCTGGCGAACTTCCGACTCGAGATGCTGGAGTTGCCGGTCTCCCTGGGCGGATGTTGGGCCGGACGAGATCAACAGGGTCACGTAGTCTTCGGCAGAGGCTTGAGCGAAATCGACTTCGAGGTAGCTGCCGAAGGTGAGATTCGCGAGCAGGGCCGCGGGTACGGGAGGAAACAGATAAGGATCCGTTCCGGGGAAATAGAGCAAAGCTGGAGAATCACCCTCTCGCGAATTGAAGAACACGATCTGGTTCGATACTGGTTTCAAAAGAGCGATGTCGCCATCCCAAGTCCAAAGCAGGTGGTCATGAGCATCCCGCAAAGAGAGACCGTGCAGGAGGAAGAAGCCCGGCTGGGCAGATAAGTCGAGACGAAGCTGTTCGATCGGCCCGGCGGGCGCAAACAGATGCAGGCGGGCAGTTTGCCGCTCACGTCCGAGCGGGGCGACAACGACGCTGTTCTCCTCCAGAAAATCGCTGTTTGCGGTGCGCCAGAACAGTTGCAGATTCTTTTCGGGCAGAGGCTGCGGCGTCTTCGGATTGTCGAAATATTTGCGCGACGAGTAGCGAGTGGGATGCAGCTGCTCATAATCCTGCAGCATGTCTTCGACGCTGCGATGCTTCAGAGTTTTGAGGTTCTGGTGAATTTGCAGGAGCAGCGTGGCGATCTGCGGCCAGGTTCTTGAGGCGCTTGCAGGACGGCGGCCGGCTCCGGCGCGCACAGCAGCCCGGTCACTCCGTCCTGAATGCGATCCAGCGAAGCTGCCGATGTTTGTGGCCAACACCGGCACTCGCAACTGCTGCAGCTCGCACAGCGTGTAGCTGAAGGTTTCAGGTACAACCGAAAGCAGGAGACCGAGATCCGGTTTCAGCCCGGCGAGCAAATCGCGGCAGATTCTCGCGCTTGTATTCGGGAATTACAGTGATCTTTGGATTTTCGGCGTATGGCTTACCGAATTCTCCGCAGCCGACCAGAAGCACGTCGCAAAAACGAACGAGCTCAGCAAGGATGCACTCGAGCAGAAGACCGCCTTTATGGGGAGCGAGCTTGCCGAGGACCACGACGCGTAGAGGCGCTGCCGGGATCGGACCCGGGACGGAGAGAAGGCGAGTCGAGGGCGGGGACTCCGTGAGGAATGACGCGGAACAATGGAGCGAGCTCGGGCGCGAGCTGGGCGTAGTTGTCGCGGACGGAAGGCGAGGGAGCGATCAAAGTGACGCCGTGCTCTTTCACCGCGGCTACGAACTCTTTTCGCACATGCAGCCATTCGGCGGGCGGGCACGTTTCGAGAAGAAGCGGTTGTGACGGATTGTCCTGGGTGCAAGCGGTCAGGCGCGGCTCTGATCGCAGGAACGGCACACCTCGTTGAACGTGATGTATAGCGCCGAGCAGAACGGATAGTAATCGTGGCAGACGAAGACGGTGGGAGACGGGCTGCTCGAAGCAATCGACTGAATGTCCGATCAGGGAAGAGACGATAATGCGCTCGAATGCCGTGTTCCTGCACGATCCGCGACAGGATGTCCCGATAAGCAGGCGTGCGAACCGGCAGTCGCCTTGATGCCGGGTTCCAGCGGCCATGACGTCGCAGCGGCTGCTGCATCGTCGATATGGCGATACAGGTGGAGCGCCTGCCGAAGAGCACCGCCGTCCCGACGGACTTGAGGACAAAATTCTCATGTTCCCGGTCCGCGTCCAGTAATCGCGCAACCCAGCGCTCCACACCTCCGCCCCAACTGTGCATGATGTGGAGATTGGGTCCGGTCATGTCTTTGGCGACGAGCGGCGGGATGGCGCTTTTAGCGGTTGAATATCCGACGGATGCGATCGCGAAGGCGTGCGAGCGCGCCGGAATTGGTTGGATCGGGCGCTATCGACTTGATCAGGACCGCGCAGGCCGGCGCCACGTCACACAGATGTGAGTCGCCAGAACATTCGAGTAACGCAGACGCGCACTCCCGTCCAGCAGCGCGCGAGGATCGAGATGGTTGTCGAGAGCCGCGATATCGCGTGCAGCAGCGGCGCGAACATACACGCAATCGCGGGAAAAAGAGGCGGTTTCCACGTCGCTCGGGTGACGATACCAGTAACACAGGCGGTCGAGGAAATCATCTCCGCCCGCGGAGCGAAGCCTTCCGGACTGATCGAGGAACGCGGTCATCTACCGGCGAGACGGTCGCGATACCTGGCTGGCGGACCGCACTCCAGGCCAGACGCAAATCCCATTTTTCGGGCGGGACTGCGCCCGCTCGGATGAAAATTGCATCCTTGTCGGGAAACCGATGCAGAACGGCAGCGAATAGATCGTCGTATCGGTCCGTCTCGATTGGAATCTGCTTGAATGCCGCGGGGATGGCGAGCTGCGGCAGAATCGCGGGTGAGACGACGAAAAAGATTTCGTCACGACGGACAGTGCGTTCGAAACGCGATGCAGCGTTTCCTGCGCGAAGGCGCGTCGCCGGCGGCAGCCATGACGAAGACGCGGTAATCCGGGGTGTGCGGCGATTCGGCTGCGGGGCGGTATTCTGAGGCGCAGCGGCTCTGTACGAATTCAGGCGGAACCAGTGGAGATAGGAGCGGTTTACATCCTGAGTGGAATAGGGATTCGGAAACCCGGCTTGCAAATCGGCGCGCTCGCGGTAGCAGCTTGCGATGGATTGTGCAGGACGCGGCTCGCCGTTGTCGAAAAATCCGTATGCCCAGGGGATGGCGGCGAGCTCACTCTGTCCCATGCGCTCGCACTCGGCGATATACCATTCGCGCAGCTCGTAAACGCGGGCATGCTCTGGCCGTACTTGTCGAGCATGCCGCGCTGGGCGCCGCTATCGAATCCCGAGAAATGATAAAAGACGATGGGCTCGCCGTTTACCAGCAGCCCGTCAGCAAGCGAGCCGGTGACGGTGCGGTTAGTGAGATTCCAAGTGCAGACGTTATAGCCGGGATCGCGGAGAATCTTGTGATCAGCGAAATAGGCGGGCACCAGATCTGCCCAGCGCTGATCCGTGAAGATGCCGCGGGGAATATCGTCGTAGCAGAAATGGTGCAAGCGGTCGGTCCACCACGCGGCGAAGCGGCGGCCTTCGGGCGAATTTTTGATACCGATGAACCCGAGATTGTAGATTCCATGCCGCAGAACCGAGAACTCATTGTCGAGAATGGCGTCGGTCGTGATCTCCGGCTCAGCAAGGTGCGGGGTTAACAATATGGAAGCGTTCGCGAATTCGGCGAGCAGGCGGCGCAAAGACGAGAGGACGACTATGTCGGGATCGAAGTAGAGGACTTCGGTACAGCCGGGAAGCGCAAGCAATTTCTGAAGCGCGAAGCCTTTTACAGCGGTACTCAATTCGACGAGCGTGTGCTTGAAGATCCACTGCTGGGGATTTTCGAGGCCGAGATCCTCGAGAGTGATCAGGGAATCGAACGGCTCCTCGATCGAGCGAAAACCAAGCGGGCACGGCGTCGCAAAGGACGACGTGAAACAGGAAATCGGGATGAAATTTTTTGATGCTGTTGGCGAGAACACGCGCTTTGGGAAGGTAATTGGCTGCGACGCTGGTATAGATGTGTGTCGCCATGTGAGCTCGCGCGGGTCAGTTACGACCCGCGCTGCAAAACTCTGTGTTACCGGCGCAGGCGGCGCTATTCGCCCTTTTCGGCGCCGGTCTTCAGCTTCTCACGCTGTTCTTTTAAGATAGCTTTTCGGCTGAGCTTGATCTTGTTGCCCTCGAGAGCCAAGACCTTGACCAGGATCTGGTCGCCCTCTTTGAGCTCGTCGCGAACATTCTTGATACGGCTCTCGGAGATTTCGCTGATGTGCAAAAGCCCGTCGGTGCCGGGGAAGATCTCGACGAAGGCGCCGAACTCCGCGATGCGCACGACTTTGCCGAGGTAGGTCTTGCCGACTTCGGCGACGGCGGCGATATCGCTCACCATCTGCAAGGCGCGCTGGGCGGAATCACCATCGGAGGCGAAGATGTTGACGGTTCCATCGTCGGTGACATCGATTTTGACGCCGGTCTGCTCGATGATTCCCTTGATGACCTTGCCGCCGGGACCGATCAGCTCGCGAATCTTGTCGGTCGGGATCTTGGTGGTGTAGATGCGGGGAGCGTATTGCGACAGTTCGGTGCGGGGAGTGGCGATAGTGGCAATCATCTTGCCGAGGATTTCGAGGCGGCCTTTGCGGGCCTGCTCCAGCGCCTCTTTCATGATTTTGGTGGTGACGTTGGGGACCTTGATGTCCATCTGCAGGGCAGTGATTCCGTCTTTGGTTCCCGCGACCTTGAAGTCCATGTCGCCGTAATGATCCTCGGCGCCGGCTATATCGGTGAGGATGGCGTAGGAATCGCCTTCGAGCACGAGGCCCATGGCGATGCCGGCGACAGGAGCGGTGACGGGCACGCCAGCGTCCATCAGCGACAGCGTTCCACCGCAAACGCTGGCCATGGAACTGGAGCCATTGGACTCGAGAATGTCGCTGACCACGCGCAGGGTGTAGGGGAACTCCTTTTCATCGGGAATGACGGGCGAGAGTGCGCGCTCGGCGAGTGCGCCATGACCGATTTCGCGGCGGCCGGGACCACGCATAAACCCAACTTCTCCGACGCTGAACGGCGGGAAAGTTGTAGTGGAGCATGAAGCGCTTGGAAGTTTCGGTGAGATCGAACATTTCAATGCGCTGCTCGTCGTCTTTGGTGCCGAGCGTGGTGGTGACCAGGGCTTGCGTTTCGCCGCGCGTGAAGATAGCCGATCCGTGGGTGCGGGGAAGAACGCCGATTTCGCAGGTAATGGCGCGAATCTGATCGAAGGCACGGCCATCGGGACGGCGGTGCTCCTTCAACATCTCGTCGCGGAAGATGCGCTCTTTCAGATGCTCGAAGACTTTTGCGGCTTCGGCTTGCTCCGGCTCTTCGGTATAGAGCGCGAGGGCCTTTTGCTTGGCTTGATCGACGCGGCTGTAGCTTTCGAGCTTGCCGTACTTTTCAGTATTGAGAGCATCGCTGAGCTCGTTGCGAACAGCGTCGGAAATTTTGGCGAGCATGGCTTCGATTGACCGCCGGCGACGTGAACTCGCGCTTTGTTTTACCGGCGGCGCACCAGTTCGGCGAATGCCGGAGACGATTTTCTTGCAGCAATCATGACCGAACTCGATAGCATCGATGACTTCCGCTTCGGTGGCTGCGTTGCGCCGGCTTCGACCATGACGATTCCCTGCTCGGTGCCGGCGACGATGATGCTCGAGCTTGGCATCCTTGGTCTCGTCATAAGCTGGGGTTGGCGCGATAGACGCCGTTGATGAGGCCGACGCGAACGCCGGCGAGGATGTGATGAAACGGGATATCGGAGATGGCGAGCGCCGCGCCGGCGCCGATGATGGCCAGAACGCCGGGATCATGCTGCGGATCGGCAGAAAGGACCATGGCGATGATCTGGGTTTCGTGACTGTAGCCTTCCGGAAAGAGCGGACGGACGGGCCGGTCGATTAAACGGCTGGTGAGGATTTCCTTTTCAGACGGACGTCCCTCGCGCTTGATAAATCCGCCGGGAAACTTGCCCGCGGCGTAGGTGTATTCGCGGTAATCCACGGTGAGGGGGAAGAAGGTAGCGCCAGGCTTGGGCTTCCCCGCGGAGGTGGCGGCGACCAGCACCACCGAATCTCCTGAACGAACGACAACAGACCCACCGGCCTGTTTGGCAATTTTGCCGGTCTCGAGCGAGACCTTTGACCCGTAAAGGTCGATTTCAACTGTATGTGACATTTCTTAATTTCCCGATGCGTGATCCGCATCCATATTCCAATCAAAGCGCCGCCAAATTGATGACGTGCGGACCAACCTCGGGATTAAGTTGGAGGACTTAGAGCTTCTGTGGAGGGCCGCCCAGCCAGACGCCTTTAGCGCTCTGGGGAGCGGTGTTACGCGGATTTGAACGACCCGAGCGCTCCGCTCAACCCGCGCCTGAGAATCGTTACTAGCGGCGGATGCCGAGGCTCTGAATAAGAGCCTTGTAGCGCTCCGGATTGCGATCTTTCAAATAATTGAGCAATCTTCGACGGCGGGCCACCATGCCCAGCAAACCGCGCCGGGAGTGATGATCTTTTTTATGCGTCTTGAAATGATCAGTCAATTGCAAAATACGCTGGCTCAGGAGGGCGACCTGGACCTCTGGCGAGCCAGAATCCGATTTGTGGATCCTGTACTTGCCGATCACTTCAGATTTTTGCTCTACCGCCAGAGCCATGCTAGAGAACGATACTCCTCGTCTTTACCTTAATCTCGATTTTTTCCTTTATAGGGTAGCACAAGGGGCGGGTGCTGTCCTAAGGGCAACTTTAGGATACTACCGGGCTAAACGCTGGGTCGGCGACGCATGGCTTCGTCCAGCTGTTCCCATATCCTCGCAGCGGGAATCGAGGTCAACTCGTTCGAAACCTCCAGTGCTGTTCCAATCCAGCGGAAGACTTGCCGGCTCTCCGGATTGACGACATAAATATATTCAAAAGCCCAAGTCTGGTAAGCCTGGCATTTTTCGAGAACATAGGCCATCGGGTCGTCCTCTGAGAGAATCTCGACGACGACGTCCACCGCCTTGGTCGGATACGGCTCTTCGACCGCGCCGCTGGTGGCGATCACGTCGGGTTTAGGATGAGCATCAGGAACGATCCTGAGCTCCACTTCAGAGGCGGCGATATAGCCAGCTTGAGTGAGCAATTCCATCACGATGCGCTGCAAGAGACCATGAACCCAAGTCGGCATACTTTTCGATATGGCTTCCCCATACCAGTATTCGTAGGAGCGGTCGCCGTGTTCATATTTCGATTGGAATTCGAGCAAAGTCAGATTCTCGGCGACGGCAGCCACAGACTTATTCTCCTCTTTCTTACAGCTGGGTCAGCGCACGCGGTCTTCTATTGGCGCGGATTGTCCGGCTTGATTGCTGGCGAGAAGCTGCTTGACGTCTTCGAGCTCTTTTTTGAGGCGTGCTCCGCGGCGGGCCAGGCCGATGACGTATAAGAGACGATCAGCCAGGCGGCAGGAAGCCGTAGAACATGAAGGTGAAGTTGCGGGCGTCCATAATTTCCTTTTGGCTAGGCCGCGTTCGCCAAGCGGCGAAGCGAATCGATCTCGCGGGCGGTGGCTTCCTGTCGCGTGCGGATCAGCACTAATGCGATCGCCATCATCAATATCGCGTAGAAGTTGAGATAGAAGATGTGTTCCATCGCGGGATCCATGTGGCCGCCACCGGTTCGAATGCTGAGAACCGGGCCGGGATGTTGGTTGCGGAACCACTCGATGGATTTCCAGACGATGACGACGTCGACGCAGCCGAATATGCACAGGGCCGCGGATAAGCGGGCGCGCTGGGTAGGTTCGTCAATTGCGCGGCGCAGCATCAGATATCCGCAGAAGATCAGCACGCACACCAGCGCCGAGGTGAGCCGCGTAATCCCAGGTCCACCAGATGCCCCAGATGATGCGCGCCCAGATGCTGCCGGTGACGATGTTGACGAGCGAGAAGACCAGCGAACTTCGACGATGGAGGCGGCGAGCGAATCGTAGCGCAAATTGCCGGAACTGAAGTACAGCACGCTGAAGGTGAGCGCGACGAAATAGCCGATCATGCCGACCATCGCGGCGGGAGCGTGGAAGAACAAGATGCGATAGATAGCGCCCTGCAGCGCCTCGTCCGGCAGCACCAGGAACATTTGATATAGGTTGTAGGCCAGTAGGAGGGCTGCGGCCAGCGGCGAGTGCGATCGCGATCTTTTCGCGCATTTCTAATTCTCTATTCTTACTAGTTGACCAAAATTGTCTCGGCGAGAGCCAGCGCCAGCGCTGTAAACACGATATCGAAAACGACAGACGCGTCCCCAGAGCCATTCGTACGCGGTGAGCGGCTGATTGGCGAAAAGCGTGTTGGTCATTTCGATGGCGGCGATCAGCAGCGGAATCAGCAGCGGATAAATGATCACCGGCAGCATCAGCTCGCGCAGGCGAAGATTCACGGTCAGCGCGCCGAAGACTGCGCCGACGATGGAAATTCCCCAGGTGGCGAGCACGCAAGACCGCCGCGAGTTCAGCGGGCCGCAGCCACCAGCGGACGTTGTAGAAGATGCCGAAGACGCACAAGCGAACGAATTCGACCAGCAGCAGCATCGACGAAGTTCGCCGATGGCCTTGCCGAGCATCAGGCTGGAGGGCGAGAGCGGGGAAGCGAGCAACGTGTCGAGGCATTCGTTCGGCAATTCGCGCGAGAATCCGCGATTGAAGACCAGCGCGCCGGCGAAGGCGAACACCAGCCAGAGCAGGCCGCCCGCGATTTCGTGCATCATGTCGGCGAAGGGATCGAAGACGAAGCTGAACAGCAGCAGAATGGCGATTGCAAATGCGCCGGCAGCATTCAGCGATTCCTTGGTGCGGAGCTCGATGGCCAGATCTTTGCGCGCCACGCGAGAGCGCCTGAGGAAGGGATCTCAAGCCGCGCCCAGCTCCGTGTGCAGGCGATACAGAAGCGCGGGTCGTCGAGCATCTCTTGCGTGCGCTCGCCGGCGTAGCGCAATCTTCCGTTTTCGATCAGGGCCACGTGGGAGGCGATCGCGAGAGCTTCGCGGATCTGATGGGTGGAAAGAAGGATGGTCGCGCCGCGCTGACGCGCTTCGAGCAGCAGTTCGCTGAACATCGCGATGGCGCGGTCGTCGAGCGAAGTGAATGGCTCGTCGAGCAGCAGCAGATTGCGGGGCGTGCAGAAACGTGCGGGCAAGCGCCAGGCGCTGGCGCATGCCGCGCGAAAACTGACGAACCGGCATGGCTGCGACGCGAGCTAGACCCACACGCTCCAGCCAGCGTCTACGGCAGCGCGCGGGATTCACCGCCCGCGATACGCGCGAAGAAGCTCAGATTTTCGCGCGCGGAGAGATCTTCGTAGACGCCGATACCGTGGCCGAGAAAGCCGATCCGCCGGCGCGCTGCGCCGGCGCGCGGCGCTTGCGCCGAAAACGCGGACTGCACCGCGCTGATAGGGCGACAGGCCGGCCACGATGCGCAGGAGCGTCGTTTTCCCTGCCCCGTTGCGGCCAAGCAAGGCGCAACAGGAGCCTTCTCGAATGGCGAGCGTGTGATCGCGAAGCGCGGCGTAGTCGCCATAAAACTTCCAGACGTGCTCAAGTTCGATAGCGTCGGGCATTCGAATGAGTGGCAGGCTACTTGCCATAGGGCGATCGCACGGGCGAGCTGCGGAATAAAATTATCAGCCCGACACCGAGAATGGAAAACGCGAGCACGATCGAGCAGGCCAGATGCGTGTAGATGCGCGGCTTACCGTCGGTGACTTGCGGCGCATCGCTCGCTGTCACCGGAGTTCGCATCGTCGCCAGCGTGAAGAGAACCGGTGCCGGTGATGTCGAACGGAGAAATTTTCCGCCGCGATGACGTTGTAGATGGTGGCCTGCGTTTTGGGCTCGGTGCCCATTCTCTGGATATCATTGCCGGCAAGCGTCACTCCGGGGGGCGCGACCAGCCGCAGCGGACCAGCGGGCATTCCCTTGATGTTCACCACGCGCCCTCGGAACGTGAATGGCGATCCAACCGGAAGCAGGTAGCTGATTTCAAACTGGCTCTCGCCGGGCTTGATCGGGAAATCTATTTTGAAGATATTGTCCTGCTTCGTTTTTTCCGCGGCACGGGGCAACGGCATGCCTTGAGGGCCTTGCGCGTTGACCCGCACTTGCCCATTTGCGGACGGCGGCAAAAAGAAGCGAAAGCCCCCGAGATCGACGTTGTTGTAAGTGGTATTCGATTCGTTCTGGACCAAGACGGTTTCGCTGACGGAAAGCTGATTTGCGGTGGGCTCGAGAACAAGCATCTGCTGCACAACGTGTGCGACTGCGGGAGATTTGGTTGCCTCATAGACGTCGAGCTCGACGTTCGAAGTGGGGATATTCGGAGTCATCAGCTTGTTGTAATTGACACCTTTGTAACTAGCCTGGAGAAGCTGTGGACCACCGCCAGGCTGATCTTTTTCGAACAGAAAATGGCCAGAAGCATCGCTGACCGTGGTTCCGATCGTTTGCATGCCTTGCTGACCGGGCTTGACGAGCAGGATGCTCACGGCCGGTTGCGGCTTGCCGGCGGTGCGGTTTAGGACGGTTCCATCGATCGCGGCGTAAGCGGAGGATGCGGCGAAGGCAAGGAGTGTCGCGATGAAAAGAAATTTGCTCATTTCAAGTCGTTTTGGACGGCTGGCTTGCGGCCCTTTTCATCTGTGACGAACTGGATTCCCTGCATAGTTCTATTTTCCTTCAGGCGGGAATACCGGCGCATTGTAGCGATCTGCGATGACAAAGAAAGCTACGATAAAGGAGGCTGATAACATGGCAACCCTTGATTGGTCCCAATGCCCCGCCGTGGAGAGCATCCCAGGCAAGGTGAGTGGCGCATGGGTATTTAAAGACACCCGTATGCCGGTTGCCACGGTGTTCGAGAATTTGGAAGCGGGATTGACGGAAGAAGTCATGGAAGAATTCTCCGTCACGCGCGAACAGATTAACGCGGTGCTGCATTTCGCGGCAAAGAGCCTAGAAACACCGTTTCCGGTTCCGGCGCATGCATCGACGCCCGCCGATGCTCATTCTCTTTGATCACGGCACGCCCCGAAGCATCGCTCGTTGGCTTCACGGCATACGGTTGTAGAGGCGATTGCAAGAGGATGGGATCGACTTGCCAACGGCGCATTGCTAAACGCCGCTGAAGAGGCCGGGTTTGACCTGCTGCGCTCGGGTGACAAGAATATTCGATACCAACAAAACCTCAAAGGCCGCCGAATTGCCATCGTGATACTTGGTAACCCGCAGCGACCTGCCGTGCACCGGTACATCGACCGAGTTATCGAGGCGGTGAACGCAGCCACACCCGGCAGCTATGCCGAGGTTGAAATTCCGTTCGACTAGCCGCGCCGTTTGAACGACGACGAAAAAGTTTTGCTCAGGCGATGGCTCTTCCGCATTCGCCGCAGTATTTCAGTGCTTGCGCAAACGATGCTCCGCAGTGAGGGCAGAGGGTTACGCCGGCGCGCGGTGACGCGGATTTCGATACGCCAGATTTTGGCGGAACTCGCGTGGGCGCGAGGCCCAAGCGCTTGATGGTCTCTTCGGTTTCGGCGAGCACTCCCGCTAATTCTTTCTGGAGCGCTTGCTTGGTTTGCTGGTAGTCCTCATCGGAAAGCTTGCCCAAGCGATATTCGAATTGCAAATCGCGCAAGTTGTCGTAGATGGCATGCTTGCGATCTTCGAGGTGCTGGATGGGCGAGACGGGGAGCGGTTCGGGCACATCGTGGGGGCGAATGAAGAGCGTGAACAAGAAGGCTGCGATGACGAGCACGATGGCGAGCGAGAGGATCATTTCCGCGGGTCCGCACCGCCCTTCTCAGGCGCTGGGGGTTCGTCCAGCTCGCGATCCATCTGCGTGCGGAAGCGGTCGATGAGCGCTTGGTCGCCGGCCGAGAGGGGTTCTGGCGTTTTGCGGTGGCGGCGCACGAACGAAGAATAGATGAAGAAGCCGATCAGCAGGGCGACAGCCGGCATGGTCCACGTAATCAGGCCGCCGAAGCTTCCGGCCGGAGGAGACGAAAGCGCGACCACGCCTTGCTCCCGAACAATGGTGTTCACGACATCGGCATCGCTCATGCCCGCGGCTTTCATGTTGTAGATGCGGCGGCGAAGCGGATCGGCCGAGCTGCAGCGCAACATCGGGCAATTACCGACGGTATTGCGGCAGCCTCCGCACCGGCAGGCGAGTTTGTCTCCGATCCGTAACACGCTGGGCGTCAGATAGAAGGTAGGATCTTGCGCGATGAGCAGGGCTATCGCGGCGAAGAACGCAAACAGCAGCTTGAGATCGATCGCGCGCAAACCAACGTGACGGCGCGGTGTGCGCTTAAGACCCGACCGTCGCAGGCGTGGTGGCAAAGCCTATAACCTCCGTGCGCGCATACTGCAGACGCACCTTCGCAGGGATCAGACAAACGATGGTCCCGAACAGCAGCACAAAATACCCGATCCAAATCCATGAGACGAGGGGGAAGATGTAGATCTGGAAAATCGCTTTTGTGTTATCGGGCAGAACGCCTGAGTAGTTGATGTAGAGATCTTCATCGAGGCCACGGCGAACACCGATGATGGAACTTTGCTGCTGGCTGTTCTTGTAGACGCGCACTTCCGGATTGAGCTCGTCGATGTTTTTGCCGTTGCGGGAGATGCCAAGCACGGCATGGCTGAACTGGTAATCGGAGGTCTCGCTGTCGTTTACGTTGAGCAGCTTCAAATCGTAATGGCCGAAGCGCAGGCTCTCCCCGAGCCCCAGATTGCGCGTTTCGTGCTGGTTGAAGGCGCTGCCGGTGAAGCCGATGAACATCAGAACGATGCCCATGTGAACGAGGTAGCCGCCGTAGCGACGGGTGTTGCGCCAGGTAAGCTCGAAGGCGGCTTTGGGCAACGGCAGGCGGTCTTTGGCCTGTATGGCACGAGAACCTTTCCAAAATTCGCCGGTGATGGTCGAGATAACAAAAGCGCAGAGCCCGAAGGAGATCAGCGGCGCGACTTTGTGGATGCCGGACCAGGCCAAGACTGCGATGACGGTGGCGCCGACGATGGTGGGGATAAGGAATGCGCGTTTCAAACTGTTCAGGGAGCTCTTGCGCCAAGCGATGAGCGGACCGACTCCGGTCAGAAAAATGAGAAAAAGCGCGATGGGCACATTGACGCGGTTGTAATAAGGAGCGTCGATGGTCTCTTTTTCGCCGGTGAGCGCTTCCATGAGGACCGGAAAGAGCGTGCCCCACAGGATCGCAAAGCAGCTGGCGAGCAGGATGAGGTTGTTGAACAGAAAACTCGATTCGCGAGAGACGACGCTCTCAAGCTTGACCTCGCTCCTTAGATAGGGCAGGTTCTTGACGATCGCAAGAGCGGTGAGGAGAGTGGCTGCGATAAAGAAAGTGGTGAAGTACGGTTTGACCGGCGATTGCGCGAAGGCGTGGACCGAGGAAACCAGGCCCGTGCGCGTCAGTGTTGTGCCGAGAATACTGAGCAGGAAAGTGGCGGAGACGAGCACCATGTTCCATACCTTCATCATTCCCTTTTTCTCCTGCATCATTACTGAATGGAGGAACGCGGTGGCCGTGATCCAGGGCATCAGCGACGCGTTTTCGACCGGATCCCAGCCCCAGAAACCGCCCCACCCGAGGACTGTGTAGGCCCAGTACATACCGAGTGAGACACCGGTGCTTTGGAACAGCCAGGTAACGATGGCCCAGCGGCGGGTGGTGTGTATCCAGGCTTCACCAGGTTGCCTTGTGACAAGCGAGGCCATGGCAAAGGCGAAGGGAATAGTGAAACCGACGTATCCGAGATAGAGGAAGGGCGGATGGATGGCCATGGTCCACCACTGCAGGAGCGGGCTGAGGCCGTTGCCATCGCCCACGTCGATGACGCCGCGGCCAGCCATCAACACCTGGAACGGACTTGCGACGAAGGTGATCATGCCAACGAAGAAGGCCAAGGTGGTCATCAGGATGGCGGTGACGATAGGCATCATGTCGCGGAACTTGCGGCGGTTCGTGAACACGACTATGGCGGAATAGGTGGAGAGCAGCCAACTCCAAAGCAGCAGCGAACCTTGCTGTCCACCCCACCACGCGGTGAATTTGTAGACGGCTGGCATGGCTTTGTCGGTCTCCGAAGCGACGTAGGCCAAACGGTAATCGCCTTTGAGGAGTAGTGTGACGAGAATTGCGGAAGCGGCGGTAAGAAGAGCCCAGGTGGTGTAAACGGCGCGTTCGGCGCTAACGACTAAGAAAGGACGGCGGGCGTATTTGCCAACGATGGCGGAAGCGATGGCGAATATGGCAAGACAGAACGCGAGCAGAATAGATAACGCGCCGATGTTTTCCATTTGAAGGACCTTCTAAGCTTTTTCAGGACTGGCCACTGCGTTTCGGGGCGGCGATGAGACTGGTGATTTTCGACGGCGCAGCGGCGGCATGCGAAACGGCGCCCTGGGGAGGCTTCGCTTCGTACTTGGAGGCGCACTTCGCCTGAATCTTGTTGGCTTCGAACACACCGTCGGAACCAAGGCGACCGTCGGCGAGAGCCTGTGCATTGTCTTTGAAAGTATCTGGAAGCGGATCGGTTCCCGCATAGACCACGTTCAACGTTTGAACACCCTGGTGCAGGACGAACGAGACCTGCACACCATTTTTCACGATGGAGCCAGGCTGAACATCTCCCCCGACGCGAAGCCGATGGCCATGGGCGGCGACCCCCATCTGCTGGAGCTCAGGAATGGTCTTATAGTAGGTTTTTGTATCGCTGATTCCGCCCACGGCGAGCCACACGAGAGACCCGACAATCAGAACCATCAGGGTTCCAAATTTCACGTACGTCTTCATAATTGGGGGAACTTCAACCAGTATAACGATGGGCCGGAAAGCGGGCGAGCGTACGATGATCTCTGTGACGTCTCGCGTAAGAACCGTAACCATTATTGTGCAGAATGCGGTGCGCATTCTTGCCGTTATTCTGATCGTGCTCGGATTTCTTTTCTGGACAGGTCACTCTTTTAATCTCGTTCCATTGCATATGCAGCTGGGGGTCGCGCTAGTGGTTTTGCTTTGGATCTTAGCGGGGCTTGCTATTCGGGCGAGAGTGCCGCTGGGGTTGATTCTTTCGAGTTTTTTATGGGGATTGCTGGTCGTATTTTTCGGAATGACGATGGGACGGTTTTTGCCCGGGAGAAGTCACGAGGTCATTCGAGTCTTGCATTTTCTGATCGGTTTAGGAGCAATCGGCTTGGCCGAGAGCCTGGCGGCAAGAATTAAGCGCGGCGGTCAGCCGGCGTAACTTAGCTCGGGCTGCATCAGCAGATCGAAGACGCGCCGCAGAATGGAAGCGACTTGATCTTCTGAGATTCTCTTCGAATCATAGGCATGTTCCAAGACCAAGCCATTCAGCGTGGCTTCGAGAGCCACCCTGCGAACCTCATCCGCATCGGCACGAAGTTGAACGCGGGCCGGTAGACGGCTCTTGATGGTATCGACCTTCACGACGGACGAACGGATTCCACGGTGCGTGGCGGCAAGCTTGGCACGCAGACGGCCATGCCGCACCGCGAACAGCTTAAACTCGAGCATCAGCATGACCCACTGGCGATCCGCTGTGAGCCTCACGTAAAATTCGCGCAAGGCGACCAGGCGCTCCTCCGGATTGGGACAGGGCTCCAGCAGTTTATAAATGGCGTTGAAGTACTCGCGCGCTTGCTGTTCGAGGAGCGCGAAGAAAAGATCTTCCTTGCTGGGGAAGTTGGCATAGAAGGCGCCGCGGGTGTGACCGGCATCACGGGCGATCTCCTCGATGCGGGCGGCTTCAAAGCCGTCTCGCGCGAAGATACGCCGGGCCGACTTGAGCAATTTCCGGCGCGTGGCCTGAGTTCTGAGCTGATGCTTATTTTCCGAGGCGGCCGAGCGCACATCTCAATTATATACATCAACGTACTAGATATGATACATCTATGTATGTAATTATGTCGTGGCAGCGAATAAGCCGTTTCACCTTGCTGGGCTACTTCGTTGGATTCCCCGCATGGGCGCAGTTATCGCCTGCAGGCGGACCCAGCGGACCGAGCCGTCCCGCGGTGTTGCCGCTGTCCGGCCGCACGAGCCAGGCGGGATCCGTCAATGCCCAACAATCCGCGAACGACGCGGGCGGTGTCAACGCGATTACAAGCTCGGTCCAGGTAAACGGCAGTTATCAAGGAAGCGTGTCGTCCCGCGACGTGCCGAGCGGCGCGATCACCCTGACGCTTGCTGCGGCGATCAAGCGCGGTCTGAATACCAACCTGGGTCCGATCTCCGCGAATAACGCGGTGAGTGCCGCGCGCGCCGAAAGGATTCAAGCACTGAGCGCACTGCTTCCCAATATTGCGGTGAATGCGAGCGAGACGGTTACTCAGATCGATCTTGCGGCTTACGGCTTCCAATTCAAAGCTCCTCCGGGGTCGGGATTTACGATTCCGACGGTAGTGGGACCATTTGCTTATTCGCAGGCGCAAGGGACGCTTAGCCAATCCGTGCTGGATTTGGTCGAACGGCGCAACTGGAAGGCGAGCCGAGAGAGCGAACGCGCTTCGATGCTGACGGCAAAAGACGCTCGCGAACTGGTGGTTTTAGCAGTAGCGGGAACATATTTACAGACGCTGGCCGCAGCTGCGCGCCTGACCTCACAGCAGGCTCAGGTGCATAATGCACAAGCCGTTTACAACCAAGCGGTCGTCCGCAAGGAAGCGGGCACGAACGCGCGGATTGACGTGATGAGAAGCCTGGTCGAGCTCGAGACACAGCAGCAAAGGCTCAGCTCGGTTGACGCTGACTTGCGGAAGCAGAAGATGGCGCTGGAGCGCTTGATCGGTCTTCCGCTTGACCGTGAACTGGTGCTCACCGACAGTCTCGGTTCGAATGAAACGACGATGCCGGACACGGGCGCTGCGATCCAGCGCGCGTTTGAGCGGCGATCCGACCTGCGGGCCGCTGAAGCTCAGGTCCATGCGGCTGAAATGGCGCTTTCGGCGGCACATGGCGAGCGGCTACCTTCGCTCTCGGTGAACGGAGATTACGGCGTGATCGGCCCGAATCCGGCCTCCGCTCACGGCGTGTTCGCAATCACCGGAAGTGTCAACCTCCCGATTTGGGAAGGTGGACGCATTAAAGGCGACATTCAGCAGGCCGAGGCGACGCTTCGCCAACGCGGAGCGGAACTCGCGGATGAACGAGGGCAGGTAGAGCAAGAAGTCCGAACGGCGTTGATCGAATTAGAGACGGCCATGGGGCAAGTTCGCATAGCGGCAACTAACCGGGGATATGCGAATGAGACGCTAGCAGAAGCGCGCGACCGGTTCAGGGCGGGCGTGGCGACTACGGTGGAAGTAGTCCAAGCCGAGGAACAGGTGGCGGGCGCCGAAAGTGATTACATTGCGAGCCTTTTTTCTTTCAATCTGGCGAGGGTGACGTTAGCGAGGGCAACGGGCGAAGCCGAAACCGATGCGCCCAATTTGCTAGGAGGGACGCGACCATGAGCGCGCAGCAAGAGCTGCAGACCGAGCGGCCGGCGGGCGCGGTGGTAAACCCAGCGGCAAACCCGCCGGCCACTCGCGGGCGCCGAAAAGCATTCACGATTTTTTTCGCTGTATTGCTGGTGATCGCTGCCGGCGGGTTCCTGTATTGGCTGCACGAGCGGCAGTTCGAATCGACGGACGATGCTGAAGTAGACGCACACCTCAATCCGATCAGCGCGCGAGTGGACGGCACGATCACGCATGTGTATGTCGAAGATAACCAGATGGTCAAAGCCGGGCAAGCGCTGGTGGATTTGGATCCTCGCGATTTCCAAGTCGCGCTGGATCAGGCGATTGCTCAGGCGGCCGAGGCTCGCAGCATGGTGGTCGCACAGCAGCCGAACGTGCCGATTACGCAAGTGGAGAATACCACCAATATTTCGACGTCGGCAGCGGACGTTGCGAATACCCAGGCAGCTCTAGGGGCGGCGGAACGGGATCGCGAATCGGCGGCAGCCAAGTTGACGGAAGCGGAAGCAAACAACGCGAGAGCGCAAGCGGATTTGGCGCGTTACAAATTGCTGATCGCGAAAGAGGAGGTTTCCGAGCAAGAGTACGACCAGATCGTGGCGGCGGCGAAAGCACAAGCGGCCACCGTCACGGCGAACCAGGCAAGTCTCCAAGCCGCCGCACAGACCATCGATCAACGGCGCGCGCAGCTCGAAGAGGCACAAAGCAGACTCGGGCAGTACCGCCGCAACGCGCCCGAACAAATCGCGATCCGGCGAGCGACTCTGCAGTCGAATCAGGCGAGCGCACAGAGCGCCCAAGCACAGCTGGAGCAGGCGCAGCTAAAGCTGAGTTACTCGAAGATTGCGGCTCCGGTAGCAGGCATCGTGATGAAGCGCTCGGCGGAAGTGGGCTCGCACATCGCGGCCGGACAGCAATTGATGCAGATCGCTCAAATCGGGGACATATGGGTCACGGCGAATTTTAAGGAGACACAGCTTCGCAACCTCCGGCCGCGGCAGCCGGCAACCATACACGTGGATGCTCTCAAGCAGGATTTCGACGGTTACGTCGAAGATATCGGAGGCTCGACAGGATCGGTCGCGAGCATCTTGCCTCCTGAGAATGCCACGGGCAATTACGTAAAAGTGGTGCAACGGATTCCGGTACGAATCCGCTTCAAGCCGAATCAGCCGGCGCTCAATCGTTTGAGGCCCGGCATGTCGGTGGAACCGCAAGTGCGCATCGGGAGCTAACGCGAATGGCTTCGCAGCCGGCCTTAACGCATCACAATTGGAAGCCGGCGCACAATCCATGGATTGTGGCGATGACGGTGACGCTCGCGACGTTCATGGAGGTGCTCGACTCTTCGATCGCGAACGTTTCCCTACCCCACATCGCGGGATCGCTCGGCGCGACGTATGAGGAATCGACCTGGGTACTCACGAGCTACCTAGTTTCGAGCGCGATCGTGCTGCCGGTCTCCGGTTGGCTTTCCACAGTTTTCGGACGCAAGCGCTTTTATATGACGTGCGTTGCGGTGTTCACGGTGTGTTCGCTGTTCTGCGGATTCGCGACCAGCCTTCCGATGCTTATCGTCGCGCGAGTGCTGCAAGGATGCGGAGGGGGTGGTTTACAACCTTCTGAGCAAGCCATTCTGGCGGACACGTTCTCCGTTCAGAAGCGCGGCATGGCTTTCGCGATGTATGGCATGGCGGTGGTGGTGGCGCCCGCGATCGGCCCCACTCTGGGCGGGTGGATCACCGACAACTTTAGCTGGCATTGGATCTTCTTTATCAATCTGCCGATTGGACTCATCTCACTATTTCTAACTCATAGATTGGTCGAAGATCCGCCTTGGATCGAAGAGGAGAAGAACGCCGGTATTCGGATCGACTACATAGGCTTGGCGCTGATCGTCACCGGAGTGGCGTGTTTCCAGATCGTGCTTGATAAAGGACAGGAATCGGATTGGTTCGGCTCTCCGCTAATCACGACCATGTTCAGCATCGGAGTACCGGTGTTGTTTGCGTTCTTTCTATGGGAGTGGTATCACGAAAACCCGATTGTCGATGTGCGGCTGCTGAAGAATCGGAATTTTGGGACAGCGGTGTTCTTCTCCTTTATTCTCGGCATCGTGCTATTCGGCTCGACAGTTCTGATTCCCGAATTCCTGCAGACGAGTCTCGGCTACACGGCCGAGCGGGCGGGCATGGCGCTGTCTCCGGGCGGGTTCGCACTGATGCTCGCGATGCCCATCGCGGGGAAAATCACGGGAACGAAGATGGATCCGCGGCTGTTGGTGGCATCGGCTTTTCTGGGAATGGCGATCACGCTTCACATGATGACGATCATCTATCCGGGCATCGATTTCCGGACCATCGTGATACTTCGTGTGATTCAGGTTTTGCCGATGGCTTTCATTTTCATTCCGATCAGCACGCTCAATTACATCGGGGTGCCGCGCGAGAAAAATAACCAGGTATCGGGGCTGTCAAATTTCGCCCGCAATTTGGGCGGCAGCATCGGGACGTCTTTGCTGAGCACGTTCATCGCGAGACAAAACCAAACGCATCAGCGAGCTTTCGCCGCGCATACCAGTGCGGGGAACGCCACTTTCGAGCAATTCCTCGCTGGGCTGAAAGCGATATTCCTCTCGCAAGGATATGACGGGGTGACCGCAACGCAGAAAGCGATGGCGATGGCGTACCAAACCGTGCAAGCGCAAGCGAGCGCCCTGAGCTTTAAGAACAGCTTCTGGATGATGTCGCTGATCGTGCTCTGTCTGACGCCGCTTCCCTTCATCATGCGCCGCCCGGGACGAGGCGAAGGACGGGCCCAAGCGGCGCATTAACATGTGGCACGAGCGTCGCGGGAGCGTGCTCCAGCCGAGTAGAAATACCGCCGTCAACCTATAAGAAGGTTAATGTAAATCGGGGTTCAAAACGCGAAATGCGTGTTAATGTAGGGAACAATCCTTGTGCCAGCACCCCGCCGAATCTACAACATCCTGGTTGTAGAAGATAACCCCGGAGACGCGCACCTGATACGGGAAGCTTTTCGCGAGTGCGGACACGATTGTAGTCTTCATTTCGCGCAAACGGCCAGCGCGGCGAAGCGAATGCTGGAGACTCAAGTTTTCGATTTGATGCTGTCGGACATGGGACTCCGAACTGGAGAGAGCACGGAGTTGATCCGCAACATTCGATGCGACGCTCGTCTGAAAACGCTTCCCGTGGTCGTGCTCAGCGGATCGCCCGATCCACGAGCGGCTTATGAAGCGGGCGCAAACGCATTTATCTCGAAAACGATGGACATGGATGAACTCTTCACGAAAATCCAGGCACTGATGCATTTCTGGGTGCAAGTTGCCGAGTTGCCGCCACCCGCGCCGCGGGGTTTCTAACCACTCTCGACGGTCACGCGACGAGCTTTACTCCATGTGTTGGGCAAACGAGGGGCGCCCGCAGCACTTCTGAAACTGTTGCACTTCGATGCTGCTTCCAACGACGAAAGCGGTCCGCTGGTGGATGTCGTGCGGCTGGATGTCGAGAATGCGGCGCTGCCCGTCGGTTGCAAGGCCACCCGCCTGCTCCGCAATGAACGCGAGCGGATTGGCTTCGTAGAGCAGTCTCAATTTGCCGTCCGGATATCGACGTGTGGGCGGATAGAGGAAGACACCGCCTTTGAGCATGGTGCGATGAAGTCGGCGACCAGCGATCCAACGTAACGCGAGCCGTAATCTCGCCCTAACGCTCCGGTCCGCAGCGACTTCAAGTAATCCTGGTACGGCTGGGGGAAGGCATCCGCCTGCGCCTCATTCACCGAATAGAAATTGCCTTGTTCGGGCATGCGCAAGTTTTCATGGCTGAGCACATACGCTCCAATGGCGGGATCGAGCGTGAAGCCGAACACGCCGCGGCCAGCGGTGTAGACGAGAATGGTCGAAGATCCGTACACGACGTAGCCGGCAGCGACTTGCTTGAAGCCGGGCTGCAGCACCGCTGAGTTTACATCGTCGGCCGTGGCGGTGGGGCGCCGAAAGATGGAAAAGATGGTGCCGACGCTCACGTTGACATCTATATTGGACGAGCCGTCGAGCGGGTCGAAAAAGATGACGTACTTGCCGGTTTCCGGAGCGCGGTCAAACGTCACGGGCTCTTCGTTCTCTTCGGAAACGAGGATGGCGACGGTATCTCTCAGACCCAAGCAATGCAAAAGGGCGTGATTTGCGTAGACGTCGAGCTTCTGTTGCGTTTCGCCCTGCACATTGGTTTCGCCCGCACTGCCGATGAGGTCCAGGAGCCCAGCCTGGCGGATCTGAGCCTGAATCATTTTGGTTGCTAAGCGTAATTCCCGAAAGCAGCCAGGAGAAAGTACCGCCGGCTTCGGGAAAATGCTCCTGCTGCTCGAGAATGTGCTGCTGAGCGGTAACGATCAGTTTTTTGTTTGCCGACGCCGTTCGTGCATCTGTGGCCATGCGAAAGCGTTCTCCTCGCGAGTTCCGGCGTCAGTATAACAACGACGGGCGCGTCGGTTAGCCTGGGTTTTGCCAAGTGGAGATTTGCCGAGAACGCCTGTGCCTTCCGCTCCGTTAGCGAAAACGCCTGGAGTGGTATGGGGGCTCTTCGGAGCGACGGTATTCACGAGCGCGTTCCTGCTGTTTTCGATTGAGCCACTGATCGCGAAACGGATTCTGCCCTGGTTTGGCGGGTCGGCCGCAGTGTGGTCGACGTGCCTGGTGTTTTATCAGGCCGCGCTGTTGGCCGGTTATCTTTACGCCCGCTTGCTGACCCGCTACGTGCCGCCACGGCGGCAAAGCGCAATCCACATCGCGTTGCTAATAGGGTCACTCGCGGCTGTTGCCCATCGGCCCGAACGAGCGCTGGAAACCGGCGCCGTTCAGCGATCCGACGTGGCTGATTCTTGTACTTCTCGCCGCCACGATCGGCCTGCCATTCGTTCTTTTGTCGGCGACCACTCCGCTGGTGCAGGACTGGCTCGCTCGCGGCGGCTACCAAACGCCTTACCGTTTCTTTGCGCTCTCGAACTTCGCCTCGCTCGCGGCGCTGCTCGCGTATCCGCTGGTCATCGAACCGAACCTCGGCACGTCGACGCAGAGCGCATGCTGGTCGATCGCTTACGGCGGTTTTGTGGCTCTTTGTGCGTGGGTGGCGTGGCGGAGCCGTGCGTCCGGGATAGCGACATCGAAACCAACGGATTACGTATGGACTCCTCCGTGGCGCCAAGCATACTGGTTTGCGCTCGCCGCCTGCGGCTCCATGCTGCTGCTTTCGATCACGAATCATATCGATCAGAACGTCGCAGCGGTGCCTCTTCTATGGGTGCTGCCGCTCTCGATTTATCTGCTGACGTTCGTTCTCAGTTTCGGAACTCGCACAAACTACAACCGCGGTCTTTGGCTGCGGCTGCTGGCTTTCGCACTGGGCATGCTCGGGTATGCCATTTACAATGTCAACGCGATCGAAGCGCTTCAAATCAGCGTGCCCATTGCGCTGGCGGGACTGTTCGTTTGCTGCATGTTTTGTCACAGCGAACTGAATCGCCTGCGGCCGCACGCGTACGATCTCACCGGCTTCTATCTGATAATCGCCGCGGGCGGTGCAGCAGGCGCCATCTTCGTTGGATTGATCGCGCCGCGTATATTCAGCGGGATTTACGAGCTGCCCATTACGCTCGCGACAACGACCGTTCTGGCGACTCTCCTCACCTGGCGTGAAGGCGCTTGGCCGGTCCGAATTTTGTGGATCGCCGTTACGGGATGCATGGCCGTTGTCATTGCCACAAACGTGACGGCGTATCGGAAGGACACGCTTTCGATGCGCCGCAGCTTTTACGGGTCTCTGCGGGTGATCCAGTCACCGCGAGCCGGCCCGCAGCAAACACGCACACTGTTTCACGGAACAATCGAACACGGTGCTCAGTTCCTGTGGCCGCAGCTTCGCGCGCATCCCACCACTTATTACGGTCCGGATTCGGGAGTGGGCATTGTGCTGCGCGAAGGCTTTACGGGGCCGAAGCGCGTCGGACTGGTGGGATTGGGAGTGGGCACTCTCGCGGCTTATGGCCAGCCAGGCGACACGTTCCGCTACTACGAAATCAACCCACAGGTAGTCGATATCGCGCAATCCTTGTTCTTCTACCTACGGGAGAGCCGCGCGAAAGTGGAAATTGTCCAGGGCGATGCGCGGTTAGCGCTCGAGCGCGAGACTATTGCGCCGTTCGACGTTTTGGCTGTCGACGCGTTTTCGGGCGACGCTATTCCCGTACACCTGCTAACCCGCGAAGCTTTCAGCCTATATCGGAAGCGCCTGAAACCGGACGGCGTGCTCGCCTTTCACGTCTCGAACGATTTTCTGGATCTCACGCCGATCGTGGCGCAACTCGCGAAGCTTAGTGGATTTCGCGCGGTGCTGGTAAGGAGCCACGAGAATCAGGAGGACCTTCTCCTGCCGGCCGATTGGATGCTGGTTACCAATAACAGGGACGTGCTCAACAATCCGGCGGTACAAGTCCACTCTGCGCCCATTACTCTTCGATCTGACCTTCGCGCCTGGACGGACGATTACAACAACTTATTTCAGATCATTAAAACACCTCAATTTCGGTAATTAGTGGAGATACGTTCCGTTGCTCTACCAGTCCAATAGGGCGAGGAGAAAGCAATGCGAAACATCTTAGCTGCTGCGGTTTTCGGCTTATCGCTCTGCGCAATTCCGGTGCTGGCGCAAAGTCACCATACGGTCAGCGACGCGCAACAGGCCCTAAAGGACAAAGGCTACGATCCCGGGCCGATTGACGGGATCAATGGGCCGTTGACGAGAGCTGCGGTTCGCAATTACCAGGAAAAAGAAAGTATCAATGCAGATGGACGGCTTGGCCCCAAAACGCTGGACAGCCTAGGCGTGAAACACGGGTCACCAGGTACGGAGTTCGATGAAGCGGGAGAAAACGTCAAGCACTCCTACGGAACGGGAGCGAAGGACATCGGTCACGGCACCAAAGAGGCTGGATCCGACCTAAAGCACGGAGAAGTTGTCGACAGCGCGAAGGATTTCGGTAAAGGTGTGGGACACGGAGTCGCGAAGATGGCCGTGGGAACCGGTCACGCAGTGAAGAACGTTGCGAAGGGGAGCACGACCGCAGTTACGGGCGATAACAAGCAACATCAGTAACGCACTGGGGCGAGGCGGCGCGTTACGCCTCAGCGCTCACCTTCGGGCGTGTGGGTTTCACCGGTGTCGGCGGCCCAATCGTCGGCGGGGACGTTTCCGACATTCGTCAGGCCTAAGCGGCCATCGTTGGCTTCCATGACCTCAAGGCCTTCGTAATCGGCGCGTTCCCGCTCCACGTCGAAACTGTCGGTCTCATTGTGCCGGATTGAAGTTGTGCCTCCGAAGCTGGTGGGATCGACGGTCGGCTCAGCAGGACCAGACCCCATTTCATCGGGGCGCGCTTCATTGTCGCCAGTATCCTCTCGATCGCCTCTCTGAATGCTGCTGTCGTTCGGGCCAAGATGGACGGCTGCCGAATTGGCCGGGTACTCGACTAGCGGAAACGGAACGGAGACAGAGGCTGGGAAGCGAATGGGTTGAGTTGACACATGTGGTGGATCACCGGCGTAGTTGTTTGGTTTCTTTTCCTGGGCAACACCGTAATCGCGGAGCGTGATAGAACTACAGGGAGGACGTGCGCCTGGTGACGGGAATATCGCGCAAACTCTGCTTGGTTCTTGCCGTGGCGAGCCTGTCGACGAGCGCAGCGGCAAGGGCTCAAGCGGTCGATGAGGCTTCCCCATCCCCGCCCAGCGCGGCCGAGCAAGAGAGGCTGCTTGCGACGATGCGGCAGTACGCGGAGCAGTACGTTGCGAATCTACCCAATTTCATCTGCTTTCAAGTAACAGAGCAGTTTGAAGCGGGTCGTAAGACGGCGCATTGGCATCGCGGCGATACGCTTACCTCCAAGCTGGTATTTGTACAGGGCCGCGAGAAGCGCAGCCTCGAATTGGTTAACGACAAACCGCCGAAATGGGGCGGCAGATCGTGGCGTACGCCATTGACCAGCGAAGGCGAATTCGGGATGTTACTGAACAGTATCTTCGGCGAAGCGAGCAGCGCATCGTTCACCTGGAACAGTTGGGATCTGGTGGGCGGCAAACGGGTGGCGGTATTCGACTACGCCATTGATAAGGACCACTCGACGCTGAGCCTGAGCCTGAGTGACTTAGCTCGCGCGATTGTGCCCTATCATGGTTCCGTTTACGCCGATGCTGCGACGGGGGCGGTCTGGCGCATCACAAACCGCGTAACGGAGATCCCGCCGCAAATACAAACCAAGAGCATCTCTACGACGATCGAGTATCAGGAAACCGCAATTGGGAGCGCGAATTACCTATTACCGGTGCAGGCGAGCGTGCAGCTGTCCACGGGGGCGAACAACATACGGAATGAAATCCGGTTTAAGGATTACCGAAAATTCGAAGCGGATTCGACAATAACTTACAGTTCCGGCAGCGCAAACACCGGAGCGGCGGGACGGAGACCGAACCTTTCCAACGATCCGCCGCCTCCTTAGGGCATAATCTTAAGCCGAATTCCTGGAAAATGGTCGCAAGCGGCTCCGGATTCACTGGTAAATTAAGTGTATCGATCTAAAGGGCAAAGCGGCGTCGATGGACCAGACAGGATTTCTTCGCGATCCGCCGGGGCTAGTAAACGATAGCGGGCATCCAATCGAGGATCCGCAGGCGCGCGTGGCGGAACTCGAGGATTGGGTCGAAAAACTTCAAAGTCAGATCTCCGGATACGAGCGAGTGTTTTTCGACAACCCGGTTCCCGCGATCGTATACGACCCTGTTTCGCTCCAAATCATCGAGGTAAACGAGAGCGCATTATCGCTCTATGGCTACGACCGCGAACAGATGCGGCAGTTGAACCTGATCGATCTTTTCGCTACCGAGGGATATCGAAATCAGGCCGACCTGCTGAGCGAATTGCGCAAGCCGATGAACGCTATCGGACCGTTTGGGCACCACGGTGCGTTGAAGCAAGAACTTCTCGTCAGCATGGTCTTCTTTACCTTCGAGTTGAGAGGCGCGGATGCACGGATCGCGATGATCCAAGACGAGACCGCGCGGCACACCGCGGAAGAAGCGTTGCGAGGCAGCGAAGAGCGCTATCGCGAATTGTTCGAGAACGCGAACGATGTCATTTTCCTGCACGATCTAAAGGGAAAGATTATCGCAGTGAATCGCGCTGCCGAATACCTGACCGGCTACTCACGGATGGAGGTGGCAGGGCAAAACTTTGAGCAATTGGTGGCGCCCGAAGCGCGGCATCAAATGCAAGACAGCATCCGGGCACATCTGGGCGGCAGCGCAACCCAGCACTACGAGCTCCCCATATTGTCGAAGTTTGGGACGCGCCGCTTTCTGGAGGTGAGCACGCGCATTATCTATCGCCGCGGGCATCCGATCGGGATTCAGGGCATCGGACGCGACATAACGGAACGCAAGCAGGCCCAGCAGCGGCTCTTGGTCTCGGCGCGCGAGTTACAGAAGAAAAATGAGGAACTGAGTACTGCGCTGCACCTGGCGCAGGAAGCTACCCAGCTGAAAGAGCAGTTTCTAGCCAACACATCGCACGAACTTCGCACGCCAATGAACGGCATTATGGGAATGATCGATCTGCTCAACAGCACCGAGTTGACCTCCGATCAGCGTGAGTACGCAGAGGCGGTGAGCCATTGCGCCAACGATCTGCTAACCATCATCAATGACATTTTGGATTTGTCTCAAATCGAGGCAGGGCGGCTTTCGTTGGCTGATGACCCATTCGACATGCGCGAGAGCGTAAGATCCGTCGTGAAGCTGTTGCGTTTGCGCGCGCAGGCGAAAGAACTGAACCTCACATACGAGATCGACGCCGACCTGCCGACGCATGTATTTGGCGATTGCGTGCGTTTCCGACAGATTCTCACAAACCTGATTGCCAACGCCATCAAATTCACGGCGGCGGGCGGAGTGCATGTACGGCTGAAACGCGGTTCCGACGAGGCGCGCCTGCGCTGCCAAGTCATAGATTCCGGTATCGGGGTTGAGGAGTCCGTTCGTGAGCGGATTTTCGAGGCGTTCTTCCAAGCGGACGGAACCACTCGCCGGCGCTACGGCGGAACAGGTTTGGGATTGACGATCTGCAAGCAATTGGTGGAGATCATGGGCGGAAGCATCGGCACTTGCAACAACGAGTCGGAACCAGGCGCAACGTTCTGGTTCGAAATGCCGCTGCGCGCCGCTGGAGCCGTTGCTGCGCGGGCGGGCGTCTCCTCTGGTTCGCATCGCGTTCCGTAACCGGGTCGAGGGCGGGCGAGGATGACCTCCGGGTATGCATTTCTTCTTGTTTTAGTGGGACTTCTGGGGATCTATTCCGAGTTTGTTTGGCCCGGTCGCGTACTGCCGGGAGTTGGCGGCTGCCTTTTGACGAGCGCGGGGGGTTATTTTTTGTGGCAGAAGTCGCCGACGGTGATCGGGCTGGCGCTCATCGGTACGGCTGTTGCTTTCTTCATCGCTGAGGCATTTTTGCCGGTTAATTTGATAGCGGGCATTCTCGGGATCGCCACTCTTTCATGGGGTTTTTGCGTGCTGACCGGCGGTGCCAGACGAATTCCTGCCGCCTTGGCCGTGCCAAGCTCGGTGGTTTTCGGTTGGATCACGGTAGTTCTCCTTAATGTGGCCAAGAGAGCGCGGCGGAACAAGTGGTCTGATATCAATTGTGAGAGGTCAAAGAACGCAAAATCAGCAGGAACTTTGCGCGTTTGAACTCGTACGTAGAAAAGAGGATTGATATGCGTCACATTCTTGCAGTTTGCATGCTGATTGGCGGTGCGTCGGTATCGGCGTTTGCGGCTATCGACCAGACATTGCTTGCGCTGGTGCCGCCAGACACAAAGATCATATCGAGCATCGATATTAGCCAGGCGCGAAATTCGCAGATTGGTCAATACATGTTGAGCAGGATGCACACCGAAGATCGCAGCTTCGAGGAATTGATTCAGCAGACCGGGTTTGACCCGCGGCGAGACCTGCAGAGTTTCGTTTTTGCGAGTACCGGGCCAGGCAGTGACGGATCGCAGCCGAAGTTCGCCGTTATCGTGCGCGGGACTTTCGATCAGAATCGCATCCGCACGATGGCGAAAACAAAAGGGGCTTTGGTCGACAGCTATCGGGGAACCGATTTGTTTATTCACCAGTCCCCCCATCAGCTGACCGCATTTGCGTTTGTGGACCCGGGGGTATTGGTGATGGGCGATGTCGCTACGGTGGAACAGGTTCTTGCGAATCGCGGCAACGCCACGCCATTGGATCCAGGATTACAGCAGCTGGTCTCGAGCGTCGGGCCGAACAATGATGCGTGGTTTGCGTCCGTGATGCCAGGGAGCTTTTTGGCGAATCACCTTCGACATGAAGTGAATCAGCCGGCGGCGGGACAGGCGCTGAATTCGATATTGCAAGCGAGCGGCGGCGTCCAGTTCGGCGATCAGGTTCGACTATCCTTCGACGGCGTGGCGCGATCCGCGAAAGATGCTCAATCGGTGGGCGATGTGATCCGGTTTCTCACCAGCATGGTGCAGATGAGCCGGCAGAAGGGGCCAAACGCGGAGAGCTTGGCTTCGGCGATAGACGGTATGAATCTGCAGATTGACGGAGATGCCGTTCACGTCTCTGTGTCGCTACCGGAAAAGACGCTGGAGCAACTGGCGGAAGCAGGTGCCTCTCACGCGGGGGCGCATCACCAGGCCACGCGCTAAGCGCGCGAATCGCTGCGGACGTTCTGGTGGCTGCATTCACGATAAGGAAAGGTCATTCGCTTAAGAACCGCGTTCGCTGCGGACCTGAGACGGTGAGCGCCGCTCTATCTGGCGAACGCCGCCGTACCCGTGGTACTCTCGGGCCGCTAAAATGAGGAAGGATCGGCCATGAGCTTAAACTCGATACAGGAAATCGAGCGCGCCATAGACGCGTTGACGCCGCAGCAGATTGACGAACTGTATCGGTGGCTTGACCAGCGCTATCCGCAGTCGATCGACACGCAACTTAAAGCCGATCTTGAAGCCGGACGCATCGACAACCGTATCAATCGCGCTTTGGCCGATCAAAAGGCCGGAAACACCCAACCTCTCTAGTTGCCCGCATGAATGATACATCGCGCGAACGCAGATTTCTGGAACGATTACTACGCCCTACCCGCCGACGTCCGCACCCGGGCTGATAAGCAATTCGCGTTGCTGAAAGACAATCCGCAACATCCTTCCCTGCAGTTCAAGAAAATCGGCGACCGCAACGGGCAGGAAATTTGGCCGCGCGGGTGACGCTGAAATACCGTGCCTTGACCATCAAGCTAGCCGACGAGCACGTGTGGTTCTGGATTGGGGAGCATAACGTCTATGACGCTCTCATCAAGTGAGGCCGCGTTCCATAAAGGGGTCGCATGAGAACACAAGCCACTACCATTTTCAGGAAGCAACACTAGATCGACATCGGCGGCCTGTCACGCCGCGTTGCGATCATGAGGACCAACCAAAGCGAGACCGCGAAGTCCTTTTGCGCTTTCGCGTAACCGGGACGATCGCTACAGTGCCGGATGCTCGACCGATGTTCAGCAGGCGGAAATCAGTCAACGATCTTTTCTGCGGCTTTGACGCACTGTCGCAGATAGCCAGCGGACAATGAAAAATGAACAGATTACGGCAGCAACCTGGGTTGCAACACTCATGTTCAGCTCCCTTCGTGACGAGATAGCTCAACAGTCATTTTAGCTGCTGCTATTTGGCGTATGCGCTGGGTCGTTCTTGACGAGGTTCGAAATTTCGCGCACGAGCCGGCGATAGTTTAAATCGGCGAGAGTGCGAAAGGGAAACCACTGGCCGTCGCGCCACGACGAATAATACCAACGGGAAAAGATGGCGAGATCTTCGATGCGCTTGCCATGAGATTGCGGCGTGACAAAAGCTTCGCTGAGGCGCTCGCGCAGCTCGTGATCGAGCGATCGTGCACGCGCATCTTCGACTGAGAAGTCGAGGGTGAGCGATTCCTGCCAAAAGCCTTGGAGCATAGGCCAGAGCCGAAATCGCCGCGGCTCGACACTGCGCGTCAGCGCAACCCCGTTGAAGGAGCGCACGTCGCCAATCACCTCGGGTCGTATGGCGGCGGCGGCGTTCATCTTCTCGATTCGCTTTTGGATGTGTGCGGCTTGCTCGAAATCGGTTTCGTCGGCAGCGCGGTCGCGAGCCCCTGAAAGAACGGCGGTGGCGCCCTTGCCGTTTGTAGACAGAAAATCCGCAACCCTGTGGACCTCGCTCCCATATTCTTCCGCAGTGACGACGCACTGACACGGCCGAAGGCATTGGTTCATCTCGCCATAAATACAGCCGGGATGGTCCGGCGCGGGGGCGAGAACATCCGTACAGCGGCGAATCTGGAAGAGGGCTTGCACCTGTTCTTGATAATGCACGGCTAAATCCCGGCTCGGGAACGGACCGAAAAGCGCGCCTTGCTTGCGCGGCGTGCGATTTGCCGCAAGTAAGCGCGGAAAAAGATTCGTCTCGCCCAGCCCGACAAACCAGGGCATCCGAAGACGGACGCGGAACAGATAATCCGCGGGGAAATACGTTTTCGTAAGCTGATACGTCAGCAGCAAGGTCTCAAGCTTCGATCCGGTCGGCCAGCATTCCACCGCCTGCAGGTTGTGTCGAAGCTGCCCGAAGCGGCCTGCGGACGCGGTATAGGATGAAACGAGCAACCGGATTAAACGTCTGGGCAGATTGAGCGACCAGCCGATATGGGGAGGGTTGCCGCCGGCATGCAAGGCATAGATGCCGGACGCGGATGGCAAGGCAGCTATCTGCTCTCGGAGATCGGGTGCGTGTGGGTCGAGACTGGCGGATGTGGGGACTCTCACGACGCGGAGCTATAGGAGTCTTCTTTTCGCATTGTACAAATCGGATACTGGAAGGTCTGTACATAATTAGCCTCCTTGCCGATGATGGGGGCTTGACAGCGATTGGGCTCAGTCTAGAATAGGTGTTATTTCGCTATGCAGGGTTGTCAGCACGAGCGAACCGAGTTTCTCTATCGCCGCGACGGCGTAGACTATGTTCGTTGCCTGGATTGTGGTCAGGTTTTTGAGGCAGAGGACCTGGATACCGTGCCGGTTTACGACGACGAGGAAGAGAAGCCCCGGAACCGCCACTAGACCGCAGCCAATATCTCTGGGCGCGATTGCTGCGCCGCTTCGATGAACGATAGATGAAACGGGAAGTTCCTGCCCACCGTTCCAGCATGTTTGGACGATCATGCCGTGAGATGCTTAAGCGACTGAGGCATGTCAAATCTGACCCGCGTCTCGCCGCAGGAAAGAAGTGCTCTCAAGAGCCCTTTGCGCATCGTTTCCATCGGAGGCGGGACCGGGCTTTCCACTCTTCTGACCGGCTTAAAGAAGCACGCACGCGGGGTGCAGGATCGCCCTGAGGCGGGCAGCCCAGTGGTGGAACTCGCCGCGGTAGTGACGGTCACAGACGACGGCGGCAGTTCCGGCCGGTTAAGGCGCGACTTCGATATCCTCCCGCCCGGCGATATTCGAAACTGCATGACGGCTCTCTCCGAGGATGAGGACCTGTTATCGCAACTGTTCCAATACCGTTTCGCCGGCGGACGTGGGTTGAAAGGCCACAGTTTCGGCAACTTGTTTCTAACAGCGATGCACCAGATCACCGGCGACTTCGCGCATGCCGTGCAGCTATCGTCCGAGATACTCGCGATTCGCGGCCGCATATTTCCCGCGACTTCGGCAAACGTCACGCTAGAGGCAGTGCTCAGCGACGGTTCCGCAGTACGCGGCGAAAGCAAAATCAGTAAGAGCCGCCGCCCCATCGAGCTGATCCGGCTGCGCCCGGAAAACTGCGAACCGCTTACTGAAACGCTGGACGCAATCGCACAGGCGGATCTCATCACCTTAGGTCCGGGATCTCTGTACACCAGTGTGATTCCTAACATGCTCGTAAAGGGTATTCCCGAAGCGATTGAAGGGTCCTCTGCCTTGAAGGTCTATTTCGTGAATCTCATGTGGCAACCGGGCGAGACAATCAATTTTTCAGCATCGCAGCACGTAGAGGCGATACATGCGCACGCGGGCCGGACGTTCATCGACTGCGTGGTCCTAAACATAGGCGCCATTCCCCCGGCGCTGAAACGGAAGTACGCGAGGGAGCATGTGAAACCCGTCGAAAACGATTTGGGCAAGCTGGCAGAGATGGGCGTCAAAGTGGTGACGTCGGATCTGATAGGTGATGCCGCGACGCTGGGCACTAAGGTACGTCACAACCCGGCTGCGCTGGCGGAAGTGGCTATCGATCTCGCCAGCCGATCACGCGCCTTCCAGGTTCGCAAACAGGCACTCGCTACGCGACGTACACGATCGAGATGAGAGACGAAATTAGTGTCGTGATTCTGGCCGCCGGGCTCGGAACACGCATGAGATCGACGAAGGCCAAAGTTCTGCATGAGGCAGGAGGCGAACCGCTGCTGAATCACGTGATTCGGGCAGCGCTGCACGTCGCTCCGACAGAACGAATCATTGCAGTGATCGGCCATCAGGCGCAGCAGGTTCGCGAAAGCGTGAAAATTCCCGGCGTTCGATTTGCGGAACAGCGCGAGCAGAAAGGTACCGGTCACGCGGTCTTGTGCGCACGGGATGCGATCGATTCGAGGGGTGGACAGCTCGTCGTGTTGAACGGCGATGGGCCACTGTTGACGGGCGGAACATTAGAAGCGCTTGTTGAAGGGCAGGGCCGGGGAGCGTTTGGCGCGACGCTCGTGACAACGGAGATTGCGGATCCGACCGGCTATGGGCGTATCGTGCGAGACGCGAATGGAATGATCGCCGCGGTCGTGGAGCAGAAAGCGGCAGACCCCGAGCAGCTGAAAATATGCGAAATCAATCCGGGCGCATACAGCTTCGATGCGGCACTGTTCTGGCAATATGCGAGCGAGATCAGTCCAAATAATGCGGCAAAGGAGTACTACTTGACGGATATGGTCGAGATACTCACGCGACATGGTCACCGGGTCGCACCGTTGCTGGTGGAAGACAACCAAGAATTGCTGGGGATCAATACGCGCGCGGAACTCGCGGTGGCGGATCGGATTCTACGTGCCAGGAAGACGACTGAACTGATGCTATCCGGTGTGACGATCGAATATCCAGATAGCGTAACGATCGATGTGGATGTCGAGATTGGACAAGACTCGTTTATCGAATCGAATGTTCAACTACGTGGGCGGACGCGGATCGGCATGAACTGCCGTATCGGAACGGGCTCCGTTTTGCGCGATTGCGAAGTGGGAGATCGCGTGACGATTCTACCGTATGTCGTTGCGGAGCGCTCATCCATAGGCGGGGACGCCGTCGTAGGCCCGTTCGCGCGCCTGAGGATGGATGCACAAGCAGCAGAAGGCACGCACATCGGGAATTTCGTCGAACTGAAAAAGACTAAGTTTGGGAAGGGCTCGAAGGCAAATCACTTGGCGTATCTGGGGGACGCGATCATCGGCGCAAACGTAAATGTGGGAGCGGGAACGATCACCTGCAACTACGACGGCGAGCAGAAACATCAGACGACAATTGCCGATGGCGTTTTCGTAGGAAGCAACGCGACGCTGGTTGCGCCGTTGACAGTTTCAGAAGGCTCGTACGTCGCCGCGGGATCGACGATCACGAAAGATGTCGAGGCGGATTCGCTGGTGCTGGGCCGCGCTCACCAAGTCGATAAGCCGGGGTGGGCCAAGAAACGACGACAGCGAAAAAACAGTAAAGTCCTGACCTAAGAAGGCTTAACCGAACGCTTGGTTCCTTGAAGCTGAACCTCGAGAGCGACGTCGCCTTGGGCAAGGTGCTGGTACTTCACGGTCACTTTAGATTTCAGCTTGACACCAGGCTTGTTCATTTTGGTTTTCGGGTTGATCGCGAAGGTGCGATGCTCCGGCGAACGCCCAACCAGCGTTCGCGAAACCGTAATTTGCTGATTATCGAGGGTGGTCACAGTTCCCGCAAAGAATTGCGGCCTCGGCGCGGGACGGGGCTCCGGTATCGAATTCTCGCTTATCTGCGCGAGCACCAACACACTCGATAGAAGCAGAGCGGCAAGGGTTCGCGCTACTTTGGGCCGCATGATTGAGCTTTGGGAGTAACTGTCCTACCTTATGTAACACATATTATTCCTTTGACGCTGGATAGGCTACAAAACGGTACTGGGGTGGTAGAGATTTGGAATTCTTAACTCACCGATGGCGATCAGTTCGCCCGAGTACGACAGGGCTCGCACAAAGGGTGCGCCAGGAGGAACGACGAATGGCGAGGTGCGGAAATCGCGGCCTTGCCGGATGTGGGTTTCCGTCAACGTATCGACATACTCTGCAGGGAATCGCGTCAAGATGCACGATGCAGGTACAACAACTTCTGAAAGTCGACGAGCGGCCGCTAGCTCCATCAACTGGTCTAACGTTCTCGCCTGCTCTACATGAAATTCGCCGGCTTGCGTTCGCCGCAATTTGCTCAGCAGCGCACCGCAACCGAGCTGATGCCCCAAGTCGTGAGCCAGACTACGAATGTATGTGCCGGCCGAGCAGGTGACACGCAGCACGATGTTATTCGCCGTCACCGTGTCGATGTCCAATCGTTTGATTTCCACTTCGACGGGTTTCAATTCCACGGCGAGTTGCTTGCGCGCGAGTTTGTAGGCCGGCACTCCGTTTATCTTTTTCGCGGAGACGGGCGGCGGGGTCTGAAGAAAACGTCCTTGAAAACGGTGAAGCGCGGAGCAAATAAGCTCAGGATGGGCAGGCAGCGGAAGACCCGTTTGTTTTATTTCCCCGTCCGCGTCGAAGGTGTTTGAGACCACGCCGAAGGTTATTTCGGCAACGTACGTCTTCTCCGATCTCTCGAGGAACTGAGCGAGACGCGTCGCCGTTCCGGTCAAAAGGACGAGAAGCCCCGTCGCCATAGGATCGAGCGTACCGAGATGCCCAACGCGTTTTGTATCCGCGAATTTACGCCAACGGTTCACCACGTCATGGCTTGTGCAACCGGAAGGTTTATCGATAAGGACGAGTCCGTTCATGAACCACTTTCAATTAGAAACGTGCTTTTGTAAGGCTGAGTTAGTCTGATATTTACGGGTCGTTCGTTGCCCAAAAGGACGCGACCTGACCACCAGCGAGGCTAACGACACTTGGACGAAGAGGTACTGGGCAAAGCTTATGACTCGCGCTTGATGCGCCGGCTTCTCACGTACATGAAGCCGTATCGAGGAGTGGTCACCGCTTCTCTGCTATTGCTGCTGGTGGATTCCCTTCTACAGATTATAGGACCGCTGTTGACGAAAGTTGCGGTAGACCGATATCTGGCGCCGGTGCAGCATTCGCATACATTTCCGGTCTTGGACCACTGGCTTTCGCGTAATCCATGGGCCGGACTTTCGCAGTTAGCAGGTCTGTATCTGGGCGTGATTGTCCTTGGCCTGTTCTTCGATTTTGGCCAAACATACCTGATGCAGTGGACGGGGCAGAAAGCGATGTTCGACCTGCGCCGGGAGCTGATGGCGCATTTGCAAACGCTCGATGTCGGCTATTACGACAAGAATCCCGTCGGCCGGCTGGTCACTCGCGTCACGACCGATGTGGATGTGCTCAATGACCTTTTCGCATCCGGATTGGTGATGATCGTCGGCGACATTCTGATGCTGTTGTTTGTGATCATAGCCATGCTCCGATTGAGCCCGGGAATGACAGGCTTGATGCTGGCGGTGATGCCGATAGTGGTGCTGGTGACGGTACAATTCCGGCGCACGGCTTCGCAGAGCTACCGGCGCATTCGCATTGCGATCGCGAAAATCAACGCGTATCTGCAAGAACACGTTGCGGGCATCGCGGTTTTACAGCTTTTTAATCGCGAGGAACGCAGCAAGCGAGAGTTCGACAAGATCAACCGTGATCACATGCTGGCGTTCAAGGATTCGATCACCGCGTACGGCTGGTTCTTTCCCGTGGTCGAGTTTCTGAGCATGTTGGCCCTGGCGCTGGAGCTGGCGTATGGCGGATTCCGCATCCGGCAAGGCGCGCTGACGCTGGGTGTTCTGGTGGCGTTCTTCCAATACGGACTTCGAATCTTTCGCCCGATTCAGGACCTCAGCGAAAAGTACAACATCCTGCAGAGTGCAATGGCCGCGGCAGAACGCATTTTTAAGCTGCTCGACACGAGGGCTAATATCCTTTCGCCGGCTGACACGGTGCCGATCCAGCACGGCCGGAGCGACATAGAATTCGACCACGTCTGGTTCGCGTACAACGATGAGGATTGGGTATTGCGGGACGTCAGCTTCGGCATTGCTCTGGGCGAAACCGTCGCGGTTGTCGGTCACACAGGCGCCGGGAAAACCACGCTGACAAATCTGCTATTGCGCTTTTATGACGTACAGCGCGGCGCTATTCGAATCGGTGGCGTCGACATCCGGAATTTCGATTTGACGGACCTTCGGCGGCAGTTCGGCGTAGTGCTGCAGGATCCATATTTGTTTACGGGAACAGTACACAGCAATATCCGACTGGGCACGAACGGCATCACAGAGGCGGAAGTGCAGGGGGCCGCCAAGCAGGTGAACTTGGCCGACTTTATCGAAGAACTGCCGGACAAATTCGACACTCCTGTCCGGGAACGCGGAAACGGCTTCTCAACGGGGCAGAAACAATTGATCAGCTTCGCCAGAGCGCTTGCTCATAATCCTCGCATCCTGATTCTGGATGAAGCCACCTCGAGCGTCGACACCGAGACGGAACTGCGGGTGCGGGAGGCGTTGACGCGCCTGGTATCGAATCGAACGTCACTCGTCATTGCGCACCGGCTTTCTACGATTCAGCGAGCGGATCGGATTATCGTGATGCATAAGGCGCAACTGAGGGAAATGGGCACGCATCAGGAACTGCTGGCGCGACGCGGCATTTATTGGAAGCTGTACCAACTTCAATATAAGGAGCAAGAGATTGAGCGCAGAGAGGAACTTGCGCCTCAGCAACTCTAAACCGGCGAGACCGCCCAACCTTCTTTTCCGCGCGTTCGGTGGATTGAAGGTGCGGCAAAAACTCGCGACCCTTCACAACATTTTCTTCCTAGTCCTTGCAGTTTCGGTGTATCTATCGCTTATTCCTCTCTTTTCGAGCCATCTTGCGGCTGCGCGTGAACGGGAGTTCCGCGTCGTAAACCAGATCTTCTCTTCGGAGTTACCCATGAAGGGCGATCATCCGCCGGGCGATCTGAGCGCTTACGGCCTGCGCCAGGGGTTGGCAAGCCGGCTGGGGTTATCGAGGGCTGGACAGGTCTTTCTGGAACAACATCGAGGAGACACCTGGCCGCAGGGAGCCGACGCGCTTTTCCGCAACGATAACACTCCGGGCAAATACCGGCGCGTCACTTTGCCAGCGGCGTTCTACGACTCCGCGCTGAGGCGGGCACGTATCAGCCTATTTGTCGCCTTGGGCACCATCTATCTACTCTCGATCATCGTGCTGGAATTCATCATCATGCCGCAGTACGTTTATCAACCGTTGACGCTGATGCTGAAGGCCGACACTGCGACGCAAAATGACGATCGCGAGCACGAGATGATCGACCATCAGTTCATCTTGAACGACGAAATCGGACATATCATGCGATCGCGGAATGCTACGGTGGCACAGTTGCGGCAACATGAGGACGATTTAGCCGGAGCGCTGCAGAGACTCGAGGAGCAAGACCGCTTGGTGAGTCTCGGCCTGTTGAGCACGAGCGTGGCGCATGAGTTGAATACGCCGCTGGCCGTGCTTCAAGGATCGATTGAAAAGTTGCTCGAGACGACGCGAGATTCACAAACACTCGAGCGTCTCTCCCGTATGTTGCGGGTGACACAGCGGCTTCGCAAAATCAGCGAGGGTCTAGTGGATTTCGCGCGGGTGCGCAAGCAGGAAATGGAAGCAGTAGCGCTGCGGCCGATCGTCGACGAGAGTTGGAACCTGGTGGCGATTGATGAAAAAGCAGTAGCCGTGACATTCGTGAACAATGTGCGACCGCAGCACCTGGTGCTCGGCAACCCCGACCGCCTGATCCAGGTATTTGTGAACCTGTTGCGCAACGCACTGCTGGCCGTATCCGGCGATGGTGAAATCCGCGCCGAATCGAGGCATGTGCAGCGTGGCGGCCAGAATTGGGTATGTTGCACGGTTCTGGATAACGGACCGGGCATCCCTGCGCAGATACTGCCAAGCTTGTTTGAGACGTTCGTCAGCACACGGCTCGATGCGCGTGGGACAGGGCTTGGATTGACGGTTGCCGAAGGCATTGTGACGCAGCACGGAGGAACGATCTCCGCGTCGAACCGTCGAGAAGGAGGAGCATCTTTGGAGGTGCTGCTTCCGGCGGCAAGTTAGGAAGTCGAGCAGGCATGGAGACAGGCACAACGGAACTCACGACGGGGCTTGTGGATATCGCGGTCCTCGATGACGATGGTGATTTCCGGAACTACATTGAGGATCTTTTGCGAGACGAGGGCATGTATCTGGTTCGGACCTTCGCCCAACCTGACGAGCTATTTTCATCAGCCGAGACGCGTCTGCCAGACATCGTGCTGATCGACATGAAGATGGGCGCTGCGAGCGGCGATAGAGTGGTGGAGCAACTACTTTCCCGTTGGCCCGACCTCTGCATCGTAGTGGTCACAGGCTATCCATCGCTTGAGAACATGCGCGCCACCTTCAAGCTGCGCGTATTCGACTATCTCGCGAAACCGTTCTCGTTAACGCAACTGAGGCAGGTGCTGCAAAATGCAGTTGCGCAGTTCAGCCTCGGTCAAACACTGCAGGACCGGCTTCGCGAACGCCTGGGACACAGGATCAAACTGTTTCGAGTGGAGCGCGATTGGTCACTCAAAGATCTGGCCGCCGCAGCGAAGCTGAGTGTTTCTCAGATCAGTTCCATTGAACGCGGCACCAATTTACCCAGTATCGAGAGCCTGCTTGCTATTTGCCGCGCATTCGATCGGAAGGCTTCGGAGATACTCGCCTCTATAGACTTTTGAATACGCGCTTCGAAGCGGCAACCTTGCCCTTTCGCAGCGCGTCTGGCAAACTTGGATGAGTTTGCGTTGCAGATGAGCATTTTGATGGGCGTGAACACTTGGCTATTGCAGATATTTGATGCGTCGATCTCGTCCGCTTACGCGCTACGCCTGTGCGGTTCTTAGTTTTCTGTTTTGCACGAGCGGGTTCGCGCCGGCACAGCAAACATTTGAGAAGAGTGCCGGATTTCCATATCCGGAGAAGCTGTCATACCGAATCGAATGGCGCCTGATCACGGCCGGCACCGCAACGGTGGAGATGTCGCATGGCATTCCGGCTGACTGGCAGACCACGATCAATTTGGAGAGCGAAGGTTTGGTAACTCGCCTCTACAAAATATTGGACAGCTATCGGGTGACGAGCAATGACAAGTTCTGCGGAACGAACTCGGTCCTTGACGCAGAGGAGGGCAAGCGCCATTCCATCACGCATTTGAGTTTCGAGAACGCGCGGCACAAAGTGGATTACGACGAGCGTGACCTGCTGAAGAACTCAACCGTCAAGAAGGAGCTTGACATTGCGCCGTGTACATACGACATTGCAGGAGCGCTGGAAGTTTTGCGTCAGATGAGCTTGCAACCGCACAAGTGGGCTACGCTTCCGATGACCGACGGGAAAAAAATGGCCTACGCGAAGGTCGAGGCTCAAGCGAGAGAGAGCGTGAGCGTCGAAGGGAAGAGCTACCAGAGCATTCGTTACGAGCTGTTTATATTCGATAATGTGCTGTATAAACGCAAAGGGCGCATGCTGATCTGGATAAGCGACGATGCCGACCGTCTCCCCGTCCAATTCCGGCTGCAAATGGGTTTTCCGATTGGCAGCGTAACGGCGCAGCTCGAAAAACACCAAAGAATGTAGCTGCCGGCGTTCGGCAACCTGGCGCGCGGCGAGTGCGTCATCATATAAACATGAAGTTCCGTCTTAGCTTGCTGGTGTTTTGTTTGGCATTGACACTGCAGGCCCAGATGCAAATGAACGTCGAGCAGCTGGTGGAATTTGTCCGTTCCGAGGTCGCTCTGAAGCAGCAGACCGACAAGCAGATCGCCGCTTATATCAAGCAAAAAGTGGAGCTGACAGAGAAACTCACAGATAAGACCATTCTGGACTTAGAAGCGCAAGGTGCGGGGCCCAAAACGGTTCAGGCTCTGCAGGAGCTGCGGGACAAGACGGCGGCGCTGAAAGCACCGACGCACGATGCGACCTACTCGCCCGCGACAGCTCCGGACAAGACGTTCACTGCGGGCCCGGCAACCGCAACGCTGAGTTCTGCCGCGCCGCCCATTCCTCCGCCGAATTCCATTCGGCAAAAGGAAATCCTGGACCGAATCAAGGAATACGCCATGTCCTATTCGGAAAGTCTTCCCAACTACATGTGCGTCGAAGTGATGCGCCGTGCGGTCGATCCGAACGCGAGCGACCATTACCGAAGCATCGGGAATGTACTGGCGCGGGTCAGCTACAACGAGGGGCGCGAGAACTATCAAGTCTATTCCGTCAACGGACATTACGAAGAAACAACCATTGAACGGGCAGCGGGGACAGGGGGGGCCATTTCAACCGGGGAGTTCGGGAGCATGATGCGGGCGATCTTCGAGCCAAGCACCCAAGCCGAATTCGGTTGGGAAAAATGGACCACGCTGCGCGACAGACGGATGGCCGTCTTCAACTTCTTCGTCGATAGCGGACATTCCAGTTATTCAATAAGCTACAGTTCAGGCCCTGGCGACGAGCAGCGCATCATCACGGCTTACAAGGGTCTCGTCTATGCGGACGCGGATACAGGGGAGATTGATCGGATTAAATTCATCGCTATCGATATACCGAAGAGCTTCCCCGTGGGTGAGGCGACGGAGATTCTCGATTACGATCAGGCCCAAATCAGCGGACAGACGTATATCCTTCCGATGCTAGCAGTGCTGTACATGAGCGCGGGCCGGGAGAAATCAAGGAACGAACTTGAGTTTCGGAACTACCGTAAGTTCGACACCGGGTCTGTGATCACGTATGGAAAAGCCGAGATGCCATCCGAGGCGCCGCCGCCTCTACCCGAGAACAAGACGGAGGAACAGCCGGCTGCAGGCGGTAGTCCCGCATCGAGGACAGTCGCCCCAAGTGAACCGGCAACAACTCAGACGTCGAAACCGGCGGCCGCGAACGGATCGAATCCGTGGTGGGCGATGCCAGTTCCTCCGCCACCTCCGGCTACGAGACCTCCGCAATAGCATTTAATGTCCGTTCGAGCGCAGTGGATCTGTTCGTGTCGTCGACCGCGATGACGCGAGAAGCGGGCGTGTCCGGGCGCCAGCGAGCAAACATCCGCTCGCAAGGAAAGCCTGTGAATACGGAAACGAGCGGCAATCCTCCGGCAGCCGCGACATGCTGCCCCGCGGAATCGTAGCCGACGTATAACTTGCTCTGCAAGATGTGGCTCGCAAACGATGCGTAAGTGCCGTTGTGCAAGTGCAGGTCCGCGGGTGAGCCCAGGCGCTCGACCAAGGCATTGGCGCGCGTAGCTTCGGCCGCGCCCGCACCGCAGTCCAAGAGAATCGGACGACCTTGAACTAGCAAGGCGGAGAGAACATCGTATTCAAACTGGTCATTTATGCGCTTGCTATCGTTGTCGCCAACACCCCAGCTGACAGTAATGTCGGCCATCCGCTGCTGCAGCGCAGGCGCAACGTAGGGGTGAGGATGGTCTACATCGAATACCTGAGTGAGCCATTCGGCAATAAGCTTCGACAAAGATGACTGGGTTTCTCCGCCGAAGGCACGGCTCTCAAAGAAGAAATAACGCGAATCGTCGCAAATAGGAATGAGGCCGAGTTGCGTCAAGCGTGAGTCCGGGTCGATCACGACCGAGCTCACTTCATCCACGGCAACGTGTAGCTCAGCCGCGGCGAGTAGGCGTTGGCGAAGTAAACCGGACCGTCCGTACCCGATCGCTACCGGCGTAATTCGCGGATCCGCCGCGAACATCTCGGCATTCTTGACAGGACCGACAAGGCAGATCTCGGCATTCGGAAAGCGTTCTTTCGCGGCTACCAGAGCCACGCTCGTGACGGCGACGTCGGCGCCCAACGTTATCCGGGAGAGAACAAACACGCGTTGCACATCCCCGCCCGGAAAACGTCGCACCTGTCGCACCCTTCGGTAGCGCAGAACTAGATCCTCGGCATTGTACTCAGGGAGAGCTCGCGAGATCACGTGCGCGAACAATTTCGCATATAACTCGCACAACGAAGGTTCAAACAGATCCCCCAAGCGCTCGATGACGATTGCGAACAGCGCGCGAGTTGCTGCACGCGCGCCAAACTCATCTTCCTCGTCCAGCGCCCGTTCAATCAGGGCATCGAGCGGACGGGCAGGCCAGGTTGCGTACGTCAGGCACGAGTCGAGAATTTCCTGGGCAAGTTCAGTCGCCGGTGTATTTGCCAATCAGCAGCCCCAATTTATCTTTTGTCGCCTGTGGGATTGCAGCGCGATCCGTTATGATGGCGTGCTTCAACGCCGAGCCGCACTGACACATTCTCGCGGCTGGCATCGCGTTGACCATGTGCCGGACCAGCTTGCATGCGTTTCCGGCGTTTATTGTCAGGTTCTGGATGATCTGGTCCACCGTGACGGCAGCGTGCTCTTCATGCCAGCAGTCATAATCGGTGACCATCGCGATGGTTACGTAGCAGATTTCCGCTTCGCGCGCGAGCTTTGCTTCCTGAAGATTCGTCATTCCGATCACATCCATACCCCAGGTGCGGTACACGTTCGATTCCGCTCGGGTGGAGAACGCCGGTCCCTCCATGCAGAGATACGTACCGCCGGCTTTGCTATTGATGCCAACCTGCCTGGCCGACTGATGCGCTAACACCGCAAGCTGCGGACAAACGGGATCTGCGAAGCTAACGTGCGCCACAACTCCGCTGCCGAAAAAAGTGGAAACGCGTCCACGCGTTCGATCGAAAAACTGATCCGGGATGATGAAATCGAGCGGTTCGTGTTCTTCTTTGAGCGATCCGACAGCGCTGAGCGATAGAATGCGCTCGACCCCCAGCATCTTCATACCGTAAATATTTGCGCGGAAACTCAGCTCCGAGGGCGAGATTCGATGCCCACGTCCATGGCGCGCCAGAAAGGCCACGTTCTTGCCTTCGAGCTGTCCTACGGTATAGGTGTCAGAAGGATCGCCGAAGGGTGTTTCCAGCCGCATCTCCTCGTCAGCCGCAAAGCCCGGCATCGAATAAAGGCCGCTGCCGCCAATGATGCCGATAGTCGCCTTTTTATCCAAACGTCTTTTTGCTCCTTCTATCGAGGACTACTTCTGAATGAGTTCGAGTAGCACTCCGCCCGTCGACGCCGGATGGACGAACACATACATGTGGTTACCGGCGCCGGCGCGAGGCTCGTTCAGCAAGCGTGCGCCGTGCAATTTCAAGCGCTCCACAGCGGCCGGGAGATCATCGACGCGCAATGCAATGTGATGCAGACCTGGCCCTCGTTTCTCGATGAACTTTGCGATGGCCGAATCCGCATCCGTTGCTTCAAGCAGTTCAATTCGAGAACCAGGCGAGAGTCCTCCGGCGGGCAGCATAGCGATATTCACTCGTTCAGTTTCCACGATTTCGCGGTGAGTCACGTGCATCCCGAGCGACTGCTCGTAAAATCGGAGGCCTTCCTCGATATCGCGTACCGCAATTCCTAGATGGTCGATCTCGATGCTCATGACGAACCTGCTCCAGCCTTTTCGATCAACGCCTCACGTAATGCCCGCAACGCCACATAGGGATCTTCCATCTTCGCAGCAACTTCACCAGCATGGCGTTCGATCTCACTTTCTGGCAAGGATGCGAGCAGGTTGTCGCGGAGCATTCCGCGCAAGCGGAAGGCCCAAGTGTCTACGCGCGAGTTCCTTCGACCCCGTTTTTCGAATACCGTCCGGATGATTGCGAGAAGCTCGTCGATTCCTTTGGCCTTACTCGCGACGACGCGCCGAACGGGAGCGGATTCGGCGCGCTCCGCCGGACCGGCCAAACTCTGCATCGCGCGAATCTCCTGCTCAAGGCGATCAGCGCCCGGCAGATCCGCTTTATTGATGGCGAAAACGTCCGCGATTTCCATAAGGCCGGCCTTGATGGCCTGCACGTCATCTCCGAGACCCGGCACCAGGACGAGGACAGTAACATCCGCGAGCCGCGCAACCTCTACTTCATCTTGACCAACGCCCACCGTCTCAATGAGCACCACGTCGCGTCCCGCAGCATCGAGCAGCAGCGCCATTTCCAACGTACCTTGCGCAATTCCTCCGAGTGTTCCACGGGTGGCCATTGATCGAATGAACACGCCAGGATCGTCATGATGGTCCAGCATGCGAATTCTGTCCCCCAGAATCGCGCCATACGAATAAGGGCTGCTGGGGTCAACCGCGATAATGCCTACAGACTGCCCTTCGTGGCGTAATGTTTTCGTAAGCTGATCGATCAGCGTACTCTTGCCCGCGCCGGGCGGACCTGTAATGCCGACGATCATGGCGCGGCCGGTACGCGGGAAGAGGTTCGCGATGAGTTCCCGTCCAGCGCTGGTTTGACTTTCTATCAGACTCGCCGCACGCGCAAGCGCTCGCAAATCGCCCGAAATGACGCGCAGCTCGAGATCCGCGGAAGATGAAGTAGCCAAACTATTCTTTTAGCAATTGACGTGCAATAACCAGGCGCTGGATTTCACTCGTGCCTTCGCCGATAGTGCAGAGTTTCACGTCCCGGTAGAACTTTTCGACGGGATAATCTTTGATAAAGCCGTATCCTCCATGAATCTGTAGCGCCTGATCCGCCACGCTTACGGCCATTTCGGAGGCAAATAGTTTGGCCATCGCAGATTCCTTCGTCACGCGTTTTCCGGAGTCTTTCCGCGCTCCCGCGCAGTATGTCAGCCAACGCGCAGCTTCGATCGAGGTTGCCATGTTGGAAAGTTTGTCCTGGATGGCTTGAAATTCCGATATGAAACGCCCAAACTGCTTTCTATGTTTGGAATATTTGAGTGCAGCGTCAAAAGCTCCTTGCGCAGTCCCGACCGATAAAGCGGCAATTGAGATGCGGCCGCCATCAAGAACGCGCAGGCTGTCGACAAAACCTTCCCCCTGTTTTCCGAGCAGCTGGTTTTGGGGCAGCGCGCAATCCGAGAACACCACTTCACCGGTGGCGCTTGCGCGCATTCCGAGCTTGTTCTCCTTCTTGCCAACACGGAATCCAGGAGTTTCTTTTTCGAGAATAAAGGCCGATATGCCGTGCTGCGATGCCGAACGGTCCGTCACAGCCATGGCTACGCACACGTCCGCGTAATGCGCATTCGTCGTGAAGGTTTTCCCTCCGTTCAGAATCCATTTGCCGTCCTTGAGCGTCGCGCTGGATTGCGTGCCGGCCGCGTCGGACCCCGCTTCAGGCTCAGTGAGGGACCAGCAGCCGATCCATTCGCCCGTAGCAAGCTTTGGAATGTACTTGCGACGTTGCTCTTCGGTCCCAGCCAGAAAAATGTGGTTGGTACAGAGTGAATTGTGCGCGGCAACGATGAGTGCCACACTCGGGTCCACGCGTGCCAGCTCTTCGATAATAATCGCGTACTCGATATATCCGAGCCCGGCGCCACCCAGTTCTTCCGGAAAGATGGCGCCCAGGACCCCAAGCTCGCCGGCTTTCTTGATCACCTCTAACGGAAATATCTGGTTCTCATCCCATTCGAGAACATGGGGAGCAATTTCCGCCTGCGCGAAATCGCGGATCGACCTTCGGAGCTGGATTTGCTCCGCCGTAAATTCAAAGTCCATATGATAGTTGAGCCCTTAACAAGCCGTCACGATCGGATACAGATTGAGGTCCCAGGAGGCTCCCCGAAAGGCTATGGAATCTGTGGTCAGCTTACCATCTGGACAGCGCGGACCGGCCGAGAGCGGTCAGGCCAGGGTTCCGTAGACAATTAGAAAGCATGCCTGCACTCGCGCCCACGTCGGCCGATGAACTCGCTGACGCCCTCAAGAATGCGGCTTGCCACTCGGAAACCGTCACCATCGTTGGGAACAACAGCAAGCGGTTGATGGCGGGCCCCGTTTTCCCGGCAGACACGGTCATCTCGACGGCCGCCCTTCGCCGCATCCTTAAATACGAAAGAGACGATTTGACCATCAGCGTGGAAGCGGGAATGGCCTTCGCAGATCTGCAGAGGGCATTGGCGCAGAACCGGCAGATGATCGCACTCGATCCGCCATTTTGGGCGCAAGCGACAGTGGGTGGTGTGATCGCGTCTAACTCGAGCGGTCCAATGCGCGGCGCTTTCGGAACGGCGCGGGACCTGGTGATCGGAATGACGTTTACAACGCTGGAAGGGGAAATCATCAAAGTCGGCGGCATGGTGGTCAAGAACGTCGCAGGGCTCGATATGGGCAAACTCATGATCGGCAGCTTCGGTACGCTTGCCGTGATTACAAGCGTTAACTTTCGCGTACACTCGCTGCCACCAGAGACTCAAACATTTCTCTTCACCTTTTCGGATCTTGAATCCGCGATGGAAAAGCGCAACGCGATTGTGAACAGCGTTCTTCAGCCCATCGCTGTCGACCTCGTTTCCCCAGCTGCCGCAGCTCGCCTCTCGGCACGAGGATATGCACTCGTCATCCGGGTGGGTGGCAGTCGCGCCGTGCTCAAGCGCTGCGCTCGCGAACTGGAGACCGGGCAAGAAGTGATGGGCCAGCAAGAGGCCTCCCTGTGGCAAACGATCGCGGAATTCTCCCCTGAATTTCTCCGTCGTCAGCCCGGAGGCGTCGTGCTTCGCCTTTGCACACGGCCCAGCGAGCTCGCGAGCTTGTTGAGCCTTGTTTCCGGTGCCTTCATATCGCGCGCTTTGTCCGGCGTAACGTACGTTTATCTTTCATCCTGGCAAGGTGTGCGTATTTTGTGGAGCGCCGCACTGGAAAATCGCTGGAGGGCAGTAGTGGAGTTTGCTCCTGACGAGATTCGCACCACGAAGGATCTTTGGCTCGAACAAGCTTCCACTTCAGAAGCAAACACGTTTGCCATGATGAAGAGGATCAAGCACATGTTCGATCCGCGGAATCTCCTTAACCGCTCACGACTATATGGCCGAATCTAACTCTCTTGGAATTGTTTCTGTCCCCCATGAGGGTCCTGCGCAATCCGACTTGGACAGGTGTGTGCACTGCGGACTGTGCCTGAATGCTTGCCCCACATATCGCGAACTGGGTGTAGAGATGGATTCTCCTCGCGGCCGGATTTATCAGATGAACGAGGTCGCAAACGGCGCGCCGCTGACGCAGTCATATGTGGAGCATCTGAATTTGTGCCTTGCTTGCCGTGGCTGTGAAACGGCCTGTCCATCGGGCGTCCCGTATGGCCGGATAATCGAAGCGGCACGGGCACATATCCAATCTCGCAGCGAAAGCTCTTTTTGGAATCGCATGGTGAAGACGTTTATCTTCGAAAAACTGCTTCCCTCGCCCGCTGCGTTGCAGATAGCCGGCGCAGCACTATACGTCTATCAAAACTCCGGGATGCAGCGGCTCGCCCGTGCGACGGGCGTTCTGAAGCTATTTGGAAAACTAGCAAATCTGGAAGCCCTTTCACCCGTTGCGGAGATCCCATTCTTCTATTCGAAAATCGGCAAGACCTTCCCTGCTATGGGCAAGCGGCGGTATCGTGTTGCGTTTCTGGCGGGCTGCATCGCAAACATCGCATTTGCACGATTGAATGAAGCGACGATTCGTGTCCTCCAAAGAAACGGGTGCGAAGTCGTTGTTCCCGGTGGGCAAACCTGCTGCGGTGCGCTTCACGTGCATTCCGGTCTCCGCGAGCAGGCTCGCGCGCTCGCCCGAAACAACATCGATGCGGTCCTTGGAAGCGATTTTGACGCGATCATTACGAATGCAGCAGGTTGCGGTTCAACATTGAAGGAATACGACGAGCTTTTGCAAGAGGACCCAGCCTATTGCGATAAGGCCCATCGGTTCAAAGCTCACATGAAGGACGTCACCGAGTTTTTAAGTGCGATTGACTTGAATCGTGACATGGGCCGCGTCGATGTAATCGCCACATATCAGGATTCCTGTCATCTTGCCCATGGTCAAAAGATCAAAGATGCACCTCGAAAGCTGCTGAAAGCTATTCCTGGTCTCGTCTACCGGGAGATGCCTATGGCAGATCTCTGCTGCGGTAGCGCTGGCGTTTACAACGTCGTGCATAACGAATTGGCGATGCAGATCTTGCAACACAAAATGGAATACGTGGCCACGACAAACTCGTCCGTGATCGTAACTGCCAACCCAGGTTGCATGATTCAGCTGAGCGCGGGTGCCCGTTTGTATGGTGAAGGGCAGCGCGTCGCGCATGTGATCGAGCTACTCGATGAGGCTTATCAGAAACACAATGCTGGTCGAAGCGAGCATTGAGTTAATCCACCGATCGAGTTTTAAAATCCGCCTTGATGTCGAATGCGCTTAGGAAATCCCGAATCGAGATTTCGGCATTCTTCTGGGCCTGATCGAGGATGCCGATGCTGAGCGCCGCCTTTCTGAGGTCGCCGACTGCTTCAAGGCGTGCCTTGTGTTCGAGATCCGGATCATAGGGGACCCACGGAGTCCACCAGGTGATCTGCCGGTCCCAAACTTTGGTGTCCTTCTCATCGATGAAAGTATTGAAAATTTTCGCACGCGGAAGAGTAAGCGTCACTGCTCGTTTATCTGTGTAGCGGACATCTCGGGCCGTCATGCTCGCCAAATCTACGCCCGCAAGAGCTTCACCCTGAACCATCAGCAGAATGGATTCCTCGCCGAACGGAACCTTCGGCTCGCGAAGGCCGACAACCCGTTGGATACTGTATTTTACGGTGACAAGTTCGTTGAGTTGTTGGATCTGTGTAACAACGGCCGCGGAGTTCAGGCGACGCATTCCGAAACTTTGTTCGAAATACGCATAAGCGAAAACGCCGATCAACAGAGCGGCGAACGCGCAACTGGAACCAACGGCGACAATCTTCCACTTCATCTCGGACGCGGATCTCGCCTCAGTGTAGCCGGGCGTGAGTCCGTGTTGCGGAGAGTACCCCGTCTATCCAGTCCAAAACCGTACCGTCCACCCAAAATCGAGGCCTGTGGCGCGAAAGGAAACCGACATGACCACCATATTTCGTCGCGAGTAGCGTCAGGGCCGAGTTCGAGCTGAAGGCGGGGTGGCCGTACATTTCAAACGGGACAAGGGGATCGTCTTTGGCACAAATCACCAGAGTTGGCACACGAATCGCCTCCAGATAAGCCGCGGCCGATTGGGTCGCGTAATAATTTGCCGCGCTTTCGAAACCGAAAAGGCGCGCAGTGAATCGATCGTCGAACTCCCAAATCGATTTCACGCTATTGAGCCCCGCCGTGCTGTAGAGATTCGGGGAGAGCTTGCTCTTGAGGCGCACTCGGCTCCGCAACCTATCCAGAAAACGGCGCGCATACAAACGATTAGATAACTTGTCCATCGCTCGCGCGCAAGCTGCAAGATCGATCGGAGTAGAAACCGCACACACGCCTGCGAGTAGATTCGTCTCGCCTAGTTCACCGGCGAGCTTCAGAGCTACATTTCCGCCCAGCGAAAAACCGACCAGGAAGAGCGGCTCTGTGCAAGATTCGCGAATGCGCTCCAAAATAACGCGCGTGTCACTCGTGAGGCCGGAGTGGTAGGTTGTCTCGCAAAGCTGTTCCGTACCACCGCATGTGCGCAGATTGACGCGATGTACGCTGAACCCACGTACCAGCGCCGCTTGTGAAAAGCTGACGATATATCCAGCATCTGCGCATCCCTCTAAACCGTGCAGGAGGACAATTTGCCCTCGAGCGGGCTCCTCCGGCCTGTGCGCGAACCCCACGATCGTAGTGCAATCATCTATTAGAAACTCATTGCGTATCGCGGGAAATCGCTTATTATCGATGTTTCGAGGCCAAAAGTTAGCTGCTATTGTAAGCAGGTGCGGATTCCGGAAGAGCGGTTGGAATTCCGGGTTCACGTTCGATTGTATCGGTCCTGTTCAGTTTCTAGGGGCGCCTTGTCAGACACAAGATTAAGATGCGGGCATGCAACGCTCTAAATATGGACAAGCTGCTCTTGTTCTTCGCCCGTTACACGGGCAACACCCTCACCGACGTACATGTTCACCTCTGAGCGGACACCGAATTCGGCAAGATAGATACCCGGCTCAATTGAGAAACAGGTGCCGGCGATTATTTGACGTTCATCGTGAGATTCTAGGTTGTCCATGTTCGCTCCCGTCCCGTGCACGTCTGTGCCTATGCTGTGCCCCGTGCGATGAAAAAAGAATTCGCCGAATCCACGCTCTTCGATGTAGTTGCGTGCGACGTCGTCCACTTCATAGCCCGCGAAGCTATCGGCGGCTGAAGCTTTCTTGATTACGAAATTCGAAGCCCGCTTACGGGCGTCGCGCACTATATCGAAAATATTTTGAATGTTGTTTGGAATCGACTTGCCGCAAACACCTGTCCACGTGATGTCATAGTACACAGCATTCGGCCGCATCAGCTTCGCAAACATATCGATGAGCACCAGGTCACCTATCAGGATGGGCAAGGATTTTTCGAGGCTCGGTTCGTAGTGCGGGTTTGACGCGTTCGAATTTACTGCGACAATCGGGCCGTGATCCGCGGTCAGGCCGGAACTTGCAAAGCGATTCAAAACGAACTGCTGAACCTCATATTCGGTGACCGGCTGTTTCGCTCGGAGCCGTCCACCGATGAACTCGAACGCCTCGCGCCTCGCGTCGTCTACCAACTTGCCCGCTTGGAGATGAAGATCGAGTTGTTCGTCCGTCCATCGCGCTTCGAATTGTTGAACGAGGTTGGCAGAGCTGACCAAATCCACGCCGACACTCCGCACCAGTTCCACTGTTCCCGCGTCTACAAGAGACACATACGGAATTGCACAGTTCGGCGAATATTGCATCGCGATTCGCACACAGCCGGCGAGGAGTTCGCTCAATTTTTTCTGCTGATCCAACCAACTGGAGTAGGTTTGCTTGTAGCCGGGCAAACTATCGAGCGCGCCGCTCTCAATCCGATGCACGAGTTTTCTGGGCTCGCCAGTTGCCGGCACAAAATAGTACCATCTCCTGGTCGCCCTTATGTCGTCTGGAATGCCCAAGATCCGGTACGCCAGCGGATCCCGCCTGTGATGGTCAAAAAACAACCAGCCGTCCACACCAGTCGCGCGCAGAGCTTCTTGAATCCGGTCTGTAGTCATACGTCGTCATTGTAAGGATTAGCGAGCCGAGCTAATTGCGCCGGGGATGGAGGAGGAGTGAAAAGGCTCACGAGAATGAGGCTGAGCACGGATGAGATCAAAGCAGGATACACCGCGTCAACGGCTTCGATGTGCTTCTTTACGCCCATCGGCCCGTGCTGCTGGGCAATCTCCCATGCGACGGTGACGACGGTGCCTAGCAAGATCGATGTGATCGCGCCGGCCGTAGTAGAACGGCGCCAGAAAAATACGGCCATCACCGCGGGGGTGACGGCAGCGCCGTAAACGGTATACGCATACAAAGATGCTTTGAGTACCGATTCAAATTGTGTTGCCTGCAGTATCGCGAAAAAGCCAAGTAGACAGACGATAATGCGGGAGACGAACAACTTACGTCTCTCGCTAGCTAAGGGGTTTACAAAACGTGCATACACGTCGTGAATTAAGTTGGTCGCCGGAGAAAACAGGTAATTATTAGCAGTCGAGATGACTTTCGCGAATACTCCCCCGAGTAAAACAGCCCCGAGTAATGGCGGCAATGCCTCTCTTGCCGTTAGTGGAATGATCTCGCGCGGTATGTCGGTATGAAGCTTTGAGCTAGCAATAACTGCCACTACGACAAGCAAGGTCTCGAGCGTAACTGTGCCAAATATCCATCCAACAACTGATTTCCTGGCATCACTTTCCGATCTCGCGGAAAAGAACTTTTGGTACATGCCTTGGTTCCCGATCAGCAAAAGCAACGTTGGTAATGCGAGACCCACTGCGCCGCCGAACGTGTAATTCCCCAATACTTGGAAATGGGTCGCCGGCAGGGACTCGCGAACCGTAGCCCAGCCCCCCAAACGACCGAGCAGGACCGGCACGGCCACAATTACCGTTACGGTTACGAGCGATCCAATCACCAGATCCAGATAAGCGATCGAGGCCATTCCCGCTGCCGCAGTAAAGAAAATCACAAAACACGCGATGATGTAGAGCCCGGTGGTTCGACTGATTTGAGGGAATATAAGATGGAGAATGTCGCCGCCGCCGATAAACTGGTAGCTAGTGATGATCGTGTAGGAGATGACGATCGCGACAGTCGCGAGTACTCGGGCGGCAGAGTTGTACCGTGCCTCAAGAAGGTCAGGAACTGTGAATTGCGCAAACTGCCTGGCTCGACCTGCAATCAGCCCAACAATTAGTAGACCTAACCAGCCGCCCAGTGGCTGCCATAAGGCTACGAATCCATTGCGATAAGCGTTCTCCGCGCCCGCGAGCAGACTTCCCGCTCCGATCCATGATGAGAGGAGCGTGAACACCAGTACGGGCCAACTCAAGCTTCGTCCGGCCACTAGGAAATCAGCTTCGTTCTTGACCTGTGTGATTTTGTAGATCGTTATGCCGCACAACAACAAAACGACGATTGAGACCGTGACGGCATAGATCATGAACCGACCATATTAGCTGTACCGGAGTTGGCGTTCCTCGGGGTTATCCCTGTCGTTGACTCCGCACCACCTTCAGCAACGGCGGGGCAGGATATCCGACTAAGCAATACTGGTCTAGCGCAAACAGAACCACAGATTCCATCCCTTGCGACTGTGCGAGGTCTACTTCCTTTATCCACGCTGTCCAGGCGTCGCTAATGCCTACTAAGTGGCTCCTTTGTCCATTCGAAAAACCTTTGGCCGAGCTAACGCTCATTGAAGTGCTGCTGAGATCCAGATTGTAAGCGCCCGTGTACGTAAAGCTCTCTGTCTTCAAACAGTTCAAATTGCCAGGTGTCCAGTCGGCGTCGGGGTAATTCACCAGTTGATCCAGCGGCGTATCGTTCGTATCCGTCGGATACAGCACTTCAAACCGGCAACTCGGAAACTGCGTTTGCACGGCAGTTCGAATGATCGCGGTGTAGGCGCCGATCAGGCCCGGAAGGAAGGTCATTTCATTCGGGAACCCGCTCGGATCTGAATCATTGGTGGCAATAATCTGCATCGGAACGCCGAATTTCGCCTCAAACTGCTGAGTCGTGTAGTCGTCATAAAAGGGCATCCCGCTATTTGCTTTTGGATAGTACCACCACTGCACTTCGCCGAACTGCAGATACGGAGTCAGCCCGGCGCTGTTCTGCAATTTCGCCATATCTACATAGACTTGTGTCCAAAAGGCAATTGCCGTAGCCGAAAAGTTCGTTTGAATAGAAGGCGTGTTCAAAACAACTGGCGTTGCATCCGGGTAACGCTGTGCGATTCCTGCTGTTTCCGACGGGTCACCATTCATCAGTTCGGTACTGAACGAGGCGACCACGTCTATCCCGTATTCTTTTAGCGCCACGAAGTATGCGAGGTGCCAATCCCGAGCAGCTCGGTTCATCCTCGGACTCGCCGCCAAGTCCGTCCTCCAGTAATCGGCCGCCGCCATCAACGTACTGTTCAGCGGGTCATTGGCATCAAGGTCGTAGGGAGTCCCGTCGATACCTCCGCTCAAAGTGACTGCCGACGGGGTCATACTATAACCCTGGCTGCCTGCCGGCGCACCGATGGCAATCGAGTTTCCGGCAATCCCCATAGCTCGAGCCGTAATAGTGAGTTGGTTCCCGCTTACAGTCGTCCACACAGAGTTGGAGCCGTTATTAATCAGGAGAGAGAACGCTTGCGCCAGTGTATCTGAGGTGTCATCGTAGAGGATGAGATGCTGAATGGTCGTTTCACCGATCTGCAGCTCCGCGATTGAACTTCCCGCCGACTGGCCGATCGTGATTGCGATGCTTGCACTTGCATATTGCGTTCCCGTCCGGACTATTTCGTAAAACCAAAGTGCTCCGGTATAGTGGTTTACCCGCCCCTGAAATCCGAGCTTATTGATCAGCCAAGCCGTGCGTTCCGCCGGCAGTGATTGCGAATGATACGTATCCCAGTCTGTTGCGAGTGCCAATTGGGCTTGCGGATCAAAATCGGGCAGGTCGCTCGACGGATAAGCGATCTCTAGGAAATCAAAAAAGAGGTACGCAGAATCGGTGTTGTTGGTCAGAACAATGGAATGCGTACCCGCTTGAAACGTGCCCAACGGCAGTCGCGCCAGAACATTTTCTCCGGGCAGATTGAGTGAAAAACTCTGGTCCGATCCGTCGACGGACACGGTGATCGAGGCGCCTGGAGAAATCAGGCACGTTCCCAGGTAGAGTTGATGCTGCGCAGTTTCGGTATAGCTTACGCTGCAACTATCGCTGTTTGTTTGGGTGAAGTGGATCTTGCTGCCTGAGAAATTGCCGGTTTGCAGTGGCCAAAGAGTCGAATCTAAACCCGGAGTCCGCGGCTGGGACCATACGCCCGTGTATTGCACACCCGAGTCGGTGTCTTCGATTCGGCGACTTCCTGGGCCTGCAACGGAGTACTGTCGATTATTCCCGGTCACGGTCCAATTCGAGATGGTCGCCTGAAATTCGGTCTGCTCGAAGGTGCCAGGCTGCAGATCGGCCGCCCACGTCCAACGAACCTTTCGCGCCTGAGATGTCGGAATCTGAGTTACAGGGTATGTCTGTTGGTTTCCCGCATCGTCGTAGTAATAGTAATAGCCTGACAACGCGCCAAAATTCAGAGTGACTTGGTATGTGGAGGGAAATTGGCCGCCACTGAATATGGCGGACGGCTCCTGCCAAACTTGAGTGCTAGTGGAGCAAAAGCCGTACATGCCAGTTCGATTCGCATTCGCGCCGAACAAGGATTGATACGGGATTGTGGACGATGTGGACCTCGGATTCCATATAACGGTAATGGATGGCCCATTCGAGCTGGCACTGAACGTTTGGCTGCCGATGCTGGGGTCATTGATGATTTCCGCTAGGCCAGCGGCTATGGTCGCCAGGTCTTCGCCGCCCTGGAACGTGTAATAGTAATGTTCCTCGAGAAATGCTAATCCGACCCGATCACCGGCGGTTCCCGGCGTTGTATTTACCGTCATCGTTGCTTGAGCTGGCGTATAATTTCCGACAGGTGTTATGTGAGAAGGATTATTCGGGCTCTCATTGCCGGGAAGAACCGCTAGATCGACATGATAAACCGTTTCACTAACACCGCTTGTGTTGGGAAGCCCTTCGATGTTGGGCGCCCAAATACGGACGTTATTCCAATCAACTACAGGAAACAAATTTGACTCAAATGGAATGCACCCGCTACGTTGCTCCTGATAGCTGAGTGTCAGACCGCTCAAGTCGCCATCTGGCAAATACCGAAGCGCCGGATGTTCAAATACATTGTCCCGGTTCCACTCCACAACGGCCCAATCGAACTGCTGCCGCCACATCCCAGAAACAACAAATCCGGAATTAGTCGCTTGGCTCATAGCGGCAACCGCAGATGGCGTAAGGAAATAGCACTGCAGATCCCGGTTCGGGCTAAGTTTATAGATCTGCTCGGGCATAGGTCAGAGTCGAATGGTGACCGTGAGATCCCGCCCCGGACTTATGGAATAGGCAGCGGCTCCGTCCACCTGTAAAGTCATATTGATCGTGAGCCTTGCTTCGTCCAATAACGCGGACGGCAGTGTCACGCCCGAGACAATATTCGAGGTTGTGCTTCCATCCGGAATTACCAGGTTGCAGTACTCCACCCCGTTTTGAAGGACGTCAATGCTGATGGTGTACCCTATGGCTGCTTGCGTCGTTGTCGCGCGAATGTCCCGGACAGCGTGAGACGCCTCAATCAGCAATGGGGGCGCCGCATTTTGCTGCGTCGCTAAAAACCCGCTTACTTGTAGCGAAAATTGTCCGCCTGAAAGCGTGCGCAATCCGCCGTCTGTCCTCTCTGTAAAGCAGATCTGATTGGCTTGGCCATTCCCTAGGGCGTTGCTAACGAAGAACCCCGCTGTTGCCACGCGGACATCCGGGATGCTGACCGTGTGCAGGTAATTGACTGATCCTCGGTTTGCAAAGAAGTTAGGTGCGAACGGGACCACAATAAAGGAGGTTGCAAGGTGAAGCGCCGGTTCGCCTGTAGCATGGCTCGCTACCGAAGAGCCCAATACTCCGCGGACAACTGCATACGTGTCCGGAGTCGAACCAATCGAGAGGATCGTCATCAACTCGCCGTCTACTTGCATTACGTCGCCGGGCTGTATAACATCGTTTCCTTGTGGAACGACCGCTTGCGCTAGCAATAAGTTTGTGTTGCTCGCATCGAGAGCTGAAGCCAAGGTGTAAATACTAGGTGTTTTTAACTCATCAAAATAGAAAATCTGGAGGGTTCCGCTAGAAACTGACGAAGTGTTTGTCAGGTCGTCGAAGTCTATTTGTGACAACGTCAACTCGCCACCCCCGGGTGCAGCGATCGAAAAGTTGGGAATTCCGGGAACGCCGAGGTCGGTCTGTTCCTGCCCGAGAGCCCAGCGCGTCAAAGGGCACAGATCGGGCGTACCCTCCTGATTGTTAACGTTTGCGCCCCGCCCGGAGATCTGTATGACCGTTCCCGATCGATAGCGAACTTCGAATTGCACCGGGCTCGTCGACGAGACTGCTGCGAATGTCCAAGAAGCTTGGGCTATGACGAAAATACTGGTCGCATCCGGCACGACTGACCACGCCGAACTGATTGTGAGCTCCGTCTGATCATTTGTCGCGACGGACCGTTCTTGACCGCGGCCGGTCCCTTCCACAATACGGACAACCATGCCGACATACGCCGAACTGGCTGCTCCCATATCGGCGCATCCGATCGTATTCGACGAGAACGATGTCGCTGAGAAGGGCCCCGCGTATTCGTATCGGTAGTAGAAGTTAGCGTGGTCGAAACTCGCATCAGGCGGTCCGATCGGTTGTGCCGGAGCACCAGGATCCGGGTAGTTGTTAGTAATTGATTCGTTTGAAGCGATGCGATACAACGTTTGCGGCGTTGTGCCGCGGTAGACGTTAAAACTCGTTGCACCAGGGGGAAAGCTCAAACCCTGGATTGTGACTCCGTTGCCATTTGACCTCGCGGCCACTGCCGCTGGAATAGTGAATGAAAGAGCGCCTTCATTACCCGCAGCATCGACTGCGCTTACCGCAAAATAAAGATAGTTTTCGCTTTCAAGTGCACCTCCCAGAGCAGCAATGCTCACAATGGGTAAGTTCGGTGAATTCGGATCCGGTTTGGTTGGCTGAGAAAAGTTCACGGTCAAAGTATCTGTCGCCGTTCCATCGCTCTGAGCCTGTATGTTCTCTTGTACTTTGAAATCGAAGAACTCGAGCTTTCCGTTTGCGTCGTTGTGAGCAATGAGTCCGATCAGCGGACGCGGCGTCTGTACTTGGGCGGACGGTTGTCTGCCCGCTCCTCCAAGTACGGCGGGATTATCGCTATACCAGTTGTCATCGTGAATCTGCGCGAGTACGGTTACGAGCTGATAATTCATCGAGGGTGATAACTTCACTACACGCAACGGAACGCGTATGAACCCCTCTTTGGCATAAGTCAATGCGATGATGTCACCTGGCCGCACCTTTAGCGCTCGGAAACTGGTTTGAAATTGCACATACAGGTTGCCTTTAGTCGATTTGTCCAGCTGCCGCAGCAAAACCCGAGTTGCCTGGCTGAAGTTTGCGATCCCGAGAGCGGTCGACTGACTGCTGATTTCGTACCCGATCAGTCCGGAATCATCGGCATCGACAATTGACAAGCTGTCCTGTTGATACTCGTTAGACTCATCCTGAAATTCCACACTCAACCTGTTGGATGTTTCCGCTATACTGCGCGAACTGAGTCGCACAGTTGAGGTTCCATTCGGATTGCGTGCAATCCCTGAGAAAGGCGCGGATCCGTCGCTAAACTCGTACGCGGGCCAGCCGCCATTCAGCTGTTCCGTGCTGTTTCCACCGTCGGGCAAATCGAGCTGCTGCTGCGCAATCGTAGTCTCAGGCAGCAGCTCCAGTAGCCCTGTCGAACCGTATCGCAACATGAGGCTCGCTGCAACTCGGATGCCGCGAACCACCACGGCCGCGCTTTGCCGTTTAGTCACAATGAGATTGCACTCGTACCTCGGCACAGAAAGCGGGTTCCCGTTTAAATCTGCCGTGCCGATCAGCTCTTGGCAGAAAGCCGCGGAGGAAGCAAACGTCGAAAGGTTTAGATCCGTCGTCGACCATCCGCAGCGCTGCAGTATATCTAAGATGGTCCAGGCAGGGTTATTTGAGTAAGCAGTCTGCTGGAAACTTCCGTCCAGATTGTACGAATCTACTTCTGTGCCCTGTAGCAGCACTTCAATCGTGGGCAACGATTTACCGCTGCTGATTCGATTCGGTACAACCACGGAAAGCACGGACATGCTTCCGTACGGATCGCCGAGAGGATTACCATTTGAATCTGTGAAGTCCAGATTGAAGTTGCCCTGTAAAGTGCCGAGCGTGACCACGTTGTACCAACCCGTAGTCGTTGCATCGGTACTCTGCGCCGCTAATGGGATTTCGATATCGTTAACAACGACCTTGAAAATGGTCTGGATGCTACCCATGCCCAACAGAACTTCCATGTGGGTCAGGTTTCCGTCATTCCGGGAAAAGATTACTGGCGCTTTCAACCAGCCGATCCCATAAATAATCGGCACCGGGTCGTTGTACTTCGCCGGATCGTCGAGAAGCGGAGAAAGCTGGGATGTCTTGTCGCCCGCTGTGCGCACCATAATTGCCGACGGTACAAACTCAAACCCGCCGAAGCGTCGAGTCTTATTGCCCGAGTTGTCCGTGTCGAACATACCGCGCGCTTGACATCCGGCGCGCGACTTATCGCAAGAGGTGTAAGTCTGTCCGCTGCTTAGGTTCCCGACACCCCCAGCGATGTCGGCCGAATATCCGCACCGATAATAGGGCGAATACCTGCCCTCGTTCAACCCGTCTGTCCTTTGCTCTAAATCGGCTGGGAAATTCCACGGGCAAGAACGCTGAATACGAACTTCCGGAAGCGGAATTCGCTGCAGGCTCAATTTATTGGTGAAGCTTACGGTCAGTGAGTCTTCTGCAATCTCATCCGGATCAGCCGCGATACCCCGAAAGAGAACCGTACTCTCAGTGGTGATTGTACCGGTGGGCAAATCGGCAAAAGCAAAATAGACCGTGAGCTCGGTGCCCTTAAACCCATAGTCGGCATTTAGTTGCGACGGTATGGAATCTGCGTTAGCCAACACAACGGAAAGCTGCGTAATTCCATCCATCGCGTCGTCCGCCGACAACTGCAGGTCGAATAAGTTGTGCTTGAGAACTCTTGCCGCATACTGCTGCCCGCTGAAGAAAATCGCGTGAGTACACCAATATGCAACGGGGCCGTTCGGCAAAACACATTCAAAGAACAACAGCGGCGTGTCCGCCTCGGCAAGTTGCTTTACCTGATTGATTGTTCCCATGCAATGGTCCTATAGAGCGGTCTCAATGCTGAAGGCAGTGGAAAACAAATTTGGTGCATCCGCCGAGATCGTCAGTTGGTCAACCCCCCAATGTGCGCTCGCATATACGCCGCCTGTTTGTGCTGTCGTGCGATATCGCGAGGGCGCTACTTGCGGCTCAAGTTGTAGTCCGTAAAGCCCGACTTGCTGTCCCGCAGCCAGATTGACGGCAACCGTCAAAGTCGTGCCGGGATCGTCTAACTGCCCGCTCGAAATGACTCGAGTCCATCCAGCTCCAATCACTGCGACTGTGCTTTGCTGTGCTGAGAGCCCTTGTCGAAGCAAGGTCAATTCCGCCGGCCCATCGCTGACCGCATACAGCGAAAAGCAATACTGATACCCGGCGGGAACGCGGAGTGTTTGGCTGATCAATCCACTCGCCTGCCCGGCGTTGATCGCGGTGAACGCGGCCGTGCCTCCCTCTGGATCCGGCGATCCGGAAGACAGCTGGATTAGGCTCGATTTTTCCCACGCTGTCACCGTAACGTCCGAGCTCGAGACCAGCATGTTATCGGTTGGGTCGATAAAGGTGAACTGATGGAAGGGTCCGACACACGCTGTGAAGTGGTTTTGAAGTGCGCCAAGATCTGCTGTGGACAATTCCGTGTACACCAACTGCCAAACGAGGCGCGCCCCATCCGGATCGGCGAAAAGGATCATGCTGCCGTCTGGAAGCACATTTTTGACGGTCCTCGCAAGCCGAGTTTTCTGGATGGGATATTGCGCCAAGGCTCCGCTCGAGAGTTGTGGAAAGAAAAGACTACCCATTTGTCTCCATGACGACCAACGAGCCCGAACTAACGTCGACGCCGACATATACGCTTGTAAATCCGGCCGACGCAAGCCGGCAGTTAGGGACATCAGTCCCACTAATTGGATCCGGAAAAACAAACATCGAAAAATCTCCCTGCTGTGCAGAAAAGAACTTTTCGAGTTGCGCGATCTCTGCTTCGGTTAGCAGATCCAATCGGATCTTCCATTGCCGGTACGAACGCCCCTCCGTGAGATATCGCTGGTCTGAACCGTCCAAGAATCGGATTACCTGTGTGGCTTGGCCGTTCGAGACGAAAGTCGGATATTGCGCCACGCTACCAGAGCTGAGCAACGGGAAAGTAGCCATTTAGATCTCCGCGATCACGTCATTCAGGGAGCTCGAGTTCAAAAGCGCATTTTTCACCGCTTGAGCGACCTGCGCGCTCTGAAGTTGGAGCGTCTGACTGCTTGCTCCGGAATTGCTGACCTGACTTGTGCCGGTATTGATGCCCCGGGGTGCCGTCGACGTGCTACTCTGCTCTACATTTGTTCCTTGGAATGTTGTACTGCCATTCGACGTAACATACACCGTCTGCTCTTGGGACTGGGGAAGCTGAAAGTTTACCAGCGCGGGGAGGGTCTTATTTCCTCCAAAGAGGCTCGTGATTCCCGATATCAACCCAGCAAGGCCCGCAACTCCGCCCAAGCCGCCGGTCAGAGCGCTCGCGATTCCCCCGGACGCCGTCTGTTTGAGGAGATTCGTCAATTGACTGGACGACTGTGATATGGCCGTCCTTGAATTCGAGGGGCTGCCAAAACGAATGCTTGTAGGTGTATCTTTGACACCGATCGAAAGCTTTCTTGTGTCACCAAAAGACGGAGTTTTGGCAATCGGCCCGGTGCTGTTTTGGGCTGGACTCACTAAGCTGGCCGACCCGAACAATTTACTTATGCTGACTCCGCCAACTTTTGGCGATGATAGCTGTTTGACCAAATTGGATAATTCATCGTTAGTTTTGCCCACGTTCATTCTCCTTTTGCGACGCCTCTTCCAACACAAGAATGGCCTCCCCGGCTTTCGCCTCGATTGACCACGGTATCCCTCCTCCGAACGCTTTCCATATACGGAACTGCTCTAGGAAAGACAGACTTTGGGCTGTTATGATCGATTTCGGACAATGGAAAGCAATCAGATCTCGACGCGCCCATACCACCCTAGAACTTGGCTTACTGCCTTCGGCCGTCCAGGCACAATTTCGGGTCTGCACCAAGCCGCTCGCTCGGCACGTATCGCATTTCCACGCGGCTGGTGGCGAAAACTGGAATTGGAATGCGATTAGAAGTTTTTTCTTTCTTCTTCCGAAAACTCGAGCTGTGCCCGAATTGTAGCGACGACCTCGTTCGTAAGCTCCTCGGGCCCCTTTTCAATCGCCGACTTGATAGTTACTGGTTCGCCGTCGACGGTTAATCCCTGGATCTCATGAAGACCCCACTCGAGGTATATTTCTTGAACCAGCAATTCGCCTAACGTGGCCTCTAGTTGGTCGGCCGCGTCTCCCGCCTTCAGAAATTCGTACTTCAAGATGAGTTCCCGAACCTTGCTCGCCAATTCGATCCTCTGCCGCAGTGAAACTCGCCGCGTTGCGTAACGCACACCCTGGACTGCCTTGCTCTCGTGCCAAACCACACTCGAGTACTGCGCAGCATCACGCGAATGCGATATAAATTTCATCATCTGCCGTTCCTTGCGCCAAGTTGTTCTTGAACTGCCATTGCAGTCTTGTCTCCGAATCGTCGTAGTTGGGGATTTCAGGAGTCATTCTAGGCAGGAAAATGCCCATCAGCTCTAATTGCCGTTGGCCGAGCTGTAACATCGCTGAAACCGTCTGCCGTTGTTTCGCGGCTGCGTACAATCCCGATGTTTGAGAGTCATCCTGTGCGAGCAGCGTAAATTGTGAAGCAACCTGCCGAGGTCCCGGCGCTATCGCCTTCGGATATGAGAATCCGTACTCCTGGTTTCGCAGGTCGATGTTGTTTTTGATCTCGACGTTGGCTTCTGTCAAAGTAAAGAACTGGTTCGGCGTGTTACCCAGCCAGACTTGGCCGAGGTGTCCGGGAACAATCGAATAGTCGAAATCCGTCAACGCTGGCTCTGAAGGGAAATTGCTCATTCCCGCCGATCCCGCGATAAAACTACTCGAGTCGACGATATCCGCTGCGGGCCCGGCAAATGTAAGCTCATGGTAATCACCATTTACCGAAACTTGGAACGTGTCAACAGTTGCGCCCGTGACGATCCGGCTGACCGCAGTAGTTGGGTCCCAGTAATCAAAGATGGTAATGCTCGGCAGTACAGTGGATAGGCGATATGTAACGGTGGGCGAAAGCGCCGCGTTTCCGCCGGCGGTATTCGAAAAAGGGGCATTGATAACGATTGTCGACGAGTCAAGCACGCCTGTGACGAATCGGATTTCATTGAAGTAGGAGACCCCCGAACCGATCGAGAGGTCGTGAGGCGCCGTAGTTTGTATCTGGATCGGGCTTTGAAGGGCCGCTATTGAAAGCCCTCTGCTCAGCTGGGAAGCACTTCCAAACGCAGACTGCACCAGAGGACCGTAGCCGGGATCGCCGATTCCGTTCCATGACGTCATATACGTTTGTGCTTCAAACGCCGTCTGACGTCGTGAATCTGGCGACGTACCTAGGAATGTACGCGTACCCGTCTTGTCGAGACGCTTGCCGCGCTCTATGAGCTGCTGAGCGTGTAATCGAACCGCCGGAAATCTCTTGGTCGCGTCCACCGTCGCGGCTTGACCGTAGCTGGTCTCTAAAGACGCATAAAAGCGGTTTGCGTTCGAAGAAATGTAACTCCCCATTGCCGTCTCCCTAATTACGACTTACGTTCAAGTTGCACGTGACCTTGGCTGATTGCACAAACCCAAGCCCTCCGGCCTTGGGCGGTTGAAATTGGACGTCATAAATACCGGAAAAGAAAATCCCGTCACCCCAATCACCGATGTTCAGGCGGAGAATATCCGTCACTCCTTCTACATAGAAATGGATCCACTGGTCTGTATCCGTGACTAGGTTCCCGCTCGCCCAAATCTCGGCGCTTACGGCGATTGTTCCTGACAACGACCTGAACCGTTCGGTCTGTGAGTTTCTTATCCCCGCGCTATAAAGGCAAACGCGTGGATACGTGAGTTGAACATTGTTGTCTCCGATCTCCGCACTCGCCGAACTGAGTAGCACCTGCGCCGCGGTGATCATTGGAAGAGTTATATTGCACGAAGCGGCAATCGCCAAAAGCTGTTGTTCGAATGCCTGCTCCGTCGTCAACAGGTTCGAAAGCTTTTGAGCGGCGAGTATTGTCAGCGGTACCATTTCCTAGCCTCGTTGAATTTGCTTGGAAAGCATTATGTAGACGTTCGGTTCCTGGCCGTTGATGGGCTCTGGGCCGCTTGTTAGTCCAGTACTAGGCAACTGCCACATCGCCGTGGTTGCCAACGGCGTAGCGTTTTGGCGTGTTAAATTGCTTGAAGTTCCACTTGCGTATATGTTCCACCCGATTGCGGCGGCCGGAGGCACAATCGCACCATCATTGATCGCAACTGAAACATTTGAGGCCTCTTGCAAGATTAAGCCGTTGACCGGGCTGATTGCCCCCTCATTTCCGAGTTGATCCACCCAGGCCGTCTGAAGAAATAAGGCCTGCGGGAGGACAGTCCCGCTCTCTATCGAGGTGAACGGCAGTCCCGGTCTGGGAAGGGGATTGTAGACGATCCCGAGCCCAAACATGAATGCCATTTCAGCCGCATTGCTAGCTGCCTGCTGATATTCGGTCCACTTGCCTTGGAACCTCGTATTGAGCTGGACATTATAAGCCTCGGCGAAAAAGCGCGAGAGAGACTGGAAGCACAACCATTGCTGGAGGGTAGGCGTAACAACCACGGTCGACAACCCTAGCGCGCGCCGATTTAGCCACTGCGGGTCCGACGCGCGCACTTTTAGCAGCCACAACATAACGGTGTCGCTGATGTCACTGATCGCCAGGTTGATTTTCGTGATCACGTCGATGTTGTGCGTCGAAGAGATCTGTATCAGCGAATTCTCAAATTCCAGCAAATCGTCGAGGGTGACGATATTCGCGTCCGTCAGCAGCGCCATCGTTACCTACTTTCCGCTCCCCAGCTCGTTCTTGGTTTTGCGTGTCTCTGTCTCCTCAAGGTCCGAATCGGCAATGATTGCGACTTGAACCCGTCGCGCCAAGTCTGCTTTATGCGAAACCTTTCTTACGATTGCTTGATGATCTAGATAAGCTAGTTTTTCTGTTTCGCTCGCAACGACTGCGCGTCCTTCGAGGATTAGCTTGGCGGCCACATAGCGAGAGACTTCCGATACTGCACCAGGTCTGCCCCCATCTGTGGTTTCTAGGCTTACAACCAATAGATACGGTTCACTTATGCTCGCCTCTATGCCGCGTAGTTTTCGATAATATTGTCTGACGTCCATGTGTTCTCTTCTTTCAAAGGAAAAGGGAGCCGTCCTGGACGGCTCCCGTATGAAACCTCGACCGATTTTGTAGTCTTTTACGTATTAACTTGAACGGCGAAGTTATTCCGAAGAACGCCGCAACCGTACAAAACGTCCACTGTGAACTGCTGTGACAACGTATTCGGCTGATAGCTCATGACAACCCGAATGCCGAAGTTTCCCATTTCTGCATATTCCGCTACAGCGCCCGTGCCGGGCAAAGGCTGAGGTAGTCGGCGGATCACGAGACCCATTGCGTCTCGCGTGAAGGCGAGATTATGGGTATTCGTTGAAACCGTGCCAGTTGTCTGCACAAATTGCGAACGGAAAATGAAGAAGTCCTTCATCTTTCCGACGTTCCCTTCCACAAGCGCCTTCAGACCGGCCTCACCAGCCGAGTAGTATTCGCTGAATCGTGGAATCTGGCGAATCTGCGAATACGCATTCGAATCGACAACCAGATATTTCGGCGCACTCGGCGGCACCATCGCGGCAAACAATGCAGTTTCAGCGGAATCGATCGTTGCTTCGGTGATCGGCGTTCCAGCCGCTCCGACAGCCGCGTTAGCAGTGTACTGACCATACAACGAAAGAAGATCGCGTTCGATACGCTCCGCTATCGCAATGACCGCCGGCTGCATGTAGGCCTTTAGCAACTCCGGAAACGCCAGCGCCTTCGTGACGTCCGGAATCTGGAACGTCGCCTCAGCGTGCGTGTTCAGGACGATCTGAGCGTTCCCTAGACTCGGATTCTGCGGTAGAACAGTACCGCCTTCCGCAATGTTGTTTGCTACCAGCACAGGCGGAATCGGAACATTGACCGTGTCGCCTGCGTGCGCCAGCACAGGTTCATAATCGCGATTCACCAAATTGCCCATCACCAGATTGCCCGTTAGCGCCGGTAGTGCATCGGCGGCAACCAGCTTTACGATCGCATTTGCCAGATTGGCAGATGTAATAATTCCCATAATTCTCCTAAAATGTCTTGCGACACACGTCGTCTGTCGCTAACTTCTACTTACTTGATCTATTTATTCAATTGCGGGACTGCCGGACGTACTTGCTAAATTCCACGCAACGCCTGAGATGCAAGACGCGCTATCTCGTGACGCACTCGATCGAGATCTTCCTTGTTCATTCCTGGCTTGATCTTGTCGAGCTCAAGCGAAGGAGTGCTCTGCGCGGCGGCTCTGGACGGTGTCTGCGCTCCACTTCCACCTGCAATTCTGGCGGGAAGAAGTTCTGGATTTTCCTGCACAAAAATCGCAAGATAGTCCTGCAGCGACTTGGCTTCGGGACCTCTGGCCTGCAGACGGCCATCGTCAGCCCGGACGATCTCATCCTTCACAGCCCGGAAAGCGAGATCGACCTTCGCTACGCCGAGACGCTGCAATTCACTGCGAATCTGTGAGTTTCTGTCGGCCTCGTCCGCCATCGCCCGCGCTTTGCGGTTTTCTTCCACAAGCTGGTTTAATCGCGCTTCAAGGCTCTCTCGGCGCTTGCGCTCGTCTTGCAGTTCCGCTTTATAAGCCGGCTCTGCCTTTTGCTGCTCGGCGCGGACAAATTCTTCGATCGCCTGCCGAACAACATCGCGCACCTCCACACCGCCCGCTGAATCCTTCTCCATCGGAGCGGGCCCGCCCTTCACATCAATGTGATCTGACATGAATCTCCTCTCTCCCTAATTCACGAACTGTGCGTCTATTTCTCGCGCAATTCGGTCCTTCGTCTCTTGCCGAGCATCGCTTACATACTTAAGCGCAAGTCTCTCGCAAATTTCCCGCTTCAACGTCGGTGATTCGATGCCTAATTGCAAGAGATTTTTTGCGTCAGTTAACTCTGTTGCGAAATCGCCGATGTCCACTTCATCCAGACCTGCAACCGCGATCGTCACACCGTCTTCCCGTGCATCGCTGATGGCGGTCAATACGCGCCGGATGCAGTCCTTAACTGCAGCCCCGTATGCGCGCAGCACTTCCTGCGTAATCGTGAAATCAAGCTGCTTGCTCAATGCGGTCTGTCCGTGGCCGCCCTGCATTTCTCCGGATGCCTGCGATAAGTAACAAACGCGGTATATCTCTTCTTTCAGCGTTTCCAAGTTTGCAGCGGCAATTTGGTACACCTTCCCGTCGGGCTCAGTCCAGCCAAATCGGTCTGATGGCCCGAGCTGGATGTAGTAACTTTCTCCGACGATTTGGTTCCATTCGCGATCCGAATAGATGACCGGCATCGCGAATAGGCCCATCGTTATGGCCCAACCCAGCGCGTTCGATTTATTGAAATGCTCCAATTGCAGGTGTGCGGCTTTGTTCATCAGCCACAGCCCTTCACTGACTTGTAAATCGAACAAGGGAACCCGCTGCTGTCGTACCAGAGCATGCCTTCCGTGCGCGACCAGCTCGATTCCGGCCGGCTGCTCCCCGCCTTCTATTCGGCGATACGTCCGGTACTCGGACCTGTCGTAATAGTGCCAATACGTCTCGTCAACGATTTCGGGCGACTCGATTCTCGGCTGTCGCCGCATCGATTGTCTTAACACCACCCATTCGTATTCACCGCGTTCGTCAACGCACCAATTAATGAGATCCTCGGCCTCATAGCTAATCAGGTAAGCTCGCGAGACGCCGGCTGCATCCTCTTCCGCTCGGTTGTTTGGAGTCGCTGACGCCCTCGGAAAATCGAGCAGAACGTGACTCTTGCCCGCGACGAGCGCATTGATTAACGACCGTCGGAAGAAGTTCGACAGACTGGTGTTCCCTCGGTCGCAATCGTCGGCAAATTGCGCGAGGAACTTCTGCCCAGCCTCTAACCCTCCCGCCAGTTGCAGGCTGGGTTCACGCCGGAACAATGTCGACGCGTACCAATCTACGATGGAACCCATGTAATTCTCATAGAAAACTCGGTGCAGTCGTTCGCCGTACACATCCAACGGTTCTTTCTGCCGTCGCAAAAGGTATTCGGCTGCCCGATGTTTGAACTCGTGGCCACCCGCGTACAGATCGCGGTACATCCGCCACATCCGTTCTTGCCTTTTGAATTCGGGATGCTCTCGATCGATTTCAATCATCGTATGTAACATCTTTCGAGCGCACTACTGCGGGTTGCCCTCTCGGTCGTATCCCTTGTGCGCAGTTTCGTTCAAAACAGCCGCTTGTCCTTCTCACCAGCCCCAGCAGGCTTAGGTCCATACAGCTCCCAAATCACGTATCCGAGCGCGTCGGAAGCGTGCGTCCTCTGCGGGTCGCGCGCTTTGTCTACAATTCCCGAATCCGGTTTGAACATGACTTCCTCGAAATCCTTGACCAGCTCCTTACATCGCGGATCTACTTCCAGTCGTACCTCGCCAAGCGCGTTCGTTAGCAGCGCGTTTACCTTTTGAACGCGATTCAGCACCGCCGGATTGCTCTGCGGCACCCGCAAGTTCACGTCCCGAAACCCTCCACGGCACAGAGAGTTCCGCAACATCGAATAATCGCTCAACCCCGTTGTGTGCAGATTCCGGCCGCTCGCGTCTCCAAAGACCTGAAGCCCTCCGGCATGTCCTCTGTACCGGTTCTCGAACTCTTGGCATGCCTCTTCCGTCGTCGCTCGCTCGAGTACAATCTCGTCAATCACGACCAGTCGTCCGCCGTCGCGCTGCAGAATCACCGAAGTCATCGGCGCCACATTGAAATCCAAGGCCCAGAGCAGGGCCCTCCGCGGATCATAAACCTGGCGCACCAGATGAACCTTCGGATTAAAGCAGTGGTACACCCGATCAGCCCTGCTGTTCAGGTACTCGCCGAGAACCTCTTGCCGATAGAACTTCGGATCGTAGCTGCTCTCCAAACGTTCGTAATAATCCGGCGTTTCCGTCAGTAGGAAGCGGTTCTCGAACGGCTTTGCTAGTACGCATTCGCATCCGGCTACTGGGTTCTGAATGAACCGTTTGTAAAGCCAGTCGTGCCCCTGGGGCGTCCATACACCGAAGCCGCACAACTTGCTCGCCTTCGGATCTCGCAGGCGAGCCTCCAACCGCAACCACGCCTCGGGACGAGCGTAGGAAAGTTCATCAATCGCGAACCACGCCAGGTTCGTTCCTCGCAGGCGCTCCGGCTCATCCAGCGATCGCAGCAACGCCGTACTGTCCGGCTTTACCAGCGTTAACTCGCCGTCCGCCTTGCGCAGCTCGTACTCTACTTCCTCCGACTCGAGGACCTGATATAAACCCGCTAAAGTAGCGTCCCGCAGCATTGTGAACGTCGGCGCAGCCAGTACCCCTTGCCGCCCGCGGTTCAGGTAACATTGGCGCACTGCTTCAAAGCACAGCGCCGCACTCTTTCCTGAGCCCACCGGCCCCGAGAAGCCCTTGAATCGTGCTGTTAGCCCGTGGAATTGACGTTGAGAAGGAAGATAGGCGCGGCGCCAACAAAGCTCTTCGTCGAAATCAGCCTCGGCCTCCCCCTCCGCTTGCGATCCCGAGCTCATCCGCACACAAAGCTACTCGCAGGAGTTCCCCGAAAGCTCACGAAATCTACGCAAGGATCTGATTCAAAGTCACATCTTCTTTTTTCGACTTTTGTGACCCCACTTGCAAAAGTCCTGAGATATGGGGCTGAGTAGTGGCAGGAAACTGAGTAAGGGGGGCGAAAGAATCGCGGCTGGGTTGAGGCGCGCGCGTTTTTTGAAAATCCGGGCACGCCGCGACTGCGGCCCAAGTGGCCTTGCACTGCAGTAATGATTCTTTACCGGGGGAGTGTTCGTTAACCGGTGAGTTTAAGCAATTGATCCACAGGCAGAGCGATCAGGCCAAACATCAGATGCACTATGATTTTGCCGACCCGCGCACGCGGATGAGGCGCGCTCCGAACTCATCTTTCAGACGGCTGTAGACTCGCTCCACCATGGTGCGCTCCGCAAAGCGCTGTTCCTCAGCGGGCGTGAACGGAAGCCGTTTGCGGTCGTATCGTTGGGTAGTTTGCGCCATGGGTGGCACCGAGCCATGCGGTGCAATCAGCGGAATGTGCCCCAGGCTCCGACTGTGGGCGTGGATCTCATTGGCGTCATAGGCGCAGTCCATCAGATCGTAAAGTGAGGTCACTCGCTGGGCGGTCATAGTGGCCAGCGGAATGGCCGCTTGCGAATCGTGCAGGGAAGCGGCCGTGGGCAAGCAAGAGATCGGGATCTGTCCGTCGGCCACATCGAGGTGCAGTTTGTAGCCGCGCCAGTATTGCTGATACCGCGGGCGCTTTTCTTCACGCCGCCCCGAGAGGGCACGCTCGGCTTTACGAGGACGCCCCGCTTGCGTTTCGGAATCGACTTGTGTTTGGGGCTCCCTTCAAAACGCTCCCGCGCTTCAATCGCAGTGGAATCGCGTGCGATGTTGACCTGACCCCTTTCACTGGTCCATTTAGAAATCTGAAAATATCACGTAAGCACTCCGTGGTGTGAGCCCTTCGTCCTCATGTCAGGCGGTTTTTCGCAGTCGGGTTCGTCGGTCAAGGCCGCGCCTGAGCGCGCCGTCAGGGTAGCCTTGACGGACGGTTCCGGCTGCGGTATCGAAATGGAGGAGGACGAAGGGCGTTGCCACTGAGCCGCGAACTCGCCCGGGGTCCGGTACGCCAGGCTGCTGTGTGGGCGCGCACTGTTGTAGTCGTCACGCCAGTAAGCGATCTTATGACGCGCCTCGAACAGATTGCGAAACCAGTTTGCATTCAGGCATTCGTCACGTAGGCGGCCGTTGAAGCTCTCGATATGGCCGTTCTGCATCGGCTTGCCCGGTTGAATGTGGTTCATCGCGATCTTCCGCTCCATGCACCAAGCCAGGAAGTGACGCGACGTGAGTTCGGGGCCGTTGTCCATGCGCAGCGCTTTAGGAGCTCCGCGTTGAGCGATGACATCGTCCAAAACGCGCGTGACTCGCGGGCTCGCAAACGATGTATCGGTTTCCAGGGCCAAGCATTCGCGAGTGAAGTTATCGACAATGCTCAAGACTCGGACGGCGCGTCCTGTGCCGAGCGCATCGCATACGAAATCCAACGACCACTCCTGATTGGGCTGCGACAGAACGGGTTGCGCGATGCCGACACGCAGCAGCTTTTTGCGACGAGTGCGCTTCACGCTCAGCCCTGCTTGGCGGTACACGCGGAACAATCGCTTGTGATTCACGCGTTCTCCTTGCCGAGCTAGTAGCACACCCAAGCGCCGATATCCGAACCGCGGCCGTTCGCTGGCCAATTCCACAAGCTGCTCGCGCAACGCCTCGTTGCGATCCGATGTCTGCTGATACCGGCAGCTCGATCGCCACACCTTCATCAGCCCGCAGGCTCTTCGTTCGCTGATCCCGAACGTCTGCACGGCAAATCCTACATCTTGCCGTTGAGCTGCGAGCCCCAGCCGTTTTTTGAGATCACGGCTTTCAATACTTCCTTGTCCAGGCTGAGATCGGCCACCAAATGCTTCAACCGCCGGTTCTCATCTTCCAGGCTCTTCAGGCGCTGCGCTTCGCTTACCTCCATGCCGCCGTACTTGCCTTTCCACGTGTAGATCGTGGCTTCGCTGATCCCGTGCTCGCGCGCCAGGTCCGTCACCTTCTGCCCGGCCTCATGCCGTTTCAAAATGCCGATGATCTGCTCTTCACTGAATCGACCCTTTTTCATGCCCTCTCCTTGTCCGAAATCCTAACTTAACTTCGGACCAGTTTCAGGGGTTCAGGTCAGTCGGTAACTGCCGCTACGCCTTCTTTGTTTTGGCCAAACTCTCGCTATCCGTCTTCTCGGAAGTGGGAACCTGCCTCTGTATCTCGTCTTTTAACCAGGCAGGAGGCCGACCGCGGCGGCGAGCGTTGCCCGCTGATAGCCGCTCCAGGGCTTGTATCGCCTCATCCAACCGTTGTCGTTCCGCTTGGAGCTCGGCAATCATTCTGTGCAGGTCCATGTGAGATCGACTCTTCAGTACGATACCTAACACCACACTAGCAAAGGTGAGAGGCGCTTTCCCCATAGACACAAAACCCCGGCTAGTGTAACACAAGCCGGGGTTCTATACGTTTGCTTGAACACACGTGGAATACGACATATGTTCAAATAGATTAATCGGGCGACGTCCTACTCTCCCACACACTCGCGCATGCAGTACCATCGGGGCTGAGAGGCTTAACTTCCGTGTTCGGGATGGGAACGGGTGGGGCCCTCTCGCTTTTATCACCCGAAAGTTTGCTGGACGCGCTAACGCGTCCAGACTTAAACTTATTCGGATTCTTGAATAGTATTGACGGGCACTACAAGTTTTTTCGTGCGCAGCGGACAACCTAAGCTGTCCTGCTGCGACTTACTCAAAACGCACAGTTCATTTTATGGTCAAGCCGAACGAGCTATTAGTAACGGTCAGCTCAACAGATTACTCTGCTTACACATCCGTCCTATCAACGTGATCGTCTATCACGGCTCTTCAGGGAGATCTCATCTTGGGGAAGGTTTCGTACTTATATGCATTCAGCACTTATCCTGACCGAACTTCGCTACTCAGCTGTGCCACGGGTGTGACAACTGAATCACAAGAGGTTCGTTCACCCCGGTCCTCTCGTACTAAGGGCAAGCCCCCTCAAATCTCCTACGCCCACCACAGATAGGGACCGAACTGTCTCGCGACGTTCTGAACCCAGTTCACGTACCGCTTTAATAGGCGAACAGCCTAACCCTTGGGAGCTTCTACACCCCCAGGATGCGATGAACCGACATCGAGGTGCCAAACCGGAGCGTCGATGTGAACTCTTGACTCCGATCAGCCTGTTATCCCCGGCGTACCTTTTATCCGTTGAGCGATGGCCCTTCCATGCAGAACCACCGGATCACTAAGTCCTGGTTTCCCACCTGCTTGACTTGTAGGTCTCGCAGTCAACCTGGTTTATGCCTTTGCACTCGACCGCTGATTTCCAAACAGCGTGAACCAAGCTTCGAGCGCCTCCGTTACAATTTAGGAGGCGACCGCCCCAGTCAAACTACCCGCCTTGCAATGTCCTTCTCCCGGATTACGGGAGTAAGTTAGAACCACAGAACGATCAGGGTGGTATCTCACCGTTGGCTCCCTCAAGCCCAAGAGCCTGAGTTCAAAGCCTCCCACCTATGCTGCGCAGACCGCACCATAGTTCATTGCAAAGGTATAGTAAAGGTGCACGGGGTCTTTCCGTCTAGTGGCGGGCATCCGGCGTCTTCACCGGAACCACAAATTCGCCGGGCGGAGCGCGCCGACAGTCGTCAGATCGTTACGCCATTCGTGCAGGTCGGAACTTACCCGACAAGGAATTTCGCTACCTTAGGACCGTTATAGTTACGGCCGCCGTTCACCGGGGCTTCAATTCAAAGCTTCGCCTTGCGGCTAACCTCTCCTTTTAACCTTCCGGCACCGGGCAGGCGTCAGCCCCTATACGTCGTTTTCGACTTTGCAGAGACCTGTGTTTTTGTTAAACAGTCGCCTGACGCGTTTCACTGCGGCCCACCGAAGTGGGCACCCCTTCTCCCGAAGTTACGGGGTTAATTTGCCTAGTTCCTTCGCAACTCCATCACCCGAGCGCCTTAGAATACTCATCTCGTCCACCTGTGTCGGTTTGTGGTACGGGTACGTTCATTCTCCTTAGAGGATTTTCCTGGCACACAACCCGGCGGATTTGCCAATCCGGATCTCACTCAACCCATCTTTGACCCTTCTCGCGGATGAGCCTCTGTGGTGCGTCCCCCCATCGGTCTTTATCGAACAAACATAGTCACGGAATATTAACCGTGTGTCCATCAGTTACGCCTTTCGGCCTCACCTTAGGCCCCGACTAACCCTGAGCGGATTAACCTTTCTCAGGAATCCTTAGACTTACGGCGGCCAGGGTTCTCACCTGGCTTATCGCTACTTATGCTGGCAGAGTCACTTCCTAGCAATCCAGCACTCCTCTCGGTATACCTTCATCTCGCTAGGAACGCTCTCCTACCACTCCAATTGAGTCCATAACTTCGGTGACATGCTTGAGCCCCGTTGGATTGTCGGCACCGAATCCCTCGACCAGTGAGCTATTACGCTTTCTTTAAAGGATGGCTGCTTCTAAGCCAACCTCCTGGCTGTCTGAGGAACTCGACTTCCTTTCCCACTTAGCATGTACTTGGGGACCTTAGTTGATGGTCTGGGCTCTTTCCCTTTTGACGATCAAGCTTAGCCCTGACCGTCTGACTCCCGTATTACTCGTTCTTGGCATTCGCAGTTTGGCTGAATTCGGTAACCTGGAAAGGCCCCTAGTTCAATCAGTTCTCTACCACCAAGACGGACCATACGAGGCTAGCCCTAAAGCTATTTCGGAGAGAACGAGCTATCACGGAATTTGATTAGCCTTTCACCCCTACCCTCAGCTCATCCGAGCTGTTTTCAACCAACACCGGTTCGGACCTCCATCCGCTGTTACACGGATTTCATCCTGGCCAAGGGTAGATCATCCCGCTTCGCGTCTAATCCCAGCGACTGAACGCCCTATTCAGACTCGCTTTCGCTACGGCTCGCTTTCGCTTAACCTTGCCACTGAGACTAACTAGCCAGCTCATTATTCAATAGGCACGAGGTCAGACATTGCCCCTCACATTACTGTGAAGCGCCATAGTCCTCCCACTGCTTGTAAGCATGCGGTTTCAGGTACTATTTCACTCCCCTCACAGGGGTTCTTTTCACCTTTCCCTCACGGTACTAGTTCACTATCGGTCGCAAGTGAGTATTTAGCCTTGCCGGATGGTCCCGGCGGATTCCCACAGGGTTTCTCGTGTCCCGCGGTACTTAGGAGCCACTTGAAGCTAAGATGGCATTTTAGGATACAGGGCTGTCACCTTCTTTGGCCGGTCTTTCCATACCGTTCTCTTAACGCTCTCTTATAACCTCGTTAGCATAAGCCCTGGTTGCCGGCTTCCGCTCGACACCCAATGCTTATTCTTTGTGGTCCTGCAACCCCGCGCTCTCCTTTCGAATCGCACGGTTTAGGCTGTTCCGAGTTCGCTCGCCACTACTATCGGAATCACTGTTGTTTTCTCTTCCTAGGGGTACTGAGATGGTTCACTTCCCCCCGTTCGCTCCCGTCGATTATGTATTCATCGAAAGGTAAGCCAGTTACCTGACTTGGGTTTCCCCATTCGGACATCCCCGGATAATAGATTGCTTGCATCTCCCCGAGGCTTTTCGCAGCTAGCCACGTCCTTCATCGCCTACTTGCGCCAAGGCATCCACACGCATGCTCTTAGTAGCTTGACCATAAAATTAACTCTACATTCTGAGTTTTCTCTTCTGCGCCCGACTATTGCTGACCCGAATTTGCATCCGAATCTTTTCAGCCGGGCGGCGCTGCTGCCACATATTGGATGAGCTACGCCTCTCAGTGAGGCGAAGACTCAAAATCTCGTGGCAGCGTTGCAACTTGTAGTTGCCCGTCAATTACTATTCAATTTTCAAAGAACTCAAATTCCTACGTTCACAACACCGAACGACAGGAGGCAACACTCGCCTCGCGAATGCTGGCTTTTGTCTTCCGAACTATTGTAGACGCTTTGGTGGGCCTGGATAGACTCGAACTATCGACCTCACCCTTATCAGGGGTGCGCTCTAGCCACCTGAGCTACAGGCCCGTGTGGGGAGCTGGTGGAGCTGGTCGGGATCGAACCGGCGACCTCCTGAATGCAAATCAGGCGCTCTCCCAGCTGAGCTACAGCCCCTCTTCGACTGACCAGCTCGCACCGGTCAATCAGGAATTGTATCGAGGCCGATTGGACGCTGCCACTCGCGACCAGCACGAGCGGCAAGAAGCACATCAAAACTTTTCAAGTGGAGATACCGGAGTCGAGAACTGCTTGAAGCAGCTCTTTGGAGTGGAACGGCTGCCACCTACTTACGCGCTGACTTCAACGCGTTCACGGCTTTCACCGTGTTCAGTGACTCCACCCACGTTCTCTCTTAGAAAGGAGGTGATCCAGCCGCAGGTTCTCCTACGGCTACCTTGTTACGACTTCACCCCAATCATGAATCATACCTTGGACCGCTGCCTCTCTTGCGAGTTGGCCTGCAGGCTTCTAGTACAATCCACTTTCGTGATGTGACGGGCGGTGTGTACAAGGCCCGGGAACGTATTCACGGCGTCGTTCTGATACGCCATTACTAGCGATTCCAGCTTCATGCAGGCGAGTTGCAGCCTGCAATCCGAACTGAGATCGGTTTTTTGCGATTAGCTCCCCCTCGCGGGTTTGCAGCGCTTTGTACCGACCATTGTAGCACGTGTGTAGCCCTGGACATAAAGGCCATGATGACTTGACGTCATCCCCACCTTCCTCCAACTTATCGCTGGCGGTCTCCTGAGAGTGCACCTTTTAAGGGGTTTGCAACACAGGACAAGGGTTGCGCTCGTTGCGGGACTTAACCCAACATCTCACGACACGAGCTGACGACAGCCATGCAGCACCTCGACTACAGTCCCTTGCGGGAAAGGCGGTGTTTCCACCACCGGTCCATAGCCGTTCGAGCCCAGGTAAGGTTCTTCGCGTTGCGTCGAATTGAACCACATGCTCCACCGCTTGTGCGGGCCCCCGTCAATTCCTTTGAGTTTCAGCCTTGCGACCGTACTCCCCAGGCGGCATACTTAACGCGTTAGCTCCGGCACCGACCAACTGAATGGCCGACACCAAGTATGCATCGTTTAGGGCGTGGACTACCAGGGTATCTAATCCTGTTTGCTACCCACGCTTTCGTGTCTCAGCGTCAGCAATGGTCCAGAAAGCCGTCTACACCGCAGGTGTTCCTCCTGATATCTACGCATTTCACCGCTACACCAGGAATTCCGCTTTCCTCTCCCACGCTCGAGCATTCCAGTTTCCGGCGCACCCTCCTAGTTAAGCCAGGAGATTTCACACCGAACTTAGAGCACCGCCTACACACTCTTTACGCCCAGTAATTCCGAACAACGCTCGCTGCCTACGTATTACCGCGGCTGCTGGCACGTAGTTAGCCGCAGCTTCTTCTTCAGGTACCGTCATTATCGTCCCTGCCGAAAGAGCTTTACACCCCGAAGGGCTTCATCGCTCACGCGGCGTCGCTGCATCAGAGTTGCCTCCATTGTGCAAGATTCCCCACTGCTGCCTCCCGTAGGAGTCTGGCCCGTGTTTCAGTGCCAGTGTGGCCGTGTGCCCTCTCAGGCCGGCTACCGATCATCGCCTTGGTGGGCCGTTACCTCACCAACTAGCTAATCGGCCGCGAGCTCCTCTTCCAGCGCATTGCTGCTTTCCCTTCACAGGCTTATGCGGTATTAGCCCCGGTTTCCCAGCGTTATCCCCCACTAGAAGGTAGATTACCCACGTGTTACTCACCCGTACGCCGCTGTACTCAGGGATTGCTCCCCTTTCTCGCTCGACTTGCATGTGTTAAGCGCGCCGCCAGCGTTGATTCTGAGCCGGGATCAAACTCTCGTTTGATCTGTTAGAGTATACAGATTCCGCCTTGCGGCAGAACCCTTTTATCGCTCCGGCTTTTACTCAAAAAGTCTGACGAATTACTTCATTGCGTCCAACCAGATTGTCAATCAACTGCGCAGTCAACCAGACGATAACGAATTGCTTCGCAAGATCTCGTTGCTGCCGGCCTCGAAAGCCGTTTGAGCCGCGCTGTCACTCGACCAATTTCTAGTCACGAGTGAAACCGCACTCGAAAAGTGTGGGAATAAACCCTTAAACTTCGGTAGCTGGGAATTACTTCAGGACTGCTTGAGAACTGCTATGGAGTCCAAATCGCGTTCGGCTTATCGCTGAACCGGCTTGCCTACCTACTTCTTTATGGACGATAGACTATCGCCCTTCAGTTAGCTTATCAATCTATCTCGATACTTGCAAGCTATTCGAACAACTTTCTTGCTTGCTTTCCATCGTTTCGCCGGAATAGCACTTCCGGCAACTCGACCAGAATAACAGACCGGGGCATACGCCGCAAGACCACCGGCCGAACTTCCTGTGGAAACGAATACGCCAATTTCAACTCCTGCATTCAATAACTTAGCAGGATTTCCACCGGCCACCGCATGATTTCCTTTGCTTTTCCACAGCCCTTGCGAACTCTCGGTCCCCTCGCCCATCGCTCTCCCGCTTCACTCCCCGACTAGTTCGGCATAAATCGGATAATGATCCGATCCCTTGAAATTTCGCTGTACTCGGCCGTCCTCGATCTTCACCGGACCCCTCGCAAAAATCCAGTCGAGCGCCATGGCAATGGCGTGCGTACGCTTGATGCGCTCACCTGTCGCGCTGTGAAAACCTTCCGCTTCCAGTCTGCGCAGGAACGTGGACGGGAAATACTTGCTGTTGAAGTCGCCGCCCACAATGGCCGCCGTGCCGGGAGCATAGCTTTTCAAATCCGTCATTATTTCTTCCAATTGCATCTCCTGAATCTTGCCCATGCTGCGGCTCTCCAGGTGCACGTTATAGACAACCAGCAAGTGGCGTCGAAACTCGAGCTCGGTCACCAATGCGATCCTGCTCCCCACCCGTCGCTGCATGAGTGGCATAGCAGTCGGAATCCAGCTGTGCGGTTTCCAAAAGCCGGATTGCGTTCGAAACCGGAGTATCCTCGACCGGCGAATGGCAAGCCGCGTCAAAGTTGCTTGCCCAATAAACGCCGGCTGTCCACGTTCCTGGCTGAGCTCCTCGAACTCGATCCCATAGGCCAAATTCAGATGCAGGTGTTTTGCCAGCTCTGCCGCAACATCTTTATTCCCGGCGCGGTTCGTGTTCCAATCCACTTCCTGCAATAAACACAGGTCCGCCGGCTCGCTCGCAATTTCCGAACTCACCAGGTTGAGCTGGGTGCCGCGATCGATGTTCCAGCTCAATACACGAATCGATTTCACATCGCCGGTGGGGCGAATCGTTTTAATCTCGCGAGCCCGATTGAATTCAGGACCCAACCCGGACGAAGCGGGTCCCGCTTCAAGCAACATGTAGCCGCCTAGAAAAGCCGCTAGCGCGAGTACCAGGTTCACGATGCCGATGCGAACGACCTCGTTTGCCAGGGGCGGGCTGCGGACCTCCCCGCAGTTTGATCCGTCGTGCTCCGTTCCGCTGCGTGGATCGCGGCCAGCATTCCCAGGAGTGCGAAGTACCAGCCGCACACGCCCAAGCGCGCGAACGGGTAATCGACGAATGCGTGCAGGCACACCGCAATCAGGCCGATTCCCCACACGGACCGAATAGCTGGCCGGATGCTCCACAGAAACACCGCCGCCATGAAACCTGCGAATAGGAGCCCACCTTCAGCGCTCCATTCAAACCAGTCGTTGTGCGCTCGATTTACATACGTGCCATCGTCGTAGCGAGCAAACATGCGGTAAACCGGAACGTACGTCCCGAGACCCCAGCCTGTCAGCGGGCGCTCTCGAATCATCGCCAGCGAAGATAGATTGATGTCGCGGCGCACCGCGAGTTGATCGCGCTGCTCCAGCTTATGACTCAGCCTGTTGAACCCTGCCGCATACGCGAACAGAACACTCAGCAATAATGCCGAACACGCCGCATACAGAAACGTCCAATTACGATTCCGAAAATAGGCGATCACCATCACGGCAACCAATTCCGCGATGACCAGAGCACTCCCCGCTCTCGAGCCCGAAGCGACGACTGCTCCGATTTGCAGTCCGCTTAGAACCAGGTACAGAAGGGCCGGTTTTCTGCCGCTAACACCCAGCCAAAGCGTGACCGGCACCAGTAGTTCCACGAACTGGGCGAAGTTGTTCCAATAGGCAAACGGCCCGTTTACCGTCGAATATCGGCTCTGAATCAGCCAAAAATATTTGTTCGTGTGCGAAGCCTGCTCAAGCAGATCGAGCACGCAAATGGCACTCCCGAAAACCACAAATAGCCAGCGCAGGCGAACAGCAACTTTAGAATCGCGACAGATTTGGCTCGAAACCACGCAAATCGCGGTGGCAGCGGACCAGAAGAGCACGCGAGCCCAGCCGTCGTAAGCGATCTTTTGCGGCGACCAAATTGTCTGAGCGGCACCATAGCAGGTCATCAGCAATAAGCAGATCGTAGGGAGCTTGACCGTCAGCCGCTGCCCAAAGGAAACGCTCAAATACAGCGCCGCAATCAACAGCATCGCCGACGAAACGATCTGAGATGCGATCTCGCCTCCGTCAAGCGTGGTAAGCGTGTATGCCGCCAAGGCGCCGAACAGGCCTAAGAAGCCGATCTTTTCGCGAACTCTACCGGCGAAAGTAAGCGCCACCGGAGATTCGGCGTCAGCGACCGCCATCAACGGTTAGGATCTCACTTTCCCGTGTAAACGACTCGCCAAATCGATTTGGAAACGTCGTCGGAAACCATCAGCGAGCCGTCGGGCGCGACCGCAACACCCACCGGGCGTCCCCACGCGTCGCCCTCAGGCGTCACGAACCCCGTGAGAAAGTCTTCATAGACACCGCTCGCTTTTCCGTCATTGAGCGGCACGCGCACCACTTCATAGCCCGCCCGAACTGCCTTGTTCCAGGACCCATGTTCCGCCGCGAAAATATCGCCCTTGTACTGCTTCGGAAACTGATTGCCTTGGTAGAAGGTCATCTCGAGCGAAGCATTGTGCGGCTGCAAAAGAACGTCGGGCACAATCACCTTATCCTTCAGCTCCGGGTGTTTGCCTTCGAGACGTGGATCCGGATGATCGCCCATGTAGTAGTAAGGCCAGCCATAGAATCCTCCGTCTCTGACGGATGTGATGTAATCCGGAACCAGGTTATCGCCCAACTCGTCGCGCTCGTTCACTGAGCACCATAACTGACCCGTCGTCGGGTTGACCGCTATACCCACTGGATTGCGAATGCCGTACGCATAAACCTTCTCGAACTTGCCCTCGGGCGTGAATTCCAGAATATTGGCCCGGTGAAATTCTGCTGGATGCGTATCCGGATCGTTGACGTTTGAGGCCGACCCAACCGCCACGAACAGCTTCGTGCCATCTCGCGAAAATGCGAGATCGCGCGTCCAATGTCCGCCTCCCGAGGGAATGCTTGGGACGACTACTTCCGCGTCCCCCGTCGCTTTTAGATCGCCATTGTGATAGGGAAACCGCACCACCGAATTCGTGTCGCCGATATAAACCCACTGCGGGTTGTCGCCCCGCGGATAGAACGCCATTCCGAACGGCCGTGTCAGGCCCGTTGCAAAAACCGATCTCTGTTCCGGCTTTCCATCCTTGCTTATGCCGCGGAAGATATCGATCTGGCCGATCTGGCTATCCGCCAGGAACAGATCCCCATTCGGTGCCGTTCGAAGTTCACGCGGCAGAGTCATTCCTTCACTGGCATAGAGCTGAACTTCAAAACCCGACGGAGCTTTGGGCCACATATTCGCGGGGCGCGCTACGTGTTTAGGCGGGTTGCCCGAAGACTCCGTCGCATACGGTTTCGGGAGATCCGCCACAGTGATCTTCCGAAAATCGCCCGGCCTCTCGCTCCGGTAATCGTCAAACGCGGTCTTTCCCGTGATGACATTCTTCACGTCCGATTGGTCGGGCGTCGGCCCCGCCGCCCAAATCAGGAACGTAGCTGTCACCGCGAACGACCCACCTAACAAGGCCCATCGAATCGGCTTCACCTTCATTCCTCACCACCTCCTTCAAATCTTCGCCAGTTAGACATCGGCATTTGTCCGAAAGTAGCAGACGCAGCTTACGCCATTGCTCCGTTCAGCATCCGCAAATCATCCAGCCGGAGCCGGCCCGTGTAAATCGACATACCAACCGCGCAGTGAACGTTCATAGCGAGTAAAGCCTTTACATCCTCGAGCGTGGTGACGCCCCCAGCTGCAATCAATTCGTGTACCGTTGTGTTTCGCAAGCTTTCGAACCAATTCAGATCCGTGCCGTCCATCATGCCTTCCCGGTCCACATACGTGCAGAGAAACCCGGAGCAATAAGGCTCGAACTCAGCAATCACCTCCAGCGCCGTCGACGGAATCGATTCTTGCCAGCCTCTCACGACGATCTGCCCGCCTTTGCTGTCCAGGGCGACGGTAACCCGTTCCGCGCTGACCGCCTGGACCAGTCTACTTAGGAATTCGGTGTTCGGACGATTGGCTGAAAACGCGGCCGTGCCCACGATTACTCTGTATGCGCCCTGTCTGATCAATTCTTCGGCTCGTCCCACGCTCCGCACGCCTCCGCCGACGCGCACCATCGCCCGGGCCGCAAGATGTTCGACGATTCCGGCATTGCATCCGGTTTCCATGGCCGCATCCAGATCGATCACTTGAATCTGCGGAAAGCCGGCGAATCGAGCCAGCATCGCATCCGGAGATTCTGCTTCCAAGACTTTCCGCCGCCCTTGCTCCAGCTGCACCACCTTCCCTCCCATCAAATCGATGCAGGGGATGATCATGCGCCTGGCCTCACTGCCACATGTGCTTGTATAAGAGCCCGCTTCAGATCGGTCACGTCATACTTTCCGTAATGAAAGATCGATGCCGCGAGTGCTGCGTCAGCGCCGCCCACAGTGAGTACCTCGACGAAGTCTTGCGGCTTTCCTGCGCCACCCGATGCGATGACCGGTATGCTGGTCGCCTTCACTACAGCCCTGGTTAGTTCGCAGTCGAAGCCACTCTGCACGCCATCCGTATCCATGGAGGTCAGCAGTAGTTCGCCCGCCCCCAGCGCCTCCGCTTGCTGCGCCCATTCAACCGCATCGAGAGCTTCTTCCTGGCGGCCGCCGCTCGTGTAAACATTCCATCTATTCGCGCCAGAATGCCGTGCGTCAATGGCCAACACCACGGCTTGCGCGCCAAACTCCGAGCTTAATTCTCTAATCAACTCCGGACGGCGCACAGCGGCAGTGTTCACGCTGACCTTGTCCGCGCCCGAGAGAATAATTTTGCGCGCATCTGAAACGCTCCGAATGCCGCCGCCCACCGTAAGCGGAATGAAAACTTGCCGCGCCGTCCGTTGCACGAGATCGGCCATAATTTCACGTGCCTCGCTCGATGCGGTGATATCGAGATAAACCAGCTCGTCCGCGCCTTGCGCGCTGTAGCGCTGCGCCAGCTCTACGGGGTCGCCGGCATCGTGAAGATCGATGAAGTGAACACCCTTGACCACACGCCCGCCCGTCACATCGAGACATGGAATGATCCGCTTTGCGAGCATTACACCTCGAGGAAGTTCTTGATGATGTGCAATCCTACCGGTCCCGATTTCTCCGCATGAAACTGAACAGCGTAAACATTGGCCTGCTCCAGGATCGCTGTATACGGATGCATGTACGTGCACGTCGCCACGGTCGCGCCCACAACCGGCGCATAGTAGCTGTGAGCGAAGTAGGTGAAGGTCTCGTCTGCGAGACCGGCGAGTAGTTGGCACGGCTTCGTTTGCGTCAACGAGTTCCAACCCATGTGCGGAACACGGGCGTTGCCAACGAACCGCTTCACCACGCCTGGAAAGATGCCAAGCCCGCAGCTTCCGGGCGATTCTTCACTCGCCTCGAACAAACATTGCAGGCCAATGCAAATGCCGAGAAACGGCGTGCTCCTCCGAATTTGCTCCAGGATCGGTTGCCGCAGCCCCAACTCATCGATCGCACGCATCATCTGCCCGAAATGCCCGACACCCGGCAAAATGATCTTCTGCGCTGCGCTAACGGCTTCCGGCCGATTCGTAACTTCGTGCTGCGCGCCCAACTCCTCCAACGTATTCTGGACCGAGCGCAAATTCCCCGCTCCGTAATCCACAATGGTCGCGGTCATAACAAACCTTTGGTCGAGGGAAGCTGATCCTGCAAACGTTCGTCCGTCGAACACGCATACCGCATCGCGCGAGCAAAACACTTGAAGATCGCTTCAATTTTGTGGTGATTGGAACGGCCGTAAAGAACCTTCGCGTGCAGATTCGCTCCCGCATGATTCGTGAATCCGCCGAAGAAGTCTTCGAGCAGTTCCGATTGCAGATCGCCCACATGGACAACGTTCACTTGCTGGTCATAGATAAGCGCCGGACGCCCGCCCAGGTCTACCGCGACTACGGCAAGCGATTCGTCCATCGTTTGCACAAAGTACCCTGCGCGATTGATGCCGCGTCGCTCGCCGAGAGCTTTCGCAAAGAGATCGCCCAAAACAATCCCGGTATCTTCGACCGTGTGATGCTGATCTACGTCCAGATCGCCGTGCACGCTGAGATCTAAATCGAACGCTCCATGCTTGGCAAATAGCTCGAGCATATGGTCGAGAAAACGGATCCCGGTAGCAATCTTGAATTCGCCTGCACCTTCGATACGCAAAAACCCCTTGATCTGAGTCTCTTTGGTCTTACGCTCTACCTCGGCTTCTCTCATTGCGCTTCTTAAGCCGCGCTGCTCACCAGCTCTTCGAGTTCATTGATGTCTTTGAGCACCGCGAAAGCACCACACCGCCGAAGGAGGTTCGCGATCTCCGCGTGCCGCGGGTTGTGCGGTGTGGACACGCCTACGAACGGCACGCCTGCCGATTCTGCGCTGCGCGCGTCATCCACGGTATCGCCCAAATACCAGATCTTCTTCTTCGGATGCTCGCGCTGGATCAACTGGAGGCCGTCGGGCGCGGGTTTCGGATTCGCAACGCATTCATCCGTAACCAGTGGATCGAATCGAATGCCGTCTGCATACCGCGCCAACGTCACGTCCGCTTCGTACTTGGCCCGTCCGGTAAAGATCGCCAACGCCGCATGCGCCCCTAACCGTTCGAGCAATCCCTGTGTGGGCATCCACTTCTCGTGCCGGATGAGACCGTCGTTGTTTTCGCCAAGAAATACCTGGTTGAAATAGCCAACCACCTCGGCGTAGTCGACGCTCTTCCCGCGATCTGAAATCAACCTTTGCGATAGCAACCAATCATTGTTCCAGCCGCCGGCGTCCTTGAAATCCTGGATCTCGTCGTGCGAAACCAGCTCACCGGTAAAGTGCCGGACAGTCTCCCGGATCGCCTCCCGGTATGACTCGCTCACCTCTACAAGTACGCCATCCATATCGAACACGATCACCTCAGGGCTGCCAGCCGAACTCACCAAATCTGCTCCAGTTCATCGAGAAATTGCTGTATCTGATCGCGCGTTCCCACTGTTACTCGAACGCAGCCCGGAAGCTCATAGCTCCGGTCACGCACCAGTACGCCCCGGCTCCGCAGTTCGTCGCGAATCTCAACCGCTCGGCCGCCCACCTGGAAAAGCACGAAATTCGCTTGGCTTTTTATGTACGTGATCTTCAATCGCTCCAGACCCACGTACAGTAGTTCGCGCGCTGTGAGCACTTCGAGGACGTACTCTTCGACGAAGGTCTGGTCCTGCACGGCGATTCGCGCCGCCATTGCCGCTAACGCGTTCACGCTGTATGGGGACTGCGCCTTGCGCATGTAAGTCATATTCCCGGCGTTCGAAAAGACACACCCGCATCGCATGCCCGCCATGCCGTAAATTTTCGAAAATGTGCGGCTCACGAATAGATTCGGCCGCTCACCGAATAGCGGCAACACGGTTACGCCGCTAAATTCGTAATAAGCTTCATCCACCAGCACAGCCGCATTCGTTGCCTTCGCGAGTATCCGCTCAATCGCCGCAACATCCGTTCCCGTGCCGGTGGGATTGTTCGGATTACTAAGAAAGATCGCGCGTGTTCCAGATGTGATCCGCTCCAGAAGTTCATCGAGGGGAAACACCAGCGTTTCGGCCCGGTAATCTACTTCCTGCACATTCGCTCCCGCAAGTTGGCCGTAAAACCTGTACATCGCATACGACGGCCGCAGAACCAGCACCTCGTCCCCGTCATTCACATACGTATTGATCAGGAGTTGAATGGCCTCATCCGTGCCGTTCGTAAGCGTCAGCTCATCCGTCCCCACGCCGAAGTGCCGTGATAAATCTTCCAGCGCATGATCGTATTCGGGATAGATGCTGAGATCGGCAGCGGTTAGATATCGCTTGATGAAATCCAGCACATGCGGCGAAGCGCCCACTGTGTTCTCATTGAAATCCAGCCGCAGCTTATTGCGCCGACCTCCGCTCGGCGGTTTGTAGGGCTCCATCTGCAATACTGCCTCACGCGGTGTCAGCACCTGCTGCCGCGCTGGTGCGTCTATGTCTGCCACCGATTTAGTTGCCAGAACGAATCTCCACGGCGCGTGCGTGCGCCTCCAGCCCTTCTGCGCGGGCAAGCGTCGCAATCGTCCCAGCCAACTCGTCCAGCGCCGATGCCGAGAGCTGTTGAATTGCGATAACCTTCACAAAATCTGCCGCCGAAAGCCCGCCCCGCACGCGCGCTCCGCCTCCGGTAGGCAGAACGTGGCTTGGACCTGAAGCGTAATCTCCGGCCGCTTCCGGCGAACCTGGGCCTAGAAAAATCGCGCCGGCGTTCTTAATTTTCGGAAGCAGCGCCGGGTCGTGCACGCTGAGGTGCTCCGGCGCCCATGCATTTGCCATAAAAACGGCGGTATCCATATCTGGTACCAGAACAATGCGGCCGTTCTTGTCGATCGCCTGTCGTGCCACCTCACGCGTGGGCAAAGTGCAAAGTTGTCGCTCTATTTCGGCGGAAACGGCATTAGCAAGCTCCCCCGAAGTCGTAATGAGAATCGCGCTCGCTTCTGTGTCGTGCTCCGCCTGCGCAAGCATGTCGGCTGCAATGATGCTTGCGTCGCCATCGGCGGCCAAAATCATGAGCTCCGTTGGACCCGCCACAAAGTCAATCCCTACTTCACCCGCAAGTAGCTTCTTCGCCGCCGCTACGTATGCGTTTCCTGGTCCGACAATCCGATCCACGCGAGAAATCGTTTCAGTTCCGAATGCCATGGCAGCAATCGCCTGCGCGCCGCCGACACGATAAACCTCGCGGATGCCAAGCATGTGTGCGCAACCCAGCATTTCTGTAGAGGGCTTCGGCGATGTCACCACGATGCGGGGCACTCCGGCAGTTTGTGCCGGCACAGCCGTCATCAGCAGTGTCGACGGCAGCGGATACCGTCCCGATGGTACATAACAACCCACCGCCTCGAGCGGGCGCACAATCCAGCCCAGCTTGCGCCCAGGAGAGAACTCTTCAAAATATTCTCTCGGTAGCTGTTTTCGCGCAAACTCTCGAATGTTTTGGACAGCACTTTCCGCGGCGCATCGGAACTGCGGCGTTATTGCTTCAGCGGCCTCATCCAGCTCGGCCTCGCTCACCCGCAAAGGCAGATCGCCCAGCTCGTCAAGCCGCTTCGCATAACGGAGCAAGGCCGCATCTCCATGCTTCCGCACGCCTTCAATAATCGGTCCGGCAACATACTCGTGTTCGGTTTCAAGACGTGCCCGTCCAAAATGGAAGAACTGCGTAGCGCGAAGATCCTGAATGATGATCATGCTCTTTGCTACATAACGATCTTGTTCAGCGGATACTCGACGATCCCTTGCGCTCCGGCTTCTTTCAGCCGCGGAATAATCGTCCGTACTGTCGTTTCTTCTAAAATCGTGTTCACTGCCAGCCACGCCTGGTCGCTCAGCTGCGAGATCGTCGGGTTTTTCAACGCTGGAAGAACAGACAGAACCGCACCCAAATCCTCTTTCCGCACGTTCAACATCAACCCCACTTTCCCAAGCGCAGTGATCGCGCCTTCGAGCAACATTTTTACGTCTTCGAGTTTCCGCCGCTTCCACTCATCCGCCCAGGAACAGACGTTGCCAATAAGCTGCGTGTTCGATTCGAGCACTGTCTCCAGAATCCGCAGCTTGTTCGCGCGCAATGACGATCCGGTTTCGGTCACCTCGACAATGGCATCGGCCAGCTCGGGCGGCTTGACCTCGGTCGCACCCCAGCTAAACTCGACCTTCGCTTGCACGCCCTTGCTCGCCAGATAGCGCTTCGTGGTGCACACAAGTTCGGTCGCAATCACCTTCCCCTGCAAATCCGCAACGCTTCGGTACGGCGATGCTTCTGGCGCGGCAAGCACCCACCGCACCTTTCCAAAACTCTGCTTGGCGTAAATCAGATCCGCTATTGTTTCGACGCGTGCTTCGTTCTCTTCCACCCAGTCACGACCCGTAAGGCCGGCGTCCAGCACTCCGTCTTCCACGTACCGCGCCATCTCCTGCGCCCGAATCAGCATGCATTCGATCTCCGGATCGTCGATCGAAGGGAAATAGCTTCTGCTGCTCGTCGTGATGCTGAACCCTGCGCGCCGGAACAGATCGATGGTTGCGTTTTCCAGGCTGCCTTTCGGTATCCCGAGCTTCAACTTCACTTACTTCGCCCCGTACACCGCGTCGGGATCGTATACCCTCGCGTCTGTTTCTACCCAGTTCCCATTGCGCCAAGTACGGTAAAAGCAGCTCTCATAACCGTTGTGGCAGACTCCAGGTCCAATCGGCTCCGCCTCCACCAGCAAGGCGTCCGCATCGCAATCCGTTGCAATCCGTTTCAGCATCAGAAAGTGCCCGGAGCTCTCGCCCTTTGTCCATAATTTTCCGCGGGAGCGGCTGAAAAATGTGACGTGTCCGGTCGCGAGCGTTACGTCGAATGCTTCGCGATTCATATAGCCGACCATGAGCACGCGACCTGTCGTCGCATCCTGCACGACCGCCGTGATCAACCCGCCCTGCTTATCGAAATCGAGAAACTCGCCCATCGAGGTTCCTTGTAATGAAAAAGCCCGCCTTTCAGCGGGCCCGTCACAACTCCAGATTAGAAGATTGATGCGACACTCGCCGTCTAAGCCATCGAACGATGGTGATGATGGCGGCGCGTGTAGTGAATCATCAAACCGGAGTATAGCAAGCCCGCCATCCTTCCAGAACGGCGTCGCTTTCCGCCTGAAACAATTTTAGGTAAAAATGTAATGAGGAAGATTTGTGGAAAAGCATTGCCGAACACCCGCAACTTCGCACGCTGCTTCACCTTTCGTGTTTCCTCTGAAATATCTGTTGCGAAGTATTGCTCAGCGCCATTCTGTCAGCTAAGTTAATCGAGTCCCTTCTATGACCGTACGCGACATCGGCATCGATCATCCCCTTCCGGACAATCTCGACGCGGAGCGCTTCGTTCTCGGAGCAATCATGAGCAGCGACGCAGCCTATCTCCAGGTTGCCGGTACGCTGACGGCGGACGACTTCAGCCTCGAGAAGCACAAACGCATCTTCGTGCGAATGAGCGATCTCCACGAGCGCGGCGAAAAAATCGACCGTGTGACTCTCGCTAACGAGCTGATGAAGCACGGTCAGCTTCAGTCCGTCGATGGCCTCAGCTATCTGGTCTCGCTCGACGATGGGCTTCCGCAACTCTACAACGTGGACAGCTACGTCTCCATCGTTAAAGAGAAATCTCTGCTGCGACGGATCATCACCGTTTCACAAGACACCATCAACCGTTGTCTGGGCTGCGAAGAAGATCCTAAACAGATCTTGGGTGCGGCCGAAGACGCGTTTATGAAGCTGGGCGATGTCCAGTCCAAGAATTCTCTTTCCAGCCCCGCTCAAATCATCACCGAATACGAAGGCGGCATCAATGCTTTTCTCGATACCAGCGTGCGGATCAAGGGAATCAGCACCGGTCTTGTGAAGTTCGATGAGATGACGGGCGGTCTGCGCGAAGGCGAGCTGTTCATTTTGGCCGCCCGCCCCGCCATGGGAAAAACTGCGCTCGCGTTGAACATCGCTCAACACGTCGCAAACCAGAAGAACCCAAAGGCCGTGGCGGTTTTTTCGCTTGAGATGTCCAAGGAGTCGCTGCTCACGCGCATGTTGTGTTCCGCCGCGCGCGTCGACCAGCAGCGCTTCCGCGCCGGGTATCTCAACGCCGACGAACGCCGCTTGCTTCAGGAGGCGATGTACCGCATGGTCGAATCGCCGCTGTTTATCGACGACACAGCGGGCACCAACCTCATGGACATACATTCAAAAGTCCGCCGGCTCCAAGCCGAACAGGATCTCGGCCTCGTCATCGTCGATTACCTGCAACTGATGCAAGGCCGTGGCCGGTTTGAAAATCGGGTGCAGGAAATCAGCTCGCTCTCGCGCGGCCTGAAGCTGATGTCGAAAGAACTGCGCGTGCCGTTCCTGGTTCTCTCGCAGCTCAGTCGAGCCCCGGAAAGTCGTCCCGGCGACCATCGCCCCATGCTCAGCGATCTTCGTGAATCTGGAAGTATCGAGCAGGACGCCGACCTCGTTGCCTTCATTTTCCGGGAAGAAGTCTACCGTCCTGACAAGGAAAGCCTGAAGGGTCTCGCCGAGCTGATTATCTCGAAACAGCGCAACGGCCCTACGGGACGCGTGAAACTCGCGTTCTTGAACCGCTTTACGAAATTCGAAAATCTGGCCGCGGATACCGGCGAGGAAGACGCACCGTTCGAATAACGCAACCCGCGCCGCAGTGAGGTGCGGACCCTCTCAGAATCGCAAGCAGATCTTTCCGAAATGCTGCTGGCTTTCCATGTAGCGCAACGCGTCCTTTATCTCAGTCCACTCGCACACACGGTCGACAACCGGCTTGATGCGGTGAAACCCGATCGCCGCATTCATGCGCTCGAACATTGCACGCGATCCCACATAGATTCCCTGGACGCGCAGGCTGTTCATAAGAATGGCTGTCGGACTCACCGAAGCACCCGCACCACTCAGCACGCCAATCACGCTTACCGTTCCTTGCGTGCGAACTGCTCGCAACGACCGCGGCATCGTTTCCCTGCCCCCTACTTCGATGACGTGCCCCACTCCTTCGCCATTCGTCAGCTTGCGAGCTTCTTCCTCCCAGTTTGGAGTGCTTTTGTAATTGATCGTTTCGTCTGCGCCCACTTTCCTGGCTCGCTCGAGCTTCCGATCGCTGCTCGAAGTCACAATCGTCCGTAGCCCAGCAGCATGCGCGAACTGCAGCGCAAATATCGAAACGCCGCCGGTCCCTTGAATCAACACAGTGTCACCGGGCAAAGCGGGGCTGTTTTCAAAAAGCGCGTGCCAGGCAGTGACACCTGCGCACGGCAGTGCCGCAACTTCTACGTCGCTAAGCGCATCCGGCGAGCGCACCAGTCCATCCTCGGCGAAAACAGCGAACTCGCGAAGCACGCCATCTATGCCGCCGCCCAAAGCCGACGCCCCTTTTTCCCGCGTTATCGGCCCGTCAATCCACTTCTGCATGAAGCACGCCGAAACGCGATCACCCTTTTTGAAGCGACTCACGCCCGGCCCAATCTCTTCGACCACACCCGCACCGTCGGAAAGCGGCACCATGGGACGTTTCAACTTGGGGTTGTAAACGCCCTTCACCACCATGTAATCGCGGTAATTGAGAGACGCGGCTGTCAGCCGGACCAGAATCTCACCCCATCCCGGTCGCGGCGTTTCACGATCTACCAGCGCGAGATCGTCGATCCCGAATTCTTGGACTTCAAATGCTTTCATTCCGTACTGTATTCGCAAACTCGATCGATTGCTGCAGCTTTTGTTTTGCCGCTCCGCTATCGATCGATTCAGCCGCCATGGATACGGCAGTCTTCAGATCGGGCGCTCGGTCTGCTACCAAGAGCGCCGCTGCCGCATTCGCGACGACAATATCGCGCCGCGGTCCTGCTTCTCCGTCCAGAACGGAGTGGACAATGCTCGCATTGAGTTCAGGACCTCCGCCCTTCAAATCTTCAAGCGCCGCCTGCGAAACGCCGAAGTCGGCCGGTGACCATCGACCTTTCTGAACGCGCCCACCCTCCACCTGAAAAACGATCGTATGCGTTGTCGTCGTGATCTCGTCCAAACCGTCGGCGCCGTGGACCACGAAAGCTCGCTCGATCCCCTGGCGTGCGGACGCCTGCGCTAGCATCTCCGCTGCGCGCACTGAAAATGCACCGATCAGTTGTACACGCGCTCGAACAGGATTCGTCAGTGGCCCAAGCATATTGAATACGGTCCGGCCCTTCAGCAGCAGCCTCGCCTCTTGAGCGTGCTTCACGGCCGGGTGAAGTAAAGGCGCATAAAGAAATCCGATGCCCGTCTGGCGAATGCATTCCGTCACTTGCTGCGCCGACAGATTCACAGGTATCCCCAACGCCTCCAGAACGTCGGCACTCCCGCACTGGCTCGAAATGCGGCGGTTTCCATGTTTGGCCACGCGCAGTCCGGTTCCAGCAATGACAAACGCCGTCGCAGTGGATACGTTAAACGAATTCGTGCTGTCCCCGCCGGTACCGCAAGTGTCGATCACCGGTTCTTCCGACTGGTCAAGCTCAACTTGCTCGCCCATCTCTCGAATCGCGCCCGCAAATCCGACCAGCTCGGCGATTGTTTCACCTTTCCGGCGCAGAAAATTGAGCACCTCTGCAATTTCTTCCGTGCTCATCTCCCCCGATAACATCCGGTGCATCAGGTCGTGCGCTTCCGCCTCATTAAGATGAACGGAGTTGCGGAAAGGCAGATGAGACATGCTTCGGCTACTCATCCCAACATCCGGCATGGCCCCGCCCCGAAAAGTACAAACCCAAAAAGTACAAGCAAAGACTGACGCATCGCGCGTGAATCACCTATTGTGAACTACTCGCTCGCGGAACCTCGCTACACACCTGCGCCGCGTCCGCTAGGCTAAGAGACAAGGAATCGTTACTCGTGCTCGTTGTCATGAAAGCTCAAGCCGGGCCGGAAGAGATTGCGCGAGTGTGTCAACGCATCGAAGCGCTCGGCTTCAAACCGCACATCATTCCCGGCGAGCAGCGCACCGCCATCGGTATCACTGGTAACAATGCCCCCATCGAAACCGCCGAATTTGAAGATTTGCCGGGCGTTGCGGAGGCAATTCGCGTCTCCAAATCCTATAAATTGGTCAGCCGCGAGACCAAACCGGAGAACACCGTTGTCAACGTAAACGGCGTTGCGGTCGGCGGCGAAGACATCGTCTTATGCGGCGGTCCGTGTTCGGTAGAAACTCGCGATCAAATCCTCGAATCCGCGCGCGCCGTAAAGAAAGCCGGAGGCGAATTGCTGCGCGGCGGCGCTTATAAGCCTCGCACCTCGCCCTACAGCTTTCAAGGTCTCGGCGAAGAGGGCTTGCGGTACCTTGCGGATGCGCGAGAAGAAACCGGACTCGGCATCGTGACGGAAGCAATCGATGTCGAAACATTCGATCTCGTCGAGCAATACGCCGATTGTGTCCAAATCGGCGCCCGTAACATGCAGAACTTCTCGTTGCTGCGCCGCGCCGGACGGTCCCGCAAACCCATTTTGCTTAAACGCGGCATGTCCTCCACCCTCGACGAATTCCTCATGGCGGCCGAATACATCCTCGCCGATGGCAATTACAACGTGATCCTGTGTGAGCGAGGCGTTCGAACTTTCGCCGATCACACCCGCAATACCCTAGATTTGAGTGTCGTTCCTGCAGTGCAAAAGCTCAGTCACCTGCCCATCATCGTGGATCCCAGCCACGGAACGGGCAAGCGCGATAAAGTGCTGCCGATGGCCTTGGCTGCTATCGCCGCCGGCGCGTCGGGTTTGATCGTTGAAATGCATCCCGCGCCTGAGCGCGCTCTCTCAGATGGTTCCCAGTCGCTCGATCCTGCGCAGTTCTCCGAAATGGCTGACGATTGCCGAGCTATCGCACAACTTTTCGCGTCGCGCCGCAAGGCTGCCCGCGCCGTACCATAGCGGCTTCTTCGACCTCGCCATAACTCACCGGCTAGCGGAAACCTCCGAGCTACACTAGCGATTGGCTTCAAACGCATGTTTAGCGATTGAGCGCCGAATCCATCTATGAAAATTCACGAGTATCAGGCGAAAGCAATTCTCGCCAGGCACGATGTCCCTGTCCCGCGCGGCACCGTCGTGTACACGGTCGAGGAAGCCGAAGCGGCAGCTAAGAACATCGGCGGCAGTGTGGTCGTGAAAGCGCAGATTCACGCGGGCGGACGCGGTAAAGGCGGCGGCGTCAAAGTCGCCAAGAACGCAACGGAAGCGGCCGAAATCGCCAAGAAGATGCTCGGCATGACGCTCGTTACTCACCAGACCGGCCCCGAAGGACGCGTCGTTCAGCGCTTGCTCATCGAAGAAACTCTCCCGATCGAACGCGAACTTTACCTCGGCATCGTGCTCGACCGCGCCATTGGTGAATCCGTTTTTATGGCATCGCGGGCGGGCGGCATGGAAATCGAAGAGGTCGCCGCAAACACTCCCGAGCTGATCTTCAAAGAGGCTTTGTTGCCGGGCCTGCCGCTTCAGCCGTTTCAGGCTCGCAAGCTCGCTTTTGACATGGATATCCCCGCTCACAGCGCCCCTGCCGCCGCTTCCGCCATGATTGCTCTCTCGAAAGCCTACGACGCAATCGACGGCTCTCTTGCCGAAATCAATCCCTTCATTCTCGCTAACGATGGCAAGGTCTACGCCCTCGACGCAAAAATCAATGTGGACGATAACGCACTCTATCGGCACAAGGATCTGCTGGAGCTGCGCGACATGAATGAGGAAGATCCTCTCGAAATCGAAGCCTCCCGTTTCGGCCTGAATTACATCAAACTTGAAGGCAACATCGCCTGCATGGTGAATGGCGCCGGCCTCGCCATGGCCACCATGGACATCATCAAGTACGCCGGCGGTCAGCCTGCCAACTTCCTCGACGTCGGAGGGGGCGCCAGTGCCGAGCAGATCAAGAATGCCTTTCGCATCCTGCTCTCCGACCCCAGTGTCAAGGCCGTACTCATCAACATCTTTGGCGGCATCCTGCGTTGTGACACGCTCGCCAACGGCGTTGTCTCCGCGGCGCGCGATCTCGGCATTCGCATTCCTGTCGTCATCCGCATGGAAGGCACCAACGTCGACCTCGGTCGACAAATCCTAAAGGAGTCGGGCTTCAACTTCACGGTCGCCAATGGTATGAAAGATGCCGCCGAGAAGGTGGTGAGGCTGGCACAATGAGCGTACTCATCAACGAAGACACTAAGGTCCTGTTTCAAGGCTTCACCGGTCGCGAAGGCACATTTCACGCCGAACAGGCCATCAATTACGGCACGAAAGTGGTCGGCGGGACCACCCCGGGCAAGGGCGGCCAAAAGCATTTAGACCGGCCCGTGTTCAATACAGTCGAACAAGCCGTGAGCGCCACTGGTGCAAACGCGTCCGTTATTTTCGTTCCGCCGCCGTTCGCCGCCGACGCCATCATGGAGGCCGCTGATTCAGGTCTGCCGCTGGTCGTTTGCATCACCGAAGGCATTCCAATAAACGATATGGTGCGCGTAGCGGCGTACTTAAAAACCAAACCCGGCACCCGGCTTGTAGGCCCGAACTGTCCCGGAGTGATTACGCCCGGGAAGTGCAAAATCGGCATCATGCCCGGCCATATACACAAACCTGGTCACGTCGGCATCGTGTCCCGCTCGGGCACGTTGACCTATGAAGCCGTCGGTCAGCTGACCGCCCTCGGGATCGGCCAGTCCACGTGTATCGGCATTGGCGGCGATCCCATCATCGGCACCTCCTTTACCGACGCGATTACGCTCTTCAATAACGATCCGGACACCCACGCCATCATCATGATCGGTGAAATCGGTGGCAGCGCGGAGGAGACCGCCGCTGCTTACGTCAAAGCGCACGTGAAGAAGCCCGTCGTGGGCTTCATCGCCGGCCAAACCGCGCCCCCCGGACGCCGCATGGGACACGCGGGCGCAATCATCTCAGGCGGATCGGGTAAAGCGGAAGACAAGCTCGCCGCTATGACAGATGCCGACATTATCGTGTGCCCTTCCCCCGCTGTTATGGGTGAAAAGATGCAGCAGGCGCTCGGCGTCACAGCACAGTGAGATTTCAAAGGACCTCTTGAATGGCTTTAGAACGTACTTTCGGCATCATCAAGCCCGATGCAGTCGCCAACGGCCACGTTGGTGAAATCTTGGCAATGATTCAGCACAATCAGTTCCGTGTAATAGGTTTGAAAATGCGCCGTATTGCGAAACACGAGGCGGAAGCCTTTTATTCCGTCCACAAACAGCGGCCCTTTTTCTCCGGCCTCGTTACGTTCATGACGGAAGGTCCCGTAGTTGTTCTGGTGCTTGAAAGGGAAAACGCCATTGGCGAATGGCGTGAACTGATGGGCGCAACTAATCCGGCCAACGCGGGTGACGGCACGGTTCGCAAGCAATTCGCGGAGAACATTGAGCGCAATTCGGTCCACGGCTCCGATGCCCCCGAAACTGCTGCCGAGGAGATTCCGTTCTTCTTTACTGCCGCTGAACTTCTTTAAGCGGCCGTCGACGGGAAACGGAGCGTGGCGGCGTAATCTGCCACGCTCCTCTCATCCCAAGTAGCGGTTACGCTACCTTTGGCTCTAAACCGGGAACCTCGAGCGCTGTTGCAAGCGCTTTTTTCGTCTTCTCCGCCAGATTTCGTAAGCGTGCGTGCTTCGGACGGCTCAGCCGGCGCTCCACGCTTCTCCGCGCGCGTAGCAGGCGGATCCGTACCGCTGTTTCAGACCAGCCGTGCTGTCGCGCAATCTCCTGTACCTTGTACCCTTCGATGTAATGTCCTTCGAGTACCACCCGGTCGTTTGGTTTGCATTCGTTTAAAATGCGTTTCACATCGATCGCAGCCACGTTCATCCGAGGCGGCGCTTGCAGTTCCGGCAAGGTCTGCGTCTGGGGTTCGCGTCTCAAAAACGTGCGATGAATATTGAGTGCGATGCTATTCGTCCACGTGAGTACCAGATTCGGGTCACGTAGCTGCTCTCGTCGTTCCCATCCTTTCGCCCACGCTGCTTGCGCCGTATCAAGCGCTGCATCGTAAGATAACCCGCGCGACACCAGGAAGCGCACTGTCAAATTGAAACCACGTTGGTATGCCTTGCCGTATTCTTCTGTTGTCATTTAGTTCCACCGCTCCTAATTTTTCTCCATTACATACTCTCGCTCCAACCCCGCGAACGAGAGTCGATGACCTCTTGCGATCATCTTCCGTGGTGAATCGCTATCACCTACGGCCTAATGGTAGGCAGTTTTGCTGCCACGTACGAAGGTGCGGTAGAACGCGCTCCGGATAACCGATAGAAATACCCGTTAAATGAGGTATTTCCCGGCTAAACGCAAGTAAAAGAACGGGTCGGATCGGGCCAGTGGCACACAGCGCAAACCGTCGCAGTCGTGCAAAAATTTCTGGTTGATTAACGAAAAAGAGAAACCTTTTCCATTCCTGTAGCTCAGACGAAAGTACAACGCTGGCCCCTCTCACCATCGCATTTAAATGCTGAAAGTCGAGGGCTGGGTGATGCAGCCTGTCTTTGTGTGGACACTTGGGCGCCATTGTCGCCCGCAAAAACTTCGGCTTGAACGCTACTTCGGTGTAGGCTCGCTCTGTTTTTGAGAAGTGGTGTCGACCTTCTCCGGCTCGTCGTTCCCAGCTTTCATGCTGTCGCGGAAGGAGCGGATACCTTTTCCAAGGCCTTGACCCAACTCAGGCAGCTTTTTAGGGCCGAAAACGAACAGCGCTATCACCAGAATAATCAGCAGGTGACTGGGCTGAAATAGTCCGTCAAACATGAGGCTTTTCTCCCCGCGGATGGTGCGTGCGGCTCCCCGTCCGGTCTTTTCAGTATATATGACGAAGCAGGGTAAGGGCAGTTTCGCCGATTCGCCGTTTACGTCGCTTCAACATTCCTGCTGCTTCCAGCGCGTCGAATCTGTTAGCCTCTTGTTGACATCGCCGCAACGCTCCGCTATAGTTCTGAAGTACTGAAGTATCAATGAGTTGACGCCCTAGTTGCATCCTGTGTAGAAGCTCGGATCTTCTAGTTTCCATAGCGGCTATATTCCGGCTGCCCTCTCTGTAACTGGAGGTTTCCGCTTAGGATTGAATGACACATGGCCGGTCCATCCGATGATTCTGTTGAGTTGTCAGGAACCACTGATAGCGCGGACTATCAGGCGTTCCTTGATGATTACAGCAGCCACTTCGTAACCAAGGATCGCGAGATCCTTCTCGGTCACGTCCTCAGTGTGTCCGATAAAGAAGTCGTCGTCGACATCGGACGCAAAATCGAAGGCCTCGTCCCCGCCTCGCAGTTTCCTCTCGTGGACGGTAAACCGGCAGTCAAATCTGGCGACGTGATCGAGGTAATGTTTGACCGCACTGGCGAGCCCGTCGAAGGATACATCCTCCTCTCCTACGAGCGTGCTCATCGGCTGCAAATTTGGGATCGGCTCGAGCAGGCCGCCGCAGCGGGAACACCCGTCACGGGCCGTGTCGTGGAAAAGGTCAAAGGTGGCTTAGCGGTCGACATCGGTATAGTCGCATTCCTGCCCAGCTCGCAACTCGAGCTGCGGCCTATTCACAATCTCGACGCTTACCTCGGTCAGGAATTCCCGGTTCGTATTCTTAAATTGAACCGTCGCCGCAATAACGCCGTCGTCTCCCATCGGATCCTTTTGGAAGACGAGATCCTCTCCCGAAAATCCGAAGCTCTAGCCAACATTCGCGAGGGTGGCGAGGTCACGGGTGTCGTGAAAAACCTGACGGACTACGGCGCATTTGTCGACCTGGGCGGCATAGATGGCCTGCTGCATGTCAGCGATCTCACCTACGGCAACATTACCCATCCCTCCGCCGTCGTGCACGTTGGCGATCAAATCACCGTCAAAGTTCTGAAGTTCGATCGCGAGAAGGAGCGCATTTCGCTCGGTCTCAAACAGATGCGCCCCGACCCTTGGAGCGATATCGGATCGCATTACCCACCGCACAGTCGCGTGATCGGACGTGTGGTCAGCGTCACCGATTACGGCGCTTTCGTGGAGCTCGAGCCCGGCGTCGAAGGCCTCATCCACATCTCGGAAATGACTTGGAGCCGCCGCATGAAACATCCCGCCAAACTTGTGAAAGCGGGCGATCAGGTCGAAGCTGTGGTTCTTGAAATCAAACCGCGCGAGCGCCGCATCTCACTTGGCATCAAGCAGCTCGAAGCCGATCCGTGGACGACCGTCGCTGGACGCTATAGCATCGGTTCGGTTGTCGAAGGACGCGTGCGCAAGCTTGCCGATTTCGGCGCGTTCGTCGAGATCGAAGAAGGCGTTGACGGCCTTGTTCATGTCTCCGACATGTCTTGGACCGCGCACATCAAACATCCCTCCGAGCTCGTTAAGAAAGGCCAGGTTGTCCAAGCCGCCATTCTCAACATCGACGCGGCCAATCGCCGGCTTTCTCTCGGAATGAAGCAATTGCAACCCGACGCCTGGGAAACATTCTTCCGCACTTACCATCTCGGCGATATAGTCCGCGGACGTGTTTCCCGAGGCACCGCCTTCGGTGTTTTCGTTGAGTTGCTTCCAGGGATCGAAGGGCTCTGCCATCGCACCGAAATCGCCGGCGAACCCGGCAAACGAAGCGCCGTCAAGGCGGCCGATGACGAAGAGCCCGCTCTCCCGCTCGATAAAGAATTCAATTTCAAAATCATTAAAATGAACGAGGCACAAAAGCGCATCGGACTCAGCCTCCGCGCTATAACGGACGACGACGAGCGCAATCGCCTTCACGACTACAAGCGCCACGCCGCCGCTGCTACATCCACCGTCGGTGACGCCATCAAGCAGCACAAATCGGAAGAGAATAAATGACCAGAATAATAAGGAACACCGCGTATGACCAAGGCTGAGCTCATTGAGGAAGTCTCGAAGGTCGTCGAAATGACTCGGAAGGATTCCGAAACCATCGTGGAAACTATCTTCGACAGTATTGTGAATAGCCTCCACAAGGGAGAGAAGATAGAAATCCGTGGCTTTGGCAGCTTTCGCACCCGCCAGCGCCAGCCGCGTGTGGGCCGCAACCCGAAAACAGGATCGCGTGTCGAAGTGCCGTCTAAACGCATCCCTTACTTCAAGCCCAGCAAGGAATTGCGTGATCTCGTAAACCACGCCTCTCGGGCAGGACACTCGAATCCGAGCGCCGAATCGCAGCCGCCGCCCAGCCTTGGCGATCGAAATCCGTCCGGCTCCTGAACAGCACCCGGTATGACCCACCTGTGGACGCCCTGGCGCTCCACTTACATGCAGCAGAAAAGGGATAAGAGCGGGTGCATTTTTTGCGATGCTGCTGTCAGCCAGGCCGACGAACAGAACTTGGTTGTCTATCGCGGTGAATTGAACTTTGTAATCTTAAACCGCTTCCCGTATACCAGCGGCCACTTGATGATCGCTCCTTATGTGCACGTCGCGAGACTCGCCCATGCAAGTACCGAGACAGCCACTGAGATCATCAATCTCGCTCGGCGCGCTGAGCAGATCATCGACAGCATCTATCAGCCCGACGGCTTGAACCTGGGTATGAACTTGGGTGGCGCTGCAGGCGCAGGTATCGAACAGCACATCCACATGCATGTCCTGCCACGCTGGACAGGCGATGCAAACTTCATGACAACCATCGGAAATACGCGCATTATTCCCGAAGCGCTGAACGATACCTACGCCAAACTCAAAGACGGATTCGCTACAGCTTTCAGCTTCTAGTGAATGTTAATTCGCAGTACCGCGTCCGAGTGATTATGGCGCCAATCCCAGTACTCCTGGCGTTGCCCGGCACTGGCCCGGTCCCAATCGATATAGTGCCGATGCCGCTGCTCCCAATACATGTGCCACGCCCGGTCCTCATTGCCGTTCCATTCGTGATAATCCTTGTGGTGCCTATCGTAGTACCGCTGGTCATGACGGTCATCGCGATGATCGTCGCGATGGTCGTCCTGCGCATTCAGGCAAACCGGAATGATCAGAGCCGCGCTCAACGAAAGCACTGTGAAAATTTTCTTCATGAGTTCAGTAGGTTTCCTCCAACCTCTTAAATTAGATCCCAGAACAACTTCGGGGTTTCACGCCCCCTTCGTGCCCTAGGCTTGCGACGGACGGGTCAATCTGGTACCTTCCAGAAGCGACATCTTATAGATGCAGAAGGATTTCACCCCGAGCGTGCGCGTCCGCGTCTGCGCTTTCGGTTTAGGATTTTTCATCATCGCTGGCACTCTTTGGCTGTCCGGCTGCACATCGCCCCAAAATATTGCGACCTTCGCGGGGACAGCTCAAAGCGCCTTAGAGCAGGGACCTGCTATTTTTCGCGATCTTCATGGCTCCTGTCTTCGACGTCACTCGGATGCCGACCCGATCACTGCCTTATATCTTCCGCCTCCCCCTGGCACAGCTACGCCCAACGTCGCAAATGAAAATCCGGTCTGTACCCCGTTAGCACCGCAGGGCGATGCTCTTACCAAAGCTTCCGACGTCTTAGCAGCATATTTCAGGGCCATGCAGCAGCTCGCATCCTTCAATACCTCAACCGTGAGTGCCGCTAACCAGCAAGCGGCTGAAAACGCCGCCGTGGGCGCGCAGCTCCCTTTAAATCAGGTCGATTCGCTTGGCAAACTGGCCGGCTTCATCACCGACGCGTTCACCGGCCATTATCAGCGAAGCCGTCTCGCACAGTACCTGCGCCAAGCCGATCCTAGTATTTCCTCCGTCACGAGGGGTTTCGAAGAAATCGTTTCCGAGGATTACGGCGGCTTACTTCGAGAAGAACGACAAACCTTTACTGCCCGCTATCAAAACATCGGAGATAGCGGCAGTAGCGCGACCATCCTTCTGTTGAATCGCGCCTACACCGATGATCTGAAAGAGCTCGACCGCCGCAAAGCAGTCGCAGACGCATACGTGCAGGCTCTTCAAGAAATCCGCGCGGGTCATCATCAATTGGCCTTGAGTGCCGATCGCCTCAATACCAGAGATCTCAGCTTGGCATTGCTGCCGTACACTGCGAAATTGCAGGCGCTGGTGCCTGTTTTACAGAAAGGATTCTAATCCCCTCTCCGATGCCGCGAGATAGCCGCTCATGTTGAACGCCCCCGATCAGGCCAGGCACTTAGCCAGCCTCTTTTCCCAAATGTCTGAAACCGTCGATGCCTATCGTACTCAGGCCTTCGCGCAGCTCACACCCGAAGAACGGAATCAACTCGAAGACGGCATCCAACAGCTCGACGATATCCACGATGCCTTCACCGCGATTGCCATTGAAGACACCCTCAACAGCATTGAAGGCGATCTCGACCAGATCACAACCGTAACAACACAGGCGCAGCAATCTTTACGCCACTTAAATACGGTGGCCCAAATCGTCAAAGTCGTTTCAGCGGCAAGCGAGCTGGGGGAGGCTATCGTCACCGCGGACTACGGAGCTATTCCCCAGGCCATCAAAGACCTAATTCAAGCAGTCCCGAAAACCGCCGATAAGAATCCTTCTGACGCAAATTAACCCGGAACCGTGCGCGCCGATTGAATCTCGCGCCTGTGGCAGGTAAAAGGATTACGCTCATGTTTGACTGGTCTCTTGACCCGCGCTCCATGCTCGCGCTGTTGTGCCTCTTCACGGCCTTCGTGTTCTGGAACAACGACCTCCTCTTCTTCACCTTCGGTTTTATGGCCGTTTGCACAAGGTTCGGCAGCCACTCTTTCTAGTTCTTCGTTCGGTCACTCGTCCTTTCGTAACGGCGATTCTTCGTAGTGTTCCAGCAAATCTTCCGGTCCGTCATATAGAGCCATACACCCCGCCTTCCAAAGATCCGCTTCCGGAAAACCACCGCAGCGCACTCCCACGGTTCGTAGGCCGGCCTTCTTCGCTGCCTCTGCATCGTGCGGGCTATCGCCCACCACGATCACCTGTTGCGGTCGGATGCTGTCGCCCAACCGGTCGAGTGCTACCTCGAAAATGTCGGGATGCGGCTTCGAACGCTTTGCGTCAGCCGACGATGTCTCTACTTCCACCAAATCCTCGATATTCGCGATCCGCTCGAAATCCTTCAGTTCATCTCCCTTCGCCGAAGATGCCAACGCGATTCCCTGCCCGTTTTCCTTAACCTTTTGAAATAGCTCGCGCACCCCAGGAAACGGCTTCACTTTCGACAGATACTTCTTCTTAAACAGCTGGCTCCGAAATTCTTGCAGCTCTTTCCCCTTCGACTTCAGCTCATCGGGTGAAAGAAACACCGGCAGCAACTGATCGCCTCCTTTACCGATCTGGCTTCGGATTTCCTCGAACCCTACGTCCCACCCGAAATCCCGGAATGCCTCCTGCCACGCCTGGGCGTGCAGATCCACCGAATCGAGCAACGTCCCGTCGATGTCGAAAATAATTGCTTGCGCCACCAATCCTCCAGATCCAGACCGTTTGTGTGACTTGTACCATTCCAGTAGTGTTTCGACCGCGAAGTGCGTCAAAGGAACGGATGTCGTCACCTCCGGAAATTGTGTTGAACCTCCCCGACGAGGTCAAATCGGCGGAAAAGGCTGGCCTGCGCTACATGATCCCTAAGGGCCAGGGTATTCGACGTCGCGGTGCCGGCAGCGGCTTCGCTTATCTCGATCGAGACGACAAGCCGATCCACGAGGCCGACGTCCTTAGTCGCATTCGCTCTCTGGTAATTCCTCCGGCATGGACTTCCGTCTGGATCAGCCCCGACGCGAACAGCCATATCCAAGCCGTAGGCCGTGATGCGCGCGGCCGCAAGCAGTACCGCTACCACCCCAAGTACCGGGCAGCACGCGACCTCGTGAAATTCGACCGTATGCGGGCGTTCGGAAAAGTTCTTCCGCGCATTCGTCGTGCCGTCGGACGCGATCTCGGGCGTCGCGGCATGCCCAAAAGAAAAGTGCTGGCCGCAGTCGTCAAGCTTCTTGAGACCACTTACATCCGCATTGGAAACGAGGAATATGCCGAAGACAACGGATCATTCGGCCTGACCACGCTGCGCAATCAACACGTCCAGATTCTCGGAGACATGCTGAAATTCCGATTCCGCGGCAAAAGCGGACAGCATCACGAGATCACGGTCGAAGATCCCCGCTTGGCCCGCATTCTAAGAAAATGTAAGGACATCCCGGGCAGTTCTCTGTTTGAGTATCTCGACGAGAACGGCGAGCCTCAAAATATCGAATCGGGAGACGTCAACGAGTATCTGCGCGAGATCAGCGGAGGTGATTTCACAGCCAAAGATTTTCGCACCTGGGGCGGAACCTGCCTGGCCGCCAGTTTTCTCCTGGCGAAGTCCGATGGCGAAGGCGACGAGGCTGCGAAGTCCGTTCTCGTGGACGTCGTCAAAGATGTCGCCTGCAAGCTAGGCAATAAACCTGCAACTTGCAAAAAATACTATATCCATCCGGCCGTCATGGAGTGCTATTCCGCGGGAACGCTCCGCGAATTCGGCGAGAAGTTTCGCGATACGCGCAGCAACTATCTTTACGAACAGATTGTCTTATCGCTAATCGCGCCTCTAAAACGTTCACGCACTCCCAAAGCCGCCTAGGCCCGCGTCGCTTCAGCCGACGGCGGTCCGCCGCTACAAAAGCTTCACCGAAGCGTCAACCTCAACGACTGAAAATCGATTGTGACTTGGTGCGCAAGGTTCAGAACATCCAGGCCAAGGCGCCCGAAGTACCACCGGCTGTTCGGCGTTGTCTCGCCAAGCAGAACGTGAGCCGGATGTACATATGCATCGAATCCCCCCACGCGTAGCGTCATCTCCGGGATCACCTTCTCCGGAACCTGAGACTTGCCCCCAAAGCCCTTCTCGACTTTGGTCGTCGTTTTGCCTGAGGCGTTGACAACTTCTGAGAATCGCTTCGCAAACGGCGGCCAAATTTCCGTCACTTCATCTCCCGTATCGAAGATCACCGGCAGAGGCTGCCGCTCGAACTCGACCAGCGCAACGGGATCGGCGCCATCGAAGCACAAACTTGGATTTTCCTTCATCTGCGCGGAAGGTATTCCGATTTCAAAAGTTCCGTCGCTGCCGAACCGCACCGTCCGAAATGCCAGCAGAACCGGCAGCCCTATCGCGCCCTTTTGCGACAACGGGAGACTGGGAAAGAGTTCCTCGTTATCGGCTAGCACCATGAATGTAACGTTTCTGAGCTGCACGTTCCCTACGCTCATTTGGTCCGCTACCGCGGTGCGAAAAACTGCTTGTTTACCGGTAGCACCATATACGCTCGCATTGCTCTCGCGAACCGTCAGGCCCAAATTTCGCGCTTCGGATTCGCTCATGAACGAAAAGTTTGCATCCGAATCGACAAAGAACTCGGCTGTTTTGCCCTGGATCGAGATCGGAATAAACAGTTTCCGTTCGTACCTACGCCAGCGGAGGCGACTGGGTTCGTATCTGGTTACCGCTTGGTCGGGCAAATCGCGCAACATCGCCGCTAATGGCGAGTCGTTCTCCATTTGCGCAGCGGCTTTCCGATATTGGCCTGCGCGCAAATACATGTAGCTCAACCATTCACTCGCCCGGTCTACATCCGCTTGCTCTCCATCGGAATCGAAGCCGCTCTCAAACAGCGGTTTCAACGCCGTTTCGGCCTCGGCTACTTCATTGAAAGCAGCCGCGACAGCTCCTCGATAGAGTGCCGGTCCTGCTGAGTTGCCCGCCAACGCTTCCCGTAGCGCAAACCATTGGTGAGCGTCATAAAGCGCCTTCAGATCGCGCGGCTGCTCCGCTCCTCCACCAGCCTGAACGAGCGCGCCGCAAAGTAAACACCCGATAAGGAGCTTTCTCAGCATCCTGTCTTACCCCGCCCTGCTTCCCTATCGTCTGAACCACAGCATCACTTCAGTGGGTCAACGCGAACGCCACCATCCGACGTTCATCAAGCGCGGCGGCAGGTTTAATGACCAGCAGACGAAGCGGTCCGAATGGCGCGCTAACGATTGGCTGGCTTACCTGAGTCAAGGCGTATGCCGAGCATCGCCGATGTTACTGTGTACTGTTGCTCAATCGGAAATCCTGTCGAGTGCTGACAATCGCCGCTAATCTTGAACTCCATGGGCCATCATCAACTGGGAGCGATCCGCCCTCATAGGCGATGCTGAGGGACGTAAAAAATATGGTGGGAAAAGCTAAAGGCAACGAGTGGAAAGGAGCTGAATAGCCAATGAACGGATCGTCGATTCACTTACGGCGGTGCATTTCGCTGGGCGTTTTCGCGGCGCTGATAACGGTGGCTGCAGGGCCTCCGGCCTTCGCACAGGAATCCGCTCCGCAGGAGACCGCTTCCAAATCCACAAATCCGCTTTCGCAACTGCACTACCGCACTATCGGGCCGGGAGGCAATCGAGTCGCAGCGGTGGTCGGAGAGCCTGGCAATCCCATGGTGATCTATGCGGGCGCGTCCGATGGCGGAATCTGGAAAACGACCGATGGCGGCGTAAATTGGAAGCCCGTTTTCGACGACCAGGATGTCTCGGCCATTGGATCGCTGGCCATCGCGCCTTCCGCCCACAACATCGTTTGGGCCGGCACAGGTGAGCCCTGGATTATCCGGCCGGACTACTCGATGGGCAATGGTATCTACAAGTCGACCGATGGCGGTGAGAGCTGGCATCACATGGGGCTGGATCTGACCGGACACATCGCGCGTATTGTGATCGATCCGCACAATCCGAATATCGTTTTTTCCTGTGCGGTCGGCCAAGCCTACAGACCGCAGCACGAACGAGGTATCTTCCGCACTTCCGACGGTGGGAAGACCTGGAAGCAAGTGCTGTTTGTGAATGAGAACACAGGCTGCTCCGAGTTATCCATGGATCCGCACGATTCGCAGACGCTATTCGCGGGCATGTGGCAGGTAGCCATACATACTTGGGACCTGAACAGCGGAGGCCCGGGCGGCGGCGTATACGTGTCTCACGATGGCGGCGACACATGGAAGAAGCTGTCCGGAAACGGGCTGCCGGCGGCGGACAAGCCTGTCGGGAAAACGGCCGTTCAGGTGGCGCCCGGCGATTCAAACCGCGTCTACGCACTTATTCAGGAAGACACCCCGCGTTTCTATCGTTCCGATGATCGCGGGAAAACCTGGAAAGTCATGAACCAGGAGCACGTCCTGGCTGAGCGCTCGCCCTATTACACGCGGTTTGCGGTTGCCCCTGACGATGAAGACTTCATCTTCTTCGTCGCCGTGAGCATCGTCTACTCGCGAGACTCCGGCGTAAACCTTGCCGACGACATCGTTCATCCCGCCGGAGACGTACACGATGTCTGGTACGATCCGCTGAATCCGAATCGAGTCATGGTGGCGCATGATCACGGGATCAGCGTCAGCTTGAACCGGGAAAAGACCTATCAGACATATTCGTTCCCCATCGCGCAGATGTATCACGTCTTCACCGATGATCAAGTGCCCTACAACGTATATGGCAACCGGCAGGATGAGCCGACGTTTCGAGGACCCAGCAATAATCTGCAGGCCGGGTTCGCAGGTGGCACGTTTGCAGGTGGCATCACAGCAGGAGATTGGACTCAAGTAGGCGGATGCGAACCCGGATTCTCCATTCCCGATCCGGCGGATAACAACATCGTCTGGTCAGGTTGCTACAACGGAGACCTCACACGCATGGACCTTCGAACGGGTCAGGCGCGCTGGGTCTCCGCTTGGCCTGAGGCGACCTACGGATGGGCGCCAAAGGACGTGAAATATCGCTGGCACTGGACCATGCCGATAGCCATTTCGCCGCACGATCACAATCGCATTTACGTCGGCAGCCAATATGTTCATGAAACGGATAACGGCGGTCAATCGTGGAAGCTGATCAGCCCGGATCTTACACTGAACGACAAAAATCACGAGCAGAGCTCCGGCGGAATCCATGGCGATAATCTCATGACCTTCGAAGGTGCCGTGCTTTATTCCATCGCCGAATCTCCCGTTAAGGCCGGTGTGATCTGGACGGGGAGCACGGATGGTCAGGTGAGCGTTACCAAAGACAGTGGTAAGACCTGGGCCAATGTGACCAAACACATTTCCGGGCTGCCTCCATGGGGAACCATCTGGAATATCGAACCCTCGCATTACGATGCGGGGACAGCGTACGTCGTCGACAATTTGGAGCAGGGCGCCGGCGATTACAACGCGTATGTATACAAGACAGCGGATTATGGCGAGACATGGAAGCTGATCACCGGAGGAATTCCGAAGTCCGTAAATAGCAGCGCGCATTGCATTGTCGAAGATCCCGTGCGAAAGGGAATGCTGTTCCTAGGCACCGATAATTTCATTTATGTGACCTGGGATGACGGCGCGAACTGGACGCTTTTGCGTAACAACATGCCGCCTGCGCCGATTTACTGGCTGACGATTCAGAAGCGTTACAACGACCTGGTTGTGGCTACATACGGGCGAGGCTTCTGGATTCTGGACGATATTACGCCGCTTCGCGATTACGACACAGTGCAGCAATCCGGCGTTCACCTCTTCAAGCCCCGACCTTCGTATCGCTATCGGACTTTTAACAACACTAGGGCAGCCGATACGAACAATCGAGTGCTGGGACAGAATCCTCCGCCGGGCGCGGATCTCAACTACTATCTGAGAGCGTCTGCGAAAAAAGTAGAGATCAGCATTCTCCGTAAGGACGGGCAATTGGTGCGAAAGTTAACGGGTTCCACGCAACCGGGCATTAACCGCATCTGGTGGGACCTTCGTTATGAGCCGCCGACAGTTGTAAAACTTCGCAACAGTCCCCCAGGTGAACCGTGGGTCAAGAATGGTAAGGAGGGCTGGCGTCCGCTCGTGCACTGGCGTAATTACACGCATGGTCCGGAGGTCTGGCCGGACTCCTACACCGTCAAGCTGAACGTGGATGGCAAGGAGATAACCCAGACCGTCGACGTGCTGCGCGACCCGCATGATCTTGCGAACGAGCAGGAAATCAGGGCGAATGTCGAGTTCCTTCTGCGGCTGCGGGACGAGATGAATGACTCCGCGAAGATGATCAATCGAATTGAGTGGAGCAGAAAGCAGCTCGCGGATCTGAAGTCCATGCTGGCCGATGATCCTAAGGATGCTTCGGTCATCGAGGCGGCGAATAAGCTCGACCATCAAATGTCCACGGTTGAGGAGAAGTTCTTTCCGCTGGCACTGACAGGCAGAACGGAAGACGCCTTCCGGGTTCCGACCCGGCTTTACGGGAAGCTCACGAACTTAGCTTTTCTCGTGGAGGGCGGCGCCGATTTGCCGCCCACGGATCAATCGGTTGAGCTGAACGGCGAACTGCGGGAAGACCTTTCTTCGACACGACAAGCGGTGCAGGATCTCGGCCGGACAGCTATCGATCCGTTCAACGCGAACTTGAAAGCTCACGGCCTTTCCCTGGGCATTCAGCCCTAAGCGGAAACGCAGATGCTGCGAAGCGTGGTCTTCAGCTCAATTCGGAGAGCGGCTTGAAGCAAGACCACCCAGCTTTTCAAAACGGCACATCGTCGTCGGTGACGCCCATCGCGCCCGCCTCATCTTCCGATCCGCGCCCACCCGCAGCGGCGCCACTACGCCCTCCGCCGCTTCCTCCGCTCGCCCTTCCCGCCGCTGCCGCGTTCTCATGTCCGCCGCTTCCCTCACCCCGGCCGCCCAACAAGATGATTTCATCGGCAACAACCTCGGTCGTGTAGACTTTCTTGCCTTCTTTATCGTCGTAGCTGCGCGTCTGCAGGCGCCCCTCCACGTAGACCTGCTTGCCTTTCGTGAGATAGTTCGCCACGTTCTCCTGCCGCCATGCCACCACGTTCGTCCAGTTTGTCTCTTCTTTCCAGTCGTTCGTCTGCTGGTCTTTCCAGCTTCGTGTGGTGGCCACTGAAAACTTCGTAACCGACGCACCGGAGGGCGTGAATTTCGTCTCGGCGTCGCGCCCGAGATTGCCTACTAAAATTACTTTGTTAACGCTGCGGGAAGCCATAATCAATCGAACTGTATCATAGGAACCCGCTTTAGTACGGGCGCCTTGAGATTTTGCGTTCGGCCACGCCACAACTCTGCATCGGACGCATGAGTCCCGGTACGAATTGTGGCAGCCATCTCACCAAATCTCTATCCGGCGGTGGGAGTTTGGGGCATAATATGGAAGCCAGCAGTTCCGGGCCGCTTAAAGTTTTCCCGTCCGGCAGTCACTTGGGGGAGTATGGCATCGCGGTTTCTTCGATCGTGTTCGCCTGCGAGGGTCAGCCCTGGACCTCTCCGCTTTAGAACTGCCCTTTTTGCGCCCTTTCTGTTTTTGCTGTTATTCGCTGCCGCCGTTCCTCCTGCCTCGCCGCAGATTTTGCTTAAGCCGGCGCAGCCCGGTGACTCCGTTACGCTTGCTGCCCTCCGATATGGCCATCCTCGAGTCCGGCGAACCCCGCAAAGACCTTCCTTGCACCGTGACCCAGCGCAAACCAGACTTGGGTTTCGACCTCAGATTCCACAGCGGCTATGACGTTGCCGTTCCCATAAAGGAGCTGGCCGGCCCGGGCGAACTGCTCACCATAGTTTTCCGCGCATACCCTCAGGACGATCCTTCCCGCCCTGCCTATTTCGTCCAGCATTACACCGTTCCGCCCATCGAGGACGATGCCAAAGGCGACGCCTTCCTTCAAGGAACAGTTGATGTTGGTGAAGGCAAATACCACGTCGATTGGCTGATGCGCGACCGGCAGGAACGAATTTGTTCCTCCAGTTGGGACGTGGAAGCCGCACTGTCCCCCAAAGATAAGCCCATCCCGCTATTCATTGATCCTAAGGCGATCTCCGAAACTGCCCCCGAACCGTTTGCAAACGAGAGCGTGCGTCGCCATACCTCGGGAGACGGCGTGAATCTCAAGCTTTTGGTTAATTTCGCACCGCAAAACTCTACCTCCGCCGCCCTTCAAAGAAGCGACACCGATGCACTCGTAAGCATTCTCAAAGCCATTGAGCGCGACCCCCACGTCGGCCGTGTCTCGCTGATTGCCTTCAACATGGAGGAAGGACGTATTGTCTACCGCCAGGAAACTGGCGACGCCATTGACTTCCCCGCCCTCGGTAAAGCCCTCCGCAGTATGAAACTCGGCACGGTGAACGTGCTGCACCTCAGCCAGAAGCACAGTGAGACCGACTTTCTCGAAAGTCTGATCGAAAAGGAAGTCGCGTCACCTTCTCACCCCGATGCCGTCATCTTCGCGGGTCCTAAGGCCATGCTGGACGCCGATGTACCCCAAGAAGAACTGCGCCGCATCGCAGATATTGACTGTCCCGTGTTCTATATGAATTACAATCTCAATCCCCAGGCCGTGCCTTGGAAGGACTCGATCAGTCACGCCATAAAAGCATTTAAGGGCACTGAATACACCATCTCGCGCCCTCGCGATCTTTGGTTCTCTACCAGCGAAATGTTGAACCGCATCGTCCATGCAAAGCGCCAGCACGCGCTCGCTTCTGCGGCAGCCGGGGGAAGCCAATGATCCCCGAGGTACTCTGTAGGGATCAGGGGGAGTTGGCATGACATTCCGAGCGCTTCCGCGCGCCGTTCTAGTCCCGGCATTGTTCGCTGGTCTGGCGCTGCTTTCTAGCGCCCAGCAGCGCGGGTTGTCCGACTATAGAAATAACCTCGCTCCCTACGTCGTCGCGCCCGAGCGTGCTGTGGACAAAATGCTCGAAATGGCCAACCCCAAGCCCGGCGAGACACTCTACGATCTCGGTTGTGGAGACGGCCGCATTCTCATCACCGCCGCCAAACGATACGACGTCAAGGCGGTCGGCATCGAGATTGCAGAGCACCAGGCAAAAATCGCCGCCGAAAATGTAAAAAAGGCTGGACTGCAAGACCGCGTGAAGATCATTCATGGCGACTTCATGCGCACCGATCTGAGCGCTGCCAATGTCGTGACGCTTTACTTGGCGCCCATCGCGAACGACACCCTACGGCCTAATCTGGAGCGCTATCTGCGTCCCAAGGCCCGCGTCGTGTCGTATGATTACCCCATCCCTGGCTGGAAGCCGATCGATACCGCCGAGCGCTACGGCCATCACGGCGACACACACATGATCTACCTCTACGAGGTTCCCGATTCCATCAAGAAGTAGCTCATTTGAGTCTGCCCCTGAAGTGCTGGGCATCGACGTGTTGGGCATCGGCCTCAACGCTACCGATACCCTCCTACTGGTTCACGAATTCCCGTCCTACGCCGGAAAGGTTCCGTTCCACCGCGAACTCCTGAGCCCCGGCGGTCAGGTTGCGACGGCAATGGTCGCTTGCGCGAAGCTTGGCCTTCGAACAAAATACATCGGCACCATCGGCGACGATGCTCGCGGGAAAATTCAGAGGCAGAGCCTCGAAGGAACTGGCGTCGACACCTCCGGATTGATCGTTCGCGAGGGTTGCCCGAACCAGACGGCCTATATCATCATCGATCAGCGCACTGGCGAACGCACCGTGCTGTGGCAGCGCGCCGAGTGCCTCCGCCTCGAACCGTCCGAGATCTGCACTCAGGAAATCGCCGCCGCCCGATTGCTGCACATCGACGGCTACGACACCGAAGCGGCCGCTTGCGCCGCCGCAACAGCCCGCCAGTCTCGGTATACCCGTTTCGCTCGACGTGGACACCGTCTATCCTGGTTTTGACTCCGTGCTGAAACACGTCGATTATCTGGTTGCCGGCTCCGGCTGGCCCACGAAGTGGACCGGCGAATCGGATCCATTCATCGCGCTGGCTGCGTTGCAGCGCGAATACGGGTTGCGCATTGCCGCCATGACACTCGGCGATCACGGCTCCTTGGCGCTGCACAACGGCCGTTGGACCTATTCCGCCGCTTTTGAAGTGCCCTGTGCCGATACCACCGGCGCGGGCGACGTCTTTCATGGCGCCTTCTGCTACGCGATGCTCGCGAAGATGCCCATCGACCACGCTCTTGAATTCTCGAACGCCGCGGCTGCCCTCAACTGCACTGCCATCGGCGCCCGCGGACACGTTCCGGCTCGCTCTGAAGTCGATGCTCTCCTCGCCGCCGCCGCAGCCGGCCAAGCTGCTCGGCGCGAAGCACGCGAAATTACGGAGCGCCTCTCCTCCCCTGCACCCGAAGCGTCAATTCCGGCTCAATGATTCCCCTCCGCGCGCTCCTCTCCCGCCACTCTGCGCCTGTGATGACACTGCTGATCATCGCTGCTAATGTCCTCTGCTTCCTCTTCGAAATGGCGCATCCCATTTATTTGCGCGATCGCTTCATTGAACACTACGCTCTTATACCCGATCACCCGCATCTAGCCACCTTCGTCACCTCCATGTTTCTGCATGGCGGTTGGCTTCACCTCATCGGCAACATGTGGTTCCTGTGGGTTTTTGGATCGCATATCGAGGACGCCATGGGCTCCGCCAAATTCCTCGTGTTTTATCTCATCAGTGGCGTCGCCTCCGCTGCTGTCCAATTCGCCACCAGCCTCGGTAGCCCGGTGCCCACCATCGGAGCAAGCGGGGCAATCGCCGGCGTCATGGGCGCTTTCCTCATCCTTTATCCGCGAATTCGCGTTGTCACGCTCGTGTTCATCATCGTCTTCGTTACCACCATTGATCTACCGGCTGCCTTCATGCTGATCTACTGGTTCGCCCTCCAGCTTTTGAGCGGCCTCGGATCGCTCACCAGCGTGTCCCAAGCGCAAGGCATCGCCTGGTTCGCTCACGTGGGCGGCTTTCTCGCCGGAATCCTGCTCGTCCGAGTTTTTCAGAGCACTCGCCGGCGTTATTCGTACTGAGCCCCTTCATGCACGATCCCGAGGATCCGAACGCGCCATTCGAAAATCTGCGGCCCCTCGATGTGCTGGCTATCGCAGCGCATCCGGATGATGTCGAACAAACTTGCGGCGGTACACTGATTCGCTCGGCTGAGCTCGGTTATCGCACCGGAGTTCTCGATCTCACTGCTGGCGACATGGGTACTCGCGGCACTCCCGCCCTGCGCATCCAGGAATCGCAAACAGCGGCCCAGCGCCTTTCCTTGACTTGGCGTCAGAATCTCCGCTGGCCCGATGCGCGCCTTGAAAACAATGTTGCAGCACGCATGACCCTCGCGGGTGTCATTCGCCGCATCCGCCCGCGCGTCGTCATTCTGCCCTACTGGACCGGCCGTCATCCCGATCACTACCGCGCCTCCGAACTCGGCTACGAAGCCTGTTTTCTCGCGGGTCTCCAGCGGCTCGAAGAAGAAACTGCTCCCCATCGGCCGTTTAAGATTCTCTATTCTTCCCTCTACGCAAGCGTCACGCCTTCCTTTGTCGTCGATATCTCTCGCCATTTCGATCGCCGCATGGAGGCGCTGTTTAGCTATGCTTCCCAATACGGCGATGCAAACGCTGCTTCCGATCTCTTTCCATCCCACGCCGAAGTGCAAGAGCGTCTAGCCGCCATCGCGCGTTTCTACGGCAACTTAATCGGCGTCAAATACGGTGAGCCGTTTGTTGTGAAAGAATCGATGCAAGTGGACGACATAATGAGCATGCCCGTCCGCAGCATCTGACCCGCCGGCAATGAACTTATTTTCCTGTTATGCATGTTGCCACCAACATTCTGGTCGTCGGTTTCCTCATCTTCGTGGCGCATGCCTTCACGGGCCTGTTTAGCCGTACTCGCGTTCCCGACGTTCTTCTTCTCACGCTCATAGGCCTCTTTCTCGGTCCTGTTCTTCATCTGGTAACGCCGGAAAACTTCGGCGCGGTCGGCCCGGTTTTTGCCACCGTCACCCTCGTCATCCTTCTTTTTGAGGCTGGCCTCAGTCTCGACCTCGATATCCTGCGCGGAGCCCTTCGGTCTACGTTTGCCCTGACTCTCACAAATTTCCTGCTGACGATGATCGCCATCGGCGTGGTTGCTCATTTCCTCCTCGGCCTCGGAGTTCAACTCACTCTCATGCTTGGAGCAATTCTTGGTTCCACCTCCCCGGCCGTAATCGTTCCGCTTACCAAGAAGCTTCAGATGGAACAATCGTCGAAAACGGTCCTCTTCTTGGAATCCGCCGTCAGCGACGTCTTGAGCATCGTCGTCGCCATCGGCTTCATCGACAGCTATCGCTTGGGCCAGCTTCGGCTCGGCGCCATGCTCGGCCAGATCCTGGCCACTCTTCTCTTCGCCGGCATCGCCGGAGCTGCAGGCGCATTTGCTTGGTCCGCCCTCTTGCGCCGCATCCGAGGGCTCGAGAATTCCATGTTCACCACTCCCGCTTTCGTATTCGTGCTCTTTGGCGTCGTGGAGTTGCTCGGTTTCAGCGGTTATGTGGCCGCCGCTGTCTTCGGTGCCGTCCTGGGCAACATAGAAGTGTTTCATGGCATGCCCTGGATGCGCCGTTATCTTCCGAGCGAGGCCATCACCCTGAACGAAACTGAACGCGTGTTTCTCGCCGAGGTTGTCTTTCTCCTGAAAACTTTCTTTTTCGTTTACGTCGGCGTATCGATCAGGTTCACCGATGCGCGCATAGTCTACGTCGCGCTCGCGCTGACGACTATGGTCTTCATCCTCAGAGTTCCGGCGGCTTGGATTGGCCTCGATCGCAAGACGCCCGTGCGCGACGCTTCCCTCGTCGCCATCATGAGCCCCAAAGGGCTCGCCGCCGTTGTACTTGCCTCTATCCCGCTTGAGCAGCACCTACCGGCCGGCGACGTTCTTCAGGGAGTAACCTACTGTGTCGTGTTCCTCAGCATCGTCTTCACCTGCGTGCTTAGCTTCTTGATGGAGCGAACGCGATTGGCGAATCTGTACGCCATCGTCTTTCGCCGGTTCGGCCAAACAGCCGCCCTTGCCCCCACGCCCATGGCGGCGCCGGTCTCGGAGAGCTAACGCTGACAACCTTCTCGCTAGCTCAGTTTCTTCAACTCACGCACGAAGAGATCGTTTTTCGGAAACTGGTTCGCCAATTCCGTAATCAGCGTCTTGGCTTCCGCTTTGTCGTTGCTCCTGAGAGCTGCAATCGCAAGCAGCACTTTCGCGTAGGGCTTCAAAAAATGGCCTTTATCTGCCACCACCCGCAGCTTCTGCACGCCCTTCTGCTCATCCGTCTCCGCACCTGTTATTCGCAGAAACCATCGCACCGGCGCCGGCTTCAGGCTCAAAACGTAATTCTCCACTCCGATCGCCAGTTCCGCGTCGTAGCAGTCCGGATCTTCGGCAAGCAATTTGTCCGCATACATTTGGGTCTGTTTGATCTCTTTAAGAGCAGTCCAGTACTGTTTATCGATCAACGACTCATAATCGGAGTCCAACGCTAACCGCACGACCGTGGCAAAAAGAGCTCCTTCGTCGTCCGCCGATTGACGCAAGCGGTCGTCCGCCAATTCCTTGCTGCGTTCCAGGTCGGCTTCGAACGCGGTCTTAATTTGCGGATCGGGTGTCAGCTTCCTGCTGTCTACGAACGCTTTGTCCGCGGTGAAGAACTCGGATCGAAGTACCTTCAACCTGTCAAATTCGAAGAACAGATACGCAGCCGCATCCGAGACCGGACCAAACGGATCCTGAGGGTGCAAGCGCTCCCATTCATGAAAACACCGGTGTGCGTCATCGAAGGCCAGGTTGTACATGTCCCGGTAACCTTCGTCCAGCAGGCCCTTACCTTCGACGCCGCTCGGCAAGGCCACCAGGCCCGCCAGGGCAAGAATTGAGAGAATCACATCTTCATTGGTATCGCAACGCCGCTTACGGATCTACTCGCGACGTTTAGCGGCTCCCCGTCGCACACTCCCGGTCGCCCAAAACCTTCTCCCTAATAATGGAGACATCATGCGCAACCATGGCTACCGGAACTGACGTTGAGAAGTCATTCCGCGTCGGCGTTGTCATTCCCTGTTACAACGAAGCTCGACGATTGAGCGTTGAACGGTTTCGCGACTTTCTCGCCGCGAACCAGACCAAACACCTTCTCTTCGTCGATGATGGCAGCCACGACCGCACACGCGATGTTCTGGAACAAATTTGCCGGGGATATGAAGATCGCGCCGGAATCCTACTCAGCAATCGGAATAAAGGAAAGGCCGAGTCCGTTCGCACGGGCATCAATCACGCCTTGAATACGTTCCAGCAGGACGTCGTCGGCTACTGGGATGCCGACCTCGCGACGCCGCTCGACTCAATCGGACGGTTCCTCGCTGTCCTCGACGACCATCCTCGAATCGAGATGGTCTTCGGATCGAGAATCAAACTGCTCGGGCGCCGCATTCAGCGTCGCGAAACCCGTCATTACTTGGGCCGCGTCTTCGCCACCGTGGTTTCCATGATGCTCCGCCTGCCCATCTACGACACGCAATGCGGAGCCAAGCTATTCCGCGTCGACGAAAATGTGCGGCGCGTCTTCGCCGATCCCTTTTTGTCTCGGTGGGTCTTCGACGTCGAGATCATCGCCCGTTACCTGAACCTTTACAGGTACAACTCCGAGCGCTTGGAGGAATCCATCTACGAATATCCGCTTGAGGTCTGGACCGATGTCGAAGGTTCGAAGGTCCGACCCGAAGATTTCGTTCGAGCTCTTGTCGATGTTCTTAAGATCAGGCGCAAATATCTCAGCCGTCATTCCGGGCGCAACGAGCTCTGACTCTGTGCAACGCCTCCGTACAGAGCGCTGTTCCGAAATTTCACGAGTGCGCGTATCCAGGTAATTGGATCGCGGAAAACGGTAACCTTCTTCCCCTCTTTCATGGACCGCGACTGGTAATTCACTGGGAGTTCCAACGGCTTGTAGCCCTTGCGCAAAAACTTGATGACAATCTCATAATCGAAATCGAAACGATTGCACTCGAACACCAGGCCATACAAGCATTCCCGTCGGAAAACTTTGAACATTGTGAATGGATCGCTCAAACGTTGCGAGTAGAGCAGGTTGAAAAGCGTCAGGAACAAAAGGTGTCCAAAATTGAAAAAGGCTGCCGTCGCTGGCGAGTCTGAAAACTGGCGGATCTTCCAGCTATTTTTCCCCACGCTATGCCGCGACCCGAGCACAAAATTGTTCTGATAGCGGAGGAGTGGAGCAATCAGCGCATCGTAATCGTTGACGTCATACTCCAAATCCGCGTCTTGGAAAAGAACTATGCTGCCCGTTGCAGCTTGCAGCCCCGCCCGCACGGCATGCCCTTTACCCCGGGGCTGCGCCTCTAAAACCAGTCGCACACGCGGGTGATCCCGGTATTCGAGGACAACCTCCCTGCTGCCGTCGGTCGAGTTACTTTCGACCACGATGACTTCAATATCGACGCCCCGAATCGTTTTCGCGAGCAGTTCTTCTATGACTTCGCCGCAGGTCCTTTGCTCGTTGTATACAGGAACGATCACCGACAACACCGGATTCGAGGGCATCGCCTTCGACCGTACCAGGAACTTCGTTCTCCCGTGCAGCAGTCGGAAAGTCTTGTTCCGAAGTATGGGGCTGAGCGAAATCGCCTGCCGTAACCATCTATACCGGCGCAATTTCTGCGGATTCGCCGCAATCCTTTGTCTCAGATAATTCAACGACACCAGATGGCGGTCTGGCGAGATGATGGGATCGCCAAAGCCTGCTTTGATCAGCAGACTCTGCAGTGTATCAACGGAAAAATAGAAAAGATTTCCGCGATTAAATTCCCACCATGACGTGCGCAGCAGTCGCGCCGTTTTGCTGTCCGTTACCGGCGAGATTACCATCAGAGAACCGTCTTTCGTCAGCGCATTGCGAATGCTTCGCAGCGCGGAAAGAGGATCCCCCATCCTCTCCAGGGCGCAAAACAGGATGCATCCGTCCACCGTCTTCGGCAACTCACCGTTCAAATTCGATTCAAAGTCTTGCGCTGTAAACGCATGCACCTCGAACCCGCGCTCCCGAGCTTTCGCAGCAAGGTGCGCATCCGCTCCGATCAAGAGCAACCTGCCGCTCTCCATACCTGAATAAGCGATCAGATCCTGAAGCCGCTCAGCGGCGTTCGCCCGATAAATTCGAGTCAGCACGTCAGACTGCGCCGCTGCGGCGCTTCCCTGCGCAACTACACTCCTGGGCTGTGGATTGAGGAACAATAATCCACATTCCTGGCACGAACAAACCGGCGATCGATCTACGACGAATTCGTAATCGAGATGCGGAGATTCGCAGATCGGACATTGCCTCCGCGCCTCCCCAAGCGGTTCGCGCTTCCGCTTAGTTGCTGCGGATGGCATCCGTGTTTCCTGCCCGGCCATGGCCCCCTACATCGGCATGCAGAGCAAATAGACCATGTTTCACCAAGTCAACCACTCTTTGTCGCAAACGCCATAGTACCGCTGGCCACTATCTTGACTCTCCGGTGTGCCAACCTGGAAGGCAGCACATTCAGAATCGCCCTTACAAACCAACTGATAACTGGCACAGGAAATCGGTCACAATGCCTGCCTATGTAATCGAGCGACAAGATCTTGTAGTTGGAAGTAAACTCGATTTCCGTGAATCCGGTTTCTTCCAGCAATCGCCTCAATGACTGTCGGTCGAAATATACAAGATGCTCCGTCTTGTACTCCATCCAGTATCTTCCAAGCACTCGCCGAGACCAACTATCGAGAGAGGGCGTAACAATTGCCACCACTCCGCCGCGATCTAACGCGGAATGCATGCATTCGAGTGTGTGCTTTGGATTGCGAACGTGCTCTATTACGTCGAACGCAACAACGACATTGTAGGTGTTGGCAGGCAGTCGCGCCGTTTCTAACGATCCCGTGCGAACCGCCCGCCGGCCAAGCCGCTCGTTCGCCACCTCCGTCGCATGCTCTGAATATTCCAGCCCTTCCACTTCGAAGCCGCGGGATTGAGCCTCCATCAGGAAGTCGCCCGAACCGCACCCGATCTCGAGCAAGCGAGGCTGAACCGTTTTCATGTGCCGCACTATGGCGTCGACATACAGAGCCGCCGTTGCTCGCTTTAGCTCAGCAACCCTGCTTCCCGCGCGCTCGTCCTCGCTTCCAAGAAAGTAGCTTTCTGAATAGATCGACGCAAGTGTCGCGTCACTCGGCTGGGGATGCATGAACTCCACCCCACAGTTATGACAACTGTAGATTGCATTGCCATTTCGCTGAAACACGAACTCCGTACGCGTCGGTTGTCCGCAAACCGGGCATGACGGCTTCCCCGAAATGTCACTATTGGTCTGCGTCAACAGCACAGGGTCTACTCCGCGTTTGAAGGAAGCCAAAGGTCACAAGGATAAGTAAAGCTACGCAACTGATCGCAGCCCCAAGATAAAAACTTATTGGTTTGTATGTGAACCTGACAATATGTTTGCCCGCTGGTAGCAAAACACCCCGGAACATGTAGTTTGCAGTAAACCATTTGCTCCGATGCCCATCGACGTCTACCGTCCATCCCGGATAATCGCTATCGTTCAAGACTAAGATTCCGGTCCGATTGAGTGCTGCCGCTATCTCCACTTCCTGTGACTTATATCGAGTAATCGGCGTCGCATCCACGCGCTTAGGCGAGGCTTCATTCAGCACCGCAATACCTCGACGCTGCTCTCCTGAAAGGTCAGAGGCATTCACTACAACAGAGTTAAAGATGTCGAGCGAAGGGTCCTCGAGCCTTCTAAGTACATCGCTTTCACCGTTCCTGATGTCGGCGCGATAATACAGCGCTGCGCGCGGCAGCACATCGTCATATTTATAGACCAGCGCTTCGCCCTGATAAATGGGTTTGAATGGTTGATCGCCGTCCTCCGATACATCGTCGAAATGGAAGTCCGACCAAGCGGCCCAGTCATAAGCCGTATCTCCCCTCGGGCCCGGATCCGTGGAAAGCAACAATTGGATCGTGCGCCCGCGGTATCGGCTTAGATCGATTTCTCCTTTCATCCATCGCCGCTCGTTCGGATCATGCTTCGGATCGATGTAACTGGAAAAAACCTTCGAAATCCTGTCCGCGGGGTCCTTCACCTCGATCGTGAACCCAACCCCGTCACCAACACCTTTATCGAAAACTGCCGGATCTATGCCATAGGCAAAATGAAAACGTGCCTGATTTCGGCCAACATGGACAGTGTAGGGCAATCGCCCGTACGGAGGGTGCTCTCCAAGCCCCTCTCTAGCAACTCCGCCAAGCGCGAATGATCGCTTCGTGATCTGGACTTCGCGGCCCGGCTCGATATGTCCCCGATTTTCTTCAAGAATTTGGTCCACCATGTGGTTTGGAATCGGGTATACCCGCAATGTCGAAACCCACTTTACCGAAGACAACTGCAGCAGTCGCCGTTCTAACGGGTCATCGAATTCATAACTACCGGCTCCCGTAAACCGATCGTTCACGTTCTGCCGAACAGCGGTGTTTGTTGCTGGGAGAAAGGCCCTAATGAATGGCAAGTACTTCTTGTAATACATCGCATCCACGTCGCGTATGTCGGAAAGCTCGAAGGAGGACGCCCAATCCGGAAACAGCAACCCGTCCCGCGCGAAGATGCGATATCTTCCCGCTCTTTCATTCAGAACATCTATAAACGGCGCCCCAGTATACGGGTTGCTAGCATCACCCGCCAGCCTGCTGATGTGGTAGTAAGTTGGAACAATATAGCTTAACGAGGCTTCCAGCGTTAACACAACAACCACACAGGTTCCCGTTATCGCGCCTCGGCCTGAACCGATTTCCTGCCTATTCCAGCTAAACAGCACCGCTGCAACAGCAATCAACAGCAGCGTCGGTAATGCGAGGGAAAAAACCGGTAGTCTATGGCTTACGTACTCGTCGACTACGACTCCCGTTAAGAGATTGGTCCAGCAACATACTGCTGTTACAGGTATAAGGAGAAACGTAATGGCGCAAACTATTGCCTGAGCTCGGATCGAAACGTCCCTTCTCATCAACCGTTCCACTCCTATGCTGCACAAGATTGCTACGCAAATCGAGAGAATCGCCTCGTCATACTTAGGGAAGTCCATGAATCGATAAAGAGGAAATGCTCCAATCCAGTTCACCGCCGGAAATCCATACCGCTTGAGCAACACAATAATCAGAAAGGACACATAGAACCAGGTAAGTGAGCGGAGTGCGTGATCGTTCTTTGTTTTCTTACGAGACGCTGCCAGCGCAACAAAAACCAAGAATATGCTGATCAGGCCTGTGTAATTTCGAATACCCGTCCATCCCGGTTTCCCTTGCGGTGGCCCAAGAAACAATGGAAACAGATATGTAAATATAGACGCACCGAACGCATCGTGCCCTAAACCCCGGACGATGCCGCCCAGGTTGGACGGTTGGTGCGTGTCGAAGCAGAGCCTCAAGAATTCCCAAAACGGCAACAAGAGAAAGGCCGAAAGCGCGATGCCGGCAATTGTCGATACCGTCAGGTACTTGGCCACTCCGGACCCGTTGCTCCGGACACTGGGATCCGTAACAATTCGAAACAACAAATAGCAATAAACAAAGGTCAGCAGCACCAGGCTACTCTCCGGCATACCTCCTAGGAGAACGAGAACAATAACAACGGCAAACCACATCGATGTTTTGAAAGTTGGTCTCCTTACGAGGTATTCCGCGGAGAAGAGACCGGCTGGAATTAAGGTTTCCACGCTGAGGTGAAACATCGTGATGTACAGCACGTAATATCCCGCAAGCATCGACGTGATTCCGCCCGCAAGCGCTGCAACATTCGAAACAAACAATCTTAAATATAAGTACGCGCAAAGTCCTGCGATAAATAATCGCAACAGCACATACCAGCTATATGTCTTCGGACTCAGAATCAATGAGAGCCCGGCCGTCAATGGGAAAAACGGCTGAGACAGCATGTCAGCGGCGAGTGGTCGTCCATAACCCTGGTAAGGATTCCATAGCGGGATCGTTTTCTCGTGCAAGTATTGGTAGTGAAGCAGTCCTAACAGCGGCTCACTCTGCCACCCCGGCGCGCCCGCATCGAGAACCTTCGGAGAGGAGAGGACCAGTCGTTTCCCAGCCCACGCGCCTTGCGGCATTATGCTCGGGACATCGCGCGCGCTCTCGAGTAACGTCTTAGTTCCCCAAATACACGGCCCGAAACACAAGTGCAGCACGAAGACGAGGATGAGCCCTGCTCGAAAGCTCTCGTTGGCAAGAAGTCTATGTATGTGGATCGAACGCATGTCAAGGAAACGACGAATCGCGCATCCACTGCAACTAGATCGAAAATCCCGCCCGCACCGCATCCTCGCGAAACATCTTTACCGTCTCGAGAGAATACTCGCTAAGGTCCTTACCCACTAGGCGCAGCTTGTTCAGAATGTCATTCGTCGCCGTGATCACGTGACAACCAATTGCGTCAGCCTGAAAGACGTTCAGCAATTCGCGGGGGCTAGCCCAAATGAGTTCGAGATTATCAAAATCGCCCAGCACTTCGACGGCATCGCGCATCATCGGCAAAGGATCTCGTCCCGTATCCGCTATCCGGCCCGCAAAGACCGAAACGTATCCGCCTATGCCCCCGCGCATCGCCTGGCTGACTTCTTCCACCTGTTGTAACGTCATTAATGCCGTGACGTTCAGCTTTACACCCTGTCGCACAAGCCGGCAAATGAGAGTAGCGGCAGATTCACCTCGCGTGTTCGTGACCGGGATCTTGGCATATACATTGCTCCCCCAGCTTGCAATGCTGAGTGCCTGTTGTTCCATCTCCGCGAAATCGTCCGAGAACACTTCGAAAGAAATCGGACGATCCGGAATAGCACGAAGAACTTCCCGGGCGAACGCCCCATAATCACTGATCCCCGCCTTCCGCATTAAAGTAGGGTTAGTGGTGAATCCGCGGATGACAGGGTTGCGATAGAGATCACACATCTCAGTTAGATTTGCGCCATCGGCGAAGATCTTGACCTTTTTAAGCTGAGATAAACAGCTCACTAGAATTCAACCCTCTTTCAGAATCCAGTCGGCCGCCTCGCCTAAAGAGGAGACAATTACATCAGGCGCAACTCGCGGGCTCCGCTCATTATATCGACGGTCGATCAAGATCGTCCGGCAGCCCGCGGCGGTGCCCGCGTCGATATCTCGCCACCTGTCGCCCACTAGATAACTCCGGCTTACATCCACTCCGTACTTCTCAGCCCCTTGCAGTACCAACCCAGGCAGCGGCTTTCGACATGTGCAGTTATCGCCCTCATCGTGATAACACACGAAGAAATCATCCAGAGGAAGTTGACTGGACAAAAATCTGTGTATCTCCTCTACAGCGTCCCGGCTCGTTGTTCCCCGACGTACATCCGGCTGATTCGTCACCACCAACAATAGAAATCCCCGCTCCCTCAACCGCCCTAGCGCCTCGCCTGCCTCTCGAACCAGTACCGTTTCTTGAGCATTCCGGGGCGGATACGGCTTCGCCTCGCGCATAATCGATTCATTGATGACGCCATCACGATCCAAAAATATAGCGCGCCGAGACATGCAAACAACTCAGAGCGACTCCCAGCGAGTTTGCTCCACCTTCAACAACGGATGCGAAACTAGCAAATGCCACAACACCGCTTGAAACGCTTCTGTGTGAGGAGTGACGTGCGCTGCGTTGACGGTCGGAACTATAACGCAAACTTCGGCAACCTTTGCCGTGTATCCACCGTCCCGGCCGACAATCCCCATTATCTTAGCGCCCACTGACCGGCCGTACTGTAGGGCGCTTACTAAGTTCGGACTAACCTGCTTTTCCAAATTTCCGCCGCCTACGGATAACACCAAGAGCCCGTCGTGGCTATTCAACCGGCTTACTCGTAACCATTGGTCGAATACAGTGGCCCAACCCTCATCGTTTGTCCTCGCCGTCAGCTCAGAAACGTTGTCCGTTGGCGCGTAAGCCTCAAGTCCCACAATTTTCCGGAAGTCGTTAACCGCGTGTGAGGCGTTTGCCGCACTTCCTCCCACGCCCAATATGAAAAGTCGACCCCCGTCTTCGCGTATTCTCCGCAGCAGGGAAGCCATCCGCTCTAAAGCGTCCGTGTCTAGCTGTCTTGTAACCTCCTGTGCCTCCACCAGAAACTGTTGAGAAAAGCTCATCACTTCCTCATCACATCGCGAGAGGCCTCAAGATACTCCTCCAAATCGCGGATTCCTTGCGCAGACCCGATCTCATAGAACCGGTCTTTAACTTCATATCCGGTCAACTCGCCGGCAGCGAGCAGGGTTTCATAAACGCTCGCCAAATCCCGAATTTCATCCGCTGGCAATTCTTCGAAAACCGACCGGGCAAACACGCCAAGCCCATAATCGATATATTGCATATCACTGGTGCGAACACGTTTATCGTAGCGCAGAATCCGCCCCTCAGCCGCTTCGACGTTACTCAAATCGTAACGATCTTCATTCCGGTAAATAGTCATCAAGCCACGCCTTTGCGCAAACTCAAAAGTGTCAGCGACGGCTCCGTAATTACACGTGAGGTAAGAATCGCCATACAGGACAAAAAAGTTATCATCCAAAACCGGCAGAGCCTTTCGGACCGCACCTGCCGTCCCGAGCAGGGTACCGCCATCGAACGAGTAGGAAACGTGCATGCCAAAACTCGTCCCATTCCCGACGACCTCTTCAATCATCTCTCCGAGAAAACCGGCGCACAGCACTGCCCGATCAATGCCCTTTGATCGCAACAGTCGCAACTGATGCACGATGAAGGGCTCACCGTTTATCGGAACCAAAGACTTCGGGATTTTTTCCGTTATTGGGCGCAGCCGCATCGCCAATCCCCCGCACAGTACGGCGCACGGAAGCATTCTCAGCTCAACGCCCGACACGAATCACGATTGCGTAACAAGCATCGTCCCCTGAAAATCGAATCTCATGCGCACCTCTCGGACGTCCGCCTCGCGCATCACGTGCCGCAGCTTCGTCTTATCCTCTGTGTAGAACATCAAAAAGCCACCACCTCCCGCCCCGATTAACTTTCCTCCCAAAGCGCCATTCTTGCAAGCCAAATCGTACCAATCATTGATCATGCTGTTGCTCATGTTTCCCGATCTTTTCTTCTTGTGCTGCCAATGAACATGCATAAGTTTCGCGAATTGTCGTAATTCACCGTTCTCTAACGCTCTCTTACTTTCTAATCCAAGCTCTTTCACAAAGTGGAGATTGTCAATCATCTCCCGATCGCCTTCTTTACTCTTGTTATCCTGCTCGCGAAGAATCTCGGCCGCGGATCTCGTGTATCCCGTATAAAACAAAGCTAGATTGTCTTCTAAATTTGCCAAGGTTTCGGGACTTATCTTCAGAGGGCTTACGATTACTTTCCCGTCCCTGCAAAATTCGAAGCAAGTGATTCCGCCAAACGCGGCAATATATTGGTCTTGCTTACCGACCGGCTCTCCCAACCGCTCAATCTCGATATGACAGGCTTGTTCAGCTAACTCCTGCTTAGGGACGATCGTCTTGTTATGTAAGTGCAGCGCCTGCAGAAGAGCAGTTAGGAAACTTCCGCTTGAACCGAGGCCAGTACCTGCCGGTATATCCGACATGCTTCCTATTTCTAGGTAACTGGCCTCTTGACCGGCTAACTTCAAGGCTTCTCGGATGAGAGGATGCTGAATATCCTCCAGCCTTCGTACCCGCTCCATTTGGGAATACTTGATGATCAAGTCTTCGAAAAAGGTTTGATGCAGCGTAATGTAAACGTACTTGTCTATCGGCCGCCGCAATAACGAAGCCTCCATGCTCCCGGTAATAGGACGGCAGATCTGTTCCACCCCCGCCCAAAGAAATGCGTAAAGGACTTCTCGTTATGATCACGGCTTTGCTTGCGTGTAAAGTTGCTGGACAATCTTCAATGCCGCCTGCGCATCCTCAATGCCAGGTTCAGGCGCTCGCGACAATCGAATGTCCTTTATAAACTCTGCGGTCTCAAGCTCCCACGAATCGTCTGCCATTGGATATTCATAGATGGTCGTTCCGGGCGGTCCCATTGCAGCCTCCATCTGGTAATGAACCAAGCGCTCCGTTCCATAGCTTCCTCCGAACCCGCTGACCTCCAGCTTTCCCATCCGTCCACAGATCTCAAACGAGAACAGATTTTTCCACTCCGTCCAGCTCGCATGCAAGAACGCAACCTGCCGAGCTTCGGTCTCGAGCAGAAAGAAAGCGTTATCCTCCACAGGCATTTTCCAGAAATAAGTTGGCGCGCGTCCACCTACGAGATTCAAATCGCCCAAAAACCAGCGCGACAGATCAATCAAATGGATTCCTTGATCGATCGCTTCTCCGCCACCTGAAATTTGCGGCACAGCGCGCCATTCGTGCTCATAGCCGATGCGTCCGCCGTGCCCATATCGTGCACGTATGAAAAATAAATCGGAAAGAGCGCCCGAATCATAGATCTCACGCGCTTTTTGAAAAGAACGATGATACCTGTGATTGAAGCCGATCCGCACCAGTGAGCCTGTTCGCTTCGCTGCCTCGGCTACCGCGTCCAGTTCCGCCGCCCGGCACGCGCCGGGCTTTTCAATCAGCACATGTTTTCCGTGTGACGCTGCTGCGTCCGCAATGGGTGCCAATAAATTGTGCGTCGTGCAGACGAAAACGACGTCTACGTCTTCTCGCGCCACGGCGGATTTCCAGTCTGTACTAATCGAGGCGCCCGCATGCTGCGCGCCCAAAGCTTCAGCCCTTTGGCCATCCACATCGCAGCACACCGTAATCGCCGCCGTCCGACTCAAGCTGGCCGCTCTCTTCTGCCCGATTAATCCACAGCCGATAACGCCTGCGCGCAGCAGCCTCTCTACTGCCAATCCAAACCCCGGTCTGCGGGGACAATCCGCCTCAACGTGTAAACATCCGTCTTGGCGAGTTCATCCTTGCGCGCCGGTAACGATTGCCACCGGTCCCATACAGCGCTGATCAGTCGGCCCGTCAAGCCGTCGCTCTCGCGGCTAAGCAGCATCACACATAGCGATGCGGCCCGTTCAACGGGTGTTCCCCCCTGCGCCTTCTCCGTCAAAGCATTCTGGTATGCTGCTTCCCCCACTTTTCCCGGCCCAGCCTTAATCACTTCCTCGAGCATCCGCGTATTCACTGCGCCGGGTGAAACAGCATTCACGGAAATGCCACTGCCCCTCAGTTCCTCCGCGAGATTTTCTGTCAGTCGCACCACCGCCAGCCTTCGACGCCGCATAAGCGCTCACCAACGGACGCGGCGATGTCGCACCGCCGCCGGAGAAGTTCACGATTTTTCCGTAACTGCGAGCGCGAAATTCCGGCAAGACCGCGCGGCACATCAACATCGTGCCGATCAAATTCACATGAATCGTCGCAACCCAATCGTTCACGTCCACCTGGTCCAAAGCGCCTGTCGGACCCAGAATACCGGCGGCATTCACCAGCCCGGCGAAATTCGGTAGTTCTTCGGCAGCTCGCGAAACTACCTCGTCAACGTCACGAGAATTGGAAACATCCGCGGCGACTGATCGCACCCGCTGCCCACTCAAAGCGCCTGCCTGTATTTCAGACTTCGCGCTCTCGAGCACCTCCGTACCGCGTGCACAGATCAGCACGTCGGCTCCCGCCATAACGCAAGCCTGCGCCACAGCTTTGCCGATTCCCATGCTCCCGCCCGTAACGAGAACGCCGTAGCCCCTCAACAGCATATCTACGCCTTTTATAGGTGACGGTGACAAAACTCCTATCGTAGCCTCAGCCGTCCTTGCCTTGAGTCAACCGCGGAGCCCGAACAGATCTTGCACGGCATCTCCCCGACATCGGCGCGTTTTGCGCTCATGCACGCTGTTCAAACAGCTCAGGACGCTCTCGCAAATACCGAACGGTCTGCACCACGCCTTCCCTGATACTTAGCTTCGGCCGCCAGCCGAGCGCGCGCACAGCCGAGCAATCGAGAAAAATAAAAGGATTATCGCCAACCCAGCCGCGATCTCCCCCGGTATATCTCAGTTCCGGAGTTACTCCCAGCTCTGTGCATATCCAGTCGATTGAATCGTTTACTTTGCAGTATTCATCCGTCCCGAGATTCAGCACAGTTACTCTGGCGCTGCATTTGTCGACTGCCGCAAGAATCGCGTCAATACAGTCCCGCACGTACAGGTATGACTTCCTCTGCTTCCCATTTCCCAAAACGTGCAGTATCTCCGGATGAGCTTTCAATTGCTGATAGAAATCGAAAACGTGCCCGTGCGTATATCGCTCGCCTAAGATCGAGACGAACCGGAAGATGAAGCTTTGCATCCCGAAACCTTCCGAATAAGCCTCTATGAAACTCTCGGCGGCTAGTTTCGAAGCGCCATACAAAGAAGTCTGCAGAGGAAACGGCGCGTTTTCGGGCGTGGGAAACACTTCGGCCTCGCCGTAAACAGATCCTGTCGATGAGAATGCGATTCGCTTTGCTCCTGTCGCGCGCATCGCCTCCAGAACATTTACTGTCGCAATTGTGTTCTGATGCAGGTCCCTGGTCGGATGCTCAGTTCCGAAGCGAACGTCTGCATTCGCCGCCAGGTGAAAGACGAAATCGCAGCCGTCTATCCCTTCCGTGACGCAGCGTAAATCCAGCAAATCGCCGTCTACAAACTGGAATCGGGGGTTCGAAGAGGCATCGCGAAGGAACGAAAGCCGGCCCGTGGACAGGTTATCGTACCCTACAACGTGGTGTCCGACTTCAAGCAACCGGTCCGTCAGGTTACTGCCGATAAACCCGGCACAGCCCGTTACAAAACACCGCAAGTAAGGCTCCGTCGCATCCCGATGAATTCTGCAAGAACTTACTCTAGCATCGTCATCGGACGTGGCCGAATTGCTTTACGTTTGATGTACCGTGACCGTCTCTTCAATCAGCTCGAAGAGCTTATCCATCTGGATCGGCTTCGATAAGTAAGCGTCCATGCCCGCCGCGAGGCAACGTTCTCGATCTCGTTCGAGCGCGTGCGCTGTCATCGCAATGATCGGCATCCGCAGCCCAAGCTGCTTTTCCCGCTCACGGATAATCGCCGTCGCCTGAAACCCATCCATCTCGGGCATTTGCACGTCCATCAGCACGATATCCACTTCCCACTTCAAGTTTTCCAGTCCTTCAATCGCTTCCCGCCCGTTATTCGCGGTCACCACCGTGTGCCCCTGCTTCTCGAGCATTCGCACGGCCAGCTTTCGATTCACCGGATTATCTTCCACCAGCAGAATTTTGAGAGCCGCCAGTCCGCTTCGTCGAGGCAACGCCCGGACCGTCCGGTTCGTTGGCACAATCTGCTTGTCCATTTCGCGCAGTGATCGGGCGATCGCATTTCGCAGTTCCGCTTGATCAATCGGTTTTACGACGCTTTCTTCGATCCCGAGTTGCCGGCACCGCGCCGCGTCCGCCAGATCTCCCGCCGAGCCGAGCATCATAATAATCCGGCCGCCCGCGCCGGCATCTTGACGTATGCGCTCCGCTACCGTGAAACCGCTCATCTCAGGCATTTCGGCATCCAGCAAAATTAAGGGGAATGGCTGAGCAGCTTCGACATTCCGCTGCACTTCCCGAAGCGCTGTCTTCGCATCTTGGATCGCGACCACCTGCGCTCCGCAGCTTTTGAGCAAGTCTTCCAGAGTGCGCAAGCTCGTGATGTTATCGTCCACCACCAGGATGCGCACGCCTCGTAAATCGAATGGACTCCGTTCGGAGTCAGCCGTTGCCCGCACACCGAAACGGCCCGTGAAACCGAAGGTGCTGCCTTCGCCCATTTCGCTGTCTACCCAGATCCGTCCGCCCATCATCGCCACCAGCTGGGATGAGATCGAAAGCCCCAAACCAGTGCCGCCGTATTTCCGCGTCGAAGAGCCGTCGGCCTGGGTGAAAGCCTCAAAAATTACTTTCTGCTTCTCGGGCGGTATCCCGACGCCCGTGTCTTTCACCGTGAACTGCAAGCACGCCTGCTGTGCATCGTGCGTTTGCTTGTGGACTGACACCACAATGTCGCCCCGTTCCGTAAACTTGATCGCGTTTCCGATGAGATTCACGACAATCTGCGTCAATCGAATCGGATCGCCAATAATAAGCTGCGGAACATCGGCCTCTATCTGGCAAATCAGCTCAAGGCCCTTCTGATGGGCTCGCACCGCCAAAGACTTCAGTGATTGGTCCAGATATCGCCTGACATCGAACTCGATCTCCTCAAGCTGCAGCTTCTTCGCTTCAATCTTCGAGAAGTCCAAAATATCGTTGATGATGCTCAGCAGCGAATCGGCTGAGCACTCCACAAGTTCCAGGCACTGCCGCTGCTCGGGCGTAAGCTCGGTGTCGAGCGCCAGCTGCATCATGCCGATAATTCCGTTCAGCGGCGTTCGGATCTCGTGGCTCATGTTAGCCAGAAATTCGCTCTTCGATTGGTTCGCCGCCTCGGCTGCTTCCTTGGCGATTTTTAGCTGCTGTTCGGCCCGCTTCCGCTCCAAATTCTCAGCCTTCAATTCAAGCACGCGCAGTTCGAGTTCGTTACGCGAACGCAGCATGGCATCTTCGGCCTTTTTGCGTTCCGTAATGTCCTCGACGATTCCTACAATGCGGTCAAGCTGTGCCGCTCCGTCGTAAACAGGGAATGATCTGTCCCACACCCAACGTGTCGATCCATCCGATCGTGTAATGCGGTACTCCGCGTCCACCGAATGTCCCGCTCGTTGCGCCTCTTTCGCCTCCTTCACCCTCGCCCGATCCTCGGCATGCACCGAATCGAGCCAGGAAGAAGCATCCCGAAGAACCGAATGCGGCTCTTGTAGCCATATATCGCGAAAAGCGGGACTGACGTACAGAAATTTTCCGCTCCTCGGATCGATCATCCAGAACACTTCATGCACATTTTCGGCGAGCTGCCGGAAGCGCTTCTCGCTCTCTTCGAGCGCCCGCGTGTGATGCGCCAATGCGCGCGTGCGCTCATCCACCAGCAGAACCAGCTTCGTCTCGTTCCCCCGCACTTGCCTCATCCTCAGCCGATACGCGCCGAAGAACACCCCCCCGGCAAACAGCGCGCAGACAAAGGCGAACGTATAGGTCTGATAGAAATGCGGAAGAAGCTGGATCGACCCGGTTTCCGCCCCTGTGCGTGTTCCAGACTCCATCCTTGTTGCACGCGATTACTCTGAACCGGTACTCGCCTGGAGGAATGTTCGTGTAATAGGCGACGCGCCGGGTCCCGGCATCGACCCAGTCTTTGTCGAAGCCCTCCAGCATGTACTCGAAGCGAATCTTGTCGGAGGCGACTAAGCTCGGCGCCGTAAACTCAAAATCCAGCTGTCCCTTGCCGGGAGGAATCCGCAGCGCCATGTCCGGTGCAACGCTCTTCTGATCGATCACCACGCGCTCTATCGCCACCGGCGGCGGAACTCGATCGATTTTCAAATGCCTCGGATCGACGTAGCTGACACCCTTCATCGTCGGAAACCACAGCCGTCCTTCCCTCGTTCTCCAGCCGGCCGGTTGGAACGCGCCATTGCACTCTTTGCTCTTCATCCCATCCGAAATGCCGTAACCAGTCGAATGCACCGCCTTGATCGCGCCCTTCGCGAACTGATCCAGGTCCTGTCTCGAAACGCGGAAAACCCCTCGGTTCGAGCTCATCCACAGGTACCCTTGGCCATCGTCGAGTATCACGTAAACCGCATCGTCAAACAGTCCATTGCGCGTTGTGTATGAAGTGAACTTCCCGTCTTTGAACCGGTTTAGTCCTCCTCCGTTGGTGCCCACCCACAACGCCCCGTCGGGATCCCCCGTGATCGACAAAACCAGGTTGTTTGAAAGCCCGTTCTGCGTGGTGTAGGTCGTGAAATGATCGTCTTTGAAGGCCGTCAACCCGCCCCCAAGACGTGCCAATCCACAACGTTCCCCGCCGGTCCTCATAGATGGACCCCACGAAATCTCCGGACAATCCGTCCTTGGTGGTGTACGTTTTGAAGCGCGTGCCGTCGAATCGGCTCAACCCGCCGCGCGTTCCCACCCACAGCTCGCCGTCGTGTCCTATGTAGGTCGACACCACAGTATTGTTGGGTAGCCCGCTCCACGCGCCGTAGGTCCTGAAATAACCGTCTTTCAACCGGCTCAGCCCGTTGCGTGTTCCAATCCAAAGGCTTCCCTGCGGATCCTCGACGATCGAAAGCACCAGGTTGTCCGCCAGCCCGTTTACCTTTGTGTACGTTCTGATTTGCCCGTTCTTGATACGGTTTAGGCCCGCCCCGTTGGTGCCCATCCAGATGGTGCCCTCCCGGTCCTCGTAAACCGGCAACACCACATCGCTCGATAGCCCTTCCTGTGTGGTCAAGGTCGTGAACGCGCCGTCTCGTAAGCGAACCAGCCCGCCGCCCTTGGTGCCGACCCACAGGCTTCCCTCTTTGTCCTCGAAGGTCGTCCACACTTGATCAGAGGGCAGACCCTGCTTCATCGCGTATACGCTGAACTTCCCATCGCGTAAGCGATTCAGCCCTGCGTCTCCCGTGCCCACCCAAATCGTTCCCGCACTGTCTCCGAATACCGACCAGATGGTGTTACTCGACAACCCGTCCTGAGTCGTGTAGTTGGTGAACCGTCCGTCCACCAAGTGGCTCAGACCGCCGATGCTCGTTCCGGCCCAGATGCCCCCGGCTCGATCGGCATACACCGACTTAACGTAATCGTCCTTGAGTCCGTCTTTCGAGGTGTAGGTCTTGAACGTGCCGTCTTTCAGATGCGCCAGTCCGGCATGGGTGCCCATCCATAGACTTCCGTCCTTGTCTCCGCATATGGAAAAGACGGCATTATCCGGCAATCCATTTTTGGTGCTGTAGACGCGAAACACTCCGCCCTGGAACTGATCCAAGCCTCCGCCATCGGTTCCGATCCAGACAGCCCCCCGCCTGTCCTCGTAAAGCGCAGTAATTAAGTCACCCGATAAGCCGTTGCGCGTTGTGTAAGTAGCAAATTTTCCGTTCTTGAACCGGCTCACGCCTCCGCCTCTGGTTCCAATCCAAAGGTTGCCCTGGCGGTCCGTGAGCAAGGCCGAAATGGAATTACTCTGCAGCTCTGGGGTGTTCTCTTTGTCGAAAACGGTGAAGCGCACTCCATCGAACCGAGCGAGTCCCTGTTCGGTTGCCGCCCACAGGTACCCATCCGGCGTTTGTGCAATCGCCAGTACCGAGCTCTGAGGAAGCCCCGTCTCGGCGTCCCACACCTCTTGCGTGTATTCGGGAATGGCTTTGGCGGGGTCGAGCGCGGCTCGTCCGTGGCTGGCAAGCACCGCCAAGCCAACTAAGACGGCGTGCCATCTTACCGATGTTTTCGTCCCCAAGTTGTTAGAACCCTGCCGCGAACCACCCCGCCTCAACCACACCTGTACTAAGCCTCAATTGCCTATCGGCGTGATCGCTGGGAATGTTGAGACCCTGTTAACAGCTACCAGCTAAGTCGCGCCAACATCCCAGGAATCTCCTGGTTGTAGGGAAATGGTTATAGGGAAGTGGTGTAGGAAAATCCCGCCCCCTGCCGCACTCCCCTATGTCACTAGTACGATGCCGGCCTGCTTCCGCTCCGGCGCTCAAAATAATCGCGCCTGTGGATAGGCCACGATCTTAACTGCCGGTTGGAAAGGACTTTATGGCTTGTGAGGGAACTGCTGTGTCTACTCTTGCGCCGAGATCTGCTGATCGGAATCGCGCCAGGCGCTGATTTTCAGGCGTCGGCACACCCAGCACAGATCTTCTTCGGAGGCATGAGGTCCCGTAGGCGCGGTGCACGAAGCGCCGCACACCGCACATCGTTTGGTCGCGATCGGCCGCTCGCCTTCTACCGATCTCTTTGCCATCTCCAATATCTCTGGCGAGATGATTGGCTCCGCGATGGATTTCTTTTTCATTCTTGTCTTCACTATAGAACAGATTCGGCTTCGCGCCGAAACTAACTTTCAAGCTTGGGACGAAATGATTGAATCTCTTTTGCGCCGCTGCGATACCAGCTCTTGTGTTTCCTATCTCTCTGACGTACCATGCCCCCATCGCGCTTCCAAAATCCGTCTGTCGTATCCGTACTGTTACTCACTCGGAACAGGAGTTAATCGAATTTAATGCCGCAGACTGCTTTTCTGTTTCCAGGTCAGGGCTCCCAACACAAAGGCATGGGAAAACTTCTGGCCGAAAATTTCCCTGAGGCACGCTCCGTTTTCGACGAGGCCGATCGCACTCTCGCGTTCCCCCTTTCCAAACTCTGCTTCGAAGGTCCTGACGAGGAATTGAAGAAAACGGAAAATACTCAGCCCGCACTACTGACTGTATCGATCGCCGCGCTCCGAATTTTACAGGCGCGCGGATTTAAACCCGATCTGGTCGCCGGTCACAGCTTAGGCGAATACTCCGCCTTAGTCGCAGCCGAATCGCTCGCCTTTGTGGATGCTCTCCATCTGGTAAAGAAGCGCGGCCACTACATGCAGCAGGCTGTTCCGCAAGGCGTGGGAGCCATGGCCGCCATCCTCAAACTTCCGGAAGGCAAGCTCGATGAAATCCTCAAACAAGCCGCTCAAGGTGAAATCGTCAGCGCCGCCAATCTCAACTCGCCGGAGCAAATCGTTATCGCCGGCCACACGGGCGCCGTCCAGCGCGCCATGGATCTAGCGAAAGCCGCCGGAGCCAAGCGCGCCATTCTCTTGCCCGTTAGCGCTCCCTTCCACTGCCCTCTCATGCGGCCGGCGCAGGAAAAGTTGAGGGCCGATCTCCACGCCACTACCTTCAAAGATCTTTCCGTCCCGCTCATTAACAATTGGCGAGCGCGCGAAATCACCACTGCCGCTGAAGCTCGCCAAGGTCTTTTCGAACAGGTTCCCAATCCCGTCCGTTGGACAGAAACGGTCCGCGCCATCTCTCAACGCGGCATCGAACGTGTCGTCGAGGTCGGTGCCGGTTCCGTTCTCATCGGTCTCGTGCGCAACATCGAGCCTTCCCTACAAGCCGTCAAGTTCGGCGAACCTTCGGACCTGGAGAAAGTAGTAAGTGCGCTTGCTTAAGCTCCTCGTTCCAATCCTCCTCGTCGCCCCGCTCGAAGGACTAAGCGCAAGACTCCGGTGAACGAATTCTTCGCTGAGTCCTCGCACCTGGTCTTCGCCCGAAGGACGCGGCACGACACTTTCCAGGAACGGGAAGAGGGCCGTCGAGAAGCTGCAGCGCGCCAAGCTCTCCTCTTGCCAGCTACCAACCTATTTCGTCGGCTGGCGCGGCTTGGACTGCCTCCGCGATGCTTACAGAAAGAAGCAGGGCTCCGCTTTCAGGCTCTCCGAATTCAATGAACACGGCCTCAAAGAGGGCGCCATCCCTCTGCCCGTCTTAAGCAGGATTTTACTGCAATGAGCGGTGCTGCAAAAGCTACTGCACGCCCGCCGTGGTCTGATCGATGAACCCGCTCACATTCTCTTTCATCTTCTTAAGTGAGTTCGAATCGAGGTACACCATGTGTCCGGCCGGGAATTCGCCATAACTGATGTTGTTGCGATATCGCGACGTAAGGTTCAGGTGATCCATCGTGTAGTTGGCCGCAAAATACGGAGTCGCCAGGTCGTAATACCCTTCGAGCACGCGCACTTTAAGATAGGGGTCTTTAACCATTGCTTGGCGTAGAGCGCTGGCCGTGTCCGGAAAGCCCTGCTCGCCGACCCCCCAGTCCCACCGCATGTTTTGTCCCCAAACTGTATAAGCCGTCGTGTAGTACGGCATATCGGTTTTGTAGTTCAGCTCGCGGCGAACGTAGTCGTTGAAAACCGACGTGAACGGCGGGTCTGTTTCCGCGCTGGTCGGATCATAGAATCGCGTCTCGACAAAGCCTTCCGGATCGGGCCCCGTGAACCGCCCGTCCAGACGTCCTACGCGCAGCTTCTGATCGGCAAGCAGCCAATGTGTGAATCCCTCCACGTCGACTCGCAGGTTGTACTGATCGATCACTTCCTTGCTCAAACCCGTGTAGCGCGAAAGCGTGTCGATAATGTTCTGCCGCTCCTGCCCTGAGAGCGCGTCGCCCTTCGCCAACGCACGCGTGTATTCATTCAACGCCCATTGCTCCACCTCTCCGCGCGTTTTCTCGAGATCTTGCGAAAGCTCCGGAGCCAGCTTGTGATGATACGCCGCAATCATCGTGTAGGTCGGCAGAATCAGAGGGTACGGCACGTCATTGGTCTTGCTGAATTCAAGCGTCTCGAACGCCAGCACGGTCGACAGCAGCACGATCCCGTTGAACGAAATGCCTTGATCGGAGAGATAGCCCGAAAGACCCGCTGAACGCGTCGTGCCGTAGCTTTCACCAAATAGGTACAGCGGCGACGACCAGCGCTCGTTACGGGTGATGTACAGCCGGATGAACTCCCCGAACGATTGAATATCGCCTTTCAACCCCCAGAACTTCTTGCCCTCCGCAATATTCTTCGGACGGCTGAACCCGGTGCCGATCGCGTCCACCAGCACCAAATCGGTTTTATCGAGAAGCGTCTCGGCATTGTCTTCGAGACGATACGGCGCCGCCGGCATAAAGCCTTCCTTCTGGAGCACAACCTTGCGTGGCCCGAGCGCTCCCATGTGCAGCCAGATCGAGGCCGAACCCGGGCCGCCATTGAACGCGAACGTCAGCGGCCGCGTGTTGCCCTCGGCGTTATCCAACGTGTACGCGACATAAAACATCAGCGCATTCGTCTTGCCGCTCTGGTCTTTAATGGGCAGCCGTCCCGCCGTCGCCGTGTAGTGCAGCAGCTTTCCATTCACGTGGATCTGATGATGCGTTACGGCAGGCGGCACCTCCGTCATATCGAAATGCAGATCCTGCGTAGCCGTGCGTTCCTGGTCGCCCGAGGCAGTCGCTTGCGGAGCCTGCCGCTGCTCCTGTTCTTCTTGCGGAGCGGTTTGCGTCGCCTCCGAAGTTTGCGGCGGGCGCTCCGGCCGCTGCGGCGGAGTCACCTGCCGCGCCGGTGTCGCCTGTTGCACCTGCGATCGCGGAGGATTTGCCTGTTGCGCGCGTGTGGTCAGCGGTGCGGCCAGAAACAGCGTAGCGAGTACGGTCAATAAAGGTCTCATGGAGGGTCGCCAAACATTGTCTCGCACCGTCCGAGCCTCAGCGCAAATTTTCCGGTGGAATACGGTCGATCAGATCACGAATCGCCCCAATGAGCCCTTGCACGCTGTATTGGTCTGCAGTTGCGCCTGGCGCAGCGCTTCGATGCGCTCGTCGGTCGGCTTCGCGCGTTCCACCAAGCCTCGGACTGTTTCCCAAATGCGCTGGTGCTCCGCAAGGTGCCTCTCCCAGTTAGAATCACCATCCCCGTCTGCCATTCTTTCGTAGTCTCCTCCTCGAACGGGCCTCGCCTTAACTCGCAGCAGATCGAGTGCCGCTTCAATTTTATATAGTTCAGTCCTCAGCGCGAAGGGGAGTCGTTTGTAACTCTTCGAATGCGATGCGGAAACCGGGCGGTCTGATTGCCCATTCCTCTCACGATTTTTCTTCCCCCGGACACAGAACAACTTACAAGGAATGCGCCCTCCACACGACCTGCCCGACCGTCCAGAATAGACCGAAATGGACAAGCTGGCGTCCCGGCCCAACCACACTCAAATTCCGCGCCCGGCGACGAGTTGGCTTCGCCTCGCAAAAGCGCAACCACCGGACGCGAGTTCTCGTGGCTTCGCTCCGCAAACCGCCCGACCCGGAATTCGTTCCGCAAAATGCGCCGTCTCTTCGCCTTTCCGCGCACAAATGCACAATTTGCGCGGCGCATTCAAAAATACTTGGGTTCGTTCGGCAGATCCCGACTCCCATCCCACCGGCTTCGTTTCGCAAAACGCACCTCACACGCACTCGAACGATATCTCGCCCTTCCCCCAGACCGTTTGCCTGCCCACCCCCGTCCACTGCCCCGCGCGCAGATACGGTATGAATTCCGTCAGCTCGCCTTCATACTCGGCTTCACCGATAAACCCGCCGATCGAATGGGTCTGGCCCGTGCGCGAACTTCGCCGCACGACGTCCACCTGCCGAACCTCGCACCGCGCCATGCGGATGCGGGCAGCGCGTTCGCCGAACGCGCGAAAGTCGATGTCCAGAGGACCGGGGCCGTAGAAGGCCCGCAGCGCACTGACCCGATCGCGAATACGAGCCGCGATGATCGGAAACTCGGGTTGAGCCGCTATCTCGTGTCCGCTTTTGAGTTCCGTTGGCGTTTGAAATCGCACGCCCACGCGAGTGACAGCGGCACACTTCGCCTCGCCCGCTGGAGCGACCGCCGGATCAAGCTCAATCTCCAGAGGAGATGCCGGTTGCTGCAACATCAGCGAGCCGCCGTCGTACAGCGCCTTCGCCGATTCCCGCCGCTCATCGAGTTGAGACACAGACGTAAGCTCCACCCGCCCGCGCGTCGGCCCCAGTCCTTCCCTCGCAAGCTGCGCAAACGCGAACACCAGATACGCCACCGCCGGACTATTGAGATCGAACAAATGCAGATCGAAACGAAACGAATCGCCAGCATCAACATGCCGCCCATCCAGATGAGTAGCGCGAAACACGAACGGCCGCGGCCAATCCGCGAGTCCGCTCGGGCCCGAGCCAAGCGTCGACGGCTCGAACATCCGCGCGTACGGACAACTCGCCCGGCATTCGCAATCTCGCGCCCCCGTGCACTGCGGCACGCAAGCGATACGGCGAAAAATTGTGCCGAATGCGCCTCGCAAAACGTTCGCCGATTTCCCCGGCGGGAAATACACCGGCTCTCGCACCAGAAAGGAAAATCGCAATGGGTACAGTCCGAAAACCAAATGTCCTTCCGGCCTCTAAACAACGCTATAATACTAGCGGAGCTCCCCTTTTGAATCTGCGCGGATTTGTCCGTCTTTTCACGCATATACAGCTACTTCCCGTCCTCGAAAACGGTGAAGAGACAACGCTCATCGGTGGTCAGGCCGTCATGGAAGGCGTCATGATGCGTTCCCCGCACAGCTATTGCGTGGCGGTTCGGAAGCCCAATGGCCAAATCGTGACCGAAGAGAGCCCGCTCGCCCGCCTCTCCGATAAACATCCAATCTTCAAATGGCCCATCCTGCGCGGATTGGGAACACTCGGGGGCGCGATGTGGCTCGGCATGAAGGCCCTCAAGTTCTCGGCCAATTGCGTCCTCGACGAACTATCCGGCGGCGCGGCGAGGCCTGAAAAAAAAGACGTCAACCCCTGGGCCATGGGGATGAACATTCTGCTCTCCGTCCTCTTCATGATCGGGCTGTATAAGTTGATACCGCTCTACCTCGCCACCGTGCTCGGAAGACATTTTCACGCCGTCAGCGGCCGTTTCGCGATTAATATGGTGGACGGAACGCTCCGCATCGCCATCTTCCTTGGCTTCATGTACTTGCTCTCGCGCCTCAAAGAAATGCACCGCATGTTCGAGTATCACGGCGCCGAGCACAAGGTTGTCTTCAATTTCGAATCCGGCCAGCCGGTGAATGTGGATAATGCACAGCGCTTTGTCACTTGGCATCCCCGCTGCGGCACCAGTTTCTTGTTCGTGGTTCTCATCGTCGCTTTGCTCGGCTATGCCTTCCTGCCGATCGATAATTTTTGGGCGAAGTTCGCCGCCCGCATCGCACTACTTCCAGTGATCGTGGGCATCAGCTATGAAGTCATCCGCTTTGCAGCCCAACGCCGCCGCGGGCTCCTCTCCGTCATCACCCGCCCTGGCCTCTGGCTGCAACGTATCACCACCCAGGCGCCATCGAATGATCAGACGCAAGTCGCAATTTGCGCTCTCGAAAAGGCTATGGAGCTTGAACGGGCGCAAGGCGGCGAACTGATCATTGCCTGACGGCACTGGCGGACGGCACACATGCAATATCGAGATCGATTAGAGGAAGCGGAAGCGCGCTACAACGAGTTGACTGCGCGCATGGCCGACCCGGTCGTCATCGGCGATTCGGAGCAGTACCGCAAAACTGCCAAGGCCCAGAGCGAACTCACCGAGTTGGTCGCGAAATATCGCGAATGGAAGCGTGTCGACCAGGAACTGCGCGACGCTCGCGCCATGTTGAACGGCAGCGATCCCGAAATGCAGCAGATGGTCGAACTCGAACTCCTTCGGCTCGAGCCCGAATTGTCCGCACTCGAGCGAGATCTTGAGATTCTGCTGTTACCAAAAGATCCCAATGACGAGAAGAACGTCGTTCTGGAGATTCGCAAAGGCGCGGGGGGAGACGAAGCTTCATTGTTTGCGGCTGAAGTATTTCGCATGTACACCCGCTACGCCGAAGAACAGAGGTGGAAGGTTGAAGTCACTTCCGCCAGCGAATCGTCCGTAGGCGGCTTGAGTGAAGTCATCGCTATGATCAGCGGCAACGAGGTGTATAGCCGCTTGAAGTACGAAAGCGGCGTCCATCGTGTACAGCGTGTCCCGGCGACGGAGACACAGGGCCGCGTCCACACTTCCACCATCACGGTCGTTGTCATGCCCGAAGCGGATGAAGTGGATGTGCAGATCGACGCCAAAGACCTCCGCATCGATACATTTTGTTCATCCGGCCCCGGCGGCCAGTCAGTCAACACCACCTATTCGGCCGTGCGCATCACGCACCTGCCGACGAACACTGTAGTCTCCTGCCAGGACGAGAAGTCGCAGATCAAGAATCGCTCCAAGGCTATGCAGGTTCTGCGCTCGCGCCTTTATCAGATGGAGATGGAGAAGCAGCTTGCGGCGATCGGTGCCGAACGCAAGAGCATGGTCGGGACCGGCGACCGAAGCGAGAAAATCAGGACCTACAACTTCCCGCAAAATCGCGTTACTGACCATCGCATAGGCTTGACGCTGCATCAACTCGATATCGTCATGGAAGGACGCATGCAGCCGATCGTCGATGCGCTCACCGCCTACTATCAATCTGAACTGCGCGGCGACCGGGGCGAAGCCGCTTAGTCAACCGCGATCGCGTTTTGGCGATCTCACTTGCTCACCGTTCAAGCTGCTCTAGTACAGGGCGCCGGCATTCTGGAAAAGGCTGGAACCTCTGTTCCACGCCTGACGGCGGAAGTGCTGCTCTGCCACGCCATGCATTGCGACCGTGCGCATCTCTACGCGCATGGCGCGGACCTGCTCACTCAGCGCGCCTGGATCCATTACGGCCGCTATTTGAACGAGCGGCTGAAGGGCAAGCCGACCCAGTACATCACGCATAAACAGGAATTTTACGGACGCGATTTCTATGTCAACGGTGACGTGCTGATTCCCCGCCCGGAGACCGAACATCTTGTCGAACGGGCCATTCTGTTTCTGAACCAGCACCCCCACGCCCGCGTTCTCGACCTGGGAACCGGTTCCGGCGCCATTGCGATCAGCGTCGCGCTTGAGACCGATCATTCCGTTCTTGCTTCCGACATTTCCTTGCGCGCTTTGGCCGTCGCCGAACGTAACCGGCGAACTCATAATGCAAGCGTCAGCTTTTTCGCTGCGGATCTGTTGGCCGCCGTCGCACCCCGAAGCATTGACTTACTCCTCTCCAATCCTCCCTACGTTCCCGGCGCGGATGCCGCCAACATGCAAACCGAAGTCCGGGAATGGGAGCCGCACCTCGCCTTGTTTGCAGGCGACAGCGGATTCGAAATTTACCAGCGCCTCATTCCGCAAGCCGCTTTCGTCGTAAAGCCCGGCGGCCGCCTCATCATGGAAATGGGCTATCGTTCACTCGACTCCGTGCGCGACATGCTGGCGCCCCAATGGGCTGATATTGAAGTAATCTCGGATTTGGTCGGTTTGCCCCGCGTAATCGCCGCCACGCTCGTTTCGTGAAGAAGCGCACAGGGCGCCCGAGCCCGTTGTGCGCGGAAAGGATTGGGTCCATGCCGCGTCTCATCTGTCACCTCGACATGGACGCCTTCTTCGTCTCTGTCGAAGAGCTCTTCGATCCCTCGCTCAAAGGCAAGCCGGTTGTCGTGGGCGGCAAACGCGATCAGCGCGGCGTTGTCGCCGCAGCCTCTTATGCCGCGCGGAAATTTGGCGTGCATTCCGCCATGCCGTTGCGCACCGCGTCACGCCTATGTCCCCACGCCATCTTTGTCGATGGCCACCCCCAGCGCTATCGCGAGTATTCCAAGAAAGTCTTTGCCGTTCTCAATCGCTTTACTCCCCAAGTCGAAATGGCCTCCATTGACGAAGCCTATTTGGATCTGACCGGCACGGAACGCCTGCATGGCTCGCCGCTCCGCGTAGCCCACGCTCTTCATCGGGCAATCGGCTCTGACACGAACCTGAAGTGCTCGCTCGGTCTCGCCTCATCGCGGCTCGTCGCGAAGGTGTCCTCCGATCAGGCCAAGCCAAATGGCGTGCTGTACATTTTGCCCGGGCAAGAAGCGAGGTTCCTCGCGCCGCTCGATGTGCGGAAGATTCCTGGCGTCGGGAAGAAGACCGAAGCGTCCCTGCACCAGTTGGGCATTCACCGCGTGGGCGATCTTGCCGCTCTCGACGAGAGTTTCCTCGCCTCTCACTTTGGACGTTGGGGACTCGCCCTCGCCGGCAAAGCTCGCGGCGTCGACGCGGGCGGCTGGTTCGACGCAGCGATAGGCGCGGATGAGGATCCGAAATCCATCAGCCACGAACATACATTCAACGAAGACACAGCCGATCGTCAGCGCCTCGAGACCACGCTGCTGAGATTGTCCGAAATGGTGGCGAAACGCCTTCGCGAACACGCCCTCTACTCGCGAACCATTCAGCTCAAGCTGCGCGACGAGGATTTCTCTACCATCACGCGCGCTCGCTCTTTCGGATCACGCCACGCAGCTCGATTCCGAAATAGCTTCCGCTGTCGTCGGGCTGTTTCGTCAAGCCTGGGATGGAAAAACTCCCATTCGCCTACTGGGCGTTTATGCCGGCTCGCTGCAGCACGTCGAGGGGCAGATGAATTTGCTGGAAGAGCCGCGCACCGCTCGTTTGCGCCAGGCTTTCCGGTCCGTCGACCACATCCGCAATCGCTTCGGTGAAGCCAGCATCTCGCTGGCGAAAACCTTGAACGCAGGCATTCGCGAGAAAGTACACGAGAATCCGTTCGACTTACCCGGCAAAACAGCAAAGAAGGACGATCCCCCTGATTAGCCCTACGCCGCCTTCACAATGGTCGCGAACGACTGCGGGTCCAGGCTCGCTCCTCCCACCAGCGCTCCGTCGATCTCGCGCTCCTTCATCAAGCCTTCAATATTGTCGGGCTTGACGCTGCCCCCGTACAGAATCCGTAGCTGCTCCGCACCCACGGCGCCGAAGCGTTTCTTAGCTTCCGAACGAATGAGCTTATGCGCGTCGGAAGCGATCTCCGGAGTAGCAGTGTGTCCCGTCCCAATCGCCCAAATCGGTTCGTACGCGATCGCCACCTTTGCAAACTGCTCTTCCGTGAGCCCCGCCACCCCCGCTGCGAATTGTCTCACCAGCACCTCGTTCGTCTTGCCCGCTTTGTAATCCTCCAGCCGCTCCCCCACGCAGACAATTGGCATCAATCCCGCCTCGATCGCAGCCTGGGTTTTCTTGAGCACATCGGCATCCGTCTCGTGGAAGTATTGGCGGCGCTCACTATGCCCGACCAGCACCCAGGTCGCACCAGCCGCACGAAGCATTTCCCCCGATATCTCGCCCGTATACGCGCCTTCTTTGCCCCAGAAAAGATTCTGCCCTCCGATGCGAACAGTAGTCCCCGCAACTGCATTCACAGCGGCTGCAATTGCGATGCTGACCGGGAAGATTACTATCTCGCACTGCGTCGCATCCTTCACCAACGCGTTGAACTTCTCAAAAAAAGCCGTCGCCTGCGGAGCGGTCTTGTACATCTTCCAGTTGGCCGCCATGATGCGCCGTCTCATAATCTAGTGATGCGCACGCTCCATTGTAGGGCGGACCTCCCGGGCCGCATCGAACGTCCTCGTCCGGCTCTGGTCGTTAACGAAATCATTTGCGATAAGCCATCAGAATACAAATTTACCCTGGAACTTAAGAACGCGCGCGCCTCCGTCGGCGTAACCCGGTTGAAGGAAACGGCCGGCGGCCGTATTGGTTACGTTGGCGCCGATGGTGGTCGTGCCGCCGTCGAACGCACTGTCAGACTCGAAGCCGTATTGGCGATGGTTGAACACGTTATAGAACTCCGCGCGTAGTTCCAGACGCTTGCTTTCCGTGATCCGTATAGTCTTCGTCAAATCCGCATTGAGATCGTTCAAAATGGGCGTACGGAAGGTGTTCCGGCCCAGGGTGCCGGTTGCGCAGGGGACGGTGCTCGTGCAGGAAGGCAAGCCGATGTACATGGCCGTTGCCGGATCGATGGGCGCGTTGTTCGCATCGGGGTTGACATATCCCGTGGGACTGCTTGCGTTGGGCACTGCGCGAACGCCGGGCGTGCCGCTTAGGTTGTCATTCGGCCGGTCCATGTTGCCGCCGATTCCATCCGCATCCACGCCATTCAATACATTGACGGGCGCCCCGGATTCGAGCGTATAGATGCCCGAAATCTGCCAACCGCCGAGAACGTGGCCTAGCAAGCCCCGCTGGTTCCGCAGAAACGGTATTTCGTAGATACTCGTAAGCACCAGGCGATTCGGCCGGTCGTAGTCCGATAACCCCCGATCGCTGGTCAATCCGCCAAAGATGGATGGAACGGCGGTACTCTGCGTTTGGTTGTTTCCGCCGACGCTGAAAATGTCGCTGCCGTTATCAATGTATTTGGATCGCGTATACGCCAAGGTGAACAACAGATTTTGCCCGTAGCGCCGGTTCAAAGTGATCTGCGCGGAGTTGTAACTGGAACTCCCTCCATTCGTGCGAATGTTGCGAGAGCCCTGCAGTGCATCCCACCGGTTCTGATAAGTGGTATTCAGTTTGAAATTGGACGCGCTGTAGTTGGCCGGAAAGTGATCTAATGACGCAGGAACAATCGGATTCAAATCTTCCGTGGCGAACAGCTTCACGCCCCGAGTCCCGACATAGGATACTTCCAGTACAAACTTCCCGGGAAGTTCGCGTTGCACGCCGCCCGAGTAATGCATGTAATAAGGATTCAGCAGATTGCCAACTGCCAGAGTCTGGCTGGAAAGCGGACTGAATACGGCAACCGTCGGGAGGCTTTGAGAGAAGTTCGGAGTGCCGCGCGGCTGCGCCAGGGAGGTTGTCGAGGTAATCGTGGTCGAAACATTGTTCGGCGCGGACGCAACTGCATTTGAAGCGATGTTATTAAAGAATGAATCGTAACCGATCGAAAAACCCGCGCGGAACACGGTCTTCTTATCGCCGGGCGCGTAAGCGATACCTACGCTCGGTCCGAAGTTGTTCTTGTCCGGCTTTACGCTGTCCGGCTGGCTATAAGGGCCCGTGAATGTCTTCGGGTCGATATTAAATAGGCCGGTGTAGGCAGGCGTGCGAAGTGAGTTGATCGGCTCGCCGAAGTATTCGTAGCGGAGGCCCAGAGAGATCGTCAGGGATTCACGGGCGCGCCAGCGGTCTTCCGCAAAGTAAGCTTGCCGGAAAAGTTTCGGATAGTATGTGGGACTGCCGAAATCATGCGCCGCCGTGCCGCTCGAACCGCCGTAATCGTTGATGAAATTTGCCAATCCTGTTTCGCCGTTGCTTGACTGGTAGCTCAATGTCCCTCGGATGTTGAACGGAGCCGCTTGCTTTGCGCGCTGGTCGAGCAGCGACGTCCCTACGCGAACACTATGCTTGCCCCAAACGCGGCTGACGGTGTCCTGCAACTCATAGTTGTTCGCAACCCGGCCCTGTGGCAGGTTGCTCGGAACACCGAGCGTGATCGATCCGGAGCCGATGCCGCCGATCGTAGTCGTCGGAATCTGGCTTGCCAATGGGCTGGTTGCATCGAACGGAAAGAAGTAAAAGATGCGGTTGTAGCCCAGACGCAACTCATTGGTCGATACCGGAGAAAACGTGTGCGTCTCAGTGAGTAAGGCGCTATTCACTTCATTTGCTACGGAAGTGTCGAACCCGGCGAAGCCGACGCTGCCGCCGGTCGGACTCGTGTTGCTGTCGTAAAGATAGCGAGCCGAAAGCTGGTCGTTGTTGCTGAAAGAATGGTCGACACGCTCGAGCAGTTGACGGTCGCGGTACGTATTCGGATAGGAGCGTGTGTAGGTGCCGAACTGAATATTCTGACCCGTACCGGACGCCACGTTAAACGGCTGCGCCGTAGCATCGTCGCCGGCGGTGATCTGGTTCAGCAGCGTCGCTCGCGGATTGTTCGGGAAGGCGGCCAAAAGCGCGGCGCGGCCTGGCGCGGTAAGCGAAAAGAGCTGTATCGTCGAGCTGGAGGCCTGCCGTTCTTCCTGGTACGCACTGAAGAAGAAGGTCTTGTTTTTGATGATTGGACCTCCGAACGTGCCCGCGAAGTACTGGTCCGTGCCGGGCGATGGATGGTCCCGCTGGAGCTGATTGGGATCCAGCTTGTTAAGATTCGTCAGCGCATCCATGAAAGTGGATTCCAAGTAATAACGGACCGTCCCATGATATTGATTGGTGCCGCTCTTGGTGATCACATTGAATACTCCGCCGCCGGCCCGCCCGTATTCGGAATCGAAGTTGCTCGTTTGCGCCGACACTTCCTGGACTGCGTCCGGATTGGTGATCTGAAATGCTTGCCCGGTCACCGAGATGTCGTTGTTCTCCGTGCCATCGATCAGAAAGTTATTGGAGCGTGCGCGCGCACCGTTCACCGGATACGTTCCCACTCCAAAGGAGTAGCGGTTCGTCGATATCCCGGGCAGCGTGAGAACCAGCGAAACAGGATTTTGGTTTGCGATGGGCAGATCTTCCGCGCTGGTCGAGGTGATCGTCCCTCCGTGCACCGGCGCCTCGGTCTGAACGAGCGCCGATTCGGATGAGACTTCGACTGTGCTGCTGACCGAGCCGACTTCCAATTGGCCGTCAACGGAGACTTGGGCGGCGGTCACCGGGAAAGCTGAGATATCGAGCGCCTTGAAGCCCGGCGCCGAAACCTTGATGGTGTAGTTGCCGGGGTCCACGGCATCGAAACGGTAAATTCCAACACTGTTCGTGTTCGTGCTTCGGGTGACCTTCGTGTCTTGATTCGTGAGATCGACAGTGGCGTTGAGAACAGCGCCTTTGCTCGGATCGGAAATGAGTCCCGTCACCGTGCCGCGGCTCGATTGACCCGCTATTTGAAGCACCAAGCTAAAGAACAACAGAAGAGAAACTCCCAGGAGCCGTAGAGCGGCTCGTTCAGCAACAACGGTAGGCACGAGAATAGTTCCTTTCAACCCCAAAATCTTGTAAGCCCATTCTAGGCGTCTCCGCCTTCTTGTGCAAAGCATTTTTTTGTTATCCCGATTCTGGTATCAATGAAGCGATGCTGAAAAGTAAAAAATATATAGCCGGAGTCGCGCGAGAGCTCGATATGATGCGCGGAATTCAGCGCACGTTCTGGATCGCTTTTGCTGTTTCTGGATTGTTCACGGCGAGATTACTCGAGGCTCAATCGCATCGGCTCACTTTGGACGATCTGCTTTCGATCGAGCCCGTCGGCGAGACAGCGCTTTCTCCCGACGGCAAAACCTTCGCGCTCGCGCGAGGCGGCCAGATCGTTCTCATGCCGTCGGAAGGCGGCTGGCCGGTGACACTCACCAGCTCAGCCGGCGGCAAGAGCGGACTCAATTGGTCTCCCGATGGACGCATGCTTGCTTACTCGAGCAGTGGCAGCATCTGGTCCGTGCCGGTTGCCGGAGGGACGCCAAAGCGCTTGACGCACGCGGTACCGGGACCGGGCGATCCGCGCTCGGCCGCTGACCGCGATCCGCAATGGTCTCCTGCCGGCAGGTGGATCCTTTTTGAAACCGGCAGAACAGGACGAAACAGCTTAATGGTGGTGAGCGCGAACGGGGCGGTGAATAACTATCTGGCGGAGTCCAGAGCTGACCAAGACAGTCCCGCCTGGTCCCCCGACGGCAGGAGCATCTCCTTTACGGAGCGCTCACCGGAATACTTCAGCGGCAAACTCAAGGTGCTGAAGTTCGATCCGAAGACGGGGCAGGCGAGTGGCGATCCCGCAACTCTCTATACCTCGCCGACAGATCGCGGCGGCGGCTGGTCCCTCCGGAAAGCACAATGGTCCCCCGATAGCCGCTCTCTTGCAATCGTGCTGCAGGACAGCGGTTGGGATCACGTGTACCTCATACCCGCCGCGGGTGGCACTCCCAAAGCATTGACGAAGGGTGAATACGAAGATACAAACCCGATTTTTTCGCCGGATGGGAAGTCGCTCGCGCTCGTATCGAGCAGGAACGGCTTAGAGCAGACCGATATTTGGATTGTGCCTGTGGATGGCTCCTCCGTCCGGCAACTCGCGCAGTTCACGATTCCGGGGATAGAATCGTCGCCGCAATGGTCGCCGGACGGCCGCGAAATTTATTTCCGCCGTACTACACCGCTTGAATCCCCTGACCTCCTGGTTGCGAGCGTCTCCAGTGGTTCCACTCCGAAATATCTCACGCACACGCTGCCCAAGAACTTTGATGGCGCGCTCACGATCCCGGAGAAAGTGCAATATCGCAGCAAAGATGGTTTGCAGATCACTGGAATTCTTTATAAGCCTCGCGAGATAAAGCCGGATCACCGGTACCCGGCGGTGTTGTGGATTCACGGCGGTCCTGAGGCTGAAGACACATTCCGGCTCGATGTGTGGGCTCAGTATTTGGCTCAGTTGGGTTACGTGGTCCTCACGCCGAATTACCGCGGCAGTACGGGATACGGTGAAAAATTCCGGAACCTCAATGTGGAGGATAGCGGCGGCGGCGAGATGGATGATGTGGCGGCCGGCGCGGAATACCTGGTCGGGCAAGGTTTGGCTGATCCGAAACGGTTGGCGATCGGCGGCGGCAGTCATGGCGGCACCATGGTGGGCTATGCGGTGACCAAGTACCCTGACCTCTTCCAGGCGGCGATCGAGTTATACGGAGTCGTGGACCGCGCTATTTTCGTGGAGCGCACGAATCGCAACTCCGCTGTTCGCTGGATGATGAAGATGGGCGGAACACCGGAAGAGAAGCCCGCTGTTTATCGCAAAGCCGATTCTCTCTCGGAGGTTGCCAAAATCAAGACGCCGCTGCTGATTATGCACGGCGAAAATGATCCGCAAGTTCCTCCCTATGAATCAGCCGAGTTCGCTAAAGCGCTGAAAGAGAATGGAAAGACTTATTACTATTTCACCTATCCAAACGAACTGCACGGGTTCAGCCAGCGCGATCACCGCCTCGATGCCTGGAGAAAGCAACTCGCGTTTCTCGAAAAATACATCAATCCGCAATATGGGTTGAGCACTTCCTCGGTGGAGGATCTCCTAGTGCCGGCTCCGCCGTCGGCTCGACCCCAACAATAACGGCGAGGAAGCTTGTGCCGGCTGCAATTGTTGTTCCAAAATTCTCAGCCACTGTTTGCCCGATGTCGGCAAGCGAACCACGCGTCCCAAGCTTCACGCCCGCCCGGACGCGCGGCCCATACACCAACAACGGTGTATATTCGCGTGAGTGGTCTGTCGATGGAGTTGTCGGATCGCAGCCGTGATCTGCTGTCAGCACCACCATGTCGCTTTCCTTCGGCTCGAGCGACGGCAGCCAGCGATCTACCGCTTCTAACGCTCCTGCATATCCCTCGACGTCGTTACGGTGCCCGAACTGCTGATCGAAATCGACCAGATTGACGAAGATAAGACCATTCGGCTGCTGGGCCATCGCCTCGCGAGTTCTTTGCATTCCGTCTTCGTTGTTCTTCGTCTTGACGTGTTGGCTGATACCGCGGTCTAGAAAAATATCGGAGATCTTGCCGATCGTGTAAACCGGCACGTTCTTCGCCGCCAGCTGATCGAGCAACATGCCATTCGGCGGCGGCACCGCATAATCCTTGCGATTCGTGGTACGGCTGAAATGTCCCGGCTCTCCTTCGAACGGCCGTGCTATAACCCGCCCTACTTCGTGGCGCCCTCGCAGAATGTCGCGCGCAATTTCACACATTCGATAAAGCTCAGCGAGTGGAATCACGCGCTCATGCGCTGCAATCTGAAACACGCTGTCTGCGGATGTGTAGACGATCGGCCAACCGGTTCGAAGATGTTCTTCCCCGAGCTCTTTGATGATTTCCGTCCCGGACGCTGGCTTATTGCCCAGCGTCTTCCGTCCGATCTTCGCTTCGAACGCTCCCATTACGCCTGGCGGAAAGCCGTGCGGATAAATAGGGAATGGCTTCTCAAGCAAAATGCCCGCCATCTCCCAATGCCCGGTCGTTGTGTCTTTACCCGGAGAAGCAAGCGTGCACTTGCCGTATGCGCCCGCGGGATGTTCTACGGGAGGCAATCCCGGAATGCTCTTGATGTTTCCTAAACCAAGTTTGCGCAAGTTCGGCAGCTCCAGCTTTCGCTCTTTGGCGATATTGCCAAGCGTGTCACTGCCCTCATCGCCGAAATCCGCCGCATCCGGCATCGCCCCAATCCCGACACTGTCGAGCACAATCCAGACCACGCGCTGAAACGGCTGCGTGCTCATTTCTGTGTTGAGTCGGCTGTCCCGGCGGGGATCCCTTGGAACTCGTCCTTCAGCCTGGCGGCGCGGTCGCGAACCAGGTGCATAAACGATTCATGAGTGGCAATGCGCGTTAACAGCGGAACGAATTGTAAAGGCGCTGCCAGTTGCTTATGCAGCCACAGCGATTCCACCTCCGCGAGCGCATCGTTCACGCCCAGCTTGTCGTAGCGCGCCGTACGGTCCAAATCGAGATAGGCTCGCTCGCTGGCGGCAATCTCTTCAAAGCGCTGCAACAACTGCTCCGCCGTTTCGTTCGTCGAGTAATTGAACGATGCTTCCGTCGCGCTGCCGTTCTCATTCTCATAGCGGAACGTTTTCTTACCCATGCTCGCGACCTTCAAACCTGATTCGAGTGGCGATTTGAAATAATTCAGTTTCTCCGCCAGGGAAAAGAGCGCCGCGGTGTCCGCTTCCTGCAATTTCAGCTTCAGCGGCTGATCGTCCTTCGGAGACTCCTTGTACTCGAGCGCACCGCTGCGATCCACATCGACGCACACATACGGTGGAACGCTTCCAGGAAAGCTTTTGGTGAAGGTCAGCTTCGGCGCCGCACCGCACAGCGCCGTCGAGAAAGCGAGCACGATAAGAACGCTCTTCATCGCCGCACTCCTGCCGCCAGCCTGATATTTGAGCGTGTGCCGTGGCAGATCGCGACCGCTAAAGCGTCCGTCGCATCGAACGAATCGAATCTCTGTTCGATAGCAAGCAGCGAATGCACCATCATCTGTACTTGGCGTTTCTCGGCGCGCCCATATCCGACCACGCTGATCTTCACTTCGAGCGGCGAGTATTCGCTTACCGCCAGGCCCGCTTCCGCGGCCAGCAGCAGCGCGACGCCGCGCACATGCGCCAGCTTGAGTGCGGATTTTGCGTTCACCGAGTGGAACACTGCCTCCACCGCCACCACTTCCGGCGCGAAATCCCGCAAGATGCCGCGCAGCTCGCCCGCAATACTCCGCAGTCTGCATTCAAGCGCGTCCGCTGACTTCGTCCGTATTACGCCCGCCGTCACCAGCTGATGACATCGGCCGTCTGAATCGATAACACCGAAACCTGTCCTTTCGGTTCCACAGTCGATTCCGGCGATTCGCATCGAGGAAATTTGGGCTTCTCCGCCGCTTCAGAACGACGCGCTTGCGCCCTTCTCTAGGCCAGCGCTTCTACTTCCGCTTCGTCCACTTCGTAGTTTCCGTAGACGTTCTGCACATCTTCGTGCTCGTCCAGAACCTCATACAGCCTGAGCATCGCCTGAGCATTTTTGCCTTCCAGCTTGACGGTATTCTTCGGAACCATTGCAATCTCCGCCGATTCCGTCGGGATCTTGGCTTTCCCGAGAACCGTCAAAACTGCCTCATGCGCTTCCGGTGGAGACAAAATTTCCCAGGCGCCTCCCTGATCGCGAATGTCATCCGCGCCCGCGTCGAGAACAATGCCCATCAACTGATCTTCCGTTGCGTTTACGCCGTCAATGAAGATCTGGCTCTTGCGCTCGAACATCCACGCTACGCTGCCCTGCTCCCCCAGGTTGCCGCCGTTTTTGGAGAACGCGTGACGAACTTCGCTGACCGTTCGATTGCGATTATCGGTCGCGACGTTTACTAGCACAGCCGCCCCGCCCGGCCCATAACCTTCGAACAAAATCTCATCGATCTGCCCGCCTTCGAGCTCGCCGGTTCCCCGCATAATCGCGCGTTTGATGTTGTCCGCGGGCATGCTTTCCGCCTTCGCCGCCAGAATCGCAGTGCGCAAACGCGGATTCGCATCGGGATCGCCGCCGTTGCGCGCCGCGATCGTAATTTCCTTGATTACGCGCGTGAACGCTTTCCCGCGCTTCGCGTCGAGGGCCGCTTTTTTGTGCTTGATTGTGGCCCATTTACTGTGTCCGGACATCGCAAAACCTCAACTGTTCTAAGCTCTGAGGATATCAAAGAAGCGCCCTGTATTGACGTCGAGCTGCGACGCGCCCTTTGTTACACTCGGGATGTCTACGGCGGCTGTAGCTCAGTTGGTAGTAGCGCCAGATTGTGGTTCTGGATGTCGTGGGTTCAAATCCCACCAGCCGCCCCAGCAAAACCTGTCCGGACCGGGCTCTACGCCAAAAGTTACCGGTGTCGCATTGCACTGTCTGGTTTATCAGCACACTGACTGACGAAGAACCGAGATGATTCCCGATTATCAGACGCTCATGTTACCGATTTTGCGTCTGGCGCAGGGACGGTATTGAACACTCGCTGTCCGAAACGGCGGACGTCATTGCTCAGCAGTTCGGGTTAACGGAGCAAGACCGCAATGAGATGCTCCCTAGCGGTACGCAGCCAAAACTATACAACCGGGTGGGCTGGTCCCGGTTCTACCTTCTGAGAGCCGGACTTCTGGAGGCGGTTGGCCGCGCGCGTTTCAAAATCAGCGAACGGGGACTGCAGGTCATACGCTCGAACCCGCCTGAGGTTAATGTCCGTTTTTTGGAGTGGTTTCCTGAATTCGTGGAGTTCCGAAATCGTAGCCGTCAGTCACGTCCTGCGACCGAGGGGGCGGTCGAGGATGCCGAGGCACTCGAGAAGGAGGTTCCGCAGACAGAGTCCCCAAGAAACATTGGAGGCCAGCTATCAACTCCTGCGCCGCGGAGTCGCACAGGAACTGCTGGACAACATGGCAAGATGCTCTCCGCGCTTCTTTGAGAAGCTCGTTGTGGATCTTTTGGTCGCCATGGGCTACGGCGGATCAAGAAAAGACGCTGGCCAGGCGATCGGAAAAACAGGGGACGACGGCATTGATGGAATCATTAAAGAAGATCGGCTCGGCTTAGATGCTGTCTACGTACAAGCGAAGCGCTGGCGAGCGACGGTGGGCAGGCCAGAGGTTCAGGCGTTCGCCGGTAGCTTGGAAGGACACAGAGCGCGCAAGGGAATATTCATTACGACCTCTCAGTTTTCTCCAGATGCGAAAGAATACGTCGGGCGAATCGAAAAGAAAATCATCCTCATCGATGGTCAGCAACTTGCCGGCTTATGCATCGACTTCGGGGTTGGGGTCAATGAAATCGCCACATACCCGGTCAAGCGAGTCGATATTGATTACTTCGACGAAGACTGAAGGAAGCTCGTTCCGTCCCGGTTGCGATCCGGGCCGCCCTACACGAATCTTCATCATGCGGACCCAGAGTACACGCAAGTCAGCCCCCATATCACTTTGCAAGGGCCCAAGACGCCCTGTGGGTGGCGATCCCTTAAGTAGCTGAAGCTCGCTTCTCTTCGGCAACTGAGTTCGTTTCTCAGGAGATTGAGCCGTCATTCCGCATCACGAACTATCGCTACGTCGCTTTCAGCGCTGTGCAATTCGACAGCACCGCCGCTCCGGAACCATCCAAGTCCATGCTCCTGATTGCGGGAGTTGCCGGGCTTGCCGCGCTCCTCCGCCCCAAACGCGTACAACGATCGACGCTCGCCTCGCTCAAACGTCAGTAAGTCATGCCGCTAGTTTAAGTCGCGGCGAACTATCTTCAGCCCTTGCGGGAAATCAGAAGAATCAGTACTCCAGCCGCGACCGCGCCACCGGCGAGCAGCCAAGGGCTCTTCAAGACTTGACTGCCGACGTTCGTTGCGTGCTCTACCCGCTGCGATAACTCGGTTAGATTATCAGTCATCTGCTTGCCGGCTTCAAACAGTTGTTTGCTAGCCTCCGTGAGCTCCCGAATGTTTTCCGTTGCCGACCGATGATCCGTTGCTTCAGTTGCTGTACCGAAACGATGTTCGTCTCTTCCTTCGTCTGCCATACCAATTAGACGCATTCGCTTATGCATTCGCACCGCAGATATACCCGCAGATTTTCTGGCATTTCACAGCGGCCTACGTCCCTATCGGAACTAACATTTACTGTCCCGGGAAAGTCTATCCTTTAGAGGAGCCTCAAAGCCTCCCGTGTCTAATCCCCCGCGCCTAGCTGACGTGGATAAAGGGCCGACGCGTTGGATCTGGAATTGCCCGGCGGAGCACCTCATGGACAAGCGGCGCCACGTCGCCCTCTCCTAGAAAGATAAACCGAACCAGATTGCCCACCGGGTTTCCTTCCGTCCACACGAAGTAACCGTGAGGGAGCTCTCCCGTCGTCTTTTCCAAATGGATAAGCATCGCGGCTACCGCGTTAGCGACCACCGGGCTCTTCGCGCACAACATAATGTGCCTCCCGATCCGGCAGCCTGTGACAGTTAGAATTTCTTCGAAACTGGAGGCATCGCCGCGCTCCACTTCGAAAAAATAAAGTCGCTCATCGGCCGCGAGATTGTGAACGTAACGGACTTCCCGATCGGCTTGGTCTAAACTCTGCTCGGTGTCGGGCCGGGGCTTGCGCGCCGCCAACCGGATCGGCTGGCCGCTGTTTTCGGCAAGCAATGCTTGCGCGGTGTCATCCAGCTCCACTCCGCAAATGCGCAGCTCAGTCGAGCGCATCGCGCGGGAAATGAGCGAAATTGCCACTATCGCAGCGATAAAGAATGACGAGATCTTCAGCCCTTCTGGCCTCTCGTCGATATTCAGAATGGTTGTATAGACAAAAACGGCGGAGATGAGGAGAAACGCCCAGCGAAGTAGTCTCGTTCTCCAAACCGAAATCGTCACCGCAACCGCGGCCGATGTGATCAATACCAGCACACCCGTGGCATAAGCCCCACCCTGCGCGTCTACGTCGGCGTGGAACAATTTCGTAACGGCGAAAGAAATTGCCATGAACACCAGCACCAATGGACGCGCCGCACGCGCCCACTCCGGCGCCATGCCGAAGCGCGGAAGATAGCGGGGAATCAGATTGAGCAGCCCCGCCATTGCCGAAGCGCCTGCAAATCCCAGAATCAGAATCGTGCTGAGGTCATATAGAGAGCCGAACCCATTTCCGAGATACTTGTGCGCCAGATAAGCCAGCGCGCGCCCGTTTGCCTCGCCGCCTTCTTTAAACTTTGCCGGCTCGATCAGCAGCGTCGTCACGATGCTCGTCGCGATCAGAAACACGCTCATGATCAGCGCTGCCGTCGCCAGCAGCTTCCGCGTGTTCCGGATGCGCTCGGCCAAATCCTGACCCTTGATGAGCGGCATAACAGCCACGCCCGTTTCAAAGCCGGACAGCCCCAGTGCGAGCTTCGGGAACAGCACCAGCGAGATGCCAAGCATCGCGAACACATTGGCGTGTTGCGCAAAAAGCGCGTTCTTCCAATTCGGCATCATCTGCGGATGCAGAAACACCTCCCATAACCCGACACCGGTGATCACCGTACTGAGCGCGAGATACAAAACGACCAGCACGACCGCTACCCCGATCGCTTCTTTAAAACCCTTCAGAAAAATTGCGCCTAGAATCGCGAGCAGGATGATCGTCGCTCCCATCTGGCTCTTCATCCACGTGGGTGTGAATGGATTCTGAGTGAAATGCGACGCTGCGTCCGCGGCCGAAAGCGTCATTGTGATGATGAAATCCGTTGTCGCGAAACCAAGCAGGATCAGCACCAACGTCTTGCCCGTCCATTGGGGAAACAAATTCTCCAACATCGCGATGCTGCCTTGCCCATTAGGACTGGCTTCTGCCACGCGCCGATACACCGGCAGCGCGCCGAACAATGTGACGATTACCAGAATCAATGTCGCGACCGGCGAAAGCACGCCTGCCGCAAGAAACGCGATCCCTGGCTGATACCCCAGCGTTGAGAAATAATCTACGCCGGTGAGGCACATCACGCGCCACCACGGGTGTTTGGCTTCCGGCCTACTATGAATGCCTTTTGGCAGTCGGAGATCGGAAAGAAGCCATTGGCCGAAAGTCACGTGCCAGTATAACGGGGCGAGTCTCGAAGCGTGTAATTTGCGCCTGTACGCATGCGCCTCACCGGGCTACGGGTTCGCCAGAGTGTAAACGCGAACGTAGTCGAAATCCACCGTGAACCCCGCGGTGTTTTGCGCCGCGATGCCGATTTGTGCAGTGCTTCCCAGAGTATGCGTCCACGTGCCGCCATGCGTCCAGTGCGCGCCATCGTTGCTCGTGTAGGCAGTGTAGAGTTCACTGTTGTCGCTCGCCGTATGTTTCACAATCCGCAGCCAGGTAGTTACTCCTACCGGACCAATGGTCATGTGATCGTAAGTGGGATAGTGCGGCGGAACCGGTCCGATTTGTTTGCCGAATTCCGTTTGGCGCGTGTCGAAGTCGGGAAACACGTCCAGCTTGATGCTGTTCTGATCATTGCCGTAAATGAACAATGCGCCTTGGGCGAAGTTGTAACAACAAGAGTTGTCGAAAGGAATCGTCGTGGTCACTTTCGTTTCTACCAGGTAATCACCCGGCGGCGTCGCTTCACCCAGAAGCGAAACCACCTGCGGGCTGCCGTTTTCATCGGGACCTCTGGTTTGAACTTCGTACGCGGATCCGGTCAGGACATATGTGTTGTTCGCTTGCGGATGAATGAAGTGCCACTGGGGCGAAAGCGTGGTCGCATTGAACTCATCCGACAGAGCCGTTATTTCACTGCCGGGTTCGTCATCGGCCTTAATGCTGGGCACGTAAGCGTTCGTCTCGAAAGGCTGCGCCGCGGGAGCGGGCTGCGGCGTGTCGGAAGGACCATACCCCCCGCGCACTTCCGGCCAATCGTTTCGGAATTGTCCCTTTGACAAACCCAGTGGCTAGGCTGGTGTGTTGTCAGAACCTCTACCGTGTAGGGTCTGTTCGTCAGTACCGGGACGTTGCCGGATGGCAAGGGAAGCACGCTGTGTTCTCACTGTGGGGGAACCGGGAACCAGCCAGGATCAGAAGAATGGTTAGTCACCAAAGGTGCGTGAGTGCAATGAGAGCAAACGATGTGCGACTTGCAAAGCGAGCTGAAAGTGCTACGCGTGCAACGGCACGGGTTATCTGGCAGTTGTTGATACTTAGGGCATGAAGCCTGTAAAGCCCTCTGTATATCCAGCAGCCGTGGAACAGCTTCGGAGCCGATGATAAGCCGAGCTTAAAAGCGCCCAGTTGCAAGTCGGAAGGATCTCGCCAGGCAACTAGACAGACCGGTTGTGATACTCAAGCCAAAACCGACGTGGTACAGTTTGACTCCGGCTTGAAAAAAAGGTTTCTCGCCGGTGACGCACATCGGGGCACACACTACAAAGACAATGCTTAAAGTATTTTTTCAAAATTCATTACATCCAAGCCAGCCTTCTGCCGGCCGAAACTTAAGCCTGTGGGTTGCTGCAGTGCTGTTTGGCTTGGTCTGCTCTCGTCCGCTGGCAGCAGACAGCTTTTCTTCTTCGGGGGGTTTGCAAACCTTCACGGTCTCGGCTTCCGGCGTCTACGACATCACTGCCTATGGCGCGCAGGGAGGGAGCAGCGCCAATGGACCCACAGGCGGTAAGGGAGCCGAAATCGGTGGCGATTTTGCGCTCACCGCAGGTGAGATTTTGCAGCTATACGTAGGTGGCGCGGGTGGCGCGGGAATGCAGATCGGGACGGAGCCCTCTACCGGGGGCGGGGGAGGCGGAACTTTCATCGTCGGACCCGGGAACACGCCTTTGGTTGTAGCTGGTGGTGGTGGGGGGGCAGGTCTGTTCTTGAGCGGCATAGGGGGTTATACGACGTCCTCTGGTTCGGGCGGCGGCGAGAGTGGCCCTTACGGTTCTGGCGGTGGAGGCGGCGGGTTCACTGGAAATGGTCAGGATAATTCAAGTTTTGTTGGCGGCGGGGGCAAAGGCTTTCCAGTCTTGACTGGGGGAACCCCTGGCTCCGGTAATGCTGGCGCTGGTGGTTTCGGTGGCGGTGGCGGTGGCGGTCTCGTCTCTGGCGGCGGCGGGGGCGGCTATAGCGGGGGTGTCGGCGGTTCGGATACCGGTGGCGGTGGCGGCTCTTACTTAGACCCGTCCGCCTTTGAGACGCTGTTGACCGCAGGCGCGAACGGCGGCGATGGATCTGTTGATATCACGCTCGTGTCCGTCGCTACTCCGGAACCGGATTCGCTTTTACTCTTGGGATTCGGCCTAGTCGGAATTTCAGCGTGTTCTTGCCGAGTTCGTCGCCACCTTTCCGGAATCAAGAATAAATTCTCATCGTTCGAAGCGTGACAGGCCGTTTGTTATTTGGGCCGGTAGATTCTCTATCGAAGTAGTTCAGTGATGCTGAACCGAGTGTCCGGAACGTTCCATTGACCGTTGCCCAGTTTAAAGGATCGGGAGCCTTCGTTGCCGATCTTGAGGACGTGCTGAGCAGGCGCGAGCTGTGACGAGGAAGATGCAGTCTAATTAAAAGTAAGTCATTGCCCTCAAGACTGCGTGAGGGCCTTAATCCCTGATTTAGGTGTCCAATGCTCCTCGATCCAAGGGACAGCATCCGTAGGAACCCATCCCGTGCGATACAGAGGGCCTTCGGTAGACATAATCATCACGTGACGAAGTCCGGGAATTGCCATCAATTCATCCCGCAGCTTCATAAAATCTGGAGCCTCAGGTGAATCAATCAGCCAGAGATCTAAAAACCAGTGCCACACGGACCAACCCTTTGCTTCTAGAAGCTTGGTAACAGCGTTCCTTGCCTCTGCGCTTACAACGGCAGAGTTTGATGCGACGAGTAACTTCATTCTGGGAACGATCCTAGCGGTTTGTCGACGGCTTCTAAGTGAGGGGGCGACGCCAACTTTTTAACGTCAGAAGGATCGATTCTGATCTCGTGGAAACCCGTTAGGCTGTCGCCCGTAAGGCTCTTTCAATAGCCAATTTCGAGAGCGTGAATTTTTCAGAGCGAAGCGCATCGGGATTCTTGAAGAGGAGCAAAAAGTACGCCACTAGGAAAGCAATGAAAGCTATCGCAGCAAAGACCATCAGCGAGAACGCTACATAAGAAGGGAGATTCGGCATTCGCGAGACGGCTACCAGGGCCGCCAGTAATACACCCAAAACCCATACAAGCGGGTTCATCGCTGTTGAGCGGGAACCCTGACTGCTGGCCTGCTGAAGCAACGACCACAAAAGATCTGGCATACCCGTTTAGGTCGGTCTAGATGCTTTCTTTGCTCGCGCTCGCTTCCGCTTAGCCGTATCCTTTACTGCTGAGTATGGCACTAAAAATACCTCACAAAAACCTTGGCCATGCGTTCCGCTTGATCGTTGCCGTTACGTGCTGCTACTTCAGGTGAGATCTGGATCGGCTTGGGCTTCAATTGGGACACCTTTGGGAAAAATGTGGCAATTCGCATTTAGGTAGCGGTTGTGTTCGCTTGACTGTTCTCTTCACCGGACGTTTTCTCATCGAGACCAGGAGTGTTTGCGTCGGTCGCGCCTTCGCTATTAGCCTGAACTTCTCGACTATTTACGCTCTCTGGTGCCTCTAGCATTGCAACGCTATTAGATTGCGTATTGGCCAGCTCCAACGCTGGCACGTTGATTCGTCCGTGATGACATCGGGATCGATTACGGCACGAAGGAATGAACCGTTGTAGGGATTCGGTTCGGGCGGAATCACGGCCCTGCCGCTGTCGGTCCAGGGACCGGCGGGGTTGTTGCTGGTCGCCACGCCAATGGCGGAGCCGCCCGCTGCCGTGATCGGCGCGACGTAGTACAGGTAGTAGCGGTTATTGAAGTATTTCACCGCGGGAGCCCACAGGTTTGTGTTTACGTTCCCAATCCACGCGGGCAGCCTGAAGAACGCGTCGCGGATGTATTCCCAGTTAATTAGATCAATCGATCGGTAGGGTCGAGATGAGGTGATTCTTGAGATTCCCGTTCGCGTCTTTGTCGTTGCTGTTGAGCGGATCTCCCGTGCAGTAGAGGTACCACACGTCGAACAAACGCGCGCTCTGCTTGATGATCGCCGGGTCTGGACAACTCACCGCCGGTCCTGAAAAGGGATCGGTCAACGATAACGGGTTAGTGTACGTGGTCGGGTAAGAAAGCAGCGGATCTGGATTTGTACCCGCCCCAATCTGAGCAGGTGCAAGCGCGGCGGATCCGGCGAGAAGCAAAACGACAGTGGCCCTAATAACCGGCGTGACGAACATTGCGCCATGTTATCGCAGATGCAGGTGCCACATCATGAGCCTTAGCTCCTGTTGACATCTGACCTGAGGGCGCGTATGCTCACGTCAGATGTCTACCCGTCCCGAGAAGGATCGCCTCGCGCTCCTGCAAGGCACTTTGGATCTGCTGATACTGCGCACGTTGCTTTTCGGCCGGCAGCACGGCCAAGGAATTGCCCGATCCATTCAGGAATCCTCAAAAGATGAACTCTTGGTTGATCACGGCGCCCTTTATCCGGCCTTGCAGCGCCTGGAAGCACAACACGCGATCACCGCTGAATGGGGAGTCTCGGACAACAATCGCAAGGCCCGCTTCTATAAGCTCACGCAGACTGGCCGCAAGCAGCTCGTGAATGAAACCACTCGCTGGCGTCGCATCGCCCTCGCCATCGGACATGTTTTAGGTCCCGAACAAGGCCTCACATGAGCATCTTCTCGCGTCGGCGGAAACAGAACGACTTCGCCGCCGAGATTGCATCTCATATTGCCATCGAGACCGACCGGCTCCGGCAAGAAGGTTTGAGCGCAGCTGATTCAGAAACAGCTGCACGGCATAAGTTCGGCAATCCCGGTCGAGCGGAAGAACACTTCTATGAGAGCCGGCGCATTTTGTGGCTCGAGGATCTTCGCAAAGACCTGCGCTACGCCGTTCGCATGATTCGCCAGTCGCCGATGTTTGCCGCGACGGTCATCCTCACGCTCGCGCTCGGAATCGGCGCAACCGCTGCTATTTTCAGCGTGACCGACGCCGCGCTGATTAGGCCTCTTCCCTTCCCCGAAGCGCAACGGCTGATGATCCTCTATGAGCGTTGGCAAGGAGACCTGGACAACTTGGCTCCCGCCGACTATCTCGATTATCGGCATCAAGCGAAATCGTTCCAGGACCTTGCCGGATACCGTGACGACTCATTTAATCTAGCTGGTCGGAATAGGCCTGAGCGCGTCCTCGGCGCCGTTGTAACTCCGAACTTCTTTGCCGTTCTAAATATTCCAGCGCAACTGGGCAGAACGCTCGATTTCCGGCAGGACAAACCAGGCAATCCCCGGACGGCCGTTCTCTCCTATTCACTCTGGAAGCGCCGCTACGGAGGAGCGCCGGATGTCATCGGCAGGACAATTTCGGTCGACGGCGAACCTCGGATCATCGTCGGAGTAATGCCTCCCTATTTTGCTTTCCCGGGCAATGCCGAGCTTTGGACTGCCGCGCGTTTCCGAGTTCCCGAACATCCTTTGCGGCCTCTGATCGATCCGTCGACGGCGCGCAGTACTCATTACTTCGACATTGTCGGGCGATTGAAAACAGGTGTCACGCTGCGCGAAGCGCAAGCGGAAATGAACGTCATCGGTCAAAGATTGAAGCAGCAATATAAAGAGGATGAAGAAGGCGACGGCCCGGCGCTGATTCCATTTCGCGACGATCTGGTTGGTAACACGCGTCCTGCCATCCTCATTCTGCTGGGCGCAGTCGCGGTGCTCTTTCTGATTGCTTGCGCCAACGTGGCTAACATCGTGCTCGCTCGCAGCGCCGCTCGCCGAAAGGAAATCGCGATTCGTGGCTCGCTCGGCGCCGGACGCGGGCGCCTCGTTCGACAGTTGTTCGTCGAAACCCTCCTTCTTGCCCTGGCTGGCGCCGCGTTAGGTTTGGCCGGCGCACGTTACGGGCTGCAATCGCTTGGAACCCTCGTTCCGGCTGATGCTCTGCCCCCTGGAGGTCTCCACATCGACTTTCGCTTGATCGCTTTTGCAATAGGGCTTTCTGTCCTGTCCACTGTTCTGTTCGGGCTCTTCCCCGCTATCCATGCCGCCAAGATGGATCTCAATAACGCGTTGAAAGAGGGCAGCCGCACGTTCACAGCCGGAGCGCATGCCAACCGAAGCAGGAACACGTTGGTCATTACGCAGATCGCTTTGGCAGCCGTCCTCTTAACCGGTGCTGGATTGCTGATTCGCAGTTTTGATCGCCTCCTCTCCGCGCCCCAAAGTTTCAGCCCGGACCGCGTTCTGAGTTTGCAGCTCTCGCTGCCCGTCGCGCAGTACCGGACGCCGGCGGATCGGAGCCATTTTGCAGCCGCCGTGCTGGACGGAATCCGCTCTGTTCCTGGAGTTCGTTTCGCCGCTCTCACGTCTCGGCTCCCTCTCACTCCCGGCGGTAGTCAGCGCGGCGTCGAAGTCAAAGGACGTCCCTCCGCACCAGGCGGAGACATCTCCCCAAATTATTTGGTGATCAGTCCGGATTACTTCAGCACGCTTCAAATTCCTATTCTGGAAGGTCGCGTATTCACCGATCGCGATACCGCGAATGCGCCCGGCGTCCTCATCGTGAACGCGGCCATGGCCCGGCATTTCTGGCCACGTGAAGATCCACTCGGCAAATACCTGAAAGTCGGAGAGCAGAAGGATTGGAGCTCGGTCGTCGGTGTAGTGGCGGACGTCCCGCAACAGCGTCTTGATCGCGCTCCGCGCCCAGCGGCGTACGTCCCTTACGTGCAGGACCCCTGGCCGGCGCTCGCCCTCGTGATGCGAACGGCTATGGATCCGAAGTACGCCGCCTCCGCCGCGATAAACGCGATTCACCAGGTCGATAAAGATCAGCCCGTCTACAACGTCCGTACCATGCACGAGGTCATTGCATCCTCGGTTCAGGTGCGGCGCTTCCGCACGGTTTTGCTGGCCTTGTTCGCATCTCTCGCGCTGGCACTCGCCGCCGTCGGAATTTACGGAGTGATGGCCTACACGGTGGCGCAGCGTTCGCACGAGATGGGAATCCGCTTGGCCTTAGGTGCCCAGCCGAGTAAGCTTCGACTGTTCATCGTCGGTGAAGGACTACGACTCGCGACCTACGGCACCCTCGCCGGTCTGCTCGCGTCTCTAGCGCTCACACGCTTCCTGACCAGCGTTCTCTATGGCGTTCGATCGAACGACGCACCCACCTTCGCGACAACCTTCTTGTTCCTTATGGTCGCCGCTTTCCTGGCAAGCTATCTTCCCGCCCGCCGCGCCACCAAGCTCGATCCCGCAAGCATCTTCCGCTCCCAGTGACTTGGCCGCGGTGCAATAGTGAGGGCGATGTATATGGATACCGCATCTGGCGCGGTGGCTGTGGCCAGCGGCGCGGCCCTGATGGGCGCTGGCGTAAGCCTGATCGGTCTGGCTGGAGGCGTTACGGCTCTACTCGGCGGACCAGCAGTAACGGCCTTGGCCTTTGCGATTGCTTGGTCGGGCGTAGGCTTTTTGGTGCTGGGCGCTGCGGTTGCGATCTACGTCGGCTACCGGATGGTTACGCAAATGAACGGGTCGCCGTCAGCGTGGACGCGCCCAACCGATATGCCGGTACAGCAATGGAATCAGCGCTTTGCTCCGTATTGTGGGTAAATTCTATGCTGTTCTACCTATTTACCGTGGTCTCTTTGGCGCTGGTGACGGTCGGCGCATACGTAGCAGCGCGGCGCTTACCCTTAGGTGAGCCTGTTCTATCGGCTTTGTTGTTCACAGGTGCCGCGCTCGGGGTGTTGGCGACGGTCCTGGCCGTCCTTATGCGGGGGCAGCTTCATCGCACGCGCTTGGGGACGATCTGTATGAGTGTGGCGGCAATCCTCTCACTCGGCCTATTATTATGGTCGCGGGCAGCTCATTAAACCCAACTATTCCGTTGTGAGGCTTGAGCCGTGAGAAATCGCGGCCCTTTTTTTACGCGAAATTAACGAATCGAGCATCTACGAATTCGGCTGTTTCGCTCATCGAGGCGGCAATCTGTTCTGGCGTGACGTCTGCCGACGAAAGGATGGATATGGCATAAGTACAGCACCCCGATCTCACTGCATTACTTGGAGGAGGGAGTAGAGAACCCCGCATTGCTGTGCGGCGGGCTTGATGGTTCGATTTCGGCTATCACCGCCGCAAATACCGACTTCGGCAGTGTGGCGTTCGCCTGCGCGGTAATCCCGCCTTGCGACGATCAGGGCGAAACCAGGGCGCGTAAGAATTACGGCGATCTGATGCTCGACTATTCAGTGGCAGGCGGCATCCGATTTTTCTAAAATGAACCTCTACACGTACTACAACAATTTTGTATCCACAGGCACGACCTTTACCGTGCCGACGTCGAGCACGCGTATACAGAAGTTCTTCGATTATGGATCGGATTCGACCGTTCACCACCGCAACGTCGCTGTAGCGATCATCTGGAACTCGAACGAAAACGCAATCGTGTACGAGTGGCAGCCGTCGTTTATTCTCACCCCGGAGGATACGGGCGACAGGCCGACCGACTGGCAGGACGGCGGCACGCTCGGCTATAAGTTCGTGCATGGTTGCCGGATCACGGCGGATACAGGCGGAATACCGCGAACGGTACAGATCCAATATGACGGCGGCATCAACGGCCCGGTATTGACGGTGAATCATAACGGGCAGTTGACTTTGCCGTACTCGTTCGTGCCGTTCAAAGCGCATTTCGTCAGATTGCTCCCTACCGATTCGAATCTGTGGCGGCTTTGGGGTGTCGAGTGGGAAGTGGACGCCGAGCCGGAGTCAACCGGGTATTGGGTTACGCAGCCTACTACGTTCGAAATGCCGGGGTATTCTCCATGAGCGGCGGCCTGAGTTCTTCATCAGCTCAGATGAGGAGGGCTGATGTCTCTTTAAATCCACAGGGTACGGCTCTCAGAACTCAAAACTCCAACCTTGCCTGAAACGCGATCATTCGCGGCGAGCTATCTCCTCCCAGTCCGACACCAAGCAGTCCCGTGGGCGGCGAGGTTGTCGACGTGATAGCACCCAAAGCCGGTTTGCGTCGCAGGCTTGCCTGGAATCCCTGCAACCACATCGATGGCAACGCGAATTCGGGTGATTGAAAACGTTGAAAAACTGTCCTTCGATGCGAAGCTTCACTCGTTCGCTCAAAGCGAACCACTTCGTCAGGTAAAAATCGCTCCAGAAGAAATCTGGACCGCGCAGCGCGTTTCGTCCCAGATCTCCGAACTGGCATTGCTGCGGACTATCGCCGCCGGCGCAAGCGCCAGTGCTCGGATCCACAGCGGAAACAAACGCGTTCGGGTTGAGCCACTGAATCGTTCCGGCCTGAGTCACACCCGGGATCGGATTGTGCTCATAGAGCGGCACTCCTGGAACGACACTGGCGAATTGCGGTCCGCTCCCGTTGCACGATGCCGTTTCCGTTTGCGCTGAATACGGCGGCGCTCAAAACAGAGAAAGGAAGGCCGCTGTGGAAGAACACTGATCCGGATATCTGCCATCCATTGAACGAAAGCGCCAAGCGCGCGATTCCGCACCTTCAACGGGAGCTGATAGACATAATTGCCGGTCAAATTGTGCACGCACGTCGTAGTCGCAGGGGCCCTCGATCGCGCTGCAGGTCGCCCGGCACGGGGAAAAAATAGCTCCCGCTGAGAACTGCAGAAACCCTCCGTTTGAAACCGTATCGATGCAATGGCTCCAGGTGTAGTTGAGCCGCAGCTCGCAAACCGTGGCTCATCCGCTTCTCAGCCGTCAGTTGCAGTCCGTTGTAATGGCTGTTTGCGCCGGTGCTCAGTTGAGTGACGGCCCCAAATCGCGGATCGGCCGGCTGCGCCGTAAGGAAAGGGCGCGAAAGCAACCCGGACAAACGGTTTGATATCCATTCACCTGCGTCGTGTATGGCTGATTCACGGCGCGCGTGCCGACGTACTGCGCGCTCAGGTTCAGCACTTCGCCCACTGTGTTCCAGAGCGAAGCTCCATTGCATGAAATAGGGCGCATGAAGCTTGCCATCCGGGACGGCTGTGATAGCCACAGGCGGCAAACAGGCCGTTGGATTCGCAAGCGGCGAAGCACAGGACAGCTCGCCTTGCGCGAAGCCGTGCAAGAAATTTCTGATTCGCTGCGACGGTCGCGTCGACCGCGCTGTTCGGCACGCCGGGCGCAATCGCCGAGCCGCCGACCGTGCCCAGCAGGCCGCCCTGAAACGTATTGACATACGGGCGGATTGGCACCCAGCGAGATCGCCACGCTGCCAGGCAGCAAATCACTGAACAGCCCGAATCCGCGTTCGCAACACGGTTTTCGGCCCGAACTGCCAGGCGATTGCGGTTCGCGGTTGCAGGATGGCCAGCGGCGTGCGACTGCGAAAATGTTTCCAAGGCCGGTCTGAATGGCTGCATTCAACGGCTGATTCACATCGTGCGAGATAGCCGCAAACGAGCCGGGCAGCCGCGCCACCTCGTCATGCGGATTCAGCGGATTTGAATTGTAAGTGTCGCGAACTCCGAAAGTCCAGGTAAGCGTCGGAGTCGATCTTCCAGGTGTCCTGCGCGTACAAATCGACATTCGGAAAATTGTAGGTTGCGAATTGGCCAGCGGGAAAGTCTCGGACGCGGTCGAGGCGACGCCATAGATGAACTGCGGCAGATCGGTGTAGGTCACGGTCGGCACCGTTCCCTCGCCGAAATCGTAATCGTTCAGGCGGAAAATGCGCGTATTCGTTCCAAAGCGAAGTTCATGCGAGCCTGACGTCCAGGCAAGATTGTCGTTGATGAAGAACCGGCGGCGCGCCGGCCTTGCACCCAGGTGTTGTCCAGTCCTCCCAGGGTAGTGAATGGCGCGTTAGCGCCGTGCCTTCAAGCACGATCGGAAACGCCGCGAGTGTCTGCTGAAGATCGCTCGGGCCGAAGAAGCTTTAGTACCAGGAAAACGCTGGATTGAAGTAATTCACCAGATTCTGCAGAAAATACGTGCGTGTATCCCGCGGCAAACGAATAAAGCGGCTGCGGTGAGATGGCGTTGAATAGGGGATTGATGGGATCGGTGTAAGCCGACTGCAAGCCGCCGTCATATTGGAAGCGATACCAGGTCGATGTTCTTCTCGTTGATGTTGTAGTCGATTCGCGCGGTCTGCACTTGCTCGTGATCGTCGCTCGAATGGGAAACGCTCTGGCGATTGGCGCAGCCGTTTCCGTTGGGAGGATTGCCGCCTGCCGCTTGCTGCCATTGCTATTGAATGGGCAGCCCAGCACCGCAAGTGGCGTGCCGCCCGGGTTGCTATATAGCGAGAACATTTTCTGATAAAACGGCACGAGCTGCGGCGCGCGGGCTAGTACATCGATCCGGTAATCGGATCGCCACCGCCCGTCGGCAGTTGTTGCAGAACGTAGCTTTGAAACGCCGGCGTCGGGACTGTGGTGGCGGTGACGATCGGCAGCGCAATGCGAACCCACTCGGAATCAAAAAAGAAAAATAGCTTGTCGCGCAGGATCGGTCCGCCCAGGCTCCCGCCAAAGTGGTTCACCGTCGAGCGTGGCTTATGATTTCCCGGTGTCGAATTCGTGAAAAAGTCGGCGGCATTGAATCGCGAGCCATTCCATAGCTCATACAGATTTCCGTGAAACTTGTTCGTGCCGGATTTCGTGACGTAGTTGACTTGCGACGCGCCGTAGCGGCCCTGATCGACGGCGTAAGAGAGCGTGTTAACGGTCACCTCCGCGATGGAGTTCAAGCCCAGCACCAGATTGGTGGAGAGACCGCTGTTCAGATTTGTGAGCGGATCGTTGGTTTCAAGTCCATCGACGATGTAGCCGTTCGACAGCGCCGGCAAGCCGTTGAACTCGACATTGCCGTAACCGTTTGGCCGCCGACGAAATCGTTGCCGCTACCGGCCGTATTGATCAACGCTCCGGCGGCGAATTGCAGCGGATAAGTCAGATCGCCGCCCGGATTGGGAAGATCTTCCAGGGCTTTCGTGTTGAGAGAGATGAAGTATTTGGATTTTCGGGATCGATGAGACGGGTTGCTCCGATACCGTGACGCTTGTTTAGCGCGCGCTACGACCATCATCGAACAAGTCGACGGATTGTCTCTGGCCGAGGCCGGCGATAACAGTTTCTGCTGCGGTTCAAATCCGGGCGCCTGAACGCGGACCTGTTAGCGCCCGGCTGCAAATTGGGAAAGTTGAACCGCCCGCCTGAGTCGCTCTTTACCGATCGCCTGGTTCCGTTTTCGGCATTGATGACGGTGATATCGGCTCCAACGATCGCACCGCCGGCGGGATCGGTCACGCGTCCGACAATGGCGCTTGTGGTTTCGCCCTGCGCGAAGATGGGCGACGGGATCAGTAACGAGCAGCGCCACGAGCAAGGATGCCAAAGATTTTAGGCATGCCTAAATCATATAGCAGAGCTGCTTCTCTTTTCCATCCGGTTAGATTAATGATTAGTGTCGACAAAACATTCGCGAGAGGCTCTACGTCTGAGTCTGTTGACGACTATCTGAAGGCGATTCTCGAATTGGGGGGAACTGACGAGCGGCAAGTAACGAGCAACGCCCTTGCGGACCGCCTAGCGTGCGGCCGCCTCGGTGACAGGCATGCTCCAGAAGCTTGCCGGTCAAAAGCCGCCGCTAGTGGCTTACGAACGTCATCATGGCGTTCGATTAACAACGCGGGGAAGCGCGGGCCTGGGAATTGGTGCGGCACCACCGGCTTTTGAAGTTGTTTCTTCACGACGTACTTGAGTATTCCTGGGATGAAGTCCACGAAGAAGCTGAGCGGCTGGAACATTTCATTTCCGAACACCTCGAGGATCGAGTCGCAGCGACACTCGGCGACCCGCAATTGGATCCACATGGCCACCCCATCCCAGAGAGAACGGTGCAGTAGCTGAAGAAAAGAAGTGAACCTGTTGAACTGGGCTTGCGGCGTACACGCGGTCATCAGTAGCGTGTCGGATCGCTCGGCTTCTGAGCTTCGGGAAATGGAACGCCTTGGCCTCCGGCCCGGCGTTTCGGTTGTCGTCGTTGGAGGCATGCGAAACTCCTCACTTCTTGTTCGAATCAATGGTCATAGCACTACCACCCGGTTATCTCAGCAACTCGCGGCACGAATTTCAGTAGTCCCTGTGGTGCCCTGACATCTTTCTGGATAGCCGGGGCACACGTATGTTTGGGCCTCTTAGAGCCGCAGTCGCCGAATATAATGCCAATGGTTAGAACAGCTTATCGGAACAAGGCCTCCGACGACCGTCGCTATCCTTTAGAATCGGTTCCGGGCGGCTGAAACGCCCCTGTAGCATCGGGTTTGAATTTTCAAAAGTAAGCAGGAGGCAAATTGGGTTTGTTTCGCAAATTCGCCGTTCGCTGGGGACTTCGTTTCGCAAAATGCGCCTCTTCTTTGTCGCCAAGTACCCTGTGGTTTCCCATCTGGGTCGTGGTCATTTGCGGCTCACTCGTAATTGTCAGTTCCGCACAGGGACAGGTGGCGCCTATCGACCCGGTCCTCCAGCAAGCAATAGAAACTCGCAAGAAGACGATCGGACAGGCGCAGGAGTATACCTATTCAGAGCACTACAAGAGTCTGAGGCCGGACTCTAATGGCAACACGAAGGTGCAGTTCACAGACACGTACGACATCATCTTCCTCAACGGCGCTCCTTACAAGAAGCACCTCCTGCACAACGAGAAACCCCTCTCACAAAGCGAGCAGCAGAGGGAAGAGAAGAAGCTTGCGGACGTGGCAAACGCACGACTCCAAGGTCAATCGCACCGGCTCTTCCATGCGAGTTTTCAGGTCGAGCTTCCAATCGATCAACTTGCTGTGCGCTTTAACGTCACGCCGAATGGTTCTGAGTATCTGGATGGCCGGCGAGACCTCGTCTTTACTGCCGTTCCAAAGGGATCAGGCCCCGACGCTCTGAAAGTCGCTGCTCATGACGGGGTGGCCTACGAAATGAAGCTGTGGGTTGACCGGGAAGATCACGTCTTCACCAAAATTGAGGCTACAGTCATCGCTGACGGAATGCGCTACGAAAGAGGGACGCTCATGACTTACAAATTTCAGAAGGTGAACGACGAAGCTTGGCTGCCCGCCCGTTTTTCGTTCAAAGGCAAAGTGCGCTTCATGATGAGCGATGTACCTGCGGAAATGGAGCAGACTTACTTCGATTACAAGAAATTCAATGCCGATTCCAAGCTGGTCACGAAATAGGTAGCGCTCCGATCCTTTAAAGCCCTCACTCCGTTAATAGATGCAGGGCGACAATCGCTAGGACGCCGGCTGGTATTGCTGCGGTTGCAGGTTCCGCACAAAGAGCGCCGTCATAAAGAGGGCGGCCGGAAGAATGAGGAGCAGTTCCGTGCCGGCTATGGTGTACCTTTTCAGTCTCATCATTACTTTGTATAACAAAGTGTACCTATACTACACAACCGTAGCTCAGCGTGGGTGTGCACTCCGGAATTGGTTCCGCAAAATACACCGTTTCTTCGCGCGAATTGGCTTTGAATCTAGTAGACAGCCACGTAGGCCTTCTACTAGAATGTCTTCTAAGCACAATGGCCCCGAATAATGCTGCCGGAGACCGCGTCGAGTTGCTCCAGGGGACGCTCGACATGCTGATCTTGCGCACTCTCCAATGGGGATCGCAGCACGGACACGGCATTGGTTTGGCCATCAGGCAAAGTTCGGCGGAGTTGCTGCAAATTGAGCGTGGCTCTTTGTATCCGGCTCTTCATCGTCTTGAGGCGCGTCGACTGATCTCGTCCGAATGGAAGAGTTCGGACCTCAACCGCCGCGCAAAGTATTACCGCTTGACTGCGGCTGGAAAAAACAGCTCGTGGCGGAGCAGTCGAAATGGAAGCTCTTGGTGAAAGCAATTACGCGCGTGATGCGTCCGGCACAAGGAGGCTAGAACAACCATGGAATGGCGCTTTTGGCGATGGAAACATAGCAATTCGATCTCAATGACGAAATTGCCCATGACCTGGCCGCCGAAGCCGAGCAGCGAATGCGCTCGGGTATCCCGCGGAAAGAAGCTGAACTGGATAGTCGCCGGGATTTCGGGAACGTGTCGCTGCTGAAGGAGGATCTTCGCGAAATGTGGGGGTGGATTTCACTCGAGCGGCTCGCTCAAGATGTTCGTTATGGCTGGCGAACTTTGCGTTCAAAACCCACTGTTCGCCGTCATGGCCGTGTTGTCCCTTGCACTCGGGATCGGGGCGAATACTGCTATCTATAGCGTCATGGATGCGATTATGCTTCGCGCTTTGCCGGTCCGGAATCCTGGCGAACTGGTCATCCTGAACTGGCGAGCCAAACAAGAGTCGGCCGTCGTTCATAGCCACAACGGCACCAATTACGATGCGCCGGGCGGCGGCGTCAGAGAGTCCCGATTTCCCGTGGCCGGCCTACGATCTTTTTCGCGACTCACAAAGACGTCTTCTCCACGCTTTTCGCTTATAAGGATGGAGGACAGCTGAATCTGGCTGTTCACGGGCAAGCCGAGTTAGGCGATGTCGAATTCGTCTCCGGCAACTTCTTCAGCGGTCTGGGAATCGTTCCTGCTGCCGGACGGCTGTTTGCCGATAGCGACAACCTTGCTGGCGCATCGCAGATTGCCGTTCTCAGCTACGGCTGTTGGCAGGACCGCTTCGCCGGAGATCCGGCAGCCATCGGCCAGACAATTAGCATCAACAATATCCCGTTCACCATCGCTGGGGTCGCCGCGCCCGGATTCTTTGGGTTGTCCCCAGGTTCAGCGCCGATGATCTACGTTCCGATGTCAAACCGGCCTGCACTTGCACGAAATTATGGCAATGAACACGACACCATGTTCATCGATCCGCATTTCTATTGGGCCGACCTGATGGGCCGCTTGCGTCCCGGCGTCACGCTGGCTCGCGCACAAGCCGAACTCAGCGGAGCGTTTCATCAGTTCGCGCTCGCTTCGGCGGCGAACGACAAAGAACGCGCTGACATTTCCGGCGCTCTGGCTGGAAAAAGGCGGCTCCGGCGTTGATTCCTTGCGTCGTCACTATTCGAAGCCGCTGCTTGTGCTGATGGCCATGGTGGCGTTCATCCTCGCCATCGCATGCGCCAATATTGCGAACCTGCTTCTCGCCCGAGCCACTGCCAGCCGGCGCGAAATCGCGGTGCGGCTCAGCTCGGCGCCAGCCGCCTTCGCGTGCTGCGGCAGTTACTGACTGAAAGCTTGATGCTTGCGCTGCCGGGAGGCATCCTCGGCTTGGGCGTGGCGGCCATCGGCATTCGTTTCCTCCTTTGGCTGCTCACCGGTGGCAACGCGGACATTCACTCTCCGCGCGCGGACTCGATTGGCGCATCCTCGCCTTCACGATGGCGGTCACGTTTGCCACAGGGATTATCTTCGGACTCGCACCGGCCATTCACGCCACGAGCGTGGATATCACACCGGCACTTAAAGAAACTCGCGCCAGTGCGCCCGCGAAGATCTGGACGCAGTATCGGCCTCAGTCAAATTCTGATCGTCTCCCAAATCGCTCTTTCGCTGCTGCTGGTGCTGGGGGCCGGGCTTTTTATTCGCACTCTGGCCAATCTTCATTCCGTCGAGATCGGCTTCAATCAGGAGAACCTCCTGACCTTTAGCCTGGATGCAGATCAGGCAGGCTATAAGGACGAGGGGTGAGAACTTCTACGCCCGATGGACGAGCGGTTTCGTGCTCTGCCGGGCGTTCGCGCCGCAACCGTAACGGACATGCCGTTGGTCGCCAATAGCACTAGTTCGACCAGCGTCAGCCTGCCAGGTGTCCCCAAATGTGCAGGCCGCGGAGGCCCGAACACATCCTTTATCTCAGTTGGCCCCGCATTCTTCGAAACCATGCAGCTTCCGATTTTGCTTGGCCGGCCCATCGACTCGCACGATGTCGATGGCGCGCCTCATGTTGCCGTAGTAAACGAAGTCTTCGCGACAAAATATTTTCCCGACCAGAACCCCATCGGCCGGCGGTTTGGGCTGAACTCCGATGCAAGCAATGTGACTATCGTCGGTGTTGCGAAAAACGCTCGCTATAGTTCGTTGAAAAATGCAATTCCGCCTGTGACATACATCTCCTACCTGCAGAACGTTCTTAGGTTTCCGCCGGGACCATGTATTTCGAACTGCGGACCGCAGGCGACCCGCTCGCGCTGGCGGAGAGCATTCGCAACACTGTTCACGAAGCCGCACCGGCGTTCCTGTCACGAACATGATGACGCAATCGCAACGCATCGACAACACCATCCGCAGGAGCGCACTTTCGCCGATCTCTGCACCGCCTTTGCCGTCCTTGCGCTGTCGATCATGGCGTGTGTTGGGCTTTACGGCACCATGGCTTATGCTGTCTCGCGTCGCACTAACGAAATCGGCATCCGAATGGCGCTTGGTGCCGAACGGACATCGTATCGTCTGGTATGGTGCTCCGCGAAATACTCGCGTTTGCCTGCCGTCGGACTGGCCGTTGGCCTCCTATGCGCCTGGGGCACGATGTCCGCAATCAAATCGTTCTTGTTCGGGGTGAAACCCGCCGATCCGCTTACGATGTTCTTGGCGGCCGCGGTCCTGATTGCCGCGTTGGTTCTGGCTGGTTTCGCTCCCGCCTTGCGAGCATCTCGAATCGAGCCACTTACCGCATTGCGGCACGAGTAATTGACGGACAGGCGCTCATAAGCCGGTAGAAAACCGCGAACCGCAAGTCTCGTTGTGGCGGCGTCTAACGATTCTGGGTGCCGTTTCCGGAGTTCGTTCCGCAAAATGCACCGTTTGTTCGCCTGAATTGGCTTTGTTTCGCAAAACGGCTCCGTTCCGCACGCGGCGTGGTCTGCTCGTTTCCAAGACTCCGGGTGTGTGTGCAGTCACCGGGGATATGGCGTCGCTCGTCGCCGTGGGAATTTGCACGGTCCAAGCCCTGCAGGCGGGCAATGACGACTATGTAAGTGCCCGATCTGTCGCGCAAAAATTCGTGGTGGCCCGTAGGACTCAGACCATCAGCTTCAGCGAACTTCCCGGCACGGCTACATTTGGCGCTGCGGGCCCGTACACCCTCGTTGCAACTAGCTCCGCAAGTCTCCCTGTCTCGTTCAGCGTTACAGGTCCGGCAATCATAAGCGGCTCGACACAATTGTTACAGGCACAGGAACGATTGGTGTGACCGCTTCGCAATCCGGTAACGCTCATCACGGAGAGGCGGCAGTCTCCCAAACAATAGTCGTCAGTGCAGCCCCGAACGCCCACCCGAACGCGGGCTCGGGCAAGTAATGCAGCATCGCGCGATCGCTGCGAGCAGCTCGTTCCGCAAAATGCGCTGTCTCTTCGCCTGAATTGGCTTTGTTTCGCAAAACGGCTCTGTTCCGCACAGCGGCTGGTCTGCTTGCCTTGCAGCCTTTCGCCGCTGAATTTACCCAATCTTTGGAACAGCTTATCTAGATTCGTAACCGCAGAAGGCCCGTGGGTATCGTTAGAATCGGTTGGGAAAGGGGCTGATTGGGTTCGTTTCACAACACCGCCGCGCAAGCCATTCGTTCCGCAAAATGCGCTGTTTCTTCGCCTTGGGGTACGCTTGTGACGCGACCTATTCAATTCCCTTGAGGACCGATGACGACATGGAAATTGTGAGAGTAGTCGGAAGAGAAATTCTGGATTCGCGCGGCAATCCCACAGTCGAAGCCGACGTGCATCTCGCGGATGGCACCGTCGGGCGAGCGGCGGTTCCCTCAGGCGCTTCGACCGGCGAGCATGAGGCTGTCGAACTCCGAGACGGCGACAAATCTCGCTATCTCGGCAAAGGCACGCAAAAAGCAGTCGAAAACATCAATAAAAAGATTTCGGCGGCGCTCGACCGGCATGGATGCGGCCGATCAAACTCTGCTGGATCGCACCATGCTCTCGCTCGACGGTACCGCGAACAAAAGTAAGCTGGGGGCCAATGCCATTCTGGCCGTCTCGATGGCTGCCGCCCGTGCTTCCGCTGAATCGGAGATGACTCCCCTTTACCGCTACATCGGTGGCGTGAACGCGCGCGTCTTGCCTGTTCCCATGATGAACGTGATCAATGGCGGTGCGCACGCGGACAACTCGGTCGACCTGCAGGAATTTATGCTCGCGCCCGTCGGCGCAACGAATTTTTCGGAAGCCTTGCGCATGGGCGCTGAGACTTTTCACACCCTCAAGGGCGTTCTCAAAAAACGCGGTTACTCCACCGCCGTCGGCGACGAAGGCGGCTTCGCCCCCAATTTGAAATCGAACGAAGAGGCGCTCGAGGTACTGATGGACGCCATCGGCAAAGCAGGCTATCGGCCTGGCCAGCAGATTGCCATCGCCCTCGACCCCGCCTCGAGCGAGTTTTACGACAAAGATGCGGGACGCTACGTCTTCAAGAAGTCCGACAAGAGCCAAAAAACGTCCGAACAAATGGTTGAGTTCTGGTCGAACTGGGCTCGCCAGTATCCCATTGTTTCGATCGAAGATGGAATGGCGGAGGACGACTGGAACGGTTGGAAGCAACTCACCGAGGCGCTGGGCGCGAAGGTTCAGCTCGTCGGCGACGATCTGTTCGTCACCAATTCCGAGCGCCTTCAGCAAGGAATCGATCGGGGAATCGCAAACTCCATTCTCGTCAAAGTGAATCAGATCGGATCTTTGACCGAAACGCTCGACACCATGCGCCTTGCCGCGGCCGCCAACTACGCCACCATCGTTTCGCATCGCTCGGGTGAAACGGAAGATGTTTTCATCGCGGATCTGGCGGTCGCTACCAACGCCGGCCAAATCAAAACCGGATCCGCCAGCCGCACGGATCGAATCGCCAAATACAACCAGCTTCTCCGTATAGAAGAAGAGCTTGGGGAAGCGGCCGTCTATCTCGGCAAGAAAGCCTTCCGGCAGTAGAAACCCGCATGGCCAAACTGAGACCACTGGTCCTCACCATTCTGGACGGATGGGGATTTTCTCCTGCTACCGATGGGAACGCGATCGCGCTCGCCCGGAAGCCGACGTACGACCACCTGATCGAGACTTATCCCAACACGTTGATCCACACCGCGGGCCCGTACGTCGGATTGCCCGAAGGGCAGATGGGAAACAGCGAAGTCGGGCACATGAACATGGGCGCGGGCCGAGTCGTCTATATGGATGTGACCCGCATCGACCTGCTGATCAGTTCGGGAGAGTTCTTCGACAGCCCGGCCTTAATGAACGCCATGAACAAGGCGAAAGGTCACCGGCTTCATCTGTTGGGGCTGTGCAGCGACGGCGGTGTGCACGCACAGCTCACGCATCTCTACGCTCTACTCGAAATGGCCAAGCGCAATGGCATTCAAGACGTCTTCCTCCACTGCTTCACGGATGGCCGCGACACGCCGCCGGAGAGCGGTCTCGGCTACATCGAGCAAGTTGAGAAGAAGATGCGGGAGCTCGGAATAGGCAGAATCGCTTCCCTTTGCGGCCGCTACTACGCAATGGATCGCGACAAGCGCTGGGAACGCATCGAACGTGCATTCGGCGCGATGGTTCTCGGCAACGGCGCAAAATTCCAATCGGCCGCCGCTGCCGTGCGCAGCTCTTACGAACACGGAGTAACGGACGAATTTATTGAGCCCGTGACGATCGTTGATACCCGAAACGAGCCGATTGGCCTGGTTCGCGACGACGACAGCCTCATCATGTACAACTACCGGGCAGATCGCGCGCGTGAAATCACTTTGGCGTTCACCGATTCGTCGCTCGAGAAACCATCCCGAACCCTGGCGCCGAAGAATCTTACTTACACGATGATGACGCAATACGACAAGAGCTTCCGCCTGCCGTTCGTGCTGCCTCCCGAACACCCCGACAATATTCTGGCCGACGTCATGGAAAGGGCAAACTGGAAAAACCTGCGCGTCGCGGAGACGGAAAAGTATGCTCACGTAACGTACTTCTTCAACGGTGGCAACGAGAAACCCTACGGTGGAGAAGAACGCGAATTAGTGCCTTCTCCGAAAGTCGCCACTTACGATCTGCAGCCTGAAATGAGCGCCGCCGGTATCACGGAGAAGGTCGTCAAAGCGATCGACCAAAGCGCTTTCGACCTGATCGTGATGAACTATGCAAACGCCGACATGGTGGGCCACTCGGGCAAGCTTGCGCCTACGATTCGCGCCTGCGAAGCGGTGGATGCCGGCCTCGGTGAGATCTATCGCGCGCTCAAACGGAGCGGAGGATCATGGCTGGTTACCGCCGACCACGGAAACGCCGAGAGGATGATCGATCCCGTCACTCTTGGGGCCGCATACGTATCACACCACCAACCCGGTTCCTTTCCTCTTGATGAGCAATGACCCCGTGACCCTGCGCCGGAACGGTGCGTTGAAAGACGTCGCGCCCACCATCCTAAGCATCCTCGGCTTAGAGCAGCCGAAACAGATGAAAGGCGAGGATCTTCGCGTGCTTACTGGCTGACGGGCGATTGCGCCTGAAGAGCTGGGGCCGCTTTCATGTAGCGGATAATTCCTCGTGAGTCTCGCATCCAATGCCGCGCGATGACTTCGATTTTTACGTTGTCGCTGGCCGGAGTAATCTTCGCTCGACCGCTCGATCGCTCTTCCGGAGTTAGCGGCACCTGTTGTCCATCGTCAATGCGCATCGCCGCATATACCGCGTCGCGTGTCTCACCTGTCGGCCAGGAGACCAGCAGAGCAGCGGACTGCGCCCTGACATTCAGCGGAATGGTTGCGGAGGGGAGCTGCAAATACGCCCAGTATCCGACTGCGCAGCCCAGCGCTGCCGCAACGAGGAGCACGGCCGCCAACCGCAAATTCGCGCCTTTCCCCGGAACTTCATACGCGAAATGAGGATGAACGCGTGGTTCAGTTTGAAATTTTTCCGAACGCCGTCTTCTGATCTCGTCGATTGACGGCAGCGCCTCCGGCGGAGAGAACGGGACCAAGCTCGTGACCTGCTCCGGTTCGGCAGCAGCAATCGGCTGCGGCTCTGGTTTAGCTTCAGCAATCGGCTGTGGCTCGGGTTCAGGTGCAGCAATCGGCTGCGGCTCGGGTTCAGGTGCAGCAATCGGCTGCGGCTCGGGTTCAGGTGCAGCCATCGGCTCCGGTTCAGCTTCGAATACAGCCATCGACGGACGCTCGGTTTGCGATGCGGCAATCGGCTGCTGTTCGGGTTCCTCAGCCGCAATCGGCGGCGGCAGCTCAGGTGCGGCAATCGGCTGTCGCTCCGGCTCCCGCGCAGCAATCGGCGGCGGCTCTGGCAAACGAGCACTTCCAGCAGACCGTTCTTCAGGCGCAGGAATCGATGCGACCGGACCCGGCGGCCGAGCGCGTCGCACGCCCCGGCAGGGGAAGAATGATCGCTTGCTGCGTCGCATTCGCGAGGATCGCTTCCATCTGCGGCGCGCACCAGGAAACAGAAACGGGTCGGCTGGAATCGCTCGGGCCTGACGAGCACGGTGATCCTCCCGGTGCCGGGGAAAAGCTTCTCGAAAAAAGCCGCCTCGCGATCGTTCATCCGCAGAGGAGTGCGGGTATGAGCAATGAACCAGCCGACTGGCTCGCAGCTCTGAAGCTCGGGATCTGTTTTCGAGGCATTTATTTGTTCGCTGCAGAGCGGCGATATCGCGCTCGGAAAGCACGAAGGATGGCCCCGAGGCATGCTCGCATTCAATGATCCGGAAAGCTTCGATTTGTGCGGAGTTTGCTTCAGCGCGACCGAACAGCAGACCGCCGGTTTCAACGCCGCCGTGCGGGAATCCGCCGATATCCTTCGTTTACCTGAAAATCGATCTCATGAAATACGCCCAGCGAATACGTGACTTTGAAAGCTGTTTCCGGCACGTTCCAGATACGCATATTCTGTGGCGGGAGCCGCTGGCGTCATGAAATAAGGAGCGGAGACGGCATCGCGGAACGAAACAGCGAGATAGTACTGCTTTCATCCGATTCGCCCGTGTCCACTTGCAGCGCGTAGTAATAAGTAACGACGCCGATGAGCAGCATCAGCACCACCATGACATCAGCCAACGGGCGGAACGCAAGGTCCAGATTGAGTCTCCGGCGACCAGGGCCGCGGTATAGGCACAATAGCGAAGGCAAGCGCAATACTCAAGCCCAGTTTCCAACCCCAGTGCATCAGATCCAGAGCAGCCTGGCCGCCGATCTCCGACCACGCCGTGAAAATGGCTATCAGCGCGATGAGAAACTCGAACGCGTAGACAAGCCGCAGCAGTTTTTTAGTCATCCTCAGAGCACTCTCATTCTACGATGGAAAAGTAACTAGGTTACGAACTTAAATTGCGAATCAAACCATCGGCTGTGCCCCATGCATGTAGCAGGCCGGAGCCACCGATCACTCTTATGAAAGTTGTCGTTGAAGGCATCGAACTCCACTTGCGCATCCCGACGAGCTGAATGTCTCCTGGGTCGGGCAAGAAGAGGCCATGCGCCAGCTGATCGCCGCCTGGATGGTCATCGACGAACGTGACGTTCCGATGAATCCTCGGCTGCTCGGTAAGCCCGGAGTGGGGAAGACCACCATGGCCTTACGCCGGAGGCAAGCGGCTAGGGCGCGAGGTGTACATTCTGCAAGCGACCGTCGACACGCGGCCGGAAGATCTGCTGATCACGCCCGTGATCGAAGGCACGTCTCAACTGAAATACGTGGCCTCCCCTCTGGTGACGGCCATGATTCGGGGCGGCGTCGCCATTCTGGACGAAGGAAACCGCATGAGCGAGAAGAGTTGGGCGAGTCTCGCTCCGCTTGCTCGACAACCGCCGCTATGTGGAGTCAATCATCGCCGGAGTGAAAATCAAAGCGCATCCGAATTTCCGCATGGTCGCGACCATGAACGACGACTCTTCGACCTTCGATCTGCCGGAATATATCCATTCGCGTCTTCAGCCGCAGATCCTGATCGATTTTCCGGAACGCGAAGAGGAACTCGCCATTCTGCGGGAAAACCTGCCATTCTCGCCCGATGACATCCTGCAGTATGTTACCGATTTCCTGCAGCAGGCGCACGCGGCGGACGAGAGCTACACGGTTCGCGATGGCGTAAGCATCGGGCGCTATGCGTTGAAGCTGGAAAGCGGAACCGGTCACCCGCACGAGCACTTGTTGCAGGCTGCTGTACGCGCGATCCTGGGTGAAGAGGCGCTGCGTTACGGCATGCGCCGCTGACCCGAGCGCATGTTGCAGGAGTCCATCTCAGCCGGAACAACCAGCCGCGGCAACCTCACCTATTTGCCGGTTGTCCCCGGGCGAATCGAGTTCTCGCTTCGGGTGAGACGCTACCTGCTTGACGCGCGCCCGGACGTTGTTGCTGTCGAACTTCCTTCATCGCTCGAACGCGAGTATCACCGCCGCGATTCAGCGCATGCCGCACATGTCCATCATATTGATTCCGGAAAGCGACGCTGAAGAAGAGCAGTGCCACCTACATTCCCATCGAGCCGGGCGATCCGTTCGTCGAAGCAATCCGAACCGCTCAGGAAATAGGCGCCGAAGTGGTTTTTCTGGAGCCGCCAACTCACGAGAAGCCGCATCTTTCGGCCAACTACCCGGAGCCCTATTCATTGGAGTTGATCGGGATGGAGCGATACGTCGAGGCTTATCGCGTTTACCCGCAGCAGCGAACTCCGAAGATTGAATCGCACGCTGCCGCGATGGCGTGGAAGCTGCAGGGTGCAGATCCACTCGCATCGACGTGTGTCGTCATCTCGCTGAATTGCTGGATCCGCGTTCTGGACGCGATGGAAATCCCGCAGGAGGAGCCGCCGCCGCCGCGCATGCGTCTGTTTCATACGGCGGAGCTTTTCAACTTGCATCCGGACTGCCTAGCGGAAATAACAAGTGAAGCGCCCTATTATCAGGAACTGTATGAAGACGCGCGCGCGGGGAAGTCGGTGCGTTTACATTGGACCGCCCACGATGGCAACTCGCCCTGCTGCGCGAAGCCGAGAAAGAATACGGCATCAATACGGGTGAGACGATGCAGTCCTGGCAACGGCTCGGTCTCGCCAAATTCAGCCGCAATTTAGCGCTGCTCGATGGCCACCTTATGCCCGGTGTTTACGATCTGACGCTCGCCGCGCGGTCCATTGTGGATGACAACTACGCCTACGAAGTGTGGCAGATGGCGAATCGTTTCAGCGTGCAGCGACGGAAGATCCGCCGCTCGAGACGCTGAACATCTCAGGCGAAGAAGTTTGGCTGCGCACACGCAAACTACGCATCCGCAGACGGCTGCCGCGCATGAAGCAGATGCTGAAACCCGCCGGCTTGAAACCACGCAAGCGCGAAAAATGCAAAGGCGAATGGGCGAGCCAAACCACTGGGCTTTCGATCTGCTCCTATCCTCCCGAAGACCTGGTCATCGAAAACTACGGCCGTTTCTTAAAGCGGTATGCGAAAACGATGTCTCCGAAGAGCGATCGCGCGTCGAGCCTTTTACCACGTCGATGCTCGACGGCATCGATCATCCGCGAGACCATCCGCAACTGGCATGAACGGCAAGCTCTATGTTCGCGAGATGGGCAAATTTTCAGGCGAGGTCGGCGCACTCGTCATTATCTTCGATGAAGAAGCGAACGATCGCTATCGCTATCTCACCACCTGGCTCGGCGAGCACCAGAACGAATCGGACATGGCGTTCTATTCGACCCAGCCGTTCGAGCATATTGTGGGACCAGGTATCGGCACGAGCGGAGTATGGCGGGCTGTTGATGACCCTTCCGCCGCGGCGCCTGTATGACGTGTGGAGCGACAGCGATTACGATTTGGCGGAAACGAAAGTCGGAACGGTTGCTGATGGCGGCGCTCGATTATTCAGTGGAACGGCACGTCCTCTATATTGCGGGCAAGCCGCCCAGAAGCATGTTTCGCCAGTTGGCTGCCAGGGTGAATCGCAAAATCGTATATATTCCGATCGGGCAGCTTTCTCCCGCCAAGCTGAAGAAGATTCGGGTAGTCCATGTGCTGGACAGCTATGCCCGCCGTGAAGAAGCCAAGGAATATATCTGGTGAAAGTGATCCCACCGCGACCGTATACCCGCGTAGAGTAGTGGATCGGGAACACATCGAGGAAGGTGTAGGATCGCTATTCCGTGAACCATTTCTCAGGCTTTCTCGCTTAGTGCCTCAACTTTCTACCGATATTAGCCGATCAACTTGTAGGGAAGGTACGCATTGGCAGTTGTACGAGAGCAAATCTACGTCTCGCGAAGGCTTGCCAGCCGGGCGAGATGGGGCGTGCCGCGCGGCTGCTGGAACGGCGGAATCCTGCTGCCGTGCGTCATTTTGCTGCATGCTTTCTGCCTGCCGCTGCGGAGCGAGCCTCGACCCGGACAAGCCGATCCGGCAATACATTCACCAGACTTGGCAGACGTCACAGGGCCTTCCGCAGAACTCCGTGTTGGCCGTCGCCCAGACTCCGGACGGGTACCTATGGCTCGGCACCGAAGAGGGCTTCGCCCGATTCGACGGTACTCATTTCACAATCTTCGATAAACACGTCTCCGGACTACAGACAGACCAGATCCAAGCCCTTTATGTCGACCGGGAAAATAATCTTTGGATCGGCAGTAATGGAGGCGGCCTTTCGTCCTACAGCCACGGCAAATTCACGCCATATACATCCGCGAACGGCCTTTCGAACATTCGATCCATGCGATTTATGAAGACCATCAGGGCGCGATTTGGATCGGAACGGACGGCGGCGGTCTGATCGAGTTTCGGGACGGGAACTTTCGCATCTTTACCCAGGCCGACGGACTGGCGGATAACGTGGTCTTCTCCATATCCGGAGATCAAGACGGAACTCTGTGGATCGGCACGCATGGCGGTTTGAGTAAGCTGTCGGGCGGGAAGTTTTCAACACTCCGGGCGAAAGACGGGCTGCCGAACGACTACATTCACGCCACACTTGTTAGCCGCACGGAGTTATTTGGATCGGAACGAACGATGGACTTTGCCGGATGACACATTCCGGAATCACTCGCTTCACAACGAAAGATGGGCTGGTGACAACACCATCTTTTCGCTGTACGAGGACCACGCCGGAACCTTGTGGATCGGCACCGGCGGAGGCGGCATAAACCGCTTCGTGAACGGCAAATTCGATTCCTACACCGAAAAAGAGGGCTTGCTGGGAAAGAAGTGTTCGCGTTTCTCGAGGACCGCGAGGGAACCCTTTGGATCGGTACCGGCGGAGGTGGATTGAATTGTCTGAAACGAGGATCGTTCACGACGTTCTCTAAGGCGGACGGGCTCATCACGGACATGATCCTGCCCGTTTATCAAGACACGGAAGGAGCTCTGTGGATGGGCTCCGACCAGGGCGTGATGCGCTGGGAAAATGGGCAAGTCACCGCGTATACCACCAAGCAGGGCCTCCCGGACAATTTCGTTTTGTCGATTACGCAGGACCGTCAGGGCAGTATGTGGATCGGAACGCAGGCGAGGCTTGGCGCGCCTGAAGGACGGAAAAATCACCGCCTTTAGCGCCAAAGATGGCCTGCCAAGCGACTTCATCCTGTCTACTTACACCGATCACGAGGGCAATGTTTGGATCGGCACGCGGGCGGGCTGAGCCGCTTCGACGGGCGGAACTTCTTTACTTACACGACTCACGATGGCCTTTCCAATGACTATGTACTCGCCCTATACGAAGACAACAAAGGCACCCTTTGGATCGGAACGGGCGGCGGAGGGCTGAATAATTTTAAGAATGGCGTCTTTCACGCATATACCACGCGCGATGGACTATCGAGCGATTTCATTTTTTCCATCTACGGCGATCCCGATGGAACCCTCTGGCTGGCGACCAACGGTGGAGGACTAAACCGGATACGCACACGGGAAAATGACAAGCTACACCACGTCAAAAGGAATGTATGACGACACTGTTTTTCAAATCCTCGACGACAAGCTCGGCCATCTGTGGATCAGTTCGAACAAGGGTGTGTTCGAACTGAATAAGCAACAACTGAATGATTTCGCAGACGGACGCGTGGCCAGCATAACGTCCACCGTTTACGGCACCGCGGATGGAATGAAGAGCCAGGAATGCAATGGCGGATTTCAGCCGGCGGGCTGGCGCGGAAAGATGGGCGCCTGTATTTCCCGACCGCCGGCGGATTAGCCATCGTAAATCCGTCTAATCTGTTCAAAGATGAAATCCCTCCACAGGTTGTGGTCGAACGTGTGCTTGTCGATAATAAAGAGGTTTCATTTGACAAGCCGATCGTTGTTCCACCAGGAAAAGGCCAATTGGAATTCGAGTTCACCGCGCCAAGTTTTATCGCGCCGGATAAAATTCAATTCCGCTACATGCTGGAAGGGTTCGATAACGACTGGACACAAGCCGGTACTCGGCGGGTGGCTTACTACACGAACATCCCGCATGGCAAATACCGTTTTCGCGTACGTGCGGGTACGGAGAGCGGTGGAGCACGAACGGCGCGGGTGTATCACTCACATTTCAGCCTTACTTTTACCAGACCACCAGCTTTCACCATGTTCATCGTGGTTTCCGGTCTGAGTCTCTTTGCCGCTGTGTACCGGTTACGAGTGAGTCAGTTGAAAATGCGCGAGCAAAAGCTGGGCTCGTATTGGTCAACGAACGAACATCAGCGCTGCAGGAGAGCGAGACACAATTACGCCGTTCGCGGGATGAGCTGGAACTTCGTGTCCAGGAACGAACAAGCGAGCTCGTGCACGCCAATAAAGCCCTGGAAGAAGAAATCGGCGTGCGACGGCGCACGGAAGAACAACTCATCTTGGCTAAGGAAGCGGCGGAGGCGGCCAGCCGGGCTAAGAGCGATTTCCTCGCCAACATGAGTCACGAAATCCGCACGCCCATCAACGGCATCCTTGGGCATGACGGACGTCACGCTCACTACCAATCTTGATGCCGAGCAACGAGAGTATCTCGAAATCGTCAAATTTTCGGCCGATTCACTGCTTGGAATCGTAAACGATATATTAGACTTCTCAAAAATCGAAGCGCGGAAACTTACGCTCGACAGGACGCCTTTCGAGCTTCGGAAATCGCTTGACGAACTGGTCCGGTCGCTCCAGCTTCGGGCGCGGCAAAAGAACCTGTTTTTCACGTGCGAAGTCGCCAAGGACATTCCGAACGATCTGCTCGGGGATCCTCTGCGCCTGAGGCAAGTTTTGCTAAACCTGCTGGACAATGCGATAAAGTTCACGACCGTGGGTGGCGTTTCACTTTCCGTCACCCGGGAAGGCAGCTCCGACAGCAAAACCGTGTTGCATTTTGCGGTGACCGATACCGGCATTGGCATTCCCCCAGATAAACAAGCAGACCATCTTCGAAGCGTTCTCACAAGCCGATACTTCGTCCACCCGGCGGTACGGAGGAACAGGCCTGGGCCTGACGATCTCCTATCAGATCGCCGCCATGATGGGGGGACGCCTGTGGGTGGAAAGCGGGCCGGAGACTGGCAGTACTTCCACTTTACCGGCCGTCTTGAAGTCTTGCCGCCGACCACACTCCTACGAGTGGAACCTGAGCTCCCGGTCTCCGTCTCGGCGTAGCGAATTTTCTTCGCTGCGCAACCCTTCAAGACCTCGAGCGTCCAACCCGGTAGCTACATCGCGTACTAACCCTGCCTTCGATATACTTTAGATAACATCCCGAAATTCCCGGAATCCCTCATGAATAATCGCTTCAAATGGACCATTGTCGGCAGTTCAACTTGCGTCGTTGTTCTACTTCTGCTCGGCGCAAAAAACGGCCGCGCTGTGGCCGCGGATGACGTGTATGGTCATCTGAAGGTTTATACCGAGGTTCTCGAGCGGATCAAACTGGAATACGTCGAAGAGCCGGACATGAAGAGCGTCACATTGGGAGCAATCAATGGGCTTCTGGAATCGGTCGATCCATTCGCCAGCTACTTCAACGCCGATCAATACCGGCAATACGAAAAAACCGAGGACACCGCGAAGGCGGGCGTGGGCTCATATTGGCGAAGCGCTACGGCTATGTAGCTGTTGTCGATGTGCTTCCGGGCTCGCCCGCGGAAAAGGCGAATATCTCGACCGGCGATCTGATTGAAAGCATCAATAATGTCGCGACACGCGATATGCCGTTGGCGTATGCGGAACAACTGCTTCGCGGGAACCCCAATTCAACGGTAGAGATTACGGTTCTGCGGGTGCAAAATCCGGATCCTCAGAAGATCACGCTGACCCGCACGAACGTACCGTTCCCAGAGGATGACGCCAAGCTGATGCCCAGCGAAGTAGGTTATCTTCACGTCGGAAGTCTGGCTGGCGACCGGGTCGCGCAAACAAGCGGCAAAGCTGCAAGACTTGAAGAAGCAAGGAGCGAAGTACATCGTGCTCGATCTGCGCCACTGCTCGACCGGCGAACAGGACAAGGGTATCGCGCTCGCGAATCTGTTTCCTGGATAGCGGCGAGATCACCGCCTTGCAGGGGCAAAAGACCGCGCGAAAAGAATACGACGCAAAGCCCGAAGATGATGTCTGGAAGGGTCCGCTGGTGGTGATCACGGACCGCGCAACGGCGGGAGGCGCGGAAATCGCAGCCGCGGCCGCTGCTCGAAGACGACAAACGGGCGCAAGTGGTGGGCGAACGCAGCTACGGCGACGCAAGCGTTCGAAAAACCATTCAGATGGAAGATGGCGGCGCGCTCATTCTCTCGGTCGCGAAGTACTATTCGCCCTCCGGGAAAGCTATTCAGGACACCGGAGTTGTCCCTACCGTTCAGCTTGCCGAAAACGATAACTCGCCCGAACTGGATCAGGACGGAAATCCGATTCCCGGCACCGCGCCGAAGAATACCGAAGATAATCTGCTGAAGCAATCGATCGATCTGGTTACGGGAAAAACGACCATTGCGCAGTTGATGAACGAAGCGAACGGGCCCATCATCAACGAGCAGCATCCAATCATTCAAAAGAATCCTCAGCAGCCCGAGCGCTAGTTCAAGGAACACTTGAACGATGCCTCTGTACGAATATCGTGCGAAAAATGCGGTGAGCACTTCGAGGTGATTGAGAAGTTTTCTGACGATCCGCTCACCACGCATGAGAAGTGTGGCGGCAACGTGCATCGCCTGATCTCCACGTCCGCGCTGAAGTTTAAAGGCAGCGGATGGTATGTCACGGATTACGCGAAAGGCGGCGAGAAAATCGGCTGACAACTGGAAGCGGCTGAAGCACCGAGAAGCGGCAAGAAGGCCGACCGTCCAACGAATCGGACATCCTTCAGCGGCCCGTCCGGTCCCTTCTTCCGAACTAAGTCAGCCTCGGAGGAACAAGTCGGAAACGAAATCCAGTTCGTCCGATACAAAATAAGAGTGCGGACTCGCCGTGAATTTCTAAGCTCCGCTGCGGTAGCAGGGCTTACTGCGCCCCTGTTTGCCGGACAAGCCAGCCCGCCAGCGCACGTCTCCGAACGACAAGATCCAAATCGCGCTGGTCGGATGCGGCGGCATGGGTCAAGGCGACGCGCGCACTTCGGTATCCACGGGCCTGACCAAGCTGGTCGCGGCCTGCGATTGTTATGACGGCCGGCTGGAGCACATGAAAGAGCAGTATGGGCGTGACATTTTCGTCACCAAGAATTATCGAGATATTCTGGCCCGTCCGGATATCGACGCGATCCTCATCGGCACACCCGACCACTGGCATCAACAGATCACCATCGATGCGCTGAACGCGAAGAAAGATGTCTATTGCGAGAAGCCGATGGTGCAGCGCATCAGTGACGGAATGCCGGTTATCGAAGCGCAGAATCGGACCAAGCGAAATCTGCAGGTCGGGAGCCAGCGCGTCAGCTCGGTGATTTACAAGAAAGCGCAAGAACTCTACCGCAGCGGGCGATCGGCAAACTTAACCTTGTGGAGGCCTGGTGGGATCGCAATTCCGCCGTCGGCGCCTGGGAATACACGGTCCCGTCGGACGCCGACACGACCACCTGCGATTGGCACCGCTTTCAAGGCCGCGCACCCAAGACGGCGTGGGATGCGAAGAGATTTTTCCGCTGGCGCTGTTATCGCGACTACGGCACGGGCGTCGCGGGCGATCTGTTCGTGCACCTCTTTTCGGGGCTTCATTTCATCGTTGGAGCGGACGGACCGACACGTGTTTTCGCGACGGGCGGGCTGCGCTTCTGGAAGGATGGCCGCGATGTTCCGGATGTCCTGTTCGGTTTGTATGACTATCCCGAGACCGCAACTCATCCGGCGTTCAATCTGATCTTGCGCGTGAACTTCGTCAGTGGAGCCGAAGAGAGTTCCGGATTTCGCTTCACCGGAAGTGACGGCATCATGACTGTCGGCGGTAACGTAACGCTTTCTAGACCCGCCCAAGCGACCGAACCCGGTTACACGATCGACACTTTCGCCAAATCCGAGCAGGAAGCATTTTTACAGCCAGTATCACGAAGAGTTTCCGCGAGACAGAAGCCATCAGCCGGGAGAATGGAGACAAACCGGCAAGAGGTCTACGAGCCGCCTCCTGCATTATAGCGATCACTTCGATCATCACCTGAATTTCGCGCTTGCCGTACGATCACGCAAACCTGTCGTGGAAGATGCTGTTTTCGGCTTTCGCGCGGCCGGGCCGGCCTTGTTGTCGAATCTCAGCTATTTCGAAAACCGGATTGTTGATTGGGATCCGGTCGGGATGAAGGTGAAAAGAGTCGTGAGCTATGTCTTCGCCAAACGATAACATCCAAATCGCGCTTATCGGAGCGGGAGGCATGGGCCAAGGCGACGCCGAGATGGCATCGACGATTCCGGGCGTAAAATTGGTTGCCGCCTGCGATTGCTATGACGGCCGGCTCGAGCACATGAAAGAAGTCTACGGCGCCGGCACGTTCACTACGCGAGACTACCGTGAAATACTCAATCGCAAAGATGTCGATGCGGTCATCATCGCCACTCCCGATCATTGGCACGCCCGCATTTCGGTCGATTGCCTGAACGCTGGCAAACATGTGTATTGCGAGAAACCGATGGTGCACGCGATTGAAGAAGGCCGCTCTATCATCGACGCGCAAAATAAATCCGGCAAGGTTTTTCAGGTCGGCAGCCAGTATCGCAGCTCTTTGACGTATCAAAAAGCGAAAGAACTTTTTCAGGCGAATGCCATCGGGAACTTGAACTCAGTAGAGGCTTGGCTCGACCGAAACACGGCAATCGGCGCGTGGGAATATTCGATTCCTACCGATGCTAGTCCGCAAACATGCGATTGGGATCGCTTTCAGGGCAATGCGCCCAAGCATCCCTGGGATGCGAAGCGCTTTTTCCGATGGCGCAATTATCGCGATTACGGCACCGGCGTAGCGGGCGATCTTTTTGTCCATTTGTTGACCGGTCTGCACACCGTGACCGACTCACTTGGTCCCACGCGTGTATACGCAACCGGCGGCATCCGGTACTGGACGCGATCGCGACGTTCCGGATGTAATGCTCGCTGCCTTAGACTATCCGGCAACCAAGGCGCATCCGGCATTCAACGTCCTATTGCATGTCAATTTCAAAAGCAGCCTGCCTGAAGAATCGTTCGGTGTGAAGCTCATAGGCAGCGATGGTGTGATGACGGCAACAAGCTTCACGCAATTGACTCTGGATCGTACGCCGCGTCCAGAACGCTTCGACTATACGATTGCCAGCTTTGCAGACGCGACACAGAAGGAGTTGGCGGCGGAGTGGAAAGCAAAACACCCCGAGCCATCGGTCGCGACTATCAAGCCGAGCGCGCTTCAAACCTTCGATACTGCCGGCCAGAACGCACATCTGGAACACCACAAGAACTTCTATCGCTCAATTCGCACGAATGCGCCTTCTATCGAGGACGCCACGTTCGGTTTGCGCGCGGCAGGCCCGGCTCTTCTCACAAACGACAGCTATTTCAGTAAGAGAGTCGTTGGTTGGAACGCGGAAACGATGACAGCAGCGAACGATTGAGCGGTTAGTCGCTCCGCTTTTGGCCCAAAGCGGCGTTCAAAGATCCTTGACGATATCCTTCGAGATCGATAGTCACGTACAGGAATCCAAGGCGTTTGAAAATGCTTGTGAATGCAGTAGCGATTTCCACGCTGAGTGCCTTTGGGAGTTCGTCTTTGGCGATTTCGATCCGCACGAGGCTGCCATGAAATCTTACACGGAACTGCCGGAAGCCGAGCGTGCGGATCGCCTCTTCACCGTCTTCAATCGTCTTGATGGTTTCGATCGTGACGGGAGTTCCGTACGGCACGCGAGAACTGAGACACGCTGCGGCGGGACGATCCCAGGTTGAGAGCCCGGCACGCCGCGATAGCTCGCGAATTTCCGCTTTCGTCAGTCCTGCTTCCACCAACGGTACGCTCACTCCGTGCAACTTCGCGGCACGTTGGCCCGGACGATAATCGCCCAGATCGTCTTTGTTCACGCCGTAAACGATGTGCTCGTAATCGTGCTGCTGTGCATACGCTTCGAGGCGAACGAACAACTCGTCTTTGCAATGGAAACAGCGGTCCTTATCGTTCTTGATGTAGTCCGGATTCTCAAATTCGTGCGTCTCGATGAACGCGTGCCGAAAGCCGCACTCTCGGGCAAACGCTTCCGCATCGCGCTTGTGCGAGGTCGGAAGCGATGCCGAATCGGCGGTGATGGCGATAGCGTCCTGGTCTAAAACCCGGTGGGCCGCCCACGCCAGATAAGCCGAATCGGTGCCCCCGGAATAAGCCACAATTACGCGGCGGAGTCGCCGTAAAGCTTCGAAAAGAGCTTCTTGTTTCACGCCCAGGTCTGCGTTGTCGAATTTCGCAGACCCGGTCTCAAGCGTGACCAAAGTCGCCATACCTGGAGTATAGCCGCCTGAGTTTGTTGGCCGTCCTTACTGCAGTGGCAGCTCGCCATTACTGCCAGGCTCTTCTTCCGGTTCCGGAATGAGAGATGCGGCAGCGACCTGATCGCTTTCTTCCATGCGCACCAGCCGCACGCCTTGCGTAGAACGGCCGGCCTGCCGAATTTCACCGGATTCCAGCCGGATGATCTTTCCATCCTTCGTGATGATCATCAAATCCGTGTTCTCTTTCACCGAAAGAACAGCGACTACTTTTCCGACCTTTGGTGTCGTCTTCATGTTGATGACACCCTTGCGGCCACGAGCGGTCAAGCGATAATCCTCGAGCGGGGTACGTTTTCCAAAACCGTTCTGCGATATCGAGAGAATCAGTCCTTCCTTCTCCACCACCAGAAGACCTATCAGGTAATCGCCTTTCTCCAGGTCCATAGCCCGGACGCCGCGCGCTTGGCGGCCCATCGCTCGAACTTCGTCTTCATTGAATCGGCTCGCCATCCCTTCATGAGAACCGAGGAAGATGAAATTGTCACCGTTGGTAATCGTGGCGCCAAGTAATTCGTCGCCCTCATCCAGACCCAGGGCGATGATGCCGCGAGAAAGAGGATTATCGAACTCGGTCAGCTCGCATTTTTTGACGACGCCTTGCCGCGTCACCATCACGATGAATTTGGCTGGCACGAACTCTTTCACCGGCAAGAAGGCCTTTACAGTTTCATCCGGCTGCAAACTGATCAGGCCGGAGACGTGCTTGCCCTTCCCCGCCGTTCCCGCGTCGGGAATCTCATAAATTTTCAGCCAGTACACGCGTCCCTTGTTGGTAAAAATCAGCAGATAGGCGTGGGTTGAGGCGATTACCAGATGTTCCACGACATCTTCGGAACGCGTGCCCATTCCGATCCTGCCCTTACCGCCGCGGGATTGTCGCCGATACGTATCGACCGAGGTGCGCTTCAGATAGCCGCCGCGCGAAACCGTCACCGCGACGTCCTCCATCTGCACTAAGTCTTCAAGCCGGATCTCGCCCGTATCCTCAATGATCTGGGTACGGCGCTCATCTCCAAACTCCTTCTGCACTTCTTTGAGTTCTTTGATGATCAAAGTCTTCAGGACCTTTTCGGAGCCGAGGATCTCCAGATATTCAGAAATTTGCCGCTGAATGTCTGTGAGCTCGTCCGCGATCTTCTGCTGCTCCATCCCGGTCAGACGTTGCAATTGCAATTCGATAATGGCTTGCGCCTGCCGCTCAGTAAACTCGAACCGCCCAATCAAGCCCTCTCGCGCCTCTCGCGGCGTCCGGGCCGCCCGGATCAGGCTGATCACCGCATCGAGATTGTCCAGCGCCTTCCTGAATCCGAGAAGCATGTGCTCACGCTCCCTTGCCTTCCGCAACAGGTAATCGGTTCGACGCCGAACCACGTCCGAGCGGTGATCGAGAAAGCGCTTCATCACGTCGATCAGGCCGAGCTCGCGCGGTTGGCCGTTTACGATGGCCAGCATGATGACGCCGAAATTCACCTGCATCTGCGTCTGCTTATACAGGTTGTTGAGCACCACTTCGGCCTGCTCGCCGCGTTTCAGCTCAAACACGATGCGCATCCCGTCACGGTCGCTCTCATCGCGGGCGTCGGAGATGCCTTCCATTTTTTTCTCCGAAACCAGCGCCGCGACATGCTCGAGCAGCCGGGCTTTATTCACTTGGAACGGGATCTCAGTCACGACAATCGATTCGCGATCCTTGCCGATTTTCTCTATCGCCGCCTTGGCCCGAACTTTAATGCTGCCGCGCCCCGTTCTGTAATAATCGAGAATCCCCTGGCGGCCCAGGATGAATCCGCCAGTCGCGAAATCCGGCCCGGGCACCATCTCGAGAATCTTCACAAGCGGTGTATCGGGCTCGTTGATCAACGCGATGGACGCGTCGATGATCTCCTTCAAATTGTGCGAAGGAATGTTGGTCGCCATTCCGACTGCAATGCCCGACGAGCCGTTGATCAGCAAATTCGGAACGCGAGTCGGAAGGATTTCCGGCTCGCTGCTCGCTGTCATCGTAGTTCGGGCGGAAATCTACCGTTTCTTTGTCGATATCCTCGAGCAGCGTGCCGCGATCCTGGCCAGCCGCGCCTCGGTGTACCGCATGGCCGCAGGCGGATCACCATCGACCGAACCGAAATTTCCTTGCCCGTCGACCAGTGGATAGCGCATGGAAAACGGCTGCGCCATACGCACTAAGCGAGTCGTAGACCGGCGTGTCGCCGTGCGGATGATATTTACCCATGACCTCGCCGACGATCTTGGCGCATTTCCGAGTGGGCCGGTTGTAATGCAGCCCCATCTCGTGCATGCCATACAAAATGCGCCGGTGCACCGGCTTTAAACCGTCCCGGACATCCGGGAGGGCGCGCCCGACGATCACGCTCATGGCGTAATCGAGATACGAGCGCTTCATCTCGTCTTCGATGTTGATCGGAATCAGGTTCTTGTTGTCGCCAGGCGGAAACAGACCGCCGCCCGTCGACCCATCTTGTCGGCCAAAGAGAACTCCTAGAAACGGTGGGTAAGCGTGCTGCAAACCGTTGCAAACACGGGAGCTTACTGTAAGAAACGCTATAGCTATATTGTACCAGTTCAGTGCCGTTTTTGGCTGCCTTCGTCTACGCCCTACGTGCGTTTTCCTTATTCCTCCGTTACACTGAGGAGGTATCCCCCCAATGCTTTCGATCGTTATCCCCATTCACAATGAGGAACCGGCCATTTTGCCGCTGTACGATCGCCTGACGGCCGTTCTGGAGAGTCTTCGCCGACCGTACGAAATCATCTTTATCGATGATGCTTCGACCGATAGAAGCTTCGATTTACTGGCAAATCTGGTCGAGACGGACGGTCACTTGAGAGTCCTCCGGTTGCGCCGGAACTTCGGGCAGACGGCGGCGCTTGCTGCCGGCTTCGATGAGGCGCAGGGAGCGATCATCGTTTCGCTTGATGGCGACCTGCAGCATGACCCGGAGGACATCCCGCTGCTACTCGAAAAGATTGACGCCGGTTTCGATATCGCGAGCGGCTGGCGAAAGAATCGCGTCGACAATGCGGTGACTCGCAAAATCCCATCGCGGATCGCGAACTGGATGATGAAACGCGCCTCAGGGGTCGAACTGCACGATTTTGGAACTACCTTCAAAGCCTACCGTTCGGAAGTTCTGAAGGATGTCAATCTGTACGGTGAGTTGCACCGCTTTATACCCGCACTGGCCAGCTTTTACGGGGCCCGCGTCGTGGAAGTGCCCATAAAGAATATCGAGCGGCCGAGCGGCGCATCGCATTACGGTCTGGGTCGCACCTTTCGCGTCTTCTTCGATATCCTGACCATCGGTTTCCTACTGCGCTATCTGACGCGTCCGATGCATTTTTTTGGCAAGTGGGGATTGGCGGGCATCGGTTTGGGCAGCCTGGTGCTGCTTTCCATGTTGGTGAAGAAAATCGGCGGCCAGGATATTATCGCGGAACACGGTCCTTTGCTGTTTGCGGGCGCGATGCTATGGTTCGCGGGACTGATGTTGTTCAGCACCGGGCTGATAGGCGAAGTTTTGATGCGCACCTATTTTGAGAGTCAGGGCCGTCGCATTTACGCGATTCGTGAAGTGCGTAGCCGCCGCGAGCACGTCGTCGATGGCGCTCGTTAGCTCCTACGAAGCGTTCATCTTCGATTACGGCGGCGTACTCGTACGACATCAGTCGGACGCGGACCAGGCGCGGATGGCGGAGCTCGCCGGCATCCCCACGGACCAGTTCACCGAAAGATATTGGGCTGAGCGCTCCGACTACGATAAGGGTCTGATCTCCTACGCGGAGTACTGGCAAGCCGTGGCGCAGCGGGCTGCTGCAAGGCTTACGGAGCAGACCATAGAACAGTTAGTCGACTTCGACAGCAACAGTTGGATGCAGTTCGACACGATGATGTGGGACTGGCTCGACCAACTGCGGGCTGCAGGGAAGCGCGTCGCGATGCTCTCGAACATGCCCAGGGAACTCGGGGAAGCGCTGAAATCCCGCACACAGAAGCTCAGTAGCTTCGATCAAGTCACGCTATCTTATGAAGTTCGATCCGCGAAGCCGGAACCTGCGATTTATGAGCATTGCCTCGAAGGTCTAGGAACTTCTCCGGAACAGACTTTATTTCTCGACGATAAGATAGCGAACGTGCAGGGGGCGGAGTTACTCGGCATTCGCGCCATTCAATTCACCTCACGTGACGACATTCTCCTGCTCGTCCGGTCGTAGCAGGTTAGTCGAACCGTGGGACGCGCAAAGCTGGCCGGGCGCTACACTGTCAGCAGCGGAAGATAATGTTGATCCGCCTTACATTACTCCTGTCGGCAATCGCCGTGGCTCCGGTGTTGGCCGCCGCCCCACGTCCCCTTGTTGTGAACGCGGTCACAGATCGTTATCGGCCATTGGCCTCCGACCAACAAAAACTCGCCGGGTTGCTCTCTGAGCGGATGCGTGCGACCAGAGAGGGTTATCTCGAACGGGTGAACGATGAGGCATTGTTCACGGCCGTTGGAGAGCAAGCCGGCAGATTTCTGGAAGCATCGGCGAGTGAATACGAGTACTCGCACGATCCAAACCTCAAGGCAGTCATGGACCGGGTAGCGATGGAAGCTTTTGGCCCGTGAACCGCCTCTTGGCTATGCCGGAGAACAGATAAGTAGTGTTGGTGAAAGGGAATCGAGCATTCCGAATACCTCGCCGTTCGCGGCGGACTTACTCGGAATCATTGCGTACTACCGCATTAGCGGAGACGAAGCTGCACTTGCGGCGTCGAAGAAACTTGGAGATTTCCTTGTTGGTCTGTTCGGCAAAGCAACCGACGATCGGAGTCTGGCGGGAAGTGCATTGATTGAGCCTTTCGTTTATCTATACAGGTACACGGGCGATTTACGTTACCTTGATTTTTCCGAGTCTCGCGCGGACTCATGGCTCGCAGCGAAGCCCGCGCGAATCGATCCGACGTACGAGAACCTATCGGACTTAGTAGGGTTGATTGAGTTATATCGAATTACCGGAGATGAATCGTATTTTAGACCTGTTACGGCGGCCTGGAGCGACGTGCGAACGAATCACCTCGCGCTTACCGGTAAACCAACCCCAGTCAGCTTCGATACCAGGGCGGCGGAAAGAGATGACATAACTGAACTCTGCGCGACTGCGAGCTGGATGCAGCTCACCCTGGATCTAATGCGCATTACAGGCGATTCCCAATATGGGGACCAACTCGAACGAACTATTTATAATCAGCTATTCGCTTCCGAAGATGCAAGGACGGGAAATAACTTCTCGTCCGTTCCTCTCAATGGAAGCAAAAAACTGGCACTTACTAGGGACGCCTGTATTGCCGCTGGGGCTAAGGCTCTCTCGAGCATTCCTTCTGCTGCGTGGGGTCGCTATGGCAATGGCATTGCTGTCGTCCTCTATACTGCCGGACGAGCAACTTTTCGTCTAAGGCACCGCGGAACGATCCAGCTTTATTCCGAAGCAACGTTTCCTGAGACAGGAGATATCTTACTTCACGTTGAGCCGAGTCGTGACATGCAGTTTCCGCTTCGCTTGCGCGTTCCGGAATGGACGAGTAAGTTTGTGGCCGATGTAGATGGTTCACACTTGATCGGTAAGCCGGGTGAGTTTTTAACTATAAGCCGCCAATGGAAGCGTGGCGATACGGTCAAAATTGCTATTAATATGACGGTGCATGTTATTGACGGCGCACCGGCGTATGCGGATCGAGTCGCGATTCAGCGCGGACCCCAGGTGCTCGCATTGGGCCGCACCTTGAATCCGGCCGTAACGGACCTGTCAACCGCTGGTCCGATCTCGACAGATCCATCGCAGCTCAGAATTCCGCCTGTTGAGAGCCGATTCCCGGCAAATTGGGCCGGTAGCCAAGCGTATATCTTCCCCGGCGAATACGAAGGGCGACGACAGGAACTTGTCTTCGTACCATTCGCGGATGCGATCAATTATCGCGTGTGGATGAAAAAGCCCATCGCCCGATCAGGCGCAACGGATCACTGACCCCGAAGCTCTCGGCTTCCGCGACACCAGTAGCTTTCAAATAGCCCAGACATTGCTTCGGCGAACCCGTCATGCTCGAAAATAACCGCCGTCCATGAGGGCCTCGTAAGAACTGGATCAAGTAGCGCGACTAACCCACATTTTCCGTCAAACAACGCCAGTTTCATGGGCAGGCGATCCACGAAACCTGATCTCAATCCCGGCATCACCATAGTCGCTCAACCGCTCGCGATGCTCATTGTCGATGAGGGCCGCTTCAATCAATAGCCTGCAGCGGATGCCGCGTTCGCCCGCTTCCTTCACGAGTCTCTCGTCCAATGGATCGACGGCAAACGGGGGGCGTGAAAATTCAGCGTAGTCGTTTGCCACGATTGTCAGCATGCGCCGGTAATGAATCGCGGTCTGTGTAGGATCGTTCACCAGGTTAAGGAAATCGAGTGTGCCGCGTCCTCCCTGCCCTTCCAGATAGGCCTCGCGAAGGTCCTCGATCAAGCCGGTGGCTAATCGCGCCTGCTCTGTCAATTCGTTCTGCATGTCCTGCTGCGCCGTGCCAGATAACCGGGAATCGCAAGGCTCGGGTCGACGGCCGAAAACAGCTTGGTTTTTTCCTGGACCACCTGCGAGAAGCCTTTTTCTACCAGGCTGTCAAGAACCTCGTAAATCTTTTGCCTGGGCACATGGGCACGCGCGGCTAATTCGAGAGCCTTGAATCGAGGATGCCCCATCAGCACCAAATACGAACGTGCTTCGTAAGCATTCAAGCCGACCTGCTGCAGCTTGCGCCAATTCAGCTGATAATCTCCGGCTGTTGACTCCCGGATTTTCACGAACCGAGAACATATCACAATTCACTGGACGTTGTTTGTCGAAGCGCTTTCTCATACACCAGCTTCGCCGCCGCGACATCTTCAACCGCAACGCCGAGTGATTTATAAATTGTCGTTCGGCCTTGCGGTTTTTCCTTCGTGCGCGCCAGCAACTCGCCCAATTCGGCATGAATTGTGGCGCCGGATTGAATGATGATCGGCAGATTCGCGCATGGCTGCCTCGCGCGACTCCACAACGATGGCGGCATCCCTCATCGCGTGATCGTCAATTTCTCGCGGCTTCGGTCCAACCGCGCCCACGGCATTCACATGAGCACCCTGCTTCAACCATGCGCCGCGCAAAATCGGCTCAGACGAATTCGTCACTGTGACAACTACGTCCGCACCGGGAACTGCTTCCTCGGCGCTCGTGGCAGCGGCTCGGATCTCATCTGCGAATTTTGCGGCGTGCTCGGGCGTCCGGCTCCAGACTCGAACGTCTTCAAAACTTCGCACCAAGCTCAATGCACGGTAGTGCGTCCGAGCCTGCACGCCGCTGCCCAAGATCGCTAGAACGCGTGCGTTCGGATTTGCAAGCTCGCGAGTCGCAAGCGCTGATACAGCTGCGGTTCGCAAAGCAGTGATGACGCGGCCGCCTAAAATCGCCAAAGGCTCGCCGGTTTCAGTTCGAAACAGATGAATGATGGCGTCATGTGTGTGCAAACCGCGACTTGCGTTCTGCGGAAAAACAGTCACAAGCTTCGCGCCAATCACGTCGTCGTAAACTGCCGGCATCAACCCGAACCACCCTTCATGGCTCCGCGACTCGAGATACGCTTCGTAGGGGCTGCGTGACGAGGCCTGCCGACAGTTCCTTAAGCGCCGCTCCATCGCCGGCGAATTCCGTTAATTCCAGTAGGCGCTCTACTTCGTCCTCGGAGATAAGCAGCACTCTAGCTCCAGACACTACTCAACACGCGACGAAAATTCGCTCCAAGGATAAGGCGGATGTTGGCGTCGCTGTAACCTCGCCGAATAAGCGCGTCGGTTAAGACGTACATCCGTTCGGGACCTTGCAACGGCACCACGGCTTCCACTTGGTGGACGCGATATCGCTTATCCGCGGAAGTCAGCCATTTTGAGAGTTCTGCCGATGGAAGATAGTTGTTGCTCTCCAGCCCGAAATCGCTTCCCATGCCGACATGCTCGATTCCCACCAATTTCGATACGTAATCGAAATGATCGATGACATCGTCCACTGTCACCGGCTGATGTTCCTTCACCATAAAGCTGATGAAATTAATTCCCATTACACCTCCACTCTTCGCCATGGCTCGAATAGAGTCGTCGGAAATGCAACGCGGATGCCCGTTGTTGAGTGCTCGAGCATTTCCATGCGAAATGATGACGGGCTTCCGCGATACCTCGAACGCATCAAGCTGTGTTCTATCTCCTGCATGAGCGACGTCCACCGCCATTCCGATCTTGTTCATCCGTTGAACGATCTGGATGCCGAACTCACTTAAACCGCCGTCGGCCCGTTCGAACGCGCCATTGCCGAGTCAATCCCGGAAATTGTACGTCAGCTGTGAAATGCGCTGCCCCAGTCCGTAGAACGTATCCACGTCATCGGCTGTGCGGAAATGATTTGCAGTTTGGAATCCAAATAGCAGGCCCAGTTTTCCCGCCTGTTTTACGCGCGAAGAAATCCGCCGCGACAGAAACGCGCATGAGCCAATCGGGATATGCGGCAATGAAACTGTTCCAATCGGCGAGCAACCGGATTCCTGCTTCATATGGGTCAAGCCCGGTGGCCCCATTTCCGAAATTGAAAATGTTTATTCCTGAATCTTTGTAAGCGCGAAAATCAGCCTCCGTGAATGCGCCCGGTTTGCTGAGCCATCGCCGCAGCTTCTGCCTGACGATCCATCCGGTAGAGAAATTGATTCAGCATATCGATGACCAGTGATTCGCGCACCAGCTGCACGGCTCGCGCGGAATACTGATGGGTACGACTCCGCGAATAGGCGAAAACTAGCCCCGATTGATCATCGGCGCCGCGGCAACGGCACCGCCGTCGTCAAAACTGGCGCAACGCGCCACGCCGGGTCACGACCGCATCGTTCTTAGTGCCCGTCTCCTCAGGACGCTGATATACAACGTCCCGCTTTCATATACGGCAATCAATAGCTCCGAGTGCGGCGGATATCGCCGGATGGATCGGCGCGCAGAATAACCAAGTCCGCGATTTTGCCAGGCTGGAGTGTGCCGTATTCTCGCTTCGACACCGACTGCCCGCGCGCCGTCGTAAGTAGCAGCTTTGATCGCTTCGAGCGGCGTCAGACCGCATTTGGCGACCAGGAGCTCCATTTCGTTGTGGATATTCGGCACGGTCGTCCTTTGCCGCGATTACCGAAATTGTCGGTGCCCGCGACCAGCTGTATGCCCATTCTGTGCGCCGCTTTGTGACCTGGTAAGTCCACCGCCAAATGGGATCAGAGTCCTCTTTATGACCGAGATGTGTTACGAAAAGCGTCTCGTCGAGTATCGTTCCCCGGTCGCGCATTAACTTGAGCAGCGCAGTGATGGCGGCCCCGTCCACTGGGCTGCTCGGCGTAATCGATACCGGCGCCGCGTCGCGCTTGCTCATAAGATTCGGGCGGCTTGGCTCATCCCTTCGGCGCCGAGATAGACGCTATGCGACACCACGTCTACTCCGGCTTTCACTACCTCACTCGGCCGCGTTGGAAAAATCGCCGAGTGGCTCCAGACGCGCAGGTCTTCACGGTGCGCTTCTGAGTTAGTTTGGCCACCAAGATCCGGCGCCAGATCGGCGTAGATCTTGAGGCCCGTGGCACCGGTGGCTTTCCCTGCGGAAATGATTTCCGGAATGTTGGACTGCGGTGTTACGGCGCGCATCCAAGCAACTTCTCCCGGCACGCCTCCATGCGAAGCACCTTTCGCGCGCGGATCTCGAAACCATTGCGGGCCGGCAACCAGCGTCGAAAAATAAATCCGGGGGCTGCGCTGTCGCTGCATCGCGCCGCGCCGCGCCAGTTCCGCGAGCTCGACAGCATCGCCGCCCATATCGCGCACCGACGTTACGCCGCCCAAGAGACCCCAATCGCAGCCGTCTTCTCAATTGCTGCGTTTGCCTCCGGGCCGCCGGTCAAATGCACGTGGCTGTCGAACAGGCCAGGAATAACTGTCATTCCGTTCAAATTCCAAACGGTCGCACCCGCGAGGAACATTGCCCGGCGCGGAATCGTGAATTGCTTCTATGCGTCCGTCGGCGATGACAGATCGTGACGTGCGGCCGAGCGGGCGTACCCGTGCCATCGATAAGGTTCGCATCCCGTCATCACCAGCACTCCGGCGCCGCTGTTGGCTGTGCACCAGCAACGCGCACGGCCACGCAGTAAACAGCAGAGGTCACCCAAATTCGCATTGGTCTATTGTATTTGCTCCGGTTGCGACGCTCGGATGCATCAAACGCCCCATTCTCGGCTGCTCATCGAGCGACACTGCTAGACTTGTGGCTGAAAACCAACCGCGAGTCTCTCGATGCCTCACTCCGACTTGCCCCGGACGCTGGGCGCACTGCGCACCAGCCGATTTTTCGATCAGCTTCAGCCTGACCGAACTCTCAAAGAAGAACTCAGATCGAATCTTGATCTGCAAATTGGATCGCGGTGAAACGTTATTTCCCGGCGTGATGGGATATGAAGACACCGTCATTCCGCAAGTGGTGAACGCAATCCTTTCGCGGCACAATTTCATCCTGTTAGGCTTGCGTGGCCAGGCGAAAACACGTCTGGCCCGAATGCTGACCCGCTTGCTCGATGCGACGGATGCCCTACATCGCAGGATGCGAAATCCGGGATCAACCCGCTGCGGCCGATCTGCAAGCAGTGCCGGCAGAGAGTGGCCGATCTCGGCGACGACACTCCTATTGCGTGGCTCACACCGGAAGAGCGCTACATTGAAAAGCTCGCCACGCCGGACGTGACAATCGCCGACATGATCGGCGACATCGATCCGATTAAAGCGGCGCGAAGCGGGCAGGATATCTCGAACGAGTTGACCATACACTACGGCCTGCTCCCACGCGCGAATCGCGGCCTTTTCGTCGTCAATGAATTGCCCGATCTCGCCGGGAAGGTACAGGTCGGATTGTTCAACATCATGCAAGAAGGCGATGTCCAGATCAAAGGCTACCCTGTTCGGCTGCCGCTCGATATCCTGCTGGTCTTCACCGCAAATCCAGAAGACTACACCGCGCGCGGGAAGATCATCACTCCTTTGAAGGACCGTATCGGCAGCGAAGTTCGCACTCATTACCCGCTGACCGTATCGCAAGGCATGGATATCACGAGGCAGGAAGCCTGGACGCGGCGCCGCTCGCCTGTCCAGATCGAAGTCCCTCCGTATATCCACGAAGTTGTGGAACAAATTGCGTTCCTCGCTCGCGATGACAAGCGCGTCGACAAACGCTCCGGAGTATCTCAGCGCTTGCCGATCACTGTTCTGGAGAATGTCGTCTCAAACGCGGAGCGCCGTGCGCTGAAGACGAAGGAAACCGCCGCTGTTCCGCGCATCCTCGATCTGTATGCAGCCCTTCCGTCCATCACCGGGAAACTGGAACTCGAATACGAGGGAGAGCTGAAGGGAGGCGACGCGGTCGCTCGCGAGCTCATCCGCAATGCGGTCGGGAAAGTCTATAGCTCCTATTTCGACGGCACAAACCTTCGCCAGGTCGATTCAATGGTTCGAGCTCGGCGGCTCCCTTCGCCTGGACGAAGACATGCCTACGCATGGAATGGTCGAGCAGTTGAATCGCATTCAGGATCTTCTCCAACTCACTAAAAAATTGGGTCTCTCCGAAAACGAAAGCGATGCTCTGCGCGCGTCGGCAGGCGAGTTCATCCTGGAAGGTTTATACGCGCACAAGCGCATCAGCCGTAACGAAGAGCTGGAGTTTGTGGCTGGCGACCGGACGTCCCGCGAAGAACGTTCGCGCGAAGAACGAGAAGACAACCAGCGGCGCGGTTACGATTCCCGGCGCGGTGGAGGACCGGGAGGCGGTCGCCGCAACCTGAACTGATTTCGACAGCAGAGCAGCCCATGCGGAGGATCTCGTATTCAAAGTTTTCCGAAGAAGATCTCGGCATCGAGATGGAAGATCTGCTTCGCGCGCTGTCCGATTACTTTCTGCAAAGCGGCTACCAGGATCCCTACCTGCAGTTCTCCGAGATGAATCAGCAAACGCTCGAAGAACTAAAGCAGGCTATCGAACGCGCTCTGGAAGGCGGCGACCTGTTCAATCCCGAACAGGTCGAAGAGATGCGCCAGCGGCTGCAGCAGATGTCGAGCGAGCAGCGTGAACAAGTTGCTTGAGCGCTTGGTAAAAAAGCTCGAGCAGGCCGGCTATATCAATACCGAGGGTCAGCCTCCCGAATCGCCATCTGCGCCGGGTGCGGATGGCGGATCCGAAGACTCAGATGCGCTTTGAAGTGACGGACAAAGCCATTGACTTTCTTGGATTCAAGACGTTGAAGGATCTTCTCGGCTCGCTCGGGAAGTCTAGCTTTGGAGCGCACGATACGCGCGATCTTGCGACCGGAATCGACGCCAGCGGAGGGGCGAAGTCCTACGAATTTGGGGACACGTTGAACCTGGATGTCAGCGCAACCCTGTTCTCAGCGATGCAAAGGGAAGGCTTGACGCTTCCGCTGAATCTGGAATACTCCGACCTTTACGTCCACCAGTCGGAATATCAAAGCTCGTGTGCAACCGTGCTGATGCTCGATTGCAGTCACAGCATGATTCTTTACGGGGAAGATCGCTTCACGCCCGCTAAGAAGGTCGCGCTCGCCTTATCGCACTCTCATTCGCACGCAATATCCGGGCGACTCGCTGCGCTGTGTCTTGTTTCATGATTCCGCCGAAGAGTTGCGATTGTCCGATCTGGCGCGCGTCCAGGTAGGCCCCTTTTATACGAACACTCGCGACGGCCTCATCCTGGCTCAACGTCTTCTTGCACAAGAAAAGAAGGACATGAAGCAGATTGTGATGATTACGGACGGGAAGCCTTCGGCGCTTACTCTTGAAGACGGTCGCATCTACAAGAATGCTTTCGGGCTGGATCCGCTTGTCATTAGTCAAACGCTTGAAGAAGTTGCTCGCTGCAAAAAGCGCGGCATCTTGATCAATACTTTCATGCTGGCGAGCGACTACGGTCTGGTGCAGTTCGTGCAGAAAGTAACTCAAATGTGCTCGGGGAAGGCCTACTTCACCACCCCGTACAACTTAGGGAATTACTTACTCATGGACTATATGAACCGCAAGACCCGAACCATCCACTAACAATGGGAAGAGGGCCCATGAAGCATAGAGCCCTCTGCTTCCGGCGGATCTTAGAAGCTAATCCCGAGTAATACGTCGCCTTGGTCCAGATTAGTCCTGAAGCCAGTGGCCTCGAATGATTCGTTTGCCCAGCGAGTGTACCGAGCCTCGGGGGTCAGCTCGAACGGTCCTTTTTTAATGTGAATCCGATGCCCGCCACGCCGCCGAAGCTGTTTCGGTTGTGCAGCGCGACGGAATTGTCATTTAGCTGTGGGATGACAAGCTCCGACGCGTAGGTCCATTCCGTGATGGTCGAGATGTGGCGCATTGATGCACCGATATCGAAGAATGGCCGATAGTGGCCGCCTCGAGATTGAACTTGAAAAGCCCGGGAATTTCCCAGTCGTTGAAGGTGGTCGGTCTGTAAGCCAAACCTCCGCCGTAACGGCAGACGAGCTGCTAAAGCCGCCTCGCTTGAACAATCCATCCACTTCAAAACGCAAATGCTTCGGGAGATGGAATTCGCCGCTCACGCCGAATTCATAGCGCGGCACTGCCGAGCTAAATGCGGATCCCGGGACTTGATTTTGCCTGGCTTGTATTGCTCGCGCTGAACATGTCCGTGACTGGGATTCCAATTTTGAACCCCAGGGTTACCGGCAGATGCTCTTCCGAGTCCTGCGCATGCAGGGATGCCGCCCCAAGCCACAATTATTGCTAGTACAGATAAAGTTTATTTTTCATTGATACTCCTCAAAGCCGTATCTTTCTATTTTGTGTAATTACTTCCAAATATGGAATTCTTCAGGATCGTAATTCAACGTGGAATTAAGATCGCCGACTAACTCTCATCAGAGTGATGAACACGGTAGCGGCAGAGGTTTCTTCTATTTAGGGTAAGGACGCTAGTGCGTTTGCAGGGACAAATGTTTACTACGCGAAAGCGACGCAATTTTAACGTAAATAGTCTCTACTAACTCGTGGTTATGCCACTGTGGAACAACGACATTCAGCGAGGTATATGCCATAGACAACCGGAAGCGCGAAAAGGCTGCTGTCCACCCGGTCTAACATGCCGCCGTGGCCAGGTAACATATTTCCACTGTCCTTCACACCGGCGCCCCGCTTAATGGCTGACTCGGCGAGATCCCCGAATTGTCCTGCTATGTTTCCCAGGATCGCCATTTCGATCGACCTCCCACCAGGGAACTTGCGGCATCGATTGCCCCTAAGTAAACAAGCCCGAAAATGCAACCGAGCCTGCAACGGAGGCGATCGCACCTTCCCAGCTTTTCTTCGGGCTCACGACTGGCGCGAGCTTGCGCCGGCCGAATCGCCGCCCGACGTAATAGGCGGCGGTATCGCCGATCCAATTCAGCGCGAGTGCGAAAAACAGCAAGTGCACGCTTTGGCTTCTCAGGTCCACCGCGAACCGCCAGGGAGCGAACGTGTAGAAGGCGCCGGAGAACGCGCAGGCAACCTGCGGCAGAATGTCACGAACTATCTGCGCGCAGCGAAGGGCTGAGAGAAATCGACCAGCAGAAGTGCCAGAATCCAAGCAACGGTACTCCGGCCGAAAGAGAAGATTGCAAGAGAATCAGCAGGCCAACAGTATTCCGAATATGCCGGGCTTCCGAATGTCGTATTTCGTCACCAGCCCCGAAAACTCCAAATAACACAGCAGAGCCATGCACAAAGCGGCCGCAACGATGAAGACGAGATGAGGCGCCAGGAAGATGAGGTAGATAGCGACCGCAATCAGCCCGATCGCCAGTAACCAGGCGCTTCATTCTGGTCTTAGATTATCGAGTGGACAGGCCTCTCAGGCCAAAGGCGAGTGCAGCGCCTCTTCTTCAGCGAGGAGCGCGGGTCCGTCCATGGACGGCAGCGGAAGTGCGCGCCAACCCACCGAAACGGCGCTCCCGGTTCTGAAAATCGAAATCGCCTCGAGCAATTCCGTACGCGTGAAGTCGGGCCATAACGTCTCAGTGACATACAACTCCGCATACGCGATCTGCCATAGAAGAAAATTGCTGATTCGCATCTCCCCGGAGGTCCGAATGAGCAGGTCGGGATCCTTCAATCCGGCGGTGTAAAGATGTTCGGCAATGCCCTCCTCGGTGATTTCGAGAGCATCAAGATTTCCTTCCAGCCGCGCGTTTTCGAGCATGGAATTCACGGCATCAACCAGCTCCGTGCGCCCACCGTAATTGATGGCCAAATTCAAGCGCATGCCGCGATTCTGAGTCGTTCTGTCCATGACAGCCTGAAGTTCCGCTTGCACTGCGGCAGGCAAGGATTCCAAGCGGCCGATGGCGACCAGCTGGATGTCGTTCTTCATCAGATTCGGCAGCTCACGACGCAAATAGAATCGAAGCAGGCGCCACAACCCTTCGATTTCATGTCGAGGCCGCTTCCAGTTCTCGACGGAAAACGCGTACAGCGTCAGTGCCTCGAGGCCGAGTTGAGCGCACGTCTCGACCACGGTTCTGACAGGATCTACGCCGGCCTTGTGCCCCATGATGCGAGGAAAGTTCCGTTGTCGCGCCCAACGGCCGTTACCGTCCATGATAATTGCGATGTGGGCAGGAAGCCGCTTGGGATCGAGTTGCGTCGCAATGCGCCAATCTCGCTCACCTGGAGAAAGAGCCTGAAGCAGTTCCTTCATTCCGTAAAGCTCTATAGTACACCAAGCCGCGACGTGCTTTTGTACCTTGGCTGAATTACCTATTTACCCAGCCCTGAATTACGACTTCCGAACTTACTTACCAGCGGCACAAACGCGGCTCCCGCACACAGGAAGCTGCCAAACGGAAGCTCGGCCTCTGAAAACTTCTTTCGCGCCAAAACAGAGTAGAGCAACCCGATGACGGCACCCGCGACTGCTCCGAGCAGCAGCGCAACTAAACCATTTTCCACTCCGAGAAACACGCCGAGCAGCAACAGCAATTTCACATCGCCGAAGTCCCAAACCTTCCCGTTTTCGCACCCGCTCTATACGCGTACCCAGCAGCCAGATGGGTCCGGCCAAAAAGAGTCGCCCCGAGTCCGGCGTTGAACAACGATCGCCACACCACTTTCCAATCCGGAAAAAACAGCACGCCGAATAACGCCCGGAACCATCACGAATACCGCCAAGATGACGTCCGGCAACGGCGCCGCCCAGCGTGAATTCGTCGGGGAGAATTTGCTCTTCGAGATCTGTGCAAAATAGCACAATCGATGATCGGCCTCGAAGATCATCCACTTCAGCGCTGCCAGACTCCATCCGTATCGAACGGCGGCAGCCGCGAACAGACTGGCCGTCGGCAATCTCCACGATTGGATATCGGAGCCGATCGTCTTCCGCAATGTCTGCATCTGCCACGCAGAATTGCGTAACTCCACACCGGCATGTTGTCGTACCAAGCTATTGCGCTCCGCATTCCGGGCAAAACGATCGAGGCGCGACAATCGAGAGGTCGCGCGGAATGCGATAGATGCAGACGTTCAAGAAGCTGCCGAGCAAAAGCCCGACCAGAGCAGCCACAATCGGAAAGAGCGCAGTGTGGTGCATGTCGAAATCAGGCGGCAAGCGCCCTCTCATATGAAGCCAGCGTGCCGCGAACCATGTGTTCCTGCGTGAAGCACTCCGGCGATTCTCTCCTTTCCGCTCTCGGCCAAGCTGCGGGCGAGAATAGGATCTGTCAGCACCTGCCGCATGGCGCGCGCAATATCATGCAGTCTCGTTTCGAACTAGAATATCCCGGAGACCATCTGCAAATACTTCCGTCAACCCGCCCACGCGGCTTGCAATCAACCGGCACGCCCATGCTCATCGCCAGCAATGCCGCCGATCCGAATCCTTCGGACCTGGTGATGTAGACGAACAACGAGGCTCGCTGAAGATCTCTCGCGCAGATCGTTGGAAAACAGCACCGTGAACTCCGGCCTCGACCGCGGCTTGCTCGACCAGATCGCGTCCCTTTTCCGGGTCGGCGGAGGCAAGCGCCACAACTGGATTTTCAGCGCTCCATTGTGCCGCGCTGCTCGATCGATTTCTACCCCGTCGTACACCACATCGATTTTCTCCTTGTCGGATCCCGGCAGCGTGCAACTCGTTTGCGACGAAATGCGAGACACGCCAGGAACCTCGCCGCTCGTTGATACTTCCACAAAGAAGCTACCGTTCGCCGCACTGGAAAAGCGACACGCCGCGACACCACGAATTTGCGGCGGGATGCAATCGCAGCGATGGTGTGAGCCCGAGCGTCGTGCGCGTGAACGATCGTCGCCTCCTTGGAACGCTCGCCATAACTCGCTTCGCTTCGGCAGCATGAACCTGAAATCCAGCAGATACCGCGCCGCGGTCCACAAGGGCTCATCTCCGGCGAGCCATCAAAATCGGATTCGTGCCCGCGCGTTCTCAAGCCTTTCAGCAGACAGCAAGATTTGATACTGGCCGCCGCGCATCTCACCGCCCGTGTCAATGTGCAAAATCCGCACAACTACTTCCGGCCAGGACTCATGTGACGCGCCTTGGAGTACTTCACGAAATTGTAGAAGGCCGCCATATAAGCAATGGTCAATCCCTTCGACGCCGTCCAGAAATCCAAGCTTCAAGACATAAGTGTGAAAAAAAGTCCACGGTGGATCAAGTAACAGTTCGGCGACTCCTGGACGTCTTACCGCGCGAGACCAATTCTTGGGCAGCGAGCGTGGTGTAGCTGTCCATCGTGCGGAGATGCTCCGACAATGAATTGCACGTGAAGTGAAGCAGAGTTCGATTTCAAATGCCCTACCGCGCCACTTACACCGTGACGGTTTCGTGTACAAATTGCTCCCACCCACTTGGCCTTGCGTCTGTCGAAGAGTCTGACTTTGCTGTCCGGATACCATCCACTGTGGAGAATCCATCGCCCAAGATATTGCGCCAGGCGCGGCATTGTGTAGCCGTCGAATTGTGGGCCGCTCTTCTTGATATGCCAAATCTCCGCCTCGAGCGCCTCACTCAAGCTCTCGTCCGCATCGAGCGACAAGATCCAATCGTGCGTCGCCAGTTCGGCGGCGATATTTTTTTGCGCTGCATAGCCGTGCCAGGACGCCTCCTCAACGCGGGCCCCCAGTTGGTCGCAATTTCTACCGGTCCGGTCATTCGATCCGCTGTCCAACACCAGAATCTCATCGCAACAGCGCAAGCTCTCAATCACGCGCGGCACGTTTCGTTCCTCATTAAACGTGATGATCGTCGCGGAGATCTTCATCGCCTGTCCGGCTACTTGATCTGCACCGGGACGATTGCTATCGAGACCACAAACAGGAGCAAAGCCGCGCATGCCGATCGCCGAGCCGTCCCGCGCCAAGCTGTTCCCGTCGTAGATCAGCGGATGACGCCGCAGACAAGAACACGACAACCGCGCCAAATCCACCAGGGCCAGTACAAAAATCCGCAACAGCGCCAGTACGCACGATAAGCGCGAGCGACACAATTCGTGCGCGCGCTGCCCAACTAATGCGTATAAGAATGTGTCCTCCATCCAGTTGACCTAGCAGGCAACAGATTCATAGCGGTCGCGAGCAGGCCCGCCCACGCGGCGATCGCCATCGGATGAAGACAGATGTCGGCGGACGATACTCCGGGGAATCGAAGCCATTCCACGCGCGCGCATCAGCAAGGAGGCATTCCAAACAGCGAAAGGGCCGTATGCCTGTATGCCGGGAACTACCCGGGACATCCAGACGCCGGCGATCAGAAACGGGCTCAGAACAACGAATCCGGCGATCGGCCCTGAGGCGCCTATGTCCAACAGGCTTTTCCGGTTGCAGATGGGCGAGCGCATCAGGATAATCGCTCCTACGGTGCCTAACAGCGTTGGAGACGGACCGAAGTACGGCAGGCTCGCGTCAACCGCCCATCGCCGGCAGGCGAAGTAGTGGCCGAATTCGTGAGCCAGCAGGATCAGCAGCAGCGGAATGGAATACGCCAGCGCCAGTCCAGAAGCCCGGCCCACCATGCAGCAGACGCACATAGCCATCCGCCAGAAACGTCCTCATTCAGCGGACGCCCGGCCGAGTAGCTTTGTGCCAGCGCAAGCCCGAAAGTGGTCGTGGTGAGCAGGGTCAGAAAGAAAAATAAAAGGTGAACCCACCACCTGCGCGGCATTACTGCAGGGTCTGCAGTTCCTTACCAGGTTTGAACCGGACCGCTTTGCCCGGCGGAATTGCTACTTCGGCGCCGGTTCTGGGATTGCGTCCGATGCCGGTCTTTCTAGGACGCACGTTAAAGATTCCGAATCCCCGCAGCTCAATGCGGTCGCCTTCGCTCAACGCTTTTTTCATGGTCTCGAAGACAGTTTCAACAGCCATTTCCGCCTTCGTCTTTGTAATGCCTGTGCGGTTCACGACTTCATTGATGATGTCTAGCTTGATCAAGGCGCCTCCCAAACTCGTAATGCCGGCCGGCTCAATCAGCAACATCGCCCGCCGCGAGGGCCGACTGCTCCCTGCAATCTGAATGATAATAAGGAGTTTAGCGAAATGTCAATTGGCGCAAGCGGGTCTGAGTCCTCACGCCGGGACGCATTTTTTGCAGCCTAAACCGGGATGTAGGCCATTCTTACACTTCGAAGCCAGGATCCTGCGGTCGATAGCTCCATTACAGAACAAATACTTAGAGATTTGGTGCTCGACGTGCATAGAACCTTGTGGAAAGCGGTGGGTAGCTCATGAAATCGCTGCGGATTTTACTGGTCGAGGACAGCCCGAGTGATGTTCGCCTAGTTCGCGAGGCGCTGAAGGAAACGCCGGTTCCAGTTGAAATCACTGTCGCCCGCGATGGAGTGGAAGCAACGGACTATCTGCATCAGGCTGAAACCGGTCTGGCTGACCCTCCCGACTTGATCCTGCTCGACCTGAATCTCCCACGCAAGAATGGTCGCGAAGTTTTGGCCGAAGTCAAAAGTTCACCCACTCTGAAGCAGATTCCGGTGCTGGTGATGACGAGTTCGCGGTCGGATGAAGACGTTTCGGTCGCATATTACAGCTCAACGCGAACTGCTACATCACGAAACCGGGCGACTTGAATGAATATGTAAACGTGGTCGGGCAATCGAAGAGTTCTGGTTCCTAACCGCTACTCTGCCCGATACGTTTCGCTCCGCGCCCGTCATGCCGCTCCTGCAAGCGACTCAGCCTGCGCATTAACCTACTGAATCAGCTCGCTACCGATCGCGCATTCTGCTGAATGGCGGCTTTCGCGGCGCTTAGAGCGGCCTCGTAGTTCGGGTGCTCACCGACTTCCTTAACGTACTCGACGTGGCGAAGTTTGTTCTCACGATCCAGCACAAAAATAGCCCGGCTCTCAATCCGCAGGTCCGGAATCAGTGTGCCGTATTGTTCCCCGAACGAACCCGACCGATGATCGGAGAGCATGGTGAGCGCGATTGATCCCGAAGCTGCCGCACCATCGTTTTTGCGCAAATGGCAGATCCATGCTGATCGTGAAGATTCGCACATCGACGCATCTGGCCCGCTTCATCTTCAAAACGTTTGGTCTGCGCGTCGCACACCGGCGTGTCAAGGGAAGGCACGACACTAAAGATGCGAACGCCTTTACCCGTCTTTTCGAGGTTCACGGGCTGCAGCGATCCATCCACAGCTTCGAAATCGGGAGCCGTATCGCCCGGCTTCAGCTCCGGTCCCGCAAGCTTAAACGGCTTGCCCTTTAATGTTGTCGTGCGCGTCGATTCACTCGTGTTCGCCATCGGCCACAGTGTAGCAAGAGGCGCAGTATTAGGCCACTTCACGCTATCGCTTTGGGCAGTTCGCAAGCCAAATTCCGGCACTCATACAGGGTGATCCTGCTCTTTCGCTCAGGCCGCCGAGGAACGGAGCGGAGGCTCTTCAGCCGTTCGGCTGCCGCATCGGTAATGGCCAAAACCGTGGTATTCGGCGCAAACTTTCGCCGGTGCTCAGCGAGCAGCCGCTCCGACTTCGCCGTCGATCTCGGCGCAGCGAAGCACCACCTGTGCCGGCTCGGCGAGCCATCGCCCGAGTGCCACCATCATCTGCGGCGCCATGGTCGGCTGAGCTTTCATTTTCGGCGCGAACCACTGCAAGGACCGTTCGGCGGATTCCCGGAATTCGTCGTCGCCGGTGATGTGCGCGAGTCGAAGCAGGACGTCGGTTGCAACCGAATTGCCTGAAGGTTCGGCGCCATCGTAATCGTCCTTCATTTGCAGCAACAAATCGGCCGCATTTTCAACGGTGCTGAAAAACCCGCCCTGTTCAGTATCCTCAAATTGCTTCAATCCGTGACGAGCAAGTCGACTGCGGCCTCTAGCCAAGACGGATCCGAAGTCGCCTCGAACAGATCAATCAGCCCCTGCGCCAAAAAAGCGTAATCGTCGAGGAACCCAGCAACGCGCGCTTCGCCATCGCAATAACGCCGCAGAAGCTGCCCCGATTTCGAGTCGTGCATCCGCGAGAGCACGAACGATGCCGCTCGCTCCGCCGCCTCCCGATATTGCTCATCGCCGAGCACCACATATCCTTTCGCCAGCGCCGAAATCATCAGCCCATTCCACGACGTGAGAATCTTGTTGTCCAGGTGCGGCCTCGGCCTTTTGTTTCTCGCGGCAAACAGCACTTGCTCGGCGCGCGCCAGCACCTCTGCCGTTTCGACAAGAGATAACTCCTGGGAACGCCCCGCTTCTTCTTCGATTCGCGCTTCGTACAAGATGTTGCGCCCCCCAAACTCGCCGTGAGGATCTTGCTGCACGTTCCCGGCGGCTTCGACGCCGAAGCGCGCGCAAAACAGTGCGGCATCTCGCTGATTGAGTAGTGCCTCGATCTCGCTTTGACGCCAGACATAAAAAGCGCCTTCGGCCGCGTGGGATGGATTCTCGGGATCAGGACTGTCGGCATCTTCAGCTGAATAGAAGCCTCCGGCCGCATCGCTCAGGTCACGCAGTACATACGAAAAAATGTCGCGCGCTACTTCCGCGAATCGTTCCTCGCGCGTTATCTGGTACGTCTCCAGGTAAGACACCGCCAGTTGCGCCTCGTCATACAGCATCTTTTCGAAATGCGGCACAAACCACCGCTCGTCCACCGAATACCGATGAAAGCCACCGCCTAACTGGTCGTGCATCCCGCCCGCAGCCATTTGGCGTAGCGTGTGTACGGCCATCTCCAGCGCATCTTCATTGTTCTCGACAGCGTAACAACGAAGCAGATAATTCAGCACCACAGGGCGTGGAAACTTCGGCGCGCCGCCAAAACCGCCCCATTGCGCGTCGAACATGCGGCGGAACTGCCAGAACCCAGCCTCAAACAATGCGCGGTCCGGCTCGAGCGCTGCTTTTGCGGAAGAGGCCAGCGCGCGAAGTTGCTCCGTCACGTTTGTGCCCGAAGCTTCCACTCGCGCGCGCTCTTGTTTCCAGGCAGTTCCCAAATGCTCCAGCAGTTCGCGAAAACCTGGACGTCCATACCGGGAATCGGGCGGGAAATACGTTCCGCCGAAAAACGGCTTCAGCTCCGGCGTGAGGAAGACGGACATTGGCCAACCACCGCCTCCGGTCGACGCCTGTACGAACAGCATGTAAATGCGATCTACGTCCGGCCGCTCCTCACGATCCACTTTTATAGGCACAAAGTCGCGGTTCAAAATCTCGGCGAGCCGGTCATCTTCAAACGATTCGTGCGCCATCACATGGCACCAGTGGCAGGTAGAATAACCGATGGATAAGAAAATCGGCTTGTCTTCCTGGCGCGCTTTTTGAAATGCCGCCGGACCCCACGGCAGCCACTCGACCGGATTATGCGCATGCTGGCGTAAATAAGGGCTCTTCTCATGTACTAGCGCGTTCGTGTGCATGCGCTCTCAGTCTATCGTCCAGGCGCAATCCCATGGGCCGCGACACTAGTTCCCAAAACGTGCACGTTTCGAGACGCGCTCTTTTACGCTGCTCGCGCGCTCCAAACAGGTCCGCTCTGGCACGCAAAATGCCTTTTGGACGTCGGAAGGTGAACTTCAGTGACAGAGCACACCCGTGACTTAGTAACAGGACAGCTTACCCTCGATTACTTTATCCGCAAGGTCGCGGAAGGCTGGACTTTATCTGCGGTGGAATGGGTGCGCGAGGTAGAAGATGCTATGCACGCCGAATCGGTTGAGATTTCTGTTAGTTCTGAAGAAATACCTTACGGCGTGCGTCTCTCTGAAGACGGCCTGCGACTGGAACCGAACCCACTCGAAAGAACTGTTCTACTGCTCGTTCTCGACAAGATCGTTCAAGAGAAGCGCATCACGCAGATCGCCGCGGAGTTGAATGAGCGCGGCTTGCGCACGCGCCAAGCTGCGCCATGGACTCCGACCGCAGTGTTCGATCTGCTGCCCCGCCTTGTCGAAACCGGCCCGGGCATTTTGAAAAGCAACGATTGGCGACAGCTTCGTGGAAAAGGCTCCGAGCGAGTCAGCTGAGCGGCAGCCTAGACATCGAGTCTAGAGCGGGGCCGCCGGAATCCGCACGGCCGACTGAGGTAACACTTCTCTACCGGCGCAGTCCCACCGTTGTGAGTGCGACAGCCACCCCGCCGACGCCCGGGAGGGGTCAACACAAGAAGCCGCGGTCCTGGCTGCGAGCACTGTTGCGCAACTGCGGGCCCGGGGTTATCAGTGGTGCGGCCAATGACGACCCGTCATGTATCGTCACTTATTCCATCGCAGGTGCGGCGTTTGGCTACTTGACTCTGTGGACCTCACTTTTCAGCCTGCCCCTGCTCGCGGCCGTACAACTCATGTGTTCCCGCCTCGGTCTAGTGACGAAACGCGGACTGGCTCGTGATGTGCGCCTGAACTATCCCAAGTGGATCCTGTTTTCGATGGGCGGAATGCTGATCGTGGCCAACACAGTGACCATCGGCGCGGATCTAGGCGGCATGGCCGAAGTAACCGAAATGGTGAGTGGCATCTCTGCCTATGTCTGGACCGCTATCTACGCCGTCACCATCATCGGCCTGCTCCTCTGGTTCCCCTACCGCGTTCTTGAGCGTATCTTCAAATGGCTTTGTCTGGTCCTCTTCGTGTATGTGGCCTCCGGCATCTTGGCGCATCCACATTGGCGTTCAGTAGCTTTCTACACATTCGTTCCGGCCTTCAAATGGTCCAGCCAGTACTTATCGGTGCTCGTCGCCATCATCGGCGCAACCATGTCGCCGTACTTTCTTTTCTGGCAAGTTTCGCAAGAAGTGGAAGCCGAATACTGTAGTCGCAAGCGCATCGTTAATGTCGACCATCCGCCCTCCGATCGTAAGCTCGAACGCAGCAAAGTCGACGTCTTCACAGGCTCCTTCATCTCCAAGATCATCACGTATTTCATAACGCTCACGACGGCAGCAACGCTCTTCGCAGCCGGCAAAACCAACATTGGCAGCGCTAAGGATGCGGCAGCAGCTCTCACTCCGATAGCGGGTCACGCCGCCAGCTGGTTGTTCGCAATCGGCGTAATCGGAACCGGTCTTCTTGCGGTTCCTGCGCTGGCGGGTTCGAGCGCCTACGCAATCGCTGAAACCTTTCGATGGCGAGCCTCGCTCGAAGCCAAAATCACCATCGCGCCGAAGTTCTATAGTGTCCTTGCGCTAGCGGCGCTGCTCGGGGTGGCTCTTATCTATTTGGGGTTGCGCCCCATCGAAATGCTCTTCTGGGCGTCGGTCTTCAACGGCGTCTTGGCGCCGCCGAGTATCGCACTCGTCATCTTGCTCACCCGCAACCCGAGCGTCATGGGCGACCGCGTAAACACGCGCTGGATGAATTGGGCAGGATGGATTGCTCTGATCGTGACAACGGTTGCCGCCGTCGCGATGCTCGCGACGCTCGTTCATGCGCGTCACTAATTGCCGCAGCGCAAACCGCCTGGATTGTTCAGTATGAGAGCCCGCGTACTTGAGGTGCGTGCGGTTTTCCAAAAGTGCAAGATTGGTGAGCCGGGCGGGACTCGAACCCGCGACCACCGCATTAAAAGTGCGATGCTCTACCAACTGAGCTACCGGCCCGCGGTGCGAAACTTCTGTTCAGCATATCATTCGCACTTCTGTCGCGACGTTTTGAGACCCACTCGGAATTCTAGGTCACCCGCACTATTCCCGGCCCGTTGATTCGAAACATTTCGTGCCTCCTCGAATCCAGTTGTGCGGCGGTATAGCACACATGAAATCTTTGCGGACACCTGGGCAAAACACTTGGCACCTTCTCTCGCTATTTGGCAAGGCGGCCGTATCTGCGGCGACGATCATCGCGGCGAAAAAGCTGTTTTCCGCAACTGTAGGCTCGAAACTCGATCTGCGGAACAAGGTTGTTTTGATCACCGGCGGCTCACGCGGGCTAGGTCTCGCACTAGCTCGAGAGTTCGGACGCTATGGCAGCAGGCTCGCTCTGTGTGCGCGTGACCACAACGAACTAGACGAAGCACTTGGCCGTCTCCGCGAAAAGAACATCGACGCCACCTCGTTCCCGTGTGATATCACGGACAAATCCCAGACCGCCTCGCTTATCCAGCGTGTCGTCGATCACTTCGGAACAATCGACATACTTATCAACAATGCAGGGTTTATCAAAGTCGGGCCCTTCGACAGTTTCGATCAGTCTGATTTCGAGTACGCAATGAACGTGATGTTTTGGGCTCCCGTCAACCTCACGTTCGCTGTGCTGCCGCACATGAGAAAACAAGCAAGCGGTCACATTGTAAATATCACCTCCGTTGGCGGCCGTGTTAGCGTTCCTCATTTGTTGCCTTATAGCTGCGCAAAGTTCGCAATGGTGGGTTTCTCAAGCGGGCTCGGCACGGAAGTGAAATCGCATGGAATTCAAGTCTTGACCGTGGTCCCCGGCCTTATGCGCACGGGCTCTTATCTCAATGCGGAATTTACGGGCGCAGCCAAAGAAGAATTCGGTGGTTTAGTCTCCTCGGCAATCTTCCACCTTTCTCGGTTGCAGCCGACTATGCTGCTGGCTGCATCCGCCGCGCAGTCGAGAATCGGCAGTACAACTGCACCATCTCCCTCCCTGCGAAGCTGTTGATTGCTTTCGATACTCTGCTGCCGGAAGCGACAAGAACGGCTCTTGAGTTCGTCACGCGTGCCATTCTGCCTAGTTCGCAAAGAAACCGGCACGTCGCCAGGAAAAGTGCTGAATCCAAGATTTGGTAAACTATTTCAAGCACTTACTACCTTAGGTAAAGCGGCGGCACTCAGATTTAATGAGTGAGTTTGCAAACACGTTGCAGCCCGCGAATTTACCAGTACTAGTAACTAAATAGCCCTATTCTTGATCCATAATGACGCGGGGGTTACATCCCTGCCCGCGGGATGCTCAGTCGTTGTTTCCAGAGTTGGACACCGCCAAAGCCAGGCGCCTTCTGGCCGATATGTCTTAGGCGCAAACTGCACGGTTTTGAGTGCACATTGAAGGAACGCTATTGTCGATTTTTCGAACTTTTTTACAAGCGGGGTTTGAGTGCTCTACCCACAAGCTCCGAACTGGCAAGCGGCTTGACCTGCTTCGGTCAACGGAGCACGATCGCTTCGCCATACAGGATTACAAACGTCTCCACTCGTTTGGAATCAAAACAGTTCGAATAGGCGCGCGCTGGCACCTGATCGAACAATCTCCTGGCGAATACAATTTTGAATCGCTCGCGATTCTGTTCGATGCGGCTTGTCGACACCGGCACGGAAGTTCTTCTCGACCTGCTGCACTTCGGATGGCCGGATCACGTGGACGTTTTCGCGCCCTCGTTTGCCGCCGATTTCGGGCGCTTCGTGCACGCGCTTACCCGGTTCGTTAAAGCAGCGAGGCGATTGCTGCACGATGTTCGCTCCTGTCAACGAAATTTCTTTTCTATCCTGGGCGGGCGGCGACGCGGCGCGCTTCAATCCGCACGCGATGAACAGCGGCCACGAACTGAAACGCAATCCTAGTCCGGGCCGCAGTCGCCGCGAGTGAAATGCTGCTCAACGAACTGGATCGATGTCCGGCTCATCTCGCCCGAGCCCGTCATTCACATCGTCGGCGACCCGACCATTCCCGGAGACGAAGTCGAAGCGGAGACGTACCGCATCGCTCAATTTCAAGCTTGGGACATGCTCTGCGGCAGCATGGCTCCCGAACTGGGCGGACAGGCCGGAGTATCTGGACATCATCGGTGTAAATTTCTACGATCGTAACCAGTGGGTACACAACTCGACTCCCTTTCGCAGAACTGATCCGAGGTACCGGCCTTTTCACAAAATTTTAGAGGAAGTCTGGAGCCGCTATCATCGACCGCTGTTTGTTTCTGAAACCGGAACGGAAAATGACGGGCGCGCCGACTGGTTCAACTATATCTGCGACGAAGTAGTCACCGCGCATCGCGCAGGCATTCCGGTCCATGGCATTGTGTCTTTACCCAATCCTCAATCATCCCGGGTGGGAAGACGACCGGCATTGCTGTAACGGGCTATTCGATTACGCGGATGCCTACGGCAATCGCGACATTCATTGGCCGCTTGCTAACGCAATTTTGAACCAGCAGCCGCGAGCTGCAGCGGAGTTATCAATTCACCCATGATCCCCAACAACATCGATCTGATCTGCTTGTCCCATCTACGATGGGGTTTCGTTTTCCAACGCCCTCAGCATCTAATGAGCCGGTTCGCGCGTAAACGGCGGGTCTTCTTTGTTGAAGAGCCGGTTTTCGAAGATGCCTCAGCCGCATTTGCGCTCCTCCGTTTGCCCCAAAACGGGCGTGTCACGTTTAACACTCCGGTTTTGCCCCGCGGACTTAGAGTCAGCGCCAGATCACCGAATTTCAGAAGACGTTTCTGCAATCGATGCTCGAAGAAAATAGCATTACCGATTACGTCGCCTGGTATTACACGCCGATGGCGCTTGAATTCGCCTCCTCGCTTCGCCCTAGCGTCACCGTTTACGACTGCATGGACGAACTTTCGGCTTTTGCAGGCGCACCTCCGGCCATGCGAAAAAATGAAGCCGCGCTGTTTCATGAAGCCGATCTGGTCTTTACCGGCGGAGCGAGCCTTTTCGAATCGAAACGCAAACAACACTCTTCCGCTCACCTGTTTCCGAGCAGCGTTGATGTCGCGCACTTCTCTCGCGCGCGCGTCATCGAAAACGATCCCGACGATCAATGCCACGTGCCGCGGCCCCGCTTTGGATACGCAGGCGTTATCGATGAACGCATGGATCTTGAACTCATGCGGCAAGTCGCGCTGGCGCGTCCGGATTGGCAATTGTTTTGCTCGGCCCCAGTTGTCAAGATCGTTCCAGCGCTCTTCCCCGAGCCGCGAACATTCACTATCTCGGAATGAAGCAATATGCCGATCTTCCGGCTTATTTTGCCGGCTGGGACATCGGGATGCTGCCATTCGCATTGAACGAATCCACGCGCTTCATCAGTCCCACCAAGACGCCGGAGTATCTCGCGGCGGGCCTTCATGTCATCTCCGCTCCGATCCGGGACGTTGTCACTCCGTACGGAGATTTAGGGCTGGTTCAGATCGCGAACGGTACCTAGCGAATTTCTCAGGGCCGCGGATTCCCTTCTTGAGAGTCCACCGGATGTGCGATTCTCGGCGCGAGTCGACCAATTTCTTTCGCAATCCTCCTGGGACAAGACGTGGAGCGAAATGAATCAAGCTTATGGAAAAGTACTTTGCACCGAAGCCGTTTGGCAACCGGCATTCACCGTCATTGACGCCCATTGCCAATGCCGTCGCAAAAGGCGCTTCCCATGTTTGATTATCTGATCGTAGGCGCGGGTTTTGCGGGAGCCGTCGTTGCCGAGAGAATGGCCCGCATCTCATGGAAAAAAAGTTCTTATTGTCGACCGCCGCGAGCACATCGGAGGCAACGCGTACGATCATCTACAATGATGATGGGATCCTGGTCCATCGATACGGCCCCCATATTTTCCACACTAATTCCGAACAGGTTTTCCAATATCTTTCGCAGTTCACTTCGTGGCGGTGCTATGAGCACCGCGTCCTCGCATCCGTAGACGGCAACTTGTTCCGGTTCCTATCAATCTCGACACCGTAAATCTGCTGTACGATCTGAATCTCACGTCAGAAGAGGAAGTGGAGGCCTTTTTTGCTTCGCGCGCGGAGTCGCGTCCGTCGATCAGGACCTCCGAAGATGTCGTGGTCAGCAAAGTTGGACGGGATCTGTATGAAAAGCTGTTTCGCAACTACACGCGAAAACAATGGGGAAAAGACCCTTCGGAACTCGATGCTCTAGTAACTGCGCGTATTCCGGTTCGAACGAATCGTGACGGCCGGTATTTCACAGACCGCTTCCAGGCGATGCCGAAACACGGCTACACGCGCATGTTCGAGAACATGCTGGACCACACGAATATCTCGTATCGAATTGGGTTGCGATTTCCGCGATGTGGTGAAGGATGTGAAGTACCGGGAAGTCATTTATACCGGTCCTGTCGATGAGTTCTTCGACTTTCGATTTGGCGAGCTTCCGTATCGTTCGCTGCGCTTCCAGCACGAGACTCTGGACACGGAGTACTTACAGCCTGTGGCGGTCGTCAATTATCCGAATGATCACGCTTACACACGCGTCACGGAGTTCAAGCACTTACCGGCCAGTCTCACCATCAAACTAGCGTGGTTTACGAGTATCCGGCCGAGCGAGGGCGATCCGTATTATCCAGTTCCAACACCCGAGAATGGAGCTCTGTACAAGCAGTACGCGGAACTTGCCGCTGCCGCCAACAAACGCGTTCATTTCGTCGGTCGTCTCGCAACTTACAAGTACTACAATATGGACCAGGTGGTCGCGCAGGCGCTCACGCTGTGCAAGCAATTGGCCGCGGCGCCCGATTTCGCTCCGAAGGCGGCAGCTGCGGCCGCAGGCGTTGGCTCTGCGTTGCCGGCCCGGCCAGCGGTCGCCTTTTAGCCATGCGCCCGGCGAATGTTGGATTTGACGATCCTTTCGCCCCACCGGGATGACGCCGCCTTTTCGCTTTCGACGGCGTTGTCCTGCTGGCGCAAGTTGCCGCTGAAGCTGAATATCGTCAATTTCTTCACAATCAGTGAGTACGCACCCCGAGCGCTATCCACTCGTGCTTCAACAATTTCCGCCCTCCGAACAAGGGAAGATCACTTGGCACTATCTGCAATAGACAGTAGAATTCGAGCAACGGCTCTCGGTTTACTGGATGCGCCTTTGCGACTTGGCATCTCTGCGGACGCCATATCCCGGCCCGAAACGGCCGCTATGCAAAGCGCCTCGGAAATCGAGGCTCTCGGGCGGAGCGTTCGGAAGTATTTCGACCGGGGCCTCGTTCTTGCCCCGCTCGCACTAGGCGATCACGTCGACCACTTAGCAGTAAGTCAAGCTGCACTGGCGAGTTCAGTCGATCATAAGCTCGGATTCTACGAAGATCTCCCGTATGCCACGTGGACTTCGGAATCGGCACTTTGTCAAAGATTACGTAAAACCGAGCAACGCGCCGGGGTACACTTAAGAAGCGTTGTTATTCGCAATCGCGACTTCACTGTGGCCCACAAACGCCGCCTCGTCAATAAATATCAATCGCAGATAACTCCCGAAGAAGCTACTTCCATTGCAAGGCACGCTTGGAAATATGGCGGCGGCGAGCGCATCTGGATTCCGAGATACGGAAGCAACTGGAACTTTCTCATTCAATAGAAATGTTCAGAACCGACGAAATACTTGTCAAAGACCCCGCTGGTGGCAAGTTAGAAGCTTGCGTGATCATTCCTGCTCGCAACGAGGAAGATTTACTTCCCTCTGCTTTACGTGCTTTGGCCGAGCAGAAGACATTGAGCGGCGCTCCGCTTTCTCACGAACTATACGAAATAGTTCTTCTCATCAACAATACGACCGACCACTCTCGGCAAGTAGCTGAGAGTTTCCGTCATCTTTATCCCACTTTGCAGCTTCATGTAGCCGAACGTAACTTCAGTAAGTCAAAGGCACACGTGGGACATGCGCGACGCCTGCTGATGGATGAGGCGTGTCGCAGATTAGAAACGGCAGGCGCCTCGAGTGCGGCCATTCTTTCGACCGACGCAGATTCACAAGTAGCTCCGAATTGGGTTGTCCGGAACCAGGCAGAACTCGAGGCCGGCGCAGACGCGGTAGGCGGTCGTGTTCTCATTCCGCCTTGCGAAAAAGATCTTCTTGATGCGGCGACTCGCGATTTATATCGATATGACCATTTGTATCGCCGCCTCGTCTCCTGGATTGAAGATCGCTTCGATCCCCAGGCACATGACTCTTGGCCTCGGCACCATCAACACTTCGGCGCTAGCCTTGCCGTGAAGCCGGAAGTTTATAGGGCGGTCGGCCGTCTTCCGCCTCGTCGCTGCCTGGAAGATCTGGCGTTTTACGATGCACTTGTCCGGCACGATGTGCGGCTGAGGCATAGCAACAAAGTCATAGTATCGACTTCTGCGCGGTTGGTCGGTCGAGCTCGCGCCGGCCTTTCCACCCAGCTCAGCGAATGGGCCAAGCGCGGCAAGAACACTTTGCGAATGCCGGTTGAATCGGGCGCGTTCCTCGAGCACATGTTCGCGTCCCGCCGCCATTTGCGTCTATTGTGGCTTGATTGCCGCGCGACTCGGGAATTGCCGACGGAACACGTTCGTGAGCTTTCTGCAAAGAGCGGCATTAAACCTTTTCACATCCTTGCGGAATTGCAGGCAACGCGCTTTTTCGGAGTTCTGCTTGAGCGCCTCAGGTTCTATGAAATGTGCAGGAAAACCTGGCCGGATTGGGTTCGACTGGCGCCGTTGCGTTACGTCACCGATGAGTTACTGGATTCGTTCAAAGCCGAGCAAAGCCGTCGCTCTGCCGCTCCAGTACGTCTATACGGTACAGATTCATGCGACAGTTTGACACGGCGCGCCATTCTGACAATCCCAGAAAATGGTCGTGCACATCGTCTCCCCGAAGTTCAAATCCCGGTACCGATGCGAGCCAGTGCACGAGCAACAGATGACCGCCCGGAGGTGCGTGCTTTGTGATCTCGCTACTAAGGTTCGCGAGTCCTTCCGCGGTCAAGTAATATCCTACTTCGGAAACGACGATTAGTTCGAAGACTCATCCGGATAGTTCTCCGGCAGAAACACTACTTCGAAGTAGACGTTTGAAAAGCTTCTACATCGCTGTTTGGCTTTTTCTACAGCCGCTTCAGCAACGTCCACCGCGCGTAACCGTGTACAACGCGCCGCAAGCTTGGCCGTGAAAACTCCGATCGAACAGCCAATCTCGAGGGAATTTCCGTATTTATCTCGCGGGAGCGCCCGCAAGCTAGCCTCGTATTTCTCTTCCTCGTACTCGCTCGATGCTAAATTCCACGGGTCTTCGTTCTCCTGGTAGATTCTGCGGAAATACACCTCGGCCAAAAAATTCAGGTTCAAGCTTCTATCCGTTACGGAGCGCCCACGCGCCACAGCGTCTCAGCAAATGGCCATTCGCTGTCCGTCCAGGTAGCAAGCGGCTGAAATCCGGTCGAACGCGCGTAGCCCGCCAGCTCGTCTTCGGTGAACTTATGCGACGACTCTGTCCAAATCGTCTCGCCGGCGCGGAAATGGAACGCTGGTCTGAGAGCGCCGAAGTAGACGGTCTGTTCTCGGCACGAAAGCAGATGCATCTCGATACGGCGCTCGCGGCTCGTTCCAACGCACTTCGTGAGCGAACGAACGCAGATCGAAGTCTGCATCCAGCTCTCGGTTCATCCGGCCTAGCACATTCAAATTGAACGCCGCCGTCACGCCCGTCGGATCGTCATAAGCAGTCAGCATCGTCTCCATATCCTTCACGAGATCCGCGCCGAGCAGGAAGAAATCTCCCGGGCGAAGGCGAAGACGCAAACTCCGCAGGAAATCGGAATCGTGCTTCTCGATCCAAGTTGCCGATCGAGCTACCAAGAAAGAGCAGAAGCAACGGATACTCATCCCTTCGCCCAAGCGCCAACTTCTCCACGCCTTCGAGCCAATCGCCGCAAACGGACTTCACTTCGCAGACGTCGCCGAGTTCCCGCTCGCATGCGTCGAGCGCGGCACTTGAAACGTCGATTGGACGATACACGCAGCGCGTTCGTCTTTCCGCGCGAGCGCTTTAAGCATGTGCCTGGTCTTCTTGCCACTCCCGCTGCCCAGCTCCGCCACAATGCGAAAGCCGTCCTGTTGTCGCGGCAATTTCACTTGCGTGCACCGCGCAACAAGCGTTCATCCGCTCGCGTGAGTCCGTATTCAGGAAGCAGCGTTATCGCTTCGAAAAGACTGCTTCCCAAATCGTCGTAGAAGTAACGCGGCGCGATCTTCTTTTGCCCATGCGCGGAAAGCCCTTCCGCTACATCCAGCGCGAACTGCGATAGCTGCGATTTGACCGATGCCGACATTGAGCCGCCCTAATTTTCCACGCACCGGAACGTCGCGTACATGTACGGATAATCGCGGCGGAACCAGTTACGGAACGATCGTCGAAGCAGTCGCGCAGCAGTACGCGGCGACCCGCCCTTCATCACGTAATGCTCGCCGTCGAAGAAATTGGCCGAATAGCCGGGATAACGTCTCGCGCGGCTTGAAGCCGGGGAACGGCCCGAAACGCGTGTCTGGTCCATTCCCAGCCATTCCTACCAGTTGACTTACGCCGAACGCGCTGTCGCCCGCCGGCGTCGCATAGACGGGTTCCGGATCCCAGCGCTTGAAATCGAAATTACCGTGCTCATGCGCTGGGTCGCGCAGCTGCCCCATGGATAACGCCGATGTTCTCCCGCACGGCTGTGCCGTAAGCCGCCCGATGAAACTGCTCTTCGGTGGGCAAGCTCTTGCCGAGCCACTTCGCATACGCCTCCGCTTGAGTTGCGTTACATACACTGGCCAATCGAGCGGCAACGGTATTTCCTCGAACATGCCGCGGTAATAAATGCGTCGCCGCGCTTGACCCAGAAATGCGGCATCGCCGCTCCTCGTTCGACGAACCGCAGATACTCGCCGATTCGTGACGCTGTAACGCTGCATGCGGAATTCCGGCACGCATGCGTCGCATTTGTTGGTATTCGTTGTCCCATCCGAAGGAACCGTCGTCCGGCTTGCCGAGAACCGCCTCGCCTGCAGGAATTTCGCGCCATTCGTTTTCGTACTTCCGATATCGGCTGCTGGCCTGCAGTGCGCGGAAGCGCCGGAGCACTCCTTCAATTCGTAGTCGAAGTTGTGGAACATGTAGGCCAGCGTTTCCAGATGCATCTGGCGATGTTCCAGCGCCATGTACACAACTCTTCGGGAGCCCGCTCCAGATTCTCATCCACGCGCTCTCGGCAGCGATTCACGTATGCCTTCACTTGCTCGAGCGATCGGCCAATCGCCGGGTGTGTCGGTCGGCAGATGAGCTGCGAATCGGGATCGATGCCGGCCTGAAATAATGCATCCAGTTCGCGGATCCGGGACTTCATCCCCAATCCTTCGCGGCAGATCTGAATGGAATCGAACCCATCCAAGTGTCCGATGTAGAAGATCACCCGATGCCGTTCGGCGATCGGCCGCTCGTAGATGCTTCCGGTTTAGTATCTTAAAGAGCCGGTCAGCTTTCGGCTCGCGCTGACTGAAGCTCTTCGCAGCAATTTGCTTGCAGCTGCTTCCATTACTGGCATACCGATATTCTCCTCGCAGGTTCGGGAAGTCGCGTCAGAGACAGACCCTCATTTGATGCCAGGCCGTCGATGCAAAATACCAAATTTTCGTCTGTCTGTTCTGCAGTTGCGCAGGATGCATCAAGCACGGGATATCGCGGGCCAGAGCCAGCGCTTGTTCACGGGTCTCGAATCTCCCCCTCCAGTTGAGCAGTTTCAACGGCCTCCAGCGCGCGCCCGAACTCGGGGCCAGGCTTGTAGCCTGCTTGGATTAGATCGCGCCCGCCGATCAACCGCTGCGGCCGCAATTCCTCAAGGCTGAACTCCGCGAGCTTCGCTCGAACGAACTCGTAAGCATCAGTATGCCCGTTACTCGCCAGACAGTCCAGACGGTGAAGTTCCAGGTGTTCGTCGAAATGAGGCAATCGTAAGAAGCGCTTAAGCGTGCTCAGACGCATGTTGACGCACATCCTTAAACCGCATGTGATTCGCCACCAGCGCAGTAACGTGATCCACGTCCTCATTCGACGAACTTGAGTTCACACAAGCGGCTCCCTGGCCATCACGGCGCCGACTTCCGCATGGCCATCGAAGCGAATGCGATCGGCAACGCGAAAGGTCGGCGGCTTGCCGATATCGTGCAGCAGAACGCCCAAGGCCAGGGTGCAGAGTCGGTTTTCGCAGTTGCTCGAGCATCATCAGCACGTGCATCCACACATCGCCTTCCGGGTGAAACTCGGGTGGCTGCTGCACGCCTTGAAACTTTTTGATCTCCGGCAGCACGTGAACCAAAAGTCCGCACTCGTCCAGCAACTCAAAGCCTCGACGCGCGCCGCCCTCGGTCAAAATGCGAACCAGTTCGTCGCGTATGCGCTCGGCCGAGATTCGACCAATGCAATGAGCGGAGGCGCGAATCGCCACAAGGGTGTTCGGTTCGATGGTAAATCCGAGTCGCGCCGCAAATCGAACCGCGCGCAGCATCCGCAGATGATCTTCTTTGAATCGCGTCTCAGGGTCGCCGATGGCGCGCACGGTTTTGCGCTCGAGATCGGCTCTCCCCCGACATAATCGAGGACCTCGTCCGGAAAGTGGATCTTCCAGCAAGCCATTGATGGTGAAATCGCGCCGCTGCGCATCCAGAGCAGGATCTGTTTCAAAGCGAACCGCCGTCAGGGCGTCGTGCCATCCGCATAAGTTCCTTCGCTCCGGAACGTGGCAACCTCGACCTGCTCACCCGAACCGCCGGTGACTAGAACCACGCCGAAATGCGCGCCGACCGTTCGCGATTCCGGGAACAAGCGAGAGATCTCTTCCGGGCCTTGCGTCGGTGCTTACGTCGTAGTCCTTGGGAACCGATGCCGAGCAGACGGTCGCGCACGCAGCCGCCCACCAGATAGGCCTTATGGCCGGAGGAGCGCAGAGTCGCGAACGATTTCGATGGCCAGGGCTTCGCGTGGATTACCGCTAATCCGCTTCAGGCGTGTTCGCTCTTGGTTTTCGGCTTTCCCTCGGACTCTGCAATCTCAGCCGACGGTTGGCCGTTCTGTGATTGCGCAGCAAGTGCCTGCGCCTCCTTCCATTTTTTTCAGGTCTTTCTTTGAAGGAGGCGCTTGCTCGTGCCGGTAGTCATGGTCGTGATAGCAGGTCCGGCATCGAACCTTGGCCGCTTGGCCATCCACCAGAGATACGATGGAATGGTTCGTAATACGGCGGCACTTTATACAGTGATCGTCAATGACATCGCCTAATCGCTGTTCGCTCATGGAGGGAGGCCGTCACACGGAGTATACCAAGGATAAGCGCCGCCGCGCACTGGTACCGTAAGGCACATTCAGCGCGCAATTTGCGGCACTCACCCTTTGATAAACTGAAACTTCTCCCGTAACGGCCAGGTAGCTCAGGGGTAGAGCGCAGCCCTGAAAAGGCTGGCGTCGGCGGTTCGATTCCGTCCCTGGCCACCACTCTAAAGTTCCCTCGTCCCAGCGCTTACAAGCACTTGCCCGCACTGACTAGGCCCTCTGATCTAGCAAGTGATTAAGAGTGTCCCACCTCCAGAACAGTTGAGCATCAGTGCTTAGCTTCGGCGAAATTCCAGTGATTGATGCCCCTGAAGTCAGGATTGCTAGACTACGGGATTCCATTACACAGTTATGCGGCTCCTTCTATATCGGTTCCCCTTTCACTTCCTTTCCGGCATCGCCATTGCAGCGTCGCTGTTCTCGGTAGCGGTCACAGGTCAACAGGTGAATTTACATCGCCAGGTCGAACAACTTGTCGATCAGAATAGCGCCGAATACGTACAGGCTTCGAAGGCCATTTGGCAGTATGCGGAGCTGGGGTATCACGAGGAAAAAAGTTCAGCCCTGCTGCAGCGCGATTTGAAGCACGCGGGCTTTCAGATCGAAGCAGGAGTGGCGGACGAGCCGACGGGTTTCGTCGCAAGTTATGGCGAGGGCAAGCCGGTGATCGGGATACTTGGAGAATTCGACGCGCTTCCCGGTCTTTCACAAGACTCGATACCGGATCGCAGCCCAATAGCGAAAGGTGCGCCGGGGCATGGGTGCGGGCATAACTTGCTGGGATCGGGCGCTGCGCTGGCGGCAGTGGCGCTGAAGCAGTACATGGAGAACAATCATGTAGCCGGTACGCTGCGCTATTACGGCACTCCGGCGGAAGAAGGCGGTGATGGCAAAGTCTACATGATTCGCGCCGGGCTGTTTCGCGATGTGGATGTGGTGTTGCATTGGCATCCGGCCGATCGGAATTCCGTGACGAACGGCGGGGCGCTGGCGATTACTGCGGGCAAATTTCTATTTCACGGCGTGGCGGCGCATGCCGCGATGGCACCCGACCGCGGTCGTTCGGCGCTCGATGGAGTGATGCTGATGGGGAATGGCCTGGAATTCATGCGCGAGCACGTTCCCAGCAGTACGCGTATCCACTACATCATCACCAATGGAGGCGCGGCCCCGAATATCGTCCCCGACACAGCGGAACTCTATCTGATGGCGCGCAGCCCGTACTCTACGACGCTCAATGGAATCTGGGCGCGAATCCTGAAGATCAGCCAGGGAGCCGCGATGATGACGGAAACAACCGTGGACGCGAAAATCGTAAGCAGCGACGACAACATTCTTCCGAACGACGCGCTCGCGAAAGTGGCGCAGAAGAATCTCGAAGAAGTGGGCGGCTTCGTTTATAACGCCCAAGAAAAGCATTTCGCCGAAGAGCTGCAGAAAAGTTTTCCGCCAGGCGGCGCGGGCGATCTTGACTCTACGGCGAAGGTCACGCCGCTGCATCCATTCGATCCGAACGCTCCGGCAGCTTCGACGGATGCAGGTGACGTGAGCTGGAACGTGCCGACCATCGGCTTTACAGCCGCGACCTTTGTGCCCGGCGTCGTGGCGCATACGTGGCAGGCGGCTGCATGCGCGGGCATGAGCATTGGGCAGAAGGGAATGCTGGTGGCCTCGAAGGCACTGGCGATCACGGGAGCGGATTTGTTCGCCAACCCGCAATTAGTGCAAGACACGAAGGCTGATTTCGAACGGCAGATGCAGGGAAAGACGTATCGATCCGAAATTCCGCCTGGGCAGAAACCGCCGCTGAATTACCGCGACGAGCCGTAGTACGTCAGAGTTGCATGCGAGCAGCGAAGCCGCTCTTTTTGAGTCAAGCGCCGCTATCCCAGCAAATCCCCAAGTTTGTGAGTTGATGCGATCTCATAATGCGCTGATTTCGCATCGTGATGCGACAAGTATTTGCGTCGCTCCTCGGGAATGACTGCCGTTTCGTAATCCTCTCCTGTCACAGCCCGGATTGCGTCAATCGAGTCCCAGAGCATAATTGTGATGAACTCCACTTCATCGCCGGTATCTCTTCGAAGCAAGTAGCTGCCCCTGTAGCCGTTCATTTTGCTGACGCCGGGCAAAAGCTCCGGCTTCAGCATGGACTCATATGCATCGGCGTGCTCAGGCCTTGCGTATCCGTGCCAGATTCTTGCGATCATGAAACTCCTTTCGTCGAACAGCCGCATTCTACTCATTTATGACACCGATTATCAGTCCCCGCCTGACAAGAAACGTTCGTCCTTTCCTGCCGAGAGATCATCTAAGAAGAACTTAATAAGAGAAAGCCGTGGATAAGCCAAGCCCCTCCGAGCGTTTCAAGACACTTCTGCCCGAAGTGTGGGCGCTGATGAAGCCGCGGCGCCGCCTGCTGCTGGCCGGTGCTGCCCTCATGGTCGTCAACCGCGTCTGCGGACTCGCCCTGCCGATCAGCTCGAAATTTCTCATCGACAACGTCATGCGTAAGGGGCAAATCAACCTGCTTATACCGATCGTGCTGGCGGTCGTTCTCGCCACCATGATCCAGGGTGTAACCTCGTTTTCACTTACCCAGCTTCTCTCCAAATCCGGCCAGCGCCTTATCTATGAAATGCGCGTCCGAATACAGGAACACATCGGCAAGCTTCCCGTTGCCTTTTACGACGCAAACAAGACCGGAACGTTAGTCTCGCGGATCATGAGCGACGTCGAAGGCGTGCGTAACCTTATCGGAACCGGATTGGTGGAACTCGCTGGCGGCCTGCTCACCGCGGTTATTTCCACCGTCCTGCTCTTCCGCACCAGCGCCAAGATGACTTCTTTCGTGTTGCTGATTCTGATCGTGTTCGGCGCGATACTGCAGCGCGCCTTCAGAACCGTTCGCCCCATCTTCCGCGAGCGGGGCAAGATCACGGCTGAAGTCAGCGGTCGCCTGACCGAAACACTGGGAGGCGTTCGCGTTATTAAGGGCTATCACGCCGAAAAACGCGAAGCCGGGGTGTTCGCGGCGGGGGCGCAGCGCCTGCTCGACAACGTCTTGCAATCGCTTGACTACCATCTCGCTCATGACACTGGCCTCAACCGTTCTCATGGGACTCGTCGGAGCACTCATTATGTTTCTTGGCGCGCGGCAAGTCGCCGCTCACCACATGGATATCGGCGACTTCGTCATGTACACTTCGCTCCTCGCCTTTATGATTGCTCCGGTAGTCCAGATCGTAAACATCGGCACACAGATCTCCGAAGCGCTGGCCGGGCTTGAGCGTACTCGGCAAATCCTTCGTGAGCGCCAGGAAGACGAAGATCCGCTACGCACAACCGTGCTGCCCGTGATTGACGGCCATGTGCAGTTCGAGCACGTCTCCTTCGCCTACGAAGAGGGGAAGCCGGTGCTGCACGATATGTCTTTCGACGCACGGCCTGGAACAGTCACCGCCCTGGTTGGCTCGTCAGGGTCGGGCAAGTCCACGATGATCGGCTTGATCACTTCGTTCCACTCGCCGAACGAAGGCAAGGTTCTCGTTGACGGCTTTGATCTTTCCACCGTGGCGCTCTCGAGCTATCGCCTGCAACTCGGCCTCGTGCTCCAGGACTCGTTTCTCTTCGACGGGACCATCCGCGACAACGTTGCTTTCTCGCGTCCCGCCGCTACGGAAGAGGAGATTCTGGAGGCGTCTCGCATCGCGCGCGTCGACGAGTTTGCGGAAAATTTCCCGCAGGGTTACGACACCATTGTGGGCGAGCGCGGCGTTAAGCTGAGCGGCGGCCAGAAGCAGCGTGTGTCGATTGCCCGCGCCATCCTGGCGGACCCGCGCATTCTCATCCTCGATGAAGCCACGTCGAGCCTCGATTCCGAATCGGAAGCGTTGATCCAGACCGGCCTTTCCTATCTCATGCATGGTCGGACCACGTTCGTGATCGCCCACCGTCTTTCCACTATCCGGCGAGCCGATCAAATACTAGTCGTCGAGGGCGGCAGGATCGTCGAACGCGGGAACCACGCGGCGTTGTACGCCGCCGAAGGCCGTTACTATGATCTCTACACGCGCCAGCACGGACTGGAATCGAACCTATTTCTCGCCCCTGGTGAAGGCGATGAGGTGGAAGCGTCGGTAGTCTGAGCTACCCTGTAGCGTGGAGTATGGACAAGAGAATAGAAAAGCGCCATAAGCGGCAGGTTGCCCGCGCCAAGAAGAAGGTGAGACTCTCGGAGCCGGACGTAAGGACGCAGGAACAGATCGAAGCAGCCCGGGAAGCGAGTCGTGCTGACACCACGCGTGGGAACAAACCCAGCGTAACCGTCTCCGGCGGCTCCGTCCGAAACACTTTCGCCGCCACAAAAGGCAGTGCGGCGAAGACGGACAGTTAAGCCTGCGGTTCCTCTTCCGATCGGATGGCCCGCAGCTCTTAAAAGTTTAGCTTGTATTTCAGCGGCGCCGATCGGCTGGAAGGTGCTTGTAAGGACGAGCAACGCGATAGCACAGAGGAAACACTTCCGAGGCAAAAAGGAGCTTGCATCGCGAACGAACTCGTTCTAATTTTCTGATTACTTAGAAGCCGTAAAGAGGGTAGGAAGTTCCCGAAATCTTCAGGTACGATGCTCGGCTTCGTGCTGAGTCATCCGTGCCTTACTTCTGACTTGCGCCGCGGGACGCCCTTTTAACCCGTGTGGAGCGGCCCGGATCGCTCTTCCGCGGCTGCTCGGAAGTGACTGGCTTCTTCAGGTTCGCGAGACTTTTTCTCAGCGCGTCTGCGATGTCGACGACTTCGGCCGGCTTCTGCGTCGCCTGGGGCAAAGCAACTGGCTCGCCTCGCACTTTCTTCGCGATGACCGACTCGAGTCGCTCGCGATAGGTGTCGTGGTACTTCTCGGGCTCGAATGGCGCCTCGAGCGAACGGATCAGCATTTGAGCGAGATCGAGCTCCTTCTCGCCCACCATGCTGCCGTCTGCCCGGTACTCTTCGTCCGCTCTCACTTCGGACGTGAAAAACATCGTATGCGCGAGCAGGCCCGTCTTGCCGGGGCGCAGGACGGCTACGTGTTCTCGACTATGCATCGCAAACTGTGCGACCGCGATCAGCCCGGTTGTTTGCATGGCCCGGTAAAGGAGTGCGTACGCCTTTTGGCCGGCTTCCTCAGGGGTAACGTAATAAGAAGTCTCAAAATAAACGGGATCGATGTCAGCCAGTTTTATAAATTCCTGGATCTCCATTCCCGCGGAGGTCTTCGGAGCGAGTTTCTCCAACTCCTCCGCCTCCACAACCACGAACCGGCCCTTCTCATACTCGTATCCTTTAACGATGGACTTCTCAGCTACAACTTCATCGCTGCCCTTTCGGACCGAGACTTGCTGCACGGGCGCCGCAATCGACGCAATGCGCGCGGGGGTTACGTCATCGGATGGTTCATCAGTGGGCGTGTCAGTAGTATTGCGGTTCCATCCCACTCGTCTAAGCGCCGGCTCGGGCGCTCGCACTGCAACGGGACGTCCCGGCGGCTCGACTTCGCCGTCGTTTGCCTCAGGGCGATAGAGCCGACGCAATCCCACCCTCTCGGCACGTGCCGCTCGGAAGAGTCGAACCGGTATTGAGATCAGTCCAAATGTGATATACCCGCGCCATACCGTGGAAGCCATATGATCCTCCTCTAGTATGATTTGGGGGGCCGGGAACCCGTTTCAAACTGTCCTCAGTCACAATGATTAGGCGAGAATGCGTCCGCTGCTTGCTCTGATTCTTCTATTACGTGTTACACCTGCCTGCGCGCAGTTTACGACAAAACTGCAGCCGCAAACTGTCACGGAGTTCGACCAGTATGCGCGCAACGTGGAGCAGCAGCTGGCCGCGCGTTGGCACGGAAAAGTGCCGTTTCTGTCGATAGACGACAGTTCCGACCTACCGCAGATCCTTGCAGGTGATCTGCTTATTCGGCCCGGCACGCCGGACAACCCTGTGAGTATCTCGAACGGATTGATTCACGATTGGGTCGGCACCGTATTCATTCCCAACACCCGCATGTCGAGAGTGCTGGACGTTTTGCAGGATTTCAATCGTCACAGTCGCATTTATCCGAACATTATCAGCTCTCGTTTAATCCGGCGCGATGGCAACGATCTGGTCGGCTATTGGCGCTTGGAACGCAAGGATCCAGTTCTCCCCGTCGTGCTCGACATCGAGCAGCAGGCGCACTACGAGAAGTTGCGCGTGGCGAATGGATCTGCAAAGCTTACGCGAAGAATATCTCTGAAGTGGAGAATCCGGGTACACCTCGCGAGAAGAAACTTCCGATCGGCGAAGGCAGAGGTTTCCTGTGGCGCCTTTACGCCTACTGGAGTCTCGAAGCGACGAATGGTGGTGTTATCGGAGAATGCCGTACGCTTTCACTTTCGCGTAGCATTCCCCCAACGGTCGCCTGGGCGATCAAACCGTTCGCGCAGACTCTTCCGCGGGAATCCCTCGCTGAAACACTACGTGACACTCGCGACGCCGCGAAGTAGAGCAAGTTCTTGCCATCGGACTGTAGCGGTTCCGAATGACAATGCATCCATTCAAAAGGGGACAAACATGACGGACATGCAGGAACGGGCATTGAAGTTCGCGTATTTTGTGTTTGGGATCGCTTTGCCGATTGCCGGATACGTGCTGTGGTCCAAAACCGGCGGTTTCCGCTTCTCCAGTAAAAAAGCTCATGTCGACCAGGCGCATGACATCACCGTGGAAGACAGCTTCCCCGCGAGCGACCCGCCTTCCGCATGGTGATCTGAACGCTCGGTTCTCCGCTATACTGAAGCACAGAATGGATCAGAAAAAGACCGCTTTCCAGCCGCTTGCATTCACCTTGACAGTGTTGGCTGCGCTGCTGCGTCTGGTACCCCACCCGCCTAATTTCGCTCCCGTCGGCAGTGTCGCGCTTTTTGGCGGTGCGCGGCTTCGGGGCTGGCAAGCGTACGTCGTGCCTCTCGCAGTGATGCTGATGACGGATCCTATTCGAAGTTGGATGGAAGGTGGTTACGCGGCTTATTCCTGGGTAACTCTTGTCATCTACACTGCTTTCCTGATCAACGTTTTACTGGGCAGGCTCTTTTTGCGCAACTCTTCCAGTCCGTGGCGAATCGGGTCGGTCGCTGTGGTCGGCAGTGTTCAGTTCTATCTAATTACTAATTTCCCCTCCTGGTCGGCCGCCGGTTCGCTGTATCCGCATACCTGGAGCGGACTGGTCGCTTGTTACGTTGCCGCGCTGCCGTTCTTCGGCCGCACTCTGCTGGCGGATCTCTTCTACTCGGCCGTTCTGTTCAGTGCCTACGCCGTGTTGAGCCGCCGGGCCGCTGTGCAACATCAGAATCAAATCGCCTAAGCTTTTGTCGCGTCTCCCATTCGCCGCTCTCGCGCTTGTATGCGCGGGAGCCCTGCATCCCTGCGCCGCTGCCGTATCGTCTGTAGAGATCACCAGCCGAACAGATGTTCTCGGTGGCCAATCCTTCGGGACTGCAGGGGCATACGAATGCCTGATCGGGAAAATCCATTTCGCCGTCGACCCAACGCTCGCGCCCAATCGTATCGTGGCGGATATCGATCTTGCTCCGAAAAACGCACAGGGCCTGGTCGAATTCTCCGCCGATGTTTACATCCTTAAGCCGCGCGTCTCAGCCAAAGGGAGCGGAACGGCGCTCGTGGAGATCTCAAATCGGGGCGGCAAGTCACTCCCGTACGAATTCGACTTCGCTCGACCCCCGCTGGACGTCAACTCCGCAGGCGCACTCGGCGATAATTTCCTGTTTGCCCACGGTTTCACTCTGATTTGGGTCGGTTGGGAATTCGATGTCTCGCCGCGCCCCGGACTATTGCGAGCTTACTTGCCGATTGCGACCGATCACGGCAAGACCATTACCGGAGTAGTTCGGTCCGAATGGACCGGTGACAAGCTCGAAGAAACGATTCAATTGGGAGATAAAGGGCAAGTTGGTTATCAAGTTCTGGACGCGGACTCGGCGAGCAACACCCTATCCGTTCGCGATGCCGTTCTCGGGCCAAGAACCTTGATCCCGCACTCCGAATGGAAATTTACCGACCCGACTCACGTGTCGCTGAACGGTGGGTTTGCGCCGGGAAAGATCTATGAAGTCATTTATGAAACCAAAGATCCGGTGGTTGCGGGACTCGGGCTCGCAGCAGTGCGCGATTTCGTCTCCTTTTTGAAATACGGCGGAGCGCAAACGCCTTTGAGCGACGAGCGCGATGCCATCAAGCGAGCGATCGCTTTCGGTGTTTCGCAGACGGGCCGGTTTCTTCGCGAATACCTGTACGACGGATTCAATGAAGACGAGCAGCACCGGCAGGTGTTCGATGGAGTTTGGGCGCATGTCGCAGGGGCGGGGCGCGGCAGCTTCAATCATCGGTTCGCGCAGCCTTCCCGCGACGGTCATGCCTTCGTGAATGTCTTTTATCCCGTCGATGTTCCTCCTTTCGATGAAGAACGCCTGCTCGAAAAGTCCCGCGCCGCGCATGTCGCGCCGAAGCTGTTCCTGACGAATGGCTCTTACGAGTACTGGGGGCGTTGTGCGTCCCTCATTCATACGACTGCTGACGGGAAGGCCGACGCTCCTCCTTCGGAAAGCACGCGAATTTACTTCTTTGCGGGCTCGCAACACACCGTCGGATCTATTCCGCCGAGACCTGCTCCGGCTCAAAACCTGACCAACACGAATGACTACAGGTTCGGGCTGCGCGCGCTTCTCATCGCCATGCAGAACTGGCTGCAAAACGGCACTGCTCCCCCAGCCTCGCGGTTTCCGCGCCTTGCGAAGGGCGAACTCACGAGTCTTCCCGATCTGAAGTTTCCCCACGTCGCCGGCATTAATGTTTCGCAGCACAAGCGTGAAGCCTACCGACTCGACTTCTCCGTACAACCGCCGAAGGTGGGATTGCCATTCCCCTCATTCGTACCTCAGGTCGATGCGGACGGCAACGATGTTGGCGGCATTCGAATGCCTGAAATCGCAGTTCCGCTGGCTTCTTACACCGGGTGGAACTTGCGCGCTCCGGCGATTGGCGCTCCTACTGAACCGCTTGCTTTCGTCGGCTCCTGGATTCCATTCGCGCGCACCCAAGCCGAACGAAAGGGGCGCGGCGATACACGATTATCGATTGAAGAACGTTACCTGACTGAGCAGGTGTACTTGGAAGCTATTGATAAAGCAGCGAAAAACTTAATTCGTTCCGGCTTTCTACTGGACGAAGATCTGCCTGCGATTCATGATCGAGCGGCGAAGGAGTGGGAATTCCGCCAAAGCCTTAAATCCGATCACTCGTAGCGCAGCGCTTCGGTCGGATTGAGCTGTGATGCGCGGCGTGCGGGCAGCAATCCGAACCCAACGCCCACTGTGAACGAAACGGCGAACGCGACCAGAACCGATAGGGGAGAAATGGGCACGCGCACTTGATTCGTCAACAGTCGCACGCTCAAGGGTAGCGCTAGCCCAAGAATGATGCCGACCGTTCCCCCGGCCAAGCTAATCAGGACGGATTCCACAAGGAACTGCAGCATTACCTCGCGCCGGGATGCACCTACCGCCATTCGCAGTCCAATCTCCCGTGTCCGCTCTGTAACGGTAACGAGCATGATGTTCATGATGCCGATACCGGAGATGATCAGAGCGATGGCCGACACGATGACCAGCACCACCGTGAGCACATTGGCGATTTGGTTGGCAGTTTCAAGGATGGCGGATAAATCCTGAACGTTGTAGCTTGCTTCCGCGCGGTGACGCCTATGCAGAATGTCTGTCACTTCCTGCCGGACCAGCGGTACGTCGGCCGCGTTGCGTACCTCGATGTAAACCGGGTCGATGCGCTCGTACTGCACGAAATACTTCATGACCGTGATGGGAACCAGGATGGTTTCGTCCGTGATTTCGCCCTGACCGAAAGTGCTGGTCTTCTCACGGAACGTGCCGACGACCGTGAACTGAAGCTGGCTAATTTTGATGGTCTGCCCGAGTGCGGCATCCAAGCTTCCAAAAATCCGGATTGCAAGCTTGTCCGACAACATGGCGACGCGCTCCCGCAGCGTCATGTCGCTTTGGTCGAATCCACGGCCGGTCAGAATGATGAGATTTCGCACCGAGGCATATTGCTCGTCAACGCCGTCGATGGTGACCTCCCGCACTTTGCCGTTCACGACAATCTGATCGGCGGTGTTCATCACCGCGGAAGCAGCGATAATCGTGCTGCCTAGCGTGTCACGGATCGCTTGCACGTCGGCGAGTTTGACGAAGTCCGCCTCCACCTTCGCCGTGTTCTGTCCGGCAGCTTGATAGCTGGCATACACGAGATTTGAACCGATGCCGCGGATCTGATCCAGGATTAGATCTTTGCTTGCCAACGAAATAGTGACGACGAGAATGACGGAGGCGTTGCCGATGATCAGGCCGAGTGCGGTGAGAAAAGTGCGGAGCCGGTTGGCCCGCAAGGCCTCGAAGCTGAAGCTGATGGCTTCGGTAAGATTCATCGTGTTGGATGCTTTTGGCTGAATCTGCAGCCAACACGATATTTACCAGCGGGTGCGGCGCAACTTAAATTCCGCCGACCTGTTTCAGCAGACGAAGCGCCTCTTCCTTTGGCGGATCGTCGACCGTGATCGGAGCCTGCATATACTTCTGCAGCAGGTTCGTTGCTTCCACTAGGTCGCGCTTCTGTTGGATGAGTACGTCGGCGCGCGCCAACCAAACTCGGGGAGCGCTCGGATTCGCCTTCTGCGCGGCTTGGAAAACGTCGTCGCTTTCGCGCATCCGGCCTTCATTCGCCAACAACTTCGCTAACGCAATCATATGCCCGACTTCGTGAGGAGCAGCAGCAACGGCTTGCCGCAAGTGTTGTTCGGCGGCGGGGAGTTCCTGTCGCTTTTGCGCTAATTTGGCACGTGCAAAATAGCCTTCGGGCGGATCCACGGCGGAGATCTTTTGCGCCACTACTGAAGCCTTGTTATAGCCCCCGCCCAGAAATCCGGGAGCCTCCAAATAGTAATCGAACAGATCGCTCAGCGCTTCAGTGTTCTTGGGATCCAACTCCACGGCGCGTTCGAACGCCTGCCGGGCTTTGGATGCCAAACCAGGCGCACTCAGCGGGTTTGCGGTGGTATCCGCTCGCTTCCCGAATGCGCGGCCCAGCCAATCCATGTACTCGCTGCTGGCGGGGTCAGCGACGCAGCTTTTTGCAGGTACTCAGTCGCTTTCTTGAACTCTCCGAGCATGTAATAGTCGCGACCGATGAGGAAGGCCTCGGCTGAGTTGCTGGCGCGCTTGTCGAGGAGTGCCAGGGAGCGTTCAAAATCCGTATGGATGTAAAGATCTTCGGCTTTGCTGAGACTCTGCGCCTGCAGGCAGGGCGCAGACGGCGCGAGGGCGCACAACAGCGCTATCCCTGCCGAAATTCGTAGCAACACTCGTACCTTTGTTTCCCGATTCTAACCCGAACTAATGGCTTCAGCAAATCGGATGCCTCGGGAGGGCCCTAGGTTGCGATAAGGCTGAGAACGGTGCCACTTACATGAAATATGTGGGCTCCTTCACGGGATTGACACACAACGGGCCAGATCACCGTCAAAACGGTGTAGTATGCTTACGCTGAAATAACAAATCAGGAGAGATAGGATATGTTCGCCCAGTTGCGACGTTTGCTTCTTTTAGGCGGTTTCGTTCTCCTCGTTGCGGGCTCGGCTTGGGCCCAAACAGCAACGATGCAGGGCGATGTTAAGGACCAAAACGGGCAGCCGCTAAAGGTGCGGTCATCGTGCTGGACCGTACCGACATGAAGGGACACTACCAGGTCAAGTCGGACAAGAAAGGACATTGGCTGTACACCGGCTTGCCTGCCGCCTCGACTTTCAACATCAGCTGTCAAGTGGATGGACAAGATCGATGGACCAGGTGAGCGGAGTGAAGTCGAACTATGGCGATAATCCGGCGGTCGACTTCGATCTCAGTAAAATCGCCAAGCAACAGGCGGCGACAGCTAAGGCCAATGCGAACGGGCAGCTCACCGACCAGCAGCAGCGCGGGATGAGCAAAGAGCAGAAGGAGAAGTACGAGGCGGAGATGAAGCAGCGGGCCGATCAGATGAAGAAGAATAAGGCCCTAAACGACGCTTATAACGGCGGCAAAGATGCGACTAACGAAGGCTCAAGCAGACACCGATCCCGCGGCGAAAGCTACCGATTATCAGACCGCGATAGACAGTTTCAAGAAAGCCGGCGATTTGGACGCTACGCAAGAAGCTGTTTGGGCCGGCCTGGGCGATGCATATTACGGGTTGGGTCAGACACAAAAGGGCGACGATCGAACGAAATCCTTAGACGATGCGGTGGACGCGTACAAGAAAGCACTCGCAATCAATCCGAATGAAGCGGCCCTCTACAACCAGATGGGCAACATTTACGGCGCCGAGAAGAAGATGCCCGAAGCGACCGAGGCTTTGACGAAGGCTGCGCAGCTGGATCCGGCCATGGCTTCGAAGGCTTATTTCAACATGGGCGCGAACTTGGTGAATAGCGGCAGCTCGGATCAAGCGGCGGATTTCTTCAAGAAAGCGATAGAAGCCGATCCCAACTACGCGGATGCTCATTATCAATACGGCATCTGCTTAATGGGCAAAGCCTCGGTAGACAGCAAAACCGGCAAAGTGACGCCGCCGCCCGGCACAGCTGAGGAGTTTCAGAAGTACTTGGAGTTGAAGCCCGATGGTCCGAACGCCCAATCTTCAAAAGACATGCTGGCGTCGCTCGGCGAGACCGTTCAAACCAAGATTACGAATCCGAACGCAAAGAAGAAGAAGTAATAAGCGTCATATTTACATCAGGGGCAATCCCACGGAGCGCCCCTGCCTCAGAAGTTGTCCATCATGTTCCGCGCCGTTCTCGAATTACTATTCACAATCCTGATCATCGTGGCAGCTCGCGCAATCCTTACAGCGGTGACGAAAGGAATTGCAAATGCATCGCGCAGCGCATCCCAAAATGGGCCGCGGATTCTCCTCGTCAGCGTGCCGCTAGCCCGCCATCCCAGGCGACCGGCGAGTTGCACAAAGATCCGATCTGTGGGACTTATGTAGCCGAATCGACACCCTTCCGGCGCCAGATCGCGGGGCAGACTTTCTATTACTGCTCCGACGCCTGCCGCGAGAAGCACACGCTTGTGGCGCGTTGATTACCGCGGGACGCAACAGGCCACCCCCGATGTCGGGCTGATACAACGTTAAATGATGAACTGGACTTCGGTTGGTGCGCTTCTGATGGCGCTCGCTGTCGCGATGGGTGCATTTGGCGCTCACGGTTTGAGGAACAGGCTCGATGCATACTCGATGTCGGTGTATGAGAAAGCAGTGTTCTATCACTTCGTTCACGCGCTCGGCATTCTGCTGGTCGCCCTGCTAGCCCGGACAGAGGCGATCACGCCGGCCGGTCAGGCGCGGGTTGCGTGGCTACTGTTCATTGGAATTATTATTTTCTGCGGAAGCCTTTACGTGCTGGCTCTTTCAGGCGTGCGAATGCTCGGCGCGATTACACCGATCGGCGGATTAGCGTTCATCATCGGATGGCTGGCGCTTGTTTACGAGGCGCTGCGCGTTCAGCGCGTCTAATTGCCAGCTCGATGAGTGTCCTCGCGCCCAGCCCTTCGGGCAAATCGTAACGGCACAGCACTTGCGCGCAGAGGCGATGTTCTTGCGCCTCGACAAGCTCCGCTTCGACATCCGGACCTTTATACAGGACCAATCGCGTTCCTTGTTTCAGGGCTTTTCGGAACAGATCAAGTATTCGCACGAGGGGCGCCAAAGCTCGCGCCGTAATTACGTCGGTGCGATGATTCAAAGCGACTTCTTCGGCGCGCTCCGATGTGACCCGCACATTATCGAGGTCCAGGGATTCGACCACGGAATCGAGGAACCGCGCTTTTTTCTGAGTCGATTCCGAGAGTGTGAACCGCATGTCGGGCAGCACGAGCGAGAGAGGAATGCCGGGAAAGCCGGCACCGGTGCCTGCGTCGAGGATGCGCCTTGAATCGCGGAAGTGGCGCCAGGGCGCAATGGAGTCGTAAACGTGTTTGATAGCCGCTTCTTGCGGGTTGGTGATGCGTGTGAGATTCATGTGCTCGTTCGCGGCTTCGATCAAGGCTAAGTGCTTCGCCGCCTTTTCAATTAGCCGGACACGGTGGGGAACATCGGACGGTAAGACGCGCGCGAGCTCCTCTTCGAACTGCACAATTCACATGATTGCACTCGGCCGCAAAAACGCGGGCATACGCGAAGATGAGAGTGAATGTTAAGAGCTGGAATTGTGGGCCTTCCGAACGTCGGGAAAAGCACCCTGTTCAATGCGGTCACGCAAACGCGCAAAGCAATGGCCGCGAACTATCGATTTTGCACAATCGAACCCAACATGGGCGTAGTCACCGTTCCCGATGAACGGCTGAATGTGCTGGCGAAGCTGAGCTCGTCACAGAAGATTGTGCCGGCTGTCTTTGAATTCGTGGACATCGCGGGGCTGGTGAAGGGCGCGAGCAAAGGAGAAGGGCTCGGAAACCAGTTTTTGGGGCATATCCGGGAGGTGGACGCGATTATTCAGGTGGTTCGGTGTTTTGAAGACTCGAATATCGAACACGTCATGGATACGGTCGACCCCGTGCGTGATATCGAGATCGTGAATACCGAACTGGTGCTGGCCGATTTGGAATCGGTCGAGAAGAGAAAGGCGAAGCAGCAGAAGACCGCTAAGAGCGGTGATAAGAAAGCGATTGCCGAGGTGGAGTTGCTAGAGAAGCTGGAGGCGCATCTCAACACCGGGAAGACGATCGTGACGCTCGATCTCGCGCCTGAAGAGAGCGCCGCAGTAAAAGGATTTTTTCTCTTGACCGCGAAACCTACGCTATTCGCCTGTAACGTGGCGGAAGAGGATCTCGCGACAGCCGATAGCAACAAATATGTTCAGCAAGTGCGCGCGTACGTACAGCATCACCACGATACCGGTGCGGTGGTGGTTTCCGCCGAGATCGAATCCGAACTGGTGACGTTGTCGCCCGAAGAACGTGCCGAATATCTGGCGGGCTTGGGAGTGACGGATACCGGGGCGAGCAATCTGATTCGCGAGGCATATTCGCTGCTCGGCTTGCGGACGTTCTTGACGACGGGTGAGAAAGAAACGCGCGCCTGGACGATTCACTTGGGCGACAAAGGTCCGCAAGCGGCGGGCGTTATCCATTCGGATTTCGAGAAGAGCTTCATCTCGGCCGAGTGCGTCTCTTACGAGGACCTGGTGGCCGCCGGTTCGTTTGCGCGCGCCCGCGAACTCGCGAAACTGCGGACCGAAGGCAAAGAATACGTCGTTCAGGACGGCGACGTCATCGAGTTCAAGACGTTTTTGTAAGTCGCGACTGTCGGGGCAAGGTTCAGCGCGAGGCTTGGGTTCACTCTTTGTCTTGTTGGAAGAGTTCGGAACGCGCCACCCGCTCGCCTCGGAACATGACCTGTGAAATGCGCTCGGTATTTGAAATGTCCTGGAGCGGATCGCCATCGAGGAGTACTAAAGTAGCTTCGCGGCCCTTCTGAATGGACCCGATGCGGTTGTCCGCTCGAAGAACTTTCGCGGCATTGTACGTGGCTGCCTGGAGAGCTACAGCGGCCGGGATACCTGCCTTGACCCAAAGCTCTAATTCATGTTGAACCGTTGGGCCGTGGATGACCAGCATGTTTCCGGCGTCGGTGCCGGCGATTAGCAGAACGCCCGCACGGTAGGCACGCAGAAGGTTTTCGTTGAAGCGGTCGAGCGATAATCTCAGCTCGTCCGTCTTTGCGGCGGGTTTCTGTTTTTGGAGCATCGCCCGAGTTCCGGACAGAAGATCGGCCGGGCCGACTTGCTGCACGAGCGAACGGGTGAGGAGTTCGGTGTTACCGGTCTTGCTATCGATTAGGGCCTCGTAGACGCTCAACGTCGGATCGTACGCGATTCCCTTTCGCTTCATTTCGGCAAACGTTCCAGCGGGAATGAGATCCGTCATCGAGCCGTGCTCGATACTGCTGGTCCCCGCGTCGGCGGCTTCTTTGACGTCATCCGCATTGCCGGTGTGCGTGGCACTCGGCAGATTGTCTTTCTGAGCCTCCGCGATGACGGCGCGATAGATTGCGGGGTCCAAATGATTGAACAAGCCGAATCCCGCTGTACCGGCTTCCAGCACAGCCTTGATGCAATCGACACCCGCTTTCTTCAAACTGTCGACCTGCGTGTGAGCTTCGTTCGGAGAATTCGGGAGCCGAACGAACTGCCTCTCCGCAGTCTGCCGCATGGATTCGGGGAAATTCTTGATCAGTTCGGTCGGATGTCCCCCCGGCGCAGTGAACAGAGGTCCGCAGGCGAAGAATTCCGCGCCCAGATAGGCGCCCGAATTTATTTCAGAACGGAGAGCGAGGGATTGATCGAGAAAGTCACCCGTGCTTCGAACGGCGGTTATCCCGCTGTAGAGATACGCGGCGAGCCTTCGCTGCGGGGCATTCGGATCCATGTACTTCGAAGTGTCCTGAAACACGCCACCGGGCGCGCCGATATGGACGTGCATGTCGATTAATCCGGGAATGAGCGTCTTGCCGGAACCGTCGACTATTGCGGCATTGAAAGACTTCGCATCCGCCGGAGGATTCTCAAATACTTCCGCGATTTTTCCATTCTTCACGAAAACCGCGCCGTTCTGAATGACCCTGCCATCACCGACGAAAATCCTTACGTTCTGGAACAGCACAGAGCGGTTTCGCTCGGCATGGCGGGCGAGTATTTTGTCTTGCTTGATATTCTGCTTCGTTCTCGCCTGGTAAATGCCCATCAGCAAGAACGGGGCAAGGACCGCCAGGACCCACAGCTTCGCGTTATTTTGGATCTTCTCTTCCTTTTCCCAACGGAAGAGCTTGACTCCAACCGTCACAGCGACTGCAAACGTTACGATCAGGGCCAGGAACGGAATCAGATTGGCGCTTAAACTCGCTCCGCCGATCATCATCGACTGGATGCCCTCATATAAATAGGTAGCGGGCAGGAATTGGGCGAGGGTCTGAAGCCAGATCGGCATCATGCTTAAAGGGAACGTGGCGCCGCTCAGAAACAGCATGGGGAGGTACAGAATTTGAACAAGAATGCCGAATTCCTGGGCTGAATTTACGACGCCTGCAAGTATCATGCCGATGGATCGAAATGCAAGCACGCCGACACAAACAAAGAGCACGACCGAAAGGATGTTGTGCGGCAGAGGCATGCGATACATGGTCGAGGCGAAAAAGAAGAAAAAGAAGACCGACGGCAGAAAGGCGACCAATCCCGAAACAAGCGACGCGGCCATTATAGGCGCGGCGCTGATAGGGGCGACCTTGAAACGGCGCAGCACATTGGTTTCGCGATCCTGCACAGCGCGCATTCCCGCGCCGAAAAAACCGTTTCCCAAAATCCCGATAATCAACACCATCGCGATCACTTGCGTCATTACCGCGGGGCTCTCCGCCGCACGGAACGATTGAGCGAAGACGAAGAAGAATATGAGGGGAAACAGGTAGCTGAAGAACAGAACGGAACGATCACGTCCCATCAACCGCAGATTGCTTCTGATTTGAGCGACGTAGGGTTTCATTATTCGCGCAGCCTCTTCCCGGTCAACTCGATAAAAACGTCCTCGAGCGTGGGGCGTTTCATGTGAATGTCCACGAGACGCAAATTCTGCCGGTCAATCCACTTCACAAGCTCGACAATGAGCGCGGCCGGCGAATCGCTTTGGATGGAGAGGGTCCGCCCTTCGTCAGACGTTGCATGTTTTTCGTTGCGCAATGCTTCGGGCAGCTGATCTATCGGCATGGCTTCATTGGTAGTGACTTCGACTAGCGTTGTCCCTAAGACCCGCTGCTGAATTTCGCGCGGGCTGCCGAGTTCAATGATCTTGCCGGCGTCGACAATCGCCACGCGATCACAAAGGCGTTCGGCTTCTTCGATGTAGTGCGTGGTGATCAGGATGGAACGTCGATTTTCCTTGAGCTCCTGGATGACACCGTGAATTTCGTGCCGCACTTGCGGATCGAGCCCGGTTGTCGGCTCGTCCAGGAACAGAAGCGTGGGCTCATTGAGCAATGCGAGCGCTAACGCGACGCGCTGCTTTTGACCGCCCGAAAGCGATTTGTAGAATGCGTCTTTTTTGTCCCAGAGCTGAAGGCGCTTGAGAATCTGGTCCTTGTCGGTGTGCCGCGAGTAAAACGAATCGAACAGCTCGAGCGCTTCGTGGACCTTCATCTTGTCGGGTAAATTTGTCGCTTGCAGGCAAACGCCGATCCGGTTCTTAATCTCGTTGACTCGACTACCCGGATCGAAACCGAGTACTGAGACGCTGCCGCTTGTCCGCTGACGCAATCCTTCAAGGATCTCGATGGTGGTGGTCTTTCCCGCACCATTGGGGCCCAGCAATCCGAACACTTCGCCCGTGCCCACTTCGAGATCGATACCGCGAACGGCCTCGAAGTCGCCGTAGGATTTATGCAGGTCCTGTACTGAGATGACAGGCGAGTCGTTCATCGTTCTAGACAGTATGAATGATGCGTGACGGAGCAGTCGCTCGAGTGCAGGATAAGGCCGCGATTCGACGCAGTTCGGGCGCAGATTCGGACGTGCAGTCGAGTTCGAGAGCGACAGACGGGTTTTACGCCGCGGTTTCAGCCCTCAACCGGTCTTTTTCGGCCAGCTTGACCACGGTTATGGGTGATTGCCCGCTGTTCGTGAGCACTTGCTGGCGTGTGAACTTGGCTTCGGCGAACAAAACGGCGTATTGATGGAGCTCCTGGCGGCGATTTTCGGCGGCTTCTTGGCGGGCTTCGGCGGCCTCGTGGCGTTTCTGCGATTCAAAGCCAATTTTGGCTTTGCGCGTTTCGGCTCTAAGCTTTAGAAGCTGGTTCAGAGCGGTGTGGAAGGCGCGGTCGTGGGTGGTTTCATAGCGCAGGAAGAGTGCGAGGTCTTTGGGGCGCTCGCAAATCGGCGAGTTTTGGTTGAAGCAGGTGCGCTGCATGCCGATGGCGCGCCTGGCCAGCCAGTACGATTGCGCCATCTTCTCGACCAAGACCTCTTCGGTGGCGGTGACGGGGCGATGCTCTGCGGCGAGCTCGCGGTGGAGGAATTGAAACTCTTCGTGATCTTCCCAAGGGAGAACGCTGAAACGGCCAGTGAAACCGTGGCGCAGATTGTTTTGTGCGATAGCTAGTTTGCCTTCGGGAGTGCGGGGGCCAGTGGAGTGTTGTGCGTTGACTTGATTTGCGGTGATTTGAGCTTCGGTGGACATAAAGGTTCCTTTCAGAGTGCGTGAAATGGGAAAACGCTGGATCGGCGCGGCGGCTGATTCGGCGTTTTTCGAGACGGTGGAAGCGGACGAGCTTCCTCAGCGGAGAGGCGCGGCCGGATCGGCGCCGGGCGCGAGCGATTTAGTCAACTCGTAGCACCGGGTGCGTCACGTCGGACGAAAGGATTGGCAGTAAGTGGCTGAAGCAGGTAGAGATTGAGATTTGGGTTGAGCGGTGATCGACTCTTTCCATTTCTTTGGCTGCGTGTAGCGTTCATAGAAGGCGCGTCGTGTTCTGGTAGCGCGTTTTGTGTCGGGCTGAAGTGGACTTAGGGGACGGAAGCCGCTTATCCGAATTCGTCTACGTCCGTGGCCATTCGAAGCCTTGGTTGCTCAACGCAACGATCAGGCAAATGGGCTGGTCCTGCTCACGCACAAGCATTTTATTGGCTGGCGCAGGACCATGACGAAGGATATGGGATAAATCCCCGAACCGTTCGCTCAGTCTGCTTTCTGGGAATCTCCGATCTCCTGATTCTCTAGGGGACCTCGCTACTTCCTGTTCAGTTGAACCAATTCGCCGCTTTCGACAGCCGAGGCATACTGAAACCGCAGTGGCGTCGGTAACGTTGGGTTTTCGACTCGTTTCGGAATCGCATCGTGGGTCCGACCCCGCAAGGTCCTGCCCATCACCTTCTTGCGAACCCCTCCCCATTGCTTGAAAAAAAAGGCGACCTCGGCAGCTTTACACTGCTCCCGAATAGAGAGCACCCAATCTTCTTTCATCGGTCGCGCGCCGGGCCCACTTTCGCCACCTACGATGACCCAAGAGATACCCTCCAAAGGAAGTTGCCCGACATCCTCAAGTAGGGGCTCAACTGAAAGAAATCGGACGGCAGCAGGTGCGGATTGCAGATCCTCAATTCTCGGCAGATCGTACTTGCGATTTTCCACGGATACTCCCCACCATACGTGAGCCTCATCCGCGACGTCACGCAGGGGTCCGAGCAGCATACCTCGTAACCGTTTCGATCGCTTAGTTAACACCTGATAGGTGTGCCATCGCGCCAAACGCATTGTTCTCGCTACCCGCGTGATATACGAGTCCGGCACCTCATCATGAAACAGGTCGCTCATGGAGTTCACAAAGATCATACGAGGCTCACTCCATCGAAGAGGCTCGGCCAACTTATGAGCAACGAGCCTCAAATCGAATCCCTGTTCAAAGGGATGTCCGGGCACCCCGCGAAAGCGCTCAGCAAATCTTTCTGCGTAACAATGCTTGCAGCCCGGACTGATTTTGGTACATCCGCGAACCGGGTTCCAAGTTGCGTCGGTCCATTCAATTTTCGATAGTTTAGACATCGCACTATCAGAACAACCTTATCTGATCGTCACTGTACTTGAGAACGTCGTCCCAGAAGTTGTACGCCGTCTGGTGTCGAGAGAATAGCGCAAGATAGTAAAGCGGCAGATTTCTGTCGCCCGATCTGACTAGTTCCATACGATCAAGCGGCTGCACAAGGTAGTGGAGCGAGCTCATGCTCGTCGAGAATTCTGCCGCTAGAAACTGCCGGAAATCACGCCTGTTCAGACCCACCGCTTTCCAGCGTTTCCGCCATTCCGTGTTACCAAGAGCCTCATCAATCTTAGTGGAATCTCCCTCGACATAGTGATCGTAATTCCGATTTGCGTCCATGCCTATTGCGAGTAGGACCACGAAGTCTATGTACACGCTTGACAGTCTCCGCAACGTCTCAAATTTAATCCCAAAGTCGAACGGGTCCACCAAACAGAGGCTCAGAACTTTATTGGCCGGAGAACCCTTGGGGATCTCCTCGCAAATCCGGTCGACTTCGGAATCACAGTTGCCATTGACGTATGCCACGTGGGCCTGCGGCGCGAGTCGCGTCACGCGCGCCTTCAAGGCCCAAGCAACTCATCGCTTTCCTCACAGAAGATGTACTTGTCAAAAGGATGGGCGACGGTTAGGGCCAGGAGCGGCGAACCCTTGAGTACTTTTTTCGTTCCCTTTATGCGGCCGCATCCTGCGCCAGCGTACAAATCAATGTATACGCGCTCATTCCACTTGTATTTCATCCCCGTAGAGAAAAGCTCGTCGTACAGCGCCAGAAGTCGATACTTCGTCTCGGCCCATGAACCCACCTCTGGACACCATAGGCCATCGTCATCCAGGAACAAGTTTTGAGACATTAACGCTTGCTACAGTGTATAAAACATTTCTTTCCAGAAATGATCAGCGTGTACACTGACACGAAACGCTAGGAAGTTGATGCCCTGCTGCACAAAACAGACGAGAGTCAGCAACTCCCGAGTTCGTGCCCGTCTCACAGTACTGCGGCGGTCAAGCCTAATGAGTCATAACTGCCTATAGGGTATTTGCTTCCGCGTGTGTCACTTCGCGGCAAAAACCTGAATGCAGTAGAGTTCGAGTGATTCAACGAATTAGTCTCGATAACGCGCTCTAATCGCTTATGGGGGTTCACATGTCCGTAATAGTTCGCTACTCGGAGAAGTGGCTTCGCAGATTACCGCGATCTATAGTCGGATATTGGCTGGCATGGCTGTACGAATCGCGCTCTCGCCCTTCTGTACTTCAGCGCTGCTAACGGAAGCGGCGTCATTTAGGGGCGCGCTTCCTCGGTCTCGCGGTCTCTAGAAAATTCTTCTAGTGATTCCAGTGCTGGTGATGCTCGCGATAATCCCTCAGCCGGTTTAGATCATCGTGCAAGACATCTCGATCACGGGGCGAGAGGCGATCGTCGTTGGCTGATTTTGTGATTGAGTCAATCACATCGTTCAATTCATCTCTGTCGTACCGGCCATCGTGCAGCTTGGCCTGCAATTCGGTCAGCTCTTGCCTCGTCCTGTCAAGGCGCGTACGTTCCTTTCCGCTCGCCCAGACGGCACTGCCTATGTGGTTCAAATCCTGTTTTACCTGTTCGAACATACGGCCGCGCCATTGCTCGCCTCGAAAGCGCTCATCGCGGCTGTGATACCAATCTTGCGCGGCGACATTCAGGGCGAAGCAGGCCAAGACGATCAATCCGGCTTTGAAAATGTGTTTCACGGTTGAAACCCTCCCGAATCCTTATTGTGACGCAGGGCGCGTTGCGCGGATACTTCGGATGGACAGAGATCGTACTCCGTGCCTGCAGGCGATCTGTTACAGGATACGGGACGCAAACTGACGCGGTCCGAGCTTCAGATGGCTTTGGAGAGAGACGGCCTTCCTGTCTTCGCTGCGCGCCGCGGTCCGGTAGATTGTTGTGCGTTGGATTGATTGGCTGCGATTTGAGCTTCGGTCGAGATGTGAGATTCTCGTTGGGCGAGGCATGCCTCGCCCCTACAGTGCGCGAGATGTGCCTCGCCGGAATAAGAGCGAAAACGCCGGAGCAGCGCGGCGGCTGATGCAGCTTTTTCGAGTTGGTGGAAGCGAACGGCTCTTCGTTATTCGACGGTCAAAGTTCTGAGTTGCGCGGTTCCAGCTGCCGCAGCAGAATGCGGCCACGCGCGCGCATGGCCGGAGTTCCGGTTCGTACGAGCGAACGGAGTAGATCCAGCACCGTTGGTCGCAACGACGCATCGTGTCGTGTTAAATCCGCAAGCCCCTGCATCGCGAAGGTTTTGACGATCGAACTGCGATCCTCCAGGTAGGCCTGCAAAATCGTCGCGCTGCGCTGACATTCTGACGCGGTGAGTTGCAAGCGAGGGATTATCACGGCGAGATGCCATCGCAGTTCCTGCTGCGTGGCTTCGGCAAGCAGGCTTAAGAAGGAGTCCTTGTAGAGTTGCAAAAGACCTGGCTGGTGACGCGAAATCTTTTCCGTTGCATCGGCTGCACGCATGCAAATACACGGATCCGGGTCCCATAAGCACTCCAGCAGATGGGCTCCTTCTTTCGGGCATCGGCGGATTAGGTCAACGACTCCTCTGTTCGGCCAAGGGAGCGGCGATCTCCTCCGGCGAGCATGGAACGTATGTGGCCGGGAGCTCGTGAGGACCGAGGCGGTTTAGGGCGCCTGCTTTTCTTTGGAAGCGTGATAGCCTGCCTTGATTGCGTCCGCTTCGGTCATATAAGCGCCGCGTTTGGTGCGGCCGTACCAGGCATCCCCTTGCTTGTGATAGACCTTCGTTTCCTTGTTGACCCACACCATGCCGGGGCTGGGTGGAGGCGTGTACGCCACGGTGGGCCCATTCTTCGTGCCGGCATTGCCGGAAGCCGACCCAGCATTGGAGCGCCTCGATGTCATGGGAGAAGGCGCTGCGGTCGGTGAGTTCGATGTCGGGGCCGCGGCGGGCTGGCGGGATGCAGCCATGTTGTTCACGGTGACCATCGGGGAGATCTGCTGAATCTGGCGCTGACTAATGCCCGCCTTGGTGAGATCCGAAACGGAAGCGTACGGCCGTCCCGCGATAATCTTCTTTGCGGTGGCCGCACCGATTCCGGGAACGCTATCGAGCTCGGAGGCGGTCGCGGTGTTCAAGTCGACCGGCGCAGAGGGCGCTACCTTCTTAGTCGCCGTGCTTTTCTTCTGCTTCGCGGGCGCAGTTTGTGCTCCCGCTCCCACTGAAGAAAACGTCATCATCATCACCAGCAAAACACTTTGCAAAACGGTTCTCAATGTCATCACCTCAGGTGCTAATCTACCGCATCGAGCATCCGTTGCGCTCGAGGCTCTGAAAAGCACACTGGAGATGGATTTGCGATAAGTTTCGACAGTATGTTCCGCGCCGAAGTAGAAGCCACAAATCACTGCAATATCCGGTGTCTCCACTGTCCTCATGAAGCCATCAGTCGTCCACGGGGAAAGATGGCATGGGAAACGTACGAAGTTATCGTCCAAAAGATCAGAATTATACGCAGGGGGAGAGGTTCGCTCTTTCCTTCTCCGGGATGGGTGAGCCCTTACTCAACCCTTCTATCTATCGCTTCATCAAGCACGTCTCGCCGTACGCAATTACTTCGCCTCGAATGGCTCCGCACTCACGGAGTCCAACATTCTAAAGCTGATCGATGCGGGCCTGGATCTGATCTATTTCAGCTTCAACGGCGATGAGCCACAAGTGTTCGCGAAAATGATGGGCGGGTTGTCTTACGACAGTGTTTTAGGAAATCTAAGAAAATCAATCCGGTTGTCCAACGGATCTCGGCTGAAAATTCAGGCGAACCTGAGCATTACGAAGGCCAATCAGGACCGGATTTCACGGATCGGAAAGATGCTTGAAGAGGAGGGAGTTGGCCCGGTCACATACTCGCTGTGTCATAGCCGCGGCGGCAACCTGCAGGACAAATCGGTCTGCGACACTCCTCCGATGCCGGTTGAGCGCTGGACCTGCGATGTGATGAAAAACACGTTGTTTGTCGACTGGCGGGGAATGGCGTTCATTTTGCGACCACGACATTCACGGCGAATACGGACTGGGCGATTTGATGGCAGAACCCCTGGAAACCATTCGGGGGCGTCGCCAGAAGCTGCTTGATGAGGGTCTTTCCTTTAAGATTTGCAAGGAATGCAACGACGTCATGAGAATTGGCGACTCTCCTATCTTGGAAAGCGGAGCCGGTGGAATTTTTCGCGACTGGATTTATGACTTACATAAAGAGACCGAAGACCCGCTTTCAGAAGCTACTCCGCCCTTTAAGTGGATTTACAAAATCTACGAAAAGGAGAAGCGCCTGGATCGCTTGGTCAATCGACTGCTGGGAACCGAAAAGTCGGTTCAACAGGAATCAGCAGTGCTGCGGGCGGAGTTAGCGGTACTTCGAGTGGAGTTAGCGGGGCTTCACACAGAGTTAGCGGCGGTGCGTCGAAGTAAAACCTGGCGCATTGTCAATGCGGCCAGACGCGTTCGCAATAGTGTAGCTCACCTGATTTCTTTGAGGCCGAACTCAGATAAGGGGCACGCAGATGGTTCGTGCAGCAACGCCTAGGGATGGCGATGCAGAACGTGGGTGGCGATATCGGGCCAGAATTCGCGGAAGACGTTGGTGAGCGAGTCGCGCATGATAGCGTAACCCCACTTAGTCGCGAGCTCGCCTACGGTGCGATCGGCACTGGGATAGTAGGTCGTCGATATTCCTTGCGCCATGGCGCGTCCCAGTAGTTCCGAAGCATTGAAGCTGTTGTGGCCGTGATAGCTCGGGGTGATGAAAACGCGGGTGGCTGCGTAGAGAGCGCGTTTGCCGATGCGCCCCTTCCCATGGCGTAATAACGCTCATCCTGATGAAAGATCGTGGGAAGCGCGAAGATCACCAGATAATTGCCGTCTGTCTTGTCGACGAAGCCGCGCCAGTAATACGCCCAATAAGCGGCCACGCCATCGCCGAGCTGCTTGTGGGCGCCTTCGGCATCGGCAATGCCCGACGTCATAGCAGTGAAGACGAAAGCCGAATAGTCGAAACTGTTTTGCGTCGCAATTTTGAAGGCTTCTTTCAGCGTGGGAGGCGGCGGAATCGCCCCGGCACTGACGGCGCGGTAATTAGGCATGATGCCGAGAATGCGCTTGGGCTGCCGCTTTGATTCTGGAACCGCTTCTTCCCCTGGTTTGGTTTGGTCAGGAGGCGTTTGGCTCGCGGAGGTCCGGCTGGCGGGCGTTTGGGCTGTAGCGGGTGCAGCGACAGGGTCGTGCGATGGCTGCTGTTCCGCTGCCGGGGAATTCGATTGGCCGGCGAAAAGGGGGGCGGCGGGCTGAACCGCCGCGAACGCGTCGAATCGAAAATCGCTTTGCCGGCCGAAGAGCGTTGTTGCGAGCTGAAAGAAGGCCAGCAATAAAACGGCGCGTAAACAGAGCGGTCCAAAAGTATTCTTAGCGTGTGCCATTTTGATACCCTTCCGCGACGGCGTGACGCGAAGAATCTCCAAATCCAAACACCATCCTCGCACAGTGAACTTTGTTGGCGGCAGCGTGCGAGAGAAAGCCCCGGGTGCAGCGCACATATCTGTTGAACAAAGGAGCACCTTCCATCTTGAGAATTACACGATTTTTACTTCTGTCCATGCTCGCGGCTAGCGCTGTCGCCTGGGCCACTCAGACTAATTGCGTCACACCGCCCGGCGCCGTGGTACCCGACGGTGACGTCGATGCGCGGGCAAGCTTCACGACCGGGACCGGATTCGTTACGGTGACGCTTACGGATACGCTGTCGGATCCTAGAAGCGTGGGCCAACTCTTGAGCGGCCTCGCCTTTACGGTGAGCGGAGGGGAAACGGCGGGAACGCTCGGCAGCAGCTCAGCGGATTTGCGCACCGTACACAAGGGCGGATCCTTTGTCGACCTAGGGCCTTCGACGACCGGTTGGGCTCTCGCGCAAGACTTCAATGGCGGGTTTGAGTTGTGTGTGCTGTGTACGGATTTGGGCGGCGCGGGGCCGAGCCATCTGCTGATTGGACCCCCGGCCAGCTCCGGGACGTACGCCTCGGCCAATGGTTCCATTGCGGGGAACGGACCGCACAACCCATTCACTGCCCAAACAGCGACTTTCCTTATTAATGTGCCGGATGTGACCGCCATTTCTACAATCACGAGCGCAACATTCTTTTTCAGCACGACCTCCGGCGTGAGCGTGAACGGTGCTTGCTCGGCGGGTATAGTAATTCAACCACAGTAAAGGTCGACTGCTGGAAGCTAGGGCCGCCCCGCGCTTACCGTAGGAAACCTGCGTCGCGCAAACCGTTGAGGATGAATTGCACGGCGATGGCGGTCAACAGCAGTCCCATCATGCGCGTGAGTATGCGGATGCCGGTTTCCCGGAGATACGAGCTCACTCGATCGGCAGCGGCCAGGATGAGAAAGGAAATGGCGGCCACAACCGCAATGGCGCAAACGATCACGACGTCGTGCTGCCAATCCGGATTTTGGCTCATCAGGACCATCACCGAAGAAATGGACGCCGGGGCCCGCAAGCATCGGAATGCCGAGAGGGATGATGCCGACGTCTTCCTTCTCAGCACCTTCTTCGGTTTCTCCGGGTGTTTCCTTGGTGGGTGACCGTTTGGCTTTGAGCATGTCAAGCCCGATCAGACCCAGGATTAATCCGCCGGCGATTTTGAAGGCAGCCAGCGTGATGCCGAACAGCTTGAAGATAAAAGTTCCAGCAATCGAGAACGTCAGCAAAACGATGAAGCACGTCCACGCCGCACGGACCGCCATGTGGCGCCGCTGGATGCGATTCGAATCGCCGGTCATGGCGAGGAAAGTCGGGACGGCTGCTATGGGATCCACCAGGACGAAGATCGACGTAAAAGCGATCAACGAGAATTGGAGCAGGGCCATCAAGGGAGTCGAAGGAGTCGGCCCGAGAGTGGGTGCGATCCCGTGGCCTAGCGAAGGTGCAGTTCGTAGGCTAGCACGCAGACCGGTGTCTTAGCGCGCAGCTTAGGCGAGGCCGCGGTGCGTAGCATGCGGTGTCCTGACGTAAACGCTGCAACGCCAAATCCTTCGCTTTCGCTTCCAGCATTACGTCGAGAGCGTTTGCGGTTTCCGGGCACATCGGACAAACGGCGGGAGCGCGCTGGTCGAGTGCGCAGGCTGTAGTGTGACAGGTTAAGAGAACGAATCTCGATAGGGTGAGGAGGGCACAGGTTTGTCGAACTTTATCCAAATCACGCCGTTCATGCACGTTGGCGATCTCGCCCGCGCCATAATTTTCTTCACGGAAACGTTGGGGTTCGAGACACTTTTTCGAGCCACGAACTACGCCTACGTGCACCGCGAGACGGTGGGATTTCGCCTGCTGGAGCAAACGGGCGAGGACGGAGCGCCTCCCGGCAATCGACGCTTCGCCTACTATATCGACGTTCACGACGTCGATCTGCTGTACGCGGAGCTCAAACTAAAACTCGATGCTCTGCCGAAGGGCGATGTCTACGGGCCGGTAGACCAGAGCTATGGACAACGGGAACTGCTGGTACTGGCGCCTGACGGGAACCTGATCGCATTTGGGCAAGCAATTGTCGCCGCTTCTTCAAGTGAGACTTGATTCGCCGCGGATGAGGTCTTCCCAGCCTTCGCGGCGTCTGGCCAGGTGTACCTTGCTGCCGTCGACGAGCAGCTCGCAGGGCCGCAGACGCGAGTTGTAATTCGAGGAAAGAACGAATCCGTAAGCGCCCACTGTTCGAATGGCGAGTAAATCGCCCGGTTCAACGGCGGGAAGGTCGCGGCCACGCGCAAAGAAATCGCCTGTCTCGCAGACCGGCCCTACGATGTCGGCCTTGATTTCTTCGCTCCCGCTTGGCTGCTTCACGGGAACGATCTCGTGATACGCCTGATACAGCGCGGGACGAATCAGGTCATTCATGCCGGCATCCACGATCACGAATTTCTTTTGGCCATTTTGTTTGACCAGCAGCACGCGGGTCAGCAACACACCGGCTTCGGCCACTATCGACCGTCCGGGTTCGAGCATCAGCGTTACTTCCAGCGGCTGAATTTTTGGGCGCAGGCCTTGAATGAATTCGCTCCGCGGAAATCTCGCCATCGCTCGAGCGGTACGGAACGCCCAGCCCGCCGCCGAGATCGAGATATCGAATGAGGATCCCCTGTTCGCGCAGCCGTATCACGAGAGCAATCATCTTGTCGGCCGCTTCGAGTAACGGACCCATATCGAGGATTTGAGAGCCGATGTGGCAACTGGCTCCTTCGGCCACGATTCCAGGAAGCTGAACGGCGCGGCTGTAGATCGCTTCGGCGGCATCGATCGAGAGGCCGAATTTGTGCTCGCGGAGGCCGGTCGATATATAAGGATGCGTAACAGCATCCACATCGGGATTCACTCGAACGGCGATGGACGCGGTACACCCGAGCGATACAGCAACTGACGAGATCAATTGAATTTCCGATTCGGACTCGCAGTTGAAGCTGTGAATTCCGGTTTCGAGCGCGAAGCGTATCTCAGCTTCTGTTTTTCCGACGCCGGAAAAAACCACGGCTCGGGGATTGCCTCCGGCCGCGAGCACGCGATAGAGCTCGCCGCCTGAAACGATGTCGAAACTGGCGCCCGCGCGCGCCAGAATCGATAGTACGGCGAGGTTCGAATTCGCTTTTACGGCATAACAGACGCGGTGCGGAATTCCGGCCAAAGCATTTTTATACGCTTGAAAGCGGCTGAGAATAGCTCGCTTGGAGTAGATATATGCCGGAGTTCCGTGGGCCACGGCGACGGCGAAAAGATCGACATCTTCGCAAGAGAGCACGCCGTTGCGATATGCAAATTCTCCTTCGCTGAGCATCGATGGACAGCTAGAGTATCTTCAAAGCGATCACGGTCTGGTCATCGGTGAGGGGCGTCGCACCGCGAAAGATATCGATATCTTCGAATATGGAATTAACGATTTCCTGCGGACTCTGTTTGCAGTTTGCAAGTACGAGTTTCTCCAGACGCTCGCGCCCATATTCTCCGTCGCCATCGGAGGCGAGCTGGTCTTCCACACCGTCGGAATAGAGCAAAAACAGATCACCGCGTTGAACAACGATTTTGGTCTGGTCATACTCCTGGTCATCGAGCAGACCGATCGGAACTCCTTCGGGGCGCGACTCGATCGTTTTTCCGTTCCTGCAGAGCATGGGCGGAAGACTTCCCGCGCTTGTCATTGTGAAGGTGAGTGTGCGCGAGTCCCACAAGACAAGCGATAAGGTGGCATACTGAGCGTCGACTTTGCGCTCAAGCAGCGCCTCATTCAGCAATTTCATCAGGTGCGCGGGAGTGCGGCGGCGGGGCGCAAGGATCCTCAATAATCCGGAGATAAGCGCGCCGTATAAAGCGGCGGCTGCTCCTTTTCCACTGACGTCGCCGAAAGCGATGAGCGTGTATTCGTCGGCGTGCTCGAAGAAATCGTAGAGGTCGCCGCTGATTTCCCGGGCCGGCCTGCTCTTGATTCCAACTTCGAGGCCAATCAGATCGGATACGGCTCTGGGGAGCAGGACGGATTGCAGCTTGTAAGCGGCGCGCAGATCCTCCTCCATGCGCTGCTCCCGCTGGGCGAGCTCTTCGTACAGGCGCGCGTTCTCCACAGAAGTTGCAATCTGAGGAGCAAGCAGCGTGAGCGCGCGCACATGATCGTCGGTGAAGAAAGCAGGGCGAACGCTCTCGAGATCAACTACTCCAATGACGCGGTCGTGAAGGATGAGAGGCACAGCCACTTCCGAAAGGATGTCGGTGTGGGTTGCGATGTAACGCGGATCCCGGGTGACGTCGGGCACGCGGATTACCTCGCGCGATGCGGCGGCGGCGCCGGTGATGCCCTTGCCAAAGTCCATATTTTGCATCGTGGTTTTCTCGTCGTAACGCTGGCTGAAGCGGCAATTGAGCTGCCTGCGCTGCTCGTCGATGAGAAAAATGCTGAACGCGTCGAAATTAATAAGAGCGCGCACACTGACCGCAATTTTAGTGAGGAGCTCGTCGATTTCGAGTATTGAACTGAACTCTTGCGACAGATGGGCGAGCACTCGCATGGTGCGGTTTTGCCGCTCGACGCGCCGGTACAATCGGGCGTTGTCGATGGCCACGCCTACGCGGCTCGCGATCAGGACCAGAAGCGCTCGATCGTTTTCGGTAAAGGCGTTGAGACGTGTCGATTGCAGGTCGATAACGCCCACGAGCTTGCCGCGGATGAGCATGGGAACGGCCAGTTCGGCACGGACGGCATCGAGCGCGTTCAGGTAACGGGAATCCGTGCGCACATCGCGAACCAGAACGGGGCGGCGCGCGGCGGCTGCCGAGCCGGTGATTCCCTCTTCGAGCTTGACGGCCAAGTTCTTCGCCACTTCATCGCGATGGCCGATGGAGTAGCGCATGCTAAGGGTGCGAGTGCGGTCGCTGTAGAGCAAGATCGCGAAGAGCTCGTACGGAATTACGTCCTTCACGATCTCCGCTACATTGGCAAGAAGGCGATCGAGATCGAGCGTTTCCGCGGTAACGGCGCTGACTTCAAGGAGAAAATCGAGCAGCTCGGCCCGCTCGCGGAAGCGAACCTCAGTTTTCCGAGGAGTCGCCATTTAGTACTGAGTCTTCGCGGGGGTGAGGGCTCCGCGATCATCCAAACCGTTCAGCTGTTCAGGAACTTCGGCGGCTTTCGTGTCAAAACCGCGTGTTTTCACATCGCGGAGAATGCCGACCCCAGAGCTTGTTCCAATCCGATTCGCACCGGCGGCAACCATTTCACGCAGCGCCGGAAGCGTGCGAATACCGCCCGAAGCCTTAACACCCATACTGTCGGCGACCGTGCGCCGCATTAATTCGACATCTTCGACGGTGGCTCCGCCGGTTGAAAAGCCAGTGGATGTCTTTACGAAATCGGCTCCTGCTTCCATGGCGAGGCGGCACGCTAAGACTTTCTGCTCGTCGGTGAGAAGGCAGGTCTCGAGAATAACCTTCAGAATTGCTCCTGAAGAGTGGGCGGCGTCGGCGAGCTCCGCAATCTCTTTGCGGACCAGTTCCAAGTCTCCGGAACGGAGCGCCCCTATGTTCTGCACCATATCGATTTCGTTGCTGCCCTGCGAGAGAGCCTGTCTCGCTTCCGCGATCTTGGTGCGCGTTTCATTCGCACCGAGCGGAAATCCGATGACGGTACACACGCGTACGTTGGAACCGCCAAGCGCCTCCGCCGCGAACGCCACCCAACACGGATTGATACAGACAGTGGCGAAGTTAAATTCACGAGCCTCGGCGCAAAGCCGCCTAATGTCTTCGCGCGTGGCCTCCGGCTTCAGCAGAGTGTGATCGATAATCGCTGCAACCGCCGCTTGGGGATTATCGTTTTTTTCGTTTACGGTCACAGATTTCAGAAGGATCGGACGGCGAGCGCTGCGCGAGCGAACGCGCCTCGCGTGTCAAGGATATCACGCAGGTGAAGGAGCCAATTCGCGGCTCACGGAAGGGCAAAGAGGCGAGCTTCAGCGCTCGCGCAAAGCCGGTGTAAAACGCGTGGTAACGCCCCTCAAGGCGGGTTCGTCTGTGAATCAGGCGTTCGCCGGTGACATGCTATTCTGACGCCAGCCAGTTGAAGATTTTCCGCACATAAAGGGCAGCAGAACGCGGTGCGGGCCACATGTTCCAGTTCCTCTTCAAATATCCGGCGAGCGTATTCTCGAAGGGGAGCTTTGTGCTGCTTGGCTCCTGGCCGAAATGGGTGCTGGCGGCCTGTATGGTCGCAGCGGCTGCGCTATTTGCGTGGACTGTGTGGCATAACCGCGCACGGCTGAAGCCCTCAGTCCGCGGATTGCGCGCGCTGGCGCTCTGGAGCTTGCAATCGGCGCTGATCGCCCTTTTGCTGCTTCTGTTATGGGAGCCCGCCGTCAGCGTGACGGCCTTGAAACCACAGCAGAACATCGTAGCGGTGATCATCGACGATAGCAAGAGCATGTCGCTCACGGACACTGGTGAGTCACGGCAAAAAGAAGCTATCAAGCTGCTGAATGCGGGATTGTTGAAGAAGCTTCAGAATCGTTTTCAGGTGCGGCTCTACCGGTTAGGAGCCGGTCTCGACCGGATTCAAGACACCACCCAACTCACTGCGACTCAATCCGCTACGCAGATCGGCAGGGGATTGCGGCAAATCGCGGATGAAGCCGCGACACTGCCGGTGGGCGCGGTGGTTCTGCTAAGCGACGGGGCTGACAATTCGGGTGGCATCGATCTCGACACGCTTTCGGAAATGCGCCGGAGACGGGTACCGGTGAACACTATCGGGATCGGCAGAGAAGAGCTTTCGCACGATGTCGAGTTGGATGGACTCGATGTGCCGGCGAAAGCACTCCCCGGCTCGCGGCTGCAGGCGGAAGTGACGATTCGTCAGAATGGATTCGGCGGAAAACAGGCGCGGCTGGTGTTAACGGCGGGAGGAGCGATGCTCGCGAGCCGCGACATCATGCTTTCCGATGCTCCCGAGCAAGTGGAATCCATCGAATTCAGCGCGGGCAAATCGGGCGTCGAGAATATTCAGGCCAAGCTCACCCCGTTGCCGGGAGAAGAAAACGCGCTCAACAATCAGCTCACGCGAGTGCTTTCGGTGGATAATTCCAAGCGTCGCATCCTTTATATAGAGGGCGAGCCGCGCTGGGAATACAAATTCCTTCGGCGCGCGGTGGAAGACGACCCGGCCTTACAGATTGTTTCGATGCTGCGAACGACGCAGAACAAAATCTATCGCCAGGGCATCGCGAATCCCAATGAACTGGCCGACGGTTTTCCATCGAAGGCCGAAGACCTGTTCGATTTTCAGGGTGTGATCCTGGGCAGCGTCGAATCCGGCTTTTTCACGGCGACCCAGCAGCAATTGATCAAGGATTTCGTCGATCGGCGCGGCGGCGGGCTGCTCTTTCTGGGCGGGAGGTGGGCGTTATCAGACGGCGGATACAATATGCCGCCCTTAGCAGAGTTGCTGCCGGTGAATTTGCCCGCGCGAAAAAACACCTTTCAGCGTGCGTTTGTGCCGGCAGAACTCACGGAGGCCGGAAAAAAGAGCCTGATCTGCCGGATCGAGGACGATGCGGGGAAAAGCGAGGATCACTGGGAGGTGCTTCCCTACCTCGCGAATTATCAGGATCCTGGAACACCGAAACCGGGTGCGGTCGTTCTGGCGCGCGTGAATGCCAGCGGCAAACACATACCTTTACTCGTTACCGAAAACTATGGGCGAGGACGGACAGCGGTGTTCGCGACAGGCGGAAGCTGGCGCTGGCGAATGCAGCAACCGGTCGGTGATATGAGCGAGGAGACTTTTTGGCGGCAGCTGTTGCGTTGGACGGTGAGCGGCACTCCTTCGCGCGTGGTCGCGTCCACGCCTAGCGCGCACCTGGAAGACGACGGCAAAATTCAATTGCGGGCCGAGGTTCGCGACACGACCTATACACCGGCGAGCGACGCCGAAGTGCGCGCGAATGTGATCGGGCCCGACGGGTCAAGCGAAACGGTCGCGCTGCGGCCCGAGCCGCTAACGCAAGGCATTTACACGGCCGAATGGAATGCGCCGAAAGCCGGTTCCTATATCGCAGAGGTCACGGCAACGCGCGGCACCACCCGGCTTGGGAGTGACGTCCTGACTTTCCGGCGTGAGAACGGGGTGGCTGAAAATTTTCATCGCGAGCAGAACCGCGAGCTTCTGCAAAAACTCGCCGATGAAACCGGCGGCCGCTATTACAAACCGGCCGATGCAAACCGGCTTGCGCAGGAGATCTCGTATTCCGAAGCGGGAATCACCTCTCGCGAGATGAAGGATTTGTGGGACATGCCCGCCGTATTTCTTGCCATTCTCATTCTGAAATCCGCGGAATGGCTGCTTCGAAGAAGGTGGGGAGTGGTATGAGAGCCGCCCTTCTATTCTTGTTGACCGCATTTGTTTTGCACGCCGCAAACTATTACGTCACGATCGCGGGGCTGGGCGGCACTCCGGAATATGAGACGCAGTTTGCAAAATGGGCCAGCGAACTGGATCACGATTTTCATGAGAACGGACCGGATTCGCAGGTGGTGACGGTGAGCGGCCCGGCAGCGACACGCCAGAACATTCAGGAAACGTTCTCACGCCTGGCTCGACAAGCGAAGCCGGAAGACGCGTTTGCATTACTGCTCGTGGGCCACGGCACGTTCGATGGAACCGATTACAAGTTCAATTTGCCGGGGCCGGATATCACCGCGAAAGAATTGGCATCGCTGTTGAATCGAATTCCGGCGCGCCGCCAGCTGGTCGTCAATATGACCAGCTGCAGCGGCGCTTCGGTTGCGGCGCTTGCTAGAAGCGATCGGATTGTCATCACGGCGACCAAGTCGGGCAATGAAAAAAATGCGCCGGTATTCGCGCGCTATTGGATAGACGCATTGCGCGATCCGGCAGCGGACACGGATAAGAACGGAACGGTTTCGGCGCTTGAGGCCTTTGAGTACGCACAGCGGAAGACGAGCGCCTATTTCGAATCGGAAAAGCTGCTGGCAACGGAGCACGCGGTCATGACCGATACGGGACGCATGGAGGCGGTGCGCGATCCAAAGCCGGAAAATGGGCAAGGGATGCTGGCTTCCGCATTCCCGCTTCTGCGGCCGCGAGCCGAAAATCTGGCCCGGGCGGGCTCCGATAAGCAAAGGCTAGTGGCCAAGAAAGAGGAACTGGAAGCCAAGATCGACCAGCTCAAATATCAGAAAGCCGCCCTGCCGGAGGACGAGTACAAGCAACAGCTTACTGCTCTCTTGCTCCAGTTGGCCCGAACGCAAGCGGAGATCGACCGGTGAAACGCGCTTGTCTGGTCGCGCTTGCGGTAGCGGCGGCGGGTTCGGTTGTTTGTTCGGGCGCAAGCGTCGCCGAATGCCGCACTTTGCGTCATCATGGCAAGGCCTCTGAGGCGCAAGGTTGCTTTACTGCTTTATTGCGGAACCCCGATCCATTTATTCAGGCGGAAGGTTATTGGGGCCTTGACCGGTACTTCGACGCCAACGATCAATTTCGCAGCGCGCTGAAAGCTCAGCCGAAATCAGCCGCCATTCGCGTCGAATGGGGCCGTCTATATTTGGATCATTCGCAGCCGGGCGATGCGGCACAACTGTTCGAAGAGGCCATCGAGATCGATCCGAACTATGCGCCGGCTTATCTGGCACTCGCCCAAGTAGCTGCCGAGGGCTTCGACACAAAGGCCGTGCATCTAGCGCAGCAAGCGCTTGTACATGACCCGAAGCTGACGGAAGCTCACGAGCTTTTGGCCTATCTTGCGCTCGAAGACAACGATGCGAATTCGGCTACGAAAGAGGCGCAACAGGCGCTCGAGCTTTCAAACGAAGCGTTGGATGCAATGGCGGTACTCGCTTCGATCGAGTGGCTGAACGATAAGCCCGGCTCCGAGTGGGTAGATCGCATTCTGCAGGTAAATCCGATTTACGGCGAGGCGTATGCCACGGGCGCGCATTTCTTCGAGATCAACCGGCGCTACAAAGAAGCCATCGCGTATGACCGTAAGGCTCTCGATCTGAACGCGAACCTGTGGACGGCTCGGTCACAGCTCGGAATAAATCTGATGCGACTCGGTTACGAAGGCGAGGCAAGACAACAGCTGGAGCGCTGCTTCGACGCTCATCATTCGAATCCACAAACGAGAAACGCGCTGAAGTTCCTGGACACGCTGAAGGATTATCAGACCTTCAAGACCGGCACAACCGAGCTGGTGCTGAATAAGAAAGAAGCGGCGCTGCTGCGGCCGTACATTGAGCCGGAGCTTGAGCGGGCCATCGCTACCTACGAACGCAAATACAAGATGAAACTACCCGGCCCGGTGCGGCTGGAAGTCTATCCGAACCATGACGATTTCGTGGTGCGCACGCATCGGGCTGCCCGGACAAGGCGGGCTGCTGGGTGTCACGTTCGGCACGGTCGTCGCGATGGATAGTCCTTCGGCTCGTCCACCCGGAGAGTTCAATTGGGCGAGCACGATGTGGCACGAATTGAGTCACGTGTATGTGCTCACCGCGACGAACAATTTGGTGCCGCGCTGGTTCACCGAAGGCGTGGCTGTGCATGAAGAAGGAGCGGCCTCGCGGGACTGGGGCGATCGATTGACGCCCGAAATCATTACGGCGCTTAAGAACAAGAAGCTGCTGCCCGTTTTGCAACTGGATCGCGGCTTTGTGCGTCCGGAATATCCGGATCAGGTGATGGTGTCTTATTTCGAAGCAGGCAAAATCTGCGATTACATTTCGCAGAAGTGGGGCGATGGTGCGATAGTCGGCATGATTCACTCCTACGCTGCGCGAAGAACGACTGCTGAAGCCATCGAAGATAATCTGCACGAGACAGCGGCGGCGTTCGATAAAGAGTTTTCGGCGTGGCTCGATGGGCAAACGGGCAACACGGTGCGCCATTTCGATGAGTGGAAGCAAGGCATGAAGGTAGCGTATGAGGACCTGCAAAGCGGGAAGCGGGAGGATGCAATCCGCCAGGCGCAAGGAGTGCTCGATTATTACCCGGACTATGTCGGCCACCAGAGCGTATATGAGCTCAGCGCCGATTCATATCTGGAAAAGAAGGACCCTGCCTCCGCTATTCAGTCACTCGAGCGATATCGCGATGAAGGCGGGACGAACATCGCACCGCTGAAAACTCTGGCGCAGCTGGAGCAGGAAGCGGGCAAATCGAAGCAGGCCGAAACTACTCTTAAGAAGCTGAACTATATCTATCCCGAAGACGAGGACGTTCATCGGAGACTTGGAGGCTTACTGCTGGATAGCGGCGATGCGAATGGCGCAGTTCGCGAATTCCGCGCGCTGCTCGCGCTGAATCCATCCGACACGGCGGAATCGCACTACCAGTTGGCCAAGGCGCTGAACGCCGCGCATCGAACGGAAGAGGCGAAGGACGAGGTGATCCTCGCGCTCGAAGCGGCGCCGGGATTCAAACCGGCGCAGCAACTTCTTCTGCAATTGAGTCAACCATAATGTCCACCCTTACAACTCCCGCATCGCCGACCGGCTCGACTGAAATCAAGGACCGCATCAAGCGGTTTCAGGAAGCGCAAGCTGCCATCAAGCAGGAAGTGCGCAAAGTGATCGTCGGCCAGGACGAGGTAATCGAGCATGTACTCATCTCGCTGTTTGTCGGCGGTCATTGCCTGCTGACCGGACTGCCCGGTACCGCGAAAACGCTGCTTGTCCGCACTATGGCGCAAACGCTAGGACTGAAGTTCAACCGAATCCAGTTCACGCCGGATTTGATGCCGTCCGATATCACGGGCACCGACATCATCGAAGAAAACGCGGGCACGGGTCACCGCACGTGGACCTTTGTTCCCGGCCCCATTTTTTCGAATCTCCTGCTGGCCGATGAGATCAATCGCACGCCGCCGAAAACGCAATCGGCGCTGCTCGAAGCGATGCAGGAACTTTCTTGCACAGTGCGCGGCCATCAATATCGCATTGAAGCGCCGTTCTTTGTGCTGGCGACTCAGAATCCAATTGAGCTCGAAGGCACTTATCCGCTTCCCGAGGCGCAACTCGATCGGTTTCTGTTCAATACGGTACTCGATTATCTGTCGAGCGACGATGAACTGAAGGTTGTGGACCTGACCACCACGACGCTGCTTCCGCAAGCGGGCGTGGTGACGAACGGCGAAGAGATTCGAGACTTCCAGCAATTGGTTCGCATGACGCCGGTAGCGGAATCGGTGGCGCGTTACGCCGTGGAACTGGTGCGCGCAACGCGGCCAGCGCGAACGGCGCGCAGAACGGGGACTGCCCGGATTTCATCAAGAAATATGTTAATTTCGGCGCCAGCGTTCGAGCCGTGCAGTTTCTGGTGCTGGCGGGCAAAGCGCGTGCACTGATGCACGGACGGTTTCACGTCTCGTACGAAGACATTCGCGCACTGGTTGTGCCGATCATGCGGCATCGCGTTCTGCTAAATTTTCATGCCGAATCCGATCGCCTGACGTCCGATGACATCTTGCGGCGGCTGCTCGACTGGAAACCGGCTCCCCGCGGGTAGCGGGCAGCAAGTAAGGAAGAAGTGCCGGTAGAAGTCACAAACCGTTTTGTCGATCCCGCGGTGCTGGCGGAGATTTCGAGCCTGGATCTGGTGGCGAAGACGGTGGTCGATGGATTCATTGCGGGGTTGCACCGCTCGCCCGATTTCGGCTTCAGCCAGGAGTTCGCGGAATATCGCGCGTACACGCCCGGCGACGATTTGCGCCACGTCGACTGGAACGTCTTTGCGCGAACCGAGAAAGCCTACCTGAAACGCTATCGCGGCGAAACCAATACGGCAGTGATGGTGCTGCTGGATGCCAGCGCCAGCATGGCTTTCGGCTCAAGCGCGGTGCGAAAGTTCGATTATTCCAAGTTCCTCGCTTCGGCCCTGGTGTATCTCGCGCACCTGCAACGCGACAGCGCGGGGCTGATCGTTTTCCATGACGATGTGGCGAATTTCATTCGCCCTTCCGCGCGACAGGGCCAGCTCATGCGACTGCTGCACGGGATCGATAACGCGCAACTCGGCAAGCGCACCGATTTCCGGCGGCCCTTCTTCGAGCTTCAGCAGTTTTTGAAACGCCGCGGCATTACGATTCTGATTTCCGATTTCTTTGAAAACCCCGATACGATCATCGAGACCGTTCAGCCGCTGCGTTTTCGCGGCAACGAACTGATCCTGTTTCATGTTCTCGATCCGCGCGAACTGGAGCCGGACTTAGGCGAATCAGCCTTGTTGCTGGATATGGAAACCGGAGAGGCGATTGAAGCTTCGCCCGATTATGCCCGCACCGAATATCGGCAGAAAATAGAAGCGCATATCGCAAGACCTGCGATCGAAGGCGCACAGCGCGGGGCTTGAGTATTTCCTGTTGCGCACGGATCGGCCGCTCGATGCAGCGTTGCGCGAATACTTCACGATTCGGGAAGGGAGAAATTGATGGGTTTTCTTTCTCCCTGGTTTCTGGCCGGCCTTGCTGCCGTCGGTCTCCCTGTTTGGCTGCACCTGCTGCGGCAGTACAAGCGCACGCCGCAGCCGTTCAGCTCGTTGATGTTTTTCGAACGGCGAGTGCAGAGTTCGGTGAAGCATCGGCGGCTGCGGTATCTGGCTGTTGCTCGCCATGCGGATGCGTTTGCTGATCTTATTGGCGCTGGCATTCGCAAATCCATTTGTCGACCGCACCTCGACGCTCGGCAGCCGGCGAAAGCTGACGGTTATCGCGATCGACCGGTCGTTCAGCATGCGGTACGGCAATCACATTCAGCAGGCGAAAGTACAAGCGCATCATCTGTTGAACGCGCTCGGCGGGCGCGATATGGCGCAAGTGATCGCGCTCGATTCGAACGTCGAAAATCTGACGCAGCCAGAGCTTGACCGCGGCATTCTGAACGCTGCGGTCGATTCCATTCAGGCTGATGATGCGGCCAGCTCTTTCGGCGAACTGGCGCGCGCGTTACGCGTGATGGATCAAACAACCGGCATGCAGCTGAACGTGCATTTCATCAGCGATATGCAGCAAACTTCGATGCCTACTGGGTTTCGCGATCTGCAGGTGGGCCCGCACACAGCGTTGCAGCTCGACAAAATCGGAGCTAACAGCGCCCCGAACTGGGCTGTTGAAACGGTTACGACTTCCGCTCATGTTTACGATCCGAAGCATACGCGCCTTACCACGACAGTGGCTGGGTGGCAGACGCAAGCGGCAGTTCGTACGATTTCTCTGCTGCTCGACGATAAAAGCGTCGCGACTAAAGAGGTGAACGTTCCGGCGAATGGGCGAGCGCAAACCGAGTTTTTGGGTTTTGACGTTCCTTATGGTTCGCACCGAGGCGAAGTTCGGGTCGAGCCGCACGACAGTTTGCCGGCCGATGACTCATTTCCGTTTTCGGTGGAACGTTCGGATCCACGACGCGTTCTGTTCCTTTATGCCGGGGGACGTGCGCGTGAAGCGTTCTACTACAAAGCGGCCATGGAATCGGCTGCCGATACCGGGCTGACGGTTCAGCCGGCGCCCGCTGAAGCAGGCAGAGAACGACGATTTTTCGAAATACGCATTCGTCGTTCTAAATGACGTCGGAGATCTGGGACAAAAGCTCGCGCAAGCCCTTTGCGGTTATGTTTCGAGAGGCGGCGCGGTGCTGATCGCGCTGGGCCCCAATACGACGCGAGAGGGACGGGTGCCGCTGTCGAGCGATCGCATCGCGGAAGCGCGGGAAACGCAAGGCGCGGGGTTCGTCGATAACCAGCATGCCGCGCTGGCTGGAGTGGGCCGCTTCGAAAACGTGCAGTTTTTGGAAACGGCGCGCCTAACCCCGAAAGCAAACTCGCGCGTGATCGCGAAGCTGGCGGATGGCTCACCGTTGCTGGTGGAGCAGCTTATGGGCGAAGGGCGCATGCTGATATTCGCTTCCACTCTGGACAACTCGACCAACGATTTTCCGCTGCATGCATCGTTCCTGCCGTTTGTCGTGCAAACCGGGCATTATCTCGCCGGTACGGAAGAGACGGCTGCGAGCGTGGTGGCGGGAACGCCGGTGTCTTTGCGCCACACGCAGGACAACAGAACGGCCGCCGACGTGATCGGCCCGGATGGAAAGCATGAGCTGTCGCTGAACGAGGCGACCAAGGCGCTGAGTTTCGATCTGGCGCAAAGCGGCTTCTACGAAGTGCAACGCGCGGATGGACATCGACTGCTGATGGCAGTGCATGCGGACCGCCGCGAATCCGACCTGACGACCGTACCCGAGGAAACGCTGGCGTTATGGCGCAATACTGGGAATACGGCCGCTGAGGTTCAGCCCGGAGCCGTAGAGCATCAGATGCGGCCCTGGAGTCTGTGGCGTTTCGCGCTGATGCTGGTGCTTTCGGCGGCGTTGATCGAGTCGGTTTTTGCGAGTCGGTATTTAATGAGGGCAGGCGAAAGAAAGGCAGGACAGCATGACGGCGCTAGAACAACTGAATGCGTATTTGCGACGCCTGGAATTGCGTCTTCGACTGTTTGCGGCTTCGCGCGGAACGGCACTCGTTGCGGCGCTGGCGCTGATGCTGACGGTCGTGCTGGTTTGGATCAGCAACCGCTACGCGTTCGCGCATCGCGTGGTATTTCCGCTGCGCATTGTGTTGTTTGTGGCACTGGCGGTGGCGATTGCTTACATTTTGGCTCTCCCGCTGCTGAAGGTGAATCGACGACGGGTGACGCGCTTGGCCGAGCAGCGCGTTCCGGCGTTCGAAGAGCGCCTGCTAACGGTCGCCGAGCGGCCCGACCCAGCAAAATCCCTTTACGGAATTGATTGCGGAAGATGCTTTGCGCGTCGCTCGCGAACATGAGGCGCAACAAGTCACCACCACGCGTTCCCTTCTGGCACTGTTTGGTTCCGCGGCTGCCGTGCTCGGTGTGCTGCTGTGGCTGGTGACGGCGGGCCCCGGTTATTGGGGCTATGGTGCTGCCCTGCTCTGGACAGGCAGTGCGAATCCGGGAAAGCGGCCGCTGTATGACATCGGCGTGCAGCCCGGGAACAAAACCATTCGCCGGAAATCCGATCAGATGATCACGGCGCAATTGTATGGATTTTCCGCGCATCGCGTGACGCTCCATGCCAAATATCGGAGCGCGCTGAAGTGGGAGGACACGGGCATGCAGCCGCGCTCCGACGGAAACGGATACCAATTCCTTTTCGCCGGTCTTTCCGATGGGGTCGAGTATTACGTGCAGGCGGACGCAGCGCAATCGAAGCACTTCACCATTAATGTGAAAGATTTGCCGGGCGTGAAGCGCGTGCGGGTGGCGTTGCACTTTCCATCCGGTCTCGGGCTGAAGGATGTCGTGGAAGATCCGGGCGGCGATGTGCGTGCTGTCGAAGGCAGTCAAGCGGATATCTCGGTATTGACCGACCGGCCGCTCGATCACGGACTGCTGGTACTCGAGAACGGATCGAAGGTGGAGCTGGCGCATGGCGAAGGAAATTGGCTAACCGGCGCGTCTTCCGATCCAGAAGGACGGTTCCTACCACGTCGCCGCGCTCGATGGCGGAGAAGCGGTACGTATCAGCGACGACTACTTACATTGAGGCGAAAAAAGACGAGCCTCCGAGCGTCAAGATTCTCCGGCCCGGGCACGATCCTCACGTGAGCCCGATTGAAGAAGTTCCCGTGACTGTCGATGCCTCCGACGATTTCGGCGTGCAAAGTCTGGAATTGCATTATTCAGTGAACGGCGGACCGGAACAAGTGGTGCCGCTGCTGAAAGCCAAAGGCGCGAAAGAAGCGGAAGGAACGACCACGCTTTATTTTGAAAACTTCAAAGTCGTTCCGGGCGATCTGGTCAGCATGTACGCAACGGCGCGGGATGCCAAGACGACATCGCAAAGCGATATCATTTTTGCGCAAGCCGAGCCATTCGATTTTAAGTTCACGCAATCGCAGCAAATGGGCGGAATGGGCGGAGCGGGAATGGGCAATCAGGAAGGCAAGATTTCCGAACGGCAGAAGCAGATCATTGCGGCCACCTTCAACGAACTCAGAAACGGCAACAAAGGGCGCAGCGCGTTGGAACAAGACGCGCGTTTGCTGTCGGAGCTGAAGGCAAACTGGGCGAACAGGCCAAGACGCTTGCGGATCGCATGGCAAGCTCGCGAACTGGGGTCCGCAAATTCGGAATTCGCAGAATTTCTCGAAGCTGATGACGCAGGCCTCGTCGGAAATGAACGACGCGGTAGGGGAGCTGAAGCCGGGCAAATGGCGCGATGCGCTTGCGCCGGAGCAAAAAGCGCTGCAGTCATTGCTGCGGGCGGAAGCGCTGTTCCGCGATATTCAAGTAGCGTTCGGGCAATCCGGCGGGGCATGGGCGCGGGGGGAGCACAGCGCGATCTGGCGCGCATGTTCGATCTCGAACTCGATACGTCAAAGAATCAGTACGAGACGGGGCAATCCGGAGCCGAGTCGCAGAATAACCAGCAGAAGGCCATCGACGATGCTTTCGAGAAGTTGAAGATGCTGGCTCAAAGACAGCAGGAGCTGGCGGCTCAGAATGCGCAGCAGAAGCCCTTCGAGCAGCGCTGGGAGGAAGAGCAGTTGCGGCGCGAAGCCGAGGAATTGCGGCAGCAGATGCAGCAACTGGCGCAGAACTCGCAAGGCCAGCAACAATCCGGTTCTTCCCAGCAGAGCGGCTCTTCTTCTGCTCAGCCAGGCGGCCAGAACAGCCGTTCCACGAACGGCGGCCGCATGTCGCAATCGAATCAGCAAAACCGCCAGTCCGCCGAAGCGCTGCGTCAAACCATGGGCGCGTTGCAGCGCGCGGAAGAGGAGATGCGCAAAGCCGTCACGGATCACGATGCGACCGCGCAGCAGCGGGCCGCCGCTCAGCTTCGGGAAGCGCAGGGCCTGTTGGACAAGATGTTGCATCAGCAGGCTGGCGATTCGGTTTCCGACCTGGCGCAACGTGCACAAGAAATTGCGAATGCGCAAAAAGATATTGCGGAGCGAATGAAGCAGATGTATGGCGAGCCCGGATCGAGTGCTCGCGCGGGCAACTCGCAATCGACGGCCTCCGGTCGCGAGGATTCGATGCCGGAGATGAACGATCCGAACAGCCTTGGGTACGGGTACGGTTTCCGGCGACGGAACTGGCGTCAGTTCGATGGAGCCCACTCGTTCGGCAACAGAACAAGAGAAGGCGGTAGCGGGAGAGAAAGAGAAACTTGCACAGCAACTCGAGCAGCTGGAGCGGCAAATGCAGCAGGAGGCGCAGAGCGTGGCGGGCTCTCAGCCGGATGCTGCGTCGAAATTGCGGCACGCTCTTATCGGATGCCGAGCAGAAGGAGCTGGCGCTGCGACTGCAGAAAGATGCGGAATGGATGCGCCAGGGTTACGGCGATCGCAACCTCGGGATGGAAGACAGCGTGACTGCAGGGCTCGAGCAGCTCAGCCGTGATTTGAGGGACGTAAAGAAGCGCTCAACTCTGCGCAACAAGCCGGGAAGAATGGGCAGAACGACAAGGCCGCGGAAGCGCTGGCGCAGATGCGTGCACTTCGCGAGCAATTGGAGGGAGGCGGTGCTCCGCTGGCGAGATAATCAGCAGGGCCAAGGCCAACAGCCGGCGGACAGGCTGGACAACAACCAGGCGAACTCGGGACAACAGGGCGGCCAAGAAGGTGGGCAAATAGGGCGCCTACAATCCGAGGGGCGGAGGTGGTGCAACGATCGAACCCGCACGGAGTGCAAAATGCAATCACAGAGCTCAACAGTCTCCGAGGGCAGATTGATCCAAAGGATCGCGCGCTGGACGGATACATCGATGGCGCGCTGTGGAACCTGAGGCACTTGACCGGAGCACAGGCCGGCTTGCTTGATTCGCGCATAAGCCAGGATGCGGTCACCAGCCTCGAACGACTGGAGATGGAATTGAACAAGCGTGTCGCGAGCGAGCAAGCGCAAGGGGCGCGAACCGGCGCAACGGAATCCTCTCCGGAACAGTATCCGGCAGGCGGTCGCAGAGTACTTCAAGAAATTGAGTAAATGATACGGAGTACGCGCGTTTGTGCGCTTCGCGCTGCCACTACAATGACCAGATGGCAGCAAACAAGCTCAACGAGCACGAGCTGGCCGCGGCGCTACAGCGGCTTGATCGGATGGAGCATGCAGAATCAGAAGCTGCATCGCGATTACAAGTTCGCCGATTTCGCACACGCGTTTGGATTCATGGCAACCTCAGCCCTGCTGATCGAGAAGATGAATCATCATCCGGAGTGGTCGAACGTTTATAACCGCGTTTCAATCGACCTGACGACTCACGACGCCGGCGGAGTTACGGCAAAGATGTTGAGCTAGCGAAATTGCTCGAGGGAGTCGCGAGCCAGCTCTCCCGATGAAACCAGCTGTTGTTTCTCTGCTGCTCGTGAGCTTCGTTGCCGCTGCGCAACAAAACACGTCCCCCCAGAGCACTGCGCCGGTCGAGTACCCGCAGGTCGATTCGATTCTCGACGAGGCGGTTCAGAGCGGACTGATCCCTGGCGCGGTTCTGATCATCGGGCACAACGGGCAGGTGATTTATCGAAGCGCCTATGGGTCGCGATCGCTGATGCCACGTCGCGAGCCGATGACCGTCGACACCATTTTCGATGTTGCTTCACTGACTAAAGTAGTCGCGACCACGCCCTCGGTGATGAAGCTGTTCGAAGAAGGCAAGCTTCGCATCGACGATCCGGTGACGAAGTACCTGCCCGAGTTTCAGGGCGGCAAAAGCGCTATCACCATACGTCTGCTGATGACGCACTTCTCAGGTCTTCCGCCGGATTTGGCTCTCACGCCGCGCTGGAGCGGTTATGAGACAGGAATCGAGCGGGCTCTCACCATCACGCCCGTCGCTCCTCCGGGAGCGCGCTTCATTTACAGCGATATCAATTTTCTGCTGATGGGTGAAATTGTCAGACGGGTATCGGGCGAGAGCCTACCGGAGTTCGCGCACGAGCACATCTTCGCGCCATTAGGCATGAACGACACGCGATTTCAGCCGCCCGCATCGCTGCGCGACCGCATTGCACCGACAGAGATCGACCCCGACACTGGCCAGCCGTTTCGCGGCGTGGTTCACGACCCCACTTCGCGGTACATGGGCGGCGTGGCCGGAAACGCCGGTCTATTCACGACCGCCGACGACCTGGCGAAATACGCGGAAATGATGCTGGGCATGGGACAGCGCGAAGGCGTCCGCATTTTTGAACCGATGACGGTGAAAAAGTTTACCGAGCCGGCGAGCCCGGCGGATCAGCCGATCCTGCGCGGGCTGGGCTGGGACATGGATTCGCCCTTTTCGAGTAATCGGGGCGAGTTGTATCCGATCGGCTCCTACGGCCACACCGGTTATACGGGAACCGAGATGTGGCTCGATCGGACGACGAACTCGTTCGTGATCCTACTGACCAACGTTGTCCATCCTCATGGGATTAAGTCGTTGAGCTCTCTGCGATCGCGCGTCGCTACGGCCGTCGCGGCGTCATTCGGCATCGCTGTGCCGCAATCGGTTTCACTCACCGGCTACAACGAGACGATAACGGGCGCCGGCGTTCATCGCGTCATCAACCGCGATGTGGCGACGGCAACCGGAGTCGACGTTCTGGAACAGAGCGGCTTTGGCGAACTGAAAGGCAAACGCGTCGGTTTGATTACGAACCAAACGGGCTTGGATCGCAGCGGACGGCGTAACGTCGATGTCATGCTGGCTTCCGGGGTTGGGGTCGTCACGCTTTTTTCGCCGGAGCATGGCATTGCGGGCATTGAAGATTCGAACGTTAACGATACAAAAGACACGCAAACGGGTTTGCCGGTGGTCAGCCTGTATCGACCGAACGAACGGCGCCTGAGTGCCGCGCGCATGCAGAATCTGGATGCTATCGTCTTTGACATTCAGGATGTGGGCACACGGTTCTACACGTATTCCTGCACGATGCTGTACGCCTTGGAAGAAGCGGGCAAGGCGAAAAAAACATTCTTCGTGCTCGACCGGCCGAATCCCATCACAGGGCTGCATGTAGAGGGTCCGGTTTTACAGTCGGATCTGCAATCGTTTGTCGGCTGCTATGATATTCCGCTTCGGCACGGCATGACGTTTGGCGAACTCGCCACGATGGCGAACGCCGAGCAGCATTGGGGCGCGGATCTTCACGTCATTAAAATGCAAAACTGGCAGCGCGGCGACTGGTTCGATGCGACAACGCTGAATTGGGTGAATCCATCGCCGAACATGCGAAGCTTAAACGCCGCTCTACTTTATCCAGGGATTGGGATGCTCGAAGCAAACACCAGTTATTCAGTTGGGCGCGGTACCGATGCTCCGTTCGAGCAAATAGGGGCTGACTGGATGGACGGGCCAGCGCTGGCCCGCTATTTGAATGGCCGATTCATTCCGGGCGTCCGAGTATATCCGACCAGATTTCGGCCTTCCGCGTCCAATTTCCAGGGCAAAGACATCGGAGGGATTCGATTCGTGATTACCGACCGCGAAGCTTTTGACAGCACTCGGTTGGGAATCGAACTCGCGACAGCGCTCCAGAAGCTGTTCCCAGGAAAAATCGACTTCGAAAAATGCAGATACTTGATCGGCGATCGGCAAACGCTCGCGGATCTGGCGTCGGGAAAAGACGCTAATGCAATCTGGACAAGAGCGCAGGAACAGGCAATGCAGTTTGCAGCGCGACGAAAGCCGTACTTGCTGTATTGATCGGGCCGCTTATGCCTTGCTCCGCTTACGCTTCGACCGGCGGCGCATTGTGCTTCGTCTTACTGCCGGGCGGGCGGCCTCGACGCCTTGGCTCTGACAGTGCGGCCAACATTTCGGAGTGATTATCGTCCCCGAGCGAAGCCGAACCTACATCTTTCAGCCATGCGGGTGGACGGCCACGGCGCCGCCCACGGCCCCGCGCTAAGCGCTCCAACGTAAGAATTGCCTCTTCAATCTGCTCACGTTCAAGTCGTAACTCCGCGAGCATTTTATCGACGTCCAAAATGATCCCTCCCGCCACCACCTGCAAGGGGTGCTATCCCGATTCGTTGCTATGGAGCAACTTTGACCGTTGCCTGACGCACAGCCATCCCAGACGAATTTTAAAGCGTGTTTGGAGGTAAATTCAACAGATGTTAACGGACTTTAGGGCGGAATAGTTCTAGTACTACTGTGTAAATCATCGAAGTGCCCGAAAATGCGCTAGGGTTTATGACGGAAATCTTTCGCGGCGACTGCTTTCCAGTAAAAATAGAACGGCACGCCTAACAGCATGAGAGCAATACCCATAAGCGATTCGCGAGGTCGTGTCTGCAGAGTGCTTACGAGCAACAAGGCGGCGACCGCGATAAATAGTACTGGCACAAAGGGGTACGCGAGTACGTGGTACGGGCGCTCGAGATCCGGTCTTTTTCGACGCAGAACAAACACGGAAAGGGCGGTCAATAAATACAAAATCCAGCTTCCAAATATGACGAAATTGTAGAGATCGTCGAACCAACCGCTCAAAACGACAACGCAGGACCAGGCGCAGAGGAGGATCATTGAGTTCCCGGGTGTTTTGTACTTCGGATGGACGACCGCTGCAGTTCGAAAGAAAAGCCCATCGCGGGCCATGGCATACGGAACGCGCGAGCCGGAAAGAATAGAGCCATTGAGCGCGGCGAAAATAGAGATCAGGACAGCTATAGTGACCGCCCCGGCGGCGGCATTGCCGTATAGGCGCGACATCATGTCAGCGGCGACGCGATGACTCTGGGCGACCTGCCCCGGGGTTAGAACGTAAAAATACGCCACGTTGACCAGAATGTACGTGGCGATTACGGCGGAGGTGCCGAGGATAAGGGAGCGAGGCAAGTTGCGTTGCGGGTCGCGGATTTCGGAGGACACCATGCTGACGTTGTTCCATCCGTCATAGGCCCACAAGGCGCTGACCATGGCGGCGAAGAAACCAGCGACACCCCCGGCGCTCGCGATGCGCAAGCCGAAGTGCGAGAAATCGCCTTTACCCGAAAAAACGCCCACGGCGACGATTCCGCCGATCAGGACCATCTTGACAGCGGTAACAAACACCTGCAGATTGCCACCGGAGCGAACGCCGACATAGTTGACTGCGCCCAGGATGGCGATGACCGCGATGGCGACCAGTTGGCCATAGTGGATCTCGAGCAGGCTTCCGCCCGGACCGAGGTGCCAAGGAAAAACAAAAAGGGGAACGCCGAGAATCGGGAAGAATGCGGTCAAATAGGTGTAAAAGCCGGCCGCGAGCGTGGCAATCGAACCGCTTTTCGCCACCCAGAACTGAGTCCAGCCGTACAAGTAACCCCAGAACGGACCGTAGGCCGCGCTGAAGTATACATATTCGCCGCCTGCTTCCGGCATGGCCGCCGCCAGTTCCGCATAAGTCAGCGCGCCGAACAGGCTCAAGACTCCGGCCACCACCCAGACGACGAAAAGCTTTTCGACGGAGCCGAGATAGCGGATCATTGTGGCGGGAACGAGAAAAACGCCGCTGCCGATCACCGTCCCGATGACAATCGAAATGGCGCTCCACAATCCGAGAACTCGCTGAAGGCTGGGACCGGAGTAGCGCATACGCGGAATGCTATGTCGCGACGCGGGCAATGGGCCGATCGCGCAGGACCAGGCTGGCCCCATAGCCGACGAGGAACGTGACTGCGGAGCCGATGACGACGTACCAGGTATAGGCAACGCGAGAGCGAAGCAGCAGCGTGGCGATGAATCCCGCGCTCATTCCGGCAATGGCCGACCACTCGCCGGGGCGCTTGGTCAACACACCCAGCAGGAACACTCCGAGGAGCGCGCCATAGAGCACGGAAGCAATGGAAAGACCGGCCTCGAGCACACGGCCCCAATGACGAGCCGCAAAGCCGACGACGAACAGAATGGCTCCCCAAGCAACCGTGCTCCAGCGCGCGAAACGCAGGTACTCGCGCTCCGAATGGTTGGGGCGCAAGGGCCTGAAGAAATCCATGATGGTGGTGGAAGCGAGGGCGTTGAGGGCGGCGCTCAGGTTCGACATTGCGGCCGCCAGAATGGCCGCGATCACCAGGCCGGCTACACCGATGGGAAGGTGCGTCCAGATGAAAGCCGGATAGGTGCGTTCCGGAACAGCGGGCGCGGGCCGCCCCGTCTCTTTGTAGTAGACGTACAAAAGCACGCCGATCAGCAGAAACAGGGCAAACTGAAAGAAGATCACGGCCCAGCTCGAGAACAGCGCGCGCCGGCTCTCGCGCTCGTTGCGCGCCGAGAGAAGACGCTGGACCAGAAGCTGCTCGGTTCCATGACTTGCGGTTGTTAGGAAGCAGCCGCCGAGCAATCCCGCCCAGAAGCTGTAATTCCGTTGGAAAAATGCGGAGGTAAACGAAAAGCGGAAATCGAAGAGCTGAAACTTGTGCGCCGCGCGACCCAAGGCCAGCACCTGCGGCCATCCGCCGGGAATCAGTTGCAGGATCACAAAAAAACTAACCAGCGCCCCTGCGACGTAGAGCAGCATCTGGACGACGTCGGTCCATATCACGGCGGTCATTCCGCCTTCGAATGTGTAGAACAGGGTAAGGCAGACGATTACCGCGATGGACAGCAGCTCGTCAGTCGAGGGTGTGAGGCCGAAGCGGCTTATAAACGGGCCGAGAACAATTGAAATGACAATCGAAACAGCAAAAACGCGAACCCCTTCCGCCAAGGCGCGCAGGATCAGAAAAGTTCCAGCCGTGAATTTGCGGACGCGCGGCCCGAAGCGGCGCTGCATCAGCTCATATGCGGTAAACATTTCCCCGCGGAAATACAGGGGCAGGAACAAGATGGCAATGACAATGCGGCCGAGCAGATATCCGAGTATGAGTTGTAAGAAGGTGAAGTTTCCTGAGAAGGAGAGCGCCGGGGTGCCGACTACGGTCAGCGTACTGGTTTCGGCGGAGACGATGGAGAACGCAATCGCCCACCATGGCGCGCCGCGGCCACCCAGAAAATAGTCCTTCAGCGTTTTTTGGCTTTCCTTAAATTGCGCTCCAAACCAGGTAATAAATAGGAGATAAGCGGCAATAACAGCCAGATCCACCGGGCGCATGGAAGTGGGATGATAGCACGCACGGGCGAAGCATGGATTCAGCCGCTTGGTACCCCAACCAAGGAACAAGTTTTGGAACCATGCATCTAAAGTGATAGAAGAGTTGCGGGTTAAACTGGCTATCGGATATACTCCGGCTTGCGCATCCAGATTCACGGGATGCCAAATCGTACGTGTGGTAGCCTTCGTCGGTATATCCAAGCGGCGAAGGATCCGCTTCCAGAACCAATTACGTAGAATCCTCTGAGGGAGGTCGTCGTGGAGTTTTCTTTGTTGAGAGTGGGCAGGTCGATTGTGGCGGCGAGCGCTATCGCTCTCATTACGGGCGTGGCGGGTTTAGCGGCCGGCATAACTGCCCAAGCTGCGGGAGCGCAGCAGCCCGCAGCACAGCCGGCAAAGAATTGGAAGGATCGCGCCGAATACGATCTTTATGTAAAGATCACCCAGACGCAGGATCCCAAGGCGCGGCTACAACTGCTTAACACGTGGCAAGACAAATACCCACAGACAGACTTCCAGGCCGAACGCTCACAGGCGTACGTCGCTACGATGGCGCAGATTGCGCAAACGGATCCCAGCCAGCGGCAAGCGCTGGTGGACAAATGCGAAGAGGTGCTGAAAGCAGATCCTAAGAACTTCACGGCTGCGTATTATCTGACTCTGATGGGTCCACAGCTTGGCGGGAACAGCCCCGCGCCGGCGCTGGTAAATGAAGTGCAAACGGCAGCGCACGATCTTCTTGACGGCGTCGATGCAACCTTCGCCCCCGACAAGAAGAAGCCGGGCATGAGCGACGACGAGTGGGCTAAGGCCAAGAACCAGATCGTCGCATTGGCCCATGTCGCGCTGGGCTGGGCGGGGGCGGCGAGCAAAGACAGCGCAACCGCGGAGAACGAATACAAGGCGAGTCTCGAAGCCAACCCGGATCAAGGCACCGTTTCCGCCGCTTACGCGAAGCTGCTGATCGACGATAAGAAATTTCCAGAGGGATTGTTCGAATACGCGCGGGCCGCTCAATATACGGGTCCGGGACCTGCGCTCCCGGCGGCGACGCGCACGCAGCTCATGGATTACTTCAACAAGGCCTACAAGGACTATCACGGCAGCTCAGACGGAGCTGACCAGTTGCTGGCTCAGTCTAAAACGAATGCACTCCCCTCCGGCCCGCTGAACATCACAAGCCAAGCGGACCTCGCGAATAAAGAGGCTGCCGATGTGCAGGCCAGGATCAACTCAGATCCTAAGTTCAAGCTTTGGTACACCATCAAGCAGAGCTTGACCAGCGATCAGGGCGACCAATTCTTCAACAGCAATGTGAAAGATGCGGAGATCCCCGGCGGCGCAGAAGGAGTGAAGGACTTCACGGGCACGGTGATTTCGGTCGATCCTCCAGACAGGCCGACCAAAGTGATGCTGGGCGTCGAAGACCCAACCAAGCCTGACACAACGCTGGAATTTTCGCAGCCCCTGCCGGCCTCGGCGCTGGATAAGGTCAAGGTCGGCCAGACACTCGATTTTTCCGGTGTCGCCGACAGCTATACGAAGGATCCCTATATGTTGACGTTCAAGGATCCGACTATTCCCGGTGTGCAGACGACGGCGCCCCCGCGGAGGGCGACCAGGCGACGGACCCGATAAAGCAGGCAACAATAAAGCCCTGAGGAGAAACCCCGGGGCTTTATTGTTTTCTCAGTTACATCTTGTATCGCCCGAGATCTTCGTCGTTCAAGTTCTCGAGCCATTTTCGCAGTTCCTCGTTGTTAACTTTTTCGGAAACCGTCGCAGAATTGCGAGAGGATTGCAAAACTTTCTCTTCGACGTAGATCGGGCAATCGTGGCGCAGCGCCAAAGCCAAGGCATCGCTCGGCCGCGAATCCACGCTGATCAATTTCCCGTCCTTCTCAAGCCAGATCAGAGCGTAGAAGGTGTCCTCCTTCAATTCACTCACCACCACCTTTTTGACGGAGGTATCGAGGCCCATCAGCAACACTTTGATCAAGTCGTGTGTCATCGGCCTGGGGGTGGTGACTTTCTCAATTTCGAGTGCGATCGCGTTTGCTTCGTAAATGCCGACCCAGATGGGCAGGACGGAATCTCCCGTCAGATCTTTCAAAACAACGATCGGCATGTTGGTCATCGGGTCCATCATCAGACCACGAATTTTCATCTCGACTTCCACTTTTTCCTCCCCCGCCATAACTATTGGACGCAAAACTCACCCACTCGTTCACCCGCGAGACTGTTCGGGCCCGCACGCGTGACCAGAACGTCTGCATATTGGCCGACCAGCGTACGTCCGTTGCTGGGCGCCGGCAAGGTGGTATCGGAAAAATTCAGCGTCTTATTCTGGGTCGTGCGCCCAATCCACTGGCCAGTCGCGAGGTTGAAGCCTTCCACGTGCACTTCTTCGGTATTTCCGACGTAGCTGGCGTTTCGCTTCATCTGGATAGCACGCTGCCGCTCCTGGAGCAGCATGAAACGGCGCGTTTTTTCTTCTTCCGGAATGTGGTCCTCATACTGAAGAGCCGCGGTATTCGGCCGTTTGGAGTACTTAAAAATAAACATCGAATCGTATTCGACCTCCTCGGCGAGACGAAGAGTTTCGTTGAAATCCGCTTCGGTCTCGCCGGGGAAACCGGCGATAATGTCCGTCGTTATGGCGATATCGCGCTTGGCGTTCTTCATCCATTCAATGCGGCGCATGTAATCGTCGCGCGAATAGAGACGCTGCATGCGGGAGAGGACCGCCGTCGAGCCGGATTGGACCGGCAGATGAACATGGTTGCACAAGGCCGGGTTCCGGTCGATAGCGTCGATGATGCTTTTGATGAAATCGCGCGGATGCGAAGTGGTAAAGCGCACGCGCCGGATTCCTGGCACGGTGCCGGCATTTGTAAGTAATTCCGCGAAATCCCAGCCGACCGGCGACGGATCGCGATAACTGTTTACATTCTGTCCAAGTAATTGGATTTCGGTGTAGCCCGATCCGGCAAGCGAACCGGCTTCGCGCAGTACGCTTTCGCTGGTACGGCTGCGCTCGGGTCCGCGGGTGAATGGCACGACGCAATACGCGCACGCCTTGTCGCATCCTTCGATGATCGTGATGTAGGCCCGATGCGGGTTATCGCGTCGGGTAAAGGGCGTATCGAACGTCTCGTCCGTATCGAGACTCAAACCGGTGACACGTCGATTGCCTGCCTCCAGCTGCACCAGCATCTCCGGAAGCTTGGTGTAACTGGCCGATCCGGCGACCAGGCTGACATGCGGAGCCCGCTCGAATATGCGCTCGCCTTCCTGCTGCGCCACGCAGCCCAGCACGCCGAACACCTTTCCCTTGCCCGACGCGCGCTTGAACTGCTGCAGCCGATTGAAGACCTTCTGCTCCGCTTTATCGCGGATGCTGCACGTGTTGTACAGGACCAGCTCCGCCTGCTCCGGCTCATCTACCTGCATGTAGCCCCGCTCAAGCAGCGTTCCGACGACCTTCTCGGAGTCATGCGCGTTCATTTGACAGCCGAATGTCTCGATGTAAAACGTCTTCATTGGCAATAGCCACTCAAGTTGCGTTCATCACCCATGCAGCAGGCGCATGAACCATCCGATGCCGAAAAGGGCGGCCATGAAGCAAGCGAAACAATACGCGCCATAATGAACGCGCTCGCGATCCGTGCGCTTCGTGACGAGTCCCAGTATGACGCTCGCCAGCAGTGCGAACAGAATCGAAACTTCCAAGTGGTCGAGGTTGAGTTGCATTCGGAATCAGTCCTTTTGGCGAGTCGCAATTTCGTAGGCGTCCACCATGGCGAGAATGTTGAGCAACCCCGCCGCTACGATGAACTTCGAACCATAATCGGGCGTATGGCCGGCCTGATCCGGCGGTCCATACCCGAGCCACACAGCGACGAAGTACACCAGGCCGGTGGCAAGATCGCCGAGGAAGCCGCCGTATTGGATGACCCTGGACAACAGATCGCCGGTCGAGCCCAGTTGGAACATGGGGCCGCGCATCAGAACGCCGATCGCAAACGCGACCAAAACTGTAATTAGGACGATCGCGCCGCGGCCCCGGCGGCCTAACAGGAAATGGCCCGCTCCCGGAATGAGCCACGCCAAAACGAGCGTAAGAATGGGTGAGCGCGCGGGCGCGGAACTGCTTGCGCTGGCAGAAATTGCTGGCATTACTTTGATTTTAGCTGGACGGGCACCTCAGGCGTGGCGCGAGGCGGTTCACTGACAAGATTCACGATCACGGCTCGGACGCGAGGGGCGGCACCGGGTTTTAGGATCAGATATCGGCAATTCCCTCGCCCGCGCGGATGAAACGTGGTGATGTTTGTCGATTCCAACGTCACGCGGCCCGGCGGAGACAGATCGAAGTAGCCGCGGTCTGGCCGAATCGCTTCGAGCACCGCTGTTGGATCCCACGCCGGACGATCTTCATGCCCCGGAAGAAAAATGCGGTACGCTTCGGCGACGGGATGATTCTCCGTATAGCCAAAGTCTTTCTCGATGCTTCGGTAGGGGTACACAACCGCCAGGCCGATCTCGTAGCCGCTGAAGATCATGGGAGTCGGCCATTGTTCCAACACGATCCGCGCTGAATCGGGATCTGTATAGATGTTGTACTCCGGCTCAGGTCCGGCAAAATTTCCCGCCATCAAGCAGAGCAGCTTCACTTTGCGTTTGACAAGCTGCCGGCCACCGTCCCTTTTCAAGAGACGCGCCAAGTTCGTGCTGAAACCGATCTGCGCGATGGTTACCGACTGGTCGGGCTGAGCGGACAGGACGCGAACGAGCAGTTCAACCGCGTCCGGCGTTTGGGAGCCATCTTGGATCCGGTGCGGATAGACGTATTGACCGGCCGCATCGCGGCGCGTCGCAGGAATCTGAATCATGGGCGAATCCTCGGGCGTCTTTCCGAGGCCGCCTACCATTCCGATCGGAATGTTCGGCCGTCCATAGAATGTATTGACCAGGTCAACGAAAGGCGCACAGAAGCGATTGTCTTTTGTGATCGTCACCGCCAGCAGACGAACCTCCGCGCGATTTTCGAGAGCGTGGATCATCGCCAACGCCAGAGTGTCGTCGATATCGTTGCCGATGTCGGTGTCGAGGATGAGGCGGACGGGTTCCGCCGCCCTGGCGTTTTGAGAAGCGATGCAAACCCCAGCCAGCAGAAGGACCGCGGCGCGCAGCATATCCTTGCGGGCGATCTTAGCACGGGGCTGGAATACAATGGTGAAGTTCACGCACCCTGCGGATGTGGCGGAATTGGCAGACGCGCTAGATTCAGGTTCTAGTGAGGTAACACTCGTGGAGGTTCAAGTCCTCTCATCCGCACCAGTAAACTATACAAGACGGCCGAGTGAGCAATCTGAACGCCGATCACTATATCGCGCTCGTCAATAAACATCTCGATGGTCGGAAGAAGCTGGTTTGCATTCCAGAGATATGAATTGCGAGTAGCGGGCCGTTTGTGGCTACCAGTTGCGATAGGGACTTGCCTGGCGCAGATGGTGTTCGCACAGCAGGTATTAACCTGGCGCGAGACTCAAGATAAATTCAGGGCTAGCAACCCGACGTTATTAGCAGGGCGAGTAACGATTGAGGAGTCACGTGCCGACGAGATTACGGCAGATCTCAGGCCAAATCCGAATCTGGGCCTTGGGTGGGACCAGTTCACGCCGTTCAATGCCAATCCTTATCGGCCGCTTTCACAGTCCTATTTATCTTGGAGCCTAGATTACTTGCACGAGCGCGAGCACAAACGCGAACTGCGACTGGCGAGCGCGGAAAAAGCGACTGCGATTTCCATATCGGCCCAATCGGATTTAGAACGAAACTTGATGTTCAACTTGCGCGATGCCTTCGTCCGTGTGCTGCTGGCCAAGGCCGTACGGCAGGTCGCGCGAGAAAATCTGGATTACTACGACAAAGAAATCTCGATCAGCCGAGAGCGGTTCCAGGCCGGCGACATTTCGCAGGTCGACTTTCAGCGAGTGGAATTGCAGCGGGTCCAATTCGAATCGGACTTCGCAACCGCAGAAGTAAATTTGCGTACGGCGAAAATCGACCTTTTGGCGCTTCTGCGAGATCCAGCCCCGGTGGAGCAATTTGATGTCTCGGAGAATTTCGGTTTCGAGGAGCCCGCGACAAGCTTAGATGAACTCCGAAAGTCGGCCGTAAATGGCCGGCCGGACCTTAAGGAAGCTGAGCAGTCGCTCGAAAAAGCGAGGACGGATCACCAACTTGCAATTGCGAACGGTTCCGCAGACCCGACATTCAGCGTAGATGCATCCCACCAACCTCCGCCTCTGAACACGTACGTGGGCGTCAGTGTCAATTTTCCGCTCCGCATTTTCGACCGGAATCAGGGTGACAAGTTACACACGTTGCTCGACATTGGGCGGAATGAAAAGCTCCGCGATGCCGCAGAGGTGACGGCGCTTCACGACGTGGACTCCGCATACGCAACTCTCGAAAGCACCCTCAAGCTACTGCGGCCTTACAAGACCAAGTACCTGGAAGAAGCGGTGGATATAAGATCGGCAGTGTCGTTCGCGTATCTGCATGGAGCGGCATCGTTGCTCGATTTTCTGGATGCGCAGAAGGAATATCGCGACACGCAACTGAGCTATCTGAATCTGGTGGGCGCATATTTTTCCGCCGCCAATCAATTGAATTTTGCGGTTGGACGCGAGGTAATCCGTTGAGGCGACGGCCACGTCAGACCTGCAACACGTCGCCTTTGCGCGCCACGAGCGCGTAGAGCACAGGGGCCAAGAAAATTGAAAGGAAGAGCCGCGAGATCATGCCCCCGACAATCACGATCGCGAAAGGTCTCTGCGAATCGCTCCCGATTCCCGTGGACATGGCGGCAGGCAGCAGGCCGAAACACGCGACCAGCGCTGTCATGGCGATCGGCCGGAGTCGCAGCACCGAGGCCTCGAGGGTCGCACTCATGGTATCTTTCCCCTCGAGCCGCAGCTTGTTGATGAAAGAGTACAGAATGACGCTGGTCTGTACCGCTACGCCCATGAGGGCCACAAACCCCAGCATGGACGAAACGCTGAAAGTTGTCCCCGTCATGCGGAGGGCAAGCAATCCACCTACCGGCTGGGTAATCAGCACGCTAAAGAAAATGATGAGCGGAAACTTCAAATTGCCGTACAGAGCAAACAGGATCAGCAAAATCAGCAGCACGGTAAGCGGCAGAATCACCCGCATTTGAGCCATCGACGAGAGATAGTCCTGATACTCTCCACCCCAATCAAACGTGTAGCCGATCGGCAGCTTAACGCTTTGAGCCACCCTTTTTCGCGCTTCTCCAACGGCGCTGGCCAAGTCGCGTCCATCGACGCTGAACTGTACTCCGATGTATCTTGAATTTGCTTCCCGGTAGATAAGGGACGCGCCGTTTTCAACATGAATGTCGGCGAACTGGCTCAACGGAAGATGCTGGCCATCGGGTGTAGTGATGAGCAGATTCTTGATCGCGTTTTCGTTTCGGCGGAATGGCTCTTGCATTCGCACAACGAGATCGAACTGCTCCTCTCCCTGAATGACTTGGGTCGCCGCGGCACCCCCGAGCGCAGTTTCAATCAAAGTGTTGACGTCGCTCACGTTTAAGCCATAGCGCGCGATTTTGGCGCGGTCCGGTTTGATGGTCAGGCTAGGCTGTCCGAGTTCGCGAACAATGACGATGTGAGTAATGCCGCGGACCTGCGAGAGAACATCTTTCACCTGCTCTGCCTTCTGCTCCAGGATCTTCAAATCGGCGCCAAAGATCTTAACCGCGAGCAAACTCTTCAATCCGGTCTCGGCCTCGTCCACGGCATCCTCGGCGGGTTGCGTGTAGTTGAAAATGACCCCGGGGAATGCGGACAACTTCCGCTGAAGCGCATTGACCAGTTCCGGCTTAGTACGAATATTGTGGTGCCAGGAGGCATCGTCATACGACCGCAGGCCCACATAGAACTCATTATTGAAGAACCCGGTCGGGTCCGTGCCGTCGTCCGGCCGCCCTAATTCATTTGCAACGGTCGTGACTTGCGGGAAGCTCAGCAGAATATCGCGGATCTGGGGCGAAAGGCTCGAAGCTTCTTCAAAGGAGATGGTGTAAGGCGTGGTGGCGCGCACCCATAGCGCTCCTTCATCAAGATGCGGCATGAACTCGGCGCCAATCCCTGGAATCAGTAGCAGCGACGCAAAAAAGATGGCCAGACAGACGATCACGGTCAGTACCCGATTACGCAGGCATACTGCAAGGGCCCTCCCGTAAGAATCGCGGACCCGGTCATAGATTTTGAGTTCGGGTTCATGTACGTGCTTACGCAAGAAATACGCGCACAGCACCGGCAACAGCGTCAGAGCGCATATGAGAGAGCCGACGAGAGCGAAGGACATCGTATCTGCCATTGGCCGGAAGAGCCGTCCCGAAGGACCGGTCAGCACGTAGATGGGAAGATATCCCGCGATGATTACGGCGATGGCATAGAAGATGGGCCGTTCGACATCGCGCGCCGCCGCGCGGATCACTTCGAGCAAGTTATAGCTTTGGCCGTGCCGTGCGGCCAGCTCGCGGAAGATGTTCTCCACCATCACAACGGCTCCGTCAACGATGATGCCGAAGTCGATTGCGCCGATTGACAGCAGATTGGCTGGAATGTGGCTGCGGTCCAGGCAGATAAAGGCGAACAGCAAGGCGAACGGAATAGTCACCGCTACGATCAGCGCAGTGCGCACGCTGAAAAGCATCAGGCCGAGAATGACCAGCACCAGGATCATGCCGCGCACGAGATTCCGTTCCACTGTGCGGGTTGTCTCCTCGATCAAGTAGCTCCGGTCGTAATAAGGAATCACCCTGACGTCGCGGGGCAATACGTGTCTGTTCAGATCGTCCGTCTTCTCCTCGACTCGCTTGAGGATTACCTGCGCCTGCTCTCCGACGCGCATCAGAATGACGCCCTCAACGGCTTCCGGCAGTCGCATGTATCCAAACTGCCCAAGCCGGACGGCGTGACCGATCTGCACTTTCGCTACGTCACGCACATAGACCGGAGTGCCATTGTGCGTCGTCAGCACGATGTTTCCTATGTCAGAGGTATCCCTAACCAATCCGAGCCCGCGAATGTAATAAATCTGGCCCCCCTGTGAGTAAAAGCCGCCACCCGCATTCGCGTTGTTCGTGCTCAGTTGTTGCTGCACCTGTGCAACAGAAATACCGTAGGTGAGCAGTTTGTTTGGATCGAGCAGCACCTGATACTGCATGGTCGTGCCACCAAAGCCCGAGTCATCAGCGACACCCGGTATCGACCGGTATGCGCGTTCGAGCAACCAATCCTCGATGGTCTTCAGCTCCTGCGGCGTACGATCGGGGCTCTGCAGAACATAGCGATAAATCAACCCGCTCGGACTGTACAGCGGCGATAGGCTTGGGGTAACGCCCTGCGGCATGGTGGCGTTGGCAACACGCTCGAAAGCCTGCTCCCGCACGAAGTAAGGATCGGCGCCATATTGGAAATTCATCTGAACGGATGAGAGCCCGTATAACGAGATTGACCGCAGCGAATCCAACTGCGGAATGCCGTTCATCTCGATTTCGAGGGGAATTGTGATCAGCCGCTCGACTTCCTCCGAGGCGTGTCCGGGCCATTGGGTGATGATTTCAACGTGCGGCGGTGAAAGGTCGGGATAGGCGTCGATGGGTAATCTCTGGAAGGAGATCGCGCCCCAGATCATCAGTGCGAGTGAAGCGATGACGATCAGGAAGCGCTGCGAGAGAGCAAAGGAGACCAGACGTGAAATCATTCCGGACGGGCCTATTGATAAGTGCTGGCGAACTGCAGAAACACGCTGCCTTCCGAAACCACTTCTTCCCCTTGTTTCAGCCCCTTTCGTATCTCCACGTTGCCGTTCTGCTGCGCGCCCAAAGCCACCGAGCGCCGGGCGAATTCGCGCGGCTGCACTTCCACGTATACGAAGGGTTCGTTTTCAGAGTCATGCAGGACCGCGGAGACCGGAACGGCGAGAACGCTTTTATCGGTCTTGGTATGGATTACCGCCTCCAGGTACATGTCCTTTTTCAAAAGATCGCCGGGATTTCGAGTGACAATGCGAACGGGAGTTGTGCGTGTGTCCGGATCTACCATGGCTCCGATGTAAGAAACACTGCCGTGAAACGTCCGGTCAAACGAGGAGTTCGTTTCCTCAACCGCATCTCCTACGCGTACCAACGGCAGATCTCGGTCGAAGATATGGCCCTGGACCCAAACCGTCGTCGTATCGCTCAGTACGAAGCAGGTGGTCGACCCGGCCTGAATCAACTGGCCAGGCGCGATTAGCTTCTGCACGACAGTGCCGCCGATTGGCGCGCGTACGGCCAGTTGAGGGCTGATCGGCACCCCCTGCCGCTCGGCGTTATCCAGCTCTTGCGGGGTAATCGCAAAGATCCTCAACGCCTGCAAGCTGTTCTGAACGTCGGTGGCCGCATCGTTATAGGTTGCGTCTGCACTCTCTATATCTTTCACGGCGGCGGCTCCGTGGGCTAGCAACTCCTTCTCGCGTTCGAGAGCTTTACGCGCCAGTTCCTGCTGATCCCGCGCTTTCTTGTAGGTAGCTATTGCGTTTGTGATATCGGGACTCGCCACGTAGAGCAGTGGATCTCCTGCGTTCACATGCGACCCGTAATCAGCGAGGATGCGAGTGATGGGGCCGCTAACCTGAGTAATCACCTGGGTGGTGTGATCGGCGTCCCAATCTACCGTGCCGGTAGTTTCAACGTTGGTTTGCCAGGTGGTGCTTTGCACGGACCCGACGCGCAGATGTGGAAGCTGCTCCTGGGATACCGTAAACAGGCTAGCCTTGACCGATTGGGCCTCGCTCGGGAGATTACTCTCGGGGGCATTCCCGCGTCCGCAAGCCGCTTGTAAGAAGGTCCATATAAGCGCCCCAAGGGCCGCTGAGACGACCCGGGTGACCTTCGCTCCGCCGTTCATGCCAGTACTGTCGTCTCCAATTGGATTAGCTCGCTCTTGATCATATATTGAAGGAGTTTTGGCGGATCGCAATGTCGGAATATAGGCATCGTTTAGGGAGCGATTTCCGACAAGCACCGGCAGAAAATCGCGGATGGCGAAGGTCCTCCTCGGTGTGCTGAACGAGAGCCAAAGCTTCTGACGTACCAAGTTACGGGTTGGCTACTTAAAAAGCGTGAAGTGCCGGGTCGATCTTTTTCGAAGTGCGTAGTCGGCCGTCGAAACCGACCCGCAAACATCAGGCGCTTGGGGCATCCAGGAGCGGATCATCGCGTTGACGCTTCGACGGCCCGCGTAGATGAAGCGGAAAGAAAAGAATAGATACTGTCCCGATCTTTCGCCGACACTTCAACTCCCATAAGTCGCAGCGACTTGGTAGTGGTAAGCGAAGAGGAGTATAAACGCCACGGCCTATCGTTCTGGAGGCTTTCCAGATCGGCGACGCGCGTCTTGCGCAGCGCATCGAGCAGAGTTTTGCGGCCAGGGTCGTAGGTCACGAATCCTTCGCCGGTGATGGCTGCCACATCGATGCCCAGGTAACTGCACAGGAAATTTTTTCGCGGCACATCGTCCTGATCAATCTGCCTGGACTTATCAACCAGCAGCTGCACGCCGGGATCAACGATTTCTACCGCGTGAGACCAGAGTGTTGCCGGAAACCCACGCTTCCGGCGGACACGCTTTGCTGGCGGCGTTGAGCTGGATGAACGGATTTACTTCCGCGGGATAGATGCGACAGACGAGCGGCCTTCTTTCGTATATTCGGCACTTCAAATCCTCGCCGAGGTTCTTACACGGACCTGAGACGATAGCTACGAGAAGTGCCGTGACACGCACTCGCGAAGAGCCAGAGAAGGCAGCAAACGATCGCCTTTTCCGATGAGCCGCGCGCAAATCCTCTCTGGGAGGTTCACGGGGCCAAAGGTCTGCCTCACAATATACGTGCACTTCCCCGTCGTCTTCGAGCCAAGAAATAGCCTCATCCACTGTCAGGGGGATGCTGTGGTTGTAGCAACAGCGGCCGCACATCGTGCAGGAGAACTTTATGTCCGGCATCGCGTTAGCCGCGCAAGAATCACTTTCATGGTCATGTCACGCTTTTATAACGAGGTCTACAATACGGATGACCATTCTCATGAGTTTTTTTGAATTGCTTGTTCATCGCGAGCGTGGCTGGATATGAGAGGTTTCCTTCAGCGAAATTTCAGCATTTGAGGATAAACTTCTGATCATGGAGGCTTCCGTTTTGCGTTCGACTCTGCTGCTAATCTGTTTTGCCGGCACTTACGAGGTTCGATAGGCTGCACAACTCGCCGGTCACAACGATGGTGCTGCGACCAAGCAGGAGGGCCGTGCCTTTTCTCATTGTCGGTCTATGCATTTGCAATGAGGTCACGGCAAGAGATCAGCAACAGGACTTGATCCGCCGCATAGAAGCGGCGGAGTTATCGCGCGAAGCCAAACTGACCGGATATACGGTCACGGAAAACTACACGATCAAAAATTCTCATTTCAGCAAGCCGGCTGAGGCGACTGTCGAAACGACATATAAACGAGGCGAAGGCAAGACCTACAAGGTGCTGTCACGAAGCGGGCCGTCGCTATTGGCGAATACCGTTATGGACCACCTGCTTCGCGAGGAAACTCAGATGAGCCGGGGCGTAACACGGGAGCAGGCGATTATCACGTCGGCGAACTACGATATGAAGCTGATCGCCCGAGAACCGATGGACGGCAAGCTGTGCGACGTGATCGAGTTAGTTCCGAAGAGGAGAAGCCCTTATCTGCTGAAGGGCCGGATGTGGGTGGATGCGGCGAACATGATGCAGGTCAAGATCGAAGGGAAGCCGCCGGCGAGCGCATCCTTTTTCGAGGGTCGGCCGGAAATTGTGCGCGAATACAAATGTATAGATGGCTTGGCATTCGCGCTGCATAGCCACGCGGCGTCGGGCAACTTCCTTTTGGGACAGAGTACTATCGATATCGAATATCGCGATTATCACGTGACCACTTCGGCAGGCATAAGGCCGGCGAGTTTGCTACACCCGTCGAGCGAGCAGGTATTCGATCCAATCGCTCATTCCCTGCCCTGTTTTCGCTGAAACTGAGAGGATCGCCATGCCGGGGCGGACGGCCTCTATGTTGGCCCGCGCGGCGCTCCAGTCGAATTCGACGGCTTCCGCTAAATCGGTTTTCGTGATTACCGCAACGTCCGCGCTGTTGAAGATGGTCGGATACTTCAGCGGCTTGTCTTCTCCCTCCGTGACCGATAGCAGAACAAGCCGCAGATTCTCGCCTAAATCATAAGAAGACGGGCAGACCAGATTCCCGACGTTTTCGATGAACAGGAAATCGAGATCCGCGAGCGTCCAATCGTCGATCGCGTTTTCGACCATCGCGGCTTCCAGATGACAGAGCGTTCCGGTGGTGATCTGCTTCACCGGCGCCTGGCTGCGCGCCAGCCGTGCGGCGTCGTTGTCGGTGGCGAGATCGCCCACCAACGCGGCGGGACGGTACTGCTGCTTCAGAATCGTGAGCGTCTTCTCGAGAAAGGCCGTTTTGCCGGAACCGGGACTGGAGACCAGGCTTACTACAAATACGCCTTGGTCCTCGAAGCGGCGGCGCAGCCCGCGAGCGATCTCGTCGTTATGCTTCAGCACGTTCTGCCGGACTTCGACGATGCGAGGCGAAGATGTCATTCGGTCAACTCCAAGGCAGAAACCTGCAGCTCGCGGCCGTGTACGACCTCGTATGCGGGCGTGCCGCAATCCACACAGTAGAAGGATTGCATGGAGCGGACCGGGCGCTCCGCATTGCATTGCGAACAATGAATCGAGATCGGGACGTCTTCGATCACCAGAGAGCATTGGGCAAAGTCGGTTTGCTCAGACGCGAGCTCGAAAGCGGAAAGCAGCGCCTCCTTCACCACGCCCGCCAGAGGTCCGAGCTTCAGATGAATGGCCTCGACGCGCACGTTGCCGCGCCGTTCCACTTCTTCCTCCACCACATCCAAAATGCTCATCGCGATGGAGAGTTCATGCATGGAACTCTCCCGATGGGCCGAGCGCCGCCAACGTGCTGCCTGGCCCAGGCTGATACCGCCGTCGTTCGGCGGAACAGCGGAATTGGTCCAAATATGGATAGCCTCACGCTCAAGCAGCGGCTTCACGCTTTCGAGCAGCAGCTCGTTCTGGAAAACACCGCCGGAGAGCACGACGGTGTCGATGGAATGTGTTTCGCAGAGCCTGAGTGCTGCTTTGCACAAGCCGTCCGCGAGCCCTAAGTGGAATGCACGCGCGATTTCGGGTTGCGGCCGGCCGCGCAGGCGATCCCGGACGATGCTCTCGAGCAACGGTCTGAAATCCAGTCGTCACCATCCAGCGGGAACGGGTACGCTTCGCAATCAGAGGCGGATTGTGCAATATGTTCGAGCCACATCGCCGCTTGCCCTTCGAAACTGATCTCGCGGGTGAAACCCAGAAGAGCGGCGGCGGTATCGAAGAGCCGGCCGACTGAAGTGGTCTCGAAGGTTCGAACTTTTTTGTTCAGGAGCTGCGAGGGAAGCGCGATAGCGGGCTGGGAAAATAGAAAGGCGCCGCTTCGAAATCCGGCAGGATCCTCGAGCTGCGACAAGAATCCAGCCGCGCATTGTACGGGATATCGCGCGGCCGCATCTCCGCCGGGTAGATACGCGCTTCTGAGATGCATGACGCGAGTGAAGCCGTTGCGGATGCTGCCCACGAAAAACTCGCCGCCCCAGATGGTCCCATCGTCGCCGAAACCTGTGCCATCGAAGCTGACGCCCACCACACGGGTATCCCAGGCCTGCCGTTCGGCGAGAACGGAAGCGATGTGCGCGCGGTGATGCTGAACGGATATTTTCCGCGCCGCCGGAAGATCGAGGGCGTGAGCAGTAGACGCATACTGAGGATGCGCGTCGTGCACGACCAGAAGCTCATCGTAATCGACTTCATACATCGAAGTCAGATCGCGAATCGTCTGCTGAAAAGCCTGGAATGACGAGTAATGGTCGAGGTCGCCGATGTGCTGGCTCACGAACGCCTGCCCATCGACAACCAGCGTGATCGCGTTCTTCAGGTCCGCACCGACAGCGAGAATCGGCTGACGGCAGGGGATGGTGGCGACCGCGCCTGGCGCGTAGCCGCGAGATCTTCGCAAGATCGTGGGACCGAATGCGCCGGCACGAGCAACGGAGTCGTCGATTCGGCGCGCAATCGGCCGCTCGCCAATCAGAAATGCATCGGCGATGCCCGCGAGGTTTTCGCGCGCATCGGCGTCCAGGTACGCAATCGGCTCGCTCGAGCGATTCGCGCTGGTCATCACCAGAACTTCCGGCGCGCCGGCTGCAAACAGAAGATGATGCAAGGGCGCGTACGGCAGCATGACGCCCAGTTCGTCATTATCCGGCGCGACTTCGGGAAGGTCAACCCTCGCCGGCGCCAAGACGATCGGGCGCGCCATGGAGGTGAGCAGCGCTTCGGCATCCCGTGATAGCTCAACGACTGCGCGGGCAACTTGGAGATCGCGCACCATTACGGCGAATGGCTTCTCTTTGCGAAATTTCCGTTCACGCAGAGCACGTACCGCATCCGCATTTTTCGCATCGCACGCCAGGTGATAGCCTCCGATGCCTTTGATTGCGACGATTTGGCCGGCGTTCAGTAAGCGAACGGCTGCTTCTATGCTGGCAAGATCGCCCGCGACGTTTTCACCGCCCGATTCCAGCCAGTAGTGCGGCCCGCATGCCGGGCAGGCGATCGGTTGCGCATGAAACCGCCGGTCGCCGGGATCGCGATACTGCCGAGCGCAGAGATCGATCCAACGGCCACTGCTTCATGGTCGTCTTCGGCCGATCATAGGGCAGCCCTTCGATCACCGAGTAGCGAGGACCGCAGTTCGTGCAGTTGATATATGGATAGCGGTAGCGCGGATCGGCAGGATCGAACAACTCCGCTAAGCACGCTTCACAGACTGGTAAATCGGGAGAGATGCGGACGGAAGGATTCCCGTTGCGGCGGCTTTCGCGAATCGTGAAATCGCTCAGGCCGACCGCATCGGACGACTGAACGTCGATGGCTGTGATTTGAGCGGCGGCGGGCGGTCGCGAAGCCAGTTCGGAAAGAAAACTTTGTACTGCCGGCTCGGAACCTTCGACATGAATGTCGACTCCCTCGGCTTCATTGAGAACCCATCCGGCAAGCGAATTCGCGCGAGCCAGCCGAAACACAAATGGCCGGAATCCGACGCCTTGCACAACGCCGCGAACGCGGATGGATCGCGCCGCCGTCATTTACTTCGATCCATACCCGCGATGCAGCCGCGTCCCTGCCAGCCAATCTGCACGGCTTTGCCATCTTCGATGAGAACAGGCACAGTGCGCTGGCCGTTCGTCGCCTCGCGCATTCGCTTGAGAGCCTCGGAATCGGCGTCCACGTCGTACTCGATGAACTCGCGGCCGTTCCATTCGAGCCATTCGCGCATCTCTTGCGTGTACGGGCAGCTTGCGGTTCCGTAGAGCTCAGTTTTCGGCACGATCAGGCACCTCGAAAAGCTCGCGCATGACGTGATACACCGAAGCCTGCACTTCCTGAATGCGGGGAATGTAATCGGAGCGAACGACAAGCGCATGATCGGCCAAACCGCGCCGCAGAATCTCGCCGCCGTCGTAGCCGAGCAGCGCGACCGTGAGCAGATTCCGCTTGCGAGCTTCTTCGAGCGCCATGATGATGTTCCGCGAGCCGCCGCTGGTCGAGATTCCAACCGCCACGTCTTCGGGCCGGGCTTGCGCGATGAGCTGACGCGAGAAGATCACGTCCGTACCGATGTCGTTCGCCAGCGCCGTGATGTTGGCGGGCTCCATCGAAAGCGAAACCGCCGGAACAGGCTTGTAGCCTGGAGGCGGAAGAACGCAATCGAGCGCCCAATCGTTCGCATCGGTCGCCGATCCTCCGTTGCCGAAAAGGATGAGCTTGCCGCCGCGTGCGAGCCGCTCGCGAATCGCGAGCGCCGTTTCCGCGATGCTGTTCCGATTCCTCGTTCGGCGACCTGCGCGCGAAGTTTCGCGTCTTCCTGCACTTTCATTTGAATGGAAGCAGCTACTTCGTTGAGAACGCCGGAACTGTCCTGCTTCTCCTGTCCAAGAAACGGATAGAGAAAACTCGCCTCGCCGACGTCATGACCCAATTCGCGGCGCTCGAAGAAGACATGCACGGTCTCCCAAAGCGTGTGATACAGGATCTCGATCAGCTCCTGGTGCATGAAAGGATCGGCGCTTGTCTCGCTCAGCACATAAGTACCCGTGGGCCCGGGAGCGCGAAGGTCATGCAGCCTCGCCGCTCCATGGATTCGAGAGATGCGCGGATCTCCGGATCGCCCTCCGGCGGACCAAAACCCATGACGATGTCTTCGGGGCGCGCGATCGCTTCGAGCCACGGACCGGAGAGCATCGATAAATCGAGTGCGGGCAGCGCGCGCTTGCCGACGATCACCGGGTGAACGAATTCGACTGAGACGTGCTGCGCATCGGTAGCATATGGTCCTCGCCCGAACGCAAGCAATCGGCCGCCTTTGAGGAAACGCTCCGACATCTCGCGGCAGGCGATGGCAAGACGTTCCGCTTCACGCGAGAAGAACGCACCGTACGACTTCGTTGCGCGCGTGCAGCGCACTTTCGACGCGGCTGGCGAGTTTGGAGGCGGCTGGCCAGCATATCAACAGATGCGCGGCAGAGGATCGCCAACCAGCATGTCGATCACGCGCGTGCCTCCGTAAGCAGTAGTTCCGAGAACGGTTGCGGCAGGCTGCTCGCGGATCTCGCCAATGAGCGTTGCGCCTTCGCCGCCTGGCGTTTGTTGCAGAATTTCGAGGGCCGCATCCGCGTATTCCGGCGCGATGACCAAGCACGAACTGGCCTTCGTTCGCGATATGAAGCGGATCGAGACCGAGCAACTCGCATGCGCCGCGCACCGTATCGCGAACCGGTATGCGTTCTTCAAACAGCAGCACGCTCAATTTGCAATCGCGCGCCAACTCATTCAGCGATGTGGCAACTCCGCCGCGCGTGGGATCGCGCATCCAGCGAATGCCGGGGCCTGCTTTTTCCGCAAGAGCTTCGATGAAGCGGGAGCACAGAGCGCGTGTCGGAGGAGATCTCGCCTTCCAGATCGAGTTCGCCGCGAGCGAGCAGAATAGTGATGCCGTGATCGCCGACGGGCCCGCTGATCAGCACTTTGTCGCCGGGGCGAACCGATGCAGGCGAAATCGCGATGCCCGGAATCAGCCTCCCGATCCCCGCGGTGGTGACGTACATGCCGTCCGCTTTGCCGTGTTCGACAACTTTTGTATCGCCGCCCGAAATCACCACGCCGGCAGCGTTGGCGGCTTTGCTCATGGCCCGAACCTCGGCTTCGAGAACGTGCGTCGGAAGTCCGGCTTCGAGCACATAGGTCACGACCAGGGCTTCGGCTTTGGCGCCCGAGACCGCGAGATCGTTCACGGTTCCATTCACCGCCAGTTCACCGATCGATCCGCCGGGAAAGCTCAGCGGCTTTACGACAAAGCTGTCGGTCGTGATGGCGATTCGCGTTCCGTTGATATTGAGATGAGCCGCATCGCCGAGAGGTTCGGGTGAGCCGCCAAACAGCAGGGGCGCGAACAGACCCTCCACCAGCCTCCGGCTCGCCTTGCCTCCGGCTCCGTGCGCCATCTCGATTTGCGAGTCGCGGAACCGGATTTTCGGCAGGACGGCACTCATGTGCGGCTTCTCGTCAGACTGCCACACTGAGCTGTGTCAGTGCCTCGTTCTTGCGGTGCTCGTAATTGTAGTAAGCCGCGCAAGAACCTTCGGAGGAAACCATCAGCGCGCCCACGGGACGCTCCGGCGTACACTCTTTTCCGAAGAGTTTGCATTGCACGGGCTTTAGAACACCCTTCAGCACTTCGCCGCATTGCGCCGCCTTTGGATCTGTCACGCGCACGCCCGGCACGGAGAAGCGCCGCTCGGAATCCCACTCGGCATAGCTGTCGCGGATTCGAAGAGCAGACTGCGAAATAAAACCCATGCCGCGCCATTCGAAGTAGTTGCGCAACTCGAAGACTTCCGCCATGGCCTTGAGCGCCGCGCGATTACCTTCCCATGGCACCACGCGTTTGTACTGGTTTTCGACTTTCGCTTCGCCTGCCTTGAGCTGTTGCAGCAGCATCACGATGGTTTGCAAAATGTCGACCGGCTCAAACCCGGAGACGACGATCGGTTTGCCTTCGTTCCGCGCAACCCACTCGTAAGGCCGGCAGCCGATCACGGTCGAAACGTGTCCAGGGCCGAGGAACGCGTCGATGCGCATATCCGGCGAATCGAGAATCGCGCGAATGGCGGGAATGATCGTCACGTGATTACAGAAAACCGAGAAGTTGCGCAGGCCCAGGGCCTTCGCGCGCATCAACGTCAGGGCTGTCGAGGGCGCCGTGGTCTCGAAGCCGATCGCGAAAAAAAGAACGTGCTTTTCGGGATTTTTCTGCGCAATTTTCAACGCATCGGAAGGCGAGTAGACGATGCGCACATCCATGCCGCGCGCTTTGTGCTCGAGAGGGCTGCCGTCACGGCCGGGAACCCGCATCATGTCGCCGAACGCGGTGAAAATCACGTTGGGATCTTTCGCCAGCGATAATCCATCGTCGATGCGTCCCATGGGAAGGACACAGACAGGGCATCCGGGGCCATGCACCAGCTCGATGTTCGGCGGCAGCAGATCCTTTAAACCGAAACGGTAAATGGCATGGGTGTGCCCGCCGCACACCTCCATGAAACGGTAATGCCGGCCGGGCTGCGCGAGGCGCCGAATCTCCTCCGCGGCTTTCGTGATCACGCCGGCATCGCGAAATTCATCTACATACTTCATATTCAGTTCCTAAGGCCCACCGCTCTTCGACAGTCGCGACGCGGTTTCGTTCAGGCCGTAGCCTTCCACCTCTTCCAGAACGGCTTCGCTTTCGCCCAGCATTGTCAGCATCCGCAATTGATCCTGCGCCTGTTCTTCGCTGATCTTGCTCATCGCAAAACCGACGTGAACCAGAACCCAGTCTCCGATTTTCAGGGCCTCGTCCTGCAACAGTCCTGTGTCGATGTGGCGCCGCACTCCAACTACTTCCACGAGAGCGCGATGCTGCTCGTCAACGGGCAGAAGCTCAACAATTTTAGCTGGTATCGCCAGGCACATCTATAAACCCTCCGCGGCGAGTATGCGACCTTCTTGTCTCGCCAGCTCCGTTTGCTTCCGGGCCAGAATATCGAACGAGCACTTCACTTCATCCTTCAGCTTCAGCGTTCCGCCGGGGAGCGGCACCAGGTTCATCTTGTAAGAAGTGTGCAACAACGTGAACTCGCCATGAGCATGCAACGTGTTTCCGACCAAAGCGATTTGCGCGGCAACAGGCAGCGTTCCGGTGACCCCATGAAGCGAGAGATCCCCGACGAGATTGATCCAATACTTCCCGTCGCCTGCCTTGCTTAGCGACACGCGCGAGCTGCAGAAGACGATCTCCGGATATTTTTCGATTTCCAGTACTTCGCGCGTCGAGCGTGCGTTCGATCGCGCTTCGATCTTCTTCGCTCAGTGTTTCGACGACCGAAAGCGAGGCGGCGTTGACCTTAACGCGAACGCAGGCTTGATCGAAGGTTCTTGGGGCGAACCGGGCCCACCCCGCAAATTCCCGAATCACCAGGGTCGGACTGTTTCCCAAGGCGGCCAAAGCGGCGCTCGCGAACGCTCGCACCTTCACACTGCTGAGCGCGGCATCAATTGCGTAGTGGTCAAACTCCATACGACGCCGAGAGCTCCTCGCCCGAGAGAGCGTTTCCGATGATGCGCTTGACCAGCTTCACCGCTTGGTCAATTGCCGCCGAAACAGGCTCACTCAGCCCCATGTGGCCGTCTTCACCGCCGAGCGTGGCCGGTTCGCACCCGACCAGCACGATTCGGCTTGCGAGAGGACCCATCACCTTCGCCAGGCGAAGAACGTTAACGGGGTTCATGGTGTGTCCATCGAGGGCAGGCGCCGAGGGTTCGGCTGCTTCGTTTAGGTCAGGTTCGATCACATAGACAGTGCCAGGCTGCCGGCCGCGCGGACATGCATCGACTAAGACGACCAAATCGTAAGGTTCGAGCAACGCGTACGCGAGATCATAGCCACGAATTCCGAAATCCCGGATGCGCACGCTCTCCGGGAGTTCTTCCGCTGCGAGCCGCTGCACGACTTCGACGCCGAAAGCGTCATCGCCAAGAAAGATGTTGCCGATGCCAGCAATCAGAATTGCGGGTTGGGCTACCTGCGGATCTCGGTCGGCTGGAGCATACAGCTCGACTTCTTCGGGGGTGAAGAAAAAACGATGTCCCGGCTGACGAAGCGCCCCCAAGTCTCTTCCCGGGTCGTTCTCTACCACGACGGCGAGATGGGTCTTGCCTTCGTAATCCTGCTCGATCGCCTCGATCTTCGCGAGTTGCCCCGCGAGTGCCAGGTCGAATATGTCTCCGCCGGAGCGCGGGCGCAAAACGACACGATCGCCCCGTCTCAGCCCGAGCCCGGCGGTAACCGCTTCAGCCGGGAGCTTATCCTCGAGCAGCTGCCATTCCCATTCCCTCATAGCGGCCCTAAAACTCTCGAAGCCTGGCGCGTTACATCTTCTCCATTTTGAGGTAACGCATGAGGTCGCCATAATTCATAGCCACGCCGGCGACAACTGCCACAGCGAAAATGATTCCTGCGATTCTAAAAACTTTCATTCAATAGACCTCCCGTTTGTAAATTCTTGTTCTTGGTGCGTTCTTCGACCGAACAACCGCTCTGATTCATTGACGTGCCGCATTCCCCGAATCGCACCGTGTAATTGCGTGACGTGCTCGGCTGCATTCGCTTCCGCTCTGTCGAGAATGCGCCTGGCCCGCTCATCGGAGCGCCGGACCTCTTCTTTCTCGGCATCCGTCAAGGTCAGAATTCGAAGGGTAAGAATCTCGTCGATTTCCGTAGCATCGAAAAGATCCCCGGCGCTCTCCGGAGCCACCTGGGGATAATCGCCGAGGATGATGGGTGAGCCGAGTACGGTATCGCGAGCTCCCTCCGCGCCCACCAGCACCGGCCAGACGCCCACATTCCGGCAAGCTGCGGCTGCTTCGCGAAGCGCGTCGGGCGGATCTGTCTGCGAAACGAATTCACCGTCATGAATCGTCAGAACGGCGTGAGCGGATGCAAGCGATCCCATCAGCGCGCTGTTGCGATCTGTCGCGGCCAATGGGGTGGTGTTCCGCAGGCGCACACTTATTCGAAAAACATCGTCTTCCGCGCGCATGGCTGACATCTCGATCTCGCCCTGGACGAATTCTTGCTTCACAATGACGCCGTCTTCGTCCCATTCACCGCCGGGGAACGAAAACGTTTTCATTACCGGAGGCGCAATCACGTCCGCAAAGCGGGTGTCGCCAATGAGAACTTCGCGCTCGCTCGCTTCCTGCCAAACGCCGTCCCCCTCGCCGCGCGTCATCAGGTGCAGGAAACGCACAGTCACTTCGAGTCTCGAGTTCGCGCCGCCGCGACCGAGGCACTCCATCTGAAAATGCGAAGAATCCGAGCCCGTCTGCAGCGCTGTCCACGCTGGTGGATACAGCACGCCGAAGTTCCATCGTTGCTGATTTTTCAGCGATGACTGCCGATAGGGATACAAGATGTAGCCTTCGTACAGGATGGCCCGCGCGATCTGGTCTACTACTTCGGAGGTCATGCAACCGGCCGCCCCTCCTCGGCCATAGCCAACATGCGCTCCACCGTTTTATCGAAGGTCGGAATTCCTTCCCGCACTTTGAACCGATATAACTCGTCGAAAACATCGCGGCTGAGGCACAACCATGCCATTTGCGGATAGTGAAGGTCCATCATCTCTTTCCAAAGCTGAATGGCGAGCGGAAAGCGGGCTTCGTGATTCCAGGAGATCGGGGCGACCTGAAATCCACCTCCGGCGGAGCCGTAAAATACAGTTCCACTGAAGAAAAATGTGATTGGAACTTCTCCACCCTCCAATCCGTGGAAGTATTTGGCGGTGGAAACGGTTAAATCGAAGGTGCACGGCACGGGAATCGGATAGACAATGCTGCCGGAAAACGACGGGATATTTACATGGGTGTTAGTCCACAGCAGCGGGCGCAAGGTCTCGCCCCAACGCTCGGGTCCATCGAACAGATCGCGAAGTTGTTCCTGCTCCTGTGAGGTATATCGCCGCCGCACTGCCTCGATCTGAATCTGGCACCGCAGAAGAACGGCGTGTATCGGTTCTTCGGGAATGCGATTCGTCACTTGTAAATGGAACGCCAGCATCGGAGTCGCGGCATCGCGCAGAGGCTCGGCCCGGAGCACTTCAAACGTGAGATCTGGCATCTGAAGTTACCGGCGCCGCGCCGCAGCGCTCTTTGAGAGTGTCGAAAAAATTCCCGATTTGTTCCCAAGCCTCGCTACCGCCTGAAAATCCATGCCAATGTTTTCGAATCAGGCCGGTGAGCTTGTAGCATTCATCAATGGGCGCGAGATAGTATTCGCGCTGGCCCTGCATACGGTTGACGAGTAAGGCCTCGACCTCCAAACCCATTTTCCGTAGCACGGGATTCTCCTGCGCGATCTCCTCCCACGATTCAAAATCGAGAAGCACCTCGGTGGGTCCAGCTGGACTCGGATAGACCGCCGTCACTTTATCTGGCGCAGCGGACCGATAAAAGAAGACTAAGCCGATCGGGATGGCGAGGCTGTTCCACAGCTGATCGCTTATCTGGAAATTGCGGAGGTATTCTGCGTCGCGCGGCACGCGGCGGTACTGCGTTTCGCCGCCACTGCCGAACAGAATTGCGCAGGCGTCGCAAGTACACACCAAGCGACGCGTTTGGGGTTCTATCAGGTGCTGGTGCTGTTCGGATAGCCTGATGGAGCAGAGATCGCAGCGTTCCTCAAGCGGGGGCTTCAGCACAAATCGCCGAAGCGCGGCCAGACCGCTCGCCCGTGTACTATCGGCGCCCGGGATCATAATCGCGAACCGCTCAAAAGATTGGATACCGGGACAAAATCGACGGGCACAGGCTCTTTAAAGCCTTCCACAATCACGCTCGTGATTTCGGGCGCGGCTTGATAAATCGCTTTCTCAATCGTGGCCTTCGCCCCTGCCCAAGCGCGACCGGATTCAAACCGAAGGCGAACGGCGCCGTCATCGATCGAAATGAGCGAGACACTGGCGCCGCGAGAACCGAACGACTCCTCCAACCTGGCGACGGCGCGATTCACGCGCGTCTCGAAATCGTCGGGATGGAGCCCATGCAGAAGGAGCACACTGCTCGTCAAATCATCGGCGGCGATGCGCTCCAGGATCGCGTCTCCCGGTGCGCCAGAGGCTGCGGCGATCTCCATCATCCGTTCCAAGCCAGCGGCGTGAAACTCCAGTACCGCCTGAAGCAGATCGACGGCAATGCTCCGGCACTTCGGATCCACAAGGCTTTCCGCCCGGTGGACCAGTTCTTCGATTTTGTCGATCCACTGCTGGGAGTGGACCTCCTCGTTTGCCATGTCGTCCCCGAATCCGTTCACCCGGCGGTTATGCCGGTGGCATGTTCGGCATTCGCGGGTCGATCGGTTGCTTGCTTTTTGGACTGATGCTGGTGGAATCGCGCGCCGTGCGGCCGCCATGTTCGCGCCCCGGCTCGGGGCCTTTCTTCGCTAGCATCTCCTCACCCCTGCGGTTACCCGCGGTGTGCGACGAAATCTCTGATTTACTGGTGTGGTGTCCCATTCGAACCTCCTGCTAATCCATCGATGACGAACGGCCAAGCCCTTACGCGTGACGGCCCAGCATCGACGAGTGCTGCGTCTCGAGCACTTTCCCATTTCCCAGGTACATATGAACTCCGCACGGCAGGCACGGATCAAAGCTCCTCACCGCGCGCATGATATCGATGCCCTTGAAGTTCTCCGGACCGTTCTCTTCAAAAATCGGCGTGTTCTGGATGGCATCCTCATAGGGCCCGGGGGTACCGTAAACATCGCGCGGGCTGGCGTTCCATGGAGTCGGCGGGTACGGGTGATAATTCGCGATTTTCTTGTCCCGAATGACGACGTGATGCGACAGAACGCCGCGAACGGCTTCATGGAAGCCGCAGCCGATGGCCTCCTCCGGAACTTTGAAATCCGACCACGTTTTCGTTCGTCCTCCCCGCACCGCATCCAAGGCTTTTTCGACAAAATAAAGTGCGGCAGCGGCGGCATAGGCCTGAAAATAAGTGCGCGCCCGGTCACGTTCGATGGCATTGCTCCACTTCGGGATCTTCCATTCGAATTCAGTCTCCGGCGCCAGTGCTGTCTTTGGCAGATTGATCTTAACGCTCTGCCCGGTGGACTGGATGTATCCGATATCGACCAGGCCGTTCAGCGCCGTCGCCCAAAGCCGCGCAATCGGACCTCCGCCGGTATCGAGCGCCAGATATTCGCCCGTCCGCTTATCGAACCAGCGCGGCGACATCACCCAGGAGTAGTTCCCCTTGAAATCGCGCTTCTGCGGTTTCGGCGTTGTGGTCTGGTTCCAGGGATGCCGCTTGTCGACAGGATTGCCCAGCGGATCCCTCGTTAACAAACGTCTCGCTCGCATTCTCCCAATCCTCGTAATAGGAGCTGCCCAGCAGAATCCGCATCCCAAGTTGATGTCCACCAGATCGTTCGTCACCACCTTGCCATCGACGATGACGCTCGGCGTCACGTACATCTCACGGCCCCAGTTCGACATGTTCTCGTATTTGTAATCGCACGCCCTAGGATCGTTGAAAGCGCCCCAGCAGCCGAGCAAAATGCGCCGCTGCCCTACCCGCTCATAGCCCGGCAAGGCTTCGTAGAAGAAATTGAACAGATCGTCGTGCAGCGGAACCGCTTTCTTCAGATATTCGATGTACTTCATCAATCGGACCAGGTAATCCGTGAAGACCTGAATAGTCGGAACCGTGCCCGTACCGCCCGGATAAAGGGTCGACGGATGAACGTGCCGGCCCTCCATCAGGCAAAACATCTCGCGCGTGAGACGGCTCATCTGCAGCGCTTCGCGGTAGTACTCGCCGCTGAACGGATTCAGCGCCCGCATGATCTCCGCAATGGTTCGGTAGCCGTGTTTGTCGGCATTGGGAGCGGGCGTGTTTTCCGCTTTCGCCAAAACCCGGGGTTCGTCTGCTTCACCATCTGCTCGCAGAAATCCACCCCCACCAGGTTGTCCTGATAAAGGTTGTGATCGAACATGTATTCCGCGGCTTCGCCCAGATTGATGATCCACTCGCCCAGTTCCGGCGTCTTGCATCCGAACGCCATGTTTTGCGTGTACACCGCGCAGGTGGCGTGATTGTCGCCGCAGATCCCGCAGATCCGGCTGGTGATGAAAGGAGCGTCGCGCGGATCTTTGCCCTGCATGAAAATGCTGTATCCGCGGAAGATCGAGGACGTGCTATAGCACTCCGCCACCTCTTTGTTGTCGAAATCGATCTTGGTAAAGATGCCGAGGCTGCCGACGATCCGCGTAATGGGATCCCAGTTCATCTCGACCAGATTTCTGCGTTTCCGCTCCGTGCCGGTCAAAGGTTCGGTTATGGTCGCCATTTCATTTCTCCTTCATCAGTAGCTTGTCGGTTGATATCCAGTGGTTAATTTGGAGCCGCGGTGGCGCCACTTCGGTTCCTTATTGCTGCGTCGAGTTGGTGATGGACCGCAAGAGTACGGATGAGCGATCCATAGCTGACAACCGCCACGGACGAGAGATCGCTCCCGGCGGCTGGTCCATAAACGGCATGAATTTGTCGGGGAATCCGGGCATAGTGCAGCGCAATGCATATGCCTCCTACGTTCGGGCATCCGCCGATACCGCGCATCCAGCCGCGTTTTGTGACGTTGCAGTTCACTACCGGACCCCAGCATCCGATTTTCACCAGGCACTTGGGAGATCCATACTCGTGCGCGAAATCTCCCTGCTCGTAATAGCCGGCGCGATCACATCCCTCGTGAACCGTCTTGCCGAACAGCCAGGTGGGACGCAATTGCTCGTCGAGCGGAATGATGGGCGCCATACCCGCGGCTTGATACAGCAGGTACAGCACGGTCTCCATCATGTTGTCAGGCTGCACCGGACAACCCGGGCACGTTCACGATGGGCAGACCCGCTGCCGATCGAAAGTTCTTGCCGAGATAATCCATCAATCCCATACAGCCGGTGGGATTTCCGGCCATCGCATGAATGCCGCCGTATGCAGCGCATGTGCCGGCTGCGATCACGCCCCAAGCTTTTGGCGCCAACCGGTCGATCCATTCGCATGTAGTGATCGGCTGGCCGGTGTTGGGGTCCGTTCCTTGCGCCGCCCAGTATCCTTCCTTCTTGATTCGTTCGTTGGGCACCGAGCCTTCCACTACCAGCACGAAAGGATCGAGGCGCCCTTGTTCGCTTCGTAAAAATACTTCATGAACTCGTCGCCGACTTCTGCGGCGAGTACCGGATTGTGAAGATGCACTTTGGGCAAACCGGGAATAGCGCCCATCACCACATCCTCGATGCTCGGCTGTTCCGCAGCAGTGACGGAGATGGTGTCTCCGTCGCAACTCAGGCCGGCTGTAAGCCAGATGATGTGAACGTCTGAAACCGCGGGGGTGGGTGATACTGACGGCGGGAGCGACTGGGTCGCCATATTATTCAATCTCCTTGTGCGCGCTGTTCGTAGACGCGGAATGCGCGCCATTGCTAAGGGCAAACTTGTATTTATATGTAGGTAACAGCGCCCTCGCTTATAGACCTATTGCGCCAGAACGAGGGACGCCTTCGGAAGGAGGTCACTCCGGTTTTCGGCATGAGCGAAAGTGCTAAGCACGGGATCGGGAGTTCCCCGATGCGCCGTTCAGGCTTCCGCGGCCCGTGCGCGCATGGTCCAACGCGTGGCGTACTGGACCAGCTCGCGCGAGTTCCGAAGAACAAGCTTTTCTTTAAGGTGTGCCTGGTAGGTCTCAACGGTTTTGACACTAAGATGCAACTGTTCGGCTATTTGCCGGGTTCCATGGCCCGCCCCGATGAGGCGCAGCACCTCGAGCTCGCGGTCGGAAAGATCGTCCACCGACGAGTGGCTCTTCGCGGTGCCGTTCCCTCCGACAAACTGTTGGAGCATTTTATTGGCGATGCGCGGGCTCACATAAACTTCGCGGTTCAGAATGCGGCGCAGCGCATCGAGAACGTTGTCGGTCGCTTCCTGTTTCATGATGTAGCCGTTTGCCCCGGCGCGCAGGGCGCGTTCGGCATAGATCGCCTCGTCGTGCATCGACAGAATGAGCACGGGCAGGCTGGGGTCTTGCGTCCGGATGTGCTTCAGAAGGTCCAGGCCGTCCGGACCGTTGAGTGAGATATCGACGATCAGGATGTCCGGGTTCAAAGCTTCGATGAGCTGCACAGCGTTTTGCATATCAGCTGCGTCGCCGCACACCGAGAGGTCGGGTTCGCGATTGATCATTTGGGCAAGCCCCTGCCGAACGATCGGGTGATCGTCGACGACGAGAACTTTTCGCTTCATTGGACGTCGTTCCGTTTCCGTAAAGGGAAGAGGCACGCGACCAGCGTTCCGCGCTCCCCCGCACGCTCTATGCTAAGACTGCCGCCGATCATGCGAGCGCGATACTCCATAATGCGCAAGCCCATTCCGGCGCGACTCGACCGCTCGACACTGATTCCAGAACCGTCGTCGCGAATGGTAAGCACGCCGTCTCCATCGACGCCTCTCAGACCGATGACGATGTTTCTTGCTTTTCCATGGCGTATCGCGTTATGCACGGACTCCTGCGCGATCCGAAACAGATGATTCGCGACGCCATCGTCCTGAATGGACACGGGATCGTCGCACTCGAAGCGGCATCGAATCCGAAAGATATCTTCCACCTCGCTGGCCCATTCCTGCAAGGCGGATAACAGGCCGTGCGGGCCAGATAGAACGGGTACCAGGCCGCGAGCGAGCTCACGCGTTTTGTGAATGGCCTCGTTGACCAGATGGACGATTTTGGCGGCTTCGGTAGCTTCAGGCAGCGATTTCTCGGCCAACTTTTGTTCCTGGACCTTGGCCAGGAATGCAATGCCAGTAAGATGTTGGCCCAGGCCGTCGTGCAGATCCTGCCCGATGCGCCGCTGCTCACGGCCGCTGATCTCGATGACGGCGCTTTCCAGACGCTTGTTTTCCGTTACATCAATGCCGGTGGCGATGATAAGCCGGACGGCCGCAGCGCGATCGAACAGCGCAGTGAGCGTCCAGCTAATCACAACCGGGGAGCCGTCTCGTTTCCTCCAATAGCTCTCGAACTGGCCTGACCGCACGTTCTTCCGCAGCCGCTCGAAAGCGGCCCTAAACGGCTCGGCATCCTCGTCCGCGAAAAACAGAGGCCAGACCTCAGTGTCCTTGAGCTCGATAAACAGATATCCGGTACTTAGTTCGCAACATCGGTTAAAGCGGAGAATCTTGAAATCGGGATCGAGCACAACGACCAGCGCCGGGACGGTATCGAGAATGGCCGAGGAAATGCTGCGCTCCTGTTCCAACGCGGCTTCGGCCGGCTCAACTCCGGTACCCGGATCAACGAAAACGAGATCGGGCCTTTCGCTTAGGTCAGTCGGTGCATTCTTCATGAAGAGACGACTGGGCTCCCGAGGCGTATTTTATCGAGCTTGATTCAGCGGATTGGAGAGACGCTGTGTGTTAACGCCTGTATAATTGATTTCTGCGCGACGCTTTCGCGATGCATTTGCTCGCTCGAAACATTGCTTCCGCGGTCGTGTGTGTGCTCGCCCCTGCTTGGCAGTGCGCCTGTGCGCAGGAAACGACGCCCTCAAACAGCAAGACATCACAAACTCAAACATCGCCTTCCGATAACGCCGGCGCGCCTGCAAACGCGATGCAAGAGCTGCCCGGCATGGATCACGACCCCATGAAGCACGGCAGCATGAATCACATGAACGCGGCCGGGATGTTTCTGATGGCGGAAAGCTCCGGGACGGCGTTCCAACCGTCCGCCTGGCCGATGCCCATGCTCATGATGCAAGTGGGCGATTGGCGCCTGATGTCGATGGCGCAAGCCTTCGTTGTGGATACCCAGCAATCCGGCCCGCGCGGCGCGGACAAGTTGTACTCGACCAACTGGGGCATGTTCAGCGCGGTTCACCGGGTGGGGAGCGGAAGTTTGATGCTCCGTCTAATGATGAGCCTCGAGCCCGCTACGATTACCGATCGGCGTTACCCGCTTCTTTTTCAAACCGGTGAGACCGCTTATGGGACGCCCCTTGTCGACGGACAGCATCCGCACAACCTGTTCATGGAAATTGCTATTCAATATGCCCGTCCGCTCAGCGATAGGACGATGTGGAACATCTACTACGCGCCCGTGGGCGAGCCGGCGCTGGGGCCCGTCGCTTATCCGCACCGCGCCAGCGCGGCGGAACTTCCCCAGGCGCCGTTAGGTCACCATTGGGAAGATTCCACTCATATCGCATACAACGTCGTGACCACGGGTGTCAGCTATCGAAAAATGCGCTTAGAGGCTTCGGGATTTTACGGCCGTGAACCCGGTGAAAATCGCTGGACAATTCCCTTCGGCCCGATGGATTCGTGGTCTACGCGATTCAGCTTTTTTCCCACGAATCGGTGGGCGGCGCAGGTGTCAGCCGGGCGATTGCATAATCCGGAAGCAGAACGCTTGGGAGATGTCGTTCGCACCACCGCGTCCGTTGCATACGTTCGCCCCAGTGCCGGCAGTACTTCTTGGGCTACCACGCTCCTGTGGGGACAAGACCAGAAGCTGTATGAGAGCCGCACGATCAACGCCGTCCTCGCCGAAACCGTCCTGCCGTTCCGGCGCAGAAACTTTCTTACGGGACGTTATGAATGGAGCCAGCGCGACGAACTCTTCGACAACAATCCGTTCATAGCCGAACAGTTGATTCGCCAAACCGGGCAGTATGCATTCAACGTGAATGCCTTCACCGCCGGTTACACACGCGACATTGACCTGTTCCGCAACGTGCAGACCGGCTTGGGAATGAACGTCTCCACCTACAGGATCGATCGTACCCTGGAGCCCTACTATGGCGCACATCCTTGGGGCATCAACGTGTTCGTCCGTTTTCGGCTAAGAGCCGCTGCATAATACTGGCTCAGGCCTAATCTCAAGTTGTTTTCGGATGCGCCGCTCTCGAATTTTTTGAACCTTTAGGCCCTCAGGGGCCGTACTGTATCTCATACAGGATCGCCCATGATGAATCGGCTTTGGCAAGACGCACGGTTCGGCTTCCGAACCCTCCTGAAAGACCGCGCCTTTCTCATTACTGCCGTGTTGGCCTTGGCGTTAGGTATCGGCTCGACAACGGCCATCTTCAGCGTGATCGATAATGTCCTGCTGGAGCCGTTCCCGTACACCGACGGCCAGCGGCTTATGTCAATTGAAATTCATGACTCGACCAGCAATGAGCCTTTCGGCCGAGAGTTTTTTTCGCAACCCGAATTCATTGACTATCAGGAACAGAACCAAGTCTTCGATCACTCCATCGGCGTCCGTCAGGATCGTGTTCTTATGACCAGTCCGGACGGGGCGGCTGAGTCTTTCATGGTCGCCATGGTCACAGGCAACACATTTCAATTTCTAGGGGTGCCTCCCTTGCTGGGCCGTGCCGCTACGCCCGAAGATGCGAAACCTGGCGCTCCGCGCGTATTCGTCCTGAGCTACAAAGTGTGGCAAAGCAGGTTCGCCGCCGACCCCGGCATCGTCGGAAAGACATTCACGCTGGACAACAAGCCTACGACACTGATCGGCATCATGCCCCGGCGCTTCACCTGGTGGGGTGCGGATCTGTGGATGCCGACTACCGTCGATCCCGGTGAAACTGATGCGAATGCGCCATTTTTTTTACTGCTGGGGCATCTGAAGCCAGGCCTGACTCGAAAATCCGGCGAACCCGGCCTCCGCATTCTCGCGCAGCGCCTCTCCAAAACATATCCGAAGAATTACCCCAAGAAATTCGATGTCCACCTGGTGTCGCTGGTCGATAACGTGGTGGGCAAATTCCGCGAGACGCTGTACACGCTGCTTGGGGCTGTCGGTCTCTTGCTGCTTATCGCGTGCGCGAACGTCGCCAACCTTCTGCTTGCCAAGGCCACTGCCAGAGAGAAGGAGTTTGCTATCCGCACCTCACTCGGCGCCGGGAAGCTGGCTATTATCCGGCAACTGATGGCGAGAGTGTGTTGCTCGCGTTGATGGGGGCGGGGGGCGGTTGTTTGTTGGCATGGGGTGGCCTGAAGGCCCTTGTGGCTGCGCTGCCGAAATCCACATTTCCCGACGAAGCCGACATTCATCTGAACTTACGCGTACTCGCCGCAACTGCGCGTCCTCGCGATATTGACGGCGCTGATCTTCGGCCTGGCGCCGGCAATTAGCTCCTTCACCCGTAATCTCAGCGAACCGCTGAAAGCGGGGGGCCGTGGAAACAGCGGGTTCCGCGGCGGTCGCATGCGCAACATCCTGATCGTCGGCGAAATTGCACTCTCTCTCATTCTGCTCACCGGCTCCGGACTGCTCATGCGCAGTTTTCTCAAGGAACGGCAGGTGGATCTGGGCCTGCGTCCCGACAAGCTCCTGATGAGCGAAATCTTCCTTGGCAAAAGGTACAAAACCGCGGACGATCAGTCCCGTTTTCTGCGCGACCTGCTCCCACGCCTGCAATCACTACCCGGGGTTGTACGGGTTTCCGGCGCACTCGACTTCCCACCCTTTGGCGGCATCGACACCGATTTCGAAGCGGCCGGTGTCACTCATTCGGAAAAATGGAAAGGGCAAGTTGGCTTCTGCGATCCGCTCTACTTCCCAACTCTTGGCGCGCGCCTGTTGCGAGGGCGACTCCTGACCGAACCCGACATCACCGGCAAGCGCAAAGTCGCGGTCGTGAACCAAACTCTTGCTGCGAAATTCTTTCCGGGCCAGGACCCCATCGGCAAGCAGATTGAAATGACCGGGCTGGAAAAGGCGCCCGTCCCGGTGCTCAATCCCTGGTTCGAAATCGTCGGCGTCACTTCCGACATCAAGAATCACGGAATTCGCCAAGCCGTGGTGCCGGAGGCTTACGCACCATACACGCTTTCGAGCTACGGCGGCTTTATTGTTTTTCTACGCACTGCCGGAAATCCCGCCGCCTTGGCTAAGGCACTCGAAGCGCAGGTGCTGGAAATGGACAAGAGCTTGGTGCCTCAGCAGACCGCCACGATGAACGAATTTCTCGACCTTAACGAATATTCGAAACTCCGGTTCGCGCTTCAGATCTTCGGTGTTTTCGCGGCCATAGGCCTGGCACTGGTCACGGTGGGCGTTTACAGCGTGGTTTCCTATACTGTCTCGCAGCAGAATCGTGAGATCGGGATTCGGATGGCGCTGGGTGCTTCAGCGGGCAACGTTCGTGGTCTTGTGATGAAAGCAGGCCTGCGTTTCATTCTCCTCGGCGTCGGTGTGGGGCTCGCGATCGCCTTCGCGCTTCTACGCCTCCTCGCGAGCCAGATCTGGGGCGTATCGACTTACGATCCGCTCACGCTGCTGGGTGTCGTGCTGGTTCTCGCGATCGTCGGCGTGGCGGCGTGTTATCTGCCCTCTCGCCGCGCCACGCGTGTGGATCCGCTAGTCTCGCTGCGATACGAATAGCGTAGGAATGGACGTCGCAACCCGCCGTATTGTTTTCTCTGGCATCAGTGCGTCCGTCCGTCAAGTTTATCCGGTGCGCCATTTGCTTTCGCCCGCTCATAGGCGGATGCTGATAATCATCGTGCGAAAGCTAACGATCTCAGGAAAGACAAGACGCGACGATTACAAGAAACGATTTGAACTCGTCAATAAGACGAAAAACTGGGCAGTGACGATGACGAAGGTGCGCATCCGCCAAGCAATGGCGAAAACGCCTTCGCCGCGCTGGCACCTTCTAACGTTCTGCGGGCCAGATGGCGCTGAAGCGCGCGGTGTCGTAGACCTACTGGCGATCCGTAAGGATCACGGCGCGCCGCGGATTGGAATGAAGCGTGGTGATGCGTTCCAGATGATACTTATCCAAGTCAAAGGCGGTAGTGCAGCACTGCCTACCGCTGAGGATGGGACTCGCCTTCGCGCAGTGGCTCGGCATTCGGAGATTCGCTCGAAGTGCGTGACCTAAAGACGGTGTTTCAGTGAATGCACTCAACCCCGGTCGCCGGCCGCTCTGCTAATCCCGCGCACCATAGCACTACGCAGTCCTAGTACCTCTCTACCGGCAGCGCGGCCAATTCTGTCGATAAGCTCTTTTGTCACGGTGGGGCCGGAGGTTCGCGGCACTGCCAGTGGGTGCTGCCCTCCCGCCGTGACAATCACTTTGCCACGCGGCACGCCCCGTGACCGAGCCAATCCGGCGCTTAGTGCTACTGCTTCTTTTTCCCGAACTGCTGCAGCAACCCGCCCAGCGGATTCTGCGGCTGTTGTTGGCCTTTTTGCGGCGCCCGTTCCCCAGTATTCCGCCCAAAATTCCACCTGCGCCTTTGTTCCCCAGCACCGACCCCACCAACCCGCTGGTCAACTTGGATGGATCGCCGCTGGTCGGCAGCAGATTACTCAGCCTCATCTTGGCGATGGCCGCCATATCCGGTGTAAACACCGGGTGCGCCATCGTGCCCGTCACCGTTACCGGCACCACCAGTTCGCCTTGGTTGTTGGCAAGCACGGTGTTCAGGAATCCGCCCACATGCGTGCCACCCACCGCCTGGCTCGGTCCACTCCCCAACACAGCATTCATACGCATGTTGAGCGCCTCATTCACCAGGTTGAGCGATCCGGTCGCCGACAGAGCAGCCGCGTCCAGTGTTGCCGCAAGGTTATTCGTGTTAGCGACTCCGTTCACGATGTCCAATGTCCCCGAAAAGTGCCGCAGCGCAGTTCCCGACCCGCTCTGGGTGGGGGCGCTGTTGAGGAACTTCGCGACTCGCGACAGCTCATTCAGAATGTTGACGTTCTTGAGTTGTCCGTTGGTCACGTTGAAATTTAAAGTGCCGTTCAGCGTGCGCGCGACCTCGCCGCCCGGTTGCAGCGTAAAGGTCAGATCCGTATCCGCCGCCAAGCTTCCGTACAGTGTGTCTTTCATCGTGCTCACGGCCGAGAGCAGCGCGTTTGTGTCCACTCCGGACAACTTAATTTTCACCGAGCAAAGAGGGTGAACAGGTCGCATATCCACCGCCACCGTCCCATTCTCTTGTCCGCCAAACACGCCCGAGGCCGAAAACGATCCGTTCAATTGCGGCGCATTCGCCGCGCCGGTTGCCGTCACATCCGCATTGATCGTTCCCTTCACCTGGTAACCGGGAGTGAATGCAGCGCCAAACGCTCCGGCCAGTCTCGCGATCTCTGAAATTGATGAATTGTTGGTCGTGAGCCGCAGGTTCAATTGCGAAGGATTCGTAGCGGCATTCACGTCGCCCGACACGGCAAACGACGTAGACCCGAGCTTCACCACCCCCGAGCGCACTTGAATTTTGTCCTGCTTGCGATCGTCGCTCAAGTCGTACTGCGCCTCAATCGGATAATCCAGCTTCGACCCATGAATCACCGTATTGTCCAGCTTCAGATTGCCTTTCAAAGCCATCAGCTCATTGGTTGACGAGACCGTTCCCTCGCCTGACGCCACGCTGTCCGTTTGTGCCGGAATGATTCCCGGCGAGAAACGATTCACACCGGCCAGCGAAACCTCCTGCAACGAAAAACGACCATTCAGCGGCAGCGCCGCGGTGTTGCCGCCTTCGAGCGGTCCGGCTTTTCCATTGAAGGAGAGCAGCTCTTTTCCTGGGCCGGGGAAATGTACCGCCGCGTCGATCCCAAACTCCTTTTTAGGACCGAAATCGCTCAACTTCAGATCGATGTGATCGTAAACCGTCCGCGGCTCTTTTGTGACCTCGTTCGTCACTGCCACTTGCCCGTCGGCGATCTTCAACTTGTCGAGATCTAGTTCGCCCGAGTTGCCGCTCGTCTTGGCGCCCCGATAGTCGAGAAGTTCCACACACCCGCGGGATTCCGAATGAGCTCAATCTGCGCACGATTGAGATCCAGCTCCTTCACGTCGGGATTCCCGGTGAGCAGAGAAAAAAAGCCTACGCTGACATATACCTCTTTAGCTGTTGCGAAAGGTCGACCCGAAGCAAACTGGGGAGCTTCGCCAATCGTCAACCCATCAACGCGGATCGAGAGCGGGAATAACCGCACGCCAAGGTGTCCCAGCGTAACAGGACGATCGAGCTTGTTCTGTAACTCAGCCTGAACACGCGGACGGTACTTGTTTACGTTCGAGAGGACAACGCCGAGCACTATGGCCACGAGGAGAACGACGACTATCGGGATAACTATCTGGAGGCGTCGCATGATACCTGGTTAGACGCGGGTACAGGCAAAAACGCGGCAAACGACGAGAATATCTGTGACAGTTCGGAACGCCCCACCACTTACTTAATAGTCGGAGGGGCATATACGGGTAAGTACTGCCGTATTGACCTAGTACGAAGAACTTGCACAGCGCCTCGACATTCGAAGTTTCGTTGCAGGACGGGATACGTGACCTCTATCATCGTGGTGGATATCCAATGTTCGGCCCAAAAACATTAATCAGGCTTCATCTGATGGCGGGAATCGTTTTATTGATTGGCCTTCCTGTGCAGAGTAATTGCCAGACTCCGGCCACTCCGGCGAACGCCGGGTCCGATGTTCTCATCTTTGTCGACGGAGAGAAACTCATCGGTAACCTGGAGCGCTCCACCGGCACTTCGGTCACGTTCAAGAGCATTATGGCGGGCGAGATCACTGTGGATTGGAGCAAGATCAAAGAACTGCATTCGCCGCAGAAGTTCGCGGTCATCGAGAAAGGAATCAGGCTCCGTTTGCACGGAAACACCGCCAACGTTCCCCAGGGAACGGTTTCGGTCGCGGACCAAAACATTCAAGTCACCACTCCTGCGCAGCCTTCTCCTGTCACTATTCCGGTTACCAACACGGCTGACGTGATAGACGAAACCACATTTCTGAACACAGTGCGTGCCAGCCCGGGTTTTTTCCGGGCGTGGAAAGGCTCCGCCACTGTGGGAATCTCGTTCGTCAATTCGACGCAAAACAGCCAAGACTACACCAGCGCCGTTTCGCTGACCCGTTCCGTCCCGAGCGAAGTTTGGATGGACCCGTCCAATCGGACCATCTTCACGTTCGATTCGGCATACGGGAAGATCACCCAGCCGGGCACTCCGACTGTAAAGACCTCCATCATCCACGGCGACGGGGAGCGCGACCAATATTTCAGCCCACGTCTTTATGCCTTTGGAGATGCGGCCTTCGATCACAACTACTCGCAAGGTTTGAATCTGCAGCAGACTTATGGCGGAGGCGTGGGCTGGACGGCACTGAAGAGAGCAAACGACGAACTCGATTTAAAAGCAGAGGTCGATTTCGTCGATCAGCAGTTTCTGAATGCCGCGCAAAACCAAACATTTCTCGGTTCCATTTTTTCGGAAGCGTACAATCGCACCTTCCCGCACAAAATTGTTTTTCACGAGCAGATCGGTTTCGCGCCCGCTTGGACGAACACCCGCGATTACTCGGCTACCGGCAACATGAATCTTAGTATTCCGGCATTCAAACGTCTCAGCGTCACATTGAGCGCGCTCGATAGCTTTCTAAACGACCCGTCTCCTACGTTCAGAAAAAACTCATTCCAATTCACGACGGGACTTACGTATACACTGCCTTAATAGGAGAACAGTGGCGGCGCGGCGAATCGACCTTCCGTCCTGAACACGAGTTGAATTCTGTATAGTGCGATGAACAGGGGACTGCTCGGAAAAACTCAGCGCCTCATCATCTGGCTAGGGCTTCTCCCTCTTCTGCTCGCCTTTGTGGCCTACCGGACCAGCTCCCAGCACGTGGAGAGCGTCGCCGCTACGTTCTCGACCGACGAATTTATTCGCAGGCTCGACGAGCTGCTCTCGACTATTCAGGATGCGGAAACCGGGCAGCGCGGATTCCTTCTCACGGGGCAAGACGCTTATCTCACTCCGTTCCGCGACGCGGTCTCTAACTTGCCATGGCGCCTGTCGCAAATAGATGCGCTCGCCTCTCGCAATCACGTCTCTCGCGAGGAAATCGTCCAATTGCGTGGCTCGATTCAAAACAAGATGGCCGAACTGCAGAAGACAATTTATCTGCTGCAGCACCAAAGTTTGCGGGCGGCTTTGGCGGAGGTCGAAACCAATCGAGGTCAGGAGGAGATGGTGAAGATCCGCTCGATGGTCGGTGCGATCAAGGACGCTCAGACCGCGACTTTCCATCGAAGGCTGGAACTGCAGCGACGAGGCCAGCTCCAGCTCGAGATTGTGCTCGGCATCGGCATTCTCATCGGCTTCCTTCTGTTGTGGCTGGCGTATACGTTCAACGTCTCGTACGCGCGTGAACGCGATCAAGTAGAAGAACAAATTCGTAGGCTGAACAACAGTCTTGAGTCGCGCGTGAAGGAACGGACGATCGAACTTGAAGCGCAGACCAGAGAACTCGAACGTCGATCCGCCGAACTGGAGCGTTCCAACAGTGATTTGACGCAATTCGCCTACGTCGCAAGCCATGACTTGCAGGAACCTTTGCGCATGGTGGGAAGCTACATGGGCCTCCTGGCGCGCCGCTACACTGGCCAACTCGATGAAACTGCCGATCGATATATCCAATTCGCAGTCGAAGGCGCCACCCGTATGCAAGCGCTGATTCACGATCTGCTGCTTTACTCTCGCGTCGGCACCCAAGTTCTTGAGAAGAAGGCCGTGTCTTCCGAACAAGTGTTACGAACGGCGCTGAGGAATCTGGATTTGGCTATTAAGGAAAGTTCCGCAGTTGTACGATACGAGAATTTGCCGATCGTGGAGGCTGATGAAACCAAGCTCATCCAAGTGATGCAAAATCTGATCGGAAATGCAGTGAAGTTTCGCAAAGACACTGAAGCTCCCGACATCTCAGTCACAGCAAAACGCACGGACGGCGATTGGGCCTTTGCGATCGCCGATAACGGAATCGGCTTCGATCCCGTATACTGCGATCGCATTTTTCAAGTGTTCCAGCGTCTTCATGGGGTCGGCAGGTACGGCGGTAATGGGATCGGGCTAGCCATTTGCCGGCGCATCATCGAACACCACGGCGGTCGATTATGGGCAGAATCGCAGCCGGAAATCGGATCGACCTTCTTTTTTACGCTGCCGGTTGCAACTGATTTGCTAAACCGCGAGTCAGACTTCAGACAAACTGCAGCAAGGACCGCCCTCCAGCCCGTTAGCCATGCGTGACCGTAAGTATTCGTTCGAGATTTTGCTGGTCGAGGACAATCCAGGTGACGTATTCCTTACACAAGAGGCCTTGCGTGAAGGTAAGTTTCCGCATCGGCTGTCGGTCGCAGAAGATGGCGAGCAAGCCATGCGCTTCTTGCGAAAGGAAGGAACCTACAAGAACGCTCCTCAGCCGGACCTTATCTTGATGGATCTTAATCTGCCCAAGAAAGACGGCCGCGAGGTTCTCGAGGAAGTCAAGAACGATCCCGGCCTGCGCCATATCCCCGTGATCGTTCTGACCATGTCAGAAGCCGATCAGGACATCGCGCGCGCCTACAAACTTCACGCCAACTGCTATCTCACGAAGCCCATACAGATGGACGACTTCCTCAACATGATCAGGTCGGTGGAAGATTTCTGGTTAAGAGTCGTTCGCTTGCCCAATAATCATGTCGCTAGTTGACCTGCGTTTCACAGCGTACCCCCGCTCTTCACCGCTATAGCGGGAATGTCCTGATCGCGCACCATCCTGTTCAAAGCGGGCACTCCCGAATCCATCACCTGCTTCAGCTTGTTGATCTGAGCATTCACGCTGGTCGCAAGATCTTCATAGACCTGTTGCTCTGAGGTCGTCGGTTGGGTGTCGGCTTCTTGAATGGCTGCGAGAAGCGCAGCAAGCTTATTGTTGAGCCGAACCGGGAAGTTCAGCGGATCTTCGCTCGCCTTGCTTTTCGTCTGATAGAGCACCTCTTCGATGGTGGTCAGGTCGGCGGAAAGAGATTTTGCGCGCTCGATCACGGCCTTTGATTTTGCCGTATCGCCCGTTGAGCCGAGCCGCGCCGTCAGTTCGTCGATCTGCTTGTGTACCTCGCGAATCTCAATGACAGCTTGGTTGGTCTGAGTCAATTTATTGCGGATCTGCAGTTCCAACTCCAGCTGGGCTGAGAACTGCTGAGGCGTGGTATCGACGCGGGGATCTTTTCGAAGCTCGAACTGTTGAGTCTGCGTCTTCCCGTTCGCCGTGAGCCTGACTTCGTACGTGCCTGGGACAGCCAGCGGGCCGCGCACACTTCCCGCCCAAAGAATCATTCCCGGGAAACTGGTCGCATCGGGATATCGCAAATCCCAAACGAACTGATTCAGCCCCTGGTTGGCCGGTACGCGCTGTACACCACCGCCGCGCCGCGGACCGCCCTCTTCTTCCTGCATTTCTGCTTGCTCGGAGGAAGACGACTCAAGCTCAGGCCGCGGACGCGGGGGAGGCTTACTCGAGAACTTCTTCACCAACTTGCCGTCGGAATCAAGAAACTCGAGCGTGACCTCGCCTTGCGGCTTGCCTTTCAGCCAGTAATGAACCACCGCGCCATTCGGCGGATTCGACCCTGCATCGCTGGGGCCGCTGAGGCCGGGAATAAAGCCGCGACCGAACGCTCCGCGATAGGTATGCTTCGGCTGGAACAAGTGCATGTCTTCATTGCCGGTTCCATCCGCGAGCTGAGCGAGTAACTCCGTGTCGTCGAGAATCCAGAAAGCTCGACCTTGCGTCGCCGCAACCAGTTCGTGCTCTCTTTTCTGAATGGCCAGATCCGCAATCGGCGTGACGGGTAGATTCAACTGCAAGGATTGCCAGCTTCCGCCGCCATTAAACGACACATAAATTCCCGTTTCCGTTCCGGCATAGAGCAGATCTTTTTTGTTAGGATCCTCGCGAATGCAGCGCGTAAATGTGTTTTGCGGAATTCCGTTGTTGATCTGATGCCAGCTCTTGCCGTAATCCGTTGTTTTAAACAGGAACGGCCGGTTGTCGTCGAACTTATACAGCGTGCCGGCAAAGTACGCAGTGCCTGCATCGAACGGGGAAGCCTCAATCGAGTTGATCTGCATCCATTCCGGACCGTTCTTGGGAGTGACATTTTCCCAATGCGCGCCGCCGTCGCGGGTCATATGAACCATACCGTCGTCGGAGCCCGCCCAGATCAGGCCCTTCGTCACAGGTGACTCGGCGACAGTGAAGATGGTGTCGTAATACTCGATGCTGGTGTTGTCCTTGGTAATCGCGCCGCCGGAAGAGATCTGCTTCGACTTGTCGTTACGCGTCAAATCGCCGCTGATCGGTTTCCACGTTTGGCCCTGGTCGCCTGACGCAAACAAAACATTGCCAGCGGCATAAAGCAGATTGGGATCGTGCGCCGAGAACAGAAGCGGGAAATCCCACTGGAAGCGGTATTTCAGAGCGTCGGGCGCCCAGCCCATTTCGTTATCGGGCCACACTGTGACGTTGCGGGTTTGACCGTCGTGGTGGTCATAGCGAGTGATCAAGCCGTCGTATGAACCCGCGAAAACGATATTGGTGTCTTTGGCCCAGGGCGCAATCCAGCCGCTCTCGCCGCCGCCCACCGGGTACCATTCGCGTTCGCCTATGGCGCCGCTGGCGCTGCGAGTAGCGATCTTGACCGTAGTATTGTCCTGCTGCGCTCCGTAGGCATGATACGGAAAATCTTCGTCCAGCGCCACGCGATAGAACTGCGCGGTCGGTTGGTTATCTTCGCTGGTCCAATTTCTGCCGCCATTGGTGCTGACGTTCACGCCTCCGTCGTTCGCTTCGATCATGCGTTGCGGATTGCCGGGTGCGATCCAAAGGTCGTGGTTGTCCCCGTGCGGAGTTCTGATGGCGTTCCAGCTTTTTCCCGCGTCGTCGGAACGGAAGAACTCAACGTTGGTCGCGTACACTTTGTCGGGATCTTTCGGGTCGGCGAAAATCCGGCCGTAATACCAAGCGCGCTGCCGGAGCTTGCGTTCATCGTTCACCTTCCTCCAAGTCTTGCCGGCATTATCGGAGCGGAATACGCCGCCGTCTTCGGCTTCGATGAGCGCATACACGCGATCGGGATTCGCCGCGGAGACCGTGATACCGATATTTCCCATCACCCCTTTCGGCAACCCCGCGTTGTGCGTCAGATCCGTCCAGGTGTCGCCGCCATCGGTTGATTTGAACAGGCCGCTCCCCGGACCGCCGCTTTCGAGATCCCACGGTTTCCGGTAGACCTCCCAAAACCCGGCGTAAAGAATATTCGGGTTGGTCGGATCGAACACCAGCTCGATTGCTCCGGCCTTGGGTCCGCGCCAAAAAATTTTCTCCCAGGTTTTGCCGCCGTCTTTCGATCGATAGATGCCTCGATCTTCATTCGGCGCCCAGACGTGCCCGAGAGCGGCCACGTAGACAAGATCCGGATTGCGCGGATGAACGCGGATGCGTGCAATTTGACGCGTGTTTTCGAGACCGATGTGCTTCCAAGTCTTTCCGCCGTCCATGGACTTGTACACACCGTCGCCGTGCGAGACATTGCCGCGGATGTCGTATTCGCCCATGCCTGCATAAACGATGTTGGGATCCGATTCAGATACTCCAATGGCTCCAACCGAGGACGTGCCAAACGGCTGGCCGTCCGATATGGGCTGCCAGCCCATGCCTCCGTTGGTGGTCTTCCAAACTCCGCCGCCGACTCCGCCGAAATAGTAGACGTTCGGCTCGGAATCGACACCCGCGACCGCAGCTACACGGCCGCCCCGGAACGGCCCCACGAGACGCCACTTCAGCGTCTTGAGAACGTTCATGTCTTGCGCCTGCAGAAGCGACGCGAACATAAAACAAGAGGTCAGAAACTGGATTTTCTTGAGCATGCGTTTCCGGTTCACCTTAATGGACAAATGGCTATTGATGATCGAGTGTTCCGCCGGCGTGGACTTCACTTGCATGGACTTCGCTTAATTTGTGGGACGCCAGGACTTCGTTGAAATGCGCGAGATCCACCTTCAGAGCCTGGTTAAACTTTGCTTGCACGGCTTCGAGCCGAGCGGTCAAAATGTGGAATATCTCATAGTCTTGATCGGTGGGAGGATTGTCGCCCGTTTCGGTCGTGCGCGCCAAAGCTGCGATCTGATTGTTCAGCTTGATCGGGAAGTTCAGGGGATCTTCGTTGGCGCGATTGCGGATTTGATAGATCTCTTCTTCAATGGTGGAAAGCTTATCACGCAATGAAGCGCCGGTTTCGGAAACGTCGGAATCCTTGGCTTTCCCCGCTCTATCCTTCGCCTCTTTATTAATTGCGCGGATATTGATGACCATGTCATCGGCCTGGCTGACCTGGTCGCGAATCTGAGACGCGAGTTTGAACTGCTCTTCCAGCTGAGCCTGAGTGACATGCTCGCGCGGATCCAGTTTGACGACCACTGGTTGAGTTTGTGACTGGCCGTTCGCGGTCACTCGGACTTGATAATTTCCCGGTACCGCCATGGGCCCTTGCTCGGCACGCGCGCCCCACAGCACTTCGCCCTCAAAGACAGTTGCGCCGGGATAGCGCAAATCCCACGTGAAGCGGTTCGTGCCTGCCTTCCGACCGGGAGGCGCGGTTCGGGGCGGTCCAAATTCCGAATCCTCGTTTTCTGCCTTGCGTGCTGTTCGCTTTTCCTCGTCAGCCGATGCCGAAAAGGTTCGCACCACCTTTCCGCCGCTATCGAGAATGTCCACCGTGATCTTGTCAGCCGGCTTCTGAAGATAGTAGTCGATGTCGGCAGGGCGGAAGGAGCGAATGGCCTCGTCCGGTTGGAATACATGAAGAGCTGATGCCGCGAGAGTTGAATCCATTTGACGCAATATGTCGATGTTATCGAGCACCCAGAACGATCGTCCGTGCGTTGCGACAACAAGATCGTCTCCTTCCACAAGAAGATCGGCTACCTGCGTATCGGGCAGATTCAGTCGCAAGCTGCGCCAGTTCTCGCCGTCGTCAAAGGAAACGTAGATGCCGTGCTCGGTTCCCGCGTAGAGCAGGCCCTTGCGCTTGGGATCTTCGCGTGCGACCTGAGCATAGTCGGCTCCCTGAATGCCGTTGACGATTTTAGTCCAGGTGTTGCCGAAATCGTGCGTGCGATAGATGTAAGGCTTTCGATCTTCTAACTGGTAGCGTTTGGCGGCGAGATATGCCGTGCCCGGCTCAGACGGCGAAGCATCGATCATGCTGATGCGACTGAACTCCGGCAAATCCTTTGGGGTGATATTGGTCCAATGCTTGCCTCCATCGCGCGTGATGAACGCGTAGCCGTCGTCGGAACCTGTCCAAATGGTGTTTACATCTTGCAGTGAAGGAGCAATGGTGAAGATGGTGCCGTAGATTTCGGGTCCATTCTGATCTTTTGTAATTGGACCGCCGGAATCGCCCAGCGTTTTGGGATCGGCGCGAGTCAGATCCGGGCTGATCGCTTCCCAGCTCTGGCCTTGATTGGTGGTTTTCCATAGATGCTGAGAGGACGTATACAGAATCTTCGAATCGACCGGCGAAAAGACGATCGGGAAGGTCCATTGCCATCTTTCTTTGAGCGCCGAAGCGGGCATTCCCGAAAAGAACAGCGGATAAACCTGGATGTCGCGCATGGCGGAAGTTGCGCGATTGAATCTCGTGAGTAAGGCGCCCTGGCTTCCCGCATAGAAAACATTCGGATCGGTGGGATCGGGGGCGATATATCCGCTTTCTCCGCCGCCGACCGCATAGAGCGGAGCGAACATTCCTCCGCCGAAACCACGAAAACCGCCTCGCTCGCTCTGCACGCAGACAGTCGAGTTGTCCTGTTGCGCGCCACAGACCTGGTATGGAACGTCCTTCGTGATTGCCACGTGATAGAGTTGCGCAGTTGGAAACGTCTCGCCCGTCCACGTTGCGCCGCCGTCCACGGACACGTTGCCGCCACCATCGTTGCTGTTGATCATGCGTTGATGATCGTTGGGATCGATCCAGAGATCGTGATTGTCCCCGTGCGACGGCCGCAGAGTCTTAAACTGTTTTCCGCCGTCGGTCGATTTCAAGAACGCCACGTTCATCACGTAAATCGTGTCCTTCTCTTTCGGGTCGGCGTAAATACGGGAAAAGTAGAAGGCGCGCTGCAACGCTCTTCGATCCTGACTCACCAGGGTCCATGTTTTGCCGGCATCGTCGGATCGAAAGAGTCCGCCATCCTGCGCTTCGACCATGGCGTAGATACGATTCGAGTCCGCTCCCGAAACCGCCACGCCGATCTTGCCGATAATCCCCTTCGGCAATCCCGAATTGCGGGTGATTTCATCCCAAGTATTTCCGCCATCTGTCGATTTGAAGAGTCCGCTGCCCGGGCCGCCGTCGTTCAGTAGCCAAGGCGTGCGGTAAACATCCCAGAGAGCGGCAAAAAGCACTCTTGAATTGTGCGGATCAAAACAGAGATCGACGGCGCCCGAATGATCGTCACGGTAAAGAATCTTCTTCCACGTTTTGCCGCCGTCGGTAGAGCGAAACACGCCGCGCTCGGGATTCGGTCCGTACGGATGCCCTAAAGCTGCGACATAGACAATCTCGGAGTTTTTCGGATCGATGCGGATGCGGGCGATCGCTTGCGTGTTTTCAAGGCCCGTTTTCCGCCATGTTTTGCCTGCGTCGGTGGACTTGTATACACCGTCGCCTTGCATAATGTTGCCGCGCAGCTCCGTTTCTCCCATGCCGATGTAGACCACGTCGGGATTGGATTCGGAAACGGCGACTGCGCCTACCGAGGAACTACCGAGTTGCCCGTCGGTTACGGGTTTCCAGTTCGTGCCGCCATCGGTGGTTTTCCAAAGGCCGCCTCCGACCGCGCCGAAATAGTACTCGAGCGGACGGCCGGGACTACCGGCGGAAGTAAGCGACCGCCCGCCTCGATTCGGACCAATGTTGCGCCACTTCAGGGCGTTAAAAGTGGAAGGATCGTACGATGCGGCGCATGCCGCAACAGCCGTGAGCAGAAAGAGCAGATATCGTTTCGAGGTCATTTTCATCCAAGTGCTTGCCGGCGCACGACCCTGTTTCGCAGAACTGCTGGAACCGTATTGCCGCAGTTCTTCAAAATAACGCAACTCGAATGGAGAAACCAGGAGTTCTGCAAAAGGCGCGAGAAACGACCATCAAGCACCGGAGTCTCACTGGCGAAGGACTTTCATCCTGAAGGAGAGCGAATGGCAGGGAAAAATACGGCGGCTTTCGGCATTTTCGCAAGCCGAGAGATGGCAGAAGGCGCAGTCGACCGGCTGATTAATGCAGGTTTTCGAAGAGAAGACATTTCAGTGTTGCTGCAGGATAACGTCGGAACGAAGGACTTCGCTCACGAGAAGCACACGAAGGCGCCGGAAGGTACGACGACGGGTGTAGTTGCCGGCGGGCTGATCGGAGGGACGATCGGTCTTTTGGCGGGCATCGGTTTACTCGCAATTCCGGGACTCGGGCCGTTGATCGCGGCCGGACCCATCATCGCCGCACTGACCGGGATCGGTTCTGGTGGCGTGGTGGGGGGCATTATCGGGGCGCTGGTCGGGATGGGTATTCCCGAATACGAAGCCAAGCGATACGAGGGTCGCATCAAGGAAGGGGGCATTCTTCTTTCCGTGCATTGCGACAATGCCGACTGGGTATCGAAAGGGAAGCAGGTATTGAAAGACACCGGGGCGGAAGACATTTCCTCGACCGGCGAAGCAACTGCGGATTTCGCTGCGGCCGACAAGCCGGTGAGCAGAGGAACAAGCACGCTGTAGAGCAGTACTTTGGAATTCAAAAACCCCAGCACGTTATAACGGCCTACCGGGGTTTTGTCACGCTTGACGGCCGCGACGGGTTACGGCAGCATCTTTCCGCCGGTGAGGTCGAAAATGCCCCCGTTAATGTAGCGCGATTCGTCGGAAACGAGAAAGACGTACATGGGCGCCAACTCGGCAGGTTGCGCGGGCCGCTCCATGGAGCTTTTCTTGCCGAACTCCTTCATGCTTTTTTCGGGCATCGTCGACACGATCAGCGGAGTCCACACTGGCCCCGGCGCGACGGCGTTTACGCGTACGCCTTGCTTGATAGCGAGCGCGGAAAGCGACTTCGTGAACGTCACGATTGCACCTTTGGTGCTCGAATAGGCAAGCAGCGTTGGGCTGGGTTGATAGGCCTGCACGGAAGCGGTGTTCACGATGGCGCTGCCTTCTTTCATACGGGGAAGCGCCAAGCGGCTCAGATAGAACATCGCATAGATATTCGTCTTGAACGTTCTGTCCCACTCTTCCGGAGTGAGTTCCTCAATCGACTCGTGCGTCATCTGGAAGGCCGCGTTGTTGATCAGAATGTCCAGCCCGCCGAGTTCGTCGAACGCGCGATTGACCAAGTTTTCACAATGCCGATAGTCTTGAATGTCGCCGCCGGCAACCACTGCCTTCCGGCCGGCATCCTTCACCAGACGCGCGGTCTCCTGCGCATCTCGATCTTCATTTAAATACGAGATGAGTACGTCAGCGCCCTCGCGCGCAAACGCCAATGCGACCGCTCGTCCAATACCGCTATCGGCACCCGTGATGAGAGCTTTCCGGCCCTTCAGACGGTTGAATCCTTTGTAGGACTCTTCGCCATGGTCCGGCTTGTTCCGCATCTCATCCGTATGCCCTGGAGGAGCCTGCTTCGGTTCTTCAAAGGGAGGCTTTGGACCTTGCTTTTTCGGATCCGTTGTCTGCTGTTGACCTTGTTTTGTTTCCAGACTCATTCTTCCTCTCAGTCGTGGGTGAACGGCGAAGAGAACGTTTCCTTCCGCCGCGCTAGGAATGAAACGGGCGAGGTTACATGCCGGCGCGAACAAAAACTTTGTCCGGCGCCGCTATGCTCGCGTCCTTGTTGATAACTGCAACCCTGATCGGCTGAAGGCCAGATTTGTTTTCCGGGCGAGCCTGGAACGTAAGCAGATACTGATTTCGCATCTGCAACACAATTTGCTGTAAGAACGGCTGGAAGTTAACCGGCGATCCAAATCCGATACCGTAGAACTCACCCCCGGTCTCATCGGACAGCTGTGAAAGGAAGTTCTGACCCCAAGTGTTGCGCCAGAAGCTGTGGCCAAAATGTCCGACACTCGGATCGTAGATTGTGTAAACGACAACTCCGGCTCTCTGGGCCGATTGGATGCCGGCGTTCACGTACGGGTTGTCGGGATAGAGACCGCCCCCCAGATTTTCAAGACCGCTGCTGATCATGATTACTTCTCTGCGCTGCCGTCCCATATCGGGCCATTTTTTGATCGCGTCGGTCAGAGAGTCGTACGGGCTCACGTCGGCGCCTCCCGGTCCCAGTGAAAGGCGAATCGAGTTTGCTGCAGCTGCGTGGTCCGCAGTGAAGTTTTGCGTGAGCGCCGCCATGCCGTTTCGCATATAGGCGACGGCTACTTCCGTGTTGGAAGGCAGCGAGTTCACGAACTGCTTCAGGGTGCCGATTTCGGTGTCAAAAGTCGCGCGCGCGGAATCGTCAATGAGCAGCATAAGCTGCATCGGCGCCTCGCCAACGGAAACTAATCCCGTAACAGGCCGTTTGTCTCTGCCTTCGGAAACCACAATATCCTGCGATTCGATCGGGGGGATCGTTTTGCCGCGTTTAGGTTCAAGGCTGACCAGGATACTCACGGGTATTCCAGGGGCCGGAGGGCCTTGCCAGGCAGAAAGGGATAGTGCAGCCGCGCTGAGGCAAACAGCGGATGCAGTAAGGAAAATCTTCGTTTTTTTCATAGAAACACTCCCAATGAGGCACAATACGCGCGACAGCTAGCGTGGGGTTGCTGCGCTTCACCCGTTCCGCTATACGGCCGCGGCGGTGGAAGGCTGCTGTAGCACAGATCTGCGCTGCTTATTTGAGCAACTAACTCGCTCTAACGATGCAACGGTATAAGTTTCAAACTCTTCTGCCCTCACTGCCGCCGTGTGGAAGCGCAGAGTACGCCGGCGAGCGTTCTCTCCAATTTCGAAGCGACGCTCGTCTGGCATCTGTAGATAAGACGTAACAGCCAAGCTAGACGGTACTGCGAGTATTTCAGAGGAAGGAGTAAAGAAGGATGCGAGCCCTGGCCACTCATCGCTAAGTATGGGAATGCCGCAAGCGGCTGCCTCGAACAAACGGACACTGGGCGAATATCCGGCCCGAATCATGTCGTGTCGCGTCAAATTCAGAGTAAACCTCTGGGAGTTATAGAACCACCGGTGTTCCGTCGCCGGTAGGTGGTCGATCCGCTCGACATTAGATGGCCAAGTAATATTTCCGGGATATTGAGGCCCGGCAACGGCAAATTTCCTGTCTGCATTCTGCCGCGCAACTCGCAGCAACAGCGTTTCCAGAGCGGGCTGGCGATCCGCGGCGTACGTGCCGAGATAGGCGATGTCCCACTTGGCGAACTCGGGTTGTGGGAAGTAGAGCGACGGATCCACCGAACAGTAGAGAGGGCGAGCACAGGGAGACTTGAGTTTGCGTTCAATATAGTCGAGCGTCGGGCCGCCGGTGAACGAAAGGTACAAGTTGTACTTAGGATAAAGATCCCGTGAGATGTACTCGCACTTACCGCTGGCGAGGTTTGCCAGAGTAACTGGAGTATCTATGTCATAGAACGCAGTTGCGTTCGTGGCGATGGAGGTAACCCATTGACCTACTTCGGCTCCGTCGGGGACGTAAGACCCGACCACGACAATATCGGCTGAGCGAATGAGGTTTGCGAACTGTTCCTTCAACTGCTCGACGCTGCTGTATAGGACAACAGTGCAATAGGGCAGGTCTTCGAATTCGCGATTTGAGGCGTACCAGGGCACGTCGCGCTCGAAGAAAGTGCAGGTGTGACCGCGCTTGGACAACTCCTTCAGCAACCCGCGATAGGTAGTGGCATGACCATTGCCCCACGTAGATGTGATGGAGAGTCCCAGGAAGACGCAGTTCAGCTTCGGCTGTGTCACGCCCGCATCTCCATGGCGGCCGATGGGAGCGACGCCAAAGTGTTCTGCAGAATAGATTCGACCAACTTTCCACGCTGTTCATAGGTATGAGAAGCGAGTACGCGCTTGCGTGCCGCTTCTCCGATTGCGCGCGCCTGTTCTTCGCTCAACTCTCGAACGATGCGAGCGACATCCTCTCCGCTATGCGCGACGAGTATTTCGCTGTCCGGCTTTAAGAACGAGTCGATGCCTTCCCAAGCGTCGGTAATCAAACAAGCCGCGGCCCCTGCTGCTTCAAACACCCGAGTGGCCGGAGAAAAGCCGTATCGCGCCATGCTTTCGCGGCTGATGTTGAGAACCGTTCGAGCAGAACAGTTGAACGCGTTGTGATCGGCCGTGTAGACGTGCCCTAGATACGCCAACATTGGCAGGCAGCGGCTTGTCTGCCCATCCACTACCGCCAAGCAGGAAGCGTTTACTCGGAGTGCGCCGGGCGGCGCCAAGGAAAAATTCATCGACGCGAGCCTCGCGATCGGGCAGGCGGTTTCCAAGGAACGAAACATCGCACGCGAAGCGCTGATCCTGGGCAACCGGGAAATGAACGTCGGGATCGAAGGCGTTGTAGATGGCGAAACATTCACGGGCGCCTATCCTTCGGTACTGGTCAGTGACACGGCTGCCGCCCCCATAGGTGAGCACGAGGTCGAAATCAGGAAGCGCCGGCATGAAAGGGATCGTCGCTGTTCGCTCCTAAACGATCGAGCGTCGCCGGCGCATCAACATCCCAAAAGACTTTGCAAGTCGAGGCGGGCATTCGAGCTACAGAGCGTTCCAGAAACTCGTCGAGCACTCCCACGCCGCTCGCCTTTACTACTACATCGAAGGCTTCAGAAGCGGCCAAATGGCGATTGACTTCGTTCTGGTTCCGCGCGTCGTACACAACGATTCGCGCCCACTCAGGATCTGGAATATCGCGGTGCTGCTGGCGGTCGTAGGCATCCGGCTCATAAAAGGTGACATCGACTCCGAGTTGAGCGAGCGCCCGCAGAATGCCCCGATAATATGTGGCAGCGCCGTTCCAGTAAGCCGAAACAAGGCTTGAACCCCAGAAAGCGATTCTCACGCCTGGACCTCCGCCGCGAGCGGCACTTCGTCGCTGACGGATGCAGGTCTAACGGCGTCGTAGATGTTCAGCAATTCGTCTACGCGATGGCCGCAAGTATGGCGCGTGCGAATGGTTTCTAGGCCGCTCGCCGAGAGGCTTCGCGCGAGTGAACCATCGTTGAGGACGTCGCGAAGATGGGCGTGCATTTGTCCTGCATCTTGGGCCATCAAGAAGTCCCGTCCAATGCGAAACAGCCCTTCAGTATCCCGCCACGGCGCGGAGACTAACGGGATGCCGCAGGCCAGAGCCTCAAAAGGACGAATCGTAGGGATGCCCGGCAATTCTCGCGTATAGGGGCGGCGCGGGACGTGGACCGTCGCCCGGAACTGCGCGAAAACTTCAGGAACATCGAAGTTTGCCAGCCAGCCGCCGTAAGCGATGCCGGCGTTCTTCAATTCGCGCACAGCGGAATCTGGATACCGGACCCCGTATACTTGAGCTTTCCAGCCCGCACGCTTCACGGGTTGAATGAAGTACTCGCGCAACTCCTCACTTCGCTCGTCGTCACCCCAGTTGCCGATCCAGACGACGTCCCCCGCATTGCGCTCGCCGACGCGTGGATAGAAGGTGCGGATATCTGCCGCCTCATGCCAAACGTGAACCTGCTTGCCCCATCCGTGACGCTGATACCTGTCTTTGAGCGAAGCTCCATAGGCAAGCACGCCATCGTATCCGGCTAAATCGAATTGCGCGAGCTCTTCTTCGGCAGTGAGAGCGCGGTGATGCGTGTCGTGAAAAAATGCACGAATACTCGGATGGCTGAGGCGATAGTCGCCGATGGCAGAGATCAGTTTCGGATCGTTCCACTCGTGCACGATGGCGAGATCTACATTCTGCAGCCACTCGTCGAGTTGCAGGCGATCGAGATCGTATCGAGTGCTGGCCAGATGCGGAAATGCTGCTCCAAATGCAGCGGCGGCTTGCGGTCCGCGCTCCTCGATCAGGTTCTCGCGGCTCCAGCTATTCTGCAGGCTCAAAGATACGGATCCGGTGTCCTCGGGCTTGTAGTTCGGAAGCAACACCGCGAAGGAAATGGGCGTTCCCGTGATTCCAATCCGAAACGAGCGAATGATAGAACAGCGCTATGCGCATCTTTACGCCGCTACGTCCTTCTTTGCTGCGGGGCCTGAGCCCGTCATCGAACGGTAGAAGCTCCAGTACGTATTTATCGCCGTGTTAGCTCGATATCCATTGGCATGCGAATACGCGCGTTGCGCGAGACCACGCTGTTTCTCTGGATCGGCAATCAGTTTGTTAAGTTCGATCGTCCACTGTTGCGGATCTCGTGGATCGACAAACAGCGCTGCGCCGGTCCAGAGTTCCCGCAAACTGGGAATGTCCGATAACACGAGACAGCACTTACGCCAGGCCGCTTCGAGAACCGCCAGGCCGAACGGCTCATAGAGGGCCGGGTGCACGAAGATGCTCGCGCGTTCCATTTCGTTCAGTACATCGGCGTGCGGCAAAAGCCCCAAACAACGGGCCGATTTCGGAGTTGGACTCGGTGCCTGCGGTCCGCGCTCGCTGCCCGCCACGCGGATCTCCCAACCAAGCGTGGGCGCAATTTGCTCGAGTAAGGAAAAGTTTTTGGCTGGGTCCCAAATTCGGCCCGCGGCCAGAAGAAACGGTTGTTTAGGTTCGCGCGACACCGGCTGTGGGGCGCGGCTGAAGTTATGAATGACTCGTATTTTTTCGGCTGAGACACCGTATTCTTCCTCCAGTGCCTCAGCCACATATCTGGAGGGCGCGGTTACGGCGTCGCTCGCGGCCAACCCTTCGGTGACGCGCCGTTTATACTCCGCCCAATCCCGACCGGGAGCACAACCGTGAACAGCCTTCCACCAGGAATAAACGCACGAATGTGCAGTGACGACCACCGGTTTGCTCCAAGCGAAGATTCGCATGCGCATAGCCGTTCAGATGGATCACGCCGGCATCGAAATCGGACGCCAAGTCGAGGAGCCACTTGCCTGCCGCCGTCCACATCGCGCCAAGGATTAGGCATCCACTCGAGCGCATAGTCACTCTCCGCAAGCGTGACGCATGGAATCGCTAAGAGTTGCTGCTTCTGCCGATCGGAAGGACGAGGGCCCATGGTCGCAACCAGAATCTCCGCACCGCGCTGCGCGAGACCGCGAACCAGTTCGACGGAATACTGCCATACTCCGCCGACCGCATCGGCCGTCATGAAGATCTTCAGTGGAGGTTCGCTGTTTTCCGGGGCGTTACCGGTCATGCCAGGCTACTTCCAGTTCCACAAGTGGCTGCGGCCGTTGCTCCTGAATATCGCTAAATGAATCAAAACCCTTCAAGTAAAATTCGTGAGCTCTCTCCCAGGCGAAGTCGTCAGGGGCTCCCCACATTCTGGTGTACTGTGGAGATCCAGGATACGGAAACAGCGGCACCGGCTTGTTCGACCAAACACCATGTGTTTCGAGTTGGTGCCGCCACGCTTCGATCTCTTCCTCGTCATCTTCCGCCATCGCGAGTAGGTTGGCTTGCACAAATGGAATTAGTGTTTTCGCGAAAATGAGCCGTTGAGTAAGTTCGTCGGTCGACATCTTACATTTTTTGTCGAGATAGGCGCGGCCCGCTTCGGTAATACTTTCGACTCCCGCCTCAACGGACACACAGCCGGCCTTGGCAAGCGCGCGAATGGACTCTTCGTTCCAGAGATCGAGACGCGTCTGGACACCAATCTTGATGTTCCGTTCGGCCAAGGCAGCAAGCAGCGGCGCGTCGGGAAGAAAAATTTCGTCGATAAAGTAGATGTATTCCACGCCTTGCTTCACAAACCGATCTAGCTTCTTCGAGAATGGTGGCGAGCGGCCGCTTGCGATAGTTGTTGCGAAAATTGTCCTTGGCGCAGAAGGTGCAGTGGTACGGACATCCGCGGGAGGCCTCCATCTCAGCGCCTGGACGACTCGGCTGAGCGTCGAATCGATGATGGTGATGGTGTGCCTGGCGACCGCATGGTCGGGCCAGCTCAAGGCCGGCAGACGCTTCATGTCGGCGGCGCGATTGGGCCCGCGCACGACAATCCTATCGCCTTCACGGAATGCGACAGACGAGATCTCGGCCCGTTCCCGTGGCAAGTTGCGGCAGAATCTCTTCGCATTCGCCCAGGACGACCACATCCGCGTCCAGCTTCTTGAGCGTGGCGCGCGGCGTCGTTGAACCATGCGGCCCGACAACGACCAGTTTGGCCTGCAATCCGCGCAAGGCGTCACATAGCTCCTGCGGCACGCGCAGCTCCGGCGGAGCGCAGCGCCAAAACAGATAGGTCGGCGCAGTCGTGACCACCATGAAATCCGGAGCGAATTCGCGCACGCGCTCGACAATCTCCGCCTGACGGTCAGCTCGTCGAGATGCCCATCGATCAGACAGCGCCTCGTGCCCGCTCTGCTTCGAGCAAAGCTTTCGAGTAGCCGAGTTCCAGAGGCAAATGAGGCTCGCGGCAGCCGAAATAAATGCTGCCTTCAAAATTCCAGGGCGGATTTACAAGAGCGAAACGCATCAGGCCACCTGCACTTCTGATTGTGCGACCAAGCGACGGCCGCTCCAGATACCAATCGTAGAGAGCGCGTAAACCTTCGCGGATGCTGATCTTTGGGCTCCAGCCCAGCAGGTTGCGGATCTTCGATGTATCCGCGACATACCATTTCTGATCTCCCAGCCGTTCCGGAGCCCCATTCGATCTCGACGCGATTTCCGGTCAGCAGCCGCATTTCCTCGATCAGTTCGAGCAAGCTGGTGCTGTTCTCCGGCGCCGCCGCCCAGATTGAATGCCTCGCCCGCCGCAAGGCTCATGTTATCTTGCGCCAGGCGCATGGCGCGAACCAGATCCTCGACAAACAGCAGATCGCGCACCTGCCTTCCGTCGCCGTATATTGTGATCGGCTCGCCCTTCATAGCCTGTCGCAGGAAGTGCGCCACCCATCCCTGATCTTCCGAGCCGAGTTGATGCGGGCCGTAGATGCAGCTCATGCGGAATACAGTCGCACGAATGCCGTACGAGCGCGCGTAATCCAGCACATATTGATCCGCGCTGCCCTTTGAGCAACCGTAGGGCGAAAGAAACTCGAGCGGTTGATTCTCGCCGGCGCCCGCGTGCGCGATCGCCATGTCTTCGGGCTCGTAGCGAGCACCGCGCTTCGCGAAGCGGCACGCCTGCCAAACGGCCATAGACTTTATTTGTCGAGGTAAACAGCAGACGCCGGACGGCGGCGGAATGCCGGATCGCCTCGAGCATGATGAATGGTCCCGATCAGATTCGTGTCGAGATCGTCCATGGGATCGTCGAGGCTGGTCGTCACCGCGACCTGCGCGGCCAGGTGATAGATCCTGCGTCGCCGTCCCGACGGCTTTCACCACCTCGCTCTTGATCGCGCGTGTCGCCGAGAGTGAAATGGACTCTTCCGGGAAATGCTGCTGTAATTCGCCAACGTTCTGCTCCACTCCAGGGCGGCTTAAATTGTCGAAGATGTGAACAGGCTGATCTTCGTTCGAGGTAGCTGCGAGCGATGTTCGTTCCAATGAAACCCGCCCCGCCAGTGATCAGAATTTGGCGGCGTTGCAACGATTGGCCTCCTCTAAACCACCAGCCCGCGCGAAGCGAGTTCGTCCCGCATCTCGTTGAACCGATCGTGGGCTGTCTGCTGCTCCAGCCATTCAGCCAGTTCGCGCATGCCGTTTTCCAGAGTGATCCGCGGCTTGTAGCCGAGAACCTTTTGCGCCAGGCTGATATCCGGGAAAGCAATGGCGGATATCGCCCACGCGATATTTGCCGCTAATCTCAGGCTCGATGTTCTTGCCCAGCACTTTGGCGAGCTTTCTTCGCGACCTCTCTCACCGCTGATGGTCTGGCCGCTTCCAACGTTGAACACCAGATCCTGCGCGGCCTCCACCTCTATTGCGAGCCGGCACGCCTGGGCGACATCGGATACGCTGACGAAATCGCGCAGCTGCTGCCCGTCTTCGAAGATGATCGGCCGCTGCCCGTTCATCAAGCGCGACGCGAAGATCGCCAGCACGCCGGTATACGGATTTGACAGCGATTGAAATGGCCCGTAAGCGTTGAAAAAACGCAATGCCACAGTAGGAACTCCATAGGCTCTGCCCACCATCAGGCACATCTGCTCCTGATCGTATTTGGAGAGCGCGTAAACGGAGGCAAGCGAGGGCTGCTTGGTTTCCGGCGTTCGCACCGGCCGCAGCGGCAAGCCCGTCGGGCGTGGCCATCTCCCATTCGTGCGCCTTCAACTGTTTGGCAGTGCGGCTCGCTTGCGTGTACGGCTCGCCGCCTGGCGTGAGATAAAGGCCTTCGCCGTAAACGCTCATGCTGGATGCGACGATCAGCTTCTTCACCGGATGCTTCACCAGTCGCTCCAGCAGAACCGCCGTACCCAGATTATTCACGCTGGTGTATTCCGCGATCTGGTACATGCTCTGGCCCACGCCGACCAGTGCGACGAAATGATAAACGGCGTCCACGCCCGACAACGCCCGGTCCAGAATTTCCGGATCGCGCACGTCGCCCAACACAAACTCGGCATTCTTGTGCAGATAAGCGGGACGCTTCGGCGTTTCCCCATGTACCTGGGTGACAAGGCTATCCAGAACCCGCACGTGATAGCCAGCCCTTAGCAATTCCGAAGCTACGTGAGATCCAATAAATCCAGCACCGCCTGTAATGAGAACGGTTCCTTTCATTGTTCTTGTCCGTTTTGTCCTTTGATGTAAGAATTTGTCCTACTGAGGCTTGGGGGAACTGCGGGTGAGACGTAGCGCTGAAAATCGTATATGCAACCATCGGGCCGACGCTGCATTTCGTCGCTCATATCTGCGGGCGCATACTACTGATCAAATAAGAAGCACGTAATGTTACTTTGTTACTACTTACCTTTGACTGATCGTGCGTCTGATCCGTATTTCTACTAGTGAGCATAGCGCCGGATCATCTCAGCGCAAAATTCAGCATACTCTTGCGGCTCTTTCGGAGGGCTTGTGTGATGCGGCCGCACGCCGCAGCGCTCCGGTGTAAAGCAAAAAGTAACGGTCACCTCGAATGCTTCGAGCAGCCGCATTTGATGGTCGAACCAACGCTCCGCGTCAGGACGTTCGAAATCCGCCCAACTCAGGCCGGTGCGTAACTTTCGCACGCCCAGATCGCGGAGCGCCTGAACGGCAGTTTCCAGACGATGGTCCTCAAAGTGAAACCACTGGCAGATGCCGAGCGCGGGAGCGTAATTGGAAAATTCGCCCGCCGCGAGCTTCGCGGAGCCGTCTTCGCGAAAAAGGCCCATATAGAAGTGCCGGTAATAGGAAGAGCCCTCACTTTCGCGGTGGCGCGTGGTTGCCGGCCACGCCCTGGGCAAATCGAAAAGGCTGTACCAATACACGTGATCGAGGCGTGGAATCAAGAGCTCCGCCGTTTTCTTCAACCCGAATTCCTGCACCTCTTCGGCGCCGAATGAGGATGCTCCTACTTCCGATACCCAGACCGGTTTTGTTGTGACCGCCTGAATTTCGGCCAGCTTGTCCGGCCATTCGTGAATGGTCCAGTGATTCCAATCGAGGGGAAACCCGTGTATCGCGACTACGTCCACGCAATTCAAGGCGCCCATCTCCTGCATTCGCACGATGAAGGCCGGATCGATGGGCGAGATCCCGCCCAGCACCTTGATAATTTTCGGATTTTCGGCCTCAATGGCCATAGCCGCCAGCCTTCACCATCTCGCGCGTACACGGACCAATCGCGATCCACTTCGAAAATCCCAGTGCGAAAGATTGTTCGGCTCGTTCCAGAGCATGGCGGCTTCGATCATACGAGTCGTTGGTTGGACAGGTAAGCGAGCGTCAGGTTTCGCGGGCGAAGCGATCGAGCGGAACACGTCGCATCAGGCAAAGCTCACCGGCAATGGATGCAGATAAGCCCCCTCATCGCAGCGGCAGATGAAAACCTCAGCTTCGGGAATACTCTCTATTTTAAATCCCGCGCTCCGCAAAACAGCTTCGGCACAAGATCGATTCGGAATCCACCAGTTCGTCGGGTCCTGCGAGTAATTGTTTTCGATGAAGTGCATCTTGGGGAAACCGGGCTTATCGAAAACCGCCCGTTCCCAAAACGGATAATCGGCTCCAGGTCCGGGCGCGTCCGGCTGCCGCGCAACATCGATTGAAAAACTAGCCAATCTTTGGCGACATGCTGGCGCAGCAGATCGAGCGCGAGGAGCGGATATCGAAGATGATAGAACACGCCCATGAACAAAACGACGTCGAAGCGCTCGCGTAATTTCGGAACGTCGTATACGGACATCTGCTCGAAAGAGATGTCCAAGTCGAGGACTTGGGCAGCGAACCGCGCCTGCTCTAAGTATTGTTCGTCGTGATCAATGCCCAACACGCGCCCGGCGCCGCGCCGTTTCATCTCAATCGAGTAGAACCCGCCATTACAGCCGATATCGAGAACGGTCATCCCGGCGAGATCTTTCGGAACGGCGTCCTGGAAATTTTGCCATTTCGCGGAGGGATAGTTGCCGAGGAAATGATCCGGCGCCGTTTGCACGCCCAGCAGTGATAGGTTGTGAAACCATGGACCTAGTTCAGTCACTCTTCTTTCGACTTCCTCGATGGTGAGGCTTTGTGCCAACTGAACTCCTTTCCGTCCTTTTATGCGTATTCTACTGATCCGCCACGGGAGCACTGACCTGCTCGGACGTGTGCTATATGGGCGAATGCCGGGCGTTCACCTGAACGAGGAAGGATTGCAGGCAAGCCCAGGTGCTCTCGACAGCGGCTGAAGGAACGTTACAAAATCAGTGAAGTGGTCTCCAGCCCTCTCGATCGGGCGCTCGAAACAGCACGGTTCATCGCCGATGCACAGGGCCTGAAGATATCCATCGACGAAGATATCAACGAAATCGATTTCGGTTCATGGATGGGAAAGCCTTTTAGCGAGTTGCTCGAATTGGATGAGTGGAAGAAGTACAACGAGCTTCGGTCTACAGCCAACCCACCGCGCGGAGAGTTCATGACGCAGGTGCAAACTCGCGCCTGGGTCGCTCTCGAAAGAATAGTGACGCGGTACCAACACGCGCCCGACGCAACAGTGGCAGTGGTTTCGCACGGCGATGTCGTAAGAGCCCTGTTGATCCTGCTGCTCGGAATGCCGCTCGATCACATTCATCGGCTTGACGTGGCGCCCGCTTCGGTAAGCGAGATCTTACTGGGGCCTTGGCCGCCGCGCGTCATAACCATCAACCATGTTTTCTAAAAGATTCATATGCCCGAAGAGCTCAATGTCGAGAGAACAGCACACATCAGGAAAGACATCTTCGATCTACTTGTCGCGCACCTGAGCGATTTTGTGATTGTGCTCACCAGCCTTGAGGGGAGCTTTACGTCCTGGCATCCGGGCGTGCGACAGGTGTTCGATTACGAACCGGCCGAATTTATCGGACAGAATCTTGAGCTGCTTTTTCCGATTGCCGATCGCCTCAGGGGTGTGCACCGACGCGATCTGGAGCAGGCGGCAGACACAGGATGCGCGTCCGACACGCGATGGCTCGTCAAAAAAGGCGGCCAACGTGTTCTGGTCGAGGGTGTAACCCTAGCGCTGCGCGATGACGGAAAACTGGTGGGTTTTAGCAAGGTTCTGCGGGATGTCACGGAGCGGAAGAATACGGAGGACAACCTCAGAGCACTTGCCGAAGCACTGGATCAAGCAACCGTCATCGTGCGGCGCTGGGATGGCACGATTGATCATTGGACGGCAGGTTGCGAAACGCTGTATGGTTGGACGGCGGAAGAGGCCGTCGGCCACGTTTGCCAAGAACTCCTGCAAACGATTTTTCCAGTTCCGCTAGAGCAGATCCAGCAACAGCTTCTGCTCTCCGGGATGTGGAAAGGCGAGGTGGAACATATGCGACGTAATGGCACCAGAGTCTCGATATCTACGCATTGGGCGCTGTTACGGGATCGGGAAAATGAGCCGCCACTTAGCGTCATCGAGACGCAAACGGATGTGAGCGCTCGCGTTCAGATGCAGCGAGAACTGGAGGCGGCGAATGAGCGGCTAAAGAGCATGGCGAATGAGCTGGAACGCTCGAACGTAGAGCTCGAAGAGTTTGCCAGCATTGCGTCGCACGATTTGAGTGCGCCTATTACGAGCACCCGCTGGCTGGTACAGCTGCTTTCGAATCGTCACGGCGGGCAGCTCGATGCCGATGGCAAGAAGTGTCTGCGGCAGATATCGCAGGGACTGGAACGCATGGGAGATCTGGTCGAAGGCGTCCTTGCGCATGCAACCGTAGGAAGAAGCGCGATCGGATCGGCGGAGGCGGTCGATTCGGGAGAGGCGTTCGCCGCTGCCTTGGGGAATCTGCGGCGGGACGTTGAAACTTCCCGCGCCTCGATTGATCGCGATCCGCTTCCGCCAGTAAACATCGAATCACGGGCCTTGAATCAGCTGTTTCAAAATTTGCTATCGAACGCCATCAAATATCGACGTCCCGGCGTTGCCCCTGACATCAAAGTAACCGCAACGAGGCAAGCATCCATGTGGTTGATCGGCGTCGAAGACAACGGTATAGGAATTGAACCTGAATGGTTCGAGCGAGTTTTTCAACCTATGCAGCGCCGCCACGCAGGAGAGATTTCGGGCAGCGGAATTGGCCTCGCAACTTGCAAGAAGATCGTCAGCCGCGCGGGTGGACGAATTTGGGTGGAATCAGAGGTGGGCTCCGGATCGAAATTCTTCTTCACCGTTCCCGGACCAGAGGTTGTTCCAGCGCCTGCTCCGTCAACTGGCAGTCCACAGGCGTTGTTGTAGCGAAACGGGCGAGCGCTCGCAACTCGCGCTCCACCCGATCGAGAACCGATTCCCAATCTGCTGGGCCGGGCTGCCGGAACAGGCGCATGGTCGGATACCATGGCGAATCTTCCCGGTCAAGCATCCAGCGCCAGTCGGGCGCGAAAGGCAGCAGCGTCCAGACAGGAATTGCCAACGCACCAGCCAGGTGAGCCACCATGGTATCCACCGTTATGAGTAAATCGAGGGTCTTGAGAGTGCGCGCGGTAGCGAGCACGTTTGGTAACACTTCGCAGAGACTCGGGACTTCGGCCGACCAGGGCTCGATTTGCATTCGTTCGATTCCCCCCTGCAAGCTGAAGAAGCGAACGCCGGGAGTGCCGAAAAGCGTGACGAAGTGTTCGATCGGAATGGAACGAGCCGGATTGTACGTGCTCGCTGCCCAGACGAAGCCTACGCGCAAGTCTCGGGTATGCGTCGGTGATCGGATGGATACAGCGGACGAAAGGTTCAAGTAAGGAACCGCGCTCGGAATTGATTGAACGGTAGTTCTGAAGATCCGCGGCAACTCGACAACCTCAATCTGCTGGTCCCAATACGGCTCTGGCTCGCCCCACGTGAACACCTGATCGGCGAGGCCTGCTTCCCGCAGCAGCGGTTTCAGGGCCGGCTGAGCCTCGACTACCAAGGTTCGGGCTCGCTCACGAATAAGCGGCGCATAACGGATGAACTGAACGGTATCGCCCAATCCGTGAAGGCAGCGCAGGAGAACGCTGTGTCCTTCGAGAGAACCACCATTCCAGAAGCGAAACGGGTCCGGGTTGCCGCGACGAGTGATGGCATCGCTTTCACGCCACGCCAATTCGAAATTGCCCGATAGCATGTGACAGAGCCAGCGGCCCCCAGCGCACGAATCCGGATCGCCGTGAGCCTGCTCGGCGAGATTGAATAGCCGGAGCGCATCGGCCACGCGCAGGCGAGCAAGTCGCTCTTCGGCACCCACAAAAAGCTGTTCGTCTGTCACTCTCTATAAGCTACGTTCCACCTCGCCAGTTATGCAAATTACGGTATGGGTGTATAACTTCAGGCTATTTTCGCATCTACAATACGGCTAGTGGCGAATACCCGCGAATTCCATCTTTACCGGCAAACGCCGACGTTCGCCCAGGCACCGTGTTGAGTGAGGTTTGCAATGACATCGCAACAAACGATCTCGAATGTTGGGAGCACTCGGCCCAAGCTTCTTATTGCAGACGACCATCATCTGGTGCTGGATGCTCTTTCTTTCATGGCGGGTACCGAATATGAAGTGCTGGGGGTCGACAGCATCCAGGCATTTGAAGAGGCAGTCGACCAGTTCTGTCCCGATGTCGCGATTTTGGATATTCGCATGCCGGATGGCGACGGAATCGAGACCGCACGCCGGCTTTTGCAGCGGAAACCGGAGCTGAAGCTCATGTTCCTCTCCATGCACGCGGAGCCGAATTTCGTGAAGCGGGCCATCGAGACAGGCGCGCAAGCGTATTTGTCGAAACGCGCTCCCGCTGAAGAACTATTGCTCGCGATTCGTACTGTTTTGAATGGCGGGAAATACGTCGGATCTCCAACGGACGAAGACGAGCCGCCCGCCGAAGGTCCGTTGACGGAACGGCAAAAAGAAGTGCTGCGGCTGATCGCGCAGGGATGTTCGGCGAAGGAGATCGCAAGCCGCTTGAATATTTCCGTTCGTACCGCTGAATTTCATCGCGCCGCGATCATGGACCGCCTGAAGTTGCATTCCACCGCCATGATGACCAGGTACGCCGTCGAGCGAGGTCTCGACTGATCGCACCGGATCTCCCGCGCCGCCGGCCATCTTGCAAACTGAAAAGATGACTTGGCTCACGTGGGCATTACTGTCCGCCATTTTCGCGGCTGCAACTGCGATTTTGGCGAAACTCGGAGTCGCGGGGGTCGACGCGAATTTTGCGACAGCTGTCCGGACTACCGTCGTGGTGATCTTCACATGGCTGATTGCCTACCTGGCGCGGCAATCCGGCACCTTTTCCGTGCCGTCGAATAAAACCTGGCTCTTCTTGACGCTTTCAGGTCTGGCCACGGCGGCCTCCTGGATGTGCTACTTCAGGGCTCTCCAGGTCGGTCCAGCCTCTCGCGTCGCACCCATCGACAAACTCAGCGTCGTGTTGGTCATTCTGTTTGCGACTATGTTCCTGGGGGAGAAATTAACGTGGGGAAAGGCGCTCGGCGGCGTGCTGATTTGCGCGGGAGCGATCGCGGTTGCGTTCGACTGATTGGACCCGTTTGGTAGCGCGTCGTTAACGTTCGGCCGCCGTTTGCGTTCGGAATGATCGGCAGAATGATCGCGGACGCATAACCCTTCTGATGAAAAACGGTCTGCCGCGCCTTGGTCAATTTGATCTCTTCCGCATTGGGGCGAAACGAATTTAGGTTGCGATCGAAACGCGGAAAATTGCTGCTTGACACCTCCAGGCGAATCCGATGTCCCGTCGCGAAAACATAGCTCGTCACGCCCGCGTCGATGCTGATCTGATACGGCGTGTTTCGCTTGACAAAGATCGGCTGGGCTAACGAAAGCCGATATCGCAAGCGCTGTATGCCGTCGCTGACAAGCAGAGGCCGGCCGTCCGGCTCGACATCCACCAATTTCGCGGTGTAGTCCGTGTCATTTGCCGATGTCGCCACGTAGAGCAACACACGCACAGGACCCGTGACCTCGATCTCTTCCTCCAACGGAGCGGAAGTGTAGACGAGCACGTCGTTGCGAGTTTCCACGGCACTCTGATCGAGAGGTCCGGGCGGCAGGAGGTTCGGCTCGCAACAGATCGCGCCCCCAACGGTCGGCACGGGGTTCTTGGGATCGTAGGTGAACACATCGGCTGGCGATTTTTGAGCGCGAAGCCATTGCAGAATGCCATCGCCCAGAGTCGAGTTCGCGTGTCCTTTGCTGCTCAAATACAGCGGCGTATAATGGGTGCGAGCCAACGGCCATTCGTGCTCCTCCCGCCATTCGTTCCGCCCCATGACGAACAGGTGCAACATCGGCGCGGGCAGTTCCGCTCTATCAACGGTGCGCTTCTTCATGAGCCATTCATCGAACCAATCGGCTTGCTTCGCCCGAATTGGAACGGCCGCCTCCCGACCGAAGCTTCGCGTGGGAAATTTCCAGGCGGGATTGTGCGCCCACGGTCCAATCCATGTTTCGACGGGGTGCTCTCGTGCCGCGAGACGCGAGAATGCATCCAAATCGCTCTCCGCATAGTTGTCGAACCACCCGCCAAACGAGAGCACGGGCACGTCCACCCGCCGGATTTGGTCGCGAATGCTCAGGGTGTTCCAATATGCGTCGTCGGAGGGATGAGCGATTGCAATTCTCCACAGCGGCAAAACCATGCCGGTTGCCGCGACATCGGCGTCTCGCAGCGGAATATGCCCGATATAGTTAGCAAACACCGGGCGCACGTGAGACGGAGGCGTGAGATTCTCGGCTAACCACAACAACCGATGCGCCACCTGCAAAGCTCCGCCCCGCGAATAGTAGCGATCCAGGTAGCCATCGTCTCCCGAGCACATCGGCGAGATCGCAGCTAGATGAGGATTGTCTTGAACCGCCGCCCACCATTGCGCGATTCCCAGATACGAGCTGCCGGCCATGGCGACACGCCCGTTCGACCAAGGCTGCTCTGCAATCCAATTGATGGTGTCGTTTCCGTCCGGCCCCTCCTGCGCTGTCGATCCGAAAATTCCTTGCGACGCGTAACGCCCGCGCACATCCTCAATCACTACCGCATAGCCTCGTCTCGCGAAGAAGCGATAACTGGTCATCGCGCGCGTTTTGCGATTGTAAGGAGTCCGAACCAACACTGTCGGCAGGCGTTTTGAGGCTCGCGGCAAAAACATATCCGCTGCGAGATGAATTCCGTCTCGCATCGGGATCGCTACCCCGAGCTCCTGTTGCACGTTTGGCAAATCGGGACTGCCTGCGACTACCTGGGCGAGCAGGCAGGACGGGGCAAATAACCCAAAAAGAAAAATGCCTGCGATCGGAGCGCGCCTGCTCATGACAATGTCGGCTTCGGCCGGGGACCAAACAGCGCCGTGCCCACGCGAATGATTGTGGCGCCTTCTTCAATCGCCACCTCCAAATCCCCGGACATTCCCATGGACCGTTGAGGGAGTCCATATTGCCGCGCCAATTCGGCGAGTTGCTGGAAATAAGGTCTGGAATGCTCCGGATTTTCCGACCACGGCGGCATGGTCATCAAGCCCGACAAATCGAGGGTCGGACACTTCGCAGCCGTCTCCAGCAATCCTGGAATCTCTTCCGGACGGGCGCCGGTCTTGCTCTCTTCCGTCGAGAGCTTGATTTCCAACAGCACTTCGATGCGGACATTTCGCTCAGCCGCAGCGGCATTCAGGCGCTCCAGAAGCTTGGGCGAATCGACCGTTTCGATGACCTGGAACAGTTCGGCCGCGATCCGCGCTTTGTTCGACTGAAGATGCCCGATGAGGTGAAATCGAGCGCCCGGCAACTCAGCCAGTTGCGGTCGCTTCTGAGCAAACTCCTGAACATAGTTCTCACCGAAGTCACGCAGGCCGGCCTCATACGCAGTCGCGATTGCTTGCGCAGAAAATTTCTTCGTGACCGCCACTAGAGTTATTTCCGAGCGATTGCGCCCGCTTCGCTCCATTGCACGTTGAATGCGCGCTTCGACCGCCTGGAGGCGACTTTCGAAACTGGATTTTTCGAGTGGCAAAACTCTATCATAGAAATACCCGCGAAGCCTCCCAACCGGCGGAATCGACCGACCTGCTCACGGCCATCGACACCTTTGTCGGTACCTGCCGCCAACCTGCCCTTCTTGAATACGGCGATGAGCTGATGAGCCTGGTTCCCGGCCAGTACGCTTTGGAGATGCGCTCCGGGCGGCTTTGGATCGACGCCTGGACTGAAGCACGCAGCGTTTCCCGGCGCATTCTCTCCATTGAACGGCACGCCCCGGGCGTGCTCGATTGCACGGTTCAGCGGTTCGGGGGCAAGCCCGGCAGGCTGACCTTTCTCGATCTCGATCGCCCTCAAACCGCCCACAAGTCTCTTTGTGGGGTACGCCAGAATTTCGGCGAACAGTTCCGTCGCATGCTGTTCCGGCAATTTCCGGGCTGGGAGATTTCAGCCCTCTCCTGCAGCATTGACCTACAACGCTCTTTATCGCCGATTTTTCCCCGCGCACGGCTCATTCGCGGAAACCGCCAGATTGCCGCCATGGCTTGTCCGAGCCTTCAAGACGAAGCGGCGCTGCTCACTTTTGCACTCATCTGGTTCGATCATGTGCGCGTGCACAGCCCGCCCGGAACGCAAACCTCTCTGTGCCTGTTCCTTCCCGAGAATGCCGGCTGTTTCACCGCTCATCGGCTTCGCTGGCTCACCAATGAACCGCTCGCGCCGCATTTGTTTCGCTTCAACTCTCACGGCTCGGCGGGCGAAGTGGATCCGCGGGATCTAGGCAATTTAGCGACTCGCCTGAAAGCTACTCGACCCTGCACGGAACAGGCGGTTGCGGCGCCGCGTGCCCCATGGCAAAACGCCTCGGAACGCCTGCTCGAAACGTCGGTCCGGTCGAACATTACCGAGATCGACCCGACTCTGCTGCCCACCCCAATCCATGGACAAGTACTCACATTCGCAGCCAGGGACCGCGATCTGATCGACCTTCTCGCCATTTCGTCGTCGGGTCGTCTGGCTGTTCTCGAACTGAAAGTCGCAGAAGACCTGCACCTGCCCATGCAGGCGCTAGACTACTGGATGCGTATTCGGTGGCATGCGGAGCGCAGCGAGCTGCAGACATCTGTTTCCGGGGATCGCGCTGGCGAGCGCCCTTCCCAAGCTACTGCTCGTCGCCCCCGCGCTTTCATTTCATTCCTCGAACGCCACCATCCTGCGATACTTTTCTCCAGAGATCGAGGTCGAACGGGTAGGCGTCAATTCCGATTGGGAGCGACACCTTAAAGTAGTGTTGCGTCTTGCCGGCGCGGGGGTGCCGATCTCTCACGGGGGTTCTTAATGAGTGTCACAAGCTTGATGAACATCAAGAAGGCGCTCAGCACGCTGAACCCGAAACAGGTTCGGGACATGAGCGAACGCGGCGTGCATGTTGCGCTCCATGCCGGCAGCCAGGAAGCATACCAGCGCATGGAAAACTTCTTCCTGCGCGACCTGAGCCCAGCGCGCCGGCGCGAATCGGCATCGTTGCTCACGCGGGCGCCCATTCCTGTTTCGGGGCCGCAATACGATCTCGCCGTCTACGACGAGGATATCGCTGCACCGCGCGAAGCGCTCGTGTTCAGGGAGGACAAAACCCATCACTTTGTCGAAAAAACTCTCGCGACCTATCCCGATCTGGGGGTCTCGCTAGCCAAATCGTTTCTGCCCTTCCGGCGTCCTTATATAGAGCGGGTGATTGCTAAGACCTGCCGCGAGAATACGTTGTTTTCGATCACCACGGCGCTTCCGGACGTCATTCCGAATATCATCGAGTTGCCTTGGGCAGTAGCCGAATTCGCCTCGGATACGGCGTTCCTAACCATGAATCAGGTCCGCATGGCTTTCCTCATCGCTGCGGCGAGCGATCGGCCAGGTCGGCTACATGGAACAAAAGCCCGAGATCGCAACCGTGATCGGCAGCGCCTTCGGCTGGCGTGCATTGGCCCGGCAGCTGGTCGGCAAGATCCCGTTTGGAGGAGGGCTGATAGGCAAAGCGGCCGTGGCCTACGCGGGAACGAAGGTACTCGGCTTTTCGCTGGACCACTACTACAGCATCGGCTTCACCTATACGCGCGAGGAGCGCGACCGCTTGTATGCCGACGCCTTCCGGCAAGGCAAGAAAGTCGCGACCAACATTCTGCGGTATCTGCGTCCCGATCTCGCCGCCCGCTATGCAGCGGAAGCGGGAGAAAAGGCGAATGCCACTTCCGCGGGGTCATGAGAGGATAGCGGCAATCGATTTCGGATGCCAGCGTCCACAGGCGTGCGCTAGAGATGGAAATTCTCGACTCCGCCGAGATACGCGTGCTCGGGGCGTTGATGGAGAAGGAAGCAACAACGCCCGAGTATTACCCGCTTTCGCTGAACGCGCTTATCAACGCTTGCAATCAGAAATCGAATCGTGACCCGGTGGTCGACTATGACGAAGACACCGTCTACGATGCACTCAACCGCCTACGAGAAAAGAAGTTTGCGCTGACCGTAACTGGCAGCGGGCGCGTGAACAAATACAGCCAGCGCATCTCTGAAACGCTGAACCTGGGCCGGCGTGAGCTCGCCGTTATATGCACGCTTCTGTTGCGAGGTCCACAAACGCTTGGGGAGATCAAGGACCGCAGTGAGAGGATGTTCCCGTTTGCGGATCTCGCGGAAGCTGAGACCGTTCTCGAGAAATTAGCCGAGTCATCGGCGGGCGCTTTGGTTAGGAAGCTGCCGCGGCAGCCCGGACAAAAGGAGGTGCGCTATGCACATCTGCTGTCGGGCGAGCCGCGCGTTGTTGAAAGCGCCTCCGACGCGACACCGCAGCCGGCCTCGAGAGTCGCACAAATCGAACAGGAAATATCGCAACTACGGTCGGAGTTCGATGAGCTGAAGAGAAGATTCGAGACCTTGGAATCGCAGCTCAGGTGAAGCTATGCTTGCACCGCTCCGCTAATGAGACTGTACAGCAACACCGCAAGCACAATCGCGGTGATCACAACATACTTGCGGTCTTTCTCCAGCGCGAACCCAACCAACGAAAACGCGACGCGAGCGATAGGCGTAGCGATCAGCAGCAAAATCCCGAACTGAATAATGGATCGCGCCCGCAGAGCAAAGGCGCCTTTCACGATTTCGCTCACGATTCGGTCAATACTTGGCTGACCATGGAAGACGTGATAATCGGCTGTTTGGCCGCCATGTCTCAGAAGATAATACGTGCCTCCGGCGAGCACAACTGCTCCAGACAGTAAGACGCCCGTTCGCAGCAGGACGCTGACCATACGCTCGATACTTCGATCGCTAACTTTCATAACGTTCCCCTGATCCCGCTAACAATCATTTGGATCGCAATTACCGCAACAACAATGGCGAACCCTTTGCGCAGCAACGGAACGCTCAATCGCGCCAAGAACCGTGCGCCGATCATCGAGCCCGCCAGGATTCCCAGCATGACGGGCATGACAATCACCGGGTTCACGTATCCGCGGCTCAAATAGAGGCTCGCGCTGGCCGCGGCGGTTACGCCGATCATGAAGTTGCTGGTGGCGGTGGACACTTTGAACGGAATCTGCATCGCTTGATCCATCGCGATCACTTTGAGCGAACCCGAGCCGATGCCCAATAAGCCCGATATGGCGCCTGCTCCGAACATAAGGCCAAAACCTGTTTTGACCCGGCGCACCAGATACGATTGCGGCCCCTCTTTCGACATATAGGAACCGTTCAATTTCAAGCGAGTCGCCAGAGCGTCAGGCGGCAGCGGTGTTGTCGGTTCCTTATGTTCCCGGCTCGCTTGCCATGCGGCTTGCAGCAACATAACGCCAAATATTATTGCGAGAGATCGCGTCGGAACGTGGGTCCCCAGATACGCGCCGAATACCGCGCCGAGCGTGGTTGCTATTTCCAGAAACATACCGATCCGAATGCTCGAATATCCGTCGCGCACATACCCGGCTGCCGCTCCCGAGGAAGTTGCGATGACGGCGACCAAGCTGGTGCCGATCGCGTAACGAATGTCTACTCCGAGGAATAACGTCAGCACCGGTGTAATAATGACGCCGCCTCCGAGCCCCGTCAGCGAGCCGACAAATCCGCCGACGAGTGCAGCCGCGAACGCAATAGGGGTGAATTCAGCGGCGGTCATTGTTCACCAATCCGGCGGAAGGCGTGCAAGATAAGCTGTCCATAGCCATGAAGAAGTTGTTGTTCTGTTCGATTGTTACAGTGGCCGCCAGCGTCGCTCAGCAACCGACCCTTGTTCAATCACCAGATGTTCACAGCGATGGGCGTGTTACGTTCCGTTTTCGCGATCCAAACGCGCAGCAGGTCGCGGTGAACTTGGAAGGCGCGGACGCGCCACTGGTCATGCAGAAGGATCAGGACGGCATCTGGGCCGCAACAACCACTCCGCTCAAACCCGACCTGTACGGGTATTCGTTCAACGCAGATGGCGTACAGTTGCTGGATCCTTCGAATCACGTGATCGTCCCCAACCTGCTTAGCCCCAGCAGTCAGGTTCATGTACCGGGTACAACCGAGCTTCCTTGGGAAATGAGCGGCATACCACACGGGATCGTCCATCATCATTTCTACAAATCGAGCATCGTCGGCGATAACCGTGATTATTACGTCTACACGCCGCCCGGATACGATCCGAAGGCAAACACACCGTACCCGGTTCTATATTTGCTTCACGGATACAGCGATGATGCCAGCGCCTGGACGGCGGTCGGAAGGGCGAACTTAATTCTCGATTCATTGATCGCCCGGAACGAAGCGAAGCCAATGATTGTCGCGATGCCGCTCGGCTATGGTGCGCCGGAAATCCTTCAGCGTACGCCCAGGTTCGGGTCCGGCTTCAATAATCCAGTTCTTCGCGACAGAAACTTCGACAAGTTTCGGGCAGCTCTAATCGACGAAGTGATTCCAGCCGTCGAGCGGATGTACAGAGTGAACAGCAGCCGGGATTTCCGTGCCATTGCGGGGCTTTCAATGGGAGGATCGGAAGCACTGCTCACGGGACTAAACCGCGTTGATGAATTCTCGTGGGTAGGCGCATTCAGCTCGGGCGGCCTGAGCGACAACTTCGATACGGATTTTCCGCAGCTAGGCTCTTCCGCCAATAACCAGCTTCATCTGCTCTGGGTTTCCTGCGGCACCGATGACCATCTGATCACGCTCAACCGAAATCTCGTCGGCTGGCTGAAAAACAAAGACATTCATGTGACCCCGATCGAAACTCCCGGCATGCATACCTGGACTGTATGGCGCCGGAATCTGATTGCTTTCGCTCCGCTGCTATTCCGTCCGGGCGGGGACAATGCTCCGGTAACATCTGGCTTGAAAAAATAGAAAAGGCCGAACAGCATATTCGCCATTCGGCCTTCCTTCTCGGAGCAGTGGACTCGCCGAGAAACTCTACTTGCCCGATTCACCGGGCGCCCGGGGCGTTGCGTTCCCGCCGGGTTGATTTGAACCCGCTACGACTCCCTGGTTGATTAACACCTTCACTTCAACTCGCCGATTCATCTTGCGCCCTTCGGCGGTGTCATTGGGCTGCGCCTCATGCGTGGTCCCCATTCCGGCCGGCGTCAAAATGCGGTGAATTGGAATGTCGCCTTGTTGTTCCAGATACTGGATCACAGCGTTCGCGCGCCGTTCACTCAGCACCTGGTTGCGTGCCGCCTTGCCTGTCCTGTCGGCGAACCCCGCGACTTCGATGACATAGCCTTTTTCATTAGTGGCTCGGTGAGCCAGGTCGTCGAGCTTCTGCTTGTCATCGGGAGACAGGGTTGAGCTGCCGTATTTGAAGTACACGGTGTCCGAATACTTGGCCTGATAATTGTCGAGGTCCGAAACACGGTTATTTACACCGGTCACGCCCTGGTTCGCTTGATCGGCCTCCTGCTTCACCTGCCCTACTTGCTGCTGCGTTTGTGTCTGCTGGCCCTCTAACTGGCCCTGGCGCCCTTCCATGTTGTACGCGCGACCCTCCAATGTTCCGGCACGCGATTCCAGGCCGCCTGTTCGTGCCTCGAGCGGAGAAACGCGAGTATCGATTTGCCGTGACGCGCGCATCGAGTTCGGGTCAAATATGACCCGTTCCGCAATTAACTCACCTCGATCGTTTCCCCTTCCCTGCGCCTCGATTTGGAGACCGGGTACCAGAGATGCGAGATCCATTGCAGTCTTGCGGCCGAATATGCCGTGCTTCAACTGAATTCTGGTGTCTTTGGTCAGATCGATCATGCCCACGGAATCATCATTGGAACGAAGTTTCAACGTGTCGCCGTCCCGCGAAATGATGACGCCTTGGATTTTGGTCTGTTGACCGGCCGTGAATGTGCGGGTGTTTGGTTCGACGCCCATTGCTGCCGCGGATATCATCATCAGCGATGCCGTGGCGCCGATAAACGGCTTGAAGTGCCTAAATGTTAGAACCTGTTTCATGGTTAAGCGGTATAAACCTCCTGTCCTAAGTTCCTCCTGTTTGATATGTACCCGCCGGTTACTACTGTCTCGTAGCTTTGTCAGTTAGACGCGGAGCCGTTCAGCTTGTAACCGTAATTTTGATCGCCGGCAACTGACCTTCGGCCTTAGACGGGGACAGTCGGCGAAGATAAGAGTATGACGGAGAAAGCTACATTCGGTGCGGGATGCTTCGGGGGTGTCGAGGCCACGTTTCGCGAGATCGATGGCGTGATCGAGGCGATAGCGGGGTACGAAGGCGGACACAAAGTCAACCCAACCTATAAAGATGTTTGTACCGACCTCACCGGACATGCAGAAGTGGTGCAAGTGGAATACGACCCGGCGAAGGTTACCTACGATCAGCTTCTCGATGTTTTCTGGAGTGCACACGATCCCACACAACTGAATCGCCAAGGGCCGGATGTGGGAACACAGTATCGAAGCGTTATTTTCTTCTATACTCCTGAGCAGGAGCAGGCCGCGCGCGCTTCGAAGACGAAGCTTGAATCCTCAGGCCGATTGCGGCGGCCCATAGCGACGCGGATCGAACCAGCGCAGACGTTTTATCCGGCGGAAGAATACACTCAGCAGTACCTTGCAAAACGGGGACTGCGGCATTGCCATATCTAGCTCAAGTTTTAGCTCGCTCGCGTTTACAGAAGTGGTTCGCCGGCGTTCTGCTTGAAGTACTCGATGGTCGAGCGTGAGACCTTCTCGAGGGACACTTTCGGCTCCCAGCCGAGAACGCGCGTTCGCTTTGCCGATATCGGGACGGCGGAGTTTCGGGTCGTCTGAAGGCAGCGGCTTGTACTCGATCGCGAGCCCGTTTCCGAATCGCGCGCGAATGTGATCTGCAAATTCCAGAATCGTTATCTCCGCCGGATTTCCGAGATTCACCGGATAGCGCTCGTCCGATTCGCTCAAGAGCAGAAGTCCCTCGACAAGATCCGAGACATAGCAGAAACTGCGAGTCTGCGACCCATCGCCAAACACGGTCAACGGAGCGCCGCGCAGCGCCTGATCGATAAAGGCCGGAACCACGCGCCCGTCGTTCAGAGCCATGCGCGGGCCGTACGTATTGAAGATGCGCGCGATGTTTGTGCGGAGACCGTGCACGCGGTGGTAAGCCATGGTGAGCGCCTCCGCATAGCGTTTGCTCTCGTCGTAGCAAGAGCGCACTCCGACCGGATTTACGTTGCCCCAATATGTCTCCACTTGCGGATGCTCGAGCGGATCGCCGTAGCATTCCGAAGTGGAGGTCAGCAGAAAGCGAGCATTGTGCTGCCGCGCCAGTTCGAGCATGTTGCGTGTTCCGCGTCGATCCGGACTCGAGTGTCTCGATCGGATGATTCAGATAATCGACGGGACTGGCGAGGGAGGCCAGATGAAAGACACGAGTCGACCGGCGCCCGCGACGCTGCAGCGGCTGGCAGACGTCGTGCTCGAAAATTCGAATGAAGACTTGTCCAATCAGATGCCGGATATTCTCGACGCTGCCCGGTGATGAGATTGTCGAACGCAACGACTTGGTGACCCGCTCGATAAGCGCTCGCAGAGGTGTGATCCAATGAAGCCAGCGGCCCCTGAAATGACGTATCTCACGCTTTTTCATGCTACTAGAGCGATCCGCTTGCGCAGATTGAATGCCTTGCCGGGCGACTTCGCTTAGTATGCAGGGCTATGGCGTTGTAGCTCTCCGGCTACTGCTTCTTGCACTGATTGTTCTTTCGTTCTGGCTCTTCTGGCTGCGCTTCGGCAAGGTCGTGCATCGCATCCTGCGACGCGCGGAAGGATGCGGATTTCAATTTAGGAGCCGATCAGCCGGCGCGTTTGGGATTTCTTCTGGGAAGTGATGTGCCAGGCCAAGGTGATTCGCGAGCGGCCGCTGCCCGGTCTCGCCCACGCGTTTGTGTTTTGGGGCTTTTGCGCGTTTGCGCTGGTGACGCTGAATCACATCGCGACTGGATTCGGCGTCGCGTTTCCTCGATCGTCACGGCTTTTTCGGCGGCTTTCTACTTCTGGTTCGCGTTTGTGTTTGCGGCGTTCTGCGCGGTCTCGATTGCAGGGCTCGCCTTTCGGCGGTTTGTTATCCGGCCGATGTGGTTGGGGCCGCTGTCGTATGAATCGGGCGTGATCGCGCTGTTGATCTTCATCCTGATGGTCACGTACATGCCGATGTGGTGGGTGCCGGAAGCGCTCGGTCGCCGGGCACGTGCTGTGGTGGATTCACACGCTGACGCTGCTCGCGTTTCTTCCGCTGATTCCGCACACCAAGCATCTGCATCTGGTGCTCAGCCCGCTGACGATCTTCCTGGAACGCAGCGGATTCAGCCACATTCCGCCGCTTGCGGGCGATGAAGATTTCGGCCTGGTTGCGGGCAAAGACATCACGCAGATCACGGCGCTGCAGGCCTATTCCTGCGTCGAGTGCGGACGATGCACGGAACATTGCCCCGCCAATAACACCGGCAAAGAACTGAATCCGAAATTGATTGCGCTCGGGTTGCGGTCGTATCTGAACGAATACGGCAACGCGAACGAAACGCCCATTCTGAGCGCGACTGTTTCGCAGAAGGCGATCTTCCAATGCACCACCTGCGGCGCCTGCGAGTATCAGTGTCCGGTCGGCATTCAGCATCTGCCGATGATCATCGGCCTGCGCCGGGGCGCGGTGAACACGGGCACGTGGGAAGACGAATACGGCACGAAGCTGTTTCTGAATCTGGAGCGCAACGGAAACGCGATGGGCTTTTCGCAAAGCGAGCGCGACAAGTTCATCGCGAAGCAGGAATTCCCGATCTTCGACGGCTCGCAGGAGTACTGTCTGTGGCTGGGCTGCATGGGGGCTTACGATCCGCGCGGCCGCGAGATCATCAGCTCGTTCGCAACCGTGATGAAGCATCTGGGGACGTCCTTCGGCGTATTGAAGAAAGAGCGCTGTACGGGCGATCCGGTTCGCCGCCTAGGCAACGACCTGGTGTTTGGGCAGCTTGCCGAAACGAACTTGTCCACGCTTGAAGCAAGCGGGCGTGAAGAAGATCGTCTCGATCTGCCCGCACTGCGTCCGCACTATCAAGAGGACTGGCGCGAGTTCGGCGCGGAGATCGAGATCGAGCATCACAGCGAATTTCTGGCACGTCACGCGGACAAATTGCCGGCCAAGCAGACCGGCGAGCGCGTGGTGTTCCATGATCCTTGTTATCTCGGGCCGGTATCGCGGGATTTACGACGAGCCGCGACAGGTGATCGCGCGATCGGCGACGGTGATCGATCCGCCTCGTGCGCGCGAGCGCAGTTTCTGCTGCGGAGCGGGCGGCGGGCTGGTTTTTCTGGGCGAAGAAACCGGCCAGCGCGTGAACGAGACCAGGGCCAAAGAACTGGTCGCTACGGGAGCAGACACCATCGGCGCCGCTTGCCCGTTCTGCAACAGCATGTTCCGCGACGCGCTGGCCGCGACGAGCGAGAATCCGCCGCGCTTACTCGATATCGCGCAGATTGCGGCCGAGCAGATTGAGAATCAGCGCAACTAGCGCCTTCCAAGCAGGTGAGTAGCTTCGCTCTCGAGACTATGCCGGCTTGATGACGTATTCGTCGATATATTTGCGGAGGAGATCGCGATGTGTGCCGCGGTAGGCGGGGTAATCTTTCGCGATGCCCGCGTCGGCACCCTGCAAAAGAATCCAGGGCTGCAACATGCCTTCCACCTGTAGTTTCATCAGAAGAGCCAGTTGCGGATCAAGAGCTTTGGGCGGGTTCTTTTTTAGAAGGTTAACGACGGCTTGTAGCGTTGAGGTCTCTTCGTCCAGCGAATGTCTGTACTGGTTCTCAGCAGGATGTGTATTCCTGAAAATTGCCGCGCGCCAAGCGCTGTGGCCAATGATATATGTGATCCACGCAGACCGGCCACTATCGACGTCTTTAGCCAAATCGGACGGAATGGTTACGTTGTGAGGATCGTTGCTGACCGCAGGCCGCTGTATTTGCAGCGGGTTTAGCGCGGCCCCGTTTTGCTTGGCCCAATTCGCGAGACTTAGCCAAGTCGCGCGGTTGTACGGCTGCGCGATAACCGCCTCTACAAACTTGCCGCGAGCCTCATCATTCTTGCCGGCCTGCAGCAACGCATCACCCCAGTAACGGTAAGCAGTCTCCTGATTGGGATCGATCAAAACGGCTTTTTGAAACCACTCATTTGCGCAATCCAGATCGTGAGTTCGGAAGCACGTGTCTCCCGCATACACGGCGGCGGCATAAAGCTTGGGATCTAATTCGAGAGCGTGCTTATACGCAGCAAGCGCGGCAGGATAGTCGCCGTTGCCGAATGCCACTTCACCTTCTCGCAGCGCCTTCTGAACTTCCGGATCAGTCGTTTGCTGGGTGGCTTGCTTTGCCGCCGGTGTTTGCGTAAGGGGTGGCTGGGCGAAGATACCGACGGCGACCAGGAAAGGCAGTGCCGGAGTCACGCGCTTGAGCATAACTTAGCTCACGCGCGAAGACCGTCGATGAACTTGTGAATGCGGTCGAGACCGCGCTCGAGTTCGTGCATGGACGTGGCGTAAGAGATGCGGACGTGGTCGGTAGTTCCGAACGCTTCGCCAGGAACCACTGCGACATGAGCCTTGCGCCAGCAACTCGCTTGAGAACTCGAGTGAATTCTTCACGCGACCGCCGCCGTACGCAACGCTGATGTTCGGATAGGCATAGAAGGCGCCCTTGGGCATGGCGATGGAGACGCCGGGGATCTGGCGCAAGCCGGCTCGACCACGAAATCGCGGCGGCGGCGATATTCCGCAAGCATCTGCGGCACCGAATCTTGCGGGCCGCGCATGGCTTCGACAGCGGCTTTCTGCGCGATGGATGTGGGATTCGATGTGCTGTGGCTTTGCAGCTTCATCATGGCGCCGATGATGGGCGCGGGCGCGAGCGCAAAACCGATGCGCCATCCGGTCATAGCGTAAGTCTTCGAAAGCGAGCCGGCGACGACCACGGTTTCCTTGGCGCCGGGCGACGGCGGCGATGGAGAACGGCTCGCCGTCGTAGACGAATTGGCAATAGCATTCGTCGGTCATCAGGAAAATGCCGCGCTTCGAAGTGAGCTCGTAAGATGCGGCGGAACTCTTGTTTCGAAAGCACGGCGCCGCTGGGATTCGAAGGCGAATTGATGATGACGAGCTTGGTCTTGGGCGTGATGTGCCGCTCAATCATCGCGGCAGTCACTTCGAACCCGCTGCTCTCGTCGGTTTCGGACGAACACGCACACGCCGCCGGCGTAATTCACGACATCTTTATAAGTGACCCAGTAAGGGACCGGGAATGATGACTTCGTCGCCGGGATTCATCAGCGCCTGAATGAGATTGAAAATCGCGTGCTTGCCGCCCACCGTCACCAGGCACTCAGCGGCCGAATAGTTGGTGCCGAAATCGATCGCGATGGCGCTCGCAGATGGCTTCGCGGAGCTCCGGCGTGCCGCCGGCGTTGGTGTACTTGGTGAAGTTCGCGTCGATGGCGTCGACGGCGGCCTGCTTGATGTTGGCGGGCGTTGGGAAATCCGGCTCGCCCGCTCCGAAATCGACCACGTCCACTCCTTCGCGGCGAAGGCGGTCGGCATCGGCGGAAACCTTCAGCGTGGAAGAAACGCTGATGGTGGAAATGCGTTCAGCGATCTCGGCGGTAGCTTGCATAGGTGTAGCTTCTAATTTACGCTTGTCGTCCGTGGCGGGAAATTTCGCGCGGAGGCGATTGGCGACAGCGCGGGAACGAAGCTAGAAACATCTCCGCCGAGCATGACGATCTCCTTGACCATTCGCGAGCTGATGAACGAGTACTCTTCGCGCGCCATCAAGAAAATGGTTTCGGTTTCGGGCCGCATGCGGCGATTCATGAGAGCCATTTGCAGCTCAACTTCATAATCGGAAATAGCGCGGATGCCGCGCAGGATCGCGTTCGCTCCGCGTCGAGCGGCGTAGTCGACGAGCAGGCCCTCAAACGAATCGACTTCGACGTTAGAAACGCCGGTGGTCGCTTCGCGAATCATCTCGATGCGCTCTTCTATCGTGAATAGCGGCTTCTTTTTCGGTGTTTTGCAGGATCGCTACGATGAGGCGATCAAACAAACGGCAACCCCGGGAAATCAGATCGAGGTGGCCGTTCGTCAAAGGATCGAAAGAGCCGGGATAGATGGCGACGAGGCGACGCTCCGAAGCACTCACGTGAAGCATCAGAGCGGGGGCCACGGGCTCCACGACCCGTCGCTCTTGCGTCGCTCTTCCTCTTCCTTCTTTTCGCGTGCCTTATCCTGCGCGGATTTCCCGCCTTTGAAATACAGATGCACGATCACATCGTGCGTGGAGGCATCGGCGGTGTAGTCGGATTGCGTGCCGCCGAGGTTGTCGAAAACGCCCTGTTCCTGCACACGCTTCAAAAAGAAATCGGGATAGTCCGGATTAAAGGGACGGCCGGGTTTTTCGCCCCAGAGCTTCGAAATGGCCGGCTCGGTGGTCACGTCCAGGCCCTGAATATCGAGCCTCGCGAAGTTGTACACGGCACCGGCGGCAATGTCGTAGGTAACGTTCACCAGGTGCTTGCTGTCGTCGGGTTCCGCGTGCGTGTGCACGCTGGCATCGAGAAGCCCATGGCGCTTCATGCGATGGATCATCTCGAGGCGGAAATTATCGACTTGCTCGCCGTTAAATGTCTGACCGGGCTTGAAGGGAATGAGCGAGCGGATTTCATCTTCATCCATACCGCTCCCATGAAATCGAATGGAGCCAAACTTAAACACCGGTCCGTCTTTGATCTGCACTTTCACAATGACACCCAGATTCGTCTTCGCCGGCTCGACTTCCACATTCGGAAATGTCACGGCCGCGTAACCTTTGGCTGCATACAAGGGCCTGATGGTTCCCTCCAAAATCTGCTTCAGCCGAGTGTCGGAGAGTGGCACGCCGATGGCGACCTGATTCACGGCGCGCAGGATGGTGCCGGTATCGACAGCCTCATTGCCGCTGACCGTGACCTGCGAAATGGTCGGCGCGGGAATGTCGGAAGAAAACACAACCGCCAACTGTTGCGGGTCGTCATTCGAGATCACCGCTCTCACTTTGAGCGATGGATTCGTTTGATGAACGAACTCCTCAACCGCCGAGGTGTAGCGGTGCAGCACGCCTTCGGTGCCGGGAATGCGATCGGCATAGAGCTCGACATGATCGCGAAGGTATTGGCGCAATTTCTCGGCGGGCACGCCGAGGCGCTCGAAGCGTATGGGAAAGAGCTGCTCGTTCTCATTTACTTCGAACGTGAGGTCGTACCCGGGAGGAAGACCCGCGCCGAATCGATACTCGTCGGCGACGCTGGTAAACAACTCGGTCGCTTCGATCTTTTTGCGTGCTTGCTCGATGATGGGTCCGGTAACGTGCTGCCCAATTTTGAGGCCGGATTCGTCGACGATATGCTGCGTTGAATAAAGATGGTTGCCCTTAACCGAAATGGAATGCAGCGTCCCCGGGGGCGGCGCTTTTTTCGGAGCGGCCTGTTCTTGGGCAAGAATCACGCACGAGCACGCCAGTGCGGCACAAAAAACCAAGCGCATACTTCTAGTTCAATGATACGTGGCTAATGGGGTCATCGTTTCAAGCCGCGCGTGTACTCGGGGGGTTTCCGCGTGGGCTTGGGTCCTGCGAAACGAAGCTGGCATCCGTAGGGGCGAGGCGTGCCTCGCCCCTACCCTGCTGTACGCACGGTCGTGGGTGGTTTGGTAGCGCAGCAATCGCAGCAATGCAGTAATCGCAGTAATAAAGGATAGGCGCTCTTCTTTGTGGCTCACACGCGCCGCAAACCCCTGTGCTTTTGCCAAACGAAGCGACGTTTAGGGCGAAGAGACGGCGCATTTTGCGATTCGAATTGGCTAGACACCGGGATGGTGCCGTTCTGCGAAACGAAGCCAACGGCTTCGGCGGGGGCGTTTTGCGAAACGAACCCAAATTTCGAAACAGTGGAAACATAGCACGCGGGTTGCACGAAAGCGGAAGACCCGGTGTGTCAAAAGGCAGCTATGTTCGTGCGGACACAAGAAAAAGCTGTATTTGTTGGCATTGTGACCGGATCAGAGTATGATCGTGCCGGAATGCTCAGGTTGAGTCTTATCTTGCTTTTGCTGGTTTCGATGCACGCGGGCGCGCAGCAGTTTGATGCCGCTATCGTGAACGGGCGTGTGATGGATCCCGAGACTGGGCTGGATGCGATCCGCAGTATTGGAATCAAGGACGGCCGCATCGCTTCCATCTCGACCGATGTTTTGCGCGGCAAGACGACCATCGATGCCAGCGGTTTGGTCGTCTCACCCGGCTTTATCGACTTGCACTCGCATGGCCAGACGCCGGAGAACTACCGCTTCAAAGCGCGGGATGGCGTAACGACCGCTCTGGAGTTAGAGGTTGGCGTGTGGCCTGTGCCGCAGTGGTACGCAGCACGAACTGACAAAGCGCTGATTAACTTCGGCGCAAGCAGCGGGCATATTCCGGCGAGCATGGCCGTCATGCACGATCCCGGCGGGTTGCTGCCTCGCGGTGTAACGGCGCAACGCGCGCCCACGCCCGAAGAACAGCGCGAAATTTTGGCCCATATCAAAGAAGGTTTGGATGACGGCGCGCTCGGCGTCGGCCTCGGGATCGCATACGTTCCCAAAGACACGCGGGAGCAGATTCTGCAGGTATTTCAGGTAGCAGCCTCCTACAAGCTGCCCTGTTTCGTTCACATCCGGAACGGCGGGCCACTCGAACCCGGTGTGATAGACGCTCTGCAGGAGGTGCTAGCGGACGCCAGCGTGACCGGGGCGCCTTTGCACGTCGTACATATCACGAGCATGGGCCTCGGCGAGACGCCTTTATGCCTGCAGATGATTCGCGGCGCTAAAGAGCACGGTTTAGATGTCACGACCGAAGCGTATCCTTACACCGCAGGCATGACGGACATTTCGTCGGCGGTCTTCGATCCCGGCTGGCAGCAGCACCAGGGCGGCATCACGTATCACGACCTGCAGTGGGCCTCGACGGGCGAGCGGCTCACGGAGAAGAGCTTTGCGCTCTACCGAAAGCAGGGCGGCATGGTGGCGATCCATAGCATTCCGGAAGCGATGGTCAGACTCGCTATCTCAGATCCTATGGTCATGATCGCGAGCGACGGCATTCTCGAGAACGGCAAAGGCCACCCTCGAGCGGCCGGCTGCTACGCCCGCGTACTGGGCCGCTATGTCCGGGAAGAGCACGCGCTGCCGCTAATGGAGGCGCTGCGAAAAATGACTCTCATGCCTGCCGAGCGGATTGGTTTGAAGGACAAGGGTCGTATCAGAATCGGCGCCGATGCCGACATCACGATCTTCGATCCGGCGGGCGTGACCGATCGCGCCACCTTTGAGAATCCAGCTCAGTATTCCGAAGGCATTCCTTACGTACTGGTCAACGGAGTTCTGGTTGTGAAAAACGGCGCGTTTGGTAGAAAACGCATTGCCGGGGCGCGGCATTCTGCGCAACGGAGGCCGACAACTCACTACGCGAGTTCGCTGAGCGAATTACGGACGAAGCTGCTTGATGAACGTGCCGTCCTGCAGATCGGCCATCGCCTGCCTGAGCTGCTCTTGCGTGTTCATCACGATCGGACCGTACCAAGCCACCGGCTCCTCGATCGGTTTGCCCGATACCAGCAGGAACCGAATCCCCTCAGGTCCGGCCTGCACGGTGATCTCATCGCCTTGATCGAACAGCACCAGCGAGTGATTCTTGACGTCGTACACGGGCGCCGCTTCGGGTTGAGCGACTTGCTCGGTTAGAACCGCGCGCGAATCAGAGGCGTTGCGGAACGTGCCGGAACCGGCGAATACGTAGGCAAAGGCGTTGCGCGTGGTGTCGACTTTAAGCCGCTTCCGTTTGCCGGGTGGAACTGAAATGTCGAGGTAATTGGGATCGGCTGCCACGCCTTCCACCGGCCCTTTCTTGCCCCAGAACTCGCCGCAGATGACGCGCACGCTGGGTGCCATCGTCGTCTGTAACGTCCGGGATGGCGCTCGACGGGATGTCCTGATAGCGTGGCGCGGTCATTTTCAGAGACGAGGGCAGGTTGGCCCATAGCTGAAAACCGTGCATGCGGCCCTGCGCGTCTCCCTTGGGCATCTCCTGGTGCAGGATGCCGCTGCCGGCGGTCATCCATTGCACGTCGCCGGCGGTCATTTTGCCCTTGTTACCCGAGACTGTCGCCGTGCTCGACTGAGCCGGCGAGCACGTAGGTGATCGTCTCGATGCCGCGGTGCGGATGCCAGGGAAACCCAGCCAGGTAATCGTCCGGGTTCTCGTTGCGGAAGTCGTCCAGCAGCAGGAAGGGATCGAACTCTTTCGTTTTGCCGAATCCAAAGGCGCGCTGCAGCTTCACCCCGGCGCCTTCGATCGTAGGCTGGGTCTGAATGATCTGTTTAACGGGACGTAACGACATAATTTCTCCTCTTTCTGCGCCGCTTAGGCCGCGGCTGCCGAATCGGACCGAATCGCTGAAACCTCCAATTCGATCTTGAGATCGTCGCCTACCAGGACTCCGCCGGTTTCGAGCGTCGCATTCAACGTCAAGCCGAAATCGCTGCGCTTGATTTTGGTTGAAGCCGACGCGCCGATCCTGGTATTCCCAAAGGGGTCCTTCCCTTCGGGCGTAGGCCCTTCCGCGTTCAAAACTACTTCCTTCGTCACGCCGTGAATCGTCAGGTCGCCCGTGATCTTCCATTCACCGTCGCCCGCTCGCGCTATTTTCTTGCTCTTGAAGGTCATGGTCGGGATGTTGCTCGACGTGCAGAAACTCCGGACTCTTCAGATGTGCGTCCCGCTGCTCGTCCAGGGTATTGATTTTGCTCGCGTCAATCTCGACGTCGATGCGGGATTCGTTTGGATTGTCGGGATCGTACTCGATGGTGCCTTGAACGCCGCTAAAGCCGCCGCGAACATTGGTGATCATCATATGGCGGACAACGAATTGAGCACTGGAGTGCGCCGGATCGATTTTGTAGGTTGTTTTCAACGTGTCTCCTTTTTCCGACTGGATTGTGTCCAGAATTTATCTTGACATCAAGATAGATGTGAAACGCTGATCAAAAGGATTCATGCCCGCCAAGTGCAATCTGAACACGGAACGTGACGCCGGGATCCATGTGTGGCTGGTTCTGTGGAAAGCCGCGCGAGCTGTCGAACAGAACGCGATCAACAGCGTGTCCAGGCTCGGCCTAGGCCTGTCCGATTTCGCGGTCTTGGAGGTGCTTCTCCACAAAGGCCCTCAGACGGTTAATGTGATCGGCAAAACGATCTTGCTGACCAGCGGTTCCATCACGACGGCCATAGACCGGCTGGAATCAAGAAAGCTGGTTCACAGAACGCCTCATCCGGAAGACCGGCGCGCCCGGCTGGTTCAACTCACTGGCAGGGGTAAGCGCCTCATCGAGTGCGCCTTCCGGCAACACGCACTCGACATGGAGGAAACGATGGCCGTATTGACGCCCAGCGAGCGTCTTGAACTCATCCGCCTGCTTAAGAAGGTAGGCATATTTGCAGCCGCAAGACAGCAAGGAAGCGACAAACAGGCGAGCGTCACAGGCGCTCCGGTGTTAGGGGCAGGTTTACGGTAATCTCGGTACCGAGATGTGCGAGCCCGAAGTTGGCCGAAACGGACCTGCAGCTAAAATCTGCTGTCTATAATTTCGAACTCCTGCGCATCGCCGAACGTATATAGCCTGAAGAGGGCACATGAACTTCTGGCAAAACATCCGTCTAGGTGCGCGGAGTCTGGGGAAGTCGCCGGGATTTACCGTGACGGCGGTTCTGACAATGGCGCTCGGCATAGGCGTGACCACCGCAATCTTTAGCGTGTGCGATGCGTTGCTTTGGAAGCCGGTGCCTTTACCGCATATAAGCAGCCTATTGATGGTGATGCAGCGAGATCCAAACGATCCAAACGATTGGGACACTGCCACACCGGGCGACGTGGAGGACATCCGCTCGCAGAATCGTACTTTGGGCGGTTTGGCGAGCTGGCAACAAGGTTACGCAAACCTTTCGGGGAAACAAGAGCCGGACCGCGTGTTTCAGGCGCTTGTCAGTGCAAATTTCTTCGAAGTCATCGGCGTTCGCCCGGCCAGAGGAAGAGCGTTTCAACCCGGTGAAGATCAGCCGGGCCGCGAACGGGAGGTCATCCTGAGCGATGGACTTTGGCGGAGCCGTTTTGGAGCTGCTCCCGAAATTGTGGGACAAACAGTGCGGTTAGATGACCAGAACTACACGGTGCTGGGAGTGATGCCCGCCAGCTTCGACTTCCCGCTGGCCACGCAGGTTTGGACTCCCCTGACGCTTACGCCCGCACAGCGGATCTCGCGCAGTTCACAGACCTTGTGGACCATTGGGCGCTTGAAGCTGGGAAGCACGATTGAGCAGGCGAGCGCGGACATCGGCAGCATTGCCGCGCGGCTGCAAAAGACGTATCCCGACACTAACAAGAACCGCCGATTTTTGGTAGGTCCGGCGATCAAGTTCATCATCGATCATGAAACGCAGCAGTACTTGATCATGCTATTGGGATCGGTAGCATTCGTACTCTTAATCGCCTGCGCCAACCTGGCGAACCTGCAGTTCGCACGCGCCACCGGGCGGTTGCGGGAAGTCGCTTTGCGGCGAGCACTCGGGGCGGGCCGCTTTAATGTCATCGCGCAACTGGTTACCGAAAACGTTCTACTTTCGCTGCTGGGCGCAGCCTTCGGCCTGCTGGTGGCGCAGTGGGGGGTAGTGACCATGCGCACTGCCATGCCTGCCGAGATACAGAGATACATTTTGGGCTGGAAAGATATGCATATTGATGGGCGGGCTTTATTGTTTACGCTAGGCGCCGCGCTCGTGAGCGGCATAATAGCCGGCCTGGCGCCCGCGTGGCAATGTTCGCAGCCTAACCTCACGGATACCCTCAGAGAGGGTGGACGAAGCTCTTCGCAGGGCAAATCGCGCCAGCGGTTGCGCAATGTTCTGGTGGCCTCGGAAATCGCGTTGGCAGTTGTGCTGCTTGTCGGGGCGGGGCTGATGGTTCGCGGGTTCCAGGCACTAACCCGGAATGGCGAGGCACTCGAGCCCTCAACTTTGCTCACTTTGCGCTTGGCCATCACGGATCAGAAGTATCGCGAGGGATACCGAGTGGCCGCGTTCTACCGGCAGGTGATTGAACGCATCCAGGCATTGCCGGGCGTCCGCGCCGCCGTCGCCGTGACAGCGTTGCCTTACAGCGATCATTCGAGCGGCCGGAACTTCACTATTGAGGGTAGGCAAATCGAGCCGGGCAATCATCCGAGCGGCATGTATCAGGTGAGCAGCCCAGAATACTTCCGGACTTTGCACGTACCGCTCCGGGCTGGACGCGTACTCCGCGAAGGAGATGGTCCGCAGGCGCCTCCGGTGGTGCTGATCAGCGAACGGATGGCGCTCCGATGGTGGACGAAAGGCTCTCCCATCGGGGCGCGGATCAAAATTGGCGATCCGGATTCGAAGAATCCATGGATGAACATCGTGGGAATTGTCGGAGACATGCCGCACGATCCGTACGAGCGAGAGCCGCGCCCCACTCTTTACGTTCCCTACCAGCAGGCACCGGCGCTGTGGATGGACATCGGAGTGCGAACCACGGGAGATCCATTGCGGCTGGGGCCTGCAGTCACGGCGGCCATTCACGCCATAGATCCAGACCAGCCAATCACCGAGATGCAGACCATGCAGAAATCCATTCACAACCGGGCGATCGGACTCAACTATATGGCGGCGCTGATGGGAGTGCTCGGCGGGATTGCGCTCCTACTCTCGGCGGTCGGAGTATATGGCGTTATGGCGTACGTGGTATCGGAACAGACTCAGGAAATAGGAATCAGAATGGCATTGGGCGCCCAAAAGCGAGCTGTACTGCAGATGATTTTTCGGCGCGGCCTGTTAACAGCGGGAACGGGCTTGGCGATTGGATTGCCTCTGGCATATTTGTTGGCCCGTCTGATGGCCTCGCTGATTTACGGCGTCACTGCAACTGATGCCGCGACATTCGTTGGAATTCCTCTGACTCTGATCGCGGCAACGACGCTAGCGATCTATCTCCCGGCGCGCCGCGCTATGAACATCGATCCTATTGTGGCGCTCCGGTACGAGTAGATAAACGCGCTAGGTCGTGATAAACGCCAAGGCCGGTAGCGTGCTCTGACCGGAGCCCGCTAATGATAACAACGGAAGCGTCGTGTCCGTGCGGTGTGATGGGGACCGGAAGCGCACCCGAAACCTCCCTACAAGGCGGTTATCAGGAGTTTGCGGGGGCAGCCTTGCTGGTTTCGGTGGCTCATCCCATTTTCGACGGCCAAACAGCCAGTGTCCGCTAAGAAGCTATCTCCGCGAAAGCTCCAACTCCGAACCGATGAATCCCCACGAGTTCCAGGCCTGCCCCTCTCACTACAGGCTCAAATAATTCTCGTGCGGCCTTTTGGTTCGGCGTTGTACAGGTGCCAATTTCCGACGCCGTAGCTGACGGTGTCGAATGACAGCTCGGCCTCCAGGTCATCGGAAGAGGCTGGTTTCGGCGGAAAGATTTCCTGCTGTGACGCCGCGCCCTGATAGAAATGCAGCAGCTTTAGGTAAAACAGCAAGTGCGGTTCCTTGTTCTGCACACCCGGCGTAATTCGCTGCAGAACTTGCGCCGCTTGCCACCTTGTCACCTGCGCGACGGAGTGAGACATACAGCCAATTGGAGCAATCGATCACACTGTCGGAATTCCGCGCGAGGCTGAGAGCCTTGTGGAACGATTCCGCGGCTCTAGTGAACTGTTGCTGAAAGTAGAATGCGAGACCCAAATGATAAAAATTATTGAGCTGTTCTGGATTCAACTTAGCCGCCCGTTCCAGGTCGGCTTGCGCCGCGGAAAACTCGCGTAATCCCAGCTTGCGATGTCCGCGTTCGAGAAGGAGGTCGGCGTTGTCGGGCGCGAACTTCAAACCCGCTGTGCATGTAATCACCGCTTCTTCGTATTGCCGCCGAGCTGCTTGCGCGTTTGATAACGCCAGGACGAGGTTCACGTTTTTTGGGTCTGCCGCCAGCTTCTGCCGTGAGGCCGCGAGGGTTGCATCGTCCGGTAAGGCGTAGAGCTGCCGCCCCAGCAATGAGGTAGTCTCGAATGGCCCACTAGCGTTTTGGCCGCGCGCGGCTGGCACGAATGCAATAGCAGCAGACAGCAGAGTTCCGATAAACTGTCGATTCATAAGTGAAGTAGCCAGTGTAACTGGCTATCTACGAACCATACGCGTAGTACTTGCCGTCAGTCTTGAACTTCTGGCTCGCGGCTGGACCGGGCTATAGTTTTGGTGGCGCTAGGTATGCGATTTGCATTGGCTGTCCATTTTGTGTTTGCAGCCACCCTCTTTGCGCAGACCGCTCACCCTAGACCGCGATAAACAAGCCGCTGGCCGCGTTCCATGGAGCCGATACAACGGTAAAGTCTGGAGATCGAAGATTTGAAAGGCAAGACGACGTTGATCAATGTATGGGCCACATGGCGTCGTCCATGCCAAGAAGAGTTGCCAGCTATACAGACCATCTTCGACCGATTGAAAGATCGTAAGGACGTGCAACTGCTGACCGTGAGCGTTGACGACGACCTTACCTGGGTCGCCCGATTCGCGGAACGGCAGCACTACACGTTCCCAATGATCGCGATGAGTTCCGAGGCCGTGGACAAAATGGTGGGAATAGAAGGAGTACCGCGGACATGGATTGTCGACTCGACGGCCAGCGTTCGATTTGAGGCGATCGGCTACGACCGGCACTATGGCCGAAGCCGATTCTGCAGCAGTTGGAAGCGGTGAAATAGTGAGGACGACGCCGGGGCTGTTGCCCGTGCCGCGCTGTCCGCCTCTAGAGGCAGCTAATTGCTCCGTATTCGATGCCGTGATTGGAACGGTAACAGCAGGTCGTAACCAATGATTCGCTTGGCAAGCGTCACACCACGTCTTGGGTTAGGGGCACGTTTACGGTAATCTCGGTACCCGTGCTGGGTGAGGATCGCACTTCGAGGGTCCCGCCCACCAGGCGGACGCGTTCCTGCATGCTCATGAGTCCGAGTCCTCCTCCTCTGGCCCGCACGGCTTCCGGATCAAAACCGGGGCCAGAATCTTGGATAGTGAGACGTATCTCGTGCGGGGTTGTCGAGAGTTTGATGACGACGGAAGAGTCGTGTCCGTGCTTGACAGTATTGTGCAAGCCCTCCTGGGAGATGCGGTAAAGTGCAGTGGCGACGGCCAGCGGGACGAGTGGAGAAGAGGGCACGGGTGGCGTTAAGTGCACAGCCATGCCGTATGTTCGCTCGAACTCCTCGCACAGAGTGCGCAGCGCGGGCACCAGCCCCAGGTCGTCCAGAACGGACGGATGCAAGCGATGGCTGAGTTGCCGAACCTCCTCCGAGATCCCGGCCACCATTCCGATCAGCCGATCCAGTGATGCTTCGACCAGAGCAGGATCTTTACGCACGTGCTGGCGCGAATCGGCGAGTTGGTATTCCAGCACCGCGAGGCGCTGAGCCAGATCGTCGTGCAGCTCGCGCGCCATGCGGCGCCGCTCATCTTCCTGTGCGGTGATGAGGCGGGCGGCCACAGCTCGCAGCTCTTGGTGGGTGCGATCCAGCTCCTGGCCGGCGGCCTGTACTTGCTGCGTGAGGCCCTGCTCCGCGCGCTTGCGTTCGGTAATGTCCCGCGTCGAGCCTGCTACCGCCTGGACAGCGCCATCCGTACCGATAACGGGTACGAAGATATATTCGTATTGCCGTTCGATCCCGGTGGGCCCGGTAAAGGGCGTCTCATCGCGTACGGGGGCGCGAGTGCAAATGACCTCCTGAATCTGGCGCTGCAGCTTTGCGGCGAGTTCCGATGGGTAATCGAGCTCGAAAAAATTCTTGCCCACGGCTTGCTCAAGCGATTTCTGCCACAGCGTGAGCAGGGCCTGATTGATATAGGTGAAACGGCCCTCCAGGTCGAAGATGTAGGTGAAATCGGGTGTGTTGGAGAGTACCGTGTCGAGAGTGCGCCATAGCTGCTGAAGGCTCTCCTGATCCTGCTCGTGCTGGGAGTGCGGCATTTGGTTTTTCGCCACTCTTGAGAATCATACACGCCGCAACGTGTACTGACTGGAGTGCGGCCGCTAACCGCCGGCAATGGCGCCGACGATCAAAAAAGGCTCGGCTCCCGTGGCGACTGCATCCGGCAGCGGCGTTTCCGGCAGTTCGTGAGAGAGATCCTGCTCGCAGGCGAAAAATCTCACGAAGGCGCGGCGCTGGTGCGTGACGTGGTGGCGGATGGTGCCGCGCAGCATGGGGTAGCCGGCTTCGAGCGCGTCGAGAACTGAGCGCTGCGTCGCTTGACCTTCGACCTCAATCATTACCTCGTCGTCAACGCGAGCGAGGGTCCGCAGATGGGCCGGGAGCACGACTCGGATCATAGGAGTGTCACTCTCGCGCGAGCGTCACGCCGGCAGCGTCTGGACTTCGACGGACAGCACGGCGGGAAGATCGCGGACGATGGGAGCCCAGCTATCGCCAGCATCGGCGGAGGCGTAGACCTGCCCTCCGGTAGTTCCGAAATACACGCCGCACGAATCGAGCGAATCGACGGCCATCGCGTCGCGCAGCACATTCACGTAGCAATCGCGCTGCGGCAGGCCTTTCGTTAGCGGCTCCCACTCGTTTCCGCCGGTGCGGCTGCGATAGACCCGCAACTTTCCCTCGGGCGGATAGTGCTCCGAGTCGCTCTTTATAGGGACGACGTAAATGGTCTCCGGCTCGTGCGCGTGCACATCGATGGGAAATCCGAAATCGGTCGGCAGATTACCGCTGACCTCTCGCCATGAATCGCCGGCATCGTCGGTGCGCATGACGTCCCAGTGCTTTTGCATGAACAGCACACCGGGGCGCGAGCGGTGCAGGGCGATGCGGTGAACGCAGTGGCCGACCTCGGCGTCCGGATCTGGAATGTGTTGGGACCTCAGGCCGTGATTGATGGGCCGCCAGGTCTTGCCGCCGTCGTCGGTCCGGAAGGCGCCAGCCGCTGAGATGGCAATGAACATCCGCTCGGGATTGCTTGGATCGAGAAGGATGGTGTGCAGGCACATTCCACCCGCGCCGGGCGCCCAATGCGGCCCTGAGCCGTGGCCGCGGAGTCCCGAGAGCTCCTGCCAGCTCTGTCCGCCATCGGTCGTGCGGAACAGAGCGGCATCCTCCACTCCGGCGTAGACGGTATCCGGATCGGTCAGCGATGGTTCGAGATGCCAGACGCGCTTGAACTCCCACGGATGCGGCTTGCCGTCGTACCACTGGTGAGTGCCGGGGACGCCATCGTACACAAACTGATTACCCATCGGCTGCCAAGTCTCGCCGCCGTCGTTGGAGCGCTGGATCAACTGCCCGAACCAGCCGCTCGACTGCGAAGCATACAAGCGATTCGGGTCAGCGGGCGATCCCTTGACGTGATAGATTTCCCAGCCGGCAAAGAGAGGCCCGCTGATGTCCCACCGTTCGCGCTTGCCGTCCGAAGTTAAGACGAAGGCGCCTTTGCGCGTGCCAACCAATACCCGTACTTTGCTCATCTATTCACTCCTCTGCCGAGTTTCGCGAGGAGCAGCGCAACGGATCAGGACGGATGCGCAGATTCCTGCCTACGGCAAGACTTGGAACTGAACTCCGCCGTCGTCTGTTCCCCCTAATAGATTACTCGCGGATGCCGGTCTTTTGCGCGGCACGGGAATTTCCAGCGCGGGCATGGGTTTGGCTTGGAACAACCGCCGGGTAGGCTTGGCAAGCAAGCGCGCCCAGAAGTGTGCGCGGCTATGGCGTGCGCTGTCGGTTGCGATACCGGTGCCGGCATACATTTGCCGGTAGAGCTTAGAAACGAACAAGAAGGCCAGGCGCGCGCGGAGGGATGAGACGCAGCGGGAACGATTCCAAATGGAGCGCAGGCTGTAAAACGCGTCCCAGACACCTTGCGTGCGCTGACTAATCTCCTCCGAGGTCATAGAGGGATGCGGCGTGAACATCTTAGGCCTGAGCGCCGCGGGAATGAGCCAATAACGGGTGAGAGGAGTGCCATTGACGGTTCGTTGGTTTTCCGGTTGCTTCTCCCAACGCTCGAAATCCACGGTTCCAGGAAAGGGCGTGAGCATGACGAACTGCGCGAAAGTGATACCGGCCTCTTGCGCCAGCGCCGCGGTTGCGTCAAAGGTGTCCGGCCGATCGGTGGGCAATCCGAAGATGAACGACCCGAGGACATGAACCCCGTGATTGCGGAAAGTTTGGAGCCGCCGAACCAGGTTCTCGCCCGCGCAGTTGAAATCCTTATAGACTGCTTTGAGGCCCTCCGGGGTGACCGCCTCCACTCCCACCAGCGCACCTCGGATGCGAGCTCTTCGCATGGCTTCGAGGAACTCCGGATCTTCGCCCGCTTCCATGGTGATCTGGGTGTAGAAGACCATGTCATTCGGAAGCTCAGCCAGCTGCGCCATCAGCTCGAATCTTTCTTCCCGAATGGAACGGAGCTGATTTAGTTTCTGCTGATTGTTCTGCCGTTCGGCCAGGCGCAAATCGTTCAGCGTCACGGGGTAAAAATTATCGTCGGCGAGTGCGATAAAGCGGAAGCCCTTGCGGCGAAGTTGCACGATTTCCTGCACCACGGGTTCAGGACCACGTTGCCGCGGGCGCTGGCCGTCGGTGCGCCAGACGGAGCAGAACGAACAGTGTTTTGCGCACCCCCGCACGGTCTGAACGGAGGCCCACATGTAGCTGTTTTCGGGCAGGAGGTCCCAACGCGCAGGGAGGAATTGGCCGGATTCGATTCGACCGCCCTCATAGAGGGGAGCTGGGGCTCCAAGCAGGCAATCCGCCAATACTTCCGCCCACACGACATCGCCATCGCCTCGCACAACCGAATGCGCCTTTCCTAACCTGACGGCTTCCTCGGGATAAAGAGTGGCGTGTATTCCGCCGAAGACTACCCACGCACCGCGTTCGTGGAGCGTCCGGCCGATTTCGTAGCCGCGCAGAGCATTGCCCGTATGGATACCGATGCCCACGACATCGCCGGCCTGAACACGGGCAAGGTCCAACTGTTCGAGCGTCTCGTCGCAGATTTCGGGATCGCCGAACGAAGCCGGGGTGGCCGCAGCCAGAACATACAACCAGCGGGGCGTGATGACTGCTGTTCCAAAAGAGATGTCACTTGGGTTGACGAGATGAACTTTCAATTAAGACGGACCTTTCGTCTGAGACCGCCTAAGGAGGAGCCGCAGAGGGGCGGTTTTTTCGAAAAGTAACAGTGCGTTACTTCACTTCTCGAAAGTAGATAGGTTAGCAGCACTACAGTCTATCACTCGGGGTTTCGGGAGAGCGACGGAGGATGCCGCACAGCGCGCGGCTGAATACGGGAAACCACTGAAAAATAAGGCTCTCGATGCTACACTTGGGACGAAAATGGCTTACGATGTGGTGGTCGTGGGGAGTGGTCCGGGCGGGTATTCGGCGGCGGTGCGGGCTGGCCAGTACGGTCTCAAAACCGCATTAATCGAGAGGCAGCCGCGCCTGGGGGGCACCTGCCTGCTGGTCGGCTGCATTCCTACGAAAACTCTGCTACACACGGCCGATGTTTGGGATTACTTCAAGGATCCGGAAGCGCAAGGCATCGAGTGCAAAGATCCGCAATTAAATTACCGGCAAGTGCTTGATCGCAAGAACAAGATCGTGACGAAGCACTCGAAGGGCATCGAGTTTCTGATGCGCAAGAACAAGGTTGATGTGCTCAAGGGCACGGCGCGTCTGCTCGGCGGCGGCCGCATTGAGGTAACGGGCGATAAACCGCAAACGGTGGAGGCCAAGAACATCATTTTGGCGACGGGCTCGGAAGCGCGGATGCTGCCCGGGTTGCAGCCCGATCCGAACCTGATCCTGACGAATATTGAAATCCTCGATATGGAAGCAGTGCCGAAAACGATTGGGATCATCGGCGCGGGCGCGGTGGGCGTGGAGTTTGCGTCGATTTTCAATCGCTTCGGCTCCAAAGTCACGCTGCTCGAGATGCTGCCGCGGCTGGTGCCCGTCGAGGATGAAGAGATCTCGAAAGAACTCGAGAAGCATTTCAAGAAGGCCGGCATCCGCTGCGAGACGGGAGCGAAGGCGGAGAACATTCGCAAGAATGCGAACAGCGTGAGTCTGAGTGCGACGCTTGCGAACGGCAATCGCGAGGAGATGGAGTTTGAGAAGTTGCTGGTGGCCGTGGGACGCAAGCCGAACACCGAAAACGTGGGGCTCGAAAACACGAAAGCACAACTGGATCGCGGATTCGTGAAAGTCGACGCGCAACAACTCACTGCGGAGCCGGGTCTGTATGCGATCGGCGACATCGTGGCAGGCACGCCGCAACTCGCGCATGTGGCGACTGCGGAAGGTATGGTGGCGGTTGGGCAGATCGCCGGCAAGCCGATGCGAGGGATCAATCGAAATCGCATTCCGGGCGCGACTTACACCGATCCCGGGATCGGCAGCGTGGGTCTCAGCGAAGCTCAAGCGCGGGCGCAAGGCTTCAAAGTGAAAGTGGGTAAGTTTCCGTTCGCCGCCAACAGCAAGGCGACGATTCTCGACAAACACGAAGGGTTCGTCAAGGTCATCGCCGAGGAGCAGTTCGGCGAAATTCTAGGCGTTCACATTATTGGTCCTGAAGCGTTCGAGTTGATCGCGGAAGCGGTGACGGCGATGGAAGCGGAGGCGACGGTCGACAGCATGATATCCACCATTCACGCGCATCCAACCATTTACGAAGCGATCGGAGAGGCGTTCAACAACGTGTACGGACTGGCGATTAATATCTGATCGATATCGACCGACTGGGCTGGCACACTGAAAGACGATGAGACCCCTGCAAGTGCTCGACCTTGGCCGCATGCGCTATATCGACGCGTTCCATGTGCAGCAAGGTCTGGTGGAAGAGCGCAAGCAGGGCGAAGGAAGAGACACTCTGTTGTTTGTCGAGCATCCGCACGTGGTGACGGCGGGCCGCAACGCGAAGGAGCAGCACGTGCTCGCAAGCGAGGCGGTTCTGGCGCGCAGCGGGATCGAATTTCATGAGACCGATCGCGGCGGCGACGTGACATATCATGGTCCCGGGCAGATCGTCGGTTATCCCATACTCGATTTACGAGAATGGAAGCGCGATGTGCATGCGTATTTTAGCGGCGTGGAACAGGCGCTGATCGACGCACTGGCGTGTTTCGGAATCGATGCCGAGCGCGTTCCCGAGCGCGGTTACGAAGGGGTGTGGGTCAAAGGAGCGAAACTCGCGGCTATCGGTATACACATCAGCCGCTGGATCACTTCGCACGGTTTCGCGCTGAACGTGGAGACCGATCTGAGCTATTTCAATTACATTGTGCCGTGCGGTTTGACTAAGCCGGTTTGCTCGCTGCGGAGTCTCGGCTGTAACGCGAGGTGCGAGGAGGTCACGAATGCGATCACCGCCTCCTTCGCAAATGTTTTCGGCTACGAGTTGGTAACGACAAACCCGGCGCGACAGGATTATTTAGAGGAATGCAGGAGATTCGATGATTGACGTTGTCATGCCCCAGATGGGGGAAAGTATCACGGAAGGAACGCTGACGCGTTGGCTGAAGAAGCCCGGCGAGAAGATTGAGCGCGACGAGCCGCTATTCGAGATCTCAACCGATAAGGTGGATACGGAGATTCCGGCTCCGGCAGCGGGCGTTCTCAGCGAAGTGTTGGTGCAGGAAGGCGCGACCGTCGCTATCAACTCGATAGTGGCTCGCATCGGCGACGGCGCTGGAAATGGCGCCCCGGCACCGGCGCCCCCGCAACAGGAATCGCGACAGCCGGCTGCCGGCGCTGCCAGCGTGGATGTGGGTCCGTCGGCGGCAGCTCACGATGTTGGCACCGCACCGGCACCTCCGGCTCCGCAGCCTGCACCGGCGCCTTCCGCTCATGCGGCGACGCAGGCAGGAAATCAGTCGCAGCAGCAACCAACTCCCCAGCCTCCGCCGGCGCCCGTTGCGCAGTCCGATGGGGAAGAACAGCAGGGCCCGCTTTCGCCTTTGGTGCGGAAGATGGCGCGCGAGTACAACATCGACGTTTCTCAACTGAAAGGAACCGGCGCGGGCGGACGCATCACCAAGCAAGACGTCGAAGCGCATATGTCTTCGCAAGCGGCCCGCACCTACGCTGCGCCCGGAGCACCTCAGCAGCCGGTCGCCACTTCGGCTGGTCCGTATCCCTTTTCGCCGGGTCCGGAACCGCAGCAGAGCCACGCGCGCGCTCAACAGTCGCCGTCGCAACCGCAGGCACCTGCGCAGCAACCTTCCGCGCCCATGCCGCTGGCCGAATCTGCCAAGACCCGCATCGAGCCGATGAGCGTCATGCGGCAGAAGATCGCCGAGCACATGATCATGAGCAAGAGAACGTCGGCTCATGTCACCACCGTTCATCGCGTCGACATGACCAAGATCGCCAAGCTGCGTGAGAAATCGAAGGCGGAGTTTCAATCGCGCAATGGATTTTCGCTGACCTTCCTGCCGTTCGTTGCCGTCGCCGCGGCTGAAGCTATCCGCGCGTTTCCGATTTTCAACGCGTCGATCGACGGAAAAAATATCGTTTACTACCGCGACATCAATCTCGGGATCGCCGTCGCTCTGGAGGGCGGCTTAATTGTTCCGGTCATTCGCAACGCAGACGAGAAAAATGTGGCAGGCTTGCAGCGTGCGATCGTCGATTTGGCCACGCGCGCCCGTTCTCGCCAACTGAAACCCGACGAAGTGCAGGGCGGCACGTTTTCGATTACGAATTTCGGCAGCTTCGGGAGTATCTTCGCGACGCCGGTGATCAATCAGCCGCAAGTCGCGATTCTGGGCGTCGGTGCGGTGGAAAAAATTCCGGCGGTCGTGGATGGCGATGCCATCGCAATCCGCTCGCAAGCACAGCTGGCACTGACATTCGACCACCGCTTGATTGACGGCTCTTTGGCGGATCAATTCTGTCAAAAAGCAAAGTCGATTCTGGAGAACTGGTCCGCAAACATCTTGTAAGGGACACGCGTCAAGCGCGCGTAACCAAGCCTTTCAAGAGGCTTGCTGCCTCAGCTACCGCCGCATCCGTCGTAGACACCCGCATTCGGTGGAAAGAAACGAGTAGTTCGTTCTTATTCAGCCGCTTACAGGCCAGTTGAGCATACACCACCTCCGGAGGGTGTGCACCCGGGTCTTTTTACTTGACGAAATCTTAATGTAGGTTTAATATTCGGTCTGTACCACTCGCATCCATAGGTGCTAATCCAGGGAAAGAAGGTCCAGAATATGACCTTTCAGGTCGGCGAAAAAGTGGTTTATCCGAATCACGGAGTCGGAACGATCGAAAACATCAGTTCCCGCTCGTTCGGTACTCAGCAAGAGCGGTTTTACCTTCTTCGACTTTCCCCGAACAGGATGACCGTGATGGTCCCGTTCTCACATGTTGGCGATGTGGGGCTGCGCAAAGTCACGAAGTGCGCTGAGATCAATCGCGTGCTGAATTATCTGGCCGACGGGCGGCCCTGTTGCGCCCAGGATTGGAAATACAGATTCAAAGAAAATTCGGACAAAATGAAAGGCGGAAGCCTGCTGGAAATCGCCGAGGTTTTCAAGGCGCTGTTGATCATTCAATTGGGGAAACCGCTGTCGTTTCGCGAAAAAAAGATGCTCGAGCGCGCGCGCAGCATGCTGGTTCTCGAAACGTCGATCGCGAAGTCCGTTGCCGAGCCCGATGCCGCGGTATTGATCGGGCGAGCACTGGCGAAGTGCGCGCTGCCCATGCCGATCGCGCTGTAAGAGGGCGCGGAACCACGTCGATATACGACGTCGATATACTGAGAGTGCCTCGCGTTCGTGGCGCTATCGTCTAACGGTTAGGACGGAGCCCTCTCAAGGCTTAAATACGGGTTCGATTCCCGTTAGCGCTACCAGCTGAAAGTCCCAAGTTCTCTTTTCCTGAACATTTAGGTTTTGTGAGTGTCACGCGAACGCAAGACCCTTTGGGGGAAGTCACACTACCTGTTAACATTAGAGTGGGCCCACAAGGTTCCCCATCTCGGAGGTGATTCAACGCCATGAACGCGAAACGCACGCATGTGGTTATCCCTGAGCAACTGGTCAAAGAAATCGACGCTCTGGTAGGAACCAGGCAGCGCAGCAAGTTCCTGACCGAGGCTGCACAACGCGAACTGATGCGCATCCGGCAGCTTACGGCGCTCGAGCAGAGCTCAGGTACCTGGAAGGACAGCCGTCATCCCGAAATCAAAGCGGGTTCGGCCAAGTGGGTTAAGAAACTGCGCCAGGAAAGTGAGGCTCGATTCGCAAGAGTGATTCAGGAATAGATGGCCATCTTCTTGCTCGACACGAACATCGTCATCGACGTCTTGAATGACAAGCGGAATCGACCCTCGCTTTTGCGCGAACTCGTTTCTGAAGGTCACCTGCTAGCGTGTTGTTCGCTCAACGTCACTGAAATCTATGTGGGGATGCGCCCAAGCGAAGAACGACAGACGGAAAGCCTGCTTGCCAGTCTTCAATATTTCCCGATTACTTTTCCTGTGGCCCGCCTGGCCGGTTTGCTCAAGCGGGATTACGGCAAACGGGGAAAGAGCCTCAACATCGCGGATACCAGCATTGCTGCGGTTGCGCTATATTACGGGCTCACACTGATCACGGACAACAGCAAAGATTTCCCGATGAAGGAACTCGATTTGTACACCCTCGCCCAATCGGCAGAACCTACGCGCAGAAGGGGGGCGGGCGCTCGGGGGTTTCGGGTATTGGGGTGAGCGCCCGCGTTCGTTACGGGGATGTACCTGTAGAACGATGAAGCGGGTACGGAAGTTACCGGCCGTGGATGCTTTTTCGCGTACCCAAAAACTGCTAGTCGAACATGCCTTCGAATAGCGCCGAACTCAGGTAGCGTTCGCCGGCGTCGGGCAAGACAACCACGATCGTTTTGCCGGCCATTTCCGGCTCTTTCGCGACGCGCACGGCAGCGGCGGCGGCAGCGCCGCACGAAATCCCGCTGAGCAGTCCTTCTTCCATGGCCAGCCGGCGCGCCATCTCGATCGATTCTTCGTTGTGACCTGCTCCACTCGATCGACCATCGACAGATCGAGAGTTGCCTGGAATGAACCCGGCGCCAAGGCCCTGAATCTTGTGCGAACCCGGCTTCAGTTCCTGCTTTTTCAGGGTCTGGGAGATGACGGGGCTGGCGGTCGGCTCTACGGCAATCGAGATCAGCGGATGTTTCTTTTCGTGCTTGATGTAGCGGGAAACGCCGGTGATGGTTCCGCCCGTGCCGACGCCCGAAACCAGCACGTCGACTGGTTCCTTCGGTGTCCTCCCAAATCTCCGGCCCGGTGGTTTGAAAGTGGATGCGCGGATTGGCCGGATTATTGAATTGCCCGGGGTATGAAGTAGCGCGATCGGGTCGGAGGCGCGCAACTCCTCGGCCTTGCCCATGGCCTCTTTCATGCCTTTCGCGCCTTCCGTGAGCACCAGTTTCGCCCCGAGAACCTTCAGCACCTTGCGGCGCTCCAGTGCTCATCGTGTCGGGCATCATCAGAGTGACCGGATAGCCGCGCGCCGCGCCGACGAAGGCCAGCGCGATTCCGGTATTCCCGCTGGTCGCCTCGACGATCTCCATGCCCGGCTTCAACACGCCGCGCTCTTCGCCGTCCCAAACCATGGACGCGCCGATGCGGCACTTGACGGAAAAGGACGGATTGCGCCCTTCGATCTTCGCCAGAACCGTGGCCTTTGCGCCATCGACGACGCGATTCAGTTTGACGAGCGGAGTGCGGCCGATGCTGAATGAATTGTCTTGGAAGATCAACGTCTTGCCTTTCAGATTTCCCAATTGGGAACGTACTGAGTGTGCTTTTCCTGCCAGATGCGCGCCAGTTCGGCGAAAGTTGTCTGGTCGAGAACGTCGGAAACGGCCGTATCGACGCGATGCCAGATATCCGAAAACGGATCGTCCGCGCGGCGCGCGGAGCCCTTTCACGTTTTCGACAGCCCGCAGCACTTCGCCGACGGTGATCGCGTCGGGCGAGCGGGCCAGCAGATAGCCGCCTTCGGCGCCGCGCCGCGAATCCACGAATCCGCTCTGCTTCAATCCGGCCAGGATCAGTTCCAAAAACTTTTGCGGGATTTTTTGACGTCTCGCGATGTCGGCGATCTTGACCGGAGGCATGAGGGCCGGAGCCTGTCGAACAGCCAAGATATTGCGAAGCCAGATCGAATACAGCCTTGAGCGCATATTCGCTCTTGACCGAAATGTTCATCCTTGTCCACTAACGATTCTAATCCCTGATGCCGATTTAACTGGTTGACCACATTGCGGCGGAATTGCGGGCACATAGCGGGTCGCGAGCCGCGTATAACATGGGATGCAGGGTGACAGCTTCGAGTGGAGAATTCTTGTCCAGACAGCTTTTTGGAACTGATGGCATACGCGGCGTAGCCGGTGAGCCGCCGCTGGATGCCAGAACCGCGCATGCCTTGGCGTGGCTTTGGGCACGTGGGCGCAGCGCGCGTCTCACCGCACGGGAGCACCGGTCCCGCGAAGTGCTGATGGGCCAGCCGAAGTTCTGATCGGGATGGACACGCGCGAAAGCGGTCCCTGGCTGGCGGCGCAAGTGGCCGGCGGACTGGCGCGCGCGGGAGTCTCGGCGCGATTTGCCGGAGTTATCACCACGCCGGGCGTCGCGTATCTCACGCGCACCGGGCCTTTTGTGGCCGGCGTGATGATTTCGGCTTCTCACAATCCGTACCACGACAACGGGCTGAAGGTGATCAGCCATTCCGGTTACAAGCTTGCCGACGAAGTGGAACTGCAGTTCGAACGCCTGATGGCCGATTGGCTGGAGACGGGCGAAGAAGCCGTCGCCGAAGCCGCTGACGGCGGATGCCAGCCTCGATCACCTTTATACGAATTATCTTGCCAACACTGTGGACGGCGCGTTTCCGTTTCGCCTGGTGATCGATTGCGCCAATGGCTCGGCCACCGAAGTCGCGCCGCGCCTTTTTGAGCGGCTCGGACGCGAGTGGAGTGGATCGGCGCTCTCCTGATGGACGGAATATCAATCTGAATTGCGGCTCGCTGCATCTGGATGGTCTGCGAGCGGCGAGTGGTCGAGAACAGGTGCCGATCTGGGCATCGCTTTTGACGGCGATGCCGATCGGGCACTGTTCGTGGCCGGAAGCGGCAGGATCGTGGATGGCGACGCGGTGCTGTTTCTAGCGGGATCGACGCATGAAGCGCGCCGGAAAACTGACCGGCAACGTGGTGGTCGCAACCGTGATGTCCAATCTGGGACTGGAGAAGGCGCTAGAAGCAGCACGGCATTCAGATGCTGCGCACACCGGTCGGCGACAAGTATGTGCTCGAGGAGATGCTAAAGCGCGGCGCGGTTGCTCGGCGGCGAGCAATCCGGACACGTCATCTTCTCCGAATACGCGACCACCGGCGATGGTCTGCTGACCGCTTTGCGGGTGCTGGAGATCGTGCGGGACTCCGGGCAATCGCTCGATGCCTTGGCGGAGGAGGTGAAGACGTTCCCGCAAAAGCTCGTGAATGTTCGCGTGAAAGCACAAACGCCCGCTTTCGGAGCTGGAGTCGGTGCAGGCCGAGATTCAAGCCGCCGAACGGGAGTTTGCCGAGACAGCGGCCGCGTGGTCGTGCGGTTCTCCGGAACCGAGCCGCTGGCGCGCGTGATGATCGAAGCCGGAACCGCACGAGGAAGTCGACAAATGGACCGGCCGCATTGCCGATGCGATTCGCGCTGAGTTGGGCGTCGGCGGGATAGTGCTACACTTGGATCTCCGCGCTAGCGTTTGGTCTGTTGTGCGCGGTTCGGAATCGCCCTCTTCCCTCCCCCGCTGCGGTCCTGCAGTTCAGGATAGCGGCTCATGGAACGCGCTGCCCGGCTCATCAAAGACAAAAAAATTTCGCGCGAGATTCTGAGCGACGAAGATATCGCGCGCGCCGTCTGGCCGGCGGCGGTGGGCAAGGCGATTGCGGCGCACACTTCTCGCGTCAAGCTGGTTCGCAAGACGCTGGTGGTGGAGGTGGAAGACGCGATCTGGCAGAGGCAACTGCACGCGTTGACCGGCCAAATTTTGCGTCGCCTTCGGAAGCTGACGGGCAGCGATAACGATTCAAGACCTGGAGTTTCGCATCGGCGTGCCGCGGCGCCAGGCGCAACGCGCCGAGTCGCGCGAATCGGTCTCCCCAAGGCCGACCAGTCCGGCGACGAAGCGGATGCGCATTCAAGATCCTGTGCTAAAGAAGATATATCGACTTTCGCGCAGGAAGGCTACGGGTTGAATCTAACAGATAAAGAAGTCCGCTACGTCGCCGATTTGGCGAATCTGCGGCTCGTCCGATGAAGAAGTGCAGCGCATGTCCCATGATCTGGGGCAGATCCTCACGCATATCGAGCAGCTCAATGAGCTCGACACACGCGGATGTCGAGCCGATGGCGCAAGTGTTGTACGACGCAGACGAGACCGCGACTCTGCGCGAAGACGTTCCGCACACGCCGCTGAGCAATCACGAGGCGCTCGCGAATGCCCCGGCGAGCGGCGCCGGATATTTCAAAGTGCCGAAGGTGATTGAACGATGAGCGCGGGCGGTCTCGACGTTCCCTCGCTGACGGTTTCGGCCATTCGCGAAGGGCTGCTGAAGAAACAATTCTCGGCGATCGGAACTGGCGCACGCGGCGCTTCCGTTCGCCGAAAAAGAGAACGCGTCAACCAACGCGTTTCTCACGTTCTCGCCCGAACGCGCGCTGAAAGCGGCGGCCAAGGTGGATGAGGAGATCGCGAAAGCGGACGGTTACGTGGGAACGCTGGCGGGCGTGCCGCTGGCGGTCAAAGACGTGATCGTCACAAAGGTCTCCGCACCACCTGCGGCTCGCGGATTCTGGAGCATTACATTCCGCCTTACGATGCGACGGCGGTGTTCCGCCTGGAAGCGGAAGGCGCGATCGTCATCGGCAAAACCAATTGCGACGAGTTCGCGATGGGCTCTTCGAATGAAAATTCGGCATTCGGACCGGTGCGCAATCCGCAAGCGCTCGATCGCGTGCCGGGCGGATCGAGCGGCGGTTCGGCGGCGGCAGTGGCGCAAGGTACGGCGGTGGTTACGCATTGGCTCCGATACCGGCGGTTCCATCCGGCAACCCGCCAGCTTCTGCGGCGTAGTGGGCGTGACGCCTACCTACGGGCGCGTTTCGCGCTATGGCCTGGTGGCGTTCGCCAGCTCGCTCGACCACATCGGCCCGTTCGCGCGGAACGTGGAAGATGCGGCGACGGTTCTGCGCGCCATGGCCGGACGCGACGAGCTCGATTCGACTTCGGCGTTTGCGCCGGTCGACGATTACCACGCTCTGATGAAGCATCCCGTGCGCGGGCTGAAGCTCGGGTTGCCGAAAGAATACTTCGAGGGGCTTGACGTCGGAAACCGGCGACGCTGATGCACGCCGCCGTTCAGCAACTCGAAAAGCTTGGCTGCACGGTGCGCGAGATCAGCTTGCCGCACACCAAATATGCGCTGTCCTGCTATTACATCATTGCGACGGCGGAGGCGAGCTCGAACCTGGCGCGCTATGACGGCGTTCGCTACTCGACGCGCACCGAGGGCGAAACGCTATCGGAGATGTACCGCAACACGCGCGGCTGCGGCTTCGGCGCGGAGGTGAAGCGCCGCATCATGCTCGGAACGTACGTTCTCAGCGCCGGCTACTACGATGCGTATTATCGCAAGGCGCAGCAGGTGCGCGCGCTCATCGCGCGCGATTTCAGCGATGCATTCGAACAAGTGGACGCGATCCTCACGCCAGTCTCGCCGTTCCCCGCATTCAAAATCGGCGAGAAAGTCGATGATCCGCTGGCGATGTATTTATCCGACGTGTATACGCTGACGGGCGATCTTTCCGGGGTGCCCTGCATGAGCGTTCCTTGCGGCGAATCGGCGGAGGGCCTGCCGATCGGCCTGCAAATTTTCACCAAGCACTTCGATGAAGCGACCATGTTCCGCGTCGCTTACAACTACGAGCGGTCAACGAAGCAGTAGCAGCACAGACGCTCGGTGGCGTGCCTCGGAACCAAGCTTTTGACTCGCATCGGTCCGGCCGGCTGGGCGTACAAAGACTGGTGGGGAATTGTTTATCCGGCCAAGAAGCCGCGCGGCTTTCACGAGCTAACTTTCCTGGCCACCTACTTCGACGCGCTCGAAATCAACGTCTCGTTTTACCGGCCCCTTGCGGCGAAAATGGCGGCGACTTGGCTGGAACGCATTCGCCAGAACGATAATTTCCGCTTCACCGCAAAACTGTGGCGCGGCTTCACGCATGATCGGAATGCGACCAGCGCCGACGAACAGGAGTTCAAGGATGGACTGGCGCCGCTGCTTGAGGCAGGCCGCTTAGGGGCGCTGCTGCTGCAGTTTCCCTGGTCGTTTCGCAACACGGAAGAGAACCGTACCTATGTGGCGCGATTACGCGCGCAATTCGCCGAATATCCGCTGGTGCTCGAAGTTCGCCACGCGAGTTGGAGCGAGCCCGGCACGCTCGATATTCTGGAACAAATGGATCTCGGATTGTGCAACATCGATCAGCCGCTCTTCAAGCGATCCATCAAGCCCAGCGCCATCGCCACGTCGACGGTCGGATACGTGCGCCTGCACGGACGCAACTACCAGAGTTGGTTCACGGAAAACAAGCATGTTGGCGAGCGATACGACTATTTATATTCCGTCAATGAACTCGACCCGTGGATCGACCGCATAAAGACGGTCGAGCACGCCGCAAAAGATACATACGTCGTCACGAACAATCATTACCTGGGCAAGGCGGTGGTGAACGCGCTCGAAATCTCGTCGATTCTGAAAGGCGAGCCGGTTGCAGCGCCGGCGTCGCTGGTCGAGCGATATCCCGAAGTTCGCGATTTTGTGCTGGGCGAGGAAGCACCGGGACAATTATCGTTTCCGCCCGATTAACTTGCTGACTTCCGCGATGGGCTTGTCCTTCCAATAGCGATTGAAGTTGTCGATGCCCATGAACGTGCGGGTTTGCATGCGATCGATATAAAGCGTGCCGTGAAGATGATCGATCTCGTGCTGCAGGATGCGCGCGTACCAACCGGACGCCTCAATGATCTTCGGCTCGCCGCGATGATCGAGGCACTCCACTTTCACTTTGCGCGCGCGAGACACAACCGCTGTAAAACCAGCCACGCTCAGACAGCCTTCGAAGAACTCCGCCTGTGCGTCTTCTGCAAGCGTGATCTTCGGATTAATAATCACGTGAAACGGCACCGGTTTCCTCTCGCGCTGCTTCAACATCTCGGCCGGAGCGTCGCGCGTGTATTCCCGCTTGTCTTCAATCACGGCGAGTTGCAGGCCAACTCCGATCTGCGGCGCGGCCAACCCGACTCCAGGCGCATCATGCATGGTTTCGCGCATCCAATCGATCAGCTCCTGGGTTTCGCGGCTGGAAATCTCGGCCGTGCTGAGCGCTTTGGCGCGCTGCCTCAAAACAGCCTCCCCGGCCTGCACAATCTTCAACCGCATAACCTCAGAATGTCATTGTTCGCGTTCTTGAGAGCGCGGCGCGTCGTACACTCGTCGATTCAGGTATGGCGACCGATTCCAATTTGGCGAAGGCGCTGGTTCGCGAAGCACGCTGGCCGGCCGTGATCGCACTACTCGCCATCGTAGCGCTGTATTGGTCGCTTCCCGAACGCCTTACCCCCGGACCCACTTGGCTGCTTCTGGTTGTGGTGGCGATTTTGCTCATACCCACAATCGCGACCTACCTTGCCGGCAAAACGACTTTGAATTTCGTGCTGGGAGTTGTGCTGTTGGCGGTGATCACCGTCGCAATTGTTTGGTCGCTCGGTATTTTGATCGCCGGATTGCCGGACAAACGGGAAGCACCGAGAGAGCTATTGCGATCCGCGGTAGCGCTGTGGGTCAGCAACGTGCTGGTGTTTGCATCCTGGTACTGGCGTTTGGATGCCGGCGGCCCGCACAGCGAGATCTTCGGCCAGCGCATACGGAAGGCGCATTTCTCTTCCCGCAGATGACATTGCAGCCGGGATCGAAGCTCGCGCGCGCCGACTGGAAGCCGGGTTTTGTCGATTATCTGTTTCTGGCCTTCAACACCAGCACCGCTTTCTCGCCGACCGATGTGCCCGTGCTTTCCCGCTGGGCCAAGCTGCTGATGATGGTGCAAAGCTCCATTTCGCTCGGCACGGTTGCCATTCTCGCGGCGCGAGCGATCAACATTTTGTAGAAAAAATCGCGCTATCGGTTAACCAGCGTCTGTTCGCTTGGCCAGACTTCAATCGCCCGCGGCTGTTCCTGGCGCCCTCGCCGGCGATTCTGGAATCGATCGAGGTAGAGATAAATCACGGGCGTGATGTAGAGTGTCAAAAGTTGCGATACGATCAATCCGCCGACTACCGCAATACCCAGCGGGCGGCGCGCTTCACCGCCTGCGCCGGTACCAAACGCAATGGGCAGCGTTCCGAGCAGCGCCGCCATGGTCGTCATCATGATGGGCCGGAACCGCTGGATGCAGCCCTCGAAGATCGCTTCTTCCGGTGATTTCCCTTCGTTTCGCTCGGCTGCCAGCGCGAAGTCGATCATCATAATGGCGTTCTTCTTAACAATCCCGATGAGCAGAATGATGCCGACGAAAGAATACAAATTCAAGTCCTCGCCGAATATCAGAAGCGTCAGCAAAGCGCCTAAAGCCGCCGCTGGGAGTCCGGACAAAATCGTAATCGGATGGATGAAGCTCTCGTACAGGATTCCGAGAACGAGATAGATGACGAGCACCGCGATCAGCAGCAGTATCCCAAGACCACGCTCGGAACTCTGGAACGCCGCCGCAGTTCCTTGATAGCTGAAACTCACCGTGTCGGGCATCCCGATCTGCCGAGCTGCTTCATCAATCAGCTTTGTTGCCTGGCTCAATGCCACGCCCGGCTTCACATCGAATTGGAAGTTCACCGCCGGAAGTTGTCCGATGTGGTTGACGCTGAGCGGAGCCACTGTCTGCTGCAACTCGGCGACGGCGGAGAGCGGAACCATCTTGCCCTGGCTGGATCGAATGTACAGATCGCGCAGCGCTGCGGGATTCTGCTGATACTCGGGCAACACTTCCATGACCACGTCGTACTGGTTCGACGACGTTTGGATGGTGGTCGCCCGGCGGTTCCCATACGCGTCGTATAACGTATTCGCGATCGCGTCGGGAGTCACTCCCAGCGCCAGCGCACGGTTGCGATCGATATCGACGTCCAAGCGCGGGCTGCTCAAACGCAGATCGCTATAGATGTCTCGCAATTCGGGAATGGAGTGAAGCTTGGCCTCGAGCACCGGCGCCCATTTGATAGAGCTCAGCCGTATCGGCATCCTGAAGCGCGACGGAATACTCGCTGCGACCTTCATTCTGCCCGAGCGTGATCAGCGGCGGAGACTGCAGAAACACCATCAAGCCGGGAATCGCGGCAAACTGCTGCTCCAGCTGGCCGATGATCGTATTCACCTTCGGCCGGTGCTTGTCGTGTTTCAAACTGAGGAACACCATTCCCTGATTCTGGCCGCCCATCATGCCCACGCCGGCGCCATATGACTCGACCCAAGGGTTCTTCTGGACGATTTGATTGACCTGTTTCTGCAGCCGCACCATCTCGTCGAACGACGCATCCTCGGCTGCTTCATCTCCTCCAAATGCAAACCCCTGGTCCACCGTGGGCATGAAGCCTTTCGGCATGATCACAAAGAGATAGAGCGTCGCGGCTGTAAGCACGACGCTCGCGAGCAGCGTAGCCCTGCGATGGTGTAAAACGACCTGCAAGGTCCGTCGATAGCTGCCATTCAGCCAGGTAAAAAAGCGCTCCGACCAGCGATAAAACCGCCCGCTGGAATGACTCTCGTGCCGCAGAAAACGGCTGCACAGCATGGGTGTCAGCGTCAGCGATATCACGCCGGAAATAAGCACCGCCACAGCGATGGTAATCGAGAATTCGCGCAGCAGACGGCCAATGATTCCGCCCAGGAACAGCACAGGAATGAACACCGCGACGAGTGAAACGGTCATCGACACGATCGTGAATCCGACTTCGCGGGCGCCCTCAAGTGCGGCCTGCATGCGCGGTTTGCCCATTTCCATGTGCCGCACGATGTTTTCGAGCATGACGATCGCATCGTCGACCACGAAGCCGACGGAAAGCGTCATGGCCATCATGGAAAGCATGTCGATGGTGAAGCCCAGCAGCTTCATCGCTGCGAACGTGCCTAGAAGCGAAAGCGGAACCGCCAGGCTCGGGATGGCCGTCGCCGAAACGTTTCGCAGAAAAACAAAGATGACCAGAATGACCAAACAGATGGTCAAAAGCAGCGTGAATTTCACGTCGGCGATGGAGTCGCGAATATTTTCGGATGCGTCGAAGGCTCTGCCGATCTCGATACCAGCCGGCATGGACTGTTTCATTACCGGCAACAGTGCTTTAACCGCATCCGCCACCGCCACTGTGTTCGAACCGGGCTGCTTTTGTACCGCCAACACAATGCTGTGCTTCCCATTGATCCAAAAAACCGTCTTTTCGTCGCTGACGCTGTCAAAAACGTTCCCGAGTTCGTCGAGATATACGGGGCTCCCGTTGCGATAGGTGACAATCAGATGCGAGAACTGAGCCGCCGATGTGAGTTGGCTATTCGATTGGACCGTATACGCTTTTGAGGTGCCGTAAAGCTCGCCCGCGGGAAGATTCAAGCTGCCGGTCGAGAGCGCATTCCGCACCTGTTCGAGATCGATTTGCCTGGATGCGAGCTTCTCGGGGTCTGCCTGAACCCGTACAGCATACTTCTGCGATCCGAATACCTGCACGCGCGCCACGCCACTGACCATCGAGATGCGCCGCGCCATCATCGTCTCGGCATAATCGTCGAGCTGCGATGCCGACATGGTCTTCGACGACACAGCGACATAAAGAATGGGCTGCTCAGCCGGATTGACTTTCGAATAGGAAGGCGGCGCCGGCATGTTCGTCGGCAAACTTCCTTGGGCTCGCGAAATAGCCGCTTGCACATCCTGGGCGGCGGCATCGATGTTGCGGCTCAAATCGAATTGCAGCGTGATACTCGTCGAGCCGAGCGAGCTCGAAGACGACATGCTGTTGATTCCGGCGATGGTCGAGAACTCGGCTTCGAGCGGCGTAGCGACGGAGGACGCCATAATGTCGGGATTCGCTCCCGGCAAGGAAGCGGAAACCTGGATGGTCGGATACTCCACCGCAGGCAGATTGCTCACGGGCAGCGAGAAATAGCTGATGAGCCCGAAAACAAGAATGGCCGCCATCAGCAACGTGGTTGTAATGGCTCGGCGAATGAAGAGATCGGTGAAGTGCATTCAGCTCTCTCCTACGAAGGTCCCGTCGCCGGGCTCGCGGTTGCATCCCCCAACTGAGTTTGCGCTTGGAGGAGGCGCACCTTCATTCCCGGTGCAAGACGCATCTGCCCTTCCGAAATCACCATTTCGCCCGCTGCGAGGCCGGTGCCGATCACGGCCTCTTCCGTGGCCTTCGGCGGCGTATACGTTCGCAGTACCTGAACAGGTCGCATCGCGACCGTGCCGTCGCCCCGATTCATCACCCATACGTATTTCCCTTGCGGGCCGGTCTGCACCGTGCGGCTCGGCACCAGAACGCGATTATGTTCCAAACTGAGCTGCGCCTGCACGTTCACGAACTGTCCGGGCCACAGTGCATGGTCCGCGTTCTGGAATTCGGCCTTCAGCTTGATCGTCCCGGTCGTGTTATCCACGGAATTATCGATGAAGCGCAGAGTGCCCGTCACGGTATTCTCGCCATCGGCCGTAGCTTCGACTTGCAACGGGCGCTCGGCGTTGTACTTTCGCACTTCGGGCAACAGTTGCTCCGGTAATCCGAAGGAGACGTAGATGGGCGACACCTGCAATAACGTCACAAGAGCCGCGTCGTTGTCCTTGATCAGATTCCCGGCCTTGACCGCGATTGCGCCCGCCCGGCCGCTGATGGGCGCCTTGATTTTGGTGTAATCGAGCTGCAGTTGCGTTTCCGCTATTTTTGCCTTGTCCGCCTTCAATGTGGCGGCGGCGCTCTCTACGGCAGCTTTATCGGCATCGAGCGATGCCTGCGCCGAGTCGGCCGTCTCCACTGTCTGCTCGGTCTGCTCCTTGGAATAAATTCCTGCGTTCGACAGCGCGAGGGCGCGGTCCGCCGATGCACGGGTCTGTTTCATTAAGGCTTGATCTTTGGCGACATTCGCCCGGGCCTGCTGCTCGAGAGCTGAGTCTTTTGCAAGATCGGCCTGGTATTCGGCGATCTGCCGTTTCAGCGGCTCCGGGTCGATTTCAAAAAGGAGCTGCCCCTTTTCAACGTTCTGACCTTCCTGAAAATCCACTCGCAGCACCTGCCCCGCCACTTGCGACTTCACGTCTACCGTCGCCATTGCCTCCACGTTTCCAACCGCCGACACATTCAGCGGAACATCGGAGGTGACCGCTTCAACAGCGCGCACGGGAACCGCGGGCATGGTCATCATCGCCGCTGCGCTTGCGCCGTCCTTTTTTCCACAAGAGACAAAAAGAACTGTAAGTGCAACAACACACAGGGAGGCAGCCGATATTTTCACTTCACGGATGGACAGATACACGGGATCTACTTAATTTGAAGGGGTTAGTTTTATAGTGCCACAACAGACTCGCATTTTCCCATCCATATGTTTAATACGACGATCGAGCACGAATGTTCCGTTTTGTGCCGGCATCGCTCGGATCGATGTCATTCTTGTGTTCGGTGCCGCATCGAGGGATGTCCGTTTCCGAACAGGCGCAAGCGCTCTTCATCGACCGTTTCGATGGTGGCGGCCCGGCAATCGTCTCCGTCCCGGGACGCGTGAACCTGATTGGCGAGCACATCGATTACCACAAATTGCCCCTGCTTCCCATGGCCATTCAGCGTCGCATCGCGATCGCCTTTCGTCCCCGCACCGATTTGCTGGTTCGCGTTCACAGTTCAAGCTATGGCGAGCGCGAGTTCGCTCTGGAACCGTCTCCAAATGCCGGGCCGCCCGGGGATTGGATGAATTATCTGAAGGCCGCGTTGCAAGCGGCACAAAGCCGCTGGAGAATAAATCGCGGAATCGATGCCGCGATCGCCTCCTGGTGGCGCACAGTCTCACGCAAGCCGAGAAGTCTGGCGCGGTTCGCGTCGAATACAATGCGCGCCGAACGGCGGCGGTGGAAGCGCTTGAATCGCTCGGGTTGCCATCGTTTCGTGCGGTGCTAGAGATGCGTAATCATGTTCCGGCAGCGAATGCCCTTCCTGAAGCGCAGCGAATGGCATTTCTGCACGTGACGAGCGAAGCGCTTCGTGTCCAAGAGGCGGTCGCCGCCATGCGCGAATCGAACTTCGCCGCTTTCGGCAAATTGCTCAACGCGTCGCACGCCAGTTTGCGGGATCGGCTCCGCGTCAGTTCGCCCGCGCTTGACGCTTTGGTTGACGCGGCTCTAACGCCGGTGCGCAAGGCGCTCGCCTCACCGGAGCCGGTTTCGGCGGCTGTGTCATTATCCTGTGTACGACGGCAGGCCGGGACCGTGTTCGGGAAGGGCTTATGCGAAATTTCTATTCGAAACGCAGCGGCTTCGATCCGGCCAACCATCTGTTTGAGGCGGAGCCGTCGGCGGGAGCTTTAGGCGATTAACACACCTATCCGGAAGGCCGTTATTCTCGCGGCGGGCAAAGGCACACGCATGGGCAGCCTTACCCAGGCAACGCCCAAACCGATGCTGCCGATTCAAGGCCGCCCCATGCTCGAGCACATTCTCGAGCGCTTGGCTGCGGCTGGGGTGGAACGCTTCTTCGTCGTCATCGGCTACCTTCACGAAGTCATCGAAAAGCACTTTCGCGACTGGCGCTTTCCCATTGAGTTTCGCGTGCAGGATCCGGTGAACGGAACGGGCTCGGCCGCTCGCCTGGCAAAAGCGTTCGTCGCGGGCGAGCCGTTTCTCCTCACCTACGGCGATATTCTCTGTGACCCTTCCGAGTACGTGCGGTCTGGCTCCATTCTGAATCGAGATCCCGGTCCCGCGGCCGTTCTGGCCGTCAAAGCGGTCGACGATCCGTGGCAAGGCGCGGCCGTCTACGAAGAAAACGGCCGCATTCGCGAGATCGTCGAAAAACCGCCGCAGCGCGCCTCCACCACGCATTGGAACAGCGCTGGTTTTTACGCATTCCGGCCGGTCCTGTTCGACTATCTCGCTCGCCTGCAGCCATCTCCTCGCCACGAATACGAACTGACTTCAGCGCTCGACATGATGCTGGAGGATGGTGTGGAACTTCGAATCTCGCCGATTGAAGGCGAATGGCGCGACGTCGGACGGCCGGAGGATTTGGCCGCGATGAACGAGACATCTGCTTCCACTGGCAGTTGACCACGGAAGCTGCATACTGTACACTAACTCTATACAGTATGCCGCGCTTCATGCTTCTTCTCGCGCTCTTTGCAACTCTAGCCTTCGTAAGACAAGGCCGCGACGCCGTTCCGGTTGCGCGCAAAGCTTTCGACTTTCTGCTCCAGGAGAAGTATCCCGAACTGCGCGCCATGTTCACGCAGAAGATGCTCGATGCTCTGAGCGAAGACGTTCTTCGCAACCAGGTTGGATCGCAAATTAAATTGCTGGGGAGAGTAGAAGAGAGCGGTGACCCAACAGTGCAGAAGGGGCAGGGCGTCGACATTGTTGTTTTTCCGTGCAAGTTCACGGCCGGGAATTTCGATGTGCAATTCAGCGTGGACGACGCGGGGAAAATAGCCGGCCTGTTCTTCCGGCCAGGCGAGGGCCCCAAAACGTCCGATGGAAAAACAAATTCGAGCTGGACCAAGCCCGATTACAGTCATCCGGCTGCTTTTCGAGAGCGCGATGTGACGGTTGGCGAGAGCGAGTGGAAGCTGCCCGGCACTCTCACAATTCCAGTTGGCACCGGTTCGTTTCCTGGTGTTGTGCTGGTTCAGGGATCCGGCCCGCAGGATCGCGATGAATCGATTTCGGCTAACAAACCCTTTCGTGATCTGGCCGAAGGTCTCGCATCGAAAGGCGTCGCCGTGCTGCGTTATGACAAGCGCACCAAAGTCTACGGACCACAGATGGCTGCCTTGCAAACGATCACCGTTCAGCAGGAAACGATAGAAGACGCGCTTGCGGCTATCGCGCTATTGCGACAACAGAAGGAAGTCGATCCGAAGCGCGTTTTTGTTCTCGGTCACAGTCTCGGCGGGTACTTGGGCCCGCGCATCGCAAATCTGGATGGACGGCTGGCTGGCTTGATCATTCTGGCTGGAAGTTTCCGGCCTATGCAAGACCTTATTCTCGAGCAGAGCCAGTACCTCGGTATCCCGCCCAAGCAGCTAGATCTGCTTAAGCAGCAGGTCACGGACATCGACAACCTCAAGCCGGGCGAAAACAATCCGCCTACGCTTCTGGGCGTACCTGCCAGCTATTGGCTCGACCTGCAGAGCTATGATCCGGGCGCGCAAGTGAAGGCGGTGAAATGCAGGCTTCTCATCCTTCAAGGCGGACGCGATTACCAGGTATCGCAGCAGGATTTCGCCATGTGGCAGGCCGCCCTGAAGGGGAAGAGCGACGCGACCTTTGGCGCTTATCCGGCCTTGAACCACCTATTCATTGCGGGCGAGGGCAAAAGTGTTCCCGCCGAATACAGCAAACCGGGCCACGTGGCGCCGCAAGTGATCGACGACATCGCGAACTGGATTGAGCGGTGAGCATGCATAAACGATCTATGACGCCCGCCATAACGATCGATCTGGACGCTCCCGTTCCCGCATTTCGACAGATCGTGGATGGCATCCGCATGCACCTGGTAGACGGCACGCTTGCCGCTGGCATGACGCTTCCCTCGGTTCGGCGCCTGGCCATGGATTTGGGCGTGCATTTCAACACCGTTGCCGAAGCATACCGCGAGCTGGCCGCAGAGGGCTGGATCGATCTGCGCCATGGGAAAGTGGCGGTGGTTCTTTCGCGCCACGCTCCAGCCGCTCCGGCCCGCCAGAAGGTGGACAGCTTCAGGCAGCGGCTCCGCCAGATTGCCGCGCAGATGCAGGCCGAGGGCGTCTCGACGCAAAGAATCGCTTCCGAGTTGAAGCTGCTGGCCGAAAGGCTCGAGTCATGATCGAAGCTCGCATTGCCATCACACTGGTAACGCTGTTTTACGCCGCCATATTTCATTCGGCCCCAGTATTCCGCCGCTCGGATCGGCTCTTTGGCGTCAGGCTTCCCGCGGAATATTTGAACTCCGAGGCAGCGCGTCGCATTCTCCACCGCTACGAGATGCGCCTGTTGCCGGTAAGCGTCGTCGCGGTCGTTGCTCCTCTTCTCGCGCGGCTGTCCGTTGCGCCTCTCCTTTCGGTGGCGCTCAACACCGTCCTTCTCGCGGTCAGTCTCGGTCTCTTCAGCGCCGGTTTCAAGGAAGCCCGCCGACACGCCCTACCTTCCCCATCCATCCGCACTGCCGCTCTCACCTCGGACCGGCTGGAACTTCGCGAGCTGCTGCTGTATGCGATTCCGGCATTTCTCATTCTGGGTGCAACAGCCCTCTACCTGCATGCGCACTGGAGCGAAATCCCTCCACGCTTTCCCGTTCACTGGGGCGCAAACGGCCAGCCGAACGGTTGGTCCGAAAAGAGCGTGAGGGGCGTGTACGGGGCGCTGTTCTTTGGAAGCGCGGTCGCTGCATGGATGATCATCCTGCTCATCGCGACCTATCGCGGGGCACGAAATACCGCACACCGCTTCATTGCGGGGGTGATTTTAGTAGCGGCTATGTATATTTCGGCTGCGGTGTTCTCGCTCGCGGCCCTATTTCCCCTTCACGTTGTTTCGGCTTGGGTACTGCTCGTCCTGATATTTGTGCCGATTTCCGCGCTTCTCATTTGGGGCCATCGCCGCGCCAATTCCGGCACGAGCGAAACCACGCCCGAAGAAAAATGGGTAATGCCGGGAGTCTATTACAATCCGGGGGATGCGGCCACGTTTGTGGAACGGCAGTTTGGAATCGGCTACACCGTGAACCTCGCACATCCACTCGGCATCGTTTTGGTGCTCGCCCTGCTCGTCAGTCTTGGGCTACTTCTTCGATTCTTAATGTGACCGTGCCGAATACAATGAGAGGCGATGACAGTACGTGGGGCTTCGGACCGCCGTGCTGCGCGTCTAACACTGCGTGTCCTTTCCTCCTGTTGAACAGCAGCTCACGTATCTGAAGAAAGGGCTCGCTGAGCTCATTCGTGAAGAAGAACTCCGGGAGCGCCTCATCGCCTCCGCGAAGGAAAACCGGCCGCTACGCGTAAAGGCGGGTTTCGATCCCACTGCACCCGATCTCCATCTCGGCCACACCGTGCTGCTGCGCAAGATGAAACACTTTCAGGATCTCGGCCACACCGTTATCTTCTTGATTGGCGAGATGACGGGACTCATCGGCGATCCCACCGGACGCAATCTCACGCGTCCGCCCATGACGCGCGAAGAGATTCAGCGCAATGCAGAGACCTACAAGACGCAGGTCTTCAAAATTCTAGACCCCAGCAAGACGGAAGTGCGTTTTAACGCCGAGTGGCTCGCGCCGCTGACGTTCGAGGACATGATTCGCCTGTGCTCTAAATACACCGTGGCGCGCCTGCTTGAGCGTGACGATTTCAGCACGCGTTTCAAAGAGGGCCTGCCGATCTCCGTACACGAGTTGCTTTATCCGCTGGCACAGGGATACGATTCGGTCGCGCTCCACTGCGATGTCGAAATGGGCGGAACCGACCAGAAATTTAATCTTCTAGTGGGTCGCGAGCTACAGAAGGATTACGGCCAGCCGCCGCAGATCGTAGCCACGGTTCCTATCCTTGAAGGTCTCGACGGGGTCGAGAAGATGAGTAAGTCGAAAGGCAATTACATCGGCATTACGGAAGCGCCAAAAGTAATGTTCCGCAAGATCATGCAGATCAGTGACGATCTGATGTACCGCTACTACGAGCTGCTGACGGATCTCCCGATGGATCGGATCGCACGCATGCGGGACGAAGTCGCCGGCGGCGGAAAAGATCCAATGGAACTCAAAATGGAATTGGGCGCGCGCATCGCCGCCGATTTCCATACCGAAGCCGAAGCAGACGCCGCGCGCCAAGCGTTCGACCGGGAAGTGCGCCAGGGTCTCGAGCCCGCCGATACCGAAACGGTCGACTTGCCGCCATCGGCCCTGGCCGATAAAGGCCTTCGGGTCGACAAACTACTCGCAGCCCTTGGTTTGGCGGACAGCGTTACCGATGCAGCGCGAAAACTGAAGGCCGGAGCGGTCGAGATCAACGGCAATCTTCATAAAGATCTGCTGCTCACGGGCGCCGCGGGCGTACTGGTGATCCGTTTGGGTAAAAAATGGAAGCGCGTACACGTGAGCTGACTGCGCCGGCTTCAGAAGATTTGGAATATCATAGGCAAGTTAAGCATCAAGAGGTGAACCATGGCAACCGTTGTTAGTGAACCCCAAACAACCCACATCCCGATTACGCAAACCAAGATCCTGATCGACAATAAATGGACTGATAGCGTCTCCGGAAAAACGTTTGAGACTATTAATCCCGCTACGGGCGAAGTGCTGGCGAAGGTCGCCGAAGCCGATGCCGCCGACGTCGATCTCGCGGTCAAAGCCGCCCGCAAGGCGTTTCACTCGAAAGCGCCGTGGCGGAGAATGTCCGCCTCCGAACGCGGCAAGCTGATGAACCGCCTGGCCGACCTGATTGAAAAGCACGCTGACGAGCTCGCCACGCTCGAATCGCTCGATAACGGCAAGCCGCGCCATATCGCGCGCGCCGCCGACCTGCCGCTGAGCATCGCCTGCTACCGCTATTACGCCGGTTGGGCCGACAAGATTCAAGGCAAAACCATTCCGGTCAATGGCGATTATTTCTGCTATACGCGCCATGAACCGGTCGGGGTGGTCGGCCAGATCATTCCCTGGAATTTCCCGCTGCTAATGCAGGCCTGGAAACTCGCTCCCGCGCTGGCCTGTGGCAACACGGTGATTTTGAAAGTCGCGGAGCAAACGCCCCTGAGCGCGCTGCGGCTCGGTGAACTGATCGTCGAAGCCGGGTTCCCGGAGGGCGTCGTCAACATTCTTCCCGGCTATGGTCCCACTGCGGGCGCAGCAATCGCGCGGCACATGGATGTCGACAAGGTGGCCTTCACCGGATCGACCGAAGTAGGTCACCTCATCATGAAGGCTGCCGCCGAAACGAACCTCAAGCGAGTCACGTTGGAGCTCGGCGGCAAGAGTCCCAACATCGTTTTTGCGGACGCCGACCTCGAGCAGGCAGTCGAGGGTTCGCATTTCGCACTGTTCTTCAACCAGGGCCAGTGCTGCTGCGCCGGCTCCCGGGTCTTTGTGGAGGAAAAAATCTACGACGAGTTCGTTGAGCAGAGCGCCGCGCGCGCCAGACGCCGGACCGTCGGCAACCCCCTCGACAAGAATACGGAGCAAGGTCCGCAAGTCGATCATGAGCAGTTCAACAAAGTGATGGGCTATGTGGAATCGGGGAAGGAGGAGGGCGCAAAGCTCATGTGCGGCGGTGAGCGCGTCGGCGACCGCGGCTATTTCGTCGCCCCGACCGTGTTCGCGGATGTCAAGGATGACATGAAGATCGCGCAGGAAGAGATCTTCGGCCCGGTGATGAGCATCTTGAAATTCAAAGATGTCGATGATTTGGTCGAGCGCGCCAATAAAACCATCTATGGTCTAGCGGCCGCCGTTTGGACGCGCGATATCTCCAAGGCTCATCACATCGCTAATAATGTCCGGGCCGGTACTGTTTGGGTGAACTGCTTCGACGTTTTCGATGCTGGCGCGCCGTTCGGCGGCTTCAAGCAATCGGGCATCGGGCGGGAGCTGGGTGAATACGGGTTGCAGCAGTATTCGGAAATCAAGACCGTTACTGTAAAGCTCTGATCGAAAAAATCGAGGAGCAAGGCCGCCGAGCCCTGCTCCTCAGTCAACCGAAGCAAGTTTCCGTTTTACGCCGCGAGCGGCATGTCGACTGCGTCGGCGATCGGACGCGGCATTTCGACTACGTTATCTGTCGCCAGCTTCGTTACCAGCGCGTCGGTAGCGAGCCGCAGTAACTGCTCAACCCGCCCGGTCATGTCGATCTCGTCCGAGAAGCGGCGCAACTGTGTGCTGAAGGCGCGTCGCAACAGAATGATCGATTCTTCCAGTCCAAGCTTGGGAATGTCGATGATCGCGAACTTCAAAATGCTGTCCATCAGCACCGTCTCGACATTCAGCATCTTGTAAATCGCCCGGCGATTCCGCATCACGTACTTCACCACTTCCTTGCTGCGATAGGCGAAATAGTGCTCGCGCGTAAACCACGGGAAGCGCTTCGTGTCGATCGTCTTCAGCTCGCGTCCCAATTTATTCGCAGCGGAAGCGAACGCCCGGTTCAGGGCCTCTGTCTGCTGGATGTCGTAGGTGAAGATGTTGGTCGGCTTACCAGAGAACGGATGCGTGCATTGGTAAACCAGAATCGGGTAGGCGGTGTGCGGTCTCAAAAGAACTTCCGGATTGGCGGAAAACCATTCGCGAACCCAGCCGCGCATCGCGCCCTGCATCACTTTCGAGACTGTCGAGTAGGTCGGGAAATAAGCGGCGGTCCGCTCTTTGGGAGCCCGCTTCCAAACGGAGAAGTCGATGCTCGATGCTTCGGCGCTCAGCGGCGCTTCCTTCTTCTCGACGATCTGTTCTTCGGCTTGGCTGTTCCGCGCCGGCATCATGATCAACTCGCCCATTTGAGACCCCCAAAAATGCGACAGCCGGGAAGGCTATTCCCGGCCTGGTCTGCTTGATTTGCTCGCGAGTTATTCTCGCGAGCGACTTGAACGTAGCACGCAGCTAAACGAAAACGAACAGCGCACAGCCTCCCTTAAAACCGAAATATGCTGCTAAGTAGCTGAAAATAGTTCAGAAAAGAATTTTGAGATTTTTTTTCAACTTTTGTGACTACTGTTTCGGCACCTGCCGAAAACACTCCGTTTTCGGGTCAGGCGAGCTGTCTCTTCCGCCTCGTTCCCACAAAAGCACGTTGATTCAGGCCGCTGGCAAGATCGCTTCGATAAAGCTTTCCATGCTGGTTGCCATGAAAGGGTCCCGGTTTGCGAGGACGACAATGACGTAACCCTTCTTTGGGATGACGTGCATTTCCGCATTCACGCCAGGAGCACCTCCGCCGTGGCCATACACGTGGTCCTTTAAAACGTTGAAGCCGAACCCATAACCCGCGTGCGTCTGATCCGTTGTGGCTAACTGCACCAGGTCGGGAGAGAGCAATTTCCCGCTCTGCAGCGCATCGGCGAAGAGCAGAAGATCGCCTACGGTCGAGTATCCGCCGCCGGCCGAGGTGCCGCTCCAGGGGAGCGTGCGCGTGTTTGGTTGCAAGCCGTCCGGACCACTCGTGAAGCCCACGGCGTGGCCGGGCACCCGGTTGACCTCCGGACGCGAGTCCGTATGAGTCATGCCGGCGGGAGCATAAACATGCTTCTGCACATAATCCTGGTAGTTTTCGCCGCTGACGATTTCAATAATTTGGCCAAGCAGAATGTAGCCATAGTTGGAGTACTCCCATTTAGAGCCAGGCTCGAAGCGAAGGGGGCGACTGCCGAACAGCTTCACATAATCACTGAGCGTGCGGGTCTCCAGGCGGTGAGCGTCGTACTCCGATGTGAAAATATCTCCTGTTCCGCCGGTGTGGCTGAGCAGATGCCGTATCTTCACGCGCTTCGCAAGTTCGTGGTTGGGATAGTCGGGCCAGTAATCGCTGATGGTTCCGTCCAGAGAGAGCTTGCCTTCTTGCACCAGCTGAAGAACGCTCACCGCCGTGAACATCTTGTTCATTGATCCAAGACAGAACTGGGTATCGATGGAGTTTCTGATTTGCTTTTCGCGGTCCGCCATGCCCCAGGCTTGATCGAGAACCGGCTTTGCGTCGTGGGCGACGAGAATGGCGCCGGAAAAGCGCTCGTTCCCGGTTAAGTGTGCTATGTAGGACTCGATCTGCGCGGCAACTTCGCGATCGTTCGCGGCAGGGGACGCCGTGATCTGCGGCGGGGCAGTGGGATGACTCAGGATGTTCTTGATAAGCGGAGGATTCGTCGACGCCAAATCGAGCGTCGTCTCCGCATAGCGGCCGCTGCCTTCTTTAGAGATTAAAACCAGACGAGAGCCGGTATCTTGTACCACTTGGACGGGTGTCAAGCCGCCGGTCATGCCACGTAGTCGCTGATCCATCGCGACGCGCTCCGCTGCTCCGTCCGGGCCGTATTTTTTCCAAAATGCGAGAAGGTGGGCAGAGTCGCCGGAATTGAATGCTTCGATCCAGGAGCGGAGAACAATCCCGGAGGGCGTACTCGGGATGATCGACTGGGCACCGGTCGAGACCGCGAGGCACAAAAAGAGAGCGGCAGCGTGTCGCATATAAGAATTACGAAGCCAAGCTCTTTTCGTCTCATTGATAATTGTCACTCTCATTATTCATACTGTGAATATCGCCCGCAGCTCACGATGAACCTTTCAGCTATTGACCTCAACCTTCTGATTGCCTTTGAGGCGCTAATTGATGAGCGGCATGTGGGCCGCGCAGCCAGGCGGGTCGGTTTGAGTCAACCTGCGTTCAGTAATGCATTGGGCCGCCTGAGGTCGGCTCTCGACGATCCTCTTTTTGTCCGTACGGTACATGGAATGGTCCCCACCCCTAGAGCCGAACAACTCGGCGGTCCTGTCCGATCGGCTCTATCACTTCTTCGGCAGACGCTCGAGGTGCCCGGCACGTTTGACCCAGCCACAAGCGCCTATCGCTTCCGCGTCGCCATGAGTGATGACGTTGAACTACGCCTCGTCTCATTGCTCGCGCGTTCCCTGCGATTCGGCAAACTGACACTTCAGACACGACGCCTTGATGGAATCTTCATCATTCCGGAAGCCGATTTGCGTAGCGGCGCCCTTGACCTCGCGATCGGATACTTTCCGGACGCGCGATCGCTTCCGCGCAGTTTCGTGCTTGAGACTCTTTCAGAAGAACGTAGCGTGGTGATCGCCCGCCGCGGGCACCCTGCCTTCAAAAATAAACTTACACTCGAGAGTCTGACTCAACTCGATCATGCTGCCGTCATGTATCGTCGCGAGCCTTGGGGTTTGATCGACAACGAACTCGAAGCCAAAGGCCTTCGTCGGCGCCTTTGCCTTGCGCTTCCCCACTGCCTGTCGGTTCTTCACGCTGTTGCTGCCAGCGATCTGGTTGCCTGCATCCCGGAGCCCGTCGCCAACGCCTACGGCCCGTCCCTTGGTTTGATGATTTACCCGGAACCTATCGGTCTTCCGCCGTTCGCGCTGCGGATGGCATGGCGTCGCCAAAGAACTGACGATCCGGCTCAGTTGTGGTTAAGAGGTCAGATTCAGAGCCAAATTGGCTCAGCTGAGGACAGCAGCGGCAAATAGGTCGGGGGCAGAAAGCCTCGAGACACCTTATGGAAGGCGCCATAAAGCTCCCAAAAATGCTATGATTGGACCGAATGAGCTTCTGGCGTCCGCGCCTGTGGGTTCACGCAACCCGCTTGAGATTTTCACCTTTCCGTAGCTCTTCCAAGGGCAGTCCCCGAATCAGCAATATCCCCGGCCCAGGTGCCGGGTCCGGCATTTCACCCCGTTTTTCGTCTTGATGAAGTCTTCTGTTCAGATCTCTCGCGGCATTGAATCTCTGTTCGGCACTCGTGATGAGAATATACGTCTGCTCGAATCCGAGCTAAGCCTGCGCACGCGGCTCATGGATGGCGACTCGCTCGAACTGGAAGGAGAAGAGCCTCAGGTCCGGCGCGCGGAACGCATTCTCGAAGACTACGTGAACCTCGTGAAAGAGGGTCACGTGTTCAACAACGGCGATCTCAACAGCTACATGCGTGTTGTAACCGCCGACCCGAACGTTTCACTTCGCCGCCTGGTCGAGAGCGGCAAATCCCGCGCGGTCGGCAAGAAAGTTCTAGCGCCTAAGAGCGTCAACCAGCGCCGCTACGTCGACGCGATCGAACACTACGACCTCACTTTCGGCATCGGGCCTGCTGGCACCGGCAAAACTTATCTCGCGGTCGCCATGGCTGCCGCCGCCCTCTTGAACAAGCGCGTCAGCCGTATTGTGCTTACGCGTCCGGCCGTTGAAGCGGGCGAGCATCTCGGCTTCCTGCCCGGCACGCTCCAGGAGAAAGTCGATCCGTATTTGCGCCCGCTCTACGATGCGCTGTTCGACATGATCGATGCCGACAAAGTCGAAAAGCTGATCGAGCGCAACACCATCGAAATCGCACCGCTCGCCTTCATGCGGGGCCGCACGCTGAACGATTGCTTCATCATTCTCGATGAAGCCCAAAACACCACGCTTGAGCAGATGAAGATGATCCTTACGCGCCAGGGTTTCAACTCGAAAATGGTTGTCACGGGCGACCAGACGCAGATCGATCTTCCGGCCGGAAAGAGGAGCGGCCTGCTGAACGCAATCGAAGTGCTGCGCGGCGTGGAAGACATCGCCTTCGTCAATTTCAACGACAAAGACGTCGTTCGACACCAGCTGGTGCAACGCATCGTCAAAGCCTACGACCGCTACAACGAATTGATCGGCGCCGGCAGCCAGCTGGCACTCAAATTGGGCCGCGACATTCCGCAGGAGCCCCTCGCCGAGCCGCCCGCCAACACCGCTGTCGTGATCCCCGATCTTCCCTCCGTCGCTTAATGCACCCCTGTCATGCCACGGTGCTCTTTCGAGCGCTTCCCGCACAATTCAAGCTTTCCGCTGAAGAAAAGCGCGCGATCAAGACGTTTGCCCACACCTTGGCGAAGCGCGTTGCGAACTGCCGCACTTTCGTCTGCGTCGTCACCGATGATGGTGAACTGCGGCGGCTGAACAATTCATTTCTCGGCCATGACTACGCAACTGACGTCTTGTCGTTTCCATCGCACGGCAGCGCTGGTTTTGATGACGCGGATTTGGGCGAAATGACAATCTCAGCAGAGCGCGCCGAAGCGCAGGCTGTTGAGTTCGGCCATTCCCGCGCGGACGAAATTTGCATTCTAATGCTTCACGGACTTCTGCACCTTTCGGGTCTCGATCACGAACAGGATGACGGCCGGATGGCAATCGCCGAACGACAGTGGCGTGAAGAGTTGCGGCTGCCCTTAAATCTCATCGCACGCGCGACACGTTCGAGGCGAGCCGGATGACTATTCTTTGCCTTGCATTAGCGCTGCTGCTGACGGCCCTTCTCGCGTTCGTCTCTTATGTGCAGTTGCTGTACCTCGAATCGCTTCGTCTTATTCGGCGCGAAGTACCGTCGCTCGAATTTTTCCGCGAAACGCTGGCAGCCCAGATCGGCCTCGAACCGGAACGCGGATCGCTGGCGTTCTCGCTGGTCAAGCACGTGTCGCTATTTCTAATAGGTCTGTTCTATCTGTGCGCGCTGGTGCGGCCCGGCGTACCCCAGTGGCAAAGTGTTTTGGAAGCGATCGTCATCTCGTTTCTCGCCATGCTGCTCTCCACCTATCTCGTCCCGCTTGTTCTTCACCGGCGCACGAAGGGTCCCTGGATGCTCAAAGCGCTGCCGCTGATCAAGCTGGTGGCGAAATCCGCCGCGCCCTTATCGGCGCTGGTCCGCATGTTCCAATCGCTTCTCGATCTGGACAAAGACGCCCGCGGCGAAACGGCGCCGGCCGATTCGGTCGAGCACATTGAAGCGCTCATCACCGCCGGTGCCGAAGAAGGCATTCTCGAGGAGGAAGATCGCAAGCTGATCCACTCGGTGGTGGCGTTCGGCGACAAAAGCGTTCGCGAAGTAATGACGGCGCGGCCCAAGATCGTCGCCATCTCCGTCGACAAATCTCTCGAAGATCTGCGCCAGCTAGTCATTCACGAGCAGTATTCGCGCATTCCCGTCTACCGGCACACCATTGATAACGTGATCGGGTTTGTCCACGTGCGTGACATGTTCGAGCTCGATCCGGAAGAGCGCCGGACCAAGCCGCTGATCGATGTGATTCGCCCGATTCCGCTGGTTCCCGAGACGAAACCGGTCACCGACTTACTGCGCGAAATGCAGAACGAAGGTTCGCATATGGTCGTTGTTATCGACGAGTACGGCAATACCGCCGGTCTCGCGACGATGGAGGATCTGGTTGAAGAGATTCTGGGCGAAATCCGCGATGAGCATGAGCCCGACCGCGACGTCCATCAGGAATCGGATCACGTCTTCGTCGCCCCAGGCAGCCTCGATCTCGATCGCCTGCAAGACCTCTTGAACTTCCGGCCGGAATACGACACGGAATCGACCACCGTCGGGGGCCTGCTGACGGAATGGCTCGGTCATGTGCCTCAGGTTGGTGAAGCGGTCGAGCGCAACCGCATCCGCATTGAAGTGCTCGCCGGTAATGAGCGGCGTGTCGATCAAGTACGTATTTCGCGGGTGGCAACTGCTTCGCCGGTCGGCGTGAACTCGTGACCGCAGCCCGGAGTGAGGGAATCGCCCGCCCGCACCGGGCCGGTTTCGTGGGCATCGTAGGAAGGCCAAACGCCGGCAAATCCACCTTGCTGAACGCGCTGGTTGGCGAAAAGCTCGCCATCGTCGCCCACCAGGCGCAAACCACGCGAACCTCCATTCAGGGCGTCTTGACCACTCCTGCAACTCAGATCGTTTTCATCGACACCCCCGGCATTCACAAATCCGACACGCTCTTCAACAGGCGCATGATGGGGACGGTCCGTGACGCTCTTCAGGAGCGTGATCTGGTTCTTTACATCGCGGATGCGACGAAGTCCATCCTTGAAGAGGACCGCCACGCCGTCGCCGCTTTGGCGAAATCGTCGAAAGCGGTCGTCGTGCTGAATAAAATCGACCGTATCAAAGACAAGCGCCTGCTTCTGCCCGTCATCGACAGCTACATGGAATTGTTTCCGTTCATCGGCGCCATCCCGATCTCCGCGCGTACGGGCGATGGCCTCGATGAGCTCAGGCGAGTCATCGAAGAGCACCTGCCCGAAGGGCCGGCTTTCTTTGCCGGCGATTATCTAACGGATCAGCCGATGCGCTTTCTCGCCGCCGAGATCATTCGCGAGCACATCCTGCGCGCCGTCCGAGAGGAGGTGCCTCACGCCACCGCCATCCTGATCGATCAGTGGGAAGAAACACCCAGGCTGACCCGCATAGCGGCAACGATTCACGTTGAAAGGCCCGGTCAGAAAATTATCCTGATCGGTAATCGCGGACAGATGCTCAAAAAAATCGGCTCCGACGCGCGCCAGGAACTCGAGCGACTGCTTGGCCGCAAGGTCTTTCTCTCGTTATTCGTAAAGGTGAAACCTAACTGGCGGGAAGATCCGTCATTCTTGAATGCGGTGGATTGGCGTTCGATGATAGGCTCAGAGTAACCACTCAATGAGACGCTTTGTAGCCGTAGCTGTGCTGTTCGCAGGTAGCTTCGCGGTCGCTCAGAACCACGCTCCCTCTACTCCCGACGATCGCATCTCCGACCAGGTCCGCATGCGCCTCGCCACCGACCCCGACGTGAAGGGCGGCGCCTTGGATGTCACTGTTCAGAGCGGCGCCGTGACTCTCAAGGGCCGCGTCGACTCAGATAAGGGCAAATCGAAGGCGACCAAGCTGGCGAAGAAGGTCAAGGGGGTTAAGGCCGTCGATAACGAGTTGACGGTTGGTCCGCCCAAGTAGCTTTGCTTCGACTGTTTCTTTCAGTTCTCGCCCTTTTCGCGAGCCAGCTCGCTGTCGCTCAGCAGAACACCTCTGAAACCGATCGTCTTGTCGCCACCGGGAAGCTCTGGATCACCGTCAAATACTTTCATCCTTATCTCGCCTATCGGGCCATTGATTGGGATAAAGCGCTGGTCGACGCTCTTCCGAAAATCCGGGCCGCCGGCAACAGCGCCGATTACGCGGCAGCCATTCAGTCGATGCTCGATGCGCTCGACGATCCGTCAACTTACGTTTTGCCCGAAGTCGGCAGCCCGGCTGCTGCTTCCATCAACATCGAAGCCCGGCCTGAGGGAAGGCTCGTGGTCTCGCAATCGTCTTCACGAGTTGCCGGTGGAGACGAGTCACAGAAAGTTCTGCAAGCGATCGACGCTGCCCGCGAGATCGTGTTCGACCTTCGCGGCGGCGATTTGCTTTCTTCTCTGCTGGAGCAGCCCGAAATCCAGGCGAGCCTCACCGCCGCACCCGTGTACACTCCGGGCCAGCGGACCTGGGTGCACGACGCTTTCCATTCCGCCTTTTACACCAAGGCCGGCTCGGAGGTTCCCGGCAATTCCAGAGCGGCGACGCGCAAACTGACGTTTATTGTCGGCGAGAACTCGCGGCTGCCCGCTATCGCCGCTGCTCTCTTTTCCGCGGGAACAGCAATCGTCCAATCCGAATCGCGGCATTATCGGCTAACCGGTGAATCAGTCACCCTGGAGATGGGCCAAGGAGTCAATGCCGTCGTCCGACTCGCCGAGCCGGTTTTTTTCGACGGAACTGGTCTTCCTGAAATCCCAACCACTTCGATCCGCGGCACGCCTCAAGCATTGCGAGGAAAACTGCTTCCTCCGTTCCCCTCGTCGCTACCCGATCGCGCCTATCCCGAATTCCGTTATCCCTCGACTGAGCTCCGCATCCTGGCTGCCTACAAAACCTGGGGAGCCGTTCATTACTTCTTCGCGTATCGCGATCTGATGGACGAAGACTGGGACGACCTGCTTCCTGTTTTTCTCCCCAAGTTCATCACGGCGAAAGATGCTCGCGAATATAACCTCGCGCTTTCCGAAATGGTGACGCACCTTGCCGATTCCCAAGCGACTGTCGAAAGCGAAGAGCTATCGGAGTATTTCGGCCGCGCGCCGATTGGTCTGCGTCTCCGCTTGATCGACAGGAAGCCGGTGATCGCCGAAGTTCTCGACGAGGAAGCGAAGAAAGTCGGCATCCGCGCTGGAGACATCGTAACCAAGCTGGACGGCCAGAATATCGTTCCGCGCATTAATGGCGAGGCCCGCTATATCTCTGCTTCCACCCGGCCTTGGCTCGGCTATCGCGTCATGGAGCGCCTCCTCAACGGACCGGAGGGTTCGACCGCAGCGCTCACCATTGCGGGCGAGGACGGCCAGACGAGAGACGTCAGGCTGAAGCGGAGCACCTCCTACTCGGCCGCACTCCGGAATCAACGCACCGGCGACGTACTCAAGCTGCTTCCCGGCAACATTGGCTACGCCGATCTCGATCGTTTGACGGGCGAGGACGTCGATGCGATGTTCGACAAATTTCGCGATACGAAAGCAATAATCTTCGATATGCGCGGGTTTCCACACGCGGCCGCTTCATCGATCGCCTCGCGCCTCACGAGTCAGCACGATGTCGCGAGCGCCATCGTCACGGGCCCGTTGGCGCTCACGCCCGACCTCACTCACGACGACCGGCTTACTTCAACGGCCAGCTACTTCTTCGTGCAGAGGCTCGCAGCCTCCAACAAGTGGAAATACAAAGGGAAGACGATGATGCTCATCGACGAGCGCACCATAAGTGAAGGCGAGCGCATCGGCCTATCTCTCGAAGCTGCCAACAAAACCGAATTCGTCGGCAGCGCCAGCGCCGGAGCGAGCGGGGATGCCAGCAGCTTTGTCGTGCCCGGCGGCATTACAATCCATTTCTCAGGCCAGGATGTGCGGCAAGCGAATGGAGGCAAATTGCAGCGCCTGGGTTTGCAGCCTGCCGTAAGCGTTGCTCCGTCGATCGAAGACATCCGCCAAGGCCGCGATGAGGTGCTCGACAAAGCCGTCGAGTCCGTCTCGGTTATGCGTGCCATGACGGGCGAACGCCCCGCTGTTGCACGAAAGGAAGCCGGCTTGCTACAGTAAAGGTTCACCCTGCTCATTGAGCTGAGTGGAAAAGCATACAGGCCGTGCATCGCCCGTCGTGCGTAATTGAGAACTATCTTTTATGGCTAGAGTTTGTGAAGTCTGCGGCCGTGGGCCGCAATTCGGGCACCGCATCAGCCACGCCCACAACGTCAGCAAGCGGCGCTGGAATCTGAATCTCCAAAACGTGCATGCTCTTGTGAACGGCGCGGGCAAGCGCCTTCGCGTTTGCACATCCTGTATCCGCAGCGGCAAGGTGCAAAAGGCGCCGCTCACGAAAGCCCCAGCGGCTCAGGGCGGCTAACTACCGAAGTTGTCGCTTCTGCTGGTGCGAAGGCGATCGCCGGTGCGCGAGGCGTTCGAACCCGTCCTCTTGGGACTTCTTTCAGCAGCGCTTTCCCTGGCCCTTTTCGATCTGGCCGCTTTCCATGTTTTTGCGGCTACAGCCCGCCACTTTGACGTGGCTGTGCGCGTCGCAATTCACTCTTTCAGCAGCCCCTCGCTAACAGCGTCCAGCAGTTGCGTCACTTGGCTCGGATCAACCGTTGTGCTCGCCGCCATGGCTCTGGCGCTCTTTCTTTTTCTGCGCCGCCGAGTCGCGCGCTATCGGGCGTTGCTGCCGCTGCTCGCGATTGCCTGCGCCGAACTCGTCGCGCAATTGGCCAAATTCATCGTCAGGCGCGTGCGCCCTCATCCGTGGTTCGGACTGCACGATCCGCAAACCTGGAGTTTCCCCAGCGGCCATTCGCTCGATTCGACGGTCTGCTACGTCGTCTTCGCGGTAGCGCTTGTGCCGCTCATCGGCTCTCGAAGCTGGCGTATTGCGCTGGTTTTTTTGGCCATAGCCTTACCTCTCGCAATCGGATTGACGCGCGTCTATCTCGGCGTACATTGGCCCACCGACGTTTTGGCTGGATGGATCGCAGGATGTTGCGTGGCCGCAGGACTCATCCGCAGCTCGCAAGCAAAACCAGCCACGCGATAATCGCAGATAGTGTCGCGAGTTCGCCAAGCCGTTCGCTTGCTCGGCAAATCGGGAATCGCTTTCCTGATCACGCTCGTCTTTTACTTCCTCTTTTCTTTTACCGGACGTGACGGGCTGGCCGCACTCTGCATTCTGATTCTCATTCCGCCCGGCGCGATTCTCGCGCTTCGCGGTTTTCGTTGGTTCAGACGCAATTTTCTGTGGAGCCTCCGTGATCGGCTCCTGGTCGTGTATGGGTTGATCGGCGTGCTGCCGATTCTGCTCTTGTTTGCACTCGTCGCAATCGGCGCCTGGGCGCTGATGAATGAATTGGCTCTCTACCTTGCCAGCTCGGCCCTCGACCGCCGCTTCGAAGCGGTGAACGCCGCTGTCGAAACTATGCGCCGGGTGCCTGTGAGGGAGCGCGCAGCCGCCGCCCCAAACATCGCCAGAGCCTTCAGCAACAGCATCTCGGGTATCACCTTTTACTTCAAAGACGAATCCGGCGTTCATCACTATCCTCTCGACGCCCCTGCGGTCGAAGTACCTCCCGGCTGGAAAAACGTGAGCGGCTTAGTGGTTCTCAATAAGCATTTCTATGCCTGGGCACATCGCATCGATACCGACAATGAAATTAGCGCATTAGCTCCGCTGTCGAATGAGACAGTCGAGAACCTCGTCCCACACCTTGGCATCATCGCGCTTACCGAAACGCATGTGCCTCGCGCGCAGGACGGCGAGGACGCTTCCGCCGGTCCAGTGGTTTTGAGAGGCGCTGAGGTCAAAGGAAAGTACAATTTCGACATCAAAACATCGTCCCAGGGCCTGACAAGCCGAATACCGCCCGCAGTCGGCCGTTTCGATGTCCCCGTCTTCATTCCGACAACGCTCCCCCACTTCCATTTGGATACGCCTAACAAAACTTACGACAGCGTGCTGTTTGTTTACTCCCGCCCCTCGGCCGTGCTGCGCACCTTCTTCTCCGGCTCGGAAGAAATTCGCGGTTTCCTTTTCGATTCCCTGGTTATTATCGCCATTCTCTTCCTGGTGCTCGAGCTCTTCGCCGTAATGATCGGCTTGTCCCTGGCGCGGCGAATCACGCGGTCGGTCAATCAGCTCTACGACGGCACGCGACGCGTAATCCATGGCGATTTCCGCCAGCGCATTCCCGTTCGCGATCACGATCAGTTGGGCGAGCTGTCGGAATCCTTCAACCAGATGACCGGCAATCTCGAACGCTTGCTCGTTGTCGAAAAGGAGAAGGAGCGCCTGCAGACAGAAATCGAAATCGCCCGTGAAGTGCAGGGCCAGCTGTATCCGAAAGAAGCTCCTCCCAGTTGCGGATTGAAGCTGACCGTGCGCTGCGATCCGGCCCGCATGGTCTCGGGCGATTACTACGATTACCAGGAAATCGGGACGGGCAAACTCGCCTTCGCGGTCGGCGATGTCGCCGGCAAAGGCATTTCGGCAGCGCTGTTGATGGCTACTCTGCACGCCTCCTTGCGCGCGCAGATCAGCCAATATCAACCCACCCGCGAGAACGAATGCACCCATGCGCCCGAGCTCAGCGCCGCCCGGCTTGTTTCGGCGCTGAACAAACAGATCTACGCCCACACGTCGCCGGAAAAGTACGCCACCTTCTTTTTTGCGCTGTTCGATGAGCCGACCCGCACTCTCACTTACACGAATGCCGGCCATCTCTCCCCACTGTTATTCCGCAACGGAGATGTCCTCCCGCTCGATTCGAACGGCACCATCGTGGGCGCGTTTCCGCTTGCCGTGTACGACGAGAGCTGCCTGATCCTGAACCCCGGCGATCTCCTGGTTTGCTACACCGACGGCATCACGGAGCCTGAAAATGCCTACGGCGAGATGTTCGGAGAGGAACGCTTGATTGATCTTGTGCATAAACATGCCGATCGCCAGGATCACGAGATTGTCGCGATCGTCCTCGAAGCGGTTCGCAGCTGGACCGGCACTCCCGAACTGCACGACGACATGACACTTTTGCTGGCCAGGGAGGTGCAGCCCGCGTGAAGATTCTGACCGCCGCCGAGATGCGCGAAGTCGACCGGCTGACGATCGAAGCGCGGCATCCCCGGGCTGATCCTGATGGAGAACGCCGGCAGCCGCGTGGTCGACTTCCTTCGGGAAAGTTCGCCCCGCTCTCGGATCACCGCATCGCAGTGGTTTGCGGCAAAGGCAACAACGGAGGTGACGGTTTCGTGGTCGCGCGCCAGCTTTTTACTCGCAACCTCTGCCGCGAGCTGACCGTGATCGAACTCTTCGATCCCGAAACTCTGACGGGAGACGCGCTGGCGATTCGGCGCATGCTCGATGTTTGCGGTTGCCCCGTGACACGGGGACTACGAAACGAAGCCAATCTCGCCACCATCGTCGTGGACGCGATCCTCGGCACCGGCTTGAGCGGACCCGCCAAAGGTCCGTCGCTCGAGGGCATCCGTCTGATCAACGAGCGGTTTCCGCTGGCCAAGAGAGTCGCCGTCGATATCCCTTCCGGCTTGCCCTCTGACGAAACGAACCCAACTGGCGAGTTCGTCCGCGCCGACTACACCGTCACGTTCACCGCTGCGAAACGAAGCCAATGCCTATCGCCCATCTATCAGCACATGGGCGAGTTGGTCGATCGCTGCCCATCGGCACCCCCGACGAATTAGTAAGAACGAACCCAAACTACAAGCTGAACCTCACCACCCCAGCCAGCTTCGCGATTTGTTCGCCCCGAGACCGTAAAGACTCTAATAAAGGAATGTATGGCCACGTTCTGGTGGTGGGGGGTTCGTTTGGTAAAAGCGGAGCTCCGGCTATGACCGGATTGGGTTCGTATCGCAGCGGAGCCGGTCTGGTCACGGTCGCCATCCCCAAGAGCGCCCTGACCACAGTCGCCGGCGTTCCGCCCGGAGCTCATGACCGAGCCGCTGGACGAAACGGAGTCGGGCCGGGTTCGTTTCGCAGACGTCGGACCACCTGCTCGAAATGCTGAAGAAGATGACCGTTCTCGCCATCGGCCCCGGGCTGGGAACAGAAGACGAGACAGTTCGTTTCGTAAAACGGCTGTACGAGGAAGCGGAAGCCCCGGCTGTGGTCGACGCCGATGCCCTTAACGCGTTGGCCGGTGCCCTGCCGAAAACGAACAAGATCCGAATCTTGACGCCGCATCCCGGCGAGATGGGCCGGCTGATCGGCAAATCGACCAAAGAAGTTCAGGCGGACCGGTTGGGCGTCGCCCAGCAGCTCGCCGAAAAGAGCGGGGCCACGGTCGTGCTGAAAGGCGACCGAACCATCATCGCCTTTCCGGATGGCGAAACTTGGGTGAACCCGACCGGCTCGCCCGCCATGGCGACCGGCGGAACCGGCGACATCCTGACGGGCATGATCGCGGGCCTGCTTGCCCAACACGCGCCGAGCGAGGGTTCAGAGGACTGGAAGCGGGCCGTGATCGCGGCGGTTTGGCTGCATGGCCGTTGCGGCGAACTCGCCGGCGCGAGATTGGGGCGAACAGGCGACGCTCGCGACGGATCTTCTGGATTCTCTTCCCGAGGCGATGGATGAACTCCGTCCTCCGGTTTGAGACCCATTCAGATGAAGAGACGCGCGCGCTCGGCCGCGAACTTGCCGCGCAACTTCCCGAGCGCGGTGTTGTGCTGCTGATCGGCGAATCTGGGCGCGGGCAAAACGACGCTCGACAAAGGGAATCGTGGAAGGACGAGGCGCGGCGCGCGCCGATGACGTTTCGAGCCCGACCTTCACGCTGATCCATGAATACGGCGAGCCGGTCAGCGTCTATCACGTCGATCTCTATCGGCTGGAGACTGACGAACAGGCGCGCCGTTTGGGTCTCGAGGATTTATTTGATCAACCGGCTCTTGTACTTATCGAGTGGGGCGATCGATTTCCCGAGCTTTTGCCGCGACAATCGAATCGAAATTCGGCTCGCTCATCGAGGGCACAGACCACCGGGCCGTCGAAGTAATCGGACCGATCTACTGATTGCGCCCGGCTGGGGTCGCGGCCTTCGCCAGCGCGGCATTCCACTTCGTGCGCGGAAAGCTCCGCTTGAGTGTTGAAATAGCGGCCGCAGGTTTCGCATCGGAACTGGTTTGTGCCGGGACTCGCGCTAATCGGCCGGTCACCTGGTGTTCGCCCTTCTTCATCGTGCTCCGAATGCGCCGTCGACGGGTTGCGCGCCGCGGCCACTCGCCGAATTCAGGACGGGAGGCGGCCAGCTTTTCAGCCGAGGAGTGCTTGCCGGACTTGTTCGAAGTTTGCAAGCCAGGAGTAGAAGTGTCGACGTCTGGCATGGGGTCGTCCGCCGCATCCGGATGTTCTTCCGGCGCGCGATTCGTCCGAATCCGGATAATTGGTCTTCCTGTCCATGAAGTTCTAGACCTCTGGGACCCGCAGCGATGTTACTTGCAACATCTGGCTCGTAAAACACGCAAGTAACCGGATTGGGGCCTGCTTGTCTTCTTAACGTGACAGTATGGATACTTTGAAAGCCGAATTCACCGAGTTCGAGAGCTTGAAAGATCTGAAGCCGATGCTGGCGGCACAGGGCCCGTGCTTGAGCGCCTTCATGCAGTTGAGTTCCGCGCCCGGAAATCAGGGCGCGAAAGGCGAACGCGCTGCAATGGAGAGAGACAGTCTGAAGACCCTTGAGCCGAAAATTGAGCAGTACGGCTCCGAAGGACGGGAGTTGCTGGAATCTATCTCGCGATTGGGATACGCGTTTCGCAAGACGCTGGAGCCGCAAGGCAAGTCGCTTGCGGTGTTCCGCGTCGCACGATGTTTTCCAGCGTGTGCTGGATAGATGGAGCAAGTCCCGATCCGAGGCGAGTCGTCGGTCCGCACTTTTACGTTCGGCCGCTCTTGCCGGAATTGACGCGCGATAAGCGTTTTACCTTCTGGCGCTTAGTCAAAAGAATGTTCGCCTGCTGCGCTGCACTTCGCGCAGCTCCGAAGAGGTAAGTTCCGCTCCCACCGGAGCTCGAGCAATTACGACGCGTACATGAATTCGGTCAAGCCGGATCACATATCGAGTGAGAGAGCGCCGCGGACCGGGCCCGCGGCGGTGGCGAAAGGCATTACTACCGGAACGACCTCGGATCGCGAGACGATACAGGACGAGTATCTTGCCCACTTCTATCGGCAAATCGATCGCGGTGTGAACGAACTTCTGCGCGGGCAAAACGAACCGCTCGTGCTGGTAGGTGTTGAATACGAGATTGCGCTCTACCGTCCGTTGAATAAGTATCCGCATCTGGCGGAGGAAGCGGTGGAAGGTGCGCCGAACAGCTTGAAGTCGGGCGAGATGCACGCGCGCGCTCTCGAAGCGATGCACGCTGTTACGAAAAGAAAGTGGACGAGGCGCTCGCCGAATACGACCACAAGGTGGGCGGCGGCGCCTCGAACCGGATGAAGGAGATTGTTCCGGCAGCACACGACGGGCGCATTCTGACTCTGCTGGTCTCCGATTCGCTCTGAGACGACGGGCGCTTTCGACGAAGCAACTTACACGGTAAGGGACGCGAAACGGGCAGCTTCGGAAGACGAAGATCTGGTGAACGATGCGGTCGTTCAGACCATTCTCCACGCCGGGAAGGTCTAGTCGTGCCGAACGGAAAAATGCCGAACGGCACGCCGATGGCAGCGATTTTCCGGTTCTAGTTAAGTCAGGTCAGCATTCTTGCGGCGCAATCTGCGCGCCGCGAGAATGCGAGAATCCGAGCAGTGTAAGTCCGGCGTTCAGCGGTTCAGGGACGGCCGGGACGAAGCGGTCAAATCGTTGTAAGCGAGCTGCGCAACAAGCGCGTCCCCGGCAGTGGTGGGATGCAAAGTGTCCCAAAACAGGTACTGATTGGGATTCACCGACAATCCCTGCGCGGCATCAGTTACGTCCACGAAACCATAATTAGAGGGACTGCCGATAATCGATGTGAACAAGGTGCCAATGTCCACGCCCACTACATCGATACCTTGATTTTGCAAGTTCGAAAGATCGAGTGCCCACTCGGCATTGAAGGCGGTCGAGGCGGCATTAAGTAAGCCGGATGCCCCGCTCGCGCGGCCCGCTGGAGTGTTGCCCAGAAGAGGCAGATTGGGCCACAAGAAGTATCTTCCACCTTCTCCTGAAAGCGTGAGAATGTCGTTGTAGAGATTGTTAGCGGCCGTGATGGGACTGTTTCCGTTTCTGATGTCGTCGGCGCCACCCCAAATTGCATAGAGGGCATTCGATGGCGCGCCGGTCAGATGCGTCGCTGTGAAGGTTGTGATCTGATTTCCGATATCTTGAGGCGAGCTGGTTCCGGTCTGGGCTGAGCCCACGGCGTAGTTTGTTCCTCCCGCAAGAACCGGAGTCGGATCGGGAAGGTTCATCCTGGCGGCAAGCTGATCGATCCAGAGGCCGGTCGGCCCCGCGGTGCTCGGCGTGGTGTTGGTGCCATCGGTGAAGTCAGCCAACGGCAAACGGTATCCCCGTATAGTTTCGCGTTGCGTACTTGGGCCCAGGCTGCGCGCCCAGAGTAGCGATGGAAGCGTTTCCGTTATCCGAAAGGCTGTCGCCAAAGACGATCAGCTGATTGACCGACGTAATCGAGGACGCGAGAGCGGCGCACACCGGCGCGATCAGAATGACACCGGTGACCGCAAGTAATTTTAGACGCATTTCAATAGGTGGACAAAGAAGGTCGCCTTCCTGGTACATGGAAAATCGACTACAATTCGGATGGGCGTACTAGGAGACAAAATGCCGGCTATTTTGAGTGCTGAACAGCAGACGGACTTGCAGAGCAGGGGCTATTCGCGCCGCACTTTAGGGCGATTGCCACGGTT
>CAVRBR010000001.1:0-17500 GCA_963719335.1 Terriglobia bacterium | reverse complement strand
GATGCTGGGGAGAGTTGGCGATGTCGAAAGTGACGCGCGACGTCTTCTCTGGCTTCTGTGAGAGCCGTCTTTCAGAGCTTCGAGCTTTTCATCCAAATACTGAAGTGAGCGCTGCAGCAGATCCCGGTATTTCGGATTTGTTGCCGCGGCAAGGTCCTGCATCTCTCGGCGGCGCGACAGCTCCAGGCTGTCCCGCTCCCGCTGCAAGCTGAGTTGTTCGCGCTGACGTGGATCGCTTTGGATCGCGCCGTTCGCTCCTCCGCCGCCTCGATCTGTGACTCGACAGCTTTACTTTCCCAGCCGCGCGCCATAGTCTCAGCTTCCCACAAATAACAAAGCGCGGCTAATTGACTCGGCTAATCTTCGCGGGACCCACTGGGTCCAGTCCGGCCTAAGCAGGGTTCGACTCTCCGAAGGCTTCTTGTAGGCGGACGTCCCGGTCCGCGCCGGACGTCCTAGTCCGGCTCTCGTTCGTACGAAATCACTGCGAGGCAACCCACTACCCGAGAACCAGCTCCGGGCCCTATTCCGCCGGTCGTCTTCTCGGTCTCAAAAATGTTCCGCAATCAACCCGAGTGAAGGATCCAGGCGTTGCTGTATCCACAGCGGCCGCGATCTCCGCAACACGAGGTTCCAGAATCCGCCAGCTAATCGCACTGAGCGAAACGATTGCCAGCTTCCTGCCAGAGAGGTTTTGCTGGTACTGAAGCGACAAGTCACCCGTCACAACCACATCGAAACCAGCAGCCTCAGCCGCATTCAGCAAAGCTCCGTTTCTCAACCCGCCGAATCCCGCATAGACAGCAGTCACCGTCTCATGCCTGGCAGATATCTCCGCAGCTTGTGCGGCATATTCTCGTCGAGCAGTACTTTCAAGGCACAGGCTGACGGCGATCGGCAAAGGCGATCAGTTTTTTGATCATATCGACCGGGAGCGAAGGGAAGTTTTCGTGAATTTCCTCAATAGGTGAGCCGAGATCGTAATCGTCAACGATAGCCTGCGCCGGAATGCGCGTTCCCTTGACGACCGGCGTCCCGGCCACCTTCTCGGCATCCATTTCGATCAGGTCGCAACCCGACCAGTATTCTTCTTCCGAATTCTTGCTCATACCGCCTCTACATGTTCATTATGAACCGATCCCAGCCTCCTTCGAAACTGCCCATTTCAGGAATTGTCGCGCAATGTCGTTGTAGGGCGGACTTACCGCAGCGTTCATCTCGCGGCAACCGCCGCAGGCCACCCCGCCCGATTCACAAAGCCATCCTTCAACTCGCCGCGCCGGCGCCAGAAGTAGATCGCAAACACCACGGTAGTCACCGGCAGCACAGCTCCAAATTCGTCGATAAACCATGCCGTCTTGCCTGTATTCGCAGTCAGAGGAGTCAAAATCGACTGGATATAAAGGTTGTGGCTCGCATGCAGAATCGCGCCCGTCCACAGGCTTCCCGATTTCAAGCGCATCCACGCGAAGATGAACGCGTCTGCAACAACCATAACCGTGAAACAGGTCAGACCATACCAGGTGGAGTGCCCGCGTTATAGTCAGCCCAAATCAAAATCGGAAAATGCCAGCACGCCCACACGATGCCGCTAATCAGGCCGGTGCTCGCAAAGCTCATTGTCTTTGATAGTTCGGGTACCAGAAATCCGCGCCAGCCAATCTCCTCCCCCAGTGCCGTCGACAGGCTTCGCACCATACCGATACTGCCCGTCAGACACACGTAAACGAATACCGAAACTGCCGGTGAAGTGCGCAAACCCAGAGCTGGAACCAGTTGCTGCAGGAACTTGTGATTGGGGAATCCACCCAGCCCGCAGGTCCATACGATGATGTAAGCAATCAGCCCATAAAGCAGCGGCACCAGCCAGCTCATGACTACGTACCGGGTCTGCGGCCATTTCCATCCCAAGTCCGCCAAACTCCGCCCGTTGAGCTTCAACGTAACCATCGCCGCCAGCGCCGGGCACCACATTAAGCCAGTGACGTACAAGCCCCTCGCGCCACTTATGGCGTGCGCGCGCAAAATCAAGAAGTAGAACAGCGAACTGAACACCACGACGAAGAGCAGGAATGTCGGAATTTGTCGCCTGGAAGCACTCATGTTCAAAGTAATCTTACTCGAATGCCCTCCGCATTTTTAGGCGGCAATCAAGTCGAAACATTAGCCCCACCCTCTACCGCACTTGGAGCACGATTTGCCTCGCGTTTGACCGCTTTAGGAAAGTTCCAAAGCCTGCAACGCTTGCGCCAGCGGAAAGACACGGTCGATCCGGGGCTGCAGCCTGCCGCTATCGATCAGACCCGCGATTTCGGCCAACTTCGCGCCACCCGTCGCCACACTCATCATGACCGCGGTGATGCCACGCTCCTGAGCTATCTCTTCAGAAGGCGCTCCCGCGATGGATACCAGCGTGCCGCCCTTCCGAATGACTGCAAATGATCGTTCCAAAGTGTCGCCGCCCGCTGTATCGAACACCAGATCAACCTCGCTCGCCTTGTCTTCGAACCGTTCCCGCTTGTAATCTACCGTTTCATCGGCGCCTAGTTTCTGCAGGTAAGCCAGATTCTCCCCGAAGGCAGTGCCGATCACGCGCGCGCCTTTCCACTTCGCCAGCTGCACGCCGAACGCGCCTACTCCGCCCGCTATCCCGTGACCGCTATGGCGTCGTCCGCTTCCTGCCACCTCTCATGACGCAAGGCGCGCGACCTGAAGAAGGTCGGCCTGTTTGGAACCGGCTTTACCATCCGAGCGAGCTTCTACCCGGAGGTGCTCCAGCGAGCCGGGATAACGGTAGTCCGACGCGAAAGACCCCGAGCAACTTGTATCTGAGCTCGACGAGAGTTGGAATGGATAGCAGGTGCGATGGTTTGCTGCAAGTGCTAAGCGAGTTCGCGTCTGCGCTTCCGAACGTCCACCACAATCGTCTCGGCGAGGCGGTCCTCGGCACACATGCGGTTTTCACTCCAGAAATACTGCAAGAAGCCCAGGCCGCCCTCCAATACCGCTGCTCCGTAACCAAGGGCTCTCTCAACAGATTGCCACTTTCTCATCCGCGGACTGGTCAGTGACACGGCTCTGGGCAATCAGAACGCAAACGAAAAAAGCTCATTGCATCAGCGACTTTGTGGCCTAGCTCGAACCAGCAGCGACAGCTTCCATCAGCCCGGCGCGCCATAGCGAAGATAGACCACTCCATTAAGAAAACGGCGCTCGTCCAGCAGATCCAGCTTTACGCATACGTTGCTGGGCAGGACCCGTTTGCCGCCGCCACGCAAAACAGGCACGACGAACAGATGATACTCGTCGACGAGCCCGGTCCGGATCGCGTGTGCGGCGAGGGTCGGACCACCCACCGAAACATCGTGAGGCAATCGAGCCTTCAGGTCGCGAACCGTCTGCGCGTCGAATTCCCGCTCGAGCCGCGTCTTCGGTGTGGAGACGGTCCCCAGCGATTTGGAATAGACGATCTTGTCGGCCGCTTGCCAGATCCGCGCGAAGTCCAGCATGGCTGGCGTCCGACCAGGAATGACGTCCGGCGTTTCCCAGACCGCCATGGTCTCGTAGGTCCTGCGTCCATAGAGATACATGCCGATGGGCCGCAGAACATCGCTGATGAAAGCGAACTCCTCCTCGTCCGGCGCCGACCACTCGAAGTTGCCGTCATCCGCGATATAGCCATCCAGCGACGTAGGCGTAGCGTAGATCAGTTTGGCCATCGTGCAGCCCCCGGATCATATCAGTAGAAAGCGCCAGTTCTGATTCCCGACAAGCTCCCGATATGTCTGCTAATTTTTATTGATCAGGTTCGATGCCGATGCGGTCATTGACTGCGTTGCGTAACACTGCTCAGGCTTAGTGAAGGAAACTCAAATGAGAAAACTCAAAATCATCGAACATATCTCGCTGGACGGCGTGATCCAGGCTCCCGGTGGCCGGAACGAAGACGGCGACTACCGATACGGCGGATGGACGGCGCCGTATCGCGGTCCCGCCGGGGGAAAAACGGTCCTCGAGGCACACGCCAACTCCTTTGATTTGTTGCTTGGCAGGCGCACCTACGATATCTGGTCGGCCTTCTGGCCAAAGGCCGGAAGCAATCCGTTGGCGGACAGCCTGAACGCGGCTACAAAGTATGTTGCGACCCACAGGCCGGACACTCTGGAATGGGGTCCGTTCGAGGGTCTTGGACCGGACATCATTGCGGATGTTCACCGCATCAGGGCGACGAACGGCCCGGACCTGATTCTCTGGGGCAGTTCGACATTGACATCGACGCTGCTCGAACACGGGCTTGCGGACGAGGTCATGCTGTTCGTCTATCCAGTCCTGCTGGGCAAGGGGAAGCGCTTCTTTTCGAATGACACGGCGCCACGCGGACTCGCACTCACCGGCACGAAAGCCGCATCTTCGGGCGTTCTCATCAATACCTACACCCTCGCCGGAACCTCTGCGGAGCGGCTCCAGCAACGACGCGGCGGTGTGATCCATTCCGGACTGGACGCACTCTCGATGGCTCCTGACAAGTCGGGATAGCATCCGTGATAAGCGTTTTTCGTTCTCTATCCAGCGATTTTTCTGATCAACGCACAACCCGGAAGTTTGCTGTTGATCGTGACCCTGTCGCTGCCAACAGACAAGCGCTGAACCTGAGGCAGGTGCATTGCTTTCGCCAAGCGCGATTTGCGGGAGATCCCAGCAATTAAAATCAATCACTAGTCACTTGCGGATCATGATAGAACCTCAACATGACCACCCCACCGCCGCCGGAGCTAGTAATTTATTGCAACTGCATGGAGCGCGTGAAGCATCACATGCGAATCATCGAAGGCGCTCTCTTTGGTTCCGCTGTTGCGCCTGACCATCCCGACCGTGAAACGCTGGTTATCGAGACGGTCTTCCTGCACTTTCGCAAGGCCCTCGAAGAAATCGCCTTTGCCTCGCTCACAGCGAACCGCGAGAAGTATGCTGCCGCCCGGCCCAGTTACCCGAGAGACTGGAGCGTAGCCGGCATCTTTAAGGCGATCGAGAAGTTTAATCCCCACTTCTATCCACTACCACTGAAGGAACCCACAGAAACAGCTCCTGGCCAAAAGCATTTCGAGCGGATGGACGATGCATATCTGACCAAGGCGGATTTTGAGCTTCTGTACGGAGTGACATCGGACATCATCCATGCGCCGAACCCGTTCTCGCCACCGGGGCCTATCCCTACACACCTGACAGTTCAGGAATGGATGACCCGTATAGGGCGCCTGCTCACTTGGCACCTGATGCAGATCCCCGATCTTCAGGGCCTATGGCTGATTCGCGTGCCGAGTGATGGGCCATGTCATGCATTCCTCGCCAGCAGCGACGGTGAGTTCATCGTTGAGCGCTAAGCGCCGACGCGCCGATTTACCCCCTTCTATCCTCGCCGCTTTCGTTCTACAGCAGTCAAACCGCCCAAATGATTGATCCCGATTTTGGCAGCCGCCTCCGCAAACGCTGCAAGCCGATCCCAGTGCATCCGGCGCAGCCCGCCTCGCCGGGAAACGCCGGAGCCGTAGGGGCCCCGTTTGGTGTCAGGTCGCTCCATCGACGAGCTTCCGTGGGCCTCGGATTACTCCCCGCAAGTCGTTAGCGTTCATCGGGAGTGCCTCGGCGAGGACAGTGGGGAGACGCGACAAAGTGGATGCCGAGGCACTTTCGATAACGAGACTTGAAGGAAGCGGCTGGCGGGGCCTACGGTTTAGCTATGGAGCTAGTTGGCTGTTTTGGCACTTTCGCACCGGTTGGTGAACCAATCCGGAACCAAAACAGCATCGGAAACATGGTATCTCAGGTGAGTCCCCGGCCGAAGGCCGGGCCGCCGCGCCAGCGGCTTCGTTCTGGTCCGCTTGTGGGAAGTAGTGCGGCGCGCATCGAGGCCGGACCAGCGGCAGATCCGTTCAGATATGGTCGATAGATGATCTATCTTGCGCGACATGGCCAAACCACGTTCAACGCGGAAGGACGCTATCAGGGTGCTTCTGATTCCGCGCTGACGCTGGAGGGAGTGAAGCAAGCTCATCGAGTCGGAGCATTCCTGAGGGCCCTTGCCGGTGAGTGCACCGCTCTCACCTTGTGGTCAAGCCCACTTGGAAGGGCTCTCCAGACTGTAGCGATTCTTCAGGCAGAGATGGACGTAACCACGAAGGTCGTCGTGGATGCCCGGCTCAGGGAAGTCAGTCTGGGTTCTTGGGACGGACTGACGACAGTAGATATTGAACAGCTGTATCCAGGAGTCTGTGACGGTGCCACCGCCTTCGATTGGTATTTTCGCTCGCCGGACGGGGAAAGCGCAGATGAAGCAGAGGAGCGGCTGGCTTCCTGGTTGGCCGATGGTGCTCTTCAAGAGGGCTGTCACATCGTGGTATCACACGGCCTGACTGGGCGCTTGCTGAGGGGTTTGTATGCGGGCTTACCTCGGTCCGAAGCGCTGATGTTGGACATTCCACAAGGCTCAGTATTTCGCTTGCACGCGGGATCAGTTGAGCAGTTCAATTCGGCATAGCAAACAAGCCAACCTACCAAAGGCAGATTAGTCCCGCGAACTCAGCTTATCTTCTCTAGTATTCCGAACCACGCTCTCCCACCGATCCGCCTCAAGTCGCGCTTGCTCATCCTACTCATCCTCGCCATCCGCTAGCATCGCTGAGTGAGCGATGCTTCCATCATCGGGTTGATCTCTGATACGCACGGCCTCCTCCGTTCGGAAGCTGTTACTGCACTCCAGGGGTCGGATCTCATTATCCATGCTGGAGACGTCGGTAACGTCAAAATCCTTGATCGATTACGCGCCATCGCCCCCGTTGTGGCCGTACGGGGAAATGTCGACAAAGCGCCTTGGGCATCCGCCTTACCACCGGTGACAACTGTAAACGCCGGTCCCGCGGTCATTTATGTTCTGCATAACATCCACGATTTAGATCTGGAGCCAGCGGTCGCCGGATTCGACATCGTAGTGAGCGGCCACTCGCACAAACCGAGCCAAAGCCGCCGCTCCGGTGTGCTCTATGTGAACCCCGGAAGCGCTGGCCGACGACGTTTTCGGCTACCCGTCACCGTCGCACGTCTCACCTTATCTCGCGAGCCGTGGGCCGTCGACTTCGTCGATTTACTCAGGGCGGATCTACTCACTATGGATGCTGCCCAGCCGTAGTTTCCTCGCGACCGACGCTGTAATCGCGGCTCCCCAAGAACTCACTCCCCTACAAGTCCAATCTGGTTGCAGCCCAAGCGTTCCTATCCGCATCATTAATGTCGGGAGTCATCGCAATGGCAGCAAACCAAAATCGAACCATCGTCGTCACCGGCGCCACGGGGAAACAAGGAGGCGCGGCGTTCCGTCACTTGAAGCAGCGTGGCTTCGCGCTTCGCGTGCTGATACGCAATCCCGAACGGCCCGAACTACGTGAACTGGAAGGTAGTCGTGTCGAAGTCCTGCGGGGCGATTTCGATGACCAGCAATCGATGGAGCGCGCACTCGACGGAGCCGACGGCGCTTACTCAGTGCAAGCCTGGCAAGGCGGCCCCGAAACGGAGGTCCGTCAGGGCATTGCGTTCGCCGAAGCAGCAAACCGGCAGGACGTTGCGCACCTCGTTTACAGTTCAGTGGTTGCCGCGGATCAGAATACAGGCATTCCGCATTTTGAAAGCAAGGGCAAGATCGAAGAGCGCATCCGGCAGATCGGCATGCCGTACACGATTTTCAGGCCCGTGTTTTTCATTGAGAACTGGCTGATGATGCGCGAGGGCATTGATAACGGCACGATCATGCTCCCGCTGAGCCCGCAAACGCGGCTGCAAATGATCGCGATAGATGACATTGGCGCGTTCGTGGCACTCGCCTTTGAACACCCCGGCCACTGGCACAACCGCGCCTTTGAATTGGCGGGCGACGAGTTGTCGATGACGGAGTTGGCCGAAGCGTTCAGTCGCGCGTCAGGGCGCGAAGTGCGCTACCAACAGGTGCCCTGGGATCGCTTCGAACAACAAGCCGGACACGAGATGACGGTGATGTACCGGTGGTTTGAAGAAAAGGGTTATCACGTGGACATCGCGGGAGTGCGGCAGGAGTATCCGCAGCTGACAACTTTCCACAGGTGGCTGGAACAAAGCTGGAGCCGGTCGGCCGCTCAAGGCGCGTCCGGTGCGTAGCCGCGCTTAGCAAACGCGCCGGTACCCGGAACAGGATCCTCGCTAATTTGTCAAACGCTGAAACGGTGGTTCGAGCACTACCAACCGGGCTCAACTCTTCACGCCCTTGTCAGGATTCCAGGTACCTTGCAGCTTGCGCACGTACACGATCTGGCCGATGTGATACGCGTTATGGGCGCAGAGGTTGCCAATCGTGTTCGCCCATTTGGCGAGATGCTGGTCGTCAGCCGTTTCCACAACTTTCTCAAGGTCGGTCATGACCTGGTCGAGTTGCTTGACTATATCAGCCCACTGCCTGTTATCGAACTTGTCGAAGGTTTCCTTGTTGTCTCCCGTAAAGTTGTCATTCTTGACGCCTCGAAAGTTATTCAGATTGCGCTGATTCCAGAACAGCAAATGGTAAGCGAGTTGCCCTGCTGAATGCCCGCCCTTGGGAGGCTGCCAGTTGGCCTGTTCGGCCGTTAGTCCCTCGACCGCCGTGTTGATCGTGACGAACCATTCGGCCTTGGTGTGAGTGGTGCGCAATTCGTGCAGCAAGACGCTCCGCAATGTAGCCGGTTGTGGCTGAGCCTGAGCGGGCAGCAAAAGTGTTGGCAGGGCGATGAACAAGAGAAGAAGCGAGAGGCGTGATTGCAAACGAGTTCTCCTTGCAGGAAATGTCACCCGACATCATAGACGAAGAGCGCGTGGCGCGCCTACATCGCGCGCAGCCCCGCCCCCTGCGGCCACAAAAGTTCGAAAATTTTTTTCTAGGTTCCCCTTCAGCCACTTAACCTCACTTTCAAAACCTACATAGTACGTTTTCGCCCTTTCGTGTGCTACGTTCTGGCAGGCTCGCAGAGGCACCCGCCGCTTTCAAGAGAGCCATCGCCGGCTCTTGCCAAAGCTTTGGGACAAGAAGACGCTGCACTGTACAAAAAAGCTCTGATAAGTGGGAATTTCGCGTTTGGCATAGGCGCGCTCGCATATTTTCGGCGTGTTATCGAAAACAAGGTGAACATGCTTCTTGACCTGATTTGCGAGGCCGCGCAACTCGCCGACTTGAGAATGAGGAATTACAACGCATCGGCGAGATCAAAGAAAGCCATCACGTCGACACTAAGATCGAATATGCCTCGAAAATTCTCCCTTTGCATCTCCGGCCCGGCGGACATAATCCATTGAATAAACTGTACGCGGTCGCTAGCGCGGGGATCCATGGAAAATCCGACGAGCAGTGTCTGGAAGACTTCCACAAAGCGCGCTTCGAATTCGAATACCTGTTCAAGAATCTAACAACGGGCAACGAGGAAGCACGCGAGTATTTGGCGCGAATCAGCAACCCGTAACATCGAGAACTGATAAAATTTGCCGCCCAAAACCGCATAACAGTCAACGGCCCCACCAACTACCTCCACTCAATCACAAAACTTCCAAAACTTTTATCCACTTTCCCCTTCAGCCACTTAACCCCGCTTTCCAAACGTACATAGTACGTTTTCGCCCCTTCGTGTGCTACGTTCTGGCAGGCTCGCAGAGGCACTCCGCCTCTCGCGAGCCAATTCTTGTTCAGGAGCGTCACATGACCCCTCGATCCATTCGCCGCGCGGCTGAGCGCAAACGCAACAAGCGAGAGAGAAAAGCAAATGCACTCGCGATGACCATGCCGTCCGAACACGACGACGTCCTCACCGGGCCGGACAATCTTGCCAATCGTATCGCGGCCGACGAAGCACGCCAACGCGTCCACAACCGACAATTCGCTACCCTCCCCACCACCGCTGCCGCCGCGCAGCCCGCCCTTTTCCAGGACGACCTCCACGACGAAGACGTTCTCGAAGAAGCTCTTTGCTTCGCCCCACCCGCCGACGCCGAACCCAGTCATGCGCCTGCCATCTCTGCCGCCCAACTCGCTGCCAACCGTGCCAATGCCCAACTCTCCACCGGCCCCACCAGCGCAGACGGTAAAGCCAAAAGCAGCCTCAACGCCGTCAAAACCGGGCTCACCGGCCGCACCGTTCTGCTCCACTCCGACGATGTTGACGAATACCAGCGCTACCTCACCGATTACGAAAAGGAACTTCAACCCGTCGGCCGCCGCGAATCCGACTTAGTCCAATCCATCGTTGACACCGTCTGGCGTCTGCGCCGCATCCCCGGTCTCGAAACCGCCATCTTCGCCCGCGGCTACCTCGAATTTGAGAACGCCTTCAACGCCCACGCTCCCGGTCTCCGCCCCGGCATGATCGAGCTCGAAACCTTCCTGAAGTACGAAAAGCCACTGCGCAATTTGCAGCTCCAAGACGCGCGTCTCGGGCGCCGCCGCGAAAAGGAATTCGCCGAGCTCCGCCACCTCCAGCAAGAGCGCAAAGCCAAGGAAACCGCAGCGCTCAATGCCGCTGCGCGCGAATACGTACTCGCCAAAAAGAACAACGCGCCGTTCACCCAAAGCGCCAATGGGTTCGAATTTTCAACTGCCGAAATCGAGCGTTATCTCGCAGGCTGCTCCCCCACTTGGTTTGCCCGCTTGACCGCGCAAGCGACTTCCGAACCTCGCCACACCGCTTCGCACCCATCGAAAACTCGCGCTGAGGCCGCCTAACGCCGATTTCCCGGCGCTGCAATAGCCGAACTCGCTGTTATTCTGATGAGTAAAGAACACGATTTAACCGCTCTTTGATGCCGCAGTTACGCTACACCACTCCTCACGGGATTACTGTCACTCGATCCGGCTCGAAGGTCCCCTACCGGCGCGGTTTAGGGCAGCTTCTGACGCAGCTCGACACCAAACGAGGCGTGTATCTTTCCTCCGGTTACGAATATCCGGAGCGCTACTCGCGCTGGGATGTCGCGAGCGTCGCGCCGCCTTTGGAAATCGTGGGACGCGGGCGAACGCTTGAGTTTCAGGCGCTGAACGGGCGCGGGGAAGTTCTGCTGAAGCTGTTTGCGCCTTTGCTGGACGGTCATCCCGATCTGCAAAGCCGCTCCACAACTCCAAATTCAATCGCGGTGGAGCTGAAACCGCTCGCCGGACGATTCGCGGAAGAAGAACGCAGCAAGCAGCCTTCGCCATTTTCCGTTCTGCGCACGTTGGTACAGGAATTCCGGCATCCTGAAGATTCGCGGCTCGCGCTGGTCGGCGCGTTGGGCTACGATCTGCTGCTGCAGTTCGATCCGATTCGTCTGCGCCTCAACCGCGGCAACCAGAAACACGTTCACCTGTTTCTCTGTGACGACATCTACTTCATGGATCGCAAGAAAGAAGTGATCGAGCGGTTTCAATACGATTTCGCGGGCGAAGGCGCCGATACCGCGGGGCTGCCGCGCACCTCGCCTGAAATTCAGCGAGTCACGAACAGCCGGCAGCGCGCCGAGATTGTGTCCGACCACGCCCCCGAAGAGTACATGGCGAAAGTCGAGACAGTTCGTGAAGGAATGCGCCAGGGCAATTTTTATGAAGTGGTCTTGCGTCAAACCTTCGCCGCCCCCTTCGACGGCAGTCCGTCCGAATTATTTCGGCGAATGCAGATCGCGAGCCCGAGCCCGTACGAGTTCCTCCTGCAAATGGGCGATGAACAGCTTGTCGGCACATCGCCTGAAATGTTCGTGCGCGTCGAAGGAGACCGAGTGGAAACGTGTCCCATCGCGGGTACGGCGCGGCGCTCGGGAGACCCGCTGCGCGATGCGGAGAGTATTCGGGATCTGCTGAATTCCGCCAAAGAAGAGTCGGAGTTGACAATGTGCAGCGACGTGGATCGCAACGACAAATCGCGGGTCTGTGTTCCCGGATCGGTGCGAGTGATTGGCCGCCGCCTCATCGAATCCTACGCCGGTCTCTTCCATACGGTCGACCATCTGAAGGGGACTCTCGCGGACCGATTCGATTCGCTCGATGCTTTTCTTACGCACATGTGGGCGGTCACCATCATCGGCGCGCCGAAGAAAGCGGCCGCTCAGGCAATTGAAGATCTCGAAAAAGATGCGCGTGGCTGGTACGGCGGCGCGATCGGCATGCTGAGTTTGAACGGCGACATTAACACCGGGATAACCATTCGCACCGTTCATCTGAAAGATGGTTTCGCGCGCTATGCGGCGGGCGCCACCTTGTTGTACGATTCCGACGCTCGATCCGAAGATCAGGAATGCCGCCTGAAGGCGACTACGTTTTTCCGTGCGCTCTACCCCGCCATTGCCACCGGCCCCGAAGCTCACCAGACCCGGCGCGTCGGTGAAGGCGTGCATCTCTTGCTCGTCGATAACGACGATTGCTTCATCCACACACTCGCGAACTATGCTCGACAAACCGGAGCGGCTGTTTCCACTTACCGCTCCAACGTAGCGCTCGAGATGATCGATAGCGTAAAGCCGGACGTCGTGCTGATATCTCCTGGTCCCGCTCGCCCCTCGGATTTCGGGGTGCCCACTCTCGTGCGCGAACTTGCGAAACGCGGCGTTCCCATTTTTGGAGTTTGTCTCGGGCTGCAAGGGATTGTGGAGGCGTTCGGAGGAGAGCTGGACGTCCTGGATTATCCGATGCACGGCAAGCGTTCGCTGGTCTCGCATCATGGGCGCGGCATTTTTCACGGCCTCCCATCGCCCTTTCGCGTCGGACGTTATCACTCGCTCTATGCGAATCGTGAGAGCTTTCCGGAATGCCTGGAGATAACGGCTGAATCCGAGGACGGCGTCATCATGGCCGTGCGTCATCGGAATCTGCCGATTGAGGCTGTGCAGTTTCATCCGGAATCCATCCTCACGCTGGAGCGCGATTGTGGACTTCGTCTGATGGAAAACGTCATTGAGACATATGCCCGTACACCGGTTGCCGCGGACAGAACCGCGACCGCGAGGGAGCGGCGACGGCTCACTATTTGACCGGGACAGCTTACTAGGACTTGAGCTCAGAAAAAAGCATCGCGATTGTCGGAGGTGGACTGGCGGGTCTCGCCGCCGCGGTTGCGCTCGGTTCTGCCGAGCAGCGGGTCATCCTATTCGAAGCGCGTCCATTTCTAGGCGGACGAGCGGCTTCCTACCCGCTCAACACAGCCGATGAAAATAGCGCCACCATCGACAACTGCCAACACGTGCTGCTCCGTTGCTGCCGGAACCTGATCGATTTCTATGAGCGGCTTGGGGTGCGCGATCGCATCCGGTTTTATCGCGAGTTTTATTGGATTGAGCCGGGCGGCCGCGTTTCCGTGATGAAGCGGGGAGTGCTGCCGAAACCGCTGCACTTCGCCGGGTCTTTCGCGCGTCTGCACTTCTTGTCGCTGCCGGATAAGTTCAGCGTCGCGAACGGACTGCTCTCCGTCAAATACGAGTACGGCAAGCGGGCCGACCTGGATAGCATCAGCATGCTCGAATGGCTGCGCGAAAAGAAACAAACGCCGCGTGCGATCGAGCGCTTTTGGGCGCAAGTGCTGGTCAGCGCCGTCAACGAAGATCTCGATCGCATGTCCGCCGTTCACGGCTTGCAGGTTTTGTCCCTGGGCTTTCTTTCCCGCCCCGACTCCTATGAAATGGGCGTACCGGCGGTGCCGCTGAGCGAGTTGTATTCGGAGAACGCGTGGTCGAGCTACCCTGATGTAAAAATTGTGCATCGCGCTCCCGTGCAGCAGGTCCGCATCGAAGAGGGGCGCGTGATCGGCGTTTTCGTGAACGGTGAATGCATTACGGCCGAGGCGTATATATTGGCTGTTCCCTTTGAGCGGCTTGGCGTGCTTGCGCCTGCGTTGCCGGTCGACGTATCTGCTTTCACCCACTCGCCGATCACCGGCATTCATTTATGGTTTGACCGGCCCGTCACCGATCTGCCGCATGCCACGCTCCTCGACCGAACCATCCAATGGATGTTCAACAAGAAAGAAGGGCGTCACATCCAGCTCGTGGTCAGTGCCTCGCGAGGTCTGACCGCCATGCCGCGAGCCGAGGTGATCGACCTCGCACTCAAAGAACTGAAAGAATTTTTTCCGCGCGTTTCGGAGGCGAAGCTGGAGCGCGCCCACGTAGTGAAGGAAGTGCGAGCGACATTTTCAGCCGCACCCGGCCTCGAAGACAAGCGTCCGGTCGGCCGTACCGCGGTTTCGAACCTGTTTCTTGCCGGTGACTGGACTCGCTCCGGCTGGCCCGCGACCATGGAAGGCGCCGTGCGCAGCGGCTATCTAGCGGCCGAAGCCGTCCTCGCATCCTTCGGCGAATCGTGGCGATTTTTACTGCCGGATGTGGGCTAACGCTGGTTCGCTTTCAAGATCTTTTTGCGCAGACGAATGGATTTGGGCGTCACTTCCACCAGTTCGTCCGCGCGAATGAATTCGATTGCCTGTTCCAGGCTCAGAACACGGGGAGGCACCAACCGGATGGCGTCGTCAGAGGTGGACGCACGCATGTTGGTCAGCTTCTTCTCTTTCACGATGTTCACGTCCAGATCGCTGTCACGCGAATTCTCGCCGACAATCATGCCCTGATACACTTCCGTGGTCGGCGATAGGAAGATGACGCCGCGTTCCTGCAAATTGTAGATGGCATAGCTGGTCGCCACGCCCGGACGGTCCGCGACCAGGGATCCGGTGGGCCTCATCTCGATCTCGCCCTGCCATTCGATGTATCCGTGAAATAGCGCGTTCATGATCGCCATTCCTTTGGTATCGGTGAGCATCTCGCTGCGCAGGCCGATCAATCCGCGCGACGGAACATGAAATTCCAGGCGTACACGGCCGGAGCCGTGGTTGACCATCTTGTTCATCTTGCCTCGGCGAATGCCCAACTTTTCGATTACGACGCCGATGAACTCTTCCGGGCAGTCGATGACCAGCAGTTCGACCGGCTCATGCAGAACGCCGTCGATCTTTCGAGTCAGGATTTCGGGATTTCCAACCTGCAGTTCGTAACCTTCGCGCCGCATCATCTCGATGAGAATGGCGAGCTGCAGCTCGCCGCGGCCCATCACCTTGAATGCATCGGGCCCGCCTGCTTCTTCGACACGGATCGAGACGTTTGTCAGCAATTCCTTGTCGAGGCGATCGCGGAGATTTCGCGAGGTGACGAATACACCTTCACGCCCGGCGAAGGGCGAGTTGTTGATGGTGAACGTCATCGCAATGGTCGGCTCGTCAATCGGAATGTTCGGCAGCGCCTTGGGAGTTTCCGCGCTGGTGATGGTTTCACCGATCGTTATTCCTTCGACCCCCGCGATTGCAAGCACGTCGCCGGGCTTTCCGACGGTCTCGTCCACGCGCTTCAATCCCTCGAAGGAGTAGAGCTTCGTGATGCGTGTCTTTTGCAATGCGCCATCCAGCTTCACGATGGCCACTTCGTCGCCGTGCCGGAGCGTGCCGTTGAAAACGCGTCCGATGGCCAGGCGCCCGAGGTAGTCGCTGTAATCGAGGTTTGCGACCAGGAGTTGAAGCGTGTCGGCGGGATCGCCCTGCGGCGGCGGAATGTGCTTCAGAATCGTCTCGAAAAGCGGCTGAAGATTCTGGCTCGAATCGCTCAATTCGAGTCTTCGCGATGCCGGCCTTCGCATTGGTGTAAACAACCGGGAAATCGAGCTGATCTTCCGTGGCATCGAGATCGATAAAGAGGTCGTATACCTCATTCAAGACTTCTTGAACGCGCGCATCCGCACGGTCGATTTTGTTGATGACCAGCACGGGCGGCAGCTTTGCCTCCAGAGCTTTCATCAGCACGTAACGGGTCTGCGGAAGCGGGCCTTCGCTGGCATCCACCAGCAGCATGACGCCGTCCACGATTTTCAGCGCGCGCTCTACTTCTCCGCCGAAATCGCTGTGCCCGGGCGTGTCGACGATGTTGATCTTCGTCCCGTGATAACGAACGCCTGTCGTTTTTGCCAGGATCGTGATGCCGCGCTCGCGCTCCAGTTCATTCGAATCCATGACGCGCTCGGCGACTTCTTCATTTGCGCGGAAAATGCCGCTCTGGCGCAGCATGGCGTCGACGAGCGTCGTTTTTCCATGATCGACGTGCGCAATGATGGCGATGTTGCGCGTGTTCGATACTTCCATTGTTCTCGGGAATCGGCAACTTTCATGGTCGCATGCAGCCGCGCGCTGGCCGCCGGAAGCCAACTTGTGACCATATGCGAACCTTGTTAGCGGAATGGCCGCCGACGAACCGCTACCCGACCGTTGTCATCGTAGGCCGGCCGAACGTCGGCAAATCGACCCTCTTCAACGCGATCCTCGGTAATCGCCGGTCGATTGTCGGCGACGAGCCGGGAATTACGCGCGATCGGATTTACGGCGAGGCCGAGTACCGCGGCAAGCGCTTCGGCCTGATCGATACGGGCGGCATCATTCCGCACGACGACCAGCTGATCCCGATCCAGATCTTAAAGCAGGCGCAGTGGCGCTCGACATCGCCTCGCACATTCTGTTCGTCATCGACGGGCGGACGGAGATCACCTCCGCCGATCGCGATTTAGCAAAACTGCTGCGCCCGTTGAATAAGCCATTGACACTCGTGGTCAATAAAATTGACGCGAAGGTGCGCGAGAACCTGGTTCCGGAATTCTATTCACTCGGACTCGGCGACCCTTTCGCGGTTTCAGCGGAACACAAGCTCGGCCTCGACGAACTGCTCGAGCACGTAACCACTCCGTTCCCGAAAGATGTGAGCGAGCCCGAAGGCGAGGAGGAGGCCGAAAGCAAGCTGAGACGAATCAAAGTAGCGATCATCGGGCGGCCGAATGTCGGAAAATCGACGATGCTCAATACCTTGGTCGGAGCGGAGCGCGCGATTGTTTCACCGGTTCCAGGCACGACGCGTGACGCCGTCGACGAAACCATACAAGAGGGAAACACGACGTTCCGGTTTGTCGACACCGCCGGAATTCGCCGCAAAGGCAGAACAACCGAGATGACGGAAAAGATGAGCGTTGTCATGGCTCGTCGGAACATCCGCATGGCGAACGTCGTTCTGCTGATTGTCGATGCGACGGAGGGCGTGGTCGGCTCCGACGCGACCATCGCGGGCTACGCGCATGAAGAAGGACGCGCGGTCATTATTGTCGTGAATAAATGGGATGCCGCCGAGGGCAAGAGCAAGCGCGCCTTCACCGAAACGGTGCGGGACCAATTGAAGTTCCTTGACTACGCGCCGGTTCTTTTTGCCTCAGCGAAAAACGGAGAAGGAATCCGGCGCATCATGTCCACCATTCGGCGCTGTTTCGACTCGGCTTCGAAGCGGGTGACGACGGGCGAACTGAACCGGTTCGTTGAAACGTTGAAGTTCGAGAGCGATATCAAGATCTACTACATCACCCAAGCCTCGATACGGCCTCCGACCTTTGTGGTGTTCACGGATAAAGCGGACAAGATGCATT